>NZ_JNAO01000001.1 GCF_000760035.1 Prochlorococcus marinus str. MIT 9314
AATCGTGTGAATGTGAAGAATGATCGTGTGAATGTGAAGAATGATCGTGTGAATGTGAAGAATGATCGTGTGCATGTGAAGAATGATCGTGTGAATTGTCTTCTACATCTTCTTTATCCTTATCGTATTTAAAAGTATCTGTTTCAAATAGACCTACACTCATTATTGTTTGTAATCCAACTTCACTATTGGTTGATCTCAATATCCTTGGTTCTTTTTTTATTTTATTAATGAATTTTTCGACTTTCTTTAATTGTTCTTCGTTGACTAAATCACATTTGTTTAGTAAAAGGATATCACCGTATAAAATCTGAGCATAGGCGACACTTTTATTATTAATTTTAAAATCAAAATTTTCTCCATCAATCACAGTGATGATTGAATCTAATCTTACTTTTTCTCGAAGATCTCCAGCTGCAAAAGTCATCGCTACTGGTAATGGATCTGCTAGCCCGGTAGTCTCGACAATTAAATAGTCTATTTTTTCAGATCTTTCTAAAACTTTGGATACTGTATTTAATAATTCACCATTAATAGTGCAACATATACATCCATTATTTAATTCGATCATATCTTCTGAGCCTTCTATTATTAAGTCATTATCAATTCCTATCTCTCCAAATTCATTAACCAAAACAGCTGTTTTAAGACCAATTTGATTTTTTAGAATATAATTTAAAAGTGTAGTTTTGCCAGAACCTAAAAATCCACTAATAATCGTAACAGGTAATAACTTTTTAGACATTTTCACTAATTTTGTAAATGAATTAATTTAAATTTTTAATTTTATTGATAGAAAACTTTATTTATTTCTAAAGCTATTGTTTGATCCAGATTTGTTATGCCCCCCAAATCATGTGTACTTAACCTAATTGTTACTTTTGAATAAACGTTTTCCCAGTTAGGATGATGGTTATATTTTTCGCAGATTAAAGCAATTTTGGTCATAAATGAGAAGGCTTCAATAAAATTATTAAATTTAAAATCTTTCTGGATTTGTGCATTGTTAATTTCCCAGCCCGGTATTTTGACAATTAATTCCCGCAATTCTTCATCTTGCAAAAGGTAAGGTTCCATTAAATGATTAATATTAGTTTTTATTAATTACATTATAAATATTTTGCCTTTTCTCACCAATTATATGTACATTTAAAATTCTCTTTCTTTGATCAAATCTATGTTCCCATAAATAAACTGCTTGCCATGTTCCAAGTATAATATTCCTATCCTGAAAACTCAAAGATAAACAGGTGTTAGTTAAAGATGTTTTAATATGTGCTGGCATATCGTCAGCTCCTTCTTGATAATGTTTATAAGAAATTTCTTCTCTGTTTTTTGATAAAGTCAAGTAGGAATTATATGGGACTATAGATTGGATATATTTTTTCAAGTCTCTTAGCACGTTTGGATCAGCATTTTCGTTAATTGTTAAGCTGCAACTGGTATGAAGTGAAGTTAAATTTAAAATTCCCGAATCAAAATTGTTTTTTTCAATAAATAAATTCAAATCATTTGTTATGTCAATAAAACCCTCACCATTAGTTGTAAATTCTAATTTTGAGAATATTTGTTCCATTTATGTAATCTAAAAACTTAATTAATTAATATTCTATTATGGATAAACAATGTATGTTAAATGCAAACATCAAAAATTTTATCTTAGAATAAATTAAATTTATCTCTAAATTTTGGCCGAAATTCAATGGAATAAGCTGGGGGCTTATCTTAAAGAAACTCAAATATTAGGTTCAATTCAAAATACACTTTATTGGGATCAGAATACAGGGATGCCCAAGAAGGGAGCTTCTTGGAGATCTGAACAACTTACCTATATTGCAAAAACCTTGCATAGAAGAAATTCTTCTGAAGAATTTTCTGATTTAATACAATCCGCTAAGAATGAATTATTAAATACTGAACAAAACTCCAATAATCAACTTTTTATTCAAGGTAAAGAAAAAAACATTAATCTTTTAATCAAGGAATTTAATCGAGCGAAAAATTTAGATCCTAAATTAGTTGCGTCTTTAGCAAAGGCAAAATCTAAAGGATATGAAAGTTGGCAAGAAGCTAAGAAAAAATCAGATTTTAAAGTTTTCCTTCCATTCTTCAAAGAACTAGTTAAATTACGGATTGAAGAGGCAAAACAAATATCAGATCAATATTCACCTTGGGAGACTTTAGCCCAGCCTTTTGAACCGGAATTAACTTTAAAGTGGTTGAATAAAATGTTTCAGCCTTTGAAAGACGCTCTACCAGAGTTGATTAGAGGAATTAACAAGTCTAAGAAATATCACTGGGATTTAAGTCCAGAATCTCAACAGAATTTATGTTCTAAATTACTTGATGAGTTTGGTAGAGATAAAGGTCTAGTTGTTGTCGGTAAATCCCCTCATCCTTTTTCGATTACATTAGGGCCTAATGATTATAGGATTACGACAAGAATCGTTGAAGGTGAACCATTATCAAGTTTTTTAGCAACTGCACATGAGTGGGGACATTCAATTTATGAGCAAGGTCTGCCATCACAAAGTCATCAGTGGTTTGCTTGGCCTTTAGGTCAAGCAACTTCCATGGGGATACATGAAAGTCAATCATTATTTTGGGAAAATAGAGTAGTTAAATCAAAATCTTTTTCGAAAAGATTTTTTAAAAAATTTGTTTCAGCTGGATGTACATTAAATAATTACTTTGAACTATGGAAATCTATAAATCATTTAGAAGCAGGATTAAATAGGGTTGAGGCAGATGAATTGACTTATGGGTTACACATTCTGGTTAGAACTGAACTTGAAATAGATTTAATTGAGGGAGGGTTACCTGCTGAAGATATTCCAGAGGAATGGAATAAAAGGTATAGTGAACTTCTAGGAATAAGACCTTCTAATGATTCTGAAGGTTGTCTTCAAGATGTTCATTGGAGCGAAGGGGCATTTGGATATTTCCCTTCATATTTGTTAGGTCATCTTATAAGTGCGCAAATATCTTCTCAAATGGAAAGAGAGATTGGTTTGATAGATGATTTAATCCAAAATGGTGAATATCAAAAAATCATACTTTGGTTAAGAAAAAATGTTCATAAATTTGGTAGATCAGTTAATTCTATGGAATTGATAAGAAAAGTCACTAACGAAGAACTATCGCCAAACTATTTTATTAATCATTTAAAGTCTAAAATAAATGATTTTTGCTGAAACATTACTTTTAAAGAATTTGGTTGAGTGTGAGGATGTAAGATAAATAAAAAAATATTTCTTGATGGCAAACCTTAATCAACCCCCAAGCAGGGTTACACCAAATTTATTGCATATACTAAATGCTTTCACTGATAGCTCAAATACAATCATAAACACTATTGTTGAATTGAACTCTAATACAATAAATAAATATGAATTAATTACAGAAACGGGCCACCTTAAACTTGATAGGGTAGGTTATTCTTCACTTGCTTATCCTTTTGCTTATGGATGTATACCAAGGACATGGGATGAAGATGGAGATCCACTTGATGTCGAAATTGTAAGTGTTACTGAGCCATTGATACCGGGTTCTATTGTGGAGGCAAGGATAATTGGTGTCATGAAATTTGATGATGGTGGCGAGGTCGATGATAAGGTAATAGCGGTTCTCGCAGATGATAAAAGAATGGATCATATCTCAAGTTATGAAGATCTTGGAGAGCATTGGTTAAAAGAAACAAAGTATTATTGGGAGCACTATAAAGATCTAAAAAAACCTGGAACATGTACTGTAAATGGTTTTTTTGGAATAGAAGAAGCCGTTAAAGTGATTAAAGATTGTGAAGAAAGATACAAAAAAGAAATTGATCCTAAATTAGTAAATTAACTAATTTTTGTTTTCTCTAAATTCTTCAAATATTTCGCTGAGAATTTTGTCTGCACCTTTGAGCTTTAGTCTCTTTGCTAGTTCTATACCTAGCAGTTCAGGGTCATTAATATTTCCAATAACTTGATCTTTTATAAGCCTTTCTCCATCAAGAGAGGCTACCATACCAGTAAGGCAAAGTTGTCCGTTATCAATACTACTATTAACACCTATTGGGACTTGGCATCCACCTTCAAGTTCTCTTAAAAAAGCCCTTTCCGCCAGACATCTTTGACTAGTTGGTTTATCTTCTAAGACATTTATAATTTCTAAAACTTTTTTATCATCAGATTTACATTCAATGCCCAGAGCCCCTTGGCCAACAGCATGAAGGGAAATTTCACTTGGTATAAGCTGGTGAATTCTTGATTCAAAGCCTAATCTCTTTAAACCAGCGGCCGCAAGAATTATACAATCAAATTCTCCGCTATCTAATTTTTCAATTCTTGTTATGACATTTCCCCTGATATCTTTGAAAACAAGATGTGGGTACTTATTTCTTAATTGTGCAAGTCTTCTTAGAGAGCTTGTTCCAACAATCGAACCTTCAGGTAAGGTTTCTAATTTATAACAGTCATTTTTTTTGCTTACTACTAAAGCATCTGCAGGATCTTCCCTTTTTGTAATGCATCCTAATTTAAGGCCACTAGGTAAATTGGTTGGTAAATCTTTCAGAGAATGTACTGCTATATCTGCATGGCCAACGAGCATTTGTGCTTCAAGTTCTTTTGTAAATAAGCCTTTGTCACCTATTTTTGCTAAGGCCACATCTAGGATTTTGTCACCTTGAGTTGCCATAGCTTCTATAGATACCTCTAAATTGGGAATATTCCTTTCTAGTTGATCTTTAACCCATAAAGTTTGAACCATTGCTAGTTTACTTCTTCTACTAGCTATTTTCAGCTTAAAATTAGTCATTAAATATTATTTTGAGTTTAAATTAAATATAGAGTCGAATCTATCTTAAGCTATTCTTTTGCAAGTTTTTAAAGCTGAAAATTTTACTTAACTTTTTTTATTTTATATATTCTTTTAAAACACCATTTCGATTTGGATGTCTAAGTTTTCTTAGGGCTTTTGCTTCTATTTGCCTAATTCTTTCTCTCGTAACATCAAAAATTTGACCAATTTCTTCAAGAGTTTTCATTCTTCCATCATCAATTCCGTATCTTAATCTGAGAACATCTCTTTCCCTCGGACTTAGAGTGGCTAAAACTCCTTCCAAATCTTCTCTTAATAGAGTTTTAGAAACATCTTGCTCTGGATTTTCTATATCAGCTTCTATAAAATCTCCGAGTCTAGAGTCTTCTTCTTTACCTATTGGAGTTTCTAAAGAAATAGGAAGCTGGGCACTTTTAGCTATAAACCTTAATTTTTCAATTGTCATTTCCATACTCTCAGCGATTTCTTCTTCACTAGGTTTCCTACCAAATTCTTGGCTAAGCACTTTTGTAGTTTTTTTAATTCTGGATATTGTCTCGTATAAGTGAACAGGCAATCTAATGGTTCTACTTTGATCCGCAATTGCCCTTGTAATAGCTTGGCGAATCCACCAAGTTGCGTATGTTGAGAACTTGTAACCTTTTTCATGGTCAAATTTTTCCGCTGCTCTAATTAGACCCAAACTTCCTTCTTGGATTAAGTCTTGGAATGATAAACCTCTATTCATATATTTTTTTGCAATGGAAACAACTAATCTTAAATTTGATTGAACCATTTTTTCTTTAGCTCTCCTACCTAAGAGAAGTCTTCTTCTAAATTTGGGAAGAGGCATATCTATTAACTCTGCCCATTCTCTAACAGATGGGAAATGTCCTTTTTCTGACTCATATTGAGTTGCCAGCTCTTCTAATTGGAGTAAGTCAGCAATTTTTCTTGCAAGCTCAATTTCTTCATCTGGTCTTAAAAGTCTAATTCTTCCAATTTCCTGAAGATACACTCTTATTGAATCTTCAGTGTAGATACCTTTTGGCCCAAGCTTTACATTTCCGAGCCCTTTATCTTCTTCTTCAGAATCACTAAACTCATTATTATTTTCAATACTGCTTTTGTTTAACTCTGAAGATGTCTGTAAATTTTGAATACTTTTATTACTATCTTCTTCAACTACTGTTTCTAAATCTGTATTAATTTTTTTATTGATCTTTTTTTTTGAACTAGGCTTGAAATTCTTTGATTCTGCTGCTACTGGACACATAATTGACTCCTTTCTACGGTGAATTTAACTAGATAAAATTTTATTTAGGGCTAATTTGAACATTTAGTAGTAAAGTTCCCCTTATTGTTTAAAAAACTTTTTCACAAAATGAGAATAATAAAAGTTTTCTAAATTGTTGAAAAATTTAAATAGTGCTATAGATTACCTAAGTAAAAAGTCTTGGGATTTCTCAGACAGGCAGATCATTTTTTGAATTTTCAGTCAATGATCAAAGCTTCATGTCTCCCTTAAGAGCAGGATACTTACAATGTGCAAAAAACACTTTGTGGAATGTTCAACAATCCAATACTAAGAAAAAGTTTTGAAGCCGGCAAGTAATCAGTTATTAAATATCTCCTACAAATTGGAAATTTTGCTTGATATAGGTAGTAGTAATGAAAGCTTTTACTATTTAGATGGAAATAATCTTGGGGTAGAAGTTGGAGATATTGTAAGTGCGAGATTAAGAGGAAGATTATTGAATGGATTGGTGATCTCAAAAAAAAATTTTTCGACAATCAATAATGATGAAGCAAATATTACTGGAGGAAAAAGCATAAGATATTTGTTTATTGAAAGTATTTTGCAGAAAAAAATAATTGATGACTCTTGGAGAGAATGGATAGAGTCCCTAGCCTCTTTTTATATGGTTAGTAATTTAAAAATGTTTAAAACTGCATTTCCCCCTGGCTGGATTGGTAAATATAAGAATTTTTCTAAAGGTTTAAAAGATCAAACATGGATTGAAACTAAAAAAGAATTTGATATTAAGAAAAATGGATTAACTAAAAAAGAATTTTTTTTAATGAATACTTTGCCTGTAAAAGGTAATTGGCAAAGTGAATTAATAAAGTCTGGTTTTAATTACACTCTAATTAATTCAATGGTTAGTAAAAATTACCTTGTTAAATCTAAAAGAAAAAAAAATATAAATACTAAATTAAATTCCTTTTTAAATGATCATATTGCAACGAAAAGACCAAATCTTACAAATGAGCAAAAAATTGCATTTCAAGAATTTCAAACAATGAAACCAGGAGATGTTTTACTTCTTTGGGGCGAAACAGGTTCAGGTAAAACAGAAGTTTATATGAGAATTGCTGAAGATCAATTACATAAGAAAAAAAGTTGTTTGATACTTGCCCCAGAAATCGGACTAATTCCTCAACTTATTGATAGGTTTAGTCGGCGATTTAATAATGGGATTTATGAATATCATAGTAACTGTTCTCCCAATCATAGAACTATGGTTTGGAAGAAAATTAATAATGCTAATGAACCTCTAATAGTGATAGGAACAAGGTCCGCAGTTTTTCTTCCAATGAAAAATCTAGGATTAATAATCATGGATGAAGAGCATGATGTTTCTTATAAACAAGACAGTCCTATGCCTTGTTATGACGCAAGAGAGATTGCTATTGAAATTGTAAAAAGGAATTCTGCAAAGTTAATTTTTGGGAGTGCAACCCCATCAATGAAGACTTGGAAAAAGTGTATTTTTGAAAAGAATTTTAAATTGGTAAGAATGATTCAAAGGATATCTAGTAATGAGATTCCTGAAATAAAAATTGTTGATATGCGTGATGAGTTCAAGAAAGGAAATATGAAAATTTTTTCAAATGAATTATTACAATTGCTTCCTCAACTACGCTTAAAGAAAGAGCAGGCAATAATTTTGATCCCTAGGAGGGGGCACAGTGGGTTTTTAAGTTGTAGAAATTGCGGATATTTAATAAATTGCCCTAACTGTGACGTTCCTTTATCAGTGCATCTCGGTTCACAAGGAAAAAAATGGTTAAGCTGTCATTGGTGTGATCATAAATCGAGATTGATCAATAGTTGTCCTGATTGTCATTCAACTGCCTTTAAACCTTTTGGAATAGGTACACAGAGGGTAATAGAGTTTTTAAATGAAGAATTTCCTGACTTAAGAGTACTTCGCTTTGATAGAGATACAACCTCAGGGAAAGATGGTCATAGAGATATTCTTTCAAAGTTCTCCAAAGGCGATGCTGATATACTTGTGGGAACTCAAATGTTGGCCAAAGGGATTGATATCCCCAATATTACTCTTTCAGTAGTTATTGCAGCAGATGGGTTGCTTCATCGCCCAGATATTTCAGCAGAAGAAAAATCATTACAATTGTTTTTGCAATTAGCTGGCAGGGCAGGCAGGGCTCAAAAAAAAGGAAAAGTAATATTTCAAACATATAAACCTAACCACCCGGTTATTTCGTATCTTCAGAAAAGAGATTATGAAAGATTCTTAAGTGAAAACTCGAAATTGAGAAAAGAGGCTAATTTATTTCCATTTTGCAGGATTTGCCTTCTTAAATTATCAGGCGAGAATTATGAATTAACTGAGTCAATTGCATTAAAATTAGCAAAATATCTTCTTAATTTTTGTGAGAAAAAGAACTGGAAATTAATTGGTCCTGCTCCTAGTTTAATTGCTAAAGTCGGTAAAAAATTTAGATGGCAGATATTAATACATGGCCCTGAAGGAACAAAGATACCTCTACCTGATAGATCAATATTATGGGAACTTATTCCAAAAAATGTTTTTTTAACAATAGATGTTAATCCAGCAGAGTTGTAATTACTTTGATGGAAGTTGAGGTAAATCTGAACCTAATTTAAATCTATAGAATCTTAATAAATAAGCCAATATTATAATTATTAAAATAATAGATATGCCAATCAAAAGTTTGTTGAGGCTCCAGAAAGAAAATTCAAGACTATTTATCTGTCCTTGATTTAAATTCCAAATTATTAGATTTTTTGCGATTTCTAAATTTGAATTATTTTTATCAGTAAGGATAGCTTTATTAGGATGAATAATTTTGAAAATGAGTTCTAAATTATCAATACCTTGAATAGAATTTATATCCATATTTAACCTGTAAAAGTATTTTTTAAAAAAAATGAAGTTTTTTTGAGTAGTATTAATTTCTATATTTGTTGATCCTCCCGCTAATTCTCCAGCGATATTTTGGGTAATTTTAAGAACTTGTTTTGTATCTTCTAAATTGAGATTTTTATGTTTTAAAGAAAAGGTTGATTCGTCTTGTTCAATTTCTGCGTCAGGAAAAATATCTTTCATATTCTCTTCGAATTTTAATTGCCAAGGAAATTTCTTTATGTATTTACTTTCTATCACTAAATTATTGGTTATTGAATCAAGTTCACTAAGGTCAAGAGTATCCTCAATTTTAACGCAGCCACTTAAAAGCGGAATTAATAATAATAGTATTAAAAAAATGATAAGTGAAAAGCCTCTCTGAAAGGTTTTTGTTTCACCAGTTGGTGTTTCAGTTACATTAATAAATTTTTTTTTCTTCAATACTTCTCTTTTTTTGCGCAGTGAGTTAAGAGATTTTTTATTGAGTGACGGGTCGCTTTCAAACTGTACGTTCCAATTTTCTGGCTTCTTAATTTCAGGAGAGTCTATAACTTCCATCAAATATTTTGCATTTTCTCTTGTCTTATTATCGTAAGATTTTAGAAGTTCTCTACAAAAACTTTTAGCTTCCTCCTTTTTATTGATACCACAAAGAGCAGTAATTAAGATTGTTCTTAAATTTACTCCCTCTTTACTTGATAAAGGAAATGATTCGATTATGGGTAAAAGAAATTCAATACAGTAATGATACTCACCTTTAGCTAAAGCAAGTTCTACTTTTTCTAAAACTTGCTCATAAGTTTTCATGGCTTAGGCGACTATCATTGTACCTATTCCAGAATTTGTAAAAATCTCAAGAAGTAATGAATGTTCTATTCTTCCATCAATTATGTGAGCTGCTTTGACTCCTTGTGCTAAAGCTCTTATACAGCATTCTGTCTTTGGAATCATACCTTCAGTCACAATTTTTTTATCAATAAAATCTCTCGCCTCTTTGAGATTAGTTTTTTCAACAAGACTATTTTTGTTATCTTTTTCTTTTAAAATCCCTTGAGTATCAGTAAGAAGAATAAGTTTTTCTGCATTTATTGAAGCAGCAATTTCTCCAGCCACAAAATCTGCATTGATGTTATGGGAAATACCCTCCAAGGTTGATCCAATGCTAGAAATAATTGGTATGTATCCTTTAGAAATAAGAGGATCTAATATTTCAGGATTGATTTTTGTAACCTCTCCCACTAACCCATGGCTCCCATCTCCTAGTTCTCTAGATTGAATTAAGTTGCCATCAAGACCTGATATTCCCACAGCTAAGGATCCTGTTTTATTAATGCCTTTTACAATTTGTTTGTTAACTCTACCCATTAGAACCATCTCAACAATTTCCATTGTTTTTTGATCAGTAATTCTTAATCCATTTTCGAATTTAGGAGATATTTCTAATTTCTTTAACCAATTATTAATCTCGGGTCCGCCTCCATGAATTACTATCGGACAAACCCCAACGGTTGATAAAAGTGCTATGTCTCTAAAAAAAGCATTTTTTAAATTATCATTCTCCATAACAGAACCGCCATACTTGATAACAATTTTTCTACCTGAGAAACTTTGTATATATGGAAGTGCTTCGCTTAATATTGATACTCTTTGAGAATCATTCATTATTAAAATTCATTAAAACTTGATTGAATTGAGAAATTAGGTTTTTACAAATATATCCCTATATTCAATAAAAGAGAATAAAATCAAATTCTTTTTTATTATCGTCGATAATAAATTCTGATTCAAGACCTTTGACGAAAAACCTGTTTAACCTTTCTTGTTTTTCAATCCATTTTTCTAGAGGGACAGCGTTTAATTCGAAACGCATTCTGAGACCATTTTTTTCTTCTTTTGCAATTTCCTCTATTTCTTTTAATTGAGGGGGATTATCTTCGTCCCATAAATTTAAAGATTCTAATGATGATTCAAGATGAGCTTTTATCCCATACCTCCATCTTGTAACATCTTTAACTAGTGCTGTTAATTCTTTTGGTCTATTAAATTTATTTGTCGCAAAATCTTTCTTGTTAAACAACTCTACAGGAGGTATTTCGGAAGTCTTTAAACCTAATCCAATTAAAAAAATAGGTACTCCATAAAAAAAAGTAGGTACACTTAAATTTACTGAGTCTGTAAAATAAGCAGTCATTCCAACAAAAGCTAATATACCCCCAGCGGTTACTATTAAGTTTCCAGGGGATAGGTATTTCTTCATTTTGATTTAGTAGAATGAGTATAAAATGGTCTAACAAGTATTATGCAAGATACTAATACTGCAAATCAAGGAGATTTAATTTTTAAACTTGATCAAGATAGATCATGGCTATTAGAAAATCTTGATAAGGGTAAATGGCCAGAAATTAGAGGGGAACTTGCCGCACTTGAAAGAAAAATAAGCAAATTTATTATAAGTGTTCAAGAAAATAATGTTGATATTTGATTTAAAAAGGTATTTCGTCAACTTCAGGTACTAATGGTGAACTATCCCAACTAGAGTTTTTGTTGCTCTCTTTTTTTTCAAATGACTCATTATTCTCTTTTTGATCAGACTTAATAACTTCAACTGGCGATATTTGATGAATCTTTGAAGCTGTTAGTTCCGGTTGCTTTTCTTTAGTTCCGTCTTTTCTGGTGACAGAATTCATCTTTAAACGTCCCTCAATTACAATATTTTGCCCCTCCTTTAGTTCATCTACCATTTCTTGGGCAATATTTCCCCATCCTATGATCTTGAGATCTCTGGTTGGATCTTCAGTACGTAATCCTTTAAAATTAACAATCATTTCTGCAATTGGAGTTTGGTTCTCTTTGGTATACCTCATTTGGGGAGCGCTATTAATGACCGCCTGAATTAAACAATGATTCATTACTTACTATTTAATTAAAGATATACTGATGCAGAATCAAGGAAATTGCTATAAAAATGTTTGGATCCTATCAGGAACTTCGGATGGACCTGTAATAGCTAATAGGCTTCTAGAACTTAATTACTCAGTCTTTGCAAGTGTTTTAACTTATAAAGCAGGGCAAGCTTATATTGAAAATCCAAAGTTACATATCATTACGGGGAAATTAAATAATAAAGATCAAATAATTAATTTCATAAATAAAAATAAAATCACATGCGTTGTCGATGCTACTCATCCGTTTGCCGTAATAATTTCTAAAAATCTTAATAATGCATGTAAAGAGATTAATACACCTCTTTTACTATTTGAGAGGAAATCTCTAATAAATAACACAAATAATTTTTTTTATATTGATGATTTAAAGGATATAAATAACGTTGATATTGAGAATAAAAATATTCTTCTAGCAATAGGCTCAAGATTCCTTAACGATACAGCTAGTTATTATATGAATTGTAAAGCAAATGTATTCGCAAGGGTACTTCCAACTTATGAGAGTATAACTAAAGCTTTTGGATCATGTATTAAAAATACAAATATAGCGATACTTTCACCGAGTAAAAATAATAAAAGCATTTTAGAAAAAAAACTTTGTGATTTTTGGGAGATAGATTATGTTTTATGCAGAGAATCTGGAAGTTATTCCCAGAAAAACTGGGAGAGTATAGTTTCTGGAAGTAAAATGAAGTTATTTTTGGTTAAAAGGCCGAAAGTTAAAAATGAATATTCTTACTCTTTTGATCAATATCACAATTTGATAAATCAAATAATTAAAAAATATTGATGTTTAATTCATTATGGAAGTATTAGTCATGATCACAACTGAATCTAATAACGCAAATGCTTTGCGAATGGCTAAATTACTAATACAAAATAAACTTGCAGCTTGTGTTTCTATAAAGCAAATTTTTTCAATTTATAAGTGGAATGATGATATTGAAGAAACTAAAGAGTTTGAAATTACAATAAAAAGTAAACTAGAATTTAAAGATTGTTTAATTGATTTCGTAAATAAAAATTCCACATATGATGTCCCTCAAATTATTTACAAAAAATACCATGCCGAGATGAAATATTATGGTTGGTTGAATAAGACTATTTGATTAAATCTATTTTATTAACTCTTTAAGATCAATATCTGATCTGGATCCTAATTGCGTAATTATTTGACCAGCACAAATTGAAGCTATCTCTCCACATTTTTTGAGAGAACAATTGTTTATTAATCCATGGATGAATCCTCCCGCATAGATATCTCCCGCTCCTGTAGTATCAATAATCTTCCCTTTCGTTATTGACTCAATTATTTCAACATTATTTTTGTTAACTATGAGAGAACCATTGCTTCCGAGAGTTACTATGACTAATTCACATAAGGAAGATAGGTCTTCTTGACAGCTTGCTAATTTATCATTTTTTAATAGACTTAACGCCTCGGATTCATTACAAAAAACAATATCTATATATTCATAAATTAATTCCAAGAAACTCTCCCGATGTCTACCTACACAAAATGAATCAGACAAAGAAAGGATTATTTTTGTATTAGATTGTTTTGCAATTTGGGCGGCTTTAATAAAAGCTTTTTTAGCTAATTCGCTGTCCCATAAATATCCTTCTAGATATAAGTATTTACTTTCCTTAATTACATTAAAGTCAATGTCTTTTGGTTCAAACTCTACAGATGCTCCTAGGTAAGTACACATAGTTCTTTGTGCATCAGGTGTAACCAAAATGATTGAATGAGCTGTTGGAGCGCCTTCGATAGTTGGTGGAGTATTAAATATAGTTTTACTTTTTTTTATATCGTCAGAAAAGAAATTCCCAAATCGATCATTTTTCACTCTTCCTATAAACTGCACATGATTGCCTAATTCTGCTAAAGAAACAACGGTATTTGCTGAAGACCCACCTGAAATTTGTTTTATCACTTTGCAATTTTTTAACAATCTTTGAGATTCATCAGAATTAATTAGATTCATTGATCCTTTATCCAGATTATTTATCTCAAGAAACTCATCTTCAATATTTACAATAATATCTACTATTGCGTTGCCCAAACCAATGAGATCAACTTTTTTATGTTCAAAATGTCTAAAGGATTCCTTCATTAATTTGGAACTAAATTACCTTAGCAGTGCTCTTTTAGGACCATGTATTGGGTCTTCAATTACTATAGTTTGATCTCTATTCGCCCCCAACGAGACAATGGCAATTGGAACCTCCATTAATTCAGCTAAAAATCTTAGATAATTCATAGCATTTTCTGGGAGATCAGATAGTTTTCTGCAATCTGCAGTTGAACATTGCCAACCTTTTAATTTTTTGAAAATTGGCTTACATTTTTTTAAGTCATCTGAATTTGTAGGAAAGTAGTCTATTTCCTCTCCATCGAGATCATATGCAATGCAAACTTGAATCTCATCTAATTCATCTAACACATCAAGTTTCGTAACGGCTAAACAATCAAGACCATTTACAGATACAGCATATTTACCAATAACTCCATCAAACCACCCACATCTTCTCCTTCTCCCAGTAGTGGTTCCAAATTCACTGCCTCTATCACAGAGTTGATCATTAATACTTCCTTGTAATTCAGTTGGGAATGGCCCTTCACCTACTCTTGTGGTATAAGCTTTTGCGACACCTATGACTCTATCAATTAAAGTTGGACCCACTCCAGCTCCAATACATGCCCCTCCTGATATAGGGTTTGATGAGGTAACAAAAGGATAAGTCCCATGATCTAAGTCAAGTAAAGTCCCTTGAGCACCTTCGAAAAGAATATTCTTCTTGTTTTTTGAAGCTGCATGAATAGTCCTCGTGCAGTCAACAACATGCTTTGATAATCTTTCCCCATAGTCAAGATATTCTTCAACAATATCTTCTAATTTAAGTGGTTTAATGCCATAGATTTTTTCTAATAGACCGTTTTTTTCTCTTAATGGAATTTCGATCACATCACTTAGCCTTTCCTTATTGAGCAAGTCTCTTATCCTAATGCCATTTCTTTGTGACTTATCCGCATAAGTTGGGCCAATCCCACGACCTGTTGTCCCTATTTTGTTTGAACCTCTATCAGCCTCCATCGCTTCATCTAATATTCGGTGGTAAGGCATTGTTACATGTGATGTTGATGAAATTTGTAATCCTGAGATATCAATTCCATTATCAATTAACATGTCAATTTCTTTGAGCAAGATTTTTGGATCTACTACAGTTCCCGAACCAATTAGACAAGAAGTATTTTTATAAAGTATCCCTGAGGGAATTAAATGTAATTTTAAGACTTTATCATCTACGACTATAGTGTGACCTGCATTTACTCCCCCTTGATAGCGAACAACAACATCTGCCGAACGACTAAGTAAATCCGTAATTTTACCTTTTCCTTCGTCACCCCATTGGGCTCCGATTACAACAACATTGGCCAATTTTAGAAGAGCATTATTTTTGTGCGAATATTTAATATATTCAAAAATCTTGGTTTACTTTTAAAAAGTAAATGAATTGTATCAACTTTCTCTTAGAACCATTTTTTCAGCAAGAGAAAATTCTTTGGTTAAACGCTCTTTAAGTTTATCGGGTAAAGGTCTACTTGCAAAGTTTTTGTAATGACCTGCCATAGCATTTAATGCTGTTTGCATTGTGGTAAATGATTGCGTTTTATTCACCATCCCTCTATTTCTATATCTAGAAATATAGTCAGTTATGAGTGTAAGAGCCTCACTTCTTACTTCATCTTTATTTGGAGAATCTTTTGGAGTATCAACAGCTGTTTGTAATGTTTTAACGACTGAAATTGTATCCTTTGTATAGTCACCTGTCATAGCCGTTTTAGCAGCTATGGAAGGGGAACTAAAGAGCGTAAAAACAACAATTAAGGATATTGCAAAAGATATGGCTTTGGTAAGATTTTTAAAAAATAATTTTGATGTCCATTTCATTAACATAACTTAGCTCCCAAAAAAAATAAGCCTCAAGACTTTTTATTGTACATTATTTTAGATTCGGAAATAAATGTTTCTAATAATTTATCAGTATTAACTTTTAGCTTAGTATTATTTGTTCTGCATAAAAGTTCTACTTCTTTATTAATAGAATCTCTGCCAATAATTATCTGAATAGGAATACCAATTAATTCCGCATCTTTAAATTTCACTCCAGCTCTATCGTTTCTATCATCAAGAAGGACATCAATTTTATTAATTAAAAATTTGTTATAAATTTCCTCAGTAAGGTCACTTTGAATAGGATCTTTTAGGTTTGTTGGGATAATAATAACTTCAAAAGGAGCAATCTGGATAGGCCAACAAATTCCTTTTTGATCATGATTCTGTTCGATAGCAGCTTGAGCTATTCTTGTCACTCCAATTCCGTAACAACCCATCCATAAATTTTTTAACTGACCGTCCTTATCAGAGAACTTGGCATTTAATTTTTCACTATATTTCTGACCTAGTTGGAAAATATGTCCAATCTCGATACCTTTTTTTTCTTTAAGTACTTCATCATTATAAATACTTATTTTATCTCCTTTTTTGGCATTCCTGATATCCCCAATTAGATAGTCTTTAGAATCAAAAGAAAATTCTTGAAAAACTTTATGGAAATTAACTTTATTCCCACCACTTATAAATTTTGAAAGGTCACTTGCAGAATGGTCAATTATTCTTGTCCATTTTTTTTCCCAATTAGAACTAGCTTTAATGGTTTTATTATCTAAATCTGGCCCGATAAAACCTAAGGGTAAATCAACTAGATTTACTTCGATAGTATTTTTGTCTTCAATCTTTTTAAGATTAATGAGATTTAAGTGATAAAGCTTATTGATTAAGTTAAAAAGCTTTACTTCATTTATGTGTTGATCGCCTCTTATGCATGCAAGAATTGGGACACTAAATTCACCTTCGAACTGTGCAAGGAATATTACTACTTTAATAATCTGACTTGGGTCTAGATTATTATTATCGCAAACTTCTAAGATTGTTTTTTGATGAGGTGTTTCCAACCACTCTGGAATATTATCTTTTAGTGGAATAGTTTGGGAGGGTAAAGATACAGCTTTTTCGATATTGGCAGCATAAGAACCACTTTCAGTGAACAAAATGGAATCTTCCCCAGCATCAGCAGTGACCATAAATTCTTTAGATGAAGCACCGCCAATTGCTCCACTATCAGCTTCAACCCCTACTGTCTGTAGTCCACAAGATTTAAAAATATTTTCATAAGCATTGCCCACCTTTTCATAGAAAGAAGCTAGATCGTTTTCAGAAGAGTGAAAAGAATAACCATCTTTCATTATAAATTCTCTACTTCTCATCAATCCAAACCTTGGCCTTATTTCATCTCTAAATTTTGTCTGAATTTGGTAAAAACATTGAGGTAATTGCTTATAGGAGTTTATGGTCTCTGATGCAATACTTGTGATCACCTCTTCGTGAGTTGGTGCTAAACCAAATTCTTTACCTTGTCTATCATTGAGGTAAAACATTATTCCTTCACCAGCGGTATATCCTTCCCACCTTTCACTTTTTTTCCATAAATCTGCAGGATGAAGTTGGGGTAATAGTAATTTTGTACAACCAATACTATTAAGTTCTTTCTCTATTATTGCGGATATTTTTTCAATAACTCTAAGCATTAGTGGCATATATGCATAAATACCGCTGTTAACTCTGCGGATATACCCAGCTTTTAACAGTAATTGATGTGAAATAATCTCAGCTTCAGAAGGTGTGTCACGAAGTGTCCCCAGAGGAAATGAGGTTGTCACGCGCATACAGAAAAATCCTTAATAATATTTAATTTTATCAATTAAGGTGAAAAAATAATTTAAAGTGTCTTGAGTCCCTCAACGCGGCTAGTCTAAGAATATTCTTTTTGCTAACTTCTTCAGTAATGAAGTTCAAACTCTTTAAAAAGTTCATTACTACTAAATCATTTTCTTAAGTTTATGGAAAATATAGATTCCAATATTTCTAGTGAAGAGGAATTAGTAGGTATTGATGAAGTTCAAAAATTCCTAAACAGATCAAGAGCTTCTGTTTATAGATATACAAATACAGATTTAAGAAATCTAAACCCTAGCTTTAATCCAAGAAAATTAAATCCCGAATTTAGAACTGATCAAAAAGATCCTTTAAAATTTCATCCTAATGAAGTAGCAAGATTTGCAAAAGATATTTTAAGAATTAAGGAGGTTACTGTTGAGGTTTTTAATACACCTTCCTCGGCTGCTCAAAATATACTGGTGCAAATATTGGAGGAACTAAAATCTATCAGGTCTTTGCTAGAAAAAGAGTAATTAAAAAGTTACTAATCAATGTTTTGATTTATTGACATTTTAAATGTAGGATAATGATGTCTAATTATCTCCTTAATCTTTACCAATTAAGAGTTCTTGAGTTACACGAAATCAAAGCAGTTTATTCAAAGTAAATCAAGTGAAGAATCTTCTCATGATTCTGCTCGAAATGATTTTGAAAGAGATGATGATGACCCCTTAAGTATAAGGAGTTTATCAATAACATCTTTAGGTATTATTGTTGCCTTTTTGACAATTTTTTTACCTTCAATAAGCATTTTAATTGGCAGACCTTTATCTCAAGGAAACGAGATAATTCATAATCACGATTTTAAAAAAGATGGACCTTAGTTCAATACCTCCATCTCCAATGAAGGGAATAGTGAATATTGTTGTTGAAATACCTGCAGGTAGTAGGAATAAATATGAATATTGCTCTGAAGCAGGAATAATGGCCCTAGACAGAGTATTACATTCTTCAGTTAGATACCCTTTTGATTATGGTTTTATCCCAAATACCCTCGCTGATGATGGAGCTCCCCTTGATGCAATGGTGATAATGGACGAACCTACTTTTGCGGGTTGTCTAATAAAAGCTAGACCTATTGGAGTTTTGGATATGCATGATTGTGGTGCATATGATGGGAAACTTTTATGTGTGCCTATGGCTAATCCTAGGCAGGCTAATATAGTTAGTATTAATCAAATTGCTCCTAATCAGCTTGAGGATGTTGCAGAATTTTTTAGAACAAGTAAAGGACTCGATGGAAGAACAGTTCAAATTGATGGTTGGAGGGATTTTGATGTTGTTGAAAATTTATTAAAAAGTTGTATGCCTCTAAAAAAGAAAAACTTTAAAGTACTTAAGAAATCAAATATTAGTAAATTAAATTGAAAAAAATAATTTTTTACAGTTATTTAAAATGCTCTACATGCCGAAAAGCTGCCAAGTGGCTTGAAAGCAAAAATTTTGAATATCAGTTAATTGATATTGTAAAAGAACCTCCACTTGTTAATTATTTAAATCTAGCCTTAGAACAATACTCTGATGATAAGAAAAGGATTTTTAATACAAGAGGTAAAGCCTTTAAAACTCTTAATCTTGATATTAATCGTTTGTCAAAGGAAGAAATTATTCAACTTTTTTTAAATGATGGCAAATTAATAAAAAGACCATTTTTGATTTCTGAAGGAAAAAAAGTAATATTAGGTTTTAATGAAATTGAATATGCAAAACAATTTATATAAGTTTAGACAATCAAGACTTTATTAATCCTATGAGTGGTTCCATAAAAAGTTTTTTAAAAGAATGGGGTCTACTAATTCTATTAACTTTTTTTGTTTCTTCTTGTAGATCGTTTTTTGCAGAACCACGTTATATCCCTTCTGGTTCAATGCTCCCAGAATTACAAATAAATGATAGGTTAATTATTGAAAAATTATCGCTAAGAAACTCTTTTCCAAAAAGAGGAGATATAGTTGTTTTTAACTCACCTTACTCGTTTGACAAAAAATTAATTTCATCAAGATCTAAGCCTTTACCAAAAAAAAGATATTGTTTTTTTATGAGTTTTCCTCCCATATCCTTTATTCCTGGTTTAAGGGATCAAGCTTGCGATGCTTATATTAAAAGAGTGGTGGCACTTCCAGGAGAAATTGTAAGTGTAAACTCTAATGGTGAATTAATTATAAATAATAAATTAATTCCTGAACCCTATGTCTCTTTTAAGTGCTCATTATCCCTATTTAGTAATTGTGGTAAATTTGAAAACATAAAGGTGCCAGAAGATCATTTTTTAGTTTTAGGTGATAATAGGGCAAATAGCTGGGATGGAAGATATTGGCCTGGAAGTAAATTTCTTCATAAAAAAGAGATAATTGGTAAAGCATATTTCAGATTTTGGCCTCTTAGCCAAGTTGGCTTTTTCAGTAAATGAAGCCTTTTTCTGACTCTGACTTCATCAAAATAAATTTTTAACAAGGCTTAATTTAAAGTGCTCCTGAAGCAGTTGAATCAAGTATTCCCCCTAGATGTGTTGTGATGTTTAGAGCGCTAATCACAGGGGGCTTATTGGGATCATTAAAAAGGTCAATTATAGTTATGCCGCCATTACCCTGTTTTATCATCCAAATATTTGAATAATTAATCCCAAGGATATTACAAATCAGAGTTTTATTGACTGCATCATGAGCAACCATGATGGTTTGATCATTATCCTTTTGAGATAAACAAATTTTGTCAAAAGCTTCTACTGACCTTTCTGATACATCTTTTATACATTCACCTTCAGGCATTATTACTTCTTCAGGTTTATCATGCCAATTTTTTAATAAAGTAGGCCACTCTTCTCTAATTTCTGCTTCCAATTTACCCTCCCATAATCCGTGACTGATTTCTACGAGTGAATCTATTTTCTCAATTTTTAAATCTTTGTTATTTTGAAGGATGATTTGTGCAGTCTCATAAGGCCTTTGCATTGAACTTGAAAATGCCTTATTGAAAGAAATATGTCTCAAATATTCAAAAGTCTTTCTAGCTTGATCTTTTCCGTTTTCATTTAAAGGGATATCAATTTGGCCTTGAAATCTACCTTCTTTGTTCCAGTTAGTTTCACCATGCCTTATAAGAAATATTCTGGAATCTCCAATTTTATTTGGAATATTTTTATTAAGATGGGAAGTTTGATTTAGGCATTCAATTTGAGTCTTATAAGAGTTTTCTTTTTTTGAAATATTGAGTATCGAGAAAGAAGCATTTTCTAATCTTATTTTTCTAAAACCTTGCTTAGGCTTTCCTAATAACAAGAGTATTAAACATCTGAGAATTGCATTATGTCCTACAATTAAAATATTTACATCTTCTTTGTCTAGATAAATTTTTAAAATATCTTCTACAAAATTTGTTGCTTGAAAAAATAACTCTTGAATTGGTTTATAAGTTTTATTGTCATTTCTTTTTAAGATAAGATTTTCTGGTTCATTTTTCCATATAGGGTAAATTTCTGGAAATTTCTCTTTTATTTCATCAATTTTTAGACCAGACCATTCACTAAGATCTACCTCTAGCAAATTATCGTCGAATACAATATTTTGTTCTTTATTGAAGGTCTTTTTAATTGTTTTTGCAGTCTCTGCTGCTCTTACAAGTGGGGAGGAAAAGATTTTATCGAATTTTATTTTTGATAATGCTTTTCCTGCTTTTCGAGCTTGTTCGTATCCTTCATCGGTTAATAATGAATCATCTGTTCTTCCTTGAATTAATCCTTTTGCATTGAAACTGCTTAGTCCATGCCTAACTAAAACTAATCTTATAGCCATTATATAAATTTGAAAATTAAGATAATTTAATCATCTCATGGCGTGATTAAAATAGATACATAAATATAAGGAAATTCAATGATAACTAACTATAGTTTTCAAGAATATAATAAATTATGATCTTTAAAAATACTTCAAAGTCAAAACTCACTTTAGCTTTTATTTCTATCGTCATAACTTTTTTTGTATGGCAACAAGGCTTAAGAGACAGTTTAAATAGACCATCTGTTTCATTTGATATTGGTCAAAAAGAGCAAGAAATTGCTGAATTATCTGTCCAATCAATACCTGAAAATCTTAAAAAATTTTTTATAATTAATGATCCAGTTGATCAAATAAATAAATCACTCTCTGAAGTCTCATTTGAAAAGCTAACAGAAAGAAATAAATTAATTCGAATAATTACTTCAGACTTAAGTGATCCTTTAATTTATAAAAATATATCCAAGGATTTTGAAGATAATAACTTTAAATTTCTGATTGATGAGATAGAAAAAAAATCTAATAATAATTTATATAAAGCAAATTCTGATAAATTTGATTTATTTAAAGGTGATAGATTTTTATATCACCTTTTAAGCAGGAAATTTGATTTTGACGATAGTGCATTAATAACAAAATCATTTTCAAGCAAGATGTTTTTTAAAATATTAGCCATCAGACTAATACCACTTTTAACAATACTTATTGGCTCTATTCTGGCTTTAAAAATATTATGGACAACCATATCTTTGAAAAAATTTGGTTGGAAAGAAATTAAATCCTTAGATTTAGAATTAATAGATATGGTTTTATTAATTGCAGGAGGATTTGTTGTTTTAGGAGAAGTGGTATCACCTTTATTTTCTATCAGTTTGGTTGAACTTTTTTCTAAGAATATCTCTAATGAATTGTCTCAATCTTTAAAAATTTTCTTTGGATATCTTTTTATGGCTATTCCGCCATTATGGATAGTTTTTTCTCAAATTAAATCCTTGAATGGTGAATTTAATTTTAAAAAGGATTATTTACAGTTCAATTTCTTGCCAATAAAATATTCAATTATTCAGGGAATTAAAGGTTGGTTAACAATTGTTCCTTTTGTTCTATTGATCTCTCTAATTATGAATAGTCTGATCGATAATCAGAATGGTAGTAACCCCTTGCTAGAAATTGTTCTTAATAATAATAATTACTTGTCATTTTTTCTATTATTTCTAACAACAACTCTATTAGCTCCTCTATTTGAAGAGATTATATTTCGCGGTATTTTACTACCTACTCTTTCAAGAGATTTTGGAGTAATTTCGGGCATCATAGTTTCAGCTTTTATCTTTGCATTAGCCCATTTAAGTTTGGGAGAAATGCCGCCATTGTTTGTTCTAGGGATTGGATTAGCAATTACAAGAATTGCTTCAGGGAGTTTGTTCTCTTCAGTGATTATGCATTCTTTATGGAATGGATTGACCTTCTTAAATTTGTTCTTATTGAGGACATAAAGAATTTAATTTTTTACTTGCGAATCACACAAAAAGATGTTTATTTAATTAGTAATACTCCTTTCATTTAAAAAATAAATCATTGATGAAACCTTATGGGAATCAACTTAATTTTAAAAAAAAAATTCCATATGAAGGTAAAAAAAAATCCGAAAAAATATCCATAATTAATATCAAATTAGTACATCAAATTTTCGATACCATTAATATCTCTCTATTGGTATTAATTTTTATCTTATTTTTCTTATCTTTTGATAGCCAAAGGAAATGGTCAAATACATATAAAACTTTATCTAAAACAAGAGCTATCAATAATAATCTTATTGATTATATTTCTAAAATTGAGGAATCTTATATTATTGAACTTGACTCGCTCAATATTTATAGGAAAACTAAACCTGAAGATTTAATTTATATAAATAAACTTACTGAAAAAAAAGAAAGTTCATTTAAGAAAAATTTAAATAGCCTCATTGAAGGTTTTAGTGATAGCAAATATCAAAGGGGATATTGATGAAAAAATACAAAAAAATTGTTAGTCTAATACCCCTTGATCAAAGAAGATTTAAATTTCTCTATATTTTTAGCTTAATTTTAATTTTTTGTTTGTTTGGTAGGTTAGTTAAATTGCAAGTCTTTAACGCCTCTGATTTGCAAAGGAAAGCTAGATTAATACAATCTTCTAAAACTAACTCCTTAAAAAAAAGGAGATCAATCGTTGATAGAAATAATAGAGTAATTGCTTACGATAAACCGCTCTATAAATTATGGGCCCATCCAAAATATTTTAATTTTCCTGGTGATTCAATTAACAGAGTTCGCAGTATTGAAGAAGTTACAGAAAAATTATCACCTATCTTGGGTATTAATGATGAAATACTCCTGAGGAAATTTAATAATAAAATGAGTGGTATAGAGCTTTGGGATAAAATTTCCGAAGAAAAGGCAGAAGAGATTAAGAACCTTCAAATAAGCGGAATTGATTTGTTTAAATATTCGCAGAGATATTATCCTCAAGGGGAACTTTACTCTAATCTTGTAGGTTTTGTTAATGATGAGAATGTAGCTTCAGCAGGTTTAGAACTTCATTTAGATAATCAAATTAAAGTTTTTAATAAAAGTAATTTAATAAAAAGAGGAGGAGATGGAACTCCTCTTCCGGATAATTCAGCACCAGGTGATTTTATTTCTGATTACAAAAGTTTAGGCTTAACTTTAGATTCAAAATTACAGAAAGCGTCATTCAATGCATTATCAAAGCAAGTAAGCAAATGGAAAGCAAAGAAGGGATTTGCCATAGTTATGGATGTTAATAATGGTCGGATTCTTTCCTTGGTTACATTCCCTTCATATGATCCAAATAAATTTTGGCAGTATGATTCTGAACTCTTTAGGGGTTGGTATTCTCAAGATTTATTTGAACCGGGCTCAACTTTTAAACCTATTAATCTTGCCTTAGCTTTAGAAGAAAAAATTATCCAGAAAGATGGATTAGTTGAAGATATTGGAGAGATTAATGTTGGAGGATGGACACTTTCTAATTGGGATAAAAAAGGTAACGGATATATTGACTATCCAAAAGTTTTGCAGGTTTCAAGTAATGTTGGGATGGTAAAAATAATGCAAAATTTAGAGCCTACAATTTATTGGGATTGGCTAAAAAATTTAGGTATAAATAAAAATTTAGAGACTGACTTATTTGAATCAACTGCTGGCCAGCTAAAGAAAAAAGATTTATTTGTAAATCAATCAATTGAGCCTGCTGTAACTTCTTTTGGTAAAGGGTTCTCAATCTCGCCACTTAAATTGGTTCAACTTCATGCAGCTCTAGCAAATGGTGGTTTTGAAGTGACTCCTCATGTAACCTCAACTTTCAGAGAAAGAGTTAATAAAAATCCAAAAAAACAATTTTTTTCACACGAGGTTTCTAAAACTGTTCTCGAATGGATGGAAAGCGTAGTTGATAAAGGTAGTGGATCTGGAGTGAAAATCGAGGGTTATAGGATAGCGGGGAAAACGGGCACTTCTCAGAAAGCCTTAAATGGTTCCTATACAAATAAAAAAGTTTGCAGTTTTGTGGCGACCTTACCAGTTAATGATCCGAAATATGCTGTCCTAGTAGTTGTTGATGAGCCATCTAAATCTTATGCATATGGTTCAACTGTTGCTGTACCAGTTGCTAAAGAAATTATCGAGAGTTTGATAGTAATTGAAAAAATACCTCCCAATATGAAAGATCATGGAATGATTGTTAAAAAACCCTAAAATTTTGCAATTTTATAAATATTTAGTTCATTATCTGATGATTTCATCAGGAATAAAAGCTAGTTTATGTATATGTATGATTATCTAGATATGAAATCAATTTTAGAACAATTGTCCTCAATGACCGTTGTTGTTGCTGATACTGGAGATTTAGATTCGATAAAAAAATTTCAACCAAGGGACGCCACCACTAATCCATCGCTAATACTTGCTGCTGCTAAGAACTCTAATTATGTGAAATTAATTGATAAAGCTTTAGAAAGTTCAGAAAATGCATTGCCCCAAGGATGCTCCGAAATTGAATTAATCAAAGAAACTGTTGACCAAGTTTCAGTATTTTTTGGAAAAGAAATATTGAATATTATTTCAGGGCGCGTATCTACAGAAGTAGATGCAAGACTGAGCTTTGACACTGAAGCTACGGTAGAAAAAGCGAGAAAATTGATCAATCTTTACAAAAATTTTGGAATTAAAAAGGAAAGAATTTTGATAAAGATTGCTGCAACTTGGGAGGGAATTAAGGCAGCTGAAATTTTGGAAAAAGAGGGTA
Organism: Prochlorococcus marinus str. MIT 9314; assembly: GCF_000760035.1. GTDB lineage: Bacteria > Cyanobacteriota > Cyanobacteriia > PCC-6307 > Cyanobiaceae > Prochlorococcus_A > Prochlorococcus_A marinus_B. Next base: position 25,857 of record NZ_JNAO01000001.1, read on the forward strand.
TTAAGTGCAACTTAACTTTACTTTTTAACTTCTGCCAAGCGGTAACTTGTGCCAATGCAAAGATAACTCTAATTTCTCCATTCGTTGGTCGTATATTGGATTGGCATAAAGCAAAAACTGGTAAAACTAGTTTTGTTGGTGCTGAAGACCCTGGTGTTATTTCGGTTACACAAATATACAAGTACTTTAAAGAAAAGGGATTCAAGACAGAAGTAATGGGAGCGAGTTTTAGAAATATTGATGAAATAAAAGAATTAGCAGGTTGTGATCTTTTAACAATCGCACCAAAATTTCTTGAGGAACTGAAAAAAGAAAAAGGAGAGTTAGTTAGAAAATTAGATGTAAGTTCTCAAATAAATAATTCTATTGACTACGATTTTGAAGAAAAAGATTTCAGACTAAGTATGCTAGAAGATCAAATGGCAAGTGAAAAGCTTAGTGAAGGTATCACTGGGTTCAGTAAGGCTATAGAAGAATTGGAAGAGCTTCTACTTAAGAGATATTCAGAGATTAAAAATCATAAATTGATTTCTGCTAACTAAATTTAAGTTTGAATTGAAAAGGAATTAAGTCCCACTTTTTGTTAAAAGTCTTCTGATAACTCTTTTTGCAATATCTTCATAACTCATTTCTCCTGATAATATTTGAGCAATACGCTTAGGCGCTGTTTTTCTTTTGACACCTAATTGGTATCCAGTTCTGGGGAATCTATAGAATACTTGGGCTATTCTTTTCCCCCAAGCCATTGATTTCCCCCAAATGTTGTTAATCTTTTTCGTATAAAGATTTAAATCATCTACTTTTCCTGCTAGGCACTGATCGATGTATTCTGCAGCATAAAAACTACTAATTAATGATGGTCTAATTCCTTCTGCTAAAAATGGATCACATAAAGATGCGGCATCTCCAACCGCTAAAACTTGGTCACCATTAATTGAGTGGAAGCCATTCCATATTCTCAGTTTCTTACTAGTCGTTTTATAAGTAAAATCATCAAAACCGAAGCTTCTGATTACTTGTTTATTTATAGCCTGATTTTCTACAAGACCATTATTTATAAAAGTACCTAAACCAATATTTAAGCTTTCTCTTAGGGGGAATGCCCATGCAAAACCATATTTTATAAATCCAAACTCAAATCTAACGGCATCTTTAGGAATATCACCTAACCCTTTCAGTCTTAATGAGATTGTGTTCGCAAATTTCGGTTTTTTTGGCCCTAAATTGAAATAACTAGCCCATTTCGATTGGGATCCATCTGCAACAACAAGAAATTTTGATTTATATTTTATTTTGTTATTGCACGTAATTTCCCATTTATCATTTTCTTTTATAATTTTTTCTATAAATAATGGTCTCATTATCTGAGCTCCATTACTTAGAGACTCATCAAGTAATAGTTGATCAAGTTTTTCTCTTTTAATAATCCAAAATGGGGATTCACCAGTCAGATCCGCAGTTACATTATCTGTAGCCTTCCATCTGAATTCAACATTCTTAATTTTTGATTCTATGGAATCTTTTATATCTAAAGGAAGAAATCTTTGCATTGAAGATGCCATCCCGCCAGCACATGGTTTGTAATCTTGTAATTTCTCTTTGTCGATGATTAAAACTGAATATCCTTTCTTCGATAGGTTAAGAGCGGTGGAAGATCCTGACAAACCTCCACCTATTATTACAACATCAAATTCTATCAAACTTTTAGAATTTCCTTTTCTTTTTCAGACAATTTAGTTTCTATTAAGGCAATATATTTATCAGTTATTTTTTGAATTTCAGATTGATTGTCTCTCAATTCGTCAATGGAAATAAGGCCATCTTTTTCGTCTTTTTTTTCTTTATCTACAGCATCTCTTCTGATATTTCTCAAAGCTACTTTCCCTTCCTCAGCATATTTAGAGGCTAATTTACAAAATTCTTTTCTTCTTTCTTCTGTTAACGGAGGAACATTTATTCTTATTACTTTACCATCATTATTTGGAGTAATACCTAAATCACTCATAGAAATAGATTTCTCTATCGCTTGTAAACATGAAATATCGAAAGGTTGTATTGAAATTGTTTGCGAATCAACAGTGCTTATAGTAGCAAGCGATTTGATTGGTGTTTCTGCTCCGTAGTACTCAACACTTACTCTGTCCAACAAAGAAGCATTAGCTCTGCCTGTCCTAATTGTATTAAAGTTTCTTTGTGTGGCTTCAATACTTTTATTCATATTTTCTTGAATTTCTTTTTCTTTCATAATAAAAAAAATTTAATGATCTTTAACTAATTAAAGAGCCTATTGGCTCACCAGCAACAGCTTTAGAAATGTTCCCTTTTTTGAATATATCAAAAACCATAATAGGGATATTATTATCTTTGCAAAGAGCAATCGCAGTACTGTCCATTACGGCAATTTCATCACTAAGAACTTGTTGATAACTGAGAGAGGAATATTTTTTGGCATCTTTAAATTGATTAGGATCACGATCGTATACTCCATCAACTTTAGTAGCCTTCATAACAACTTCAGCGTTTATTTCTGCTGCTCTCAAAGCTGCCGTAGTATCAGTTGTAAAAAACGGATTTCCGCATCCACCTCCGAAAACTACAACTCTACCTTTTTCTAAGTGCCTCATGGCCCTTCTTCTTATGTAGGGTTCGGCAATTTCCTGCATTTCTATTGCAGTTTGAACTCGTGTTGCAACTCCTACTCTTTCTAATCCATCTTGAAGTGAAATAGCATTCATTACTGTTGCGAGCATCCCAACATAATCAGCTGTCGCTCTATCCATGCCATCTGCAGACCCTTTAAGCCCTCTAAAAATATTCCCGCCCCCAACAACTATTGCAAGTTCTACATTATTTTCGACTACTTTTGAAACATCCTCTGCAATTGACTGAACTATAGCAGGATCAATACCATAAGGTTTTTCACCCATTAGTGCTTCACCACTAAGTTTTAAGAGAACTCTTTTGTAAGTCATTCAATAATTGTACTTTTAAGACCTTAGCAAGTAAAAGCACCAAATTTATTTTTTGTTCAGATATTGCTTGCGTCTTTAAACATTTCTAAACTAGCCTAAAGAAATTTTAAATAATAATTTACCTTAACTAAAATTCAATACACTTTTGTGCTTTTATTCCTTGTTCTTTAAATGGATGTCTTATAAGTTTCATTTCTGTAACTAGATCAGCGTAATTAATAATTGAATCAGATGCTCCCCTTCCAGTTAAAACAATATGATTTTTTCTATTATTCAAGCTTTTTAAAAAAGTGATTATTTCTTCAGGTTCAAGATAACCAAGTTTTGTCGCAATATTAATTTCATCAAGAATGATAAGTTTATAAGATTCGTCTTGAATGTATTTTTTGGCTAACTGCCAGGCCTCTTGAACAAATTTTTCATCTCTTATTCTGTCTTGTGTTTCCCAAGTAAATCCCTCTCCTAATGAATGCCAAGATAGATTTGAAGAAAAGCTTTTAAGTGCTTTTTCTTCTCCAGTGGTCCAGCCTCCTTTGATAAATTGAATTATTGCTACCTTATAGCCATGCCCTATCGTCCTTAAAGCCATACCTAAAGATGCCGTTGTCTTGCCCTTGCCATTTCCTGTGAAAACCATTAATAATCCTTTTTTTGTTTTTCTAATTTGTAGTCTTTCGGCTTGAATATCTTTTCTTTGCTGCATTCTTCTTTTATATGAACTTTCATCGCTATCCGGTGATAATTTACCTCCCATCCCAAGTTTATTTGCTTGATTATCGAGGTTAAATATTTTCTCAGAAGATGAATGTTTTTCTCGCATATGACCCTTATATTTATATATTCATTATAAAACTTTAAATATTTTTAACTCTTTTAACTTTTAAAAGTGCATTATTTACCGCCTGTTGTTGATCTCTTTTAGTAATCCAGTGGTGATAGGTTTGAGTATGTAAACTAACCGAATGTCCCATCATTCTGGCAGCCACAGTATCAGGTAAATCATAAAAAATTGTTCTTACTGCCCATGCATGCCTTAGATCATAAGGTTTTATTTGCAAAGAGTAACGCTTAAACTGGTCTGTTATTTTTTTTCCAATATTTTGTAAGGTTGTAATTTTAAGGTCTCTATTGATATTTGGTAGAAGTTCTGGATTTTCACCAAGTTTTGATAATTCGAATTTTTCCACCCATTCAGGATGAAATGGCCAAACTTGATGCTCCCCAGTTTTAGTTGTAGGTAAAACTCTAATAATTTTGTCCCCAAAATTTGTTAGAGAACTTAAATCACAAAAAAATACTTCATGATTTCTTAATCCATATGTAGCCATCAAACCAAAAACAAATTTCCAAGATTTGTTTGGTATCTTCTCCCAAAGTTTCTCTATTAATTCGTCTGTCGGGAGGTCCCTAAATCCTGCTTTGTTTAGACCATATCCTCTAGAATTTAATTTCCAATCTTCTGGTAGTTTAATGTCCAAAAACTTGGCCAAAACATTTAGAGAAGTAGCGCATTGTTTTCTACTTCTGCTTCCTTCCTTATAACTTTCGACTGTCTTTTGAAATATTTTCTCTAAAGCTTCATTTTCGTGATCACTATAAACATCTAGGATTCTTTTCATATATGGTTTGTAAGAACTTCTCCAGGTAGATTTTCTAGTGCTGGTTCTAAAATCACCTTTTTTTTCTTTAAAAAAAAATTCCTCAAATTGATTTAATTTATTTGGGAATTCAAAACCATCTTTTATTTGCTTTTTATAGGGATTGCCTATCCAATTAATCCAATCAAATTGATTCAATTCCAATTGTAAATTGATTAATTGTAATTTTTTTTTAGCTTCTTCTAATCCAGAAATATTAGCCTTTAAACCAAGAGATATTCTTTGAACTTTAAAGTTATTTTTATCTTCTTTGGAGGGTAATGAACCACGAATATTTAATTTCTCTCCTCTTTTCTCAATTTTAAGCTTGCTTCCTTGAGTAGCAAATTTATCATTGACATTATTAATTTCCTGAATTACGTTCATTAACTTATATAATTGACCTTATAATGACGTTTTTAATGTTTATTTTCAATCTCCATAAATTTTAGATGGATAAAATAGGCGTCTTACTAATGAATTTAGGGGGGCCTGAACGCATTAACGATGTAGGCCCATTCTTATATAATCTTTTTTCTGATCCAGAAATAATCAGGACCCCTTTCCCTGTTTTTCAAAAGCCCCTAGCTTGGTTAATTAGTACGCTTAGGAGTACTACTTCACAACAGGCCTACCTTTCCATAGGTGGAGGTTCACCTATCAGAAGGATAACTGAACAACAAGCAAGAGAATTACAATCTAAATTAAGGGACAAGGGTTTTAATGCCACTACCTACATTGCTATGAGGTATTGGCATCCTTTTACCGAATCAGCTATTGCTGATATGAAAGCAGATGGCATAGATCAAGTTGTTGTAATACCCTTGTATCCGCATTTTTCTATAAGTACTAGTGGTTCGAGCTTTAGAGAATTAAAAAAATTGCGAGATTCTGATGATGAATTTAAGAAGGTTCCAATGAGATGTGTAAGGAGTTGGTTCAGTCAATCAGGTTATTTAAAGTCTATGGTCGAATTAATTTCTGAACAGATATCCCTTTGTGAATCACCTTCAAAAGCCCATATATTTTTTACTGCTCATGGAGTTCCTAAGAGTTACGTAGAGGAAGCTGGAGACCCTTACAAACAACAAATTGAAGATTGTTCTTTATTAATTATAAATGAGCTGGAAAAATGTTTAGGTCATAGTAACCCTTATACACTTTCTTATCAAAGTAGAGTTGGCCCTGTTGAATGGTTGAAGCCTTATACAGAAGAAGTGTTAGCTGATCTTGGAAAGTCAAATGTTAATGATCTGATTGTGGTCCCTATAAGTTTTGTTGGAGAGCACATCGAAACCTTGCAAGAAATTGATATTGAATATAAAGAAATTGCTGAAAAGGCTGGTATCAAAAATTTTCGGAGAGTTAAGGCTCTTAATACTCATCCTACTTTTATTGAAGGTCTTAGTGAACTAGTGATTTCCTGCTTGGAAGGGCCTCTAGTTAATATTGAGGAGGCTTCTCAATTACCTGAAAAAGTTAAACTTTATCCTCAGGAAAAGTGGCAATGGGGTTGGAATAATAGTTCAGAGGTGTGGAATGGAAGAGTTGCAATGATTATTTTTCTTGTGCTTTTTATTGAACTTATTTCAGGCTCTGGACCTCTACATAAATTAGGAATCTTATAAAAAAAAAATTGATATTTATTTGAAAATTTTTAAATTTTTTTGAATACATTTCTGACATTACATTTCTAAATGAGGCAAAAGTATTTAAATAAGTTTAATATTTATAGTAAATATTGAATTTCTTTAGTGACCCTTACTTCGAGATCCTTTTCAAAGGGTAGTTTAAAACATGAAAATCCAGTTTGGATAACTGGTGCAGATGCACTAATGGATTCTTTAAAAATTCATGGAGTAAAAGTTATATTTGGATATCCTGGGGGAGCCATACTACCAATATATGATGCTGTTCATAAGGCAGAACAAGATGGTTGGTTAAAGCACTATATGGTTAGGCATGAACAAGGTGGTTCACATGCGGCTGATGGATATGCAAGATCTACTGGTGAAGTAGGAGTATGTTTTGGAACCTCAGGCCCAGGTGCAACAAATTTGGTAACTGGAATTGCCACTGCGCAAATGGATTCAGTCCCTCTAGTTGTAGTTACAGGTCAAGTCCCAAGACCTGCTATAGGGACAGACGCTTTTCAAGAAACTGATATTTTTGGCATAACTCTTCCAATAGTGAAACATTCATGGGTAATAAGGGATCCTTCAGATATCGCGAAAGTAGTTTCTGAAGCTTTTTTTATAGCCTCATCTGGAAGGCCTGGCCCTGTTTTAATTGATATACCCAAAGATGTAGGTCAGGAGTTCTTTAATTACCAAAGAGTTTTGCCTGGTGAGATTATTCCTAAAGGATTTAAAAGGAATGGAGAAATTAATGATTGCGATATCAACAAAGCAATTAAATTAATAGAAGATTCTGAAAGACCTCTTCTATACGTAGGAGGTGGAGCAATATCTTCAGGAGCTCATGATTCAATAAAAACTTTGGCAAAGAATTATCAAATACCAGTTACCACAACTTTAATGGGGAAGGGCGCTTTTGATGAAAAAGATAATTTATCAGTAGGGATGTTAGGAATGCATGGAACTGCTTATGCAAATTTTGCTGTTACAGAATGCGATCTTTTAATTGCTATTGGAGCTAGATTCGATGATAGGGTGACAGGGAAATTAGATACTTTTGCACCTAATGCAAAGGTAATTCATATAGATATCGACCCAGCAGAAGTTAATAAAAATAGACGTGTAGATGTTGCAATTGTTGCTGATGTTTCAAAAGCCGTTCTAAAAATTAATGAACAATCTCTAAAAAACAAATTTACTTGCCGGACGAAAAACTGGTTAGAAAAAATTCATTTTTGGAAACATAAACACCCTTTATATGAACCGCCTAAAGAAGGAGAAATTTATCCTCAGGAAGTTCTTTTAAAAGTGAGGGAACTTTCACCAGAAGCTTATATAACTACAGATGTAGGGCAACATCAGATGTGGGCTGCTCAATATCTTAGGAATTCTCCAAGAAAATGGATTAGTAGTGCAGGCTTAGGAACTATGGGTTTTGGATTACCAGCGGCAATTGGAGTAAAAGCAGCCTTACCTAATTCAGATGTAATTTGTATTGCAGGAGATGCAAGTGTATTAATGAATATTCAAGAATTAGGAACCTTATCTCAATATGGTCTAAAGGTGAAATTGATTATTATCAATAATCGCTGGCAAGGGATGGTAAGACAATGGCAGGAAAGTTTCTATGATGAAAGATATTCCTCATCTGATATGAGTTGTGGCGAACCTGATTTTGTAAAACTTGCAGAGTCTTTTGGAGTTAAAGGATACTTAATTTCTGATAGAAAACAATTACAGAATGAATTAAAAAATGCGCTTGATCATGACGGCCCTGCCTTGATTAATATCCTTGTCAGAAGAGGTGAAAATTGTTATCCAATGGTTCCGCCTGGTAAAAGTAATGCTCAAATGGTTGGATATGTTAATTGTGAAGACTAATTTTAAAAAAAAAAATTCTTGATTTTTAAAAATTAACTTTATGATAATTCAAAAATCTAAGATATTTCTGAATTGAAAAAATTATCAAAAATTTTAATTATAGTGTGCTTGATTGCTATTAATCCTGTAATAGTAAACTCGGCCGAAATTCTTCAAATTAAAAGTTCAAATACTATTTTGGTGGGGGATCAAAATAGAAATTTAACTATTGGATTATTTTGTGTAGATGTAAATGAAAATGATGAGATTGAAGCAACTAATTTACTTAAGAGTGAATTCCCAAGGGGAAGCAAAGTGAAAATAAAGCCTTTTGGTTTCAAAGAGAATGTTTTGTTAGCCAAAGTTTTTAATATTAAAGGTACTAAGGAGATGACGGAATTATTGGTGGCTAAAAACTTAAGTAGTGAAATTTGTCCAAGTTAATTATCTTTATGAGCAAATAAGATTCCATTGTCTCGAGATTGTTTTGCTCCTCCTCCAAGAATAAAATTCATTATTGAATTTGTATGTGCATATATTTGAGATGTCTATATTTGTATGAGGGATGTTCTCATTTAAAAGTTGTTTATAGGCAGATCTTTTTAGATCAAGTTGATTTAAGTTTTGTTCTCTGATGTGATTTGAATCAATAAAACTAAGATCTTTTTTAGTTTTAGTCAATTTGACAGTTATGTTTTTGTTTTCGGCCTTTCTATAAAATTTTTTGAGTGTAATTTTATCAACTAGATAATGTTCCTTAGAAATAGCTGGTCCTATTGCAACAAGTAAGTCATCTCTGGATGTACCAAGAGTATCGAAAATTTTTACCAGATTTTTTATTATTTTTTTTTCTAAACCCTTTCTTCCACAATGCAAGGTTGCTACATTTCTTGTACTTTTATCTGCAAAAAATATTGGCATACAATCAGCTGTGTAAACCCATAAGTTTTGATTGCATTTATTGCCAACAAGACCATCTGCATCAGTCTTAGTTCCTTTTTGCGAATGAGATCCAAACACTATCACATTACTGTGAATTTGATTGGAAACACAATTTATGGAATTTTCATTCAAGTGATTTCCTAATAATTGAAGATATTTCTCGGAGCAAGACTTCGTGAAGTATGCATGTTTGAAATTATTTTGACTAAGAATAGGTGATGAATAATACTCAAATTTTTTGTTTTGAATATAAATTTCATCTTTTGAGAAATATATTTCTTTGTATGGAATAGTTCCTGCTCCTAAATTAAATTTATGGAATTAATTCAATATCTCTTAAGATCCAGAATCCTGCAAATTTTTCGATATAAGGCGTTGACTGTATGGAAATAAATTGATAATCAAAAGAATTTTTTTTATTCTCTAAAAACTTTGTATTCAAAATGCTTGCATCTTTTTCTGGTAAATCAGTTACCAGCCACTTATCATCTTCTGAAGCTTCAAGTATTAGTTGGTTCTTATTTACGATTAATTTAATAGGTTCTAAACAACTAAACCATGCAGAAAGTGCCAAAGATCTATCTTTGCTAAAAAGTCTTAATCCTGGAACTAAGTAATTATCATCTAAATCTTGCTGAATTGGGAAAATATCTCCAAATTCCATAGGCCAATTTTCTGCTGATTTTAATTCGCCAATTGATATTTCAGAGATAGTTAAAGCATCACCTCTTACTGCTTCTGGTAGAGGTGTAGGTGAGTTTTCCATTTTAGAAGTAAAAGTAGGAGCTAATACACCTCTTACATAACCTTTTTCCTTTGGATAAATCTCTTTTTCAAGAAATTCGATTCTATCTAATAAATTGTAAGTTCTCCTACTTACAATAGCCTCAATACTTACGGCCTCAAGAGATTTCTTAATGATCGATTTCATTGATGACCTCCAGAATCGAACTAGAGAAGGTTTCTCCCACCCTTGTTTTTTTGCTTCACTTATTGCTTCATTTAGCGCCTTTGTAAGCCAAACTGAATTAACTTCATTAGCAGGACACTTTTTGTTCCAGAGAAAAACATCTTGTGTCTTATAACTTCTTGTAGAGCAGATAATTAATTCCCACCTTTTTTTTCCATTTGATTCAATAATGGGCCTTGAGTAAAAGTCTAATTCCCAATCTGAAATTTTTAATTTAAGACTTGACTCCATTCTTTTTTTAATGTTCATTTATCTTGTTCTTTTTTATCGAAGAGTGCTTTAGTTTTTAGTGCTCTCTCTGTGGCTTCTTGCATAACTTTTTGCTTATCAATAATTAATTCTCCCGCAGAGTTTTCTAGGAGTGCTGTATTGAGACCAATACGACCTTTTTCGAGGTCTATTTCAGATATTAAAGCTTTTATCATTTCCCCTTCTCTAAAAACTTCTCTTAAAGAACGAATCGATCCATTTGTTAGTGAGGATTGATGAAGAAGTCCACTAGCTCCACCTAAATCTATAAAGAAGCCATATGGTTTTACTGCTAAAACTTCTCCTTCAATTAATTGACCTAATTCTAAACTTGTAATTTTAGAGACTAATGATGCTTTCTTTTCAGAGAGAACTAATTTTCTGGATTCTGGATTCACCTCAAGAAACGCTACTTTTAGAGTTTTGCCAACAAAAGATTGATAATCTTGACCATCTTCAAGTTGGGATCTTGGGATGAATCCTCTTAATCCATCTACATCACAAGTAAGCCCACCCCTATTAAATCCATTAATTAAAACGTTGATTAATTCTCCATTTTTTGCGGAACTTGATACTTTCTCCCAACTTTGCCTGAGAATTAATGCTCTAGCGCTCACCGTTACCATCCCATCAGCATTTTGTTCTTTGATTACCAAAACTTCCATTTCAAGGCCTATAGAAAACTTTTCTTTAAAGTTAGTGATTACACCCAAACCACATTCTTTTTTGGGCATATAACCAGGTGCTTTCCCCCCAATGTCTACATATAATCCATCACTTTCGATTGCTATAACCTTACCTGAAATTGTTTCTCCTGTAGCCCCAATTGGCTCATTTGCATTTAAAGCCTCCAAAAAAGCACTTTCATCAAAGTCGAATTCATCAACTGTTCTTTCTAATTGAAAATCTGTGTTTTGCTCAGAAAAGTTAAGGGGTCTATTTAGGTCTTGTTGAGTTAAATTTTGTTGAGAAATATCAAAATTCTTGGTGCTTTCATTATTGTCCTCAACTTTTTTTACTGAATCATTTTTAATGATTTGCGGTTTGATTGCGATATCTTCTTTCTTAATTTCTTCTTGCGAATTGGTTTGCTCATTATCTATTTTTTGAGTATCTTTCTTGCTTATGTGAAGTACCTGAAGAGGTTTTTTATTGCCCTTTGGTTGGATATTCTCTTGGGCATTTTTATTACTGACTCCCATTGTAGGTAAAATAAGAATAATTAATTATTAACATACTCTAAATGTTAGTACTCAAAATTAAAATTAATGAACTTTAAACCAATACCTAATAAATTTGAATATTTAAATTGGCAAGAAATTGAGTGTGTTGCAAAAGACAAAAGATCAACAGTGATTTGGCCATTCGGTGCTGTTGAGCAACATGGGCCGCATTTGCCTCTAGCTACAGACAGTATTTTTGTTGATGAAATTATTAGCGAAGTTTTCAAATTATTCCCTGCCGATATTCCATTAAAAAAACTTCCAACACAATATATTGGTTTTTCTCCAGAACATAAGGGTTTTGCAGGGACAATTTCATTTTCCTCAAATTTAATAACGTCAATGATAAAGGAAGTCGGAGGTCAATTATCTGAAATGGGTTTTAAAAGATTGATATTAATTAATGGACATGGAGGTCAAATTTCACTTTTAAATACAGCTGCAAGAGAGCTAAGAAGTGTCGCACCAAGTATTGCAGTTTTCCCTTGTTTTTTATGGAGTGGCGTGAATGGATTGAATGAATTGTTAACAAAAACTGAGATTGAAGATGGGCTTCATGCTTCTTTAGCTGAAACAAGTTTGATGCTGGCTTTGAAACCAGAATTGGTAGGTGATGAACGCCCAAATGAAGGTAATAACGCAGAGATCCCTGAAGGCTGGAGTCTAGAGGGCAATGCGCCTACTTCTTGGCTTACTGACGACTTCAGTAAATCAGGTGTTATTGGAGATAGTAGAGGAGCAAATGAGTCTTTAGGGAAAAATTTAAAAGAATTATTGATTAATCATTGGTTCAAATTGATTATGAATCTGATGCAATCAGATTGGCCAAACAATTCTTAAATAAGTTTAAGTAAAAAATGTGACTTAACAATTGAAACTATTTTCATGATATTTAAATAAACTCTCTATAATCGTGTAATATTCATGCATAATGAGCTAAAGATTACTGACATGCAAACTCTAGAATCAAATAAAAAAATTATTGAAGAATCGACTAATCCGATTTCTTTAGAATTGCCCGACTTCACTACAGATTCTTATAAGGATGCGTACAGCAGAATTAATGCAATTGTTATAGAAGGAGAGCAAGAAGCTCATGATAATTACATTTCAATAGCAACTTTAATTCCAAATGAGATAGAGGAGTTAACTAAATTGGCAAGAATGGAAATGAAGCATAAAAAAGGCTTTACTGCATGTGGAAGAAATTTAGGTGTAGTAGCTGATATGGAATTTGCTAAAAAATTCTTTTCTAAATTACATGGTAATTTTCAAGTAGCCCTTGAAAAAGGAAATTTAACAACATGTCTTTTAATACAAGCTATCTTAATTGAAGCATTTGCAATTTCTGCTTATAACGTTTACATAAGAGTTGCGGATCCTTTTGCAAAAAAAATAACAGAGGGAGTTGTTAAAGATGAATATCTGCATTTAAATTATGGTCAAGAGTGGCTTAAAGAGAATTTATCTACTTGTAAAGAGGAATTAATGGAAGCTAATAAGGTTAATCTTCCGTTAATTAAAAAGATGTTAGATGAAGTAGCTGATGACGCATCAGCTTTAGCTATGGACAGAGAAGAATTAATGGAAGAATTTATGATTGCTTATCAAGATACATTGATGGAAATAGGTCTAGACAATAGAGAAATTGCAAGAATGGCTATGGCAGCTATCGTCTAATTACATTTCTAATTAATTAAGAATTTTAATAATTAATCAATCCTATTTAAGTAGTTACCTCTGTGCTATTGTTCATAACATTGTATAGAAACCATTTATAAATTTTAAATGTTTGGGTTAATAGGCCACTCAACCAGTTTTGAAGATGCGAAAAGAAAAGCTTCGATGCTAGGCTTTGATCATATTGCTGATGGCGACTTGGATGTTTGGTGTACTGCTCCTCCTCAGCTTGTTGAAAATGTAGAAGTTAAGAGTGCTACTGGAATATCTATTGAAGGTTCTTATATAGATTCGTGCTTTGTTCCTGAAATGCTTTCTAGGTTTAAAACGGCTAGAAGAAAAGTACTAAATGCTATGGAACTAGCTCAGAAAAAAGGGATTAACATTACCGCTTTAGGAGGATTTACTTCTATTATTTTTGAGAATTTTAATCTTCTACAGCATAAACAAATTAGAAATACTTCATTAGAGTGGGAAAGGTTTACTACGGGCAATACTCATACCGCCTGGGTTATTTGTAAGCAACTAGAAATAAATGCGCCTCGTATTGGTATAGACCTTAAAAAAGCAACTGTTGCTGTAATTGGTGCTACAGGGGATATTGGTAGTGCTGTTTGTAGATGGCTTATCAATAAAACTGGGATTTCAGAGCTTCTTATGGTAGCAAGACAACAAGAACCACTGGCGCTGTTACAAAAAGAATTAGATGGTGGCACTGTAACAAGCTTAAATGAGGCATTGCCTCAGGCGGATATTGTTGTATGGGTTGCAAGTATGCCTAAAACTATTGAAATTGATACAGATAACTTAAAAAAACCATGTTTAATGATTGATGGCGGATACCCCAAAAATCTTGATGAGAAATTTCAGGGTGAAAATATTCATGTTTTAAAAGGAGGTATAGTAGAGTTTTTTAATGATATTGGTTGGAATATGATGGAACTTGCGGAAATGCAAAACCCTCAGCGAGAGATGTTTGCTTGCTTTGCAGAAGCTATGATTTTAGAATTTGAAAAGTGTCATACAAACTTTAGTTGGGGAAGAAATAACATTTCCCTTGAAAAGATGGAATTTATTGGAGCAGCGTCTTTAAAACATGGTTTTTCTGCTATTGGACTTGATAAGCAGCCTAAAGTATTAACTGTCTAAATTATGGCTAAACGTTACCTCCTTGATTTTGAAAAGCCTCTTGTTGAACTTGAGAAGCAGATAGAGCAAATTAAAGAATTAGCCCGAGATTCAGAAGTAGATGTTAGTCAACAGCTTTTGCAGCTTGAAACCTTAGCTGCTAGGAGAAGAGAAGAAATATTTAAATCTCTCACCCCTGCTCAAAAGATTCAGGTAGCTAGACATCCTCAAAGACCAAGTACGTTGGATTTTGTTCAAATGTTTTGTGATGACTGGATCGAATTACATGGAGACAGAAATGGTGGCGATGATATGGCACTAATTGGTGGGATAGGTTCGATAAATAATAGACCAGTGCTGATGTTAGGGCATCAGAAAGGAAGGGACACAAAAGAAAATGTAGTAAGAAATTTTGGGATGGCAAAACCAGGAGGTTACAGAAAAGCTCTTAGATTAATGCAGCATGCAAATAGATTTTCTTTGCCAATTCTTACATTTATTGATACTCCTGGAGCTTATGCTGGTTTAAAGGCTGAAGAACAAGGTCAAGGTGAAGCGATTGCAAGAAACCTTCGAGAGATGTTTGGATTGAAAGTTCCAATTGTGGCTACCGTTATTGGAGAAGGAGGTTCTGGAGGAGCACTTGGAATAGGTGTTGCCGATAGGTTATTAATGTTTGAACACAGTGTTTACACAGTTGCTAGTCCAGAAGCATGTGCATCAATTTTGTGGAGAGATGCTGCGAAGGCTCCAGAAGCTGCATCAGCACTTAAAATTACAGGTAAAGATTTACTTAAATTAGGTATAATAGATGAGGTATTACCAGAACCTTCTGGTGGGAATAATTGGGCTCCTTTGGATGCTGGTAACACACTAAAAGAGGCTATTGAGAAACACCTTAATGCTTTACTGCAAATGCCTGAAAACGAATTAATTGAGGAAAGATACAAAAAGTTTAGGGTTTTAGGTAAATTTATCGAAGCAAATAATATTGAAGAGATTTATAGTGAAATCCCCCAAAAAACTGAATAACTTGAAACTAGCTTTTATAACGGGTGCTACGAAAGGTATTGGTAGATCTACCGCAATTACTTTTGCTAATGCTGGCTGGGATTTAATTTTACTCTCCAGGAATATAGATTTAATGGAGAAACTAAAGAGCGAACTGTTGACCACTAAATCAAAAATTAACCTGGTGAAGTGTGATTTATCTAATCCTCTACAAATAAAGCATCGTGTTATAGAGGCAATTGAGAAGTATGGATGCCCTTCAGTATTGATAAATAATGCCGGTTGCGCATTTAATGGTCCTTTAGTTGAAATGGAATTAGGTCAATGGGAACAAACTATTCAAATAAATCTCACAAGTGTTTTTCAAATTTGTAGTTCAATAATTCCTCAAATGAGAAAAAATGGTGGTTTAGTTATAAATGTTAGTAGTCATGCCTCTTATAATGCATTCCCCCAATGGGGAGCTTATTGTGTTTCAAAATCTGCACTAGCTATGTTTACTAAATGCTTGAGGGAGGAGGAGAGATCTAATTCAATAAGAGCGTGCACAATCACTCTTGGTTCAGTAAATACTCCTCTTTGGGACTCCGAATCAATCAATTCTGATTTTGATAGAACTTCTATGCTCTCCTCAAAAGAGGTATCAGAAACTATTCTATACATGGCTCAAAAACCTGAATCACAATTGATCGAAGACTTGACTTTGATGCCTTCTGGCGGAGCCTTTTAAACATATTGTTTATCTGATTAATCTTAAAACAGTGATTTTTTTTAGTGATACTAGAACCCGATTGAACAAGAGAATGTGATATAGTATATGAGCAATTAAGCTTTTGGAAGATACAGTAAATTAAGTTGCATACAATTTTCTGTTTAAAATTTTATGACCTCTACATTACCCAACGATAATATTAGAAACTTTGACGACCAGATTACTAATAAACTAATTTCTGAAATTATAAGAGACAGAATTAAGAATTCTGGTACAAGATTTAGTGCTAACGATAATATTTCTGATTTTATAAATCCAGGCGAATTAGAAATTTTAGAAAAAGAAGTAGCCTCAAGAGTTAAAGACTTACTAAAGTCCCTCGTAATTGATGTTGAGAATGATCATAATACTCAAGAAACTGCTGAAAGAGTTTCAAAAATGTATCTAAATGAAGTTTTTAAAGGTAGATATCATGAACAACCTAAAGTTACAAGTTTTCCTAATGACAAGAATCTTGATGAAATCTATACAGTTGGTCCAATCTCGGTAAGATCTGCATGTTCACATCACTTAGTTCCAATTCTAGGAGAGTGTTGGATAGGTATTAAACCTGGAAATAAAGTCATAGGACTTTCAAAATTTGCGAGAGTTGCTGATTGGGTTTTTTCAAGACCTCATATTCAGGAAGAAGCTGTAATGATCCTTGCAGATGAAATTGAAAAACTGTGCGAACCTAAAGGTTTAGGCATTATTGTAAAAGCCCAACATTATTGTATGAAGTGGAGGGGAGTCAAAGAACCAAATACAAGTATGATAAATTCTGTGGTTAGAGGCGATTTTAGACACGATTTAAGTTTAAAACAAGAATTTTTTGAGCTTGTAAAACAGCAGTCTGCTACAAATAATTACTAATTTCTATTTAAAAAATTAAAAAGATCTTCCGTTTTTTTTAAATCTTTTAAACCCGGAGAAAATTCAATACTACTTGAAATATCTAGTCCATCAGGTTTTATATCTGCAAGGATTTCATTAAGCCATTCAATTGATATTCCACCTGCTAACCACCAAGGTTTGCTAAATTGGAGATTCTTTAAATAAGTAGATTTTATTTTTTTCCCTGAACCTCCATAAGTTTTTTCATTCCAAGAATCAAGTAGGATAGCATCTACAAAATCCTCAAAAGGCTTTATTTTATCTATATCCTTTTCCGTTTTTATTCTGAAAGCCTTCCATAGGCCAATATTAGGAATTTTTTCTCTTATTTTTTTGCAGTAATCAATATCTTCATCTCCATGTAATTGAATGATAGTTTCACTCGGGTTTCCTAAGAAATTTTTAATAATTAAGTCTATTGGACAATTTTGTACAACTGAAACCCTCTCGATTTTTGGATGCAACTTTTCTAATGTTTTAAAAATTTTTTTCTTAATTTCAGCTGATATATATCTTGGTGACTCTTCCACTGAAATAATGCCGATAGCATTCGCTCCTAATTTAGCGACTTGAAGAGCTTGTTCTTCAGAAGTTAGTCCACAAATTTTAACTAGAGGATTAGTCTTGAGCATATCATTATCCTGCATGTAAGATTAATATTATTGCTAAATATAGCGGAGATTATTTTTGAGAAGTTGGCAAATTTTTAAAATATGGGGAATTCCCTTTAAAGTTCATCCCTATTGGTTTGTTATTCTCTTTTTATTCTCATGGAGTATAAGTAATCAGGTCAATTTATCTTCTGGCGATATCTACAATAATAAAGAAGCTTGGATTATAGGGTTTTTAACTTCTTTTTTCTTATTATCTTCAATTATTTTTCATGAGGTTTTTCATACTTTTGTTTCACTTAATCAGGGCGTAAAAATAAAAAAAATTACTTTTTATTTTTTAGGAGCAATTTTACAAATAGATAAGTATTGTCAAACTGCTTTAGGTAATATAAAAATTGCAATTGTAAGACCTCTTTTATGTTTTGCTACAGCCTCTATCTTACTTTTGATTAGTAATAACAGTGCATCTCAGGAACAAATAGCAGTTAATGTAATTTCAAGAGTAGGTATATTTAATCTATTCTTAGGCTTCTTAAATTTGATTCCAATTAGTTCTTTAGATGGAGGGAATTTATTAAAAAGTATTATTTGGCATTTCTCAGGGAGTAAAAATAAAGGAAGAAATTTCCTCAATAAAGTAAATTTATTATTATCTTTTTTTGTTTTATTTTTTGGGATAATTTGTTTGTTTAGATTTAACTTTTACTTTGGTTTTATTCTTTCTTTTTTGGGCTTGTTTGGAATTAATTCTTCAAAATCTGAAAGTCAATTTTTTAAAATTGAGAACATACTTAAATTTAGTAAAGTTTCTGAGATCAAATTAAAACCTTTGAGGAAAATTGAATACGATTTAAATTTCTCAGAATTTAATAAGTTAATAAAAAATAAGAAGGATGCATCGGATAAATATTTTTTTGTTACGAATAATGGTAGATGGACCGGTTTTGTTGATGAGAATATTTTAAAAACTGTTTCCTTAAAAAAATGGGAACAGAACTTTGTTGGAGATTTTAAGAAACCAATCGATAGTTTTGAAAGTGTATCTTATGACGATAAATTATGGAGAACTATAGAAAGACTTGAAGAAACAAATGAAGGTTTTTTATTGGTTCTAAATGCTGCAAATATCCCTTTGGGGATAATTGATAGGTCAAAAATTGGAAACTTTGTCTTGAATAAATTAGGTTTTAATTTGCCTACAGATATTGTTAACAAATTAAACTTTAAAAATAATTATCCCTTAGGAATTGAATTGCCGAGAATAATTAATTCAATGAAGCAGAAAGGAGATCTTTAATAATTCTTGCTATTAAAAATTTCTATTTTTTATTATCTATGGCAATATTTTTGAAATTTATATTTGATTTTTTTTCCATGAATGAATTTCTCAAATGTTGAACTATTTCATCATTTGTTAGTTTTAAATTTATTTTTGGTGGAGCTTCTTCTTTAAATAATTTGAACCACAAATCTCTTGAAGGATTTGTTTGAATTTCTCCATGTTGAAGGAATGCACCTTTTTTACGAAATTGAGCACTACCTATTCTCTTAAATCCATCCTGATCAACTAAATCGGAAATTAATGAAGTCCCAAAACAATTCGTTTTAATACTTGATTTTCTTAAATTACCATATTGTAAGTTTAGGCCTAATTCTCCAAAACTTTTAATTAACCAATTATTAACCATTTCATAACTTAAGACTTTATAGTAAGTTTTTTTAAATGTTAATGCATATGTTATACCTCCTGAATGCAGAACAGCTCCCCCTCCAGAGGGACGTCTAACAATATTAATTTCCCCATTTGATAATAAATTTTTCCAATGAAGAGGAATTTCCTTTTGGTGAAAGCCAATTGATAGCCAATCCCCAGTCCAATAGTAGAACCTCAATGTGAGAATTATTTCGGGATTCGAAATTGTCTGATCTAAAGAATTTAAATCTAAAGCCATCTGATCAAATCCAGGTAAAGTATTTGTTGAAAAAATTAAAGCCTGATTTTCAATTCCCAAAACTAAATTTGTAGGTTTATTTATGATAATTTTCAATAAATTTTTTCTTTCAATTTGTTAATTACGTAACATCATTTTGTAATAGTGTTTCAAATCTTCTCTTTTAGGTGGAGAATATAGAAAATGATTTTTTTCCCATGGAGCCAACTCAAACAATAAATCTTATTGCATTAAGCCTCATAGTTGTTATGCATGCAGGAGTTTTAGCATTAAGACTAGGAATTAGTTTAGGTAGAAACTAAAGTCTATTAGAAAATTTAAAATTTATAAGGTAATAATAAAGTAAGACTGAATTGATTTATTCAGTAAAAATATAAAGTACTTAATTTGTCAAAGTCTTTTTATAAAAATAGTATTTTCATCAAAAAATATTTTGGGTCTGTATTTCTAAAAAGACAGCAGAAACAGGATAATTTTGTATCATTGATTTTTTTAATTATAAAAATTAGCTTTTCCCTTCTAGCAATAATAAGCCTGATTAAACTTGGTTATAGCTCCAAATTTAGGTTAACCAGATTAAAGGAAATTGAAGAATCATTTTCATACGAAAAATATAGATTTAATGTTTTAACAAATAAGTTTGATGATTTATTCTCTTCCGAAGGTGAGCAAAGATTTATGAAGGATCAAGATCAAATAATTTCTAGGGACATTATCAGAGTAATATGGCGTTGATAAGGGTGATCTTAAATCATTCTACTTTTCATTTTTCAATTAACTTTTTTGCTAGTGAGTAAGAACATTAAGGGTTTAGTTCTAATAACAGGAACAACTTCAGGAGTTGGATTAAATACTCTAAAACCTCTTTTAAGATTTGGATGGGAGGTTATAGCAGTTAATCGATCAAATAAAAGAGCTATAAAAATAGCTGAGGAATTCTTGACAAAAGAGGAAGTTGAAAATGTTCACTTTATAGAAATAGATCTCTCTAACTTGAATGATGTGAGAAAAGGTTGCGATGAAATATTAGAAAGATTTAAGAAGCCAATAAATTCTCTTATCTGTAATGCAGCAGTTTATAAACCGAGACTAAAGAGACCTGAAAGGTCTGCTCAGGGGTTTGAAAACTCTATGGCAGTAAATCATTTTGGGCATTTTCTTATGATAAACCTACTTATAAAAAATATTTTATCTTCTGAAAGGGAAATTGTTTTAAATGGCAAGTCAACTGTATTCAAGCCAAGAATTACAGTATTAGGGACTGTTACAGCTAATTATTCAGAACTTGGAGGAAGGATTCCCATTCCTGCCCCAGCTGATTTGGGAGATTTATCTGGATTCAAAAATGGTTTTTTATCTCCAATAAGTATGGCGAATGGAAAGAAATTTAAACCTGGTAAGGCTTATAAGGATAGTAAACTTTGCAATATGGTGACCGTTCAGGAATTATCAAAAAGATATCCTGCAGAGAAGATTATTGTAAATTCTCTATATCCTGGATGTGTTGCTGATACAAAACTTTTTAGAGATACACCTTGGTTATTTAGAATCCTTTTCCCTATATTTCAAAAATTCATAACAAAAGGATATGTTTCACAAAGACTGGCAGGAGAGAGAGTTGCTAAAGTGGCAACTTATAAAGAATTTGCTAAAACATCAGTCCATTGGAGCTGGGGAAATCGTCAGAAAACTGGTAGAAAAGCTTTTTCTCAAAAGTTGTCAAAAAGAATAATTGATACGAAGACCTCTCAACAAACATATGATTTAACACGCCAATTGGTTGGATTAGATTAATTTAGACTAATCAAATCCTAATAAATCAAAAATTTCTCTATCTTTAAGTGGATTACCTTCTAAAGGTTCTACGTTTTCAAGCATATTTTTAGCAAGAGATAAATATTCATTTTGAACTTCAATAACATCTTTCGTTGGTTCCATTTCAAAAATGGTGCATTTTTTTAGTCTAGATCTTCTAATGGCGTCGACATCTTTAAAGTGGGCCATAGTTTTTAAACCTGTTCTTTCATTGAATTTATCAATTTGATCTGTTTCTTTTGATCTATTTGCGACTACCCCACCTAATCTGACTTTATAATTTTTTGCTTTTGCTTTAATTGCAGAGACAATTCTATTCATAGCGAATATTGAATCGAAGTCATTAGCAGTAACAATTAGACAATAATTTGCATGTTGCAATGGAGCTGCAAATCCTCCGCAAACGACGTCTCCTAGGACATCAAAGATAACAACGTCAGTATCCTCTAATAAATGATGTTCTTTTAATAATTTAACTGTCTGACCGGTTACATAGCCCCCGCACCCTGTTCCAGCAGGAGGACCTCCACTTTCAACGCACATTACGCCATTAAAACCTTCAAACATGAAATCGGTTGGCCTCAATTCTTCGCTATGAAAATCCACCTCTTCGAGAATATCTATAACTGTAGGAACCATTTTGTGCGTCAAAGTGAAAGTGCTATCGTGTTTCGGATCACATCCAATTTGTAGAACCTTTTTACCTAATTTTGAGAATGCTGCAGAAAGGTTTGATGATGTAGTTGATTTTCCGATGCCACCCTTCCCATAGACGGCAATAACTAAAGCCCCTTCCTCAATATTAATTTTTGGATCTTGCTTTACTTGAACACTTCCTTCTCCATCAAGAGGTCTATTTATAGTACTTGTCATTTAAAGCTTAAAACACATTATTATTTATATTCTTGCAGCGTAAACACACATGAAATATGTTTCTAAACAAATATGTATTTAATTGTATTAAAAGTGTGAAATATGTTTTTATAACTGAATTTTTACGATTAAATCTATTAGATTATGAGTCAAAATACTCATGACTTAATTATATTTTATTAGTAAAAATTAACTGAAATATGCTTTAGCATCGTAAAGAGTCTCATCGCTTATCTCTGGAATTCCTCTCAAGATTGCGTATTTTTCAGTATTTGTTTTAACTTTACCTCTTACAAAAAATGGAACTTTTGTTAATTCAGCTCTACCAGATTCAGTCCAGATAATTCCTTCTTTACCATTTTTTTCTTTTTTCTCGTCAGAATTTAAAATGTTATTTGTGTTTGTCGCTGTATGTCCTAAATGGCTTTGATGACCATCAACAAACTCAAAGTCATGTTTGAACATATCAATAAGATGCTCTTCTAAGCCCATCATTAGGGGATGTACCCAGTCATCAAAAATCACATTTGCTCCTTCCCATCCCATTTGAGGGCTATATCTTGCGGGAACATCTTGAACATGCATTGGAGTACTAATTACTGAACAAGGAATGCCCAGTCTTTTTGCACTATGCCTTTCCATTTGGGTCCCTAAAACGAGTTCAGGGGCGGCCTTTTTCATGGCATCTTCCACTTCTAGATAATTGTTAGTTATCAGAGCTTCTACATTAAGATCTTTTGCAGTAGCTCTTACTTGCCTGGCCATCTCCCTGCTGTATGTTCCAAGACCCACTACTTCAAAACCCAATTCTTCCTTAGCAATTTTGGCTGCTGCAATTGCATGTGTTCCATCACCAAAAATAAAAACTCTTTTACCAGTTAGATAATTAGAGTCAACTGATTTTGAGTACCAAGGAAGTTTTGATTTATTTTCTAATTCTTCTTTATTCGTTAAAGGAAGATCTAATTTCTCATGAACTTCATTTATAAATTCAATTGTATTTTTTATTCCAATAGGTATAGTATTCGTATATTCCATTCCAAAGTTCCGTTTAAGCCACTCACATGAAGCTTCAGCAATTTCTTTATAAAGACAGATATTTATTTCAGCATCAATTAGTCTTTCAATATCATCAGGACTAGCACCTAATGGAGCAACTACGTTTGTATCTATACCTTGTTCCGAAAGTATGCGTTGGATTTCGATTACATCATCTCTGCATCTAAATCCTAGTAATGAAGGGCCCAGTATATTAACTTTTGGTCTCCTACCTAATTTCCTCCACCTAAGGGGATTTATTTTGTCTGAAGAACTTACTTTTTCTTTTAAAAGGGTTCTTGTTAGTTGATAAAAGGTTTCTGAGGCCCCCCAATTTTCTTTCTTGCTATAAGCAGGTAATTCAAGATTAACAATCGGCATATCAAACCCCATCCCTTTTGCAAGTGCTCCAGGTTGGTCTTGGATAAGTTCTGCTGTACAACTTTCTCCGACTAAAAGAGTTTTGGGTTTGAATCGTTCAACCGCTTCCTTAATATTTTTCTTCACTAATTCTGCTGTATCGCCTCCAAGGTCTCTAGCCTGAAAAGTTGTATAAGTTACTGGAGGCCTTTGCCCCCTCCTCTCGATCATGGTAAAAAGAAGATCTGCATATGTATCTCCTTGGGGGGCATGAAGCACATAATGAATGTCTTTCATTGACGAGGCAATTCTCATAGCACCAACATGTGGCGGTCCTTCATACGTCCAAAGAGTTAATTCCATAGTTTTTAATGCGTTACTAAAGTTTTTGAAGTAAGTATTTGATTTCTTTTTAAAGGTTTGGAGAAGAGACCAGCCAAATCTGCGGCTTGATCAATTCCATGAATTGGACTGAATACCATTTCTATTGACCACTTAGTACTAATCCCCTCCGCCTCAAGTGGGTTAGCTAAACCCATTCCACAAACTACTAAGTCTGGATTAGATTCTCTCACCCGATCTAATTGTTTTTCTACATGTTGCCCTTCAACAATTTTTGTATTATCAGGTAATAAATTAATCTCCTCTTTCATTAAATCCTTATTTAGGTAAGGAGTGCCTACCTCTATAAGATCCATTTCGCATTCATTATGCAAGAATCTTGCCAAAGATATCTCTAGTTGCGATTCAGGAAGAAGAAATAATCTTTTTCCCTTAAGTATTTCTTTGTGTGAATCAAGAGCAAGTTTTGCTCTATTGATTAAAGGCGAAATTATTTCATGAACTTTAAGTTCACTAATTTTGAAGGCTTTGGCAGCGGCTAAAAACCATTTTGTACTGCCTTCGATACCTAGAGGAAATGGAGCTGAAATTATTTCACACCCCCGATGTTTGAGGTCTCGTACCGTATCACTTAAATAAGGCTGAGTTAATAATACTTTTGTATTTTTGCCAATCTTTGGTAATTCTGTCGATTGCCGTGGTGGAAAGCTCTCAATATTTGAAATTCCTAAATTTCTAAAAATCTTTTTAAACCTATCCTCTACATTATTTGCGAGAGTCCCAACTAATAATAATTTTTCCTCATTTGATGACTCCATTAATGGAATTAAAGCTTTTAAGGCGCCATCCTCTCCTTGGGTAAAAGTTGTTTCTATCCCACTTCCAGAGTAATTAACGAATCTTACTTGACCTAAAAATCTTTTATTTAATTTCTCAGCGACAGTTGCAAGATCTAGTTTAATTACTTCACTTGGACAAGATCCAACTAGAAAAAGAGTTTTTATTTCGGGTCTTCTTGCAATAAGATCATTAACCACCCGATCTAATTCTTCATGAGCGTCAGCAAGACCAGCTAAATCTTTTTCTTCAAGAATAGCAGTCCCAAATCTTGGCTCAGCAAAAATCATAACTCCAGCAGCGCTTTGAATTAAATGAGCACATGTCCTTGAACCTACTACCAGAAAAAATGCATCAGGCATTCTTCTATGGAGCCAAACTATTGAAGTTAAACCGCAAAAAACTTCTCTCGGTCCAGTTTCCTTATTAAATTCAACTTTACTCATTAAAATTTTCAAGAGCTTATATTTCAAGCTTGCATAAACTTTTTAATTTAAGAAAGTAATTAATAAGTTCTCTTACAAAATGAACACATTTAAAAAACTTATATGAATGTTTAAATACTTAAATGGGAATTATGAAAAAAACTTTTTGGACGTATTTTAATTTCTGTAGAAGGAATTTCCTTGACTTGTTTTTGAGATTTTCCATACATTTCTAGCTATTTTCGTTGCTAATAATCCTGCTCTTTCTAACTTAGATTTTCCTGGCTTTGCTCCAATTAAAGCTGTAACTTCTGAAGTAGTTAAAGGTGCTCCAGTATTTATAGCTAATTGCGTTAACTCCAATCTATCTCTAAGGTTCTTAAGATTTACCTTCTCGATTTTATCTTCTTCTAACCAACTAAAAGATGGATCTTTCTGAGATAATTTTTGCATCAAGCTTAGGCTTACTAATCCAAGAGTTTGATCAGGAGTTAATTCTTTTTCAGTGCCAGAAACATTTGGTTCTTTTTTTTGAGAAGTTCCCATAAAAATGCATATCTTTTACTTGAAGTTATCGTTTTGTGGGAAGCATGCAAGTAAATTTAATGGAAAAAATGAACCATTATCCGTTATAGTCGCGTGAATGGAACCAACTTCTAGTTTAAACAGAGGGGAACGAAAGAAAGGGAGTTCTCTTGTCACAGGATCTGAGGTGCAATCTCAGGCTAGTGGTGCAAGCTGTTTTATTACAACTGACTCAGAAAAGTCTTTGGTATCCAGACAAGCAAGTCAAGTAGAACAAATTGAGTTAAGAACATATGTTTTTTTAGATTCTCTTCAGCCTCAATTGGCTGCATATATGGGAACTGTTAGTAGAGGTTTTTTACCAATCCCTGGAGATTCATGCCTATGGATGGAAGTTTCACCTGGGATGGCCGTGCATAGAGTCACTGATATTGCCTTAAAGGCTAGCAATGTAAGACTTGGACAGATGATCGTTGAAAGAGCATTTGGTTCTCTTGCCCTTTACCATAAAGATCAAAGTACTGTTTTGCATTCCGGGGATGTTGTTCTAGATGCTATTGGTAGTGAAGTTAGAAAAAGAACCAAACCTTCAACAAGTTGGACAGAAGTTATTCGAGCTATTACTCCAGATCATGCTGTTTTAATAAATAGACAAAACAGGAGTGGATCAATGATTCAATCTGGGATGAGTATGTTTATATTAGAAACTGAACCAGCTGGTTATGTTTTAAAAGCAGCTAATGAAGCTGAAAAGGCATCCAATATAACTGTTGTTGATGTTAAGGCAGTTGGAGCTTTTGGTAGATTAACTCTTGCCGGGAAAGAAGGGGATGTAGAAGAGGCTGCAGCTGCTGCTATAAGAGCAATTGAGGAGATTTCAAATTATTGAGAATTTTTTAACTCAAACCTATCTCTTTTTTTAAAAAGGGTGACATAATTTTTGCAGCTTTACCTCTACTACCTAATTTATTTAGTTGTGATTGTGAGAGCTCACCGTAAACACAGTTAGCCTCTTTTACCCAAAAAATAGATTCGAATTCCCCATTTGGATATTTGGGGTTCTTAAGAATTTCTCCCCAGCATATTCCTGTTGTATCTTTAACTAAGTTTCCTAAGGGATCGCACAAAACCATACAACTTATAAATCTTGCACTCCTATAAGGGCTTTCAGAAAGTTCATTAATTAATTTTTTAATTTTCTCATCATTATTTTTAGCATATCGAGCAGAATAAATTCCTGGTCGACCATCTAAAACATCTACTTCAAGACCCGAGTCATCAGCTAATGCCCAAGTTTTAGTCTCTAAAGCAGCTGCTTTTGCTTTTAGAAGTGCATTCTCAAAATATGTGTTTCCAGTCTCTTCAACATTTAAATATTCTGGTTGCTTCTCAACCTTTAAAGATAAAACATCCAGCATCTCTGAAATCTCAGATACTTTCCTTTGATTGCCACTCGCAATAGTCAGAACTGGAAGGTTCAAAATAACTAATAAATTTATTGTGAGTTCTATCTTACTTCAAAGCTTGATACGGAGACAGGAAAGGTTGAACATTCCACACCTGTGTAGACAGGGCCTGCCTCGTACGGAAATAACATAATGTAAATTTTTTCTTAACACAACAGTATGTTTTGATGCACTAACTAATTTGCATAAGTATTGACATATCAATAGTACCAAGGGTGATAAGTTTAACTTATGAATGATAGAAAAAACATTAATGGAGATTTTGTCGAAAACGCTTGACTTATAAGTACTTAATGAAGCATTCTTCGAATTGAACATTCCACATTTAGTATTTAGTAGACAATGGCTACAGAAACAATGGGTATCGCTCTCGGCATGATCGAGACACGCGGACTTGTACCTGCAATCGAAGCAGCAGACGCAATGACAAAGGCAGCAGAAGTTCGCCTTATTGGTCGTGAATTCGTTGGTGGCGGTTATGTCACAGTATTAGTTAGAGGCGAAACAGGAGCAGTTAACGCAGCTGTAAGAGCTGGTGCTGACGCTTGTGAAAGAGTTGGTGACGGTTTAGTTGCAGCTCACATTATTGCTCGTCCTCATAGAGAAGTTGAACCTGCTCTAGGTAACGGTGAATTTCTTGGTCAAAAGGACTAATTAAGTAAAGCAAGATTTATAAATTTTGCACAATAATTATTTTCCCTACACAGACCTAAATTTATCCTTATGAGTAAGAAGTATGACGCAGGGGTAAAGGAGTACAGAGATACCTACTGGACTCCAGAATATGTTCCCCTAGACACCGATTTACTAGCCTGTTTCAAATGTACAGGTCAGGAAGGTGTTCCAAGAGAAGAAGTTGCAGCAGCTGTTGCCGCTGAATCTTCAACAGGTACTTGGTCAACAGTTTGGTCCGAGTTACTTACAGACTTAGAATTTTATAAGGGACGTTGTTATCGAATCGAAGACGTTCCTGGAGATCCTGAAGCTTTCTATGCTTTTATTGCATATCCTTTAGATCTTTTTGAAGAAGGCTCAATTACAAACGTATTAACATCTCTTGTAGGAAACGTTTTTGGATTTAAAGCTCTAAGACATCTTCGTCTAGAAGATATTAGATTCCCAATTGCTTTCATTAAAACCTGCGGTGGTCCACCAAACGGAATCGTAGTTGAAAGAGATCGACTTAACAAATACGGAAGACCTCTACTTGGTTGTACCATCAAACCTAAATTAGGATTATCTGGTAAAAACTATGGTCGGGTTGTATATGAATGTCTTAGAGGCGGTCTTGATTTAACGAAGGATGATGAGAATATAAATTCTCAACCATTCCAACGTTGGAGAGAAAGATTTGAGTTTGTTGCAGAAGCAGTTAAGCTTGCTCAGCGGGAAACTGGAGAAGTTAAAGGTCATTATCTAAATTGTACTGCTAACACTCCTGAAGAACTCTATGAAAGAGCTGAATTTGCAAAAGAGCTAGATATGCCAATCATCATGCATGATTACATAACTGGTGGTTTTACTGCAAATACTGGATTAGCTAATTGGTGTCGCAAAAATGGCATGCTCCTACATATTCACAGAGCTATGCATGCTGTTATTGATAGACATCCAAAGCATGGTATTCACTTCAGAGTTCTTGCAAAATGTTTGAGACTTTCTGGAGGAGACCAATTACATACTGGAACCGTTGTTGGAAAACTAGAAGGTGATCGTCAAACAACTCTTGGTTATATAGACAACTTAAGAGAGTCATTTGTTCCTGAAGATAGATCAAGAGGTAACTTCTTTGATCAAGATTGGGGTTCAATGCCTGGAGTATTTGCAGTCGCATCAGGTGGTATCCACGTTTGGCATATGCCTGCACTTCTAGCGATCTTTGGGGATGATTCCTGCCTTCAGTTCGGTGGAGGAACACATGGTCACCCATGGGGTTCAGCTGCTGGAGCTGCAGCTAACAGAGTTGCATTAGAAGCTTGTGTAAAAGCTCGTAATGCTGGTCGCGAAATCGAAAAAGAGAGTAGAGACATTCTCATGGAAGCTGCTAAGCATAGTCCTGAATTAGCTATTGCTCTAGAAACTTGGAAGGAAATTAAGTTTGAGTTTGACACTGTCGACAAACTTGATGTTCAGGGTTAACTCAAGTTTCGAAATCGAGGAGATTTATTCTCCTCAGACTTATTAAAATCTCGTTTTTACGAGTACTTTCATTCACATTTTGATTAATTATGCCTTTCCAGAGCACAGTAAGCGACTATCAAACAGTTGCAACCCTGGAAACATTCGGTTTTTTACCACCGATGACCCAGGAAGAAATATATGACCAAATTGCGTACATAATTGCTCAAGGTTGGAGTCCAGTTATTGAGCATGTTCATCCAAGTGGATGTATGCAAACTTATTGGTCTTATTGGAAACTCCCATTCTTTGGGGAAAAAGATCTTAACTTGATCGTGAGCGAATTAGAGGCATGCCATAGAGCATACCCTGATCATCATGTAAGAATCATCGGATACGATGCTTACACTCAAAGTCAAGGAACAGCTTTTGTAGTTTTCCAAGGACGTTAAAGCTACTTTTCGTAGTTAATATCTTTCTCCAAAAAAAATTTTGGAGAAAGTTTTTCAAAAGTCTTTTTAAAGAATTTAAACTTGAAGATCATGTCAAAAAAAACCAGTAGAGAGATTGCACTTGAGAGAAGAAAGGCGATGAGTGATAGCGGTAAAAAAGCTGCTGCTTATTCTTCAACTACCAAAGATAGAGTTCGATCTTCTCAAGATATACAGATTTCTGGGACTCAGTCTTCTCCTAATAATAATATTTCTAAACCAGCTACAAAACATATTCCAAAAACTCAGGTAAACATTAATTCTTCAACAACTTTATCTAGTAAAGAGTTAGTAATAGAGAGAAGAAAAGCAATGTCTACCCACGGGAAATCAGCTATAACTTCATCCGATAGAACCCGTACTGATGTTAAAAAAGAAAGTCCTGTAAACACAGTTAAATCAACTATAAGTAAAAATCAAGAAATTCAGGATTCAACTAGTACAGAATCTAAGTCCCTAAAACCCAACCTTAAGAGAAGAATTAATCAGAAGAGAAAGCCTATTACTAATACAAGTAGAGATATTGTTTTGGCGAGAAGAGAAGCTCAATCTAAACATGGTAAATCTGCAACTAAACAAAATACTAGTGCCGCTTCATTAGCTAGAAGGGGAGACCCAGATTTAAGTAGTAGAGAAATTTCTCAGAGAGTGAGAGAGCTAAGAAGTAAAACTGGTGCCACAGGCAAAAAAGGTAATGGTAAATGTAGACCATGTGGTCCAAACAAAAATGGTGCCAAACAAAATATTGCAGATGCTAGCTGGAAAGTTGGTAAAAGTGAAACTGATTCAGGTCAAATAGTTACTGGAACTCAAGCTAATAGATCTGTAAAAACTACAGGTAATGAAGCAAGTACGTGCAGAACTGTAACTGGTACCCAATATATGGGAGCAGAAGTTACTGATCAATTTTGTCAAGATAGACCAAGTTATAAACAGCCACTTAGATCTACTGTTACCTCTACAACATCAGGTAATAAAGTAACTGGAAATGAAGTTGGTAGATCTGATAGGGTCACAGGCGATGAGCCAGGAACTTGTAAAAACCTTACAGGTACTGAATATGTATCTTCTAATCAATCGCAGAAGTATTGTGGTGATGTCCCAAGAAATCCTTCAAAGGTTAAACACAGCACTACAACCGATGGATTAAAAGTATCTGGATCACTACCTGGTAGATCCACCCTAGTTACTGGAGATGAATCAGGTTCTGGACATCAATTAACTGGAGATCAATATCTTGGCTCTGAGCCAAATCCAAAAGGTAAGGCATTTGAAAAAGTAGGCAGTTACAACACTCTTAATGGGAATAATGTAACTGGTACAGGGGTTGGAAGATCAGACCATATGACAGGTAATGAACATGGTAGTTGTAAGAATGTAACTGGCGATGAGTACATAGGATCTCAACAATATGAGAAGTTTTGCGGTTCAAAACCAAAACCAGAAGCTAGAAAAGTAGGTTTAAGCCTTTCTTCAAAGTCAAATTTAATAAGCGGCACTATGACAGGAAGATCAGAAATAGTAACTGGAGATGAACCAGGTTCATGCAAAGTGTTAACAGGAACACCATACGCAGGCTTAGATCAGATTAATGAAAATTGTAGTACTGAGATTTCAGAAGATATGAAATCCCGAGCAACAGTTAATTCTGGAAATAATTCAAATGCCAGACTTACAGGACAGCAACCAGGAATTGGCGGAGTAATGACAGGTGCTAAGAAAGGTGCTTGTAAAAATCTAACAGGGACTCCCTATGTTGGTGGAGATCAGCTCTCACAAGCTTGTGATAATCCTGCACATGATGCGGCTTATGCGAATCCGGAAAAGTCGGCAGGTAACTCTTGGAAGGAATTCTCTGTTAAATCACCATCAAGAGATAAATATTCTGAAAAAAATACTCAAGGTGTTACGGGTAATGAATATGAAAATGGTTCAAAGGTAACAGGACCTTTTGATATGGCAGTTGATAAGGTCACTGGCACTGAAAAATTTAGATTTGAACCGAATAAAAATATTACTTATAAACAAAAAATGGAAATTGAAGAGGTAGACCGTGCTGCAAAGACACCAGAAAAAAGAGTCGCATCAAGGATTACTGGAGAAGGACAATCAGTAGGAAACGTAACTGGTGATGATTGGGATCGCGGTGATAAGGTAACAGGTACAGAGGGAGCTTCTTCTAGAAAGCGAAATCCATCAAGAGCAGGATTCATGAGCGCAATGCCCCCTATGGAAGTTAAAAGGAATGAGGAAACAGAAAAACCAGATTTCTTGATAACTGGATCTAGTGGAAATACTCGTGAAGGACAACTTGTTACCTTTTCAGGCGGTGCAAGAGGTTAAGTAAATAATGCCTTTAAGAGGACTGGCTAAAGCCAAGAATTTCACATTGGGACCAACCGCTCCAATGAAAACCTTTACTGAAAATATACATATACAAACTAAAGAATCTAATAATTTCCGAAATTCTGGAAAGTCTCATAAATTAACCAATAATATTCAAAATGAAAATCTATTTAGATATGAAAGCAAAATAAAAAGTGATTTTGACGAAATTGTTCCAACTCTCAAGGAAATTGCTCGAATTCAACATCACGAAGATTTTATAAATAAGGCTCAGAAAATATCAAGAAAAAATTTGGGAATAGATTTACCTCTCCATGTATTAGATAAATCTTGGGTTAAACCTCTTGATATGAGAGCTTTATATGCATGGTGTGCTTTCAAACAGCATGAGAAACTTAGCGACAATTTTTTTAACAATGATCCACTTGAAGGTGCTGCTGGAAGTAGGGATGCGGAAGATTTTGATAAATTTCTCTTAGATAGTGGAATACATTTACTTGATATAACTCCTTGTTCAGATGGAAGGTTAGCTCATTCAGTTGCTTATGTAATGAGAATACCTTTTAGTTCAGTAAGGAGAAGATCCCATGCTGGAGCGCTGTTTGATATTGAAAATACTGTTAATCGATGGGTAAAAACTGAACATAAAAGATATAGAGAGAATGTTCCTAATGAAGCTCATAAAGATACCAGGTACTTAAAAGTTGTAACTTATCATTTTAGTTCAGTAGATCCTTTACATCAGGGATGCGCAGCTCATGGCAGTAATGACGAGTTAGCAGCAGCTGAAGGTAGAAATAAATTATATGCTTTCAAAGAGGCTGTAGAGAATAGCTTTTGCTGCGGAGCTTCTGTGGATTTGATGTTAATTGGACTTGATACAGACACTGATTCATTAAAAATACATTTATCTAATAGTGATGGCGGTATAGAATTAGAAAAAACTATTTCTACATTAGAAATTTATAATTCAACAATAAATTTTTCGAAAGAGGATGCGGAAAAAGAAATTTGCCAGACAATTTCTAAGCAATCTTCAAAAGATAAACTCAGTGGACTGGAAAAATTTACATATAAATTAATTGTCAATAATATTTCTCAAATTGATTATGTTAAGAGTTTTCATAATGGTTCATATGAAGATATTGGACATGCAGAGAGGTTTATTGGAGTAGGTATAGGTTTCAAAGAAGTACATCTCAGAAATTTAACTTATTTTGCTCATTTAGATACAGTCGAAGAGGGGGCTCCGGATTTAGATGTTGGAGTAAAGATTTTTACTGGATTAAATGTTTCTCAAGATCTACCTATTCCGGTAGTAATAAGATTTGATTACTCAGGAAAAGTACCTGGCGCAAAAGAGAGGGCAATAAATGATTGTGAAAGAGTTAATAATGCGATATCAATTAGATATAAAAATTTAGTTGATCAAGGTTTGTTACATACTTGCTCTACTATTAGAGATAGGGACAAAATTCATTCCGCCCAAATTATTGGAATGTCTTTAGATAAAAAAACAGAGGAGGCTCACTAATTATGTTAATTTGCAAGGTTGTTAAACCACTTGTTTCTACCAATAGGATTCCTGGTTTTGAACATAAACATCTGCAGGTTGTATTAGATGGTTCTTCTAATAAAGTTGCAGTTGATGCTGTTGGCTGTAAGCCAGGAGATTGGGTTATTTGTGTTGGAAGCTCTGCTGCTAGAGAAGCTGCGGGAAGTAAATCTTATCCAAGCGATTTAACGATTGTTGGAATTATTGATCATTGGGATCCTGATAAGTCATAAAAAGGAGGATATAAATTATGGAAATTATGAAGGTATTAGGAAGGATGGTATGCACTCAAAGAGTCGCTGGCTTAGGCCATATGAATTTACGAATTTTAGAAAATAATAAAGGAAAGAAATTAGTTGCTGTTGATCCTGTTGGAGCTAGAGAAGGTAACTGGGTTTTTACTGCTAGTGGCTCTGCTGCTAGATTTGCATGCCCTAATCCAGAAGTTCAAACCGATTTAACAATTGGCGGGATTATTGATTATTGGGAGAGTGACTAAAAATTTTATCTTTAAAAATTTATTGAGAAACTTTGTTGAATGTATAGTGTAACTAGTCTTGAATAAAGAATTTAATGTGGAATGAAAGAGAATCACCTTTGAGGATTGAAAAAAGATTTGAATTTGATCAATACTCAAAAATTAGCAAATTCATGGGGGAAATTGAGAAATTATGCAAAGAAAGGGATATCTATCCAAATATCAGCTTCGGTAAGAATTTTGTAAGTCTTACAATATTTTTAGATAATAAAGAAATATCAGAAAAGGAAAAAGACTTCTCAATGGATATTGATAAATTTTATTTAGAGTATTAGTCTTCTTTAATAATTATTAGGCTTTGCAATATCTCTTTTGATTAAAGCCATTAAATATGTTGGGGCTTTATATCTACCAGGTAGACATCTATTTAAAGTCTCGAGATGACCCCAACACACTGTCTTTTCTATATCTTTAACTGAGTTTCCTTTTAAGATTAATAGTCTAAGAGCTTTGCAAAATAAAGGATAACCTGCTTCTAGTTCATCTATATTAAGCTTTGCTGCTGACATAGATCAAAGATGATTTATCAACTAATAATCTATACAACTATGGTGCACAATTGGTTCATATTTCAAATTTCTCAATAATTAGAAATTAATCTAGAAATGCGACGCAATCTATTTCAACTAAAACTCCTTTTGGTAGAGATGAAACTTCCACACAGGCCCGTGCTGGAGGATTTTCAACATTAAAAAAATCACTATATATTTTATTGACAATTTGAAAATTACTTAAGTCCGTTAAGTAAATAGTTGTTTTTATTACATCCTCTATTTTGGCTCCACCAGCTTTAAGAACTTCTGCAAGATTTTTTAAAACTTGAATAGTTTCCTTCTCTATATCACCTAAACATGTTATTTCATTTAAAGCTGGGTCTATAGCAATTTGACCAGAACAATAGATAAAATCCCCAGCTTTTATTGCTTGATTATAAGGTCCTACTGGATCTGGAGCATTTGATGTTTTAATTACTTGTTTGGGGGACATTTGTTTAAGAAGATACCTATCTATTTAAGCCCATAAATCTTTATTTGCTCTTAAAAAAGTAAATTCTTCTAAATTTTTTGCTCTTAAGAAAAGGTTTATTTTCATCTCTTCATCAAGTAAAAATGGAATTGTCAATTCATTAAGTGAAAGTTTTTTTTCAACTTCCGAAAGTTTATTTTTTATATCTTGATCTTTTGGCTTGAGATTCAATGCCCACAATATATTTCCCTTTGTATATTCATGTGCACAATATATCAGAGTATTTTTTGGTAAGGATTTGATTCTTTCTAGTGAAGAATACATTTGTTGATAAGTTCCCTCAAAAATTCTTCCACAGCCTCCAGAAAATAATGTGTCACCAATAAAAAGAACAGGATCTTCCCCATTCAAAAAGAAGGCAATATGTGAGTTTGTATGACCTAATACTTCAATTATTTTTACTTCTTCCCCTAAAATGTTTAAAGTTTCTCCATCTTCAACAGATACATTTTGAAAAGGGATTCGCTTTTTTTCTTTAGAGGAAGCAATCACCTTTACATTTGGCCATTTTTCAATAAGAGACTTCGTCCCTCCAATATGGTCTGAATGATGATGAGTTTGCAAAATAGCTTCTAAGTGAAAATTGTTTTCATTTATATATCTAATAACTGGTTCGTGTACAGATGGATCTATAACTACAACGGATTTATCTTTTACCAACAACCATATGACGTTATCACTTAAAACTCTAAGTCCGATTATATTCCGAGCTTTATTAAATTCCATTGTTAAATTAGAATGAAGAATCCTTGGAAGAAATTGATCTATGATTACTATAGCTTTACCAAAAGGAGCTCTGTTAAAAGATTCAATTTCAACTTTTAAAAAAGCTGGGTTAGATTTCTCTAATGCGTTGGAAGAAAATAATAGATCATTAACCTTTGAATCAAATTGCAAACGGGCAAAAGCTCTATTAGTAAGAAATGGAGATGTGCCTGTTTATGTAAGTTATGGTCAGGCTGATTTGGGTATTGTTGGGTATGACGTTTTACGAGAATCTGAATTAAAAGTCGCAAAATTATTAGATTTAGGATTTGGGGGTTGTCATATGTCGTTGGCGGTTAAGAAAAATAGCAATTATTTAAAACCAACCGATCTTCCAGCGAATTGTAAAGTAGCAAGTAAATTTATAAAAACAGCAAGATCTTATTTTGAAGAATTAAATATTCCTGTAGAAATAGTACATTTGACGGGATCAGTCGAGCTTGGTCCTATTACAGGTATGGCAGAGGCAATAGTCGATTTGGTGGCAACCGGAACGACTCTAAAAGAGAATGGTTTAATTAAAATAGATGATCTTTATTACTCGACTGCAAGACTAATTGGAAATCCTTTATCTATGAGGTTAGATGATAATCATCTCAGAGATACAATTTTATCAATAGAATCAACTAATGCTTTATAGAAGTTTAGCTAAATGTTTTTTAAAGATTTTAGAAGGATTAAAAAGTTAGGTAAATATTTAACTAAAGATAAAAAAACAATCTACCTAATCTTGATAGTTTTGTTACCTGTTTCTTTCTCTGGAGCTATTCAACCATTATTAGTTGGTCAAGCAATTACTATTCTAAAGAACGAAACTACAGATGTTTGGCTAAGCAAAACTTTCTTTGGGCAGTCGATAAATGCCATTATCGTAACTTTATTTATAACTGTTTTATTCAGATTAGTTCTGCAGGGATACCAAACCTACAATATCCAAGCAGTGGGTCAACGTTTGACAGCAAGAATAAGAAGAGAACTTTTTGATCATTCAATATCTTTATCTCTTAAGTATCACGATAAAATGCCTGTGGGGAAATTATTAACAAGATTAACAAATGATGTTGATGCTTTAGCCGAGGTTTTTGGTAGTGGGGCAGTAGGAGTCATTGCTGACTTCGTTAGTCTGATAGTAATTTCTTTGACAATGCTGTCAATTGATCGGGGGCTTGCCATTTTATTACTTTTGACTCAAATCCCAGTTTCATATTTTATTATCTGGCTTCAAAAACGTTACAGAAGAGCCAATTATCAAGTAAGGGAAGAATTGTCTCAACTAAACTCTGATTTTCAAGAGAATCTTCAAGGTTTAGAAGTCGTTCAGATGTTCAGAAGAGAGGCTTTCAATAGCAAGAAATTTTCTAAAACTGGAGTTGCTTATAAGAAAGCAGTTAATGGAACAATATTTTATGACAGTAGTATTTCAGCGTTTATAGAATGGATTTCTCTTGCTGCAGTTTCCTTGGTTTTGGCAGTTGGAGGATATCTTGTTACTTCTGGAAATATTGGTTTAGGAACATTAACAACTTTTATTTTATATTCTCAAAGACTTTTTGAACCTTTAAGGCAGCTTGCAGAAAGATTTACTCAAATACAAGGAGGTTTAACAGCTGTAGAAAGAATAAACGAATTATTGGATGAAGAAATACAGATTAAGGACTCTACTTCCGCAAAACATTTTTTAGAAAATGCTAAAAATGTAAATAAAAAATTTAAGGGCAAAATTGAGTTCAAAAATGTTAATTTTTTCTACAACGAAGGGGAACATATTATAAAGAATTTATCTTTCAAGATTAATCCAGGAGAGCATGTGGCTTTTGTAGGTCCAACTGGTTCAGGTAAGACAACGATAATAAGACTATTGTGTAGATTGTATGAACCTCAATCGGGTCAAATTTTAATCGATGATATAGATATCAAAGATATTCCTATTGCAACTCTTAGAAATATGTTGGGAGTAGTTTTACAAGATACCTTTATCTTTAGTGGAAATGTCGCAGATAATTTAAAACTGAATTCGAATCTAGACAATCTTGAATTAGAAAATCTTTGTTACGAATTAGGGTTAGATAATTTGTTAAAAAAATTACCAGACGGTTTGAACACCTCACTAAGAGAAAGAGGCGGAAATCTCTCTTCTGGAGAGAGACAACTTCTTTCCGTAGCTCGAGTAGCGATTAGAAATCCTGTTGTTTTAATAATGGACGAAGCAACAGCGTTTATGGATCCTTCAACAGAAGCTACTTTGCAGAAAGATCTTGAGAGAATTCTGTCAAAAAGAACAGCATTAGTAATAGCTCATAGATTAGCAACTATTGAAAGTTCTGATAAGATTTTAGTCTTGAAAGGGGGATCATTAGTTGAGGAGGGAACACATAGTGAATTAAGACTTAAAAAGGGTTTATATTTTCAGCTCTCTGAGCTTCAACAAAAGGGATTCGTGAATTTTTAATGATTTTTAGAAACCAAGGATCGTTAATAAAAAAATCAAACAGTATATCAAAGGATGAGCTGATAGATCTCTATGGTTTAAATTCTTATGAGTTCACTCAAACAACTAAAGAAGAAATATTTGTATGTAGTAAAAATAAAGATTTAGATCTAATAGAACTAGATCAACTTTTGCAAACTGTTGGTTGGAGCAGAAGACCTATAAGGAGGGTAAAAAGAGCTTTAGATTTCAGTATTTTGGTGGTTGGTTTATGGCGTCATGATGATAAATTTCCCAGACTTGTTGGATTTGCAAGATGCACTGGCGATGGAATTCTAGAAGCAACAGTTTGGGATGTGGCTATTAACCCTGTCTATCAAGGACTTGGATTGGGGAAAGAGATAATGAGATATGTCCTAAAAGAATTGAAAAATATTGGCATTTATAAAGTAACCCTTTTTGCTGATGCTGAAGTGGTTTCGTTTTACAAAAGACAAGGTTGGATTTTAGAACCTAGAGGGTCGAAATGTGCTTTTTGGTATGCAAATTAATTATTTTTTGTAGTAGTCAGAATATATAGATTTTAACGATTCGCCTTTTAACCATCTTCTTCTAAAGTGCCAGTTATTAATTGCTTGGAGAAAAATATTAGTTCTTTCCCATTTCCTTGAACTTATAAAAATAGGAAAATTTAATTGTTTTAAATCTTTTTTTTGGTTTAATCTCATTAAAAAATCTACATCTTCCATCAAAGGTATATTTCTAAATCCATTATTCTTAAAATAGATTGTTCTATGAATTATTAAACCTTGATCACCATACGGTTGTTTAAAAAATTTACTTCTAATATTTACGAGAATTTCGAGGACTCTATAAATTACCTTTTTGTGATTAATTTTGAATTCAAAATAGTAAATAATATTCTTGTTTCCCTTTAAAAATGAGTTAATTTTTTTAAACAAATCATAAGTTAATCTTGTGTCTGCATGTAAAAATATGAGCCACTCTCCTTTTGAATTTTTAGCTCCAATATCTAATTGGAGTCCTCGATTCCTTTCTTTGGATATAAATACTTTTGCCCCATAAATATTTGCTATATCAATAGTTTTATCTTCACTTCCACAATCAACAATTATGATTTCGCACTCTTTCTGAATACTTGACAAGTCTGAGAGCAATAATGGCAAATTATTAGCTTCATTAATAGTTGGAATAATAATTGAGATTTTTGACAAGTCGATTACTTTCTATTTTCAATATCAATAATTGTATCTATATCAATTTTTTTACCTAAAAACTTATATTTTAATTTTGTTGTAGCAAAATTATTAATTGTATTTTGAAGAACATTTTCTGTCCCCCACTTTATGTTGATAAAAGGTAAATATATATGTGATGACAATATTTTTTCTGATAAACCAATAAGCCAATATCCCCCATCATTAGATGGTCCTAAAATAAGATCATTTTGTTGAAGCTCTTTTAGAGTATTCAATAAATCTTGATGGCATAAATCTGGAAGGTCAGTACCAATAAAAATAATATTTTTGATCTTATTTCTTGCACAAAATTTTTTGTTGATAATTATTTGCCTCTTCATTTTTTCTCCCAAGCAGCCTTTCCCCTGTAAATTAAATTTTTTGATGCCTAATTCTCTAGTCCATCTTTTACAGTTACCTACCCCCAAACCAGATATAGCAATAGAAATATCAATTAGTTTATTATCTTGGAGAAATTTTGCGACTGAAATAGTGTGTTTGGTCATTACACTTTGAACCTTTGCAGAATTACTTTTACCTATATCTTTAGATAATCTTGTTTTGCATCTTCCAAAAGCATGCCATTTTGCCATGATAATAAGTAATGCTTTATCCAAAAATTTATTGCGATTTAAAATAATTATATGCCTATAAAAAATAAAATTTTTCTTATAAATTTGTATAGTGGTTTGTTAAGTAATTTTAAATTTGTCGTGATCTTGTGATTTCCTAATGGCCAATTATTAAATTCCAACTAGATTAATAATCTAGAGAATAAAATTTTGCAAGCAATTAATCCTATTTGGGCGGAAGTTCAACAATCACTTCAAAAAACTTTAAGTAAGCCTTCATTTGAGACATGGATAAGGCCTGCTAAATTTAATTGTTTTGAGAATGGCTTATTAACTTTAATTGCTCCAAATACATTTTCCAGTGATTGGTTAAGAAAGAATTATTGTCAAACTATCGAAAAGGCTGCAAAAGAAATATGCGGCCATGATGTAAAAGTTGTTTTTAAATCTGAAACAAATATAAGCAGCGATTCAACAAATAAAGAGAACCTAGATGAACAGATTGTGAATCATAAAACAAAATTATTTCCTAATAATAGTCAAGAGATTTCTTCAAAAAATCGATCCAAAAATCCCAACGGTCTAAATTTACGCTACGTCTTTAAAAGATTTGTTGTAGGTCCAAATAGTAGGTTGGCTCATGCTGCGGCTTTAGCAGTTGCCGAATCACCAGGGAGAGAATTTAATCCATTATTTATTTGTGGTGGAGTAGGTCTCGGTAAAACTCATTTAATGCAAGCAATAGGCCATTATCGAGTAGAAATAGATCCAGAAGCAAAAGTTAAATATGTGTCTACAGAGACTTTTACTAATGATGTTATTAGTGGTATTCGAAGAGATGGAATGACAGCTATTCGAGATAAATATAGAAATGTAGATTTGATTTTAATAGACGATATACAGTTCTTAGAAGGCAAAGAGTATACACAGGAAGAATTTTTTCATACTTTTAATGCTCTTCACGAGTCAGGAAGTCAAATAGTTATTGCAAGTGATAGGCCACCAAATCAATTGTCGGGAATTCAAGAGAGATTAATTTCTAGGTTCTCAATGGGCATGACGGCAGATATTCAACCACCTGATCTTGAGACGAGGACAGCCATCCTTCAGAAAAAAGCAGAACAAGAGAGGATGAGTCTTCCAAGAGATTTAATTCAATTTATAGCAGGAAGATTCACTTCGAATATTCGAGAATTGGAAGGAGCATTTACCAGAGCTGTTGCATTTGCATCAATAACAGGCTTGCCAATGACAGTCCAATCAATTGCTCCAATGCTTGATCCGAATAGTGTTGGAGTCGTTGTTACTCCAAAACAAGTTATTAATAAAGTTTCAGAATTCTTTAAAGTTTCTACTGATGAATTGATCAGTTCAAGTAGGAGAAAACCAGTAAGTCAAGCTAGACAAATAGGTATGTATCTTATGAGGCACGGGACGGATCTAAGCCTACCAAGAATTGGAGATGAGTTTGGGGGTAAGGACCATACAACAGTTATGTATGCTATTGAACAAGTTGAAAAAAAATTATCTATTGATCCAAATATTGCAAGTCAAGTTCAAAAAATAAGAGATTTACTTCAAATAGATTCAAGAAAAAGTTTATAGTTTTACTATTAACAAGAAATGAAATTTATAGGATTTTGATCAAATCTATGCTTTAAAGGTAACTTATCTATTTCATTGATATCACTGAGCGATTCAATTCTATTTAATGATTGCCTTAGTAACCTCGCTGAAATGATTGGCATATCTCTTGGAACTGAGATTCTATTTTTTAAGTATCTTAAAGAAATTCCTGAAAGTTTTTTTGGGATTAATACTTCACCTGTGATCATATAGCTCAAAGCTGATCTCAATGATTCGTCAAAGGATTCTTTATTGTATGGGTTTACCTTTAGTAAATTGTCTTTATGCTTTATAACTCTTTTAAGAGCAATTGTTGCATAATATTTTGACTCATAATTTTGGTTTAATTCATAATTTCCTAAACCCTCCCCAGTATCTATTAGCT
This sequence comes from Prochlorococcus marinus str. MIT 9314, assembly GCF_000760035.1. Lineage (GTDB taxonomy): Bacteria > Cyanobacteriota > Cyanobacteriia > PCC-6307 > Cyanobiaceae > Prochlorococcus_A > Prochlorococcus_A marinus_B. Next base: position 68,167 of record NZ_JNAO01000001.1, read on the forward strand.
TTGAGAAAGAAATCTGTTGTTCATTGCTTTCTTTATAGCATCCTCCCATTTGTGGGGGTAAATCATGAGAATGAGTATGAAAATCTCCTTGTGTGCCTCTATAAGCGCTTGTCCCCTCAAAAAGGGTAAGCCAGTTATCTACATGACGATAATTAGATCTTAAATTAAACCCTTTATAATATATAAGTGATGCATTCATTCTCTCCATATAGGGAATGAAAATTATATCTCCAACACCAGGCTCTATATCACCCGTGTTAGAAACTGATGGATCAACAAACCCTGATTTTGAGCTACTTAAGATTTCATCGAGTTTTGAAATGGATTCTTTAAATCTTTTTTTTCTAAAAGAGTTATCTATAAAATTAAAGCTTTCTCGGCAGAGCCAATTACACCAAGATCTGAAAATTTCTCTTTCTAACTCTCGAATTTTGATAAGGTGACTAGATGTAATAAAAGATCCAAGTGCTCCAAATTTATTTTCTAAAAAAGCTACGATATCGTCGCTTTCAGTTATAACTTGCCCTTTAAATTCAATTGCAGGTAATTTCCCCGATCTGACTTTTTCAAGGAACCAACTTTCTTTCTGGCCGTAGCAAAACATATTTATTTTCTTGACTCTGTATGGAATTTTCTTAAATTCAAGCCATAACCATATCTTCTGACAGTAAGGACACCAAGAATGCCTATCCCTATAGAGGGTAACTAATACATCATTTTCACTATGTCCAAATAATCTTAAATTTGAGTAGGAATTATTTATACCATGGACTCTATCAAGATCTTCAACTTCAAATTTATTTAAATCATCCCATGTCATAATTCCATTCATTATTTGAATTAAAGCTATAAACTAACGTTATAATAATTGATTTAAAAAGTCTTGGAATTTGAATTTGATTTAATTGTTGTTGGCGCTGGATCTGGAGGACTCGCGGCGGCTAAACGTGCTGCTAGTTATGGAGCAAAAGTCGCAATCATAGAAGCAAATCAAATAGGAGGAACTTGTGTGATAAGGGGATGTGTGCCCAAGAAATTGATGGTTTATGCAGCTAAAAGTAAAAAAAATATGGATTCTTCTGAAGGATATGGATTAAAAAATGAAGGTATTAATTTTGAATCAAATATTTTGTTGAAGAATGTCAGAGAGGAGGTCTCTAGGTTAAGTAATTTACATAGAAATTCTTTAAAAAAGTTGAATATAACTATTTTTGAAGGCTTAGGAAGATTTATTACTCAAAATGAATTAGAAATTATTTGTTCAAATACAAAGAAAATTAAAAACAAAATAAGTTCAAAAAAAATTCTTATTTCAGTTGGAGGTAAACCAAAGAAATTGAATATTCCTGGGGTAGATTTAGCATGGACTAGTGATGATATTTTTGAATTAGAAAAGTTTCCTAAATCAATATTAATAGTAGGAGGTGGATATATTGCTTGTGAATTTGCTTCTATTTTCAGAAATTTAGGTACTGAAGTAACTCAATTAATTAGAGGTCAACATTTACTCAATGGTTTTGATGAGGATCTTTCTTCATGCCTAGAGGAATCACCTACTTTTACTGAAATCAATATAATCCCCAATACTCAATTAAATTCTATCAAAAAAATAAATGGAAATCTGGAATCTACCCTAGACTCGGGAGATAAACTCCTAACTAATAATATTCTTATTGCTACAGGAAGAGAACCAAATCTTTTGCCTTTAAATTTGGATTTTTTAAATTTAAAGATGGATGGCCAATATTTAGATGTCGATGCACTTAATCAAACAAGCAACGCAAATATTTTTGCAGTTGGCGATATCATAAATAAACCAAACTTAACTCCGGTAGCAATAGAACAAGGGAGAGTTTTTTCGGATAATTTTTTTAATGACCAAAAAAGAAAAGTAAATTATGAATATATCCCTAAGGCCGTTTTTACTATTCCAGAAATTTCAACAGTTGGCTTAAGTGAGAAAAGAGCTAATGAGATTTACTCTGAAAAAAATATAAAAATTTTTAAATGCAAATTTACCCCTATGTCTAATACCTTTAAAAAGAATAAATCAAAATGTATGTTGAAGATTGTAGTTCATAAGCTAACTGACAAAGTCCTAGGATGTCATATGTTTGGAGAAACATCGTCTGAGATTATTCAAATGGTATCAATTTCATTAAATGCAGGGATAACAAAAAAAGAATTTGATATTACTATGGCTTTGCACCCAACTATCTCAGAAGAATTTGTGACTATGTATGGATAAAATTATGAATTAGAAAATTTGTATTTTTCTTGGACAATCAGAAATACAATAAGTAATGCAAAGTAAATAAATAAACCTATCCTTAATTCATAAAGGAAGTTAAATTCATTCAGGAAAAGTATTTTATCGAGAATGTAGAAAATATAAAGATTAAGCAAAATAAATCCTTCAAATCTTGTGATTTTCCCTTTGCTCCAGAAAATTGGTAAGCATGCAAAGCTAGTTAAAACCATAAAAGGTAAGTCAACTTTTATTAGACTCTGTTCAATTACTAAACCTTTAAATCCTGAAAAAATACTGCAACTTCCAAGGATTAAAAGTTGATTGAGTAAATTACTTCCTATTACATTCCCAATCGCAAGATCTGTTTTGCCTTTAAATGCTGCAATTATTGAAGTTACTAATTCTGGTAAAGATGTCCCAGTTGCGACGATAGTTAAACCAATAACAATTTCATTTACACCCAAAAGAGTAGCGAGAGTTTGAGAACCATTTACTAAAATATTTGAACCAAAGCTTAAAAGAAATATTCCCAATATTAACTTTAGTAAAATATTCATTTTTCCTTTATATTTATCTTCTAATTCTTCTATCTCTGGTTCAGCATCTTTTGTCTCCTCTCCTTTTTCATTGATGGTATTGATTTCCCATATTGTATTTAAGATTAAACAAAATATTAGAAATACCCCTGCTTGAAATGTTAATAAGCCTGTTGATGATATAGCCCAAACTGCACAAGAAATTGCAATTAAAAGAGGTACATCCCTTCTGACTATTCTGCTTTTTACTTTAAGAGGTGTTATTAATGAGCTTATGCCCAAAACAACGAGAACATTAAAAATATTGCTTCCAATTACATTGCTTGCCGCAAGCGAATCACTGCCTTTTAAAATTGAACTCAAACTTACCAACAACTCAGGAGAGCTTGTTCCAAGAGAAACAATTGTTAAACCTATTACTATTTGAGGTATTCCTAAAATTAAAGATAAAAATATGGCTCCTTGAATAAAGAACTCTCCTCCAGCAAAAAGTAGAACTACGCCTAAAAAAATTTCTATTATTGGAAATAAAAAATCACTCATATTTAGGATTTAATTAAGATAATAAAAATTTTCAAAATTGGTTAATAACTATCCTCGAATATCTATAATTTATTGTCAATTTTAATTTGCTGTTAAAATTGATTAAATAGAAAAAATTTTGAAGACTTTAAACATAATAAAACCTGATGATTGGCATTTACATTTAAGAGAAGGTCTTGTATTAAAAAATATCATTCGGTTTACTTCGGAATATTTTGGAAGAGCCATTGTTATGCCAAATACTAAAAGTCCTATAACATCAATCAATAGCGCTATTTCTTATAGGAAATCTATTGTTGAAGCGCTACCAGAAAGTTCTAAGTTTGAACCATTAATGACAATTTATCTTACAGATGACACTGATAAAGGGGAACTAATTAATGGTTTTAAAAATAATGTTTTTTTTGCAGCAAAATTATATCCTGCTAATTCCACAACAAATTCCAGTCATGGAGTTAGGAAAATAGAAAATCTGTACAAGATCTTTGAATTAATGCAAGAATCTGGAATGCCTCTTTTAATTCATGGGGAAGTGACTGATTCTGAAGTAGATGTATTCGATAGAGAAGAAGTTTTTATAGATAAAGAACTTTCTCAAATAACCAAAAGATTTCCAAAATTAAAAATAGTTCTAGAACATATAACCACCTCTTACGCAGTGGATTTTGTGCAAGATAATAATATTGGGGCTACTATTACTCCGCATCATTTGCATATAAATAGAAATGCAATGTTTTTTGGAGGCTTAAATAGTGATTTTTACTGCTTACCAGTTGCTAAAAGGGAAAATAATAGACTCGCTTTAAGGAGAGCGGCAACAAGTGGGAAAAAATGTTTTTTCTTGGGCACTGACTCTGCTCCACACCTTAGGAAGTGGAAGGCTTTTTGTGGATGTGCAGGCATTTTTAATTCGCCAGTAGCAATAGAAAGCTACTTAACAGTTTTCGAAGAGGAGGATGCTCTAGACAATTTTGAAAAGTTTGCAAGTTTGAATGGCCCTAATTTTTATAATGTCCCACCTAATAAAGAAAAATTAAAATTAGTTTCTAGACCTAACAAAATTAAAGAATATATTGATATTGTTGAAGAAAAAAATATTGTCGGTCAAATAAAACCATTTCATGCAGGTGAAACTTTACAATGGCAAGTAGAAGGAATAGTAAATTAAAAAATTAGATTTAATCTGACAATTAAAAGTGTAAATATTCCAATTTTTCTTGGTTAAATGGGTTACTTTCAGCTACGATTAGAAAGCGCAAATTCCTTTTGGGAGTGTGGCGGAATTGGTAGACGCGCCGGACTTAAAATCCGTCGAGCGATTTAGCTCGTGGGGGTTCAAGTCCCCCCACTCCCACTATTTAATTATTTATTTTTAGTTCTGACGATAACTTCCAATAGTTGTTATGTTTTAACTAAGCAACCATAAATTAAAATGGAAAGTTTTTTCAATAATTCATTCGCTACTTTAATTGCTTATATCGGAATTATTTCTACCTATTTATTGTTTATCCCATTGTTACTATTTTACTGGATGAATAATAGATGGAATATTATGGGAAAATTTGAAAGATTAGGAATTTATGGCCTTGTATTTCTTTTCTTTCCAGGTTTAATTTTATTCTCTCCATTTTTAAATCTCAGACTAAAAGGAAGTGGTAAAGGGTAAATAATTGACTAAAGGAAAAGTTATACAAATAGGTTTATTTATTTCATTAATAGGATTGATTAGTTATAAATTTGCACCGCAAATTGGTATCGATAATTTAACAGCCACTACTCTATCAAGTTGTATCTTGATTTTGATTGTTATTACTTGGGTAACATCTTATGTTTATAGAGTTGTAAATGGAAAAATGACTTTTATGGAACAAAGGAAGCGTTATAGAAAAGAGTATGAAAAAGTTGTTAATGATAAACTAGAAACCAAATTCAACTCACTGTCAAAGGAAGAGCAGCAAAAACTTATGGAAGATTTAGAGAAAAATCCATAAATTTTTCATAGAAAAATATCTAAAAATTATGAAAGATAACAAAATGCAAATTACCAAAAATAAATCTTTATCTAAGGTAGATGAGATGTTTTGTGAGTTAAAAAATAAAAAAAAATTTGCTTTAATGCCTTTTATAATGGCTGGAGATCCCAATATTGAAATAACTTCTGAGATCTTATTAAAGTTACAAGAAAATGGAGCTGACCTTATTGAATTAGGTATCCCGTATAGTGACCCACTTGCAGATGGACCTGTTATTCAAGTGGCGGCCTCTCGCGCCTTAAAGTCAGGTACTAGCTTAAAAAAAGTAATTACTCTTTTAGAGTCTTTAAAAGGTAAATTAAATATCCCCATCATCCTTTTTTCTTACTTGAATCCATTACTATGCTTTGGCTTTGAAAGGTTTTGTGAGATGGCATCTGATGCTGGAGTTTCTGGACTAATAGTTCCTGACCTCCCTTTGGAGGAAGCTTATAAATTTTCTAAAATAGTAAGTAAACATTCTATGGACTTAATTTTATTGGTAGCGCCAACTACTCCTTTTGAAAGAATGAAACAAATATCAAATCATACAAAAGGCTTTACTTATTTAGTAAGTGTTACAGGTGTCACTGGTGAGAGAAACAAAATGGAAAATAGAGTAGAAAATCTTATCGCTAAATTAAAAAATGTAAATAGCAATCCAATTGCTGTTGGTTTTGGAATATCAACTCCAGAACATGTTAATAAAGTTCGTGAGTGGGGAGCAGATGGAGTAATTATTGGTAGTGCATTTGTAAAACGAATCTCGAGCTCAAGTGAAAAAGATGTAGTCGATCATGTTGGTGAGTTTTGTAAAGAAATGCGTTTAGCTGCTGATAAAAAAAATAAATAAAAAGATAATTTATTATTTAAAGAATTATATGTAGAATATTTATTAAAAATGTTATGACAAATTTATTGTTGTTGTCTTTAAGATTCTTCTGTAGGTAATAATCTGATTTGTTTTCTTCCTAGCTTAATTTCGAATTCATCACCCGCTTTTAAATCAAGAAGTGCTGTATATGCTTTCCCAATCAGAAGATTTCCATTGCCTTGAACTGTAGCAATATAACTAAGTTTTCTTCCACCTTTTCCAATACCTGCAACTCCAGAATCACCAAGATTAACCCCTTTTGCTTCTAAAAGTGCTTCATAAAATGCGGTAAAGTTTAAGCGTTCACCTCCGTTTTTTTTAGTGGAAACATATCCACAGGCGCGAACTAGGTCAGATTTGCTAACATCACCAAGTTCTTTAACTTTTGCAAGGAGATCGCTACCAGTTAGCATAATTAATTAAAAGAAAGTTGTATTAAATAACATAGCAATCTGCGTGTAATATATGCAATTATTAAGTATCTATTCATTCTATTATTTATATTTAAAAATGGAAAAGTTTGTAGTTTTTGGACGGTACTGTGAAGATGCAATTATTAAAAGGGAACCATTTCGAGAACAACATCTTAAGAGACTTAAAAACTTAAAAGATAGCAATATTTTAATTACATTAGGGCCAACAAAATGTACCAAATATTTGTTTGGAATTTTTAATGCTAATGATGTAAACGAGTTGAAAGATCTTATTGAGGAGGATATATATTGGGAAAAAGGTATATGGATTAATTATGATATTTATCCCTGGATTCAAGCATTTTAAATATGATTTACAAAAAAATTTAGTAATTATTAACTATTTATTAAAAGAATTAATTTAACTTAAAAATACATATTATTTTTGCTTTAATAATTCAATTATTTATCTTATTTAGGAGTTGAAACGATATTCATTTAAACGTTAGTTTTAAAAAGTTATGTCATTTTTAATTAAAAATATATTATTTAAAATAATATTTATTTACTAGCATCTTGATTTATTTGGTTTACTAATGAGTCGATATCTAATTGATTATAAGGTGGTGTTTGTTTTGTTTCTAGATAATCGTTCTTGATATTTTTTAACCATTTTTGCTCAATCTTTATAAGATTTTTTGCAATATTGAACATTCCGCCTTTTTTATATAATTCTTTCATTTTGAGAATAATCTCGGAGGTTCTACTAGATTTAATATTTAATTCATTTGCTAAGTCTTTTTGGGTAAATCCATGCGTTTTTAACCAATCTTTAATGAACGAGATGAGTTCCTTTTCTTCCTGTATAGATAATTTACTCATTCAATAAAAAGGAAATAACTTATTAAGCTTATTTTCTGCTCTTGCTCTTATTGAAGGAGTCATGTATTTGCTCCATATACTGAGTACTGCTGTGAGGGCAACAAAATCATCACTAAAACCCACTAAAGGCATAAAGTCAGGGAAAAGATCAAATGGCATAATTAAATATGCTAGAGCAGCCATTAATGAAACTCTCGCTTGTGCAGGAGTATAAGGATCTAATGCCATCTCCAAAACTTCTAAGGCAGGCTTAGCAATTGTTCTTCCCGCTTTAATAAGAATCTTGATAATGATATTTTCATCAAATGTTGAACTTTCTAAAACTTCAGCATCATAGATTTTTTCTTGAGTTTTGTAATTCTCTTTCATCCTTATAAATGAAATTTAAATATTTAATGGAATTTTTAGCTAATACTATCAACTAATCCATTCTGTATTCCTGCTTTTCTAAGTTTTCTTAAAGCACGTTGGACAACTTGTCGGCAATATTCCCTGCTACAACTCATATGTCTTGCAACTTCAGCTAGAGTTCTCCATTCATTTGAACCGTCTAAACCAAATCTTAAGCTTACTATTTTTCTTTCTTTCTCAGTTAAATTTGCTTTATCTAATAACTTCCAAGCCGAGGCTGTCCTTTCGGCTAATTCGGCTAATTCCATTGGGGGAGTTTGATCACTTGGAAGAATATCAACTAACTCGGAAGGATCTGATTTTGATTTAACAGTACCTTGGAGACTAACAGTGATACTTCTCAATTCACAAGAAAGGAGTTCGTCAATTTCCTCTTTGGTTATTTTCATTTCTTCAGCTAGTTCATCACTAGTAGGTGGAATACCTTTAAGTTGCATGAGCTTTGATTTTGCTGATCTTAGTTTTGTAAGTTTTTCATTAATGTTGACAGGGATCCTTATCGTTCTACTTTGAGTTGACAATGCTCTATTTAAACCTTGCCTAATCCACCAGTAAGCATAGGTGGAAAATCTATGTCCTCTAGACGGATCATATTTTTCTACGGCCCTTGTAAGACCTAATGTACCCTCCTGAATTAAGTCCAGTAATTCTAATCCCTTCCCTTGGTATCTCTTGGCGAGGTTGACAACTAGTCTTAGGTTGGCTGTTATCATTTCGTTTTTAGCTTTTTCACCAATTTTTATCTTTTTTCTCTCAGCTTCGGAGTATTCACAAGCGGGGCCTTTCCCTCCTGCCTCTTGACATCTATTAACAAGTACTACCATTTCTTGGACTTTTCTGCCCATTGTGAGTTCTCTTTCGGGAGTCAAAAGTTGATGACGACCTATTTCACCAAGAAAATCGCTTAATGAACTCACGATTTACCTCATTGTTGATATATTTAACTTATAGTCAATCCAGTGATAAGCCATACATGTAATAATTAATTAATAATTAATTAATAATTATTAATTAGTTTATTTACATTATTTTTAAAATTTTTTAGGTAAAAAAGTTAAAATTATAAATTTTAATTATTTAATTTTTCTTCTTGATTCTAGAACAGCAAGTACATCTCTCCACTCAACCCCTTTATGCATAAGGGCTACTTGCAGATGATAAATTAAATCAGCAGCTTCATTTGAGATTGAATTTTTATCATTATCTTTGCAAGCCATTATAAATTCTGCAGATTCCTCTCCTATTTTTTTTAAAATAGTATTACTACCTTTTGTTAATAAATGATTTGTGTAACTTTTTTCTGATGGATTTATTGATCTTTCGTTAATTGTATTGAATAATTCAGAGCAAATATTTGAGAAGGGAGTTGTTTTTTTCTCTTTTTTATCACTTTTATTAATTTTGATTTCGTTGAAAAAACAACTTTTTTCTCCAGTGTGGCATGCTCCTGAACCATTTTGTTCTATCAAAAGGATTAGTGCATCATTATCGCAGTCGAATCTTATCTCCTTAAGTATTTGGGTACTTCCACTTGTAGCTCCTTTTCTCCAGATTTCGGATCTTGATCTACTCCAATAATGAACGTTTTTGGTTTCAAGAGTCATTGTCAAAGATTCTTTGTTCATCCAAGCAAGCATAAGAATTGATCCGTCAAGCCAATCTTGTGCTATTGCAGGGATTAATCCATAATTATCAAAGCGTAGATCATCTATCGAAAAATTAGTTGAATAAGTCATTATTTTCGTTATGTTAAATCCTACTCAATGTGTTTTATTAAAAATTATCCTAACAGTTAATTGATGTATATTCATTCTCTGAAATTTTCATGCAGCAAAAGTTACGAGGATTTTCCCTGCTCACATAGGCAATGGCGTCATGAAGGCCACTGCAGATTTGTGCATGGATATTCAAGATCATTCACCTTTTGGTTCATTGCAAAAAAACTAGACCTAAATGGTTTTGTTGTCGATTTTTCAAGTCTAAAGCCTCTAGAAAATAGACTAAAGGAGCAATTTGACCATACTTTTCTAATAAATAAAGATGACCCTTTGCTGAATTACTGGGAAAAATTACATGACTTAGATGCTTTAGATCTGAGAATTATGGATAATGTGGGAATGGAGTTCACTTCTGAATTAATTTGGAGATGGGCTAATGAATACTTACAGGATAAGGATAAGGGCAGAACATGTTGTTGGAAAACAGAATCAAAAGAAAATAAATCGAATAAAGCAAGTTATGAGGAAATTCCTGATTGGTTCAAAACTTAGATTAAAGTTGTTAATTTTAAAGTCATATAGGATTCTTTAATTAGATATTTAATCAACATTTATCTCTCCATTAATCAGATAAATATTAATCTCGTCTTTATTAAGGTAATGATTATTCAATATATTATTTGAAATTTTTGTCTCAATTTGTTTTTGAATAATTCTTTTTAAAGGCCTTGCACCATAGGTATGATCGAAACTATTTTCGACAAGTTGGTTAATTGCTTCATCCGTAATTTTGAATTTTAAGTTTTTTTTGTTAAGTCTTTTTTCTAAATGTTGAAGCTGGATTTTTGCAATTTCTTTTATGTCATATATTTCTAAATTATTAAAAATAACTATTTCATCAAGTCGATTTAAAAACTCAGGCTTGAAAAATTTTTTAATTTCATTATCTACAACTTTTTTAATTTCATTTGTATCTTCTTTTCTAACTGATAAATCATTTATTGATTGACTTCCTAAATTACTTGTGAGAACAATGATTGAATTTTTGAAATTTATTGTACGACCTTGACCATCAGTAATGATTCCATCATCAAGAACCTGTAAGAGAATATCTAAAATATCTTTGTGAGCTTTCTCTATTTCATCTAGGAGTATTAATGAATAAGGATTTTTGCGTACAGCTTCAGTTAGTTGACCGCCTGATTCGAAACCTAAATATCCAGGAGGCGCACCTATAATTTTGCTTACTGAATGCTTTTCCATATATTCAGACATATCGAGTCTTGTAATCGAAGAATTTGAATCGAATATTATTTTGGCTGTTACTTTACTTAGCTCTGTTTTCCCAACACCAGTTGGACCTAAAAAGAGAAAACTGGCTAATGGCTTGCTTGGATCATTTAGACCAGTCCTTGATCTCTTAATGGAATCTGCAACTGCCCTAATTGCACTATCTTGACCAATAATTTTTTCTTTAAGGATTGACTCGAGGCTCAAGAGTTTATCTTTTTCTGACTGGTTTAAGTTCTGTACTGGAATAGAGGTCCACTTTGAGACAACTTCTGCAATATCATCAAAAGTTACCTCTTGCCTTAAAAGACTTGTATCTCCATTTTTTTGAGAATTTACAAGGGACTGACTTTTTTCTTTCAATTTTTTTTGCAAAGAATTTAAAGTTCCAAATTCTAATTCTGCTGCTTTGTTGAGGTCAAAACTCCTTTTGGCTTGATCTATTTGCAATTGAACAGATTCAATTTCTTCTTTTATGGTGCTAATCTCATCAATTTCATCTTTTTCTTTTTTCCATTGAGCGCCTAATTCTGCCTGTTTATCTTTAAGGGATATAAGTTCATTATTGATTTTTTTTAATCTTTCTATAGAAAAATCATCCGTTTCTCTTTTTAAAGATAATTTTTCCATCTCAAACTGTAGAACTTTTCGATCAATTTCATCAATTTCATCAGGTTTGGAAGTTATGACCATATTTAATCTTGAGGCTGCTTCATCGATTAGATCAATTGCTTTGTCAGGAAGAAATCTATCATTAATATATCTTTCGCTAAGGGTTGCGGCAGCAACTAAAGCATTATCAGAAATTCTCACACTATGATGAACTTCGTATCTTTCTCTCAATCCTCTTAAAATTGATACAGTATCATCTATTGAAGGAGCATCAACTTTTATCTTTTGAAATCTTCGTTCTAAAGCAGGATCTTTTTCTATATTTTGTTTATGTTCATTAATAGTTGTAGCACCAATACATCTAAGTTCTCCTCTCGCAAGCATTGGTTTTAATAGGTTGCTTGCATCTAAAGAACCTCCACTAGCACCTGCACCAACTACCGTATGGATTTCATCAATAAAAAGAATAATCTTACCGTCCGATTCTTTCACTTTCTTTAGAATATTTTTTATTCTTTCTTCAAATTCTCCACGATATTTTGCTCCAGCTAAAAGTGAACCCATATCTAATGAAATTAGTTTCCTATCTTGTAGCGCAGAAGGTACATCGCCATTAATAATTCTTTGAGCTAACCCTTCTACAATGGCTGTTTTCCCAACACCAGGTTCTCCAATAAGAACTGGATTATTTTTTGTTCTTCTACTCAATATTTGAATTGTTCTTCTGATCTCTTCATCCCTACCAATAACAGGGTCTAAAATCCCATCTCGTGCAGATTGAGTTAGATCAATACCATATTTTTCCAAAGACTCATTAGAACTATTAAATTCATTTTTTACTGCCGGATCTGACTTCATTTTCTTTATAATTTCAAAAAATTCTGGAATACCTTTTTGATTTAAAATTTGAAATCCATATTTATCATCATAAGTGAAACCGTAAACTAAGTGTTCTGTTGATATCACTACATCATTTAAATTATTTTTAATGTCATTCGCCTTCCATAATATTTTGTGAAGAGTATCACCAATATATAAATTATCTTGTTTATTTTTCATTTTTGCCTTCGCATTTAATGAAAAAATTATTTCCCTCTCAAGATCTTTTAGATTCACATTATTTTTTTTTAAAATTTTTTTTGTAATATTGTCATCTTTTATAAGAGCTAATAATAAATTATCAGAGTCTACATTTTGTTGATAATTTTTATAAGCAATTTCTTTGGCGAAAATAAAATTGTTCCAAGCAGAATTTGAGAATTCGCTTGGAACAATTTTCATCAATCAAAATTTGGGTATTACCGTAATAAATATTAAGTCAAAAAGGGTATTTACTATTTAGGAGATTTATTCAACAATAACTTTACCTACCATTCCAGCGCCTCTGTGTGGCTCGCAATAGTAATCATAAGTTCCAGCAGTATCAAATGTTTCTTCCCAAGACTCTCCTGGAGCAAAAGCTAGATCCGCATGACTTAATTCCTCATGTCCATCAAAAACAGCATTGTGAGGGGCAAGTTTATTATTAACGAATTTAACTGTATCGCCAGCACTAATGGTTACTGTACTTGGTTCAAATGCAAGCATTCCAGCATCTGTTCCAAGTTTAACTTCAACAGTCTTAGCTGAAACTGATGAAGTACCTATACCTAGAGTTAAAACTATTGCAAATAACCCTGCAAAGATTGAACGTAACATAATAAAAAATTTGCTTATTTATATATATTACAAGGCTTTGGTAACCTAACTGCGAGAATTTTAATTGTTATTACAGCTTGGTAACTTTGATAACCTTAGAATATCATTCAGTGACTTGGCATAACTTTTAAGTTTGAAAGTCTCAGGATTAGTGATGGGGACATGATTAAAGTCATATTTTTTGATACTGAAGCTATCCCAAGCAGTAGTTTGGATGGGAAGAATTCTTAATAATATTTTTAGAATTTTTTTTGTAAGGGGTATCGCAAATAATCTCCTCATATTATGTTTCTTTAAAAGTGTAATTATGGCATCATCTATTGAAATGAATTTTTGACCTAGCACAAATTTTCTAAAGCCTTTGTATTGCTCTTCTTTATGATTTCTAATTAGAAACCCGCAAATCTGGGCGATATCATTTGCGTGTATAAAGTGAAATTTAGAATCGAGTTTTAAAAATCTTGCTAACCAAAGCCATTTCCCAATTTCTTTCAATCCACTAGTTAAATAACTTACGGGATATTTACTTTTTTTTCCAAGATTCCCTCCAAAAACCAAGGTAGGGAAAACAGCGAATGTTTTTTCTGCAAATGAGCTTTCTTTTAGTCTCTGGAAACATTCATATTTTGTTTGAATGTACTCTGTTCCATAAATCAATGATTCCCTCATTAATTCTGTTTGGGTATCAAGAATACTAGCTGTTGAAAAATAAATAATCTTCTCTAACTTTTCAATATCAAGCATTTCTAGTAATTCTTCAAAAGCTTTAATGTTTACTTCATAGGCTCTTTTTGGATCTCCCCAAGCTGTAGCAGTATGTATTAAGTAATTAATTTGACTAATTTCCTTTTTATACCTATTTGATTCCCTGATATCGCAAACCATTAACTTGACTTTTTTATTTTCTAGAACAGAAATTGGTAACTTACTTTTGTCTCTTACCATGAGATAAAGCCTGAATTTTGTGTTTTTCAAAAACCAATCAACTAAATATTGGCCAACACATCCATTAGCGCCCGTTATTAATAAGTTTTTATATCCCAAGACTTTGACTAGTAAGTGAGTTTTTTTCCATGTTCAAAAAATGTTTGAGCATTTTCTTCTGGAGTCCCAGGTAAAATCCCATGACCCAAATTAAGAATATATTTCCTGTCTTTAATTTTATTGAAAGTATTATCTATCCTTTCTTTTATTGATTCTTTGTTTCCGAATAAGATGCCGGGGTCAACATTACCTTGAATTCCTATCCCCCTAGGGATTCTTTTACAAGCCTCTTCAATATCTACTGTCCAGTCTAATGAGATTATATCTACTCCTGTTTTTGCCATTCTTTCTATGACTCCAGCACTTCCTGAAATGTAAAGAATTATCGGTGTTTCAGGGTATTCCGCTTTTACAATTTCAACAACTTTTCTTTGATACGGCCCAGCAAAGATATCGTAATCTTGTGGGCTTAGTTGGCCTGCCCATGAATCAAAAATTTGTACTACTTGCGCTCCAGATTTTATTTGATATTTAAGATATTCACCAATAGATTTAGCAAAATGATCAAGAAGTTTATGAAGTAAATCTGGTTCATTAAAAGCCATTGATTTTATTAAAGAATAATTTTTACTGCTTTTTCCTTCAACTACATATGCAGCAAGAGTCCAAGGGGCGCCAACAAAACCTAAAACAGTTGCCTCATTATTTACATCTCTTTTTAGTGAAGAAAGAACTTGTCCAACAAAACTTAAACTCTCACTTGGATTTAATTCTTGTAACTTTTCAACCTGGTTAAGAGTTCTTATTGGGTTCTCAATAATTGGACCTTTACTTTCTATTATTTCAAAATTTATGCCCATCCCTGGAAGGGGTGTGAGAATATCTGAAAAAAGGATCACACCATCAGGTTTGAAAGCATGAAAAGGCTGCATTGAAATCTCATATGATAATTCTGGATTTTCAGACCTCTCTCTAAAGCTTGGGTAACGCTCTCTTAAATCTCTATAGATTTTCATATATCTTCCTGCTTGCCTCATCATCCATACTGGAGGCCTATTTACTTTTTTACCTAATGCGGCAGAAAGTAGTAGTGGTAAATCTTGACCCATTTTTCAATTTGATATTTTTTAAAAAAAATTAAAATCCAACTTAAAAATCTTACAATGCAAAGCAGAGCAAAAGCGTTATATGAACATTTATATGAAGCACTAAATTATATGAACCTTCTTATTTTTTTGATTGATGCTTGAAGATACTCACGCTTAATGGGGGCAAAGCAAGTTCTAGAGCATTTTGATAATCATGAATATTGTAATTTATAGTTTCTTTGCCCCCCATATTTCCTTTGTTACTTCCACCGTATCTAGAGCCATCTGAATTAAATATTTCTTTATAGAATCCTTTCACAGGAACACCTACTTTGTATGACCCATGAGTATTAGGTGTAAAGTTGGCAACAACAACAAGCCATTCATTGGTATCGTTTTCTCTTCTCATGAAACTTATAACCGAATTAGATTTGTCATTACAATCAATCCATTGGAATCCATACGGGTCAAAGTCATTTTTCCATAATGCAGGTTCATTTTTATAGAGTGCATTTAGGTCATCAATCAAGTTTCTTATACCTTTATGAGGCTCAAACTCTAGTAACTCCCATTGCAAATCATCCCAAACATTCCATTCTTGTCTTTGCCCAAATTCCATTCCCATAAATATAGTTTTTTTACCAGGGTGGGTCCACATATAAGTTAGTAAAGCTCGAGTATTTGCATATTTCTTCCAGTCATCACCAGGCATTTTATGCAAAAGATGACTTTTCCCATGGACAACCTCATCATGACTAAGTGCAAGCATAAAGTTCTCTGTATAGTTATATGTTATTGAGAAAGTTACGCTATTTTGATGGAATTGCCTAAACCAAGGATCTATTTCAAAGTAATCGAGCATATCGTGCATCCATCCCATATTCCATTTCAAGTTAAACCCTAACCCTCCCATGTCAGTTGGTTTGGTTACCATTGGCCAAGTTGTTGATTCTTCAGCGATAGAAAGTGCACCTGGGAAATGTTGGAAGAGTACATGATTAGCCTGTTGAAGAAATTTAACGGCTTCTATATTTTCATTCCCACCATTTTCATTGGGTATCCATTCTCCATCTGGACGTAGATAATCTCTGTAAAGCATTGAAGCTACAGCATCTACTCTTATGCCATCAATATGAAACTCTTCAAACCAATAAACGAGGTTTGCTACTAAGAAATTTCTTACTTCGTTTCTGCTGTAATTAAATATTAGGGTTCCCCATTCTTTATGTTCACCAATGCGCGAATCTCCATGTTCATAAAGATGACAACCATCAAAAAACGCTAAACCATGCTTATCTTTTGGAAAATGACCAGGCACCCAATCAAGAATTACACCAATGCCCTCTTCATGACATTTATTAACAAACTCTCTGAATTCATTTGGGGTACCAAATCTACTTGTTGGTGCATACCAGCCTGTAACTTGGTAACCCCATGAGCCATCGAAAGGATGTTCAGATATTGGCATAAGTTCAATATGAGTGAATCCTCTCTCTTTTACATAAGGGATGAGTTTCTCGGTTAATTCTGGATAAGTTAATAATCTCGTTCCCGGTTTTAAATCAGCGGCAGGCACTGGGTCTCTTGGTTCACCATTGTCTTCCAGATATTTATTATCTGTTGATTCATGGAGCCAACTTCCTAAATGCATTTCATAAACTGAAATTGGCTTGTTAATTTGACTAGAAGAATCTCTGTTTGAAATCCAAGAACTATCATTCCAATTAAAGTTTCTCAACTTTGAAACTATTGAACCATTTTGAGGTCTGATTTCATGAAGGAAACCATATGGATCAGCTTTCTCATAAATATGACCTTGTTGTGTTCTTATTTCGTATTTATATGTGTCGCCCTCTTGCATTGATGGCATGAATAGTTCCCAAATTCCCCCTAATCTTTTTTGCATTGGATGGTGTCTTCCATCCCAAGAATTTATATCTCCAATTATCGAGATTGATTTTGCATTTGGAGCCCAAATGCAAAACATGACCCCTTTTTGATTCTTTTCTTCAATGAGATGTGCTCCCATTTTTTCCCAAATATGATGATGATTACCTTCTGCAAAAAGATGTCTATCAACTTCTCCCATCCACTCTTCTCTATATGACCAAGGGTCATGTTGTGTATGTGTGATCCCTCCTCGTGAAATATTTATTTCGTAATTGTGATTTGGATTTTCAGGCAGGATAGCTTCAAAAAGCCATTTATGGTTTATGCTTTCAGCCTTGTAGGTATTGTTTTTAAAATTTATTTTAACTTCGTCGGCTTCAGGCATCCATACCCTTATTACCCATTGTTCTTCATAAAAATGAGGACCTAATATTTTTAATGGATTATCATTGCAACAATTTTCTAGGTTGATAGCTTCTGATTTAATCCAGTCTGCTTGAATTGTCTCGATCATGACTGGTAGATATTAACGATTAATAATATCAAATGATTAACCAAAAAATTAATTATTTATAAAAAAAAGGGTTCATTTTCATAAATGTTTTTTCAAGGCTAAAACTTAGAGTAATAACTCTATGATTTGCTGAAGGAGATCCAATATTTCCCTCCCCAAATCCAGGATTAACTCCAATAGCGGGATAAGCTGCTGCAGATATAGATAAGCGAAGCTTGCTATCTTTAATCAAACAAATATTTGTTGGTTGCATTGTTATTTGATAACTGTATTCTTCACTTATTTTGGAGTTTTTAACCCTTAAGAATCCGGTTGAAAATTGATTCACCTTTGCATTACCTTCTTCAACAAGTGATAAAGCAAGGCAGATATCGAAATTGGGCTGATCACTTTTTACTTGGATTTCTAATGTGGGGACTCCTGTTAAATATTGATCTTCTTCAAAAGAATTGGTTTGAAAAACACCTACATCCAGTCGTTTATCAATAATGCTTCTATTAAACTTTCCTGGATTTGGACCTAAATGTCCACCGTCAGATGGAGTGGGTCTCCATGGGTCATGAACAATTGTGAACCATCCTGATCCTTTTGAATTTATGGTCAGACTTCCATCTTCAACCTCTACATTTGCTGTACCATCGCTTTTGAGTCCAAAAATAAATTCAGGATTAAATTTGTTATCTAAATCTTCCCATTTATTTAATGAAATATTCCATATTTTTTTCTCGTCTTTTAAATTCTTAGAATTAAAATCTTCATCTAACTTTAAATGTTTATCAAAAAAATTTAATAAAGATTCTTGTGATCCTTCCCACCAATTTAGATGTGTTGCATTCCCAATAATAATCTCTGGGCTCCCACCAGCTTCTTTAGATTTTTTATAAAGATCAAAGGCACCTTTTAAATGTGGATCCCAAAGTCCTCCAATAATTAACATAGGTTGTTTAATCCAGGTTGAAATTGGTTTAAATTCTTTAAATGGGCGAGTATTATTTAAATTTTTAAGCCATTCCAAAACAAAGCTATTAGGATCATATTTTTTTAAAATTTCAATTCCTTCCGTTAAATAACTTTTATTTTCTAATGCTAATCTTATCTTTCCCCACTCAAGTAAATTATTTTCTTTTTTCATTTTTAGAGCCGCGATTTGAAGTCCCCATGCAATATTGTTATGCCACCAATATGCTCCTCCATCTGAGCACCAATGATCCTTAATATTCATCCCAGTCATTGCTGGAGATAAACAATCGGGCGGCTTTGAATTTAATTCACCAGTTAATTGAGTAAATCCTTGATATGAAAAACCATATAAGCCAAGTTTTCCATTACATTCTTTTAGAGACCTTACCCATTCATGAGTTTCTGAAGTATCGCTAGCTTCTTGAGAAAAACCATTAAAGACTCCTTCAGAAGAACCCATACCTCTAACGTCTTGAATTATGACCATATACCCTTTGGAAGCCCACCATTCAGGATGAGAATAGGTAATAGTTGAAGCAATTTCCCTGCCATAAGGTTGTCTCATTAATAATGCAGGCCATGGCCCATTACTGTTAGGTAACCAAATCCTTGATATAAGTTTTACTCCATCTCTAAGTATTAGAGACTTGTCAAACCATCTTGAACCAGACATTTAGGTTTTAGATAATGTCTGGACAGTGCAGCCCAATGACGTAAATAGAAAAGATCTCTGCGTTAACGGGAGTTAACTTTTTTTTATTTGATACATAGTCTATAGCTTTATCTGAACTAGCTGAAATGCCTTTTGAATTAAACTCTCTAAACTTATTACAAAAATTCCTAGCTTCGTTTGGATTCTTTTTTACAGTTTCCAATAAGTTAGATTGACTTAAAACAGGATATGTAAAGTTGGAAAACAAAAATAACAAAAATAACAAAGGTTTCATTATCACTAACTTTTTCTAAATTCTACATTAAAAAATTTTTTTATCCAATATTTCAAATAGATTTGTCGATTTGACTAGCTTTTTTAATCCATTCTTTTAAAAGAGTAAAAGTTGTATCTGCCTGAGTTTTTACTCTAAGATTTCTCTCTAATCTACCAATTTTGCGTTCTAATTCGTAAGGAGTAGATAGGGATAATGATTTTATAGAAGATATACCGCAATGTAAAAGTAGATATGCTTGTGGTGGAGAAATTCCAATTTCTTTTTTTAAAATAGCTATAGCTCTAATTTTCTTAAGATTATTCAATGTACATAGTGAAGATTTTCTTTGAATCTCATTTATATCTAGATCTGAAAGATTACTTAATTTTTCAAAGTCAGTTAGGTTGTTTTGAATAAAAAAAGATTTCTCATGTCTAAAGTTAGTGGGCAAAAAGTCTAAAAATTTTTTAATTTTCATTTTTTAGAGACAAATTCATTTTGACATTTTTTTGTACTTCTCCTATTACGACTGGCTTACTTATATTATCCGAAATTTTTTCAAGTTTCCTTATCTTTATTTTTACGTTTGCTCCCGATCGGCTACCTTTCAATAAGTTTTCCGATAATTGTTTTAAAGTTGGTTCAATAGATTCTTCGGGAAAATCATCATCTGCTTTAGCAATAATCAAATCAAAACCATTGTCATAAACAATTGGAAGATATTTTGCATCTTCTATAACAACTTTTTCATTATAACTTTGTATAAATGCCCAACTACTCAAAGAAAGCAATAATGAAAAGATAGTAGCTCCTATTATTCGAAATTTAAAGCTAAAATTAAAAATAAAAGCTGCTATGGTACAAATAAAAAGAAATATTCCCATGAATCCAAAAAATTTGGGTGTATTCTCTAATAGTTCAAAAAAAGACATTTAGTGGCTTTGACCTGATTAATTTCTTATATTTTGTAAGCCTACTCTATTTTTGGGCTCTAGCTTGAAAAAAATTAGATCTCTAAATTTAAAAACTAAAATTCTTTTAGTAGGGATGCTTTTCCCATTAGGTTTTTTAGGCACTTTTTTATTAAATAATTTTTTAAAAGAAACATATAGTTCTAGGAAATTAGAAATAGAAGAAAGTATTGAGAATCTTTTAGATAAAAATGTTGAATTAGGTGATTATGTCGGTATTAGATTTCTAGGTATTTCTTTGGCTAATTCAACAATTAATGATAAGAAAAATATAGATTCTGAAATTAAAGCTAAAAATGTATACGTGGGCATTATGCCTTTTAGATCTTTTTTTAAACAAAAATGGATAGTAAAAATAAGTCCTGAGAAAGCTGCAATTAATATTGATAGAGATTTCTTTAAAAGGGATAAACCTTATGAAAAAGATAGAAGTAAAATAAAATCAAAATTAAAATATGACTTAAATTTTAATTTTAAAAAATATTCAATTTTTAATCTTAAAAAATCAGGATTAGAAACAAAAGTAAAGGGGAACGTTATTTATAAGTCCAGTAACAGAGAAATTATTGCAAATATAAAATCAAATTTTCATGGTAACGGTTTTCTAGAATTTAAATTTAATAAAAAATTAAATAAAGACTTTTTAAAGTTGGAGTTATTTTCAAGAGGATTAGATCTTGAGAACTCTGAATATATTATTGGGAAAAGAAAAATTAGCTTTAAAAAGGGAAAATTTAAATCTAACTTTAAATTTAATAAATCACCAAATCGTACATTTTGTGAAGGAAGATTTTCTTTTGCTAATTTAAAAATAAAACCAGTAAATTTCTTAGAGAATATAAATTCAGATTCAACCAGTTTTTTTTGTAAAGAAAATAATTTAATAGGAAATTCTTCTAACTTAAATTACGGAACTTTGAATTCAAACTTTAATCTAAATATCCCATTAAATAACAGTTCTAATAAAATTGACCTTAAAGGAACTATTGGATATATTAACAGTCTGAATCCAGATATTGAACTATCGGGGAATCTTCCCTATTGGTTTGATAAAAGAGGAATTAATTTTGGTGAAATCAATTCAAGTTTAAAAATAAATAGAACTCAATTATCTAATTTAAATATTTTCCGAAATAATGACATTAGGGGTTTTGTTACCGCTAAAGGTGAATTAAAAGGAAAAGTTACTGATCCTGAGATTTCATTAAAGTTTAATGTTGATTATCCGCATTTCAAAGGGATACGAATCAGAGAGATATGGGAGGGAGATATTAAAAATAAAAATAATCAATTCCTTTTAAATATGAAAAATAGATTCTCCCCAATTCCTTCATTTCTTTCTATAAGATTTGATTCTAATCTTAAATTAGATAATGTATCCTTTAGCAGACTATTTAATTCTAATAAAGGAAGCATAGAAGTATTTAAAGAGGATAATATTTATATTTGGAAGGCTAAAAATTTCCCCCTTGATGAACTTGAATTATCAATAGGAAACAATCCATTCGATAGGATTGAAGGAATTATTAATGGTTCTGGATCAATAAATTCAGACCAGTCCTTTCTTGATGGAAGACTGGCTTGGAGTCTAGGTAGATATAGAAATATAAAGTTGGCAAACTCATTATTTGATTTTAGTTTTAATGATAATTCCTTTTATGTCAATTCATCTTTGTATCCGATTGATGGAGGCATAATCGCAGTCGATTATGACTCAAATAAAAATAATTTGATTAATTTAGACTTTAACGATATAAGTACTAGTTGGACGATCCTAACTACGCTAGATATTTTTAATTTTGATAATAAAAAATCTATTCAAACCATAAAGTCGAATATCTTGGATGATTTAGAAATAAATAAAGAAAATAATTCGTTTAAGGAGAGGATTGATTTTATAAATAACTTTATTGAAAGTAATAATGCTCAAGAAGATAATTTGAACATTCAAAAATATTTTAATAAATTCAGTAGTAGATATAATGCAAAAGTAACTATTGAGGGGGATAGGCCAAGCAACTATAAATTGAATGCAAAATTAAATGGCTATCTTGATGTTTTTAGAGATGATAATAAAAATAAAAAAGAGGAATTTTCTATTGATTTAGAAGGTGGCTTATTAAAAGGTAATGGTTCTTTAAAAATTAAAAAAATACCATTAAGTGCTGCAAATATTTTTTTAAATCAACCAAGAGATTTTCTTGGAGGTTTTGATATAGATTTATTTTATAACCTTGATAATAAATCTTTCTTGAGTCAAATATCTTCTAAAAACTCATCAATTAAAAATAATAAATTATTTTTTGAAAAAGGTATTATTGAATTTAATAACTCAGTTTTTGATATTGACTTCTCTTTGCTTATAAATGACTCTAAAATCCCAATCAGTTTTAAAGGCTCAATACCTTTAAATAAATCAGATAACTTAGATCTAAGATTGATTGGGAATGGAAAATTTATTGAGTTATTAGATATTTTTGCTGCTGAATACTTTACCTTTAAAGAAGGTGATGTAAATCTTAGAATGATACTGAAAGGGACCTTAAATAAACCTCTATTAAATGGATTTGTCATAATCAAAGATTCTGAAATTGATTTTTTTAACAATATTCTAAAAGATATTAATAGCTTAATAATTTTTGATTTTGATTCTTTAGAGATCAATAATCTTAAAGCACAGTCTGAAGATTCTGGAGAAATTTTTATAAAAGGTTCTTTGCCTTTTTATAGTAAAAATGATTCCGAGAAGGCAGAAATTAATTTGATTACGAATAGATTTACTTTAAAGAAAGATAATTTTAATTTTTTAATAGATTCAGATATAGATTTAAGTGGATCATTTGAAAGCCCCATTTTGAGTGGATCTCTATCTTTTAATAATGGATTTATTAATTTAAATAGTACCAATCAAAATAATAAAAAAGGAAAAAATCTTATTCGAAAAGATGAAAAAAAAGATTGGCCAGAACTCTATTGGAATAATAATGAAAATATTGAAATAATTTCAAATGAAACAATTTTGAAT
The DNA here is from genome assembly GCF_000760035.1 of Prochlorococcus marinus str. MIT 9314. Classification (GTDB taxonomy): domain Bacteria; phylum Cyanobacteriota; class Cyanobacteriia; order PCC-6307; family Cyanobiaceae; genus Prochlorococcus_A; species Prochlorococcus_A marinus_B. Next base: position 91,768 of record NZ_JNAO01000001.1, read on the forward strand.
TCAGTTCTTTTGGGAGAAACTTTGCCTAATTATTTGGATAACTTGAGTTTTAATAATCTTAAATTAAAACTTGGTCCAGATTTTAAACTTCAATATTCAGAATTAGTTCAAGCTTATTTAAATACCAAATTAGATCTTAATATAAACGGAAAGGTTGGCAAAGATTTAAATGCTAGAGGTCTAATTTATCTTAAAAAAGGTAGAGCTAATCTATATACTACTCCATTTAAACTTGATAAAAATAAAGACAATTATATTTTATTTGCATCAAGAAGTGGTGTTGTTCCATTTATTAATTTTTCTCTTGTTAGTAAAGTTCCAGATTCTATAATACCCATAAGTGAAAATAATCAGGATTCAAATATCTCGGGTGATCTTGATGTAAATGCGACCTCTAGTGGTTTGGGATCATTCGGGATTGGCAATTCAAGGCTTATCAAAATTGAAGCATCTTATGAAGGATTTTTAGATCAATTATCTTTTGCTGATGAAAATAGAAGAATTCAATTAAGAAGTACGCCAAGTTATAACAGATCACAAATAATTGGTTTGATTGGAGGTAACTCTGCAAATTTAATAAATAGAGCATTTATTTCTCAACTTAATAATGCTGATGCATTTAGTGAAAGATTTCAGTTATCTTTATATCCAGCGTTAATAGAAAATAATGATTCATTAAATAATATTTTTTCCAATGAAAATTTAGATATAGATGATGCTGGTCAATCATCTTCTAATGAAGAATTTTCTTCTCAAGCTTGGGTGGCGGAAATAGGTCTTGATATTACTGATGCGATAAATTTTGCCTTTCAAACGGTTCCTGGTAGAGATGATATTTCACCTTTAGGAATTTTGACTTTTCAGGCAAATCCAAACTTAGAATTATTAGGTTCTTATGATTCCAATGGGGATTGGAAAAGTCAAGTTCAATTATTTTTTAGATATTAACTCAGAAAGAAATTTACTTTAAAGAATCGTGAATTTGAATTATTATTAAACTAACTAAAAAATATTATGGCTAATATCTTTGAAGTTCCTCAACCAGGTAATGATCTTTTAGAAAAAGCTGAGAAAGTTCGTTTGGCATCAATAAAAATTAGTCAGACTGAAAATCAAAATCGAATTAAAGCCTTAAATTTTATGGCTGATTATCTAGAAAAAAATTCTAAAGAAATATTAGAAGCTAATAATGCGGATTATTCAAATGCAAAAAAAAAGGGTATATCTAGGGCTTTACTTTCTAGATTAAAGTTATCAAAATCAAAATTAAATTCAGGAATTGAAGGAGTAAGAAAAGTTGGAGATTTGGCGGATCCTGTAAATCAAGTTCAAATAAAAAGAGAGCTTTCAAAGGGGTTGATTTTAGAGAGAAAAACAGTACCAATTGGAGTTTTAGGGGTTATTTTTGAATCAAGGCCAGATGCCGTGATGCAGATTAGTTCTTTAGCAATAAGATCAGGTAATGGAGTCATGCTAAAAGGTGGTAGTGAAGCCAATTTAACAAATACTTCAATAGTGAAAGCATTGCAAGAAGGTTTAAATGAATCTGGTCTTGATAAAAATGCAATATGTTTACTAACAAGCAGAAAAGATAGCATGGCGATGTTAAATCTTGAGAAATATATTAATTTGATAATTCCAAGAGGAAGTAATGAATTAGTTAAATTTATTCAGGAGAATACAAGAATCCCTGTGCTAGGCCATGCTGATGGAATTTGTCACTTGTTTATAGATATTGAGGCAAATCTAGAGATGTCTTTATCAGTCGCTTTAGACAGCAAAATTCAATATCCTGCAGCATGTAATGCTATTGAAACTTTATTAGTCCATAAAGATATCGCACCAGCTTTTTTAGAAAAGGCCATCCCTCTGTTTAATTCTAATGATGTTAAATTAATCGGAGATAAGAGATCAGTTGAATTAGGGTTAAAGTATGAGGCTAGCCTAGAAGATTGGAAAACCGAATATTTGGATTTAATTCTATCGGTAAAAATTGTTGATGATCTTGAGGAGGCAATCACACATATTCAAAAATATAGTTCAAAACATACCGATGGAATAATTACTGAAAATTCAAATACTGCCAATAAATTTATGAATGTAGTTGATAGCGCAGGTGTTTTTCATAATTGCTCTACTAGGTTTGCAGATGGGTTTAGATATGGATTAGGCGCTGAGGTTGGCATATCTACTCAAACTCTTCCACCAAGGGGACCTGTAGGTCTAGAAGGTTTAGTAACTTATAAATATTTCCTAAAAGGTGTTGGGAATATAGTTGATGATTTTTCATCAGGAAAGGCTATCTATACTCATAAAGATCTTTAAAACTTTTAAAGATGGAAACTTTTTTAAAAATTGAGAATATTAAACTTTGGGCTAGAGTTGGCGTTCTTGATGAAGAAAGGGAATTAGGACAACTATTTATTTTAGATATATTTTTGTGGACTGATTTTGAAAAATGTACAGTAAAAGATGATATTAAAAAAACAATTGACTATTCAAAATTAGTTCAAATTATAAAAGATCAATCAAAGAAAATATACTGTTTCACAATCGAAAAATATTCAAACGCAATTTTAGAAATCATTGATCAGGAATTTAAGCTTTCTAAAGTTAAAATTATTTTGACAAAATGTAATCCTCCAATCACTGGTTTCGATGGGAAGGTCTCAATAGTAAGAATTCTTGAAAATAACTAAAGTATTGGAAAAAAGAAATCCCGTTATATTGATTCACGGTCTTTGGAATACTTCAAGTATTTTTTCTTTTATTACCTCAAAACTTGATGATATTGGCATTGAATATTTTGCCCCAACTCTTAAGCATTCATGTGGAATGACTTCAATTCTGGATTTGACTAATAAATTAAACGAATTAATTTTAGAGAAATATGGTTTAGAAAAAGAATTAGATATTTTGGGATTTTCTATGGGAGGAATAATTGGTAGATACTGGCTTCAAAAATTTAATGGGTATAGAAGAACAAGAAGATTAATATCAGTAGGTTCCCCTCACAAAGGAACTTTGATGGCTCAATTAATACCTAAATACCCTTTTAGAGGAATATCAGAAATGAAAATAAATAGTAAGTTTTTAAGAGAACTCGCAAATAATGATTTTTTTCTTGATGATATAGAATGTATAAATTTCTTTACTTATTGGGATATGATGGTTTTCCCTGGCTGGTGGACGAATTTAAATTTTGGAAAAAAAATATCAGTAAAAGTATATAAACATAGAAACCTTGTTAGAAATAAATCTGTGGTTGACAAAATAATCGATGAAATTATTATGTAGCTCCAGATAGACCTAAGTGTCTTATTAAGGAATCAGTTTGTGGCTCTCTTCCCCTAAATAGTTTAAATATGTCTAATGGAGGTAAGCTTCCTCCTAAGCTAAGTATTGTATCTTTGAATTTCTTTCCTATTAACTTTAAATCTTCAGAGTTTTCTAGATCAGCTTCCTCAAACATTGAAAATGCATCAGCACTTAAAACTTCAGCCCATTTATATGAGTAATATCCTGCAGAATACCCTCCTGCAAATATATGACTAAAACAACAAAGAAAGTGGTCTTCTTGAATTGGATCAATAACAGTAGTTTGTTTTGCAATTTCTCTTCTTATTTCATCTGCTGTTTTACCTTCGTTTTTATCAATACTACTATGCAATCTGAGGTCTGTAATTGCAAAATGTAGTTGTCTAAGCGTAGCCATACCACAATTAAACGTTCTATTCTTTAGGAGCTTCTCAAAATTCTCATCGGATAATTTTTCTCCTGTTTTGTAGTGCTTAGCAATATTCATAAGTGTATTTTTATGAAAACACCAGTTTTCCATAAATTGACTCGGAAGTTCGACTGCATCCCATTCAACGTTGTTTATACCAGCTGCTTGAGGAAGATTTACAGTAGTAAGCATGTGTTGAAGACCATGACCAAATTCATGGAAAAGTGTTTGAACTTCCTCAAAACTCATCAAACTGGGTTTATCTTTTGATGGTGGAGTCTGATTACAAACGAGATAAGCTACCGGGAGGGTCTTTTTGCCAACATTATTTTTATTCAGACATTCATCCATCCAAGCCCCTCCTCTCTTTGATTCAGGCCTAGAGTATGGATCCAGGTAAAAAGATGCTATTTTCTTATCTTCTTTATTAAGGATATTAAAAAATAAAACGTCATCATTCCATAGAGGAGCTTCATCAGTCGCCTCAACTACTTTAATTTCAAAAAGCTTCTCACTTAATTTGAATAAACCTTTCAAAACATCATTTAGTGGGAACCAAGGTCTCAAAGACTCTTGATCCAAATTGAGCTTTTCCTTTCTAAGAAGTTCAGACCAATAACTAATATCCCATGGCTCAATATTCTGCGATTTTGGAAACCCATTAGCTTTAGAAAACTTATCGAGCGTTTCTAATTCAATTTTTGCGGTTTTGAATGCTGGTTCTCTTAATTCTTCTAAAAGGTTTTCTACATTTTTAATTTCTTTCGCCATTTTCGTTGACAAACTTAGTTCTGCCCAACTTTTATAACCGAGAAGATTAGCTTTTTTAGTTCTGAGAGATAATATATCTTCAATGATGTGAGAATTATTTTTTTCTCCTTGAGATGCCCTACTAACGAATGCCTTGTATAGTTTTTCTCTAAGATTACGCTCGGTGGAATAAGTCATGAAAGAAGTATAAGTTGGAACATCTAGACTTAATTTCCAAGGACCATTTTCAATATCAACTTCTTCATCTTTTTTTAAGTGATTGTGTGCAGAAATTGCCATCATTTCAAGAACTCGTTCAGGAAGACCATCGACTTCAGATTTTTTATTTAATATTAAAAACCATTCGTTAGTGGCATCAAGAACATTGTTACTGAACTCGGTTGACAGATTACCAAGTTTTTCTGAAATTTTGTTAAATTCTTCCTGATCATTTTTTTGTAGTGAAATTCCTCTATGTTGCATCTCAAGAATTTCTTTATCTAAAATTCTGTTTTTAATTTGATCTAAGTTATTTGTTTCTTTAAGCTTGACTAAAGAATTGTAGATTACTTTGCTTTGCCCAAATTTATTACTCAAGCTAATAATCTCTGGAAGAAATTTTGAATAAATATTTCTTAAACTTTCAGAATTATTTACCGCATTTAGGTGGCTTATTACTCCCCAACTCCATCTAAGAATTTCATTTATTTCATTTAAAGGATTTATTACCTTTTCCCAATTTAAATCATTTTGAATCAAATAATTAGATAAATTTTTTTCTATGTTTTTAAATTCTTCAGTTATCTTTTCTAATACTACTGGAAATTGTTTACCTATGGTTTCGGGAGTAAATTTTTTAAATTGTGGTAACTCTCCATATTTAAAAATTGTTGTATCCATTTATTAAGATAATTTAATTAACAAAAGTTGGGATTAGTCCAACCAATTTAGCTAAAGTGAGCTGCTGACTGAGAGCATTGGTTGAAGATTCGTATAAATTTATGGCGATTTTGGGCCAAAAACCTATTACCAATGTAGGTAACAATAAACTGAAACCAATAGTCAATTCTCTACCATTCATTTCTTTAACTGTAGCTAGTGCTGGAATTCTAGGGCCAAAGAATACTCTTCTACACATTGATAATAGATATATTGGTGTTAGAACTAATCCTATGGCTGCAATTAGAATCGTGATTGATCTAAAGATAGAGCTAAATCCTTCTTGACTAGTGATACCTAAAAATACAGTTATTTCACTTATAAAACCGCTCATCCCAGGTAGTGCTAGAGAGGCTAAAGAGCTTGCTAAGAAAAAAGCAAAAGTTATAGGCAAGACCTTTGCTAAGCCGCCCATATTTGGTATAGAAAGAGTATTTGTTCTTTCATAGAATGAGCCCGTAACAAAGAACATAGCTGCAGCTATAAGTCCGTGGCTTATCATTTGTAGCATTGCTCCACTTATCCCTAAAGCATCTACTGCTCCAATCCCTAAAAGAACAAAACCCATATGACTTACAGAGCTACATGCAATTCTCCTTTTAACATTATCTTGTGCAAATGCATTTAGAGCTCCGTAAATTATATTAATGATTCCAAGAATAATTAAAGCAGGGGCAATTTTTAGATGTACTTCAGGAAGTATTTGAACATTGAATCTTAAGAGAGCATAACCTCCCATTTTTAAGAGTATTCCAGCTAGTAACATTGAAACTGGAGCATTAGCCTCTCCATGTGCATCAGGTAACCATGTATGTAATGGAAAGATAGGAAGTTTTACTCCAAAACCAATTAAAAATCCTAAATAAGATAATAAAGCTAGGCTGCCGGATACATGTTTATTGGTTAAATCAGTAATATTTAAAGTAAAGGTATCACCACTCAAGGCAAGTGCTAACCCACTTATGAGTATCAATAAAGAAGCTAAAGCTGTATAAAGAATGAATTTAGTGGCCGCATATAATTTCTTTTTTCCTCCCCAAATCGCAATAAGAAGATATACCGGAACTAATTCAAGTTCCCATGCCAAGAAAAATAATAGGAAATCTTGAGAGAGGAAAACTAGTGCCTGTGCTGATGCTTGGACTAATAAAAGAGCAAAATATAGATTAGATTTTTTCTTAATTTTCCAACTAGCCGCAGCTGATAAAAAAGTAATTAACCCACTTAAAGCTATTAAAGGAGCAGATAACCCATCTACGCCAAGAGACCACTCTAAGCCTATTGATGGTAACCAAGAAGCTCTTTCTACTAGTTGTAAAGAACTATCTGAAGTATTGAATTTTTGAAAAAGGACGCCAATTATTAATAAAAAATCTATAAATAAAAAACTTAATGAGATATTTCTGGGGAGTGAGTTATCTTCTCCTTCTTTTGAACTCAAGAAAGGCATTATCAATGCCCCAATTAAAGGCAGTAAAACAATAGATGATAGCCAAGGAAAAGATTCTAAATTCATTTATGTAATGAATAATTTTTTTATTCTAGTTGAAGTTGTACTAGCTTGAGACTATAACATTAAAAATGCCTAAGTAAAACTACTCACCAGAGATAGTGCTAAATTGGCTGCCAGTTGTTTGAACGTTTAAGAACGGTGCTCTGCTAGGTACACCTGACTTCTCCCACGCTTTCACCATTGCTTGACTGACGTTTTTACCATGTTCTTTTTTACACAAAGCTAAGATACTTGGTCCAGCCCCACTGATTGCGCATCCTAGAGCGCCTGCATTTAGTGCGGCATCTTTGACTTCTAATCCACCCCTAATAAGTTTCCATCTGTAGGGTTCATGTAACTTATCAAACATTCCTTCTTTTATAAGTTCCGCATTACCTGCTTTTAAGCCGTTTAGTAACAAAGTAAGTGCCCCCATATTTGTAACTGCATCAGATATAGGTACATTCTTGGGCATAACCTTTCTTGCTTCACTTGTGCTTAAACGAATTGCAGGTATTGCTACAACAGCTTTAATTGTATCGTGCCAATCACATCTAATGATTCTCCATCTTTGAGAAGAAGATCTGGCTGTCAAGCAAAGCCCACCCAGAAGAGAGGGAACTACATTATCAGGATGACCTTCTATATCAATGGCAAGTTCAAGGAGTTTTTCTTTGGTCAATGGAGAGTTCATTATTGCATTTGCTCCGATTAATCCGGCAACTATTGCAGTAGCGCTACTTCCAAGCCCGCGTGCAGGCGGCACTGCTAACTTAACTCTTGCTTCGAGTGCGAAAGGGTCGATATTTGCGCTATTCCATACTTTCTGGGCTGCTCTAAATACTAAGTTTTCAGGTCCTCCTCTTAAATGATTACCATCTGTACTTTCCATTATTAAATCAAATCTATCTCCACCACCTTCAATTCTTGTAAAAATAAACTCATTATATAAATCTAATGCTGCTCCAAGGCAATCGAATCCAGGCCCTAAATTGGCAGTTGTGGAAGGCACTGTTACCCTTATTTTTTTACCTACTTCAGGAATAGACATTTTTTTTTTAAGTTCTTAAAAGCATTTTTGCTCTGCAGGCTGCACTAAAAAGTCCAAACTCTTCATCTAAAATTATTTTTATAGGTATTGTTTTAAGAATATCTTTTAATCTTCCCTTGTCGAAAAATTGTTTAAAAAATAAGTCTGATTTAAAGTTTTTGAAATGTTTTGATGCTGTTCCTCCAGAAATCCATAATCCACCAAAGCATAATTCTTGAAGAGCAACATCTCCCAATAAAGAGGCATAAGCGCCTAACCAAATCCTCTCAACTTCAATCATTAGCTGATCACCTTCTTTAGAAAGCTTGCAAATTTTTTCGGGCAGCTCTTTTCTCAAACTTTCAGAAATTTTAGTTTCTCTAAAAAATTCTTGTAGAGGATGGTTTTTGGCATCAGATTTGCTAAGTCTCCATTCAGCAATTCTTGATAAACCAGTGCCGCTAACGATCCTTTCACAAGATATCCTCTCAATATTTAAGGAATTTTTGAGCCAAGTCTTCAAGTCCCACTCAAATTCTGACTTTGGGGAGTACTCAACATGGCCACCTTCACTAGCTAAAACTTTTACCTTTTTCCCTGATATTATTCCTCTTGCAATCCCCAAACCAGTACCCGCTCCAACAATGGCATGTAAATCATTGTTAGTCCCTTCAGATTGTGATCCATACTGGATAGTTGAATATTGATTTTTTTTTAAGAAAGGAATTCCATAAATTTGTACTGCAAAATCATTTATTAGCTCGCAGCTTTTAAAATTAAATTTGTTCTGTAAAGCATTTCCAGAAATACCCCATGACAAGTTAATGATTTTTGCGTTGTTGTTAGATAAAGGACCAGCCACCGCGAAACATGCAGAAGAAGGATGATTAATATTTTTGCATTCATTTTTGAGAAAATCTTCTAGAATCAGTTCAAAAGACTCCCAATCAGAAGATATATATTTCTTTTTGAATAACAATTTAGGCGAATCATCATTTACTACTTTTTCAAATATTCCCAATAGAACCTTGGTACCTCCTAAATCACAAGCCAGAAAATTCATCTACCCTAAATTATTTTGTTCTGCCTTTTTTTTCTATTAATTCATCCATTAATTTGTATAGATTAGGGAGGTTGAAAATACCTAAATTTGTTCCATCCAAAGCTCTTAAAGCGACTGAATCAATTTCCTCTTCTTTATCCCCAATAACAGCAATTAAGGGGACTCTATCGAGAGTTGCCTCTCTTATTTTATATCCTACTTTTTCATTCCTAACATCAACTTTTGATCGGTAACCATTATTATTTATTAAATCATTAAACTTTAAACACTTTTCAATATTTCTATCAGTAATACTCAATAAAATTATTTGATAAGGCGCAAGCCAAATTGGGAATTTTGCCTCATATTGTTCAATTAAGATTCCGATAAATCTCTCAAAGGATCCTAAAATTGCTCTATGAAGCATAACTGGATTTCTTTTCTCATTATCAATATCTACATAAGTTGCATCCAATCTAATAGGCATTGAGAAATCAACCTGAATAGTACCGCATTGCCAAACTCTCTTAAGACAATCTTTTAATGAGAATTCTATTTTGGGACCATAAAAAGCCCCCTCTCCTGGTTGGAGTTCCCATTTTAGGTTCTTATTATCGAGAGCTTTGGTAAGAGCCTCCTCTGATTTATCCCAAATCTCCTCACTACCTACCCTTTTTTCAGGACGGGTTGATAATTTGATAATGATTTCATCAAAACCAAAAGTTTTATAAACCTCGAAGACAAGATCTATAAAGGTTGATACCTCTTCTTGAATTTGCTCTTCTGTGCAGAAAATGTGTGCATCATCTTGAGTAAAGTTTCTTACTCGCATTAAGCCGTGCAGTGCTCCAGAGGGCTCATTTCTGTGACAAGAACCAAATTCAGCAAGACGAATAGGTAAATCCTTATAACTTTTTAAACCTTGATTAAATACTTGAATATGGCATGGACAATTCATTGGTTTAATTGCATAAGTTCTATTTTCTGATGCAGTAGTGAACATATCGTCTCTAAATTTTTCCCAATGACCGGATTTCTCCCAAAGAGATTTATCAACAGCTTGTGGGGTTTTAATTTCTAAATAATCATTTTTTTTGAGTATTTCTCTTATGTACTTTTCCAGTACTTGGTAGATTGTCCATCCATTTGGATGCCAAAAAATCATTCCTGGAGATTCTTCTTGTATATGAAATAGTGAATGTTTTTTTCCAAGTTTTCTATGATCTCTTTTTTCCGCTTCTTCAATTCTTGTTAAATAATCTTTGAGTTCTTTTTCTTTTGCCCATGCAGTTCCATAAATTCTCTGTAATGATTCATTCTCACTATTACCTCTCCAATATGAACCTGATAATTTAAGTAATTTAAAGTGTCTCAAATGTCTAGTGTTAGGCACGTGAGGCCCTCTACACATGTCAATGTATTCTTCGTGCTTGTATAAATTGATGAGACCTTCTTCAGGAATTTCTTCAATTATTCTTAATTTAAAAGTCTCATCTCTTTCTTGAAAAGTTTTAATTGCTTCTTCTTTAGAAACTTGTAAAATCTCAACGTCATAGTTTGTTTTTATTAATTTATTAATTCTATTTTCGATTTTTATTAAATCTTCAGGAGTAAATCTGTATTCAGAGAAAATATCGTAATAAAAACCATCTTCAATTACAGGTCCAATCGCCATTTTAATATCAGAGTAAATTTGTTTAACTGCATGACCAATAAGGTGAGCGAAAGAATGTCTTATTATTTCAATTCCTTCTTTATCTTTTGATGTGATGATTACAACTTTGGAATCTTTATTTATAGGGATTGTTGCATCAAGAAGAACATCATTTACTTTCCCAGCAATTGTTGCTTTAGCTAATCCAGCACCTATACTCTGGGCAATTTCTAGAATCGTTACAGATTTTTCGAAAACTTTTTTTGAACCATCAGGCAAGGTAATTATTGGCATAATTTATTTCTCCATTTCAAAAAATCCCAATTTTGATTTGACTCTTTTTAAAGTCTGATTCGCTAAATCTTCAGCTTTTTCCTTCCCTTCATTAAGGATTTTATTTAGTTGATAGGGATCATTAATTAATAATTTATATTTTTTCTGAATAGGTTCTAGTGATTCAATAAGTTGTTCGGTAATTAATTTTTTAAATGCCCCCCATCCAGTCTCTAAAAATTCATTTTCACATTGAGAAATTTCTTTGCCGGATAATATTGAATAAATCATCAAAAGATTTTTAGATTCTGGTCTCTCAGGGTTGTTAAATTCAATTCCAATAGAACTGTCACTTTTTGCTCTTTTAATTTTTTTTGTGATTATTTCAGGAGGATCTAATAAATTAATGCGACTGCCCTCATTAGGATCACTTTTGCTCATCTTTTTTGAACCATCAATTAAACTCATTATTTTGGAACCATTCTTCATGATGATTGGTTGAGGGATCTTTAAAATATTTTTATCCTTACTAAATCTGGCATTAATTCTCTGTTGTGCAATATCTCTCGCAAGTTCAAGATGTTGTTTTTGATCCTCACCTACTGGTACGAAGTCAGCATCATAAAGAAGGATATCTGCAGCCATAAGTATTGGATAGTCAAATAATCCAATAGATACATTATTACCTTGTTGTATGGATTTTTCTTTAAATTGAATCATTCTTTCCATCCAATTTATTGGGGTCATGCAATTTAATATCCAACAAAGTTCTGAATGCGCTGAAATATGACTTTGGACAAAAATTGAACATATATTTGGATCAATCCCACAAGCGACGTACAAAGCAGCTGTAGAGATAGTGTTCTGAGATAATTCTTTGGGATTATGTGAAGCTGTTATTGCGTGCAAATCAACTACACATAAAAATGTTTCATATTGCTCTTGAAGCGTAACCCAATTATTTATGGCCCCAAGCCAATTCCCAATATGTAAATCACCAGTGGGTTGAACCCCCGAAAGAATTCTTTTTTTATTTGCCATCCTCTTCTACTTCGCTAGATTGGATCTCTTCAGTTGATGTACTTTTTACAGGTCTTGCAAAAGGGTCAGGTGCTGTTGTTGTCTTTTCTTCATAAGAATTTTGTGATTGTCTACTCGGAGAAGAGTTTTTATTGTTTTTTGCATATTCTTTGATTGAATCAATCAATTTTTCGTCTTTGATCATTTCGCTAAGTGTTCTAACAGAGAAACCCAGAACTGCAACGGTAGATCTTAATTGAAAGGTCTCTTGAATTGATTTAACAGCTTTCATTTCGTTATCACTCAATCTTATGCGGAATCCTCCTCCATCTCTTCTGCCACCCGATCTATCTCTGAAATTAGATCTTTCATTGTTAGAACGACCTCTGTAATTTTCTTGTCTAGGATTATTGCTGAAATTTGAATTAGACATCTTAATGTTTCTTAAGTTATTTAAATAGTCTATTAACTTAGCATCTTGTTACGCAATAAGTCTTTTTAAAAGGGTTAAATTTTTATCTTTTGATTAACGACTTATGAAATTTTGCTTTTCTCATTCACAACTTGCATTAAAATAAAATTAGAAAAATAAAATATTGTGTTTGATATTAGTAAAGACAACCTTTTAAAGGATTTCATAAAGTTTCCAAAAAAAAATCTTCTTATTATTTTATTATTGTTAGGTTTTGGGGAATGGTTTGTCAGTGACTTAATTCATTTTGCAGGAGGCTCAATAGGATTTTTTGCTTTGTGTTTGGGGGGATATTTTTACTTGAAAAGTGATAAACCTAAATTTAATGAGCCAAATAATTTAGATGGTTGGATAAATCTATGTAATGAAGATTTAAATTTTTTTGAAGAACTTGAAGCAATAAATGAATTAGAAAAACAGAATTCAAAAAGACAAAAAACACTTGAATCTATTCTTAAAAGATGTGAAAAAGAAAAAATAAGTTGCTTTGGACAAAAAGATTATCAAAGTTTTCAATCTGTTATGAAAAGTAATTTCAAAGCAGATAAGTTTGACTTGGATTTATACGAAAAACTCCCTAAATACAATTCTTCTCAAGTTATTCCAGAAGAAGCTTTGAAGAGTGATGCAATCTTGTATTTTATAAACTTGCCTTTGTCGGCAAATGATTTTTTGTGGCTGGAAAAGTTTCCTAAAAATATGCCAATCTGGTTGGTGGCTTTAACTTCCAACCAAATAGAAGGCAAAAATCAGATAGAAGACCTAAAGTCTCAAATTTCAAGTGACTTTATAAACAAAATTATTACTTTTGATGCGAATAAGAGTGAAGTAACAAATATACCTTTTTCTTTAAGGAAGTTTTTCATAAGTTCATCTAAAAATATTGAAAATACAAAAAAAAGGCTCTTGAAAGAACTTCATGCTGCCTGGCAATCTGAAATTGAAGGTATTAGAAGAATGCAGTTAAAAGGTATACAAAGAAAAAATCAAATTCTTGTCGCAACAACTGTTTTCTTATCTCCTATCCCTTCAATTGATGTTATGGCAATGACAGTATTAAATTCTTTAATGATTAAAGAAATTAAGTCTATATGGGGATGTAATTGGTCTCCTGAAATGTTAGATAAGGTATCCAAAGAGATTTTAAAGACTGCAATTGCTCAAGGAGTTATTGAATGGAGTGGACAGACTCTAATTGGCATAACAAAATTACATGGCCCAAATTGGCTTGTCTCTGGAACATTTCAGGCTGTCAGTGCTGCTTATTTAACAAGAGTAGTATCAAGTTCTTTGGCTGATTTTATGGCAATAACAAAAGGAGTAGAAGAACCTGATTTGGATTTTATAAAGAAAAATTCTAAGAAAATTGTTCAAGAAGCTTTTGAAAAAGAAAAAATAAATTGGAAAGGATTTATTTCTGATCTTAGAAAACCACTTATGAAACTATCTTTTAATTCATAATCTTGGGATGAATGTTAAATATGAAAAAAAAATATTTTTTTTTAAGTTTGATACTTCTTCTTTCTATTGCTTCAGGCTCATGTAAGAGAATATCAAATAAAAATGAAACTAAAGAAGTAATACTGGCAAGTTTCACTGTTTTGGCGGATATAATTAACAATGTCGCTAAAGATGATTTTATTGTTAGATCAATAACGAAACCTGGAGTTGAAGTTCATGGCTACCAACCAACTCCAAGCGATTTGGTAAATGCCTCTAATGCTTTTGTTTTTTTTGATAATGGATTTGGATTTGAATTATGGGCTGAAAAATTTGTTTCTAATTTAAAAGTTAAAAGAATTACAGTCGCGGAAGATTTGGATCCTATTTTTATAAGTGAAGATTTTTACAAAGGGAAACCCAATCCTCATGCCTGGATTTCACCAAAAAGAGGGATCCTATACGTAGATATTCTCGTGGATTCTTTATCAGAATTGAGGCCATCCAAAAGGACATTATTTGAAGAAAATGGAAAAATTTATAAAGATAAACTATCTAAAATAGATAAAGAATTCTCACTTTTTATTAATAACTTAAATAAAGACAGGAGGTATCTAGTAAGTTGTGAAGGTGCTTTTTCGTATCTAACAAATGATTATGGATTAGAGGAAGTTTATTTGTGGCCAGTTAATGCTGAGAGTCAAATTACTCCCAAAAGAATGGCAAGAACAATTTCCCTAGTTAAAGAAAAAAATGTTCCATCTGTATTTTGCGAAAGTACTGTAAGTAACGAATCTCAAATGGTTGTTGCAAACGAAACTGGGGCTAATTTTGGAGGAAATCTTTATGTTGATTCATTATCTGATGATAGTGGGCCAGCTAGTTCCTATATAAAAATGCTTGAGCATAATTTGGATTTGATTAAAAGAGGACTTTTTTGAATTATGGAAACAATCAATTATCAAAACTTTAGGATTGAGGCAGAGAATATTTGCGTAGATTACAACGGTAAGGTGGCTTTGTATGATGCCAATTTAAGATTGCAACCTGGCCAAATCTGTGGGTTAGTAGGGATGAACGGGGCTGGTAAAACAACTTTCTTTAATGCTTTAACTGGCTTTGTAAATATTTCAAAGGGAAAAATTAGAATAAATGGAGAGTCTCTAAGATCTGCTCAAAAAGATCAGACAATTGCTTATGTTCCTCAAAATGAGGGAATTGATAGTCAATTTCCAATAAGTGTTTGGGATGTAGTAATGATGGGAAGATATGGTTCGATGAATATTTTTAGGTGTCCTAGAGAATCTGATGTTCAGGCGGTCAAAGATGCTATTGAGAGAGTTGATCTTACTGATCATTTATCTACACCTATTGGAAACTTATCTGGAGGTCAGAGAAAACGAACTTTTTTAGCTAGAGCAATTGCGCAAAGAGCATCAATACTTCTTCTTGATGAGCCTTTTTCAGGTGTTGATATAAGAACTGAAAAACTTATCTCGGAATTATTTATTCAATTTAAAAATGAGGGGAAAACCATATTATTATCAACGCACGATATGATTCATGTCCGTGAATTTTGTGATTTGGTTCTTTTAATAAATAAAACTGTTGTAGCTTATGGTGAAACCTCTGAAGTGTTTACCCCTGAAAATATTACAACCACTTTTGGAGGGATCTCACCTGATTTCTTGTTTGGACCTGAATCCTAAATTTTAATTTATATGGAGCTCTGTTCTTTTTTAACTTTAGATTCATTCATCACAGATCCTTTAACTCATGACTTTATGAGAAAAGCACTTCTTATGAGTTCATTAGTTGCAGCTGTTTGTGGTTTTCTATCAAGTTATTTGACTCTTAAAGGATGGGCTTTAATGGGAGATGCAGTGTCACATTCGGTAATGCCTGGTGTTGTGGTTGCTTATGCATTAGGTCTTCCCTTCTCATTAGGGGCATTTATTTTCGGAGTCGGTTCTGTAGCCTTGATAGGGTTTATTAAGCAGAAATCTAGAGTTAAGGAAGATACTGTTATTGGGTTGGTATTTACTGGATTTTTCGCTCTTGGAATAGTATTGGTTTCTAAGATTAAAAGTAATATTGATCTACACTCTATTCTTTTTGGTAGTCCATTAGGAATATCGCTTTCAGATGTAAAACAAACTATATTCATTTCTTTATTGGTAGTAATCCTTTTATCAATTTTCAGAAAAGATTTAATGCTTTATTGTTTTGATCCTAGGCATGCAAAAACAGTTGGGATTAATGTATTTTTTCTTCATTATTTACTCCTCACATGCTTATCTTTGGCAGCTGTTGTGGGGCTGCAGTCTGTTGGAATTATTTTGGTAGTTGCAATGTTGATTACACCAGGGGCTACAGCATATTTACTTACGGATAAGTTTGATAATATGACAGTAATTTCAGTATTAAGTGCAATCATCTCAAGCCTTATCGGAATCTATGTTAGTTTTTGGTTTGATCTTGAAACAGGTGGATCAATTGTCTTGGCACAAACTTTTATATTTTTATTTGCTTTTTTATTCGCCCCAAGATACGGAATATTTAAGTTAAAGAAATTATTTGCTGGGTATAAATGATTGTAGTGGATGAAACTTTAAATAAAAAGTGGAATTGGTGGCCATTATTCCCCTTATATCCTTATGGGAAAAAGAAAACAATTTTAAAAGAATTAATTCCTGATCAAATATGGTCCTTGGAACAAATACAGGGACTTTATTATGTTGCGGTTCCAATAAGAATGACGGTAATAAAGGTTGATAATGGATTGATGCTAATAAATCCACTGCCTCCGACAAAAGAATTAATAAATGAGTTAGAAAAATTAATTTCGATTCATGGCAAAGTAAAAACAATAATTCTACCGAGTGCCTCTGGACTAGAACATAAAATCGGATTGCCAGCTCTTTCAAGAACTTTTAAAGATGCAGAAATTTGGCTTTGTCCAGGACAATGGAGTTTCCCCATAAATTTACCACTAGATTTCTTAGGAATTCCATCAAAAAGATCAAGAATACTTTTTGAGGAAGGTACTCCACATACAAATTACTTTAAATGGTCTTCATTAGGCCCTCTGAATTTAGGACTTGGAAGATATCAGGAGATAAGCTGTTTCCATTATCCTACGAAAACACTTCATGTGACAGACGCAATAGTTGGAATAGACTCCAATCCCCCTGAGATATTTGATTTTGATCCAACTCCACTTCTTTTTCATTCTAGAGAGAGAGGAGACGAACCTTTGATTGACTCCATCGAATATAGAAAAAAAGGATGGAAAAGATTAGTCTTGTTTTCATCTTTTTTAAAACCAGGTAAATTAAATATTCCACCTTTAAAAAAAATATTTAAGTATTCATTCAAAAAAGATCTGAGGAATTGGAGATCTCATTTCGGCATTTATCCCTTTTTATGGGACGAAGATTGGGAATCTTCTCTTGTTGAAATAATGGGTAAAGATACTCCTAAGATTCAAATTGCACCAGTTTTACAGAAATTAATTTTTCCGCGTTCAAAAGAAGTTTTACTCAAATGGTTAGAAAATATCAAGTCTTTTGAAGATATGGAATATTTAATTCCAGCTCATTTTACGGCTCCTATAAAATTTACAATAGAAGATTGTCAAAAATTAATTAATGAAATTAATTCCCAAAAGTGGGACAAACTTCCTGAGGATAATAAATTTTTGATGGGTTTATATAAAAAGTTGTTTGAACTAGGAATAATTCCTGAAGAAGTAAATCTTTAAAAACAACTATTATTCAATAGACATCTTCTCATCATTTTTAAGAGTTTGTTCCAGCTCTTTTCTTTGCTCCATTTGTCTTAAGAAATATCCTGTCATCATTGCAGAAGATAATAAATTTGCAATGTTGTCTTTTGAGGATGTTATTTTTACATCAAATTGATCTGAAGGAAGCATTCCAAGAAGACCTTGAACATTATGTCTAATAATTTCTTGAATATCTTCACTAGCTGATTTTGCTACTCTTTGCAAAACTTCTGGAGATTGTTTTTGTAAATATTGGATTAAATCATTCTCATCGTTTGGGTCATTATTTTCAGTAGCAAGAAATTCTGGATTAAACATTTCTACAACTTCAAGATATAAAAACCCTACAACATCACGTACCCATTAATCTAAATTATTAAGGGCAGGGAACCGAATAGGTCCAATTTTATTAAACGGCCAATATCTAAAAATAGCTTTACCAATAACCTTGTCATAGGGTAAAAACCCCCAAATATGTGAGTCCATACTGTTATTTCTATTATCTCCCATCACCCATAATGACTTTTCTGGGACAATAAAAGGCCCTATAGAATAATTAATATTTTTGTCAAAAACGTAATTTCTTTGAGCGATATCATTTAAGTAAAGGTTACCTTCTCTTACTTCTACTTTGTCTCCAGGTGTTCCAATTACTCTTTTTATTAGTGCAGTATCTGCTTCATAACCAGCATTAATTAATTGTTCCGGAACGTTAAAAACAACTATTTTATTTTTTAATTTTGAAAGATTTGATTTGGAAGTGATTTTGGGGGTTACCTTCTCAACAAGAATTTTATCTTGTATTTGAAGAGTTGGAAGCATTGAACCGGATGGGATCCATCTTGGCTCTATAACCTGCCATCGTATAATTAAAGCTATAGATATCCAGATTAAAAGATTTTTTAAATCTTTTAGTATTGAATTTCTTTTTTCTTGAGTTTTAGACATGTTTTATTTAATTCAGTTATAAGGAAAATCCCAAAGCATTTATATAAATTATGACATCATCTATTGAATGCAAAAATTTTCTTAGAAGTTTACAACTTTTGAATCTCTTAATAAAAATAGGAGTTCAAAATTTAATACTATGTCCAGGTAGTAGATCAGCACCCCTAGCGATAGCTGCTGGAGAATTAAATAAATTAGGATTAGTAAATATTTTTAATTCAATAGATGAGAGATCTGCGGGATTCCACTCTCTTGGGATTTCTACTGCATCAGGTAATCTTTCTTTAGTTATTACCACTTCTGGGACTGCCGTAAGTAACTTATTGCCAGCAGCAGTTGAGGCAGACCGATCTTGTCAAGGTATTATATTTCTTACTGCTGATAGACCTTTAAGATTAAAAGATTGTGGCGCTAATCAAACAGTAAATCAAGAAGATTTTTTGACTTCAGTCTGCAGAAGGGTTTTAAGTACAAATCTAAATGGACTTCATGAAACACAAGAAAACGAGATCCTGAATTTAGTTCGAATTACTGAGAAACAAATATCAATTTTCCCTGGGCCTATTCATTTAAATATTCCTATTGATAAGCCTTTAGATATTTCACTTTTAAATAAAAAAAATGTTTTAGAGGTTTTTGAAAGAATTTATTTAAAGAAAAAATATACATTTCAGGAAGTTGAAATAAAATCTGATAAAAACAAATTCTTAGAAATTTCAAAAAGTTTAAATTTAGATGAATCCGGCATTATTTTGGTAGGTCCCTATCAAGGTTCCATGAATGATTTGATTTCTTTCAATAAATCTTTAGAAAGATTGCAAGAAATTACTGGTTGGCCAGTATTTGCTGATCCTGTTTCAGGAGTTAATTCTGATTTGAGAGGATTAGTTGTGAATTGGGAATTAGTCTTAAGAAAAAATAAAAATTCAATAAATTGTCATCAACTTTTGAGGCTTGGCCCCATGTCATCTTCAATTGATTTGGAGAAATTTTTAATAACTTTCGGAGGTATACAAATTCTTATAAAAGAAAAAAACTATAGAAAATTGGATCCTATAAAAAAATCATTTGAATATGATTTTGGGCTTTTAAATTTTACTACTCTATTGCTAGAAGAATTATCAATTAACGAAAAAAACAAAAAGTCTCTTACGCCGTTAGCCCAAGATCTTATAGAGGAAGGTAAGCAAATAAAAGAAATTTTAAAAGAGAAAATTACTCAAGATAATCAAATTACTGAGTATATGCTTGCAAACCTTGTACCAAAA
This sequence comes from Prochlorococcus marinus str. MIT 9314, assembly GCF_000760035.1. GTDB lineage: Bacteria > Cyanobacteriota > Cyanobacteriia > PCC-6307 > Cyanobiaceae > Prochlorococcus_A > Prochlorococcus_A marinus_B. The sequence goes on from NZ_JNAO01000001.1 coordinate 111,610, forward strand.
ATTTGGCCAGCTGAAAATCCTATAATGCTCTCCGCAAGCAGCCCAATTAGAGATTGGCTCACATTTTCTGAGAATGGTACTTTAACAAGAGACTGTTTCAGCTTTAGGGGTGCTTCTGGCATAGACGGTACTTTATCTCTTGCATTGGGTATTTCTAGAATTAAAAATCCTTTACTTCTTGTGACTGGAGATTTGGCTTTTATTCATGATATAAATGGTTGGCTGATTGAAAATTCAATCGACATGAATTTAACAATTCTTCTAATAAATAATAATGGCGGAAATATATTTAATCGTATTTATAAAAAAAATTTACAAAAAGATGATTTAAAAAAACTGTTCCTTATGCCAAAAGAAATAAACTGGCCAAAACTCTTGGAAGGCTATCAGGTAAACTTTAAAAGCGTGGCAAATTTTAAAAAATTACGAGAGGCATTAGATTGGAGCATTTCTATCCAGAAATCTGTAATAATTAAAGTTGATGTTGATCCAGAAAATGAAATTTGTGAAAAAAATGCCCTGCTAGAAAAAATAATTGGCAGTTAAATTTATCATTTTCTATTTTTGAATAATTAGATTTCATGAAAGTATTACCTGGTAAAACAACTTTAAATTGGTCAGAGTGCAAATCTTATGAAGATATATTGTTTCACAAATCAGATGAGGGAATTGCGAGAATTGCAATTAATCGACCTGAAAAAAGAAATGCATTTAGGCCACAAACTATAGATGAACTCATTGACGCATTTGATATCGTAAGAAATGATGAAACTATTGGCGTAGTTCTCTTTACAGGTGCGGGACCTGACAAGAAAGGCATTTATTCTTTTTGCTCTGGAGGTGATCAGTGTGTAAGGGGTAAAAATGGGTATAAAAATGATGAAGGGCAGCAAAGATTAAATGTACTTGAACTTCAAAGATTAATAAGAAGTTTGCCTAAAGTGGTTATTGCCTTAGTCCCCGGTTTTGCAATTGGAGGAGGACAGGTACTTCATTTAATTTGTGATCTCAGTATCGCCTCTGAAAATGCAATATTTGGTCAAACAGGCCCAAGAGTTGGTAGTTTTGATGCCGGTTTTGGATCTAGTTATTTAGCAAGGGTTGTTGGTCAAAGAAAAGCAAAAGAAATTTGGTTTTTATGTAGAAAATATAATTCCAAGGAAGCTCTTGAGATGGGCTTGATAAATGCAATTACAAAGATTGAAGAATTAGAAGCTGAGGGTGTAATCTGGGCAAGAGAGATTTTACGAAATAGTCCAACTGCTATTCGTATTCTTAAAGCTTCATTCAATGCGGAGAATGATGGGATTGCTGGTATTCAGGAATTATCTGGATATGCAACTCAATTATTCTATTCGACTGAAGAAGCCCAAGAAGGTAGAGATGCCTTTCTTGAAAAGCGTCCACCAGACTTCTCTGAATATAAGTGGACACCCTAGTTTATTTTTCAAAAGGACTTTTTTAAATAATTATCAATGAGAATTCTTCTTGCCGCTGCCGAATGTGCTCCAATGATCAAAGTTGGAGGTATGGGAGATGTGGTTGGTTCGTTGCCTCCATCTTTGATAAAACTTGGTCACGATGTAAGGGTAATAATTCCAGGATATGGAAAATTGTGGAGTCTTTTAGAGGTATCGAATGAGCCAGTCTTTAGAGCAAATACAATGGGCACTGATTTTGCTGTATATAAAGCAAAACATCCCATTCATAATTATGTGATTTACCTAGTGGGTCATCCAACATTTGACTCTGACCAAATATACGGAGGCGAAAATGAGGACTGGCGCTTTACATTTTTTGCCAGTGCCACTGCAGAATTTGCCTGGAATTGTTGGAAACCTCAAGTTCTCCATTGCCATGATTGGCACACTGGAATGATTCCCGTCTGGATGCACCAGGACCCAGAAATTAGTACTGTCTTCACAATTCATAATTTAAAATACCAAGGCCCTTGGAGATGGAAACTTGAAAAAATGACTTGGTGTCCTTGGTATATGCATGGAGACCACACAATGGCTGCGGCAATGTTGTACGCAGATAGGGTCAATGCTGTTTCTCCGACTTATGCAGATGAAATTAAAACCCATGAATACGGGGAAAGCCTCGAAGGATTACTTTGTTACATATCAGGTAAATTACGAGGTATTCTTAATGGTATAGATCTAGATGAATGGAATCCAGCCAAAGATCCAGTTTTGCCAGCTAAATTTAGTATTAAGAATTTAGAAAAGAGGAGTGAAAATAAGAAAATACTTCAGAGAGAAATGGGTCTTGAAGTTAATCCTAAAAAATATCTTTTAGGGATGGTTAGTAGGTTGGTTGATCAAAAAGGAGTTGATTTACTTCTACAAGTTTCAAGAAGACTTTTAGCATATACAGATTCGCAAATAGCTGTTTTAGGAACTGGAGATCGGTTTTTAGAGTCAGGATTATGGCAACTGGCATTAGATTACCCAGGAAGATTTTCAGTATTTCTTACCTATGATGATTCTTTATCAAGGCTTATCTATGGTGGCTCTGATGCATTTTTGATGCCAAGTAGATTCGAACCATGTGGTATTAGTCAACTTCTTGCTATGAGGTACGGCTCGATTCCAATAGTAAGGCGAGTTGGAGGTTTAGTTGACACAGTTTTACCTCATGATCCAGAAAATAATAGTGGTACAGGTTTTTGCTTTGATCGTTTTGAACCTATAGATTTCTATACTTCTTTAGTCAGATCTTGGGAGGCATTCAGGCATAAAGATAGTTGGGAATTACTGCAAAAAAGAGCTATGAGCCAAGAGTTCAGCTGGCAAAGATCGGCACTCGAATACGAAATTATGTACAAAGATGTTTGCGGAATAAAGGAACCCTCACCTGATGTTGCAGAAGTTGAAAAGTTCTCTTACGGACAATCAGCTGATCCATCTTTAAATAAAGGATGACTTAATACTTTAATGGACCTTTATTTGTCAGAATTAAATGCTGTTTTAGGTAATATTAAAAATCTAGACGAGGATAAAAAAAAATTTTTAAATTTTAAAAATATAAGTATTGATAGTAGAACTTTATTTAAAGATGATCTTTTTATAGCTATTAAGGGTAAAAATTTTGACGGACATAGTTTTCTCCCAGAGGTTTTAGAGAAAGGAGTTAAATCAGTAGTTATTAAAGAAGGTATGCAGAAATCACTGCCTTATGATTTTCCTTGTTGGGTTGTCAATGACACTTTAGAAGCATTTCAAAAATTAACATTGCTCAAAAGAAAAAAATTAAATATTCCTTTGGTTGCGATAACTGGTTCAGTTGGTAAAACAACTACAAAAGAAATGATTGGTGAAGTTTTAAAGAAACTTGGAAAAATTAAACTTTCCCACGCAAATTTTAATAACGAGATTGGTGTTGGTCTTACTATTCTTGAGACAGATATGGAAGACAATGTTTTGGTTCTTGAGATGGGAATGAGAGGTCTTGGACAGATCGAAAATTTATCTAAATATAGTGAACCTGATATTGCAGTAATTACTAACATTGGGACAGCCCATATTGGATTATTAGGCTCAAAAAAAAATATTACTCATGCAAAGTGTGAAATTAGTAAGTTTTTAAATCCCGAAGGAGTTGTAATAATCCCAGCAAATGATCCCCTTCTTGAAAGAACTTTAAAAGAATACTGGAAAGGTAGAGTAAAAAAAGTTGAGCTATTAAATATAGAAAATAAGAAGGATAGTTTTAAGAATGATGTTGATTTGCGAGGATTTTATAACACTTTGAATAAAACAATTTTAATTGAAGAAAATACCTTTGAAATTTCATTTGAAGGATTTCACAATGCTTCGAATTTCTTATTTGCTTATGCAGTTGCTAAAGAGCTAGGCATTAATTTTGCAAGTTTTAATAAATTTGATTTTGCAAGTTTAAGTGGAAGGAATAAAATTCTTAAATCAGTAAAAACAACAATATATGATGAATCATATAATGCTTCGCCAGAGTCAGTAAAAGCATGTATTAATAATCTGCTTGAAAAACCGAGAAATAAATTTTTCATATTTGGAAGTATGCAAGAATTGGGTGAAGAATCTGAAAAATTTCATAAAGAAATATTCAAATTAGTAAATAATTCAGAAATAGAAAAATGTTTATTTATTTGCGATAAAAAAAATGAAAAAATTTACACCAACTATTTAAAAGATAAGAAAAAATTTTTAGTTCTTAATAACATAGAAGATGTACCTAAAGAGATAAACAAATCTACAAAAAAAGGTGATTCTATTCTTATAAAAGGAAGCAGATGTTGGCAACTTGAAAAAATTATTGAATTAATTAATTAGATCAGGACTTCTTTCTTTTCCAATTTTTTATATTTACTTGCTTAGTTCTTGAGATTGCTAATGAATTATCTTTGGAGTCTTTTGTGATAACTGAACCAGCTCCAGTTGTAACTGATTCCCCGAGATTAATTGGCGCTACAAAAACTGTATTTGCACCAATACTGGAATTTTTACCAATTTTTGTTTGATGTTTTTTCTGACCATCAAAATTTGCAGTAATAGTACCTGCTCCAATATTTGTAGAGCTTCCAATAATAGAATCGCCAATATAACTTAAATGATTTACTTTAGATTCTTCCTCTAATTTGCTATTTTTGATTTCTACAAAATTACCTATTTTGCTAAAGGAAGATATTTTACAATTAGGTCTTATATGACTATAAGGGCCAATTTTTATAGAATCTATTATCTGAGAAGCATAAACCGTAGAGTTTGAAATTTCACAATTTAATCCCACATTAGAATTCTCAATAAAAGTATTTGGCCCGATAATGCAATGACTATTTATTTTGGTATTTCCTCTTATATGTGTATTAGCCTCTATAATCACATCCTTACCAATTTCAGCTTCTTCACTAATTGAACAACTTGCTTTATTTATGAAAGTTACACCATTCAGCATATGCTTTTCTTTAATTGAATTTTGAATACTTTCCTCGCACTCTGAAAGTTGAATTCTGTTATTAATTCCTTGAAGCTCTCCATTATCCTCTACCTCGAGGCCTAAGGAATTTTTTAGCAAAGATACCGTATCTGTTAAGTAAATCTCTTTTTGATTATTATTACTTTGCAAGGATTTTATTATTGATGACAAGTTATTCCAGTTAAAACAGTAAACACCTGCATTTATTAATGGATTTTCTCTTTCTAGATCATTGCAATCTTTTTCTTCAACAATTCTCTCTATAAAATCGCCATTCGTAAAAACTCTGCCATATCCATGAGGATTTGTTTTCTTAGTAGTAATTAAAGAAACATCAGCATTTTTTGAATCGTGTAAATACAAAAGTCTTTTTAGAGTGCTAGGCCTAATTAGTGGCACATCGCCATTAAGTACCAAAAGTTTTCCTTCATGATTTTTTACTTCTCTACAAAGTATCTGGATAGCATGACCGGTTCCTGATTGAGGTTCTTGAATAACAAAATGAATTTTTTTATCGTTTGGGATTGACTTTTGTACTTCTTTTGATTTGTGTCCAGTAATTACGAAAATTTGATCAGGTTTTAATTCGACACACGAATCAATAACTCTTTGTAGAAGACTTTTGCCAGAAATTTTATGTAAAACTTTTGGCAATGAGCTTTCCATCCTAGTGCCCTTGCCTGCCGCTAATATCGCAACACTTAACATGTTTATTTGAAATCCTTATTTAAATCTAACTCTTAATGGATAACTTCGTCATTCCCCACTTCTCTCTCCATTTATTTGTCGATAATAGATTTGAGAATAATTGCTCATTTAATCTTCTCTTAATTATATCGTCTTCACTTGAGTTTAAATCTTGATCTCTATATGGAATACTAGCTTTGGTTAAGAGATGTTCCTCTTCCATTAAAGATAACTTTTCAAAATTGTAATTAGGTTTCAATTTATTCTTATCGAATTTTGATATTGCGACAGTTCCCTGACTCCAAAAAGTTCTGTTTTTAAAACTTGGCTTAATAGTAAAAATTTCTAATCCAAGATTTCTTAGGGTTTTTCTTACTGCCGCTGAAGAAGAATAAGTTATTAAATAACCCTGAGAATTAAGTTTTTCTGTGACTTTAGATAAAAATTCAATTGTCCATACTTGTGGGCATTTTTGCGGAGAAAAACCATCTAAATAAATCAGATCGAATTTAATAGATGAAGGAATAATGTTGATTGTTTCTCTAGCATCACCCCACAAAACACTGCACTTAAAAAATTGATCCTCAAAGTAATCTTTTCGATAAAGTGATTCAAATATTGTTCTGACTTTTGGATCCCATAATTTAAAAAAAGATTTATTTCTAAGCGAATATTCAAGAGGCTTTTTATCAATCTCCAATGCATACAAATTTAAATATGATTTTTGTTTAGTTAATTCATCTAATAAAGAAGCGGAATTGTATCCTAAACCAAAACATATATCCAAAACATTAAGAGATTTCCCCTTAAATCTTGGCAAATTAGAAGTAGCTGTAAACTTTGACTTTGTTTCATCCAAAGCGCCCAATAAACTATGAAAATTCTCTTGAAAAAACACACTTCTTAAAGTGTAACTACCATCTTTAGTTAAAATTTCTATTAATTCAGACAAAAACTTTTTAGTCTAGTTAGTTAGTTTTGCCAGCTCTTCCCAAAAAGTGGGATACGAGACGCTAGCTGCATCTGCTCTCATGATTTTTGAGGTACCTTTGGCAAGAAGTGAAGCAATAGCAAGACTCATTGCTACTCGATGATCTGTCTCACTGTCTACTTCCGCAGAATGAAATTTTGATTGCCCATTAATAATTAACCCATCCTCTTTTTCTTTTATTTCAGCACCGAATTTTTGTAACTGTCTTGCCATTACTTTTAATCGATCTGTCTCCTTAACTCTTAATTCTTGTGCATCCTTAATTTCAGAAACTCCATTACAAAAACAGGCAGCAACAGTAAGGATAGGAATTTCATCTATAAGTTTTGGTAAAATATCACCTTCAATAGTGAATGATCTTAAATTAGTTGAAGTCTTTACTTTAATAGATCCAATAGGTTCACCTGCAATAGTCGATTTGTCTAAAATCTCGTAATCACACCCCATTGAATCCATTACATTTAAAATCCCTATTCTAGTGGGATTAAGTCCGACATTCTGAATTAAAACCTCTGAATTTGGAACAATAGATGCAGCAATCATCCAAAAAGACGCAGAGCTTATGTCTCCAGGAATCAATATTCTCTGGCCAATTAAGTCCCCCCCTGACTTGATTACTATATTCCTTCCTAATTCTCCTCTGATACTGATGTCTGCTCCAAATGCTTTTAACATTCTTTCAGTATGATCTCTTGAAGATGCTGGTTCAATAACAGAAGTGGTTCCAGCAGCTTTTAGGCCAGCCAATAGGATTGCAGATTTTACTTGAGCACTCGCTACAGGGGTTCCTATAACACACCCTTTTAATTTATTCCCATCAATTGAGATTGGAGCTTTGTTTCCTTTTTCTCTACCAAAAATTTTGCCACCCATCAACGATAACGGTTTGCCCACTCTCCCCATTGGCCTTTCATTAAGAGAAATGTCACCTGTTAAGATGAAATTCTTGCCTTCTTGACCAGCAAGTAACCCCATTAATAATCTCATGGTGGTTCCCGAATTCCCACAATTTAGAATTTCTTTGGGCTCTTTAATTCCATCAAGACCTAATCCTGAAATTGTAAAAGGCTCATTTTTCTTTATTTCTGGTATATTTACACCTAACTTTCTTAGACAATCAGCAGTTGAAAGTGGATCTTCAGAATGTAAGAACCCCTCAATAGTCGTCTCACCCTTAGCAATACTTCCAATTATTAGAGCTCTATGAGAAATAGATTTATCTCCAGGGACTTTTACTTTTCCTTTTAAATTTACTCCACCTTTTATTGTGCGGATATTATTCATTTTCAAATTAATGACTTGATAAGATTTATGTAAAAACAAATTAGTTTTATATTATCAATAAGTTTGTTTTTAAAAAAAAAATAATCAAATTAAGTAACTGTTTTCTATAATAAATTAAGAAAAAGGTTTTAATTATTAATCTTACTTATTTTCACGTTGCAAAGGATGTTCCTGAAAATAATCCAGACATTGCAGTGGTCATTGATGTTTTAAGAGCTACAACTACAATTTCTTGGGCTTTAAAAAATGGAGCTGATTCAATACAAGTTTTTGCAGATCTAGATTTATTAAAAGAATCTGCAATTAAGTGGCAAGCTGAGAAGAGACTAATGCTTGGAGAGAGAGGTGGAAAAAAGATTGAGGGCTTTGATTTAGGAAATTCTCCTTTATCAGTTACAAAAAAAGTTGTTAATGGTAAAAGATTATTTATGAGTACGACTAATGGGACTAAATCATTGCAAAAAGTTCAAAATGCTAAGCATCTATTTGCTATGGGTCTCCCAAATAGAAAAGCAGTTGCCGAAAAAATCATTTCATTAAAGAGTAAAAATGTTTTAATACTTGGTAGTGGTTGGGAAGGCACTTATTCACTTGAGGATTCTTTAGCTGCTGGTGCTTTGGCCTCATATCTAAAACAAAACTGTGATTTCGAAATTAATATTATGAATGACGAATTACAATCTGCTTTGGCGCTTTGGGATGTCTGGAAAAATGATATTTTGAAATGTTTAAAAACTGCAACCCATGGCAAAAGATTGACAAGTCTTGGAGATTATGAGGATGATTTTAAATGTTGCTCTGAACTTGATTGCTTAGATATTGTTCCAGCTCAAGTTGAAAGAGGTGTGATTCGTGCCTCATGATTTACGAATTGGTTCATTAGGAGTAAAGTCTTGACTGATTTTTTAGTAGCTGCACTGCAAATTACAAGTACTTCAAATGTTGAAGCAAATTTTACTGAAGCAGAAGAACAGATTGAATTAGCTGCTAGAAGAGGCGCTGAGTTAATAGGATTGCCTGAGAATTTTGCTTTTTTAGGGGGAGATGATGAAAAACTTAGATTAGCTTCTGAATTGTCAGAGAAGTGTGCAAATTTTCTAAAAACTATGTCACAAAGATATCAAGTATTTCTTTTGGGAGGAGGGTATCCTGTCCCTGCTGGTGATGATAGTCATACTTTTAATAGGTCAGCCTTATTTGGGAAAGACGGACAAATTTTGGCAAAATACGATAAGATTCATTTGTTTGATGTTGATCTGCCAGATGGAAATTTATATAAGGAATCATCAACTATTTTATCTGGAGCAGAGTATCCACCTGTTGTAGATGTCCCAGGTTTATGCAAAATAGGATTGTCGATTTGTT
>NZ_JNAO01000002.1 GCF_000760035.1 Prochlorococcus marinus str. MIT 9314
TGACTCTACTTTTTCTTCTTTAACTTCACTTTCTTCTGGTTCTTCTAGTTTTACTTCTGACTCTACTTTTTCTTCTTTAACTTCACTTTCTTCTGGTTCCTCTGATTTTACTTCTGACTCTACTTTTTCTTCTTTAACTTCACTTTCTTCTGGTTCCTCTGATTTTACTTCTGACTCTACTTTTTCTTCTTTAACTTCACTTTCTTCTGGTTCCTCTAGTTTTACTTCTGAATTTGCTGAGCTTTGATCTTCATCTTTACTTAAAAGGAATTTTAATAGTTTTTTGAATAATAAGAAACCTTTTTCAATTCTTTTTGGACCTAAAATTGAAAGCAAAATTACTAATAATATGAATATTTCAGGTGAATTTAAACCTAATAGTTTCATAAAATTTCATATTCTATTTATATTTTAGTACATGCTAAAAATATAATCTAATTATTCTCAAAAATTGGTAAGTAGAGTTCCCTATTTGATGCAATTAAACCTTCTTCTTTAAAAAAAATTTCTAGGTCTTTTAGATCATTTATATCTACAAATTCCCCACAATTATCTAATATATTATTATGGGTGAAGTTCCATAAATCAGCCAAATATTCGTCATCATCTGGAAATGCTACAAATTTCAAATATGTATTATTCAAAGCATATTCACTAGCAAAATCAGAATCTAAACCCTCCCTCTTGGCATCACAAAAAACTTTAGCAAATCTTTTGCCTACAGAAGTTTGAGCACTTGATAAATCTAAATTACCTTGCATAGCATTTACATTTATTGGTGAAATAAAAATAATTATTGGAAGAATAATAGATACTAATATAAACAAGAAAAAATTTCCTTTTTAAATTTTAACTCAACCTAAACTAGCAAAAAAAGTAATCAATTAGGCTTATTTAAGTAAAAGCACTTATTATAAATTAAGAAATAAATAGAAAACATAAAATCATCTCAATATCTGAATTTATAATAAATAAAGATAAAATGAATTTAAAATTATATGTCTTCGAATATAAGGCTAAAAGGAAGGGGGGTTAACAGGATAATTACCAGTAAGGTCATGCTATCGCCATTAGCAGGAGTTACAGATAATATTTTTAGACGACTTGTACGTAAATGGGCTCCAAACTCTTTACTTTTTACAGAAATGATAAATGCCACAAGTCTTAAAAAAGGATATGGCACACAAAAAATCAATCAAATAGATTTAGAAGAAGGTCCTATTGGAGTACAAATATTTGATAATAGGCCATATGCTGTTTCTGAAGCTGCGAAACAAGCTGAGGACTCTGGAGCTTTCTTAATTGATATAAATATGGGATGTCCAGTAAAAAAAATTGCAAAGAAAGGTGGAGGCAGTGCTTTAATTAAAGACCGAAAACTTGCTATAGAATTAGTCAAAAATGTTGTAAAAGCTGTTAGGGTTCCAGTAACAGTAAAAACACGACTCGGATGGGATAGTAAAGAAGAAAATATAGAGGATTTCTTATTTAAACTTCAAGATGCGGGAGCAACGATGATCACACTTCATGGAAGAACTAGAAAACAGGGTTTTTCAGGCAAGTCAGATTGGGAAATGATCGGGAGACTTAAAAAGTTGTTGGAAATTCCAGTAATTGCTAATGGAGATATCAAAAATCCAGATGACGCTCTTAATTGTTTAAAAAAAACAAATGCTGATGGTGTAATGATTGGACGAGGAATTTTAGGATCCCCATGGAAAATAGGAGAAATAGATTATGCTCTTAGAGAAAATAAAAATTTTAAAGAACCAAACACAGAAGAAAAACTTTATTTAATTATTGAGCATCTTGATGAATTAATAAAAGAAAAAGGAGATCACGGATTGCTAATTGCAAGGAAACATATCTCATGGACATGCAAAGACTTTAAAGGAGCATCAAATTTGAGAAATAACTTGGTTAGAGCTGTTGATAAAAATGAAGTTAAAAATTTAATAATTAAAATGATTAAAACTTTGAATAATGAAGAAAAATAGATTAGCTTAAAACAAATTTATTTTTTAAATGAAAATTATTAGTAAAGAAACAAGTAAAAGAGTTTGTGATCACATGAACAATGATCACATAGATTCAGTGCACAAATATCTTATTCATTATGGGAAGATATCAAGATTTGAGAATGCTTATATGGAAGAAATTAATAATAGTTATATAAAAATCAATTACGATGGCCAATCAGCAATTATTAATTTTAAAAATGAAATATCTGAAGAAGAAATTCATTCAACTTTAGTATCAATGATTAAAAACATTAAAAAGAAATAATTTAAAAAAAATTCTAATTTTTATTTTCATAGTAATCAGTTATCTTTTTACATTCTTCAAATGAAAGCATGCTTAATCTAGATGTGGCTTTTATTTTTAGAATTGCACAAACAGCTAATAAATCAGCGCTATCAACATTAAGTGCTTCAGAAAGTTCTAGGACCCTAAGACCTTTCATTAGTATTAAAAAATCTTTTCTAAATTATCAAGAATCTTAAAATCAATGGGCTGCATTTTTACCTAAACCTGCAACGAATGGAAAAGTTTGTTCATCACCAAATATATCTTCTACTGAAGAATTAGAAATATTAGTATTTTTATTATCAGGCTTAATTTCTTCAATTTCATTAGAGATATTATCTTTAATGTTATTTTCAATTTCTTTTGCTAATAAATTATTGGTATTAGAAAATATTGAAAAAACTAATACACAAAAAAACAAAACAATTCTTTTCATAAAAACAATTTATCTAATACTATTGTCATATGCCAATAAGGTTATTTAGAAAAACTAGATAATTTTAAAACAAATCTATATAAATCAAAATCCAAAAAAATTCATCTTCCCAACTTATTTCTATTTTTAAATCTAATAAAAAAATAAAGACCTAGTAATAAAAGAATTGCCAATGAGTACTGATTAAGAAAAACATAAACCATATACACGAGAAAGGGGAATAAGCACGCCCTCTTGAAATTTAATTTCTGTTCCTTTGACATATTTTTCCAATTTAAATATTCTTCCCATTGAAAAATCTTCTTCATTTTTCTAGTTCTATTTTTACGATTAAACATAACTTTATAAATATAGTTTTGATGATTCTTATGTTAATAAACAAAATTAATCTACAATATCAAAATAAGTTTTTTCATTGAATAAAAATATTTTATAAATAAAAGATGAACTCAAAACCAGTTTGGAAAATAGAAAAAATTGTTTTACCTCAACATGCAGATCATGCAGGCGTAATGTGGCACGGTAAATATTTTAATTGGCTTGAAGAAAGCCGAATAAATGCACTTTCAGAAGTAGGTATAAGTTATTTCGAACTAACTAAAAATGGCTTAGATTTACCTTTAATCAATACTTCTATAAAATATAAATCTCCTTTATTTCTTGGTGAAAAAATAACAATCGAGAGCGAATTCAATATTGATAAAAGTCCTAGGATTAATGTAATTTCAAAATTTCATAACAAGAAAAATGAAATCTTAACGATTGCTGAAGTCAATTTAGTCTTAATAAATAAACTGAATTTTTCTATAATAAGAAAAAGACCAGATTTCCTATCGGAAGCCTTTAGTAAATTAAATGGTTGAAATTATTATCCGCCAATTCAACGATTTATTAATTATGAATATATTTCAAGTTATGGATTCTTATCAATATGAAATGGAATCAAGATATCAAGAAAAATCAATGCTCACTAATCTTTTTACAGAGCACAAATTTATAGGATGGTTAGGGTTGTTTATAGTATTTTTCTCTATCTTTGCAATTTTTGTTTTTCAATTTCTTGAGTGGGAAAGTAATGACAATAATAAAAGTTAAGAAGATTTAATGCTTATAATTCAACTGAATGACTTAAAAAATGGCTATCTATTTAAAAATAACTAACCCTACAGAGGTTGTAAAAAAAAAGACCTCAAAATGGCTTACAGATATTACACCCGAAAGAATTGATAGAAAATTGGTCGAGGACGAAGTAATAAAAGGCATTATCGAGCAATTAACATTAGAAGGCATAAAAGGAGAAATATCAGCAATTAATGGGTTTGAAGTAAATGAATCTTCAGTAATAACAAAAAATAATTTTGTTATTAGAAAAACAAAAACTTTTTAGATAGAAAATAAAAATCTTTAATGAAAATTTTTTTTATTTTAATTATTTTTATCATTTTTTTAATTTTTATAATTGTAAGAGATTATCAAATTAAGAAGAAAAAGTTTAAATTAAAAAATGCCTTAAATTCCAATTTCTTTATTCAAACAATTAATAAATTAATTGACGAGAACAAATACAATTTGTTAGAGGAGAGGATCAGATTAAGGGAGATAGATGCTTACGGTAACGAGGATTATAAAAAATGGATTGGCAATCCACCTCTTGATGAAAAAGCCATTGAGAAAAATATATTTAATGGATCTAAGCGATTTAAAGAGGGTATACCATACTTCTATGAAAAAGTAATTTTAAAAGAATTTGGAGGTACGGAATTATTTTTCGAAAAGTGGAGATCCTACTGTAATGAAAATCCTACTATTGATGATGAGATAATTGGATCTATTAGAAAGCTCGAGACTGAAGATTGGTTTGTTTTCATAGCAAGTCAAATTGAGAAATCATGCTTAAACCTAATAGAAAAAAGCTACTCAAGTAAAAAAAAGGGAAACTACAAAAGAGGTATTAGATTTGAAAATCATTGTATGGAAATTCTCAAAGAAAATGGCTGGGAGGTAAAAGAAACCCCTATTACAGGAGATCAAGGGGTTGACTTAATTGCGTCAATAAATGATTTACGAATATGTATACAATGCAAAGATCATGAAAAAGCCATTGGAAATAAAGCAGTTCAGGAAATTTCAGCTGGTAAATTATTTTGGAAAGGTACACATGCAATAATAGTCTCAAAATCTGGCTTTACAAAGTCTGCTCATCAACTAGCAAAATCAAATAAAGTGGAACTAATCAATGAATATCAATTAAAAGATTTAGAAAAATTTATTGTTTAAAAAGTTTATATCAATTGAGTTAAGCCCTCTTTATAAAGCAAAAGTGTTGTAAAAGTTCCTGAGGCCCACATTAAACCTCTAGCTGTTGGGATATTAAATATATATGCACCAATATATAAAAAACGAAAAATAGGATGAATCAATGCGGCAATTATTGCAATATTAGAGTCAGTTAAACTAATCAAACAAAGAAGACATGCGGGTGCATGTAGAGAAATACTTTCCCAACAATTTTGATGACACCAAACTGCTCTTTTTCCAAAAGAAGGTAATTCATCGAATAAAGCCCTTGGAGCAGACATATTTTCAACAGAATATCCCGCTTTAACTCTCCCTATAGTTAATGGAATAATTGATAATAAAACAACACCAACTGATAGACAAAGGCTCCAGGCAAAAGCTACTTGCATATGATTTAAATAATATTATTAGCTTAATAATTGAAGCTCGTTATCGTGATAAATGAAAAATCATTACCATAGATAAAACTTTTCAAAAAATGCTGTAATTTATAAAAAAAATCATTTATGGATATTTCAAAGATAGTTTTAATTTTTGGCATAAGCTTACTAATATATTCTGCTTTTCTGTTTTTAGGCTTTTTTCTTAAGAATAAAAATCTACAGGCACAGAATCTAAAAAAAGAAGAATAGATTATTAATGCCACGAAAATTTACTATTTTCACAATATTTTTATATCTTTTTGAATATATTTAATGGAAATAAAATTTGATCCAAATAATAATAAGGGATATTTGAAATTAAATAAGACAGTTGCTGGTATATGAAAAAATTTTATAAATTTCTTAAAAGTTTTCTATTTATATCACTATGGCTTATTTTATCCTCATTTTTAACCCAATATTGGAATACCTTTCATTGGGAATATGTTTATTTAAACTTCAGAATTATATTTGATAAAGAATTTTGGTTTGTTGTAGAAAAAATTCTTTTAGGATTTGATATAGGTTACTGGTTAGAAGAAGCACTAAAATTCTTAAGTTATGAAATACCTAAAGAATCATTTAAATATTTACCAATTTATTTCGTATTAAAGTCTATTTGGATAAAGAGTTAATTTCTATTTTTAATAGATTTTAATAAATTCCTTGAAATTATTGAATAAAGTCGGTGAATTTATTTTTCTTAAAACAAATAAAGTTCCTTTATCACCTCTACAGATTCTAAGCTTATTGCTTAAATAAGTTATCTCTAACCACCCTAATTGTTCATTATTTATTTCTTTCATAGCCTTTATATTTTTTCTTCCAAATTTAGGACCAATAACACCGGCATGTGTAAATTTGACCCCAATTTTTTTTTCATTTATGTAATTAAGTCTTATTAAAATGCCAGTACCAATAATTGATTTTATTCCTCTAGGTTTAAGTAAATTAAGACCATTTAAATTTAAGGGATCAAGAAATTGAAGGTTATCAATAAAAGGAGAATATTTTAAAAAAGGGCTATTAGAACTACTCCACCTAAGCTCCCAAACACCCTGCAAATCATTTCTATCTTTGGTAAAGGAAAAATTATGTTCAATTTCAAGTTGTTCGGCAAAATTACGTATACTCTCTGAATTTGGAGATTTAAGAAGTAAATTTAATAAATCATTTTCGGTTTCCATTTAATAAACGCTGGAGTATATAGCTAAGGATAAATACTTACCTTCATGTGCTATATTCTACCCAGAATATGTTGATTTGATGACAAAGAGCTATTGGCTAAAGAAAATTTCAATTCCAAATGCTGATTTATTTCTGGAATATATAAGGACAGTATTGCCTTGGATTAAATCTGTGGGAGGAGTAATAGTAAAAAGAGATTTAATACAAGAATCAACCTCAAATGAATGGGATGGAGGGCAGCTTGGATTAGTAATTCAATTCGAATCAAAATTTGCTGCTAAAAAAGCATTTTATTCTGAAGTATTTCAAAAATATCTGCAGTCCAGAGACTTAATGGAACTAGTTACTATAAGTACTCTTTAAAAAATCAACCAATAGCGATCTCACACAAACAATTTATAAGTATTTATTCCTATTAAATTATTTATGTAATATTTATAACTTCACTAGCAATAGCATATTTTGCAAAATTTAATTGTAAAAGTAATCCGTTAATCAAATGAACTATTCAACAGAAAAGGACGATTATTTGATGACAACTCCATATACAAAAAAAATTCAGCAAAAATTTGAAAAGGTTAAATCTTTTTTAGAGCAAAATGGATTTAATCCTTCATCAGAGAGCTTAATGCAAGATATAGTTAGCTCAGAAGAATATATTGCTAAAAATGGATTATAAAATATCAGAATATATTCAGAGTCCTTAAATAATAAAAACCGCCTATTAGAAAAGGTAATAATATTCCAATAAATAAAAATATGGATTTTTTTGATTCGCCTTCTGATATCGGGTTAATTTCTGGTTCAATTGCAAAACCATTTTGTCTACCACCGCTTTCGGTTGTATAACCTTTTTTATTCATAAGAAAAATAATTTATGCAGATTATCTCATGTAAAAACTTATTTAAAAAAATTTTTTACATTTAGAATTAAACTAATCTTAAGATCTAATAATTGATTTCAATCTGAGATTTCAATTTGGCAGCTTTTTTTAAAAGACCTACAACTTCCTTACGACCAGTAGCAAACTCAGCCTTGTTAAGTAACTCGCTATATTTTTTTGTGATTTCTCTGTGGTTCATTTTGAGTGTTAACTTCTATAAATTATAAAGTTCCTAAAAAAAGTTTTTGTATAAAAGATATCAAAAAAGAGTTTAAGCACCTTTACCTATTTAAACCAACCTTTTTTCTTTGGTTTAATCTCTTCTTTAATAACTTCTTTTTTTCTCCCAAATAATCCCTTTTTTTGGACTGTTAAATTCTCTTCAACAAGTTTAGATTTTCTATTAAATAAGCCTTTATTAGGTTCTTTTTTAATTGATTCTTTTTTGTTGGAAATCTTTGTTTTTTCAGGATTTGATTTTGAGTTTTTGGGTTTGCTATCTGCGAATAAAGTTTGATATACAAAAAAACCAAAAACAGCGAAGAAGCCTAATGCCTGTACTAGAGCAGTTCCAAGATTATCAAACATTTAGGCCTCAACTTTGTATAGTGATTCTTTTTCTTTCGCTTCTATACATTTTTTATCATCAGACAAGCATTCAATTTCTGCCTTCTTCTCAATATGAGAACTGCAGCCACCTGCATTTACATTAGATATCGAAAACAAAGTTAGTACCCCTAAAATTAAGGCGCATGAGGTGTTAATCGGTTTCATGAGTTTTATTTTTATTATGGAAAAATAATTTCGCAATTGCGAAGATAATCTTCTCTTCTGCTAAAAGTATCCCCTTTTTATATATCTATTTGTAGTAATTAACCAAATCGATAATTAATATTGCTAGTAATGAAAAACCTAAAATGAAAGGTAAATAAGGATATTTATTTAAAATTTTGTTTAGTTGATTTTTCGATGTTTGTTTTTCCTTTTTCTTTTCTCTAGGTGGTAAGCCTAACTCTTCCCTTCTCTTAGCTTCTCCCATAATTTTTAAACTATTTATGACTATTCTATATACCTAGTAGTAGTAGTGTATTGTTCTAGATTTAAATTATTAACGGTTAATTTAAATTTTGGATATATTAAAAATATATAAAAAAATAACATGATAGAAGTAGTTTGGTCAGTAAATATAATGATTGCAATTCTTATTATTGGTGTTGCCTGGGTTCTTTATTACATATTTACTTATGATCAAAAATTTACTTCCTAGATAAATGTCAGATAAAGATCTAAGTAATTTTCTAAAAAAAATTGAGCAACTTAATCAAATTGCTGAGCTAATAAAAAATAATCCTAGTAAAAAGTTATCCCTCTCAAAATGCAAGAATCATGATGAGGTAATTAGATTAACCACTGAATGGGGTTTTGATATTGGTAAAAGGTGGGGAGAATATTAATTGATTTTATTACCAGCATTATTAAAATTGCCATCAACATCAAATTAAATTCCTAAGATTAATTAGTATTTCTTGTATTGGAGTTATGAAAGAAATTGGAGAGATAAAGTCAAATATATATAAAATAGCTGCTGTTACAGATAGAGGGCAGAGATTAAATAAATTGATTTCTCCTATGTATGAAGAAAAAGCTAATGAAATGGATCAATTGATTGATGCTCTTAAAGACTTTAGTTTTGAAATATCAGAAAAGTTATTGTCTGGAGAGTGGGAATTGATTTTTTCTAATGTTGAATTATTTCGAAGTTCTCCTTTCTTCCTTGCTATTGAAAAGGCATTAAATGATGAATTTAAAAGTAATCTTTTTTTTAAATTACATCAATTGCAAGTAGGATCCTTTGGCATATCAACTATTGGGAGAATTGCTCAAAAGATTGATTTTGAAAAAAAAGAATTTATATCTACTTTTGACACTACAATATTTGGGCTCACAACTATTCCTATCTTAGGTTGGTTCAAACTACTGCCTACTTTTGGTGGAAGAGTAATAACCCTAGCAAGTGATTTATTTTTAAGAAATAATTTACTTGATATGAACTTACAAAAGACAAAAGTTTCCAAAGTTGATGGTCTTAATAAGATTCCATTATTTAGTGAATTACTTATGGATAGATGGTATCCAGTTAAAGATGTATGGAATAAGTTACCTTGGAATAAAGAATCGCCAAATTGCCAGGTTTCAATTGTATATTTAGACGATGAAATGAGAATTATGCAGGATATGTATGGGTCTATTTTTATTTATATAAGGCCTTCAATTTCCTTGTTGAATTCAAATACAATCTCTAATGATTAATAAAAACACTGAATAATAATTATGTAATTTATAGAAAAAACCATTAAAAATTTATTTTAAAGATTAATTAATAAAAACATCTCACATCTTAAATACAAATAGGTTATGTTCATGATGAACATTTTTTTATTATGCTTAGAAATCAAGAAAAAAATTCTGTTGTTAGAGGAATATTCCTAATAGGAGGTTGGGGCTTAGGTCTAGACAGATTCTACGAAGGGTATAAAAAAGGTGGCTTTTTATCAATCATTGGTTGGAGTATCACATTTTTTAGCTTTATCTTTCTTAAATGTTCAGGTTATGAATATGTTGAAGGTGTTAAACATTATTCAGATTATTCCCCTAACCCTTTAATAGTATTACCTTTACTGGCAGGAGCATATGGTGGCTTTCTAATAATTAAGAAGGCATTTAGATTAGCAAAACAATTTGAGAATGCTGAATAATACTACCAGCAGTTAATTCAAGATAATAATCCAGATCCTTTCAAATAAAATTTAAATAAAAGAATCACTAAAAGGTTTACTATTGCTAAAGCTACTAAACCATTTCTGTTTTTTACATCTAATTTCTTGACTAAATTAGAAAGATAAACTACTGGATTTTCTGGCTCTTTATTATCCAAATTTTTTTTAAATATTAATTTGACAAGAAAATATCACAGTTTCATTTGAAGAATCAAAATTGTAAAGATGAATATCCCAAAAGAAATAAATAATTTTTAACCCATAATTCCTGCATTTCTTAAAAACGCTTTACCCATATTGCCAATTACAAAAAATAGAGACAGATTAATTAAAAGGACTATTAATAATGCCAACATTTTATAGTTTGGATTAGTTGAAATGCCATCAAATCCATTATTGAGAAATCTTTTAAAAAGTGATTTGTCAATTTTTAGTTTTTGTTGCTCAGAATCAAGTTTTACTTTTTCTTCTGAAGAATCTTGATTACTTGCTTTCTCTAGAAATTCTGTAAATGCCTTAACATTTTCTTCTTTTTTATTCCCCTCATTAAGATCATTATTGTCTTCATTCAAATTGGGGGACGATTCGATTGAATTATTTTCCTCAGGATTAAGTTTTGAATCTTCCAAATTAATAGTAAATGCTAGGAGTATATTACACCATAAAAAAAACCCACTCGATCAAATGAAGAGAGGGTTAGCTAAGGTTAAAGTTCCTAATTTGATAATAATTTATTTTATTTAAATTTGCGGTTTTAGCATAATGAAGTTTTAAATTAGATTATATTCAAGGTGATTTTTTCTTACATATGTTAGATGCAAATACTAAAAAAGCATGTAAAGATGATCCCTCAATAAGAGAAATTAAAATTAGAAATATAGAACATGCTATTGAACAAGCAGAATTGATGATAAAAGAATCAAAAATGAGCCAAGAAGAATTAATCTTTTTAAAAAGAAAAATATCGGACTCAAGACAAGATTTAGAGATACTTTATTTAATGAAAATTCAATAAATATAAATTTGTTAATCTTTAAAAGGATTGAATTTATACAAAGAAAATTAATTTGTATATTTGAAGACTTATAAAGTTTAAAGGGAATGTAATTATTTGTATAAAGGGTCTAGTTATGTCTAAAAATAATCTATATATACCTTTAAAGGTTGTTCCATACATCTTCATTTCAATTACTGCCATAGCAATAACAGCAGCTACATATGTAATTACTTAGTTCTATAAACTATGTAAAGTTTTCAGATATTAAGTAAATTAAAATATTTGTAATAACTAATTGTATGAATAAATTCAAAATAGCAATTTTTACAATATCAATAATCATATTTTCCCTAATTGGCATTAAAAAATTAATTTATATAAATCAAGTTAAAGATATAAAAAATAAAGAAGAATTATTCTTAAATGAATCTATACGTGTTTTAAATGAATGTTTCGATCTAGAAAATAAAAATAAAAGAACTCTTAATAAATCAATTGAATTAATTGAGTATTGCTTAGAGGAATATGGATATAAAAACTGATTTCAAAACTTGAATTATGAATTTCCTTAATACTCCACTAATATGCAAATAAAAATTTCTCATCAATAATCTTGTTATGTTCCATAATTTTTTATTAATAATATTTTCCTAATTAAATTTTTTTAAAATGACTAAAGTTAAATGTTCTTATTTAGGAAATTTAAACTGTGAGGCTATTCATCTACAATCTGGAAGTCTTATTAGAACTGATGCACCTTTAGATCACTGCGGTAAAGGTGAAAGTTTTTCCCCAACTGATTTATTAGCAACATCTCTAGGTACTTGCCTGCTAACCATCATGGCAATCAAAGCCAAATCGAAAGGATTTGATTTGAAAGGTATATATTTAAATATTGAAAAAGTAATGACACAAAATAGCGAGAGGAAAATAAAAGAACTAATAATAGATATTTTCATCCCAGAGAGCACTTCTAATGAAACTATTGATTTTTTGAAAAAAGCTTCCAAAGAATGTCCAGTTACAAGAAATTTATCTCAAGAAATAGATATTAAAATTAGTTGGCATCATGAATAAATCTCAAACATAGTAATTACATAAAAAATAATGAAATACTTTATTGGAATAATCATTCTTTTAGTTGGAATATATATAATGACAAACTTGGCATTAAAGACTAGGTATACAAGGAAAAGACTTTCAAAAGGAAAAAAATAAATCCTATAAATTTTAATATTGCAGATTAAGGAAATAGATTTATATACTGACCATTAAGGCATATTTTATTTTTATTTTTTCACTATTTTTTGATCAATCAAACTAATCAAAGGAATCATGAAATTTACATTTATTCCAACAGTGCACCATGTATAAATAATAAGAAAAAATATTTTTATAAATAAATTAGGGGGTAAAGTGAAAAATATTTTGAAAAACCCTCCAATGAATAATACCAATATTCCAATTTGAAAAAGACCTTTGATTATCCATTTAAGTCCATTTTTTTTAATGTTTATATAAAACCAGAAAAAAACAAAACCAGATAAAAATAAATATATAAAATTTATGATCATCTTTTTAGAGAAAATCTAATAAATTTGCCATTATCAAGGCATGATGACAATTATCACTTTTTTATCTGCTAATTTTTTTTTAAAATGGAAAAGTTATACAAAAAACAATAAATACAAATTTTTTTTTTACTTTTTATCTTAAAACATTTTCGATTTTAGTAAATCAACTCTTTTTTGATTCACGCCCAAATCACTTTCTCCAACTCTTGATTCTGATCTTATTGATAAGATGTTTGATTCAGGTAGAAAGGATACTTCTAAGTCGTCTACATACTTCATCCATTTACTGGTTGCCTCAGCATGAAGATAATCGCCATCAATTTCAACAATCTCAGTTCTTGGAGTGTTTTCGATAAATGCTTTAATCTCTTCAAAAGGTTTCTCAATATCGTTTACCTCCCATTCCTCTCGTACACAATGAGCAATCTCTACACAAGGTTTTAGTTCTATATGTGAGGCATATGATGAAGAAGGGAATAAAAAGCTTGAACAAATTAAAATTGCTAAAAAAAGTATTTGCATTGACAGAAGAATTTATCGACTCATAATCTAACGAATTAATTTACTAATTTGTAATGAAGACCTAAATTATTTTGGAAGAAAGCATATATGTTTTTATAGTCAGAATTAAATATGTATTTCTAAAAATCCAAAAAAAAGACCTCTCAGAGAGAGATCTTTTTAAAATTGATTTATATCAAGTGTTTCCTTGTTTCCACTGAAATAAATCAATTCCTCCTACACACAAACCTAATATCACACCAAAATTCAAAATATGTAATGCTTATTAGACCTCTATCTTAACTGTCACATGGCAAAAAATACAAAAAGTACTCAAACATCGAGGTCGGAGTACTTTTAAAGTTATCAGAAAAAAGTGTGTGAGGAGTTTCTGATGTGTTTAATCTACTCCGTAGTTAATTTAAAAGGCTACAGTATAAATTACTAATTATTTAAATCTTTCAGAAAAATTTGGCGTTGATGAAAAAAATAATCAAAAACATAAAAAATTCATGAAAAGCATTTACAAAAAAATCATTTTTATTATTTCAGCAATTGCTCTTTTTTCAGTAATAGTAGGTGTTGTCAAATATTCGCTTACTTATATTGAAAATAATCCCGAAAAATACCTACCTACACAAAAGTAAGACAAAAATTAAGTATAAATTCACTTCAAAAAATCTATAAAGTGTCTTAAATATGTTCTACATAGACAGCTTGAGTCATGAAAATCAAAAATACTTCAGTTCTTAATCAGAATAATATTGATTTAAGTCAATTCAAAAATAAGCATAAATATCAAATACTTGAGAATTACTGGAAGAAAAGAAAGAAAGAATGTGAAAAAAATCTTTCAAAATTTTGCTAACCGATAATTATGAATTTTATTTTTTCTTTTTTATTAGCATCTGTAATGTGGGTACAAGTTCCACAATGGGAAGCTGACTGGTCAAAATGTGCTGTAGATGTTCCTGATTCTTCATGTCACTGGTACGTAGCTGCTCCCGATAATACTTTTGGGGAAGGATTTAATTGGGAAAACGCTCCTTGGTTTGATGCTAATGGATTACAGGATGTAGCTAAGATTGAGAAAGAATCTGTAGTAGAAAAACTTCAGAATAACTAAAGTTTCTATTTCATCAATTAACTTTTAAAAGTATTTAAATCTAGTTGCTTAGTGGTTAACTTTTGATTAATTAAATAATTTTTATGCGTTTTAAAGTAAGTCTCAAAAAAAATGGAAAGGAATTTGATGAAGTTGTTATAGCTAATAATAAAAAAGAAGCTATGGAAGTAGCTTTAAAAAACAATCCAGAAGCTCAAGCATTAAACTCTGATTGGACATTTAAGATTTAATTATTTGCGAAGGTTAGGAATTAAAAGGGACGCAACACAAATAACGCTAATTGCAGGTCCAGGCGAAAGATTAAAGACTATAGAGAGAATAAATCCAAGAAGTGAGATACATAATCCAAAAAATGAAGACCTCATCATTGCAATTCTTAAACTATGAGCCTTATTTATCCCTAACAAAGTTGGCGTAGAAAGAAGAGCAATTACAAGAATTACTCCCACTGCTGACATTGAACTAACAATTACTAATGCCGTTGTAAAACTCAAAGCAAGATTTAATAAAGAAACGTTTATACCACTCGCGGATGCACCTTCTGGATCTAATCCAACATAAACAACCTTTTCATATCCAAAAGTCATTAAAAGTATAAATACTAAAAAAGCAATTATTGTTCTAAGTAAATCTCCAAAATTTGCTGTCAATAAATCGCCAAATAATACTGCCTCCAAATCAATCCTTATTCCGAGTAGAGGGATTATAAGGACTCCGAACCCAAGCATTCCAGCGAGAATAGTATTCATAACTGCTTCATAATTTTCACTTTTTCTATTAGTTAAACTTTCTGCAATTACTGAGCCCAGAAGACCACTTATAACACCACCAATTGAGGGGTGAATTCCAAGCGCTAATGCGAGAGCAAGTCCAGGCAACACACAATGAGAGATTAAATTAACTTGTAATAATCTCTTATGAGTGATTAATACAGTTCCCATAGCTGGGCATAAAATCCCGGAGAATATAGTTATTATTAATGGAACCAGCCACCAGTTGTTATTAATAAAAGACATTATTCGAATGATTCGGTATGATCAAAAATACGGGACAAAAAAAGATTTCGGAAACAATGGTAACTAAGTCTGACATTACCAAAAGACAAGAACAACTTCTTGAAGAACTTAATAAATGCGAGGATGAATTGACTGGTCAAGAGTTGCATAGACAATTGATAGAAGGCGGAAAGGCTATGGGTCTTACGACTGTTTACAGGAATCTTCAAGTTCTGATAAAGCATGGCTTAATACGTTCTAGACATCTACCAACTGGAGAGGTTCTTTACACTCCCGTAGATAGAGATATTCATCATTTGACCTGTGTTCAATGTGGTGAGACATCAAAAATGGAAGGATGCCCGGTAAAAGATATTCATACACCCAAAACAAATCCAAAGAAATTCCAATTGTTGTTTCATACCCTCGAGTATTTCGGGCTTTGCCAAAACTGTTATCAAGCTCAGAATTGAAAAGGAACATTCTCTAATCACAGAAATTATTTTTGTTTATAGAGCTAATGTTAATTGCCTCTAATTTATCTTTTATTTGGTCAGGACTACCAACTGCCAAAACACTTTTATCAAGAACTATTACTTGATCATAGTTATTTAAAGAATCGCCCCAATCATGGCTACTTACGAGCAAAGAAAGTCCCGCATCCGCAAGTTGACGAACAATTTTAAGAAAATCCTCTTTTGCAGGGGGGTCCAAAGCTGCACAAGGTTCATCTAAAAGAAATATTTTTGCCGGGGACATAAGAGTTTTTGCTAATAGAGCTCTTTGCTGCTGTCCTCCCGAAAGAGAATCGAGTCTTCTATTAGCCAAACTTGCAATGCCTACTCTCTGCATTGTCGCCTCTAATTCACAACATTTATTAATCCAAGAATTAGGATATGCTAGAAGAGTCTTAATTTGAAATGGGTTATTACTTCTTGATTTTGAATACTTTATTTGACCAAGAGATACCAATTTTTCAACTGTAATGGGGAACTTCCAATTCATAGAACTTCTTTGAGGCATAAGTGCCACAAGAGCTCTAGATCTATATAAATTTTCACCGTCAATTTTTATTTCGCCTTTATCTGGAGTATTTTGTCCTTGCAAAATTCTCAAAAGAGTTGATTTACCTGCGCCGTTTGGGCCAACTAACGCTGTTAGAGTTCCAGGTTTAATCTCAACCGATACCTTATTCAAAACTGGCTTACTTTTTTTTGCGTATGCAAAGGTTAAATTTTCAGCGACTAAAGTAGCCATTAATTAATCTTTTAAAAAAAGTCACTTTACAAGCTTACCAATAATACAAGTTGCGTATTATTTTCATAACATTTGATACCTTTACTTGTCAGACATAATGAAAATGATTATCATTTTTAAGTATTAAATTATTTTTCATGTCAATTTTTAAAAGACTTTTAACAAATAAAAAAGGTTCGAGTAAGTCAATTATTAAAATTTCCGTAATCGCTGGAACGATTATATTTTCTGGTTTTGGGCAGGATGTTATGGCAAAAGGAAAGTCATATGTAGCAGTAGAACCACTAGTTTGTGATTTAGTTAAATCAATTGCATTACCATCTGACGAAGTTACATGCTTAGTAGATAGAAAACAAGATGTTCATGACTTAAAGATCAATCCAAGGCAAGCTCAATTACTAAATAGCGCAGATAAAGTATTTACTCTTGGTAAAGAAATGACTCCAAGTATGAAAAATTGGGAAAATAAAAAGAATACTGTTGTTGTAGGTGTTAGTGCAATAGACGTAGATGATCATTCTGATCATGGAGGTCATGATGATCATGCTGAAGGTTCTTTCGAATGGGCAGGAAAATTTCAACTTTCTAAGGGTTCTTACAAATGGTCATTTGAAAAAGTCGATGGCGAATATGCTGATCCTGCAATGAAGATGGTGATTCTTAAATCTAATGACATAGAAGGGTCTGAAGATTTAGCCAAAGAATTATTAGGATCTAAAGACTCAATAAGCAGAAAAAATGATGGTACTTTGATAGCAAGTAATAAAGCTTTTGTTCTTAACTTTGATCAAAGAAAAGAAAGTACTGTTTTTAACGTGGATATTAAAGAAGATGGTCAATATATATTTTTTACTGAACACATGCCTTTTGAGTTTGAAGCAACTCAACACTTTTTTAAAGACGTTTCAAATAGTGATGTAGAACCAATAGCACAAGTTCCAGACGAAGGAGAGGGGCATCATCATCATGACCATGGAGGTCTTGATCCACATGTATGGCACGATCCACATAACATCATAAAAATGGGAGATCTTATAAGCAAAAGTTTAAAGAAAGATATTTCAGTTTTTAATAGAGGTGACAGAAAACTAATTAATGAAAGATTCGAAAAAGCTGATTCTCTCTTAGAAGGCTTAGATAGTTGGATCGTCGAACAAGTAAGCTCTATTCCTGAGGAAAACAGAGTAATTGTCTCTAAACACAAAGCATTGGAATACTACGGTGATGCATTTGGTTTTGAAACCATTAGTTTACTTGACTTTCTTGGAGACTCCTCAAGCTTAAGACCAGACAACATTAGTTCTACTTTAAAAATGTTAAATGAAGAGAAAGTTCAGGCAATATTTCCTGAACAAATTCCAGCATCTAAGTTATTAAGAAACTTAAGTAGACAAAGTTCAGTTCCTTTAGCTTCTAATCAAATATTCGTTGATGGATTGATGATGGATGGCAATACGGTTTCAGTAGCTGTTCACAATACTTGTACAATTGTTGATTCATTAGGTGGAAGCTGTGATAAAGAATCTGGCTCCAATCTTGAGTCTGAATGGTACAAACTTTCAGATTAAATTTTTCTAATAAAAACGGTTTTCATTTCTTATTATTACTATGATTAAACTATTGTTTATTTAGTAAAAATCAGTAAATGAGCATCCAAGATAAAGTTCCCGTAACCATCCTCACTGGATTCTTAGGATCAGGGAAGACTACTTTGCTTAATAGAATTTTAAGTGAAGAGCACGGAAAAAGAATAGCCGTAATTGAGAATGAATACGGTGAAGTAGGTATAGATCAAGGTCTCGTAATTAATGCCGATGAAGAAGTGTTTGAG
Source organism: Prochlorococcus marinus str. MIT 9314 (assembly GCF_000760035.1). Lineage (GTDB taxonomy): Bacteria > Cyanobacteriota > Cyanobacteriia > PCC-6307 > Cyanobiaceae > Prochlorococcus_A > Prochlorococcus_A marinus_B. The sequence continues at coordinate 18,594 of NZ_JNAO01000002.1, forward strand.
ATGTCAAACGGGTGCATTTGTTGTACTGTTCGCGGTGATCTAATAAGAGTCCTTGGCAACCTTATGAAAAGAAGAGATAAGTTTGACTATGTTTTAGTAGAGACGACAGGATTAGCAGATCCAGGCCCAGTTGCTCAGACATTTTTCATGGATGAAGAGATTAGTTCTGAATTCACTCTTGATGGAATTGTGACTTTAGTTGATGCTGCCCACATTGATCAACAGCTAGGCAGGAGTGATGAAAGTTCAGAACAAGTAGCATTTGCAGATGTTCTGGTCCTTAATAAAACTGATTTAGTCTCTGATGATACACTAGCTACTCTTGAATCGAGATTGAGAGATATGAACCGAATGACCCGAATTATTAGAGCCGAGAATGCCAAAGTACCCATTGAAACTGTCTTAAATCTAAGTGCATTTGATCTTGATCAGATCCTTAAACGCAGACCAACATTTCTTGAACCAGAATATCCTTTTGAATGGACAGGTGTTTACGATCTTGATGCAGGTAAATATGAATTAATGCTAGAAGAAGGACCCGATCCAGAAATGTCTCTAGTAGCCCTCGTTAACCAAGGAGAGAATGAGGAGGAACTTAAAGATGGTGCTGAATCCTCCGTAAGACTTTATGCAGAAAAAGCTAATAGTTTAGATCCTGGAAATACTATTCCATATGGAGAACATATAAATCTCAAATTGGAGGATAAAGGAAATAAATCCTTCATCCTGAACATAGAAGAACCAACAAAAATAGGTTTGTTTACACAGCACACTGCTGAAGAATTCAATATGAAAGTCATTAAAAGTGACGAAAATAAAGAGATTCCATTTAATACTGAAAGGTTCTGGCAAGCAGAGCATGAACATGATGATGAGGTAGGCTCAATTGCTATAGAGCGTTTTGGAGATGTTGACCCAGAAAAACTAAATACTTGGATGGGAAGGCTTCTCTCAGAAAAAGGGGTGGATATATTCAGAACTAAAGGTTTCATAAGTTACTCAGGTAACCCAAGGCGAATAGTTTTCCAGGGAGTACACATGTTATTTACTGCACAACCTGACAAAGAATGGGGTAACGAACCTCGTAGAAATCAACTTGTTTTTATCGGTAGAAATCTAAATGAGAAAGAGATGCAAGAAGGCTTTGATAAATGCCTGATATAGAACCATTTAGCCCAAGAGGCATGTTCCATGAAGGATGGACTGCTGAAGTTAACGATTACGCCATAGCATGTGGCTGGGCTCTTAAAGGAAAACAATTTATTGTTGGCGACGTAGCAGGAGGTCTTTTTTCGTTCGAAGGAGATACTGGAAAAATTATTTGGAAAAAAGAAAATACACACTCCGGTGGTCTATTAGCAATGGCTATTCATCCAGAGGGTGAAATTTTTGCAACATCAGGTCAGGATGGAAATGTTCAAATTTGTAATTGCCATGAAGGTAAAGTTATTAAAACACTTGATCTTGGTAAGGGTTGGGTAGAGCACCTCAAGTGGTCTAATGATGGTTTATTTCTAGCGATAGCTTCCTCAAAAAAAGTATATGTTTTTAATGAAATTGGAGAAGAGAAATGGATCTCAGAAGATCATCCAAGCACAGTAAGTGCAATAACATGGTCAAATAAAAATGAGCTCGCAACTGCATGCTATGGCAGAGTGACATTCTTTGACATTGTTAATAATAAAACGAATCAAAAACTTGAGTGGCAAGGATCATTGGTCTCTATGGAATTAAGCCCTGATGGAGATATAGTCGCCTGTGGGAGTCAAGACAATTCAGTTCATTTTTGGAGAAGATCAACAGGAATGGATGCCGAAATGACTGGATACCCTGGAAAACCAAGTCACCTTTCTTTTGATGACAGCGGAAAATTATTAGCGACTAGCGGCAGTGAAAGAATTACAGTATGGAGCTTTATAGGCAATGGTCCAGAAGGGACAATGCCAGGAGAGCTATGTCACCATACAGAGCCTATTTCGAGCTTAGCCTTTTCAAATAAAGGAATGCTTGTAGCCTCAGGATCTAGGGATGGTTCTGTTGTAGCAAGTTTCCTAAAAAATGACGGCAATGGGGACCCAGTTGGGGCTGCATTCGCCGGAGATTTGGTAGGGGCAATATCATGGAGACCTGATGATTGTGCAATTGCAGCAGTTAATGCAAAAGGTGTTGTAAATGTATGGAAATTTAAAGTTCGTACAAACCTTTTTTCTAAGGGATTTAAGTAAAATTAGAAATTTATAAAATTACCAATAGTTAGCTTTTAAATGTCTTTCCATACAAATGACTTCACAGTCATTATCAATACCTTTTGGGTGAATATCACAATATGAGAGGCATTGAAAATATTCGTCTATAGGATTAGATTGATCAACTTTCCTAACTTCTTTCGAATGATTCATAAAAGAGTTCCTCAATTATTTAAAATCAAGATAGTCGAATTAAATATCGAAAGAAATAAGCAAAACTTACTAAAAATATCCCAAAAAAATTAACGCAATTGATTACCACTCTCGGACATTTTTAATAAAAAAGCAATGCGTATAAAAACGGATTGTCTTTAGAGAAATATTTTCCTAATTTTATACTGTTGAGTTCTAGGAGGTCTTTCAAAATGATCGATAGCCTGCCTGAAATTTCGGAATAAACCGAACTAATTTAATTAACTGCTCCAATTATTTTTTATTAATGTCTAAGCTTCCTTCTTCTGCATCGTTTAGGTGCCCTTTAAGAAACAAGCTTAATTCTAGAGTTTTTGCCCCAGTTAAAGACAATTAGTTAATTTTGGTGAGCATTAGCTTAAAAGAAGTTAGCAACAAGGATCCATGATTTAGGTACGTTATTAACTTCAGTAAAAAATATAAGTAAAAAATAAAAGAGGGCTTAAATTAGCCCTCTTTTTTTAATAAGATGACTTTCTTCTAGTTTTATAGATAATGATTAAAACAATTAAATTTAAAAATGGTTCGATATTATTGCCCATATTGCAATCCTAAATATCAATTTCCTAAACAATCTTCAAAAGGGATTCTGATTTGTGGCTTGTGCGGAGAGGATCTCGTAAAAAAACCATTTATTAGGTTAAACCAGATAATTGCTTTAGTTGCTGCATCCTCATTACTTCTACCATTAATATATACTTTTATTTTTTTAATTAAAAATCAAATCAATCCTCCTAATAGAAATTATCAAGCAAATAGTCTTTTAATGAAAGGCATCAAAGAGCAAATTTATAAAATAAATTGAAAATTTAAATTGATAACTTTTTTTCTAAATTTTATTTTTTATCTTAAATATTTAATCTTTAATGATTTATGTAAGGTAAAAATTTAAAATTATATTTATATAAAATGAAAATGATAATCAAATTTTAATTTAAAAAAAATACTCAACCTAATGAAAATGATAATCATTTTTATATTTTAAAAATATTAAACCTAATTAACATGATTGGTTTCTTAAGCTATTTTTTTTTTAGTTTGTGCAATATTTTCGTTCAAAAATATTTATACTTATTATTTTAAAAAGTATTTATTTATACATCTCAAAAGTAACTCTACATAAATAATTTAGACATTAAGAACAAATATTATTAAATGATTATTCCAGCTAGTAATTTTACTCAAAAATATAATTTTGAATGTAAAACCTCAGATCAGACTTCAGAGAATAACCCATCAAGTAATAAAACATTTCTTAAAAATAACTTTTTAAATCCCTCAAACGATCATGGTTATTACTGTGCATGCATAGAATGTCGGCCAATAGGAAATGATCATGAAAATTTTATGGCAGACATGCCAGATGACCCTGCTGAAATAATTTCAGATTTTTCTAGGATGGGGCTCATCAAAAATGAGGCTTATGAAATTGCTGATGCTATTTCAACTGCAGAAATGAGAGATCTTTTATTTTATAAAAACGCTTCTAATGGTGATCCATACAAAGAACAATTGCTTAGAGAATTAGCTAAAGAAGCTGGTGGTTTAGATCAAGCATTTCAAGCAGCATTTGGACCACAAGCAGGGAAGTTCTTTGCTAATACAAAAGCTTCTTCACCAATGGGTAGAAGACAGTTTTTATCTAGCTTGGCTGCAGGTGCAGCACTTATTACAGTTGCTTGTTCTAATCAGAATAAACCTGCTAAACAACCAATCGATGACACTCCAATTAATGTCAATAATTTAGAGAAACAAACTTTAAGAGTTGGTTTCATACCTATAACTTGTGCCTCTCCCATCATTATGGCGGAACCAATGGGTTTCTATAACAAGTTTGGTATGGATGTAAAAGTTGTCAAAATGCCAAGTTGGGGTGCAGTAAGAGATTCTGCAATTGCTGGTGAATTAGATGCCTACCATATGCTTGCGCCAATGCCAATTTCCATGACACTTGGATTAGGAACTGCGCCATTTAGTGTGAAACTAGCAAGTATTGAAAATATAAATGGTCAAGCTATTACTGTTGCTAAACGTCATAAAGGGAAAGTAAATGGTCCTGCTGACATGAAAGGATTCGTTTTTGGAGTTCCATTCCCATACTCAATGCATAACCTTTTATTGAGATATTATTTAGCCAAAGGTGGTGTTGATCCAGATAAAGACGTTCAGATTCGTCCTGTTCCACCACCAGATAGTATTGCGCAATTAGTTGCTGGGGATATCGACGCATATTTAATGCCAGATCCATTTAATCAAAGGGCAGTTTACGAAGATGCAGGTTTCATACATCTTCTTACTAAAGAATTATGGCCAGGTCATCCATGTTGTGCCTTTGCAGCAGGGGAACCTTGGATTAAAGAACATCCTGAAACTTTCAGAGCTCTTAATAAATCTATTATTGATGCTGCTGCTTATGTCTCAACTCCTTCTAACAGAAAAGAAGTTGCTAAAGCTATCTCCGGAAGAGGATTTCTTAATCAACCTACTGAAGTTGTTGAAGCTGTTCTTACAGGTAAATTTGAAGATGGACTAGGTAAGACTCAAAATGTACCTGATAGAATAGATTTCAAACCATATCCATGGCAAAGCTTCTCTCACTGGATTCAATCTCAATTAATTCGTTGGGATTTAGGAGGTGCAGTTGCAGCAATTCAAGCAGGCGATTTTAACCCTAATAGTGCTTCAATATTTCTAACAGATGAAGCTCAAGCCCTCGAAAGGGAAATGGGAGGTAATCCACCAACAGCAAGATTTAGAAAAGAAATCTTAGCTTATGATGAATTTGACCCTAGCAATCCAATGAAATACATTAAAGATCAAATTAAGAGGGATGGTTTTTAATAAATAAAAAATTATATTTATTGGTATTTATTAATACAACAATTTCGAAATTCTAATTAAATAATCTTGATGATGAACAAAGCTATTTCTACAAGGCTTACTTTTGCAGTAGCAATTTTAAGTCTCTTAATATTTATTATTATCTGGCAAGTAATTGCTCAACAAGGTTTATTAGTAAAAAATTTCCCAGGGTCTTTTAAAACAATAGGATCATTAATCTGGTGGGTATCTGATCCATTTTTTGATAATGGTCCAAATGATTTGGGAATTGGAACTAACCTACTTATAAGTTTAAGAAGAGTATTAATTGGCTATAGCTTGGCTGTTTTAGTAGCTATTCCTTTGGGTGTTCTAATGGGAATGTCAAAGCTAGCTCAGTCTTCTTTAAATCCATATGTGCAACTTTTAAAACCAGTTTCTCCTTTAGCTTGGCTACCTGTAGGACTTTTTGTTTTTAGAAACTCGGAGATAACAGGAATTTTTGTTATTTTCATCACCAGTATTTGGCCAACTTTAATTAATACTGCTTTTGGTGTAGCTAGTATTAATCCTGATTATTTGAGAGTTTCTAAATCTTTAGGGGCAAGTAAATCAATAACTATTAGGAGGGTTATTTTACCAGCAATCATGCCAAATATTCTTGCAGGGATGAGAATATCTATGGGAACTGCTTGGCTTGTGATTGTTGCTGCAGAAATGCTATTGGGTACAGGAATTGGTTATTTTATTTGGAACGAATGGAATAATTTATCTCTTGAAAATATATTTGTTGCAATAATAATTATTGGATTCACAGGATTTATTTTGGATCAATTTTTTGGATTTCTTCAAGATAAATTCGATTACAGTATATAAACCTTTTGATAAAATGATTAAAAAATCATCAAAAACATCTAACTCTAATAAAAATTATTCTCACCTTGAATTAGTCAATTTAGGTAAGATTTTTTTTAAAGAAAAGAAGTTTCTCGATTTTAGAGCCAAAGGAATCAAGGGCGGATTTGAGGCTATAAAGGACATTAATTTAAAAATTGAGAAGAACAAATTTGTTTCAATAATAGGTCCCTCAGGTTGTGGCAAGTCAACTTTATTAAATCTAATAGCTGGCTTACAAACTCCAACTGCAGGAAAAATTCTTATTGATGGTTATTCCATAAAAGGTCCAGGTCCTGATAGAGGAGTCATTTTTCAGAATTATGCGCTGATGCCATGGTTAACAACTATTCAAAATATTGAGTTTGCCTTAAATACTGTTTTCCCAGCAAAAACAAAACCAGATATTAAAGAAAGAGCTAGAAAATATTTGTCAATGGTTGGGTTAGAAAAAGCTTCAAATAAATTTCCAAAAGAATTATCTGGAGGGATGAAGCAAAGAGTTGCAATAGCCAGAGCCTTGTCTATAAATCCAAATATGTTGTTAATGGATGAACCATTCGGGGCTCTTGATGCATTAACCAGATCCTATTTGCAAGATGAATTATTATCCATTTGGAGAAAAAATAAAGTAACCGTTGTATTAATTACTCATAGTATTGAAGAAGCCTTGCTTTTGTCTGACAAGATTGTTTTAATGTCAAGCGGTCCCTCTGCCACAATTTCTGAGGAAATTTCTGTTGATTTGGAAAGACCCCGCGATAGGCAAAAGATTGAACAAGACCCTAATTATTTAAAAATAAAATTGCGTTTGGAAAAACATTTATTAAGAGAAACAAGAGCTGTAGAAGAGGTTTCTTAAACTTCTTCTGCAATTATAAAAATCAAAAATTTATCATGACTTTACCCTCATTTACAAAAGTACTATTAAAAGCAAAAAAAGAAAAAAAATTATCCTTTGAAGATTTAGGTAAATTGATTAATAGAGACGAAGTCTGGGTTGCTAGCTTATTTTATGGGCAAGCTACAGCTTCTCAAGGAGAATCTAATATTTTAATTAATGCTCTTGATCTACAATCAGAAATAGAAGATCAATTAACAACACCGCCAGTAAAAGGCTGCCTAGATCCTGTTGTTCCTACAGATCCTCTTATTTACAGATTTTATGAAATAATGCAAGTATATGGGCTACCAATGAAAGATGTAATACAAGAAAAGTTTGGTGATGGAATCATGAGTGCAATTGACTTTTCAATTGAAGTTGATAAGGTTGAAGATCCAAAAGGGGATAGGGTCTTGGTAAAAATGTGTGGTAAATTCTTGCCCTATAAAAAGTGGTAAGTAATTTCGTTCGTTTTTTAGAAATATAAACCAATCATTGATCAATCATCATTTTCGTTAAGTTTGAGAGTTTTATTTATTTCACTCTCGAATTCCTTAGAAGCAGATTGTAAACCTTTTATGGTTTTACCAATGGTTTTCCCAAGTTGAGGCAAACGTTTTGGCCCAAAAATTAGTAATGCAAGTACAACAATTACAGCGATTTCTGGTATCCCAATCCCAAAAAAGTTCATTAAAAATTCAATATATTTTTAACTATAAAAAGTTTTTCTTCTGCTAAAAGTAACTAAAGTCACACATTAATTTTTTTAATCAATTTACCTACAATGGAAAGAAGTTGGGATCCCTATTATAAATATTTCAAAGAATTTGAATTTAATCTTTTTGAGATTTTTATATTTTTAGAATTTCAACAAGAAATTATTGACTTAGGTTATGTCGGACAAAGTCAAATCAACCAAAATGTTCTTAATCCTGGCCAGTTTTGTGTTGTCGATGGATTTATAAAGATAGTTCATGATTTACCAAAATTCTTGCATGATGAAAAATTTAAAAATAATTTGGATATAGAAAAATGGAAAATAGATTCTTATAATTTGCTTTCTTTAGATATAAAGTGGATAAAAAAATCATCAATTAAAATCATTTAATGCTTAAAAATATTTATTTTAAATTTTAATATTAGAATATAATTTTTAATTTCTAAATATTACTTAAGAAATAGTATCTACTTTACAATAATGATAATCATCAAAGATCCAATTAAAAAAAATTTGGAAAATTTTTAAGTGATCATCCTCTGCAAAGAGATTTATTTAAACAAGAATTTTTACTCTCAATATTTATTTGATCATCAATATTTTTTAATTTGTTTTTATTATTTATTACTTTAACTTTTTGCCCACAATGTTCTTTGCAACCACCATTAAATAAATTATGTGCATACAAATTGGAAATGTTTGTAAGTAGTAATAGAAAAATTATTTTATAAAATTGATAAAAATAAGACTTCATTTTTTATTATGATTTTCCCAGAATTGGTAAATAAATAATATCAATTAATTCCAAGGAGTGTTTATAAGACCCCAGATATCGAAGAAGAAAAATAAAACTGCAATAACGACAAGATCCCATGCTCTTTCCCTAAAAGCCCAAGGCGCAATAAAAACTTCCCCAAGTCCATGAAGTGCCGCCCCTACTGGTAGATGATCAAGAACCAGCAAACTGTGAGAGAGAATAAAAAGAAAGCTAGCGAAATATCTAAAAAAAACAAATTGCCAATTATTAGAACTCATGCATTTTAGATTTTTAAGAAATATACTTCAATGATCAAAATAATGATATAGATCGAGTAAAGAGATATTATTTTTGGTAGCTATAAATACGAATAAAGATATAAAGCTAAAGTAAAAGTTACTAAACGATGAAATATATGTTTTCAAGTTATCAGCCTAAAAATAGTTTTGATGAATATTTTAAGGATAATGTTAACTCTGCTAGAGAAATATTGATTCCACTTCTTTCATCTTTAGATAATATGGGTCTTGAGGAATTAAACAGGAATCATTCTGCAGCAAAAAAATTATTATTAAGACATGGTGCAACTTTTAGATTAAATGATACTGGTTTAAAAGGTACTGAGAGAATATTACCTTTTGATCCACTTCCTAGAATAATTAGTAGAGATGATTGGGTAACTTTAGAAAAAGGGCTAAAACAAAGGCTTGAGGCAATTGATTTATTCCTAGATGATATTTATAATTCCCAAAAAATAATTAATGATGGAATAATTCCAAGAGAATTAATAGAGAGTTCAGAAGGTTGGAGACCTCAAATGATAGGCTTCAAACCGCCATTAAATAAATGGTGTCAAATTTCAGGACTTGATTTAATAAGGGACAGAAAAGGAGATTGGCATGTTTTAGAAGATAATTTAAGGTGCCCTTCTGGGGTTGCTTATTTTTTAGAAAATAGATTAGTTATGAAAAATATTTTTCCTAATCTTTTCTCTGGAAGAATAGTAAAACCAATTGATGAATATCCATCATATCTTTTAAAAACTCTTCAAGAACTTGCAGTATGGACAGATACTCCCAAGATAGTTCTACTTACTCCTGGAATTTTTAATAGTGCTTATTTTGAACATAGTTATTTAGCTCAAGAAATGGGCATCCAACTAGTTCAGGGTCATGACTTAGTTTGTAATGATGATTATGTATATTTAAAAACTACCTCTGGATTAAAAAGAGTAGATGTCATTTACAGAAGAATTGATGATGATTTCCTAGATCCTCTTAATTTCAGAAAAGATTCCTGCCTTGGTGTTAGCGGATTACTTGATGTTTTTAAGGCAGGTCATGTTGCTTTGGCAAATGCGCCTGGGACTGGAATAGCAGATGACAAAATGATTTATTCATTTGTTCCAAAAATGATTAAATATTATCTTGATGAAGAAATTATTATTAAAAATGTAGAAACGTATATTTGTCATTACCAAAAGGATCGAGATTATGTCCTTGAGAATTTACCAAAACTTGTTGTTAAGTCTGTCGCAGAAGCCGGGGGTTATGGAATGTTAATTGGACCTCACTCAACAACAAGTGAGATAGAAGAATTTGCCAATAAAATTAAAAAAAATCCTAGAAATTTCATAGCACAACCAACCTTAGAATTATCTACTGTGCCATCGTTATGTGATGGAGAACTCTATCCATGTCATGTTGATTTAAGACCATATATCTTGAGAGGGAAAGATTCATGGGTAAGCCCTGGTGGGCTTACGAGGGTAGCATTAAAAAAAGGATCATTAGTCGTCAATTCTTCTCAAGGCGGAGGATGCAAAGATACATGGGTTGTAGGTAAATAATATGCTTTTAAGTCGTGTAGCAGAATCTCTTTATTGGATCAATCGTTATTTAGAACGTGCAGAAAACATATCTCGTTTCGTGGAAGTAAGTGAAGCTATGTCATTAGATTGTCCGCCAGGAAGTGCAGAACCTTGGCTCCCGTTAATTGATGCTTCGAGTGATAGAGAATCTTTTGATAAAAGATTCCCAGAGAAAAAACCCGATGACGTTATTAATTTTTTAATAAGAGATCGTTTAAACCCAAATAGCATAATTTCTTGCATTCAAATGGCAAGAGAAAATGCAAGACAAATCAGAGATGTCATGACCACAGAAATGTGGGAACAGATTAATATTTTATATTGGAATATGCAAGAAGGAGAAGCAATATGGAATAAACCAAGACAAGAACAATTAAGTGAAATAAGGAGGGAATGTCAGCTTTTTTATGGAATTACAGATGCGACTCTAAGCAAAGATCTTGCCTGGAGATTTAGCATTCTTGGAAGATTAATCGAAAGAGCTGACAAAACATCAAGAATTTTAGATGTGAAATATTATTTACTCCTTCCCAGCTTAGATGAACTTGGAGGAGTTCTTGATGAGTTGCAATGGATAGCACTTTTACGTTCAGCTGGAGCTTATCAAATGTTTAGGAAAGCAGAGCAAAATTCTATAAAGCCTAATTCAGTTGCAAGATTTCTTTTACTTGATCCAATTTTTCCGAGATCAGTAAGATACTGTCTTGATGGGATAAGCAATACTCTTAAAACAATTGATACCTCTCCTTCAACTGAAAATCCTTCAGAACTAGAATGCATGAGAGGTTTGCTTAAAGCAAAGTGGAGTTATATCAGAATTGAAGATATAATCAATAATGGTTTACATGAGGCAATCGATTCATTGCAAATGGATTTAAATAAATTAAACGAACTCATTCAAGAAAAATATTTTATTAATTAATAAGTTTATTAATGAGAATTAAATACCTTCACAAACTTGAATATAAATACGAAGACCCTGTTCAATTAGGCGAGCATAGATTATGTATAAAGCCAAGGTCAAATGGATTCCAAAAGCTAAAGAATTTTGAATTAAAAATAACTCCAGAACCAGAAATTATTTATCCATTACTTGCTGCCAGCGGAGAAGAGATTAATAGAATCAGATTCAATGGATTAACAGATAATTTAACTATTGAATCAATCAGCGAAGTTGAAACTATTAAACATCCAAACATCATTGATGGAGTGAAAAATAGAGATTTAACATTACCTTTTTGTAGAAGCATTATTAACAGAGATCTACAGGGAGCATTAGAGGGGTGGATGCCAAATGGACAACACGATCCCTCTGCTGTAGAACTTGCCCAAGAAGCCTTAGCAGGAAGCATTAATAACGCATTATCATTTACATACCAACTAATAGAAATTATTCAAGATCGGGTTAAATATACCAAAAGACATACTGGTCCAGCATGGCCGGCTAGCAGAACGCTAAGAGAACGTATAGGTTCATGCAGAGATTTAGCAATGCTAATGGTTGAAGCTTGCAGGTCTATAGGTATCCCAAGTAGGTTTGTAAGTGGTTATCATTTTGAAGATCCATTACCCTCTGAGTTGGATTTACACGCTTGGGCTGAATTATATATTCCAGGTGCTGGTTGGAGAGGTTTTGATCCAAGCGGAAAAGGATTAATAGATGATAGATATTTAACATTGGTATCCTCTTCAAAATCTAATTTAACCTCTGTAATTAAAGGAAATTTTATAGGAAAAAATAATTTAGAAAATACTTTATCCTGGGAAATCAAACCTCTTGAAATTAAATAAACACTAAATTTTTAATCTTTTAATATAACAAAAAAATATAAATAATAATATGTTTCTTTTTTAGTGTTAATTGATACGTTCTTGGATATATATATCTGTTTTCATTTGTGTAATCTTTAAAGAAAATTGAACTCAAGTTTAGAAATTCCAGTTATCAAATCAAACAAATCGAAAATGTTTGAATTGATAAGTTATGAAAAATTTCGCGATACAAAAGATGTAAGATTTTTTGATATTAGTGTTAATGAATCAAACTATAGAGATCTAGTTATTCACAGCGGGCCTGCAGTTAGTCCTCCAAATGATGAAGAATTTAAGAATTGGCAATTTTACATACATCACAATCAAGAAGATAATCTACTGGCTATCTCAGGGGGAAGAACATTTTTTCTTGTCAATTTTGGCTGGGATTATCCTTTTTATAAAGTTAGATTAGAATCTTGCGGATACATTTTAAGAATACCTAGAGGAACTTTTCATAGATCAGTATCTGACGAAAACGGTTCCATAGTTTTAAATCAAGCTATAAGAGATAAAGAAGGTACAGTTGAATCTGAATTCAAGGTTACGAATAGCAGAGATAACAAAAAACTTCTAGATTGTATAACTAATTTAGAGCCTAGATTCAAAATTTATAGTGTTAAATAATTTTAAAAAGGAGTTCCAAATTTAGTCATCAATTTTAAAAATTATCTAATTGTTATAAAATAATAATATTCGAATTCTCTAGTATGAAATTTTTCAGATTTTTAAGATTTTTTTTATGCATAACTTTTTCTTTCTTAGTTTTATCCTCTCCAGTTTTTGCTGGGGCAAATGTAGCTGTTAAGGGCGAGGGAGATGAAGTTCCAAGTTATGTAAGATCTAATATTACTGGATTTGATTTCCATGGAGAGGATCTTCATTTGTCATCTATAGCTGGAGCAGTTGCGAGAGATGCAGATTTTAGTGACGTTGATTTACATGGGACAACCTTAACCCTATCTGATTTAAAAGGTTCTAATTTAAATGGAATCGACCTGACCGATACTCTTTCTGATCGAGTTAATTTCCAAAAAACAGATCTTAGAAATGCTGTTTTAATAAATATGATCGCATCAGGTAGCAGTTTTGCAGGAGCTCAAATAGAAGGAGCAGATTTTTCTTACGCTATTCTTGACAGCGAAGATCAAAGAAATCTTTGTGAAATTGCTGATGGAATCAATCCAACAACAGGCGTTTCAACCAGAGAAAGTCTTGAGTGTAGTTAGAACAAAAACCAAAAGTAAACTCCTCATAAATAAACTTTCTTACCATTATTAAATTTGTAAATCCTTTGTTCATAATCTTGAAATATCATTTCACCATTTAATTTGGATTTCTTAAATTTTGAAAGCCTTGCTCTGTGAATATTAGATTTCCTATTAATATTTTCTTCGTCATCATAACTCCCAATATAGATATTTATATTAGGGTTTGAAAAGGTTTTTTCTTCCTCTCTTAAAAAAATTCTTTCAATATTTGTTTGCGTGCTTTGAAGTTTATTTTTAAATTTATTTAATTTTAAGTTCTTTGATTTTTTAGATTTAATTTTTTTGTAGACCCAAAAAATAACTCCTAAAATTAGAAAAAATAAAAATATATTCATTAACTATTTAATTTTTATTTTAATATCTACGCCTAAGTTACTTTTAGTAGTTAATATTTCTTTCCTTAAGATTCCATAAGTAAAAATTCTAGATAAAGTTTTCAAAGATTTAAAAACCAAAAAAACAGTAAATAAAAAGAAAACAATAATATTTTCTACAAGAATATTTTTATTTTTATTATCTAAATTGCTCATGTAAGAGTTAATTCAATTATTTTTCATCATTATTTGCATATGGTCCGAAAAATTCACTAGCGTCTCTTCCCATTACTTTAGCAAGATTTAAACTTTTATCTATATCCCATTTAGATGCCATTCCATAAAGAATACCCGCAGCAAAAGAATCACCACATCCATAAGAATCAACTTTTAGTTTGTTGTTTTTAAGAGCCTTATATCTTCCTCCTGGGAATATAATGCCTCCCTTCTCTCCCTCGGTTTTAATAGTATATTTGGGTTTTAACGATAATTCAGAAAAAGAAAAAACTTCTCCGGGATCAAGATTACTGCCTATTAATCCATCTAAAAGAACATTTGAATTATTAATTGTATTTAATCCTACCCTTGGTGTTGTACACAGTATTGAAGCCGATCTAGCCATTTTAAAAATCTCTGAATCAGATGCAGTAATAAAAATTCCGTCCATTTTTTTTAAAATGTTCCATTCTAAATTGTCTTTATGAGTTGGAGCTAACCTTTCTCCAATAACTGTTATTGCTCTTTCACCTTGAGAGTCAATTAAACTAAATCCTCTTCTAGTTGGTTTATCACGCCAAGCTACATGTAACTTAATTCCCATATTTGAGAGAATCTTGAAACACTTATCTCCATAATCATCATTACCTAATGAAGTAAAAAAATGAATTTGGTTTGAAGTTAAATCAGAAAGTATTTTCGCGATAATAGATCCACCACCAGCTGGATAATCAAGTGACTTTTCAGAATGAGAAATGACTCCTGGTTTTGGTAATTGATCAACCTTTAAAAAATTTATCCACTCAACATGACCAACAACGGCAAAATTTAAATTTCCTTTTTTAAATTTATAGTCTTCAACTTTATTATTCTTTTCAACAACCATAAGCTTTTAAATACTATTATTAAAAGAAATATTTTTGACAAGTGAATTCATTTAACATTTTAAAAGATAATAAACAGATACTATCTTTTCTTTACCTTTTTCTATCAATTTTGGGGGCTGTTCTGCCAATGTTGGCAAATTTCGAATTTGCTAGGGAATATGGAAACAGCTTTGATATAAATAACTTCATTTCTTTAGCGAATTCAAACCCTGCAGCTCAGTCAATTTCTAGAGACTTATTAGTAGGTGCAAGCGCTATTTTTATATGGATAGTAAATGAATCAAAAAAGCTAAACATGAAGAATATGTGGGTTGTATACATTGGAACTTTTCTTATAGCCTTCGCATTTTCTGCCCCTTTTTTCTTATTTCTAAGAGAGAGAAGAATTATTGAATTAGAAAAGATTAATTAAAATAATCTCTTAAATAGAATTGTAAATGCAATAAAGCAACAACAAGAAATTGAAAGCCAGATTATTGAAGCATAACCAAATAGATCTAATATGCGTCCTGAAATAAATGGTCCAAAAAAATAACCCATAGCAAAACATTGTGATAGTAAAGCAAGTGCAAAACCTTTTTTATTTGAAGGAGCTATTCTGAAAACGACATCTGTTGATGTTGGAAGAAATGAAGCAGTCCCTAAACTTACTAAAATCAATGCCAAAGAAATTAAATAAAACGCTGGGATATTTAAATAACTAGAAATAAATAATAAAAATGAAGCGAAAGAGAAATTTATTAAACTAAATTTCAAGCCAAATAATCTTTCTTTTTTGGATATCCAAGAACCGACAGGCCATTGTAAAAACAACAATAAAATTAACTGAATAGAAATTATAAGACTAATAATTTCTTTGCTCAATGCATTGCGATATACTCCACCTTTAACAAGATCCAGAGGCAAAGTTACTTGTATCAAGGCTAAAGAGGTAGTTATCAATAAAATAGATAAAATTATTATTGTTGAATTTTTATTCCATTTCAATTGTCCCTGATTAATTGGATCTACTAATTTTTTTTGAAAATTTTCTAAGTTTCTTTTTATAGAAGAACTATTTCTAGATATTAAATACGTGATAACTAACATGCAAAATATATCATTTATAAATATTGATTTAGAATACAAAAAACTCGTCATATACCCCCCTAAGAATACCCCTAGAAATATTCCTAAAGCTTCCGAACTTCTAACAAGGGCATAAGCTTTACGTGTTTCGATAGGATGACAAAAATAGGGCACCCCAAACTCGGCAGCAGGCCAATATATTCCTGCAGCAGCCCCAACAAGTGATTGTCCAATTATGTACAAAAAAGTATCTCTTGAAAAAATGAGGCATAAGCTAGCGGCAATACTTAGTATTGAAGAAGTAATTATCGGAAATTGTATTTTTCCCGTTTTATTAAGATAATTACCTGTAAAGAGTCTTGTTACGGTTCCAATTATTGCTGAAATGGTAAATCCCAGGCCAATATCTGTCGCCGATAATCCTAGATTATTAAAAATAAGTGATGTTAAATAAATAACACCTCCTGCTCCAAATGCAGCGAAAAATCTTATCTTGGTTATTAACCTCAAATGATAAGGAAATTGAATCCACCAATTTTTGCTAATTTGTAAACTATTTGGACTAATCACTAGTGAAATACATTTTTATAATTTTTTTTAGTTTTTGTGGTTTATTTTTTAATAATGGTTTAAGAGCTGCTGAAAAGATAAATATTAAGTTTGAAGAGATGGAAATCCCTCTTACTATAGAACAATTATCAAAATTAGAAAAATACAAAGATGATTCAACAGAATTAATAGATTGGTTAAAAAAAAATGGATTTATAAGAGTTTTTGAATTATCAAAATTTTTAGAATTTCCAGTTTTCAAAGAAGAGGGATTAAATAGAGAAATATTAAGAAGTTGGATAGGGCGTAAAATTCTTACAGAATTAAGCAAAAGCATTGAAGTTCCAAATGACAATAATGGAACAGAAATATATAACACTATAGAAAATTTATTAGATCAAAAAAAAGAAGTTTCAACTTTAGACATCATAAAGGCATTACCATCAGATGAAATTTCACTAGATATTGATAATTTAATTTTAATAATTTCATCTTGGAAAAATGAATTATCAATGCAACAAGAACTGTTGTCCAAATTAAATCAACTTGAAAGAACTAAACAAAATGCCTTTAAAAATACTGAAAAAAAATCAAATCAAGATCTTATTAAAATTGAAAAAAAAATTTTTGCTCCTCACCGAGTGAAACCTTTTGAAATTAAAATATGGAAAAGCAATCAAACAAATGAAGATAAAGAATTGATAATCTTTATGCCAGGACTTGGAGGCGAAATTAATAATTTCAAATGGATAGGCAACGAATTAGCAAAAAGGGGGTGGCCAATATTATTCATAGATCATAGAGGGAGTAATTTAGAATCATTCATAGAAGTACTCGAAGGCAAGGAAACGATACCAGGAAGTGCAGACTTTTTCTTGTATAGAATTAAAGATTTAGATGCTGTATTAAAAGCTCATGAAAATGGAGAATTTGGTATACCTAATGATTCTTATATTTTAATGGGGCATTCACTTGGCGCTTTAATAGCACTTTTATATGAAGGTAATAAACCTACTGATCAACTAGAGGATAAATGTGATTCGGCATTAAAAGACTTTGCGGTAACAAATCTATCAAAATTACTTCAATGTCAGTTGAGTGAAATACCATTCCCTAAGAAAAGTAACACTAATAAGGCCAGTGCCATAGTAGGTTTTAATTCATTTGGGAGTCTAGTATGGCCAAAAGAAAATAGTACAGGCATTAAAGCACCAACTCTTCTAATAGGTGGTACTTATGACCTTATTACACCGTTAATGAATGAACAATTTAGAGTTTTTTATGCGTTAGATAATCCATCAAATAGATTTCTAATTATTGAAGGAGCAAGTCATTTCTCTCCAATAAGAATTAATAAAAGCTATGAAGAAAATAATGACCTCTTCAAAATAAGTGAATCTTTTATTGGTTCAGAGCCAACATTAGTACAAGATTTATCTACGAAATTTATAGTTGAATTTTTAAAAAATATAAAAAACCGAAAGATGCCTACAGTAATTAAAAACCAAAGAGATTTGGGACTTGATTTCCATCTTTTAGATCTTGAAACAATAAAAGAAATTTCCGAAAATTAGTACTCTATTCGTGGATCTAAATAAGCGATTAATATATCTACGAAGAGATTTAAAGAGACTATGAGCATAGAGGTAAAAATTACAATTCCTTGAACCAAGGTATAGTCTCTTTGAGAAATAGCTTCATGTAATCTTAAAGCTATACCTGGCCATGAAAAAGTTACCTCGAATAACAAAGCACCTCCTGCTAATGAGGCCATAGTCAAGCCAGAAATAGTGACAATTGGCAATAGTGCATTAGGCAATGCATGGTTCAAAAATATTTTTTTCCTTGATATTCCTCTACAAATAGCAGCATTTACATAATCACTTTTTAATGTCTTATCCAAATTTACTCTTAATGAGCGACTGAATATACCACTTAATAAAAAGCCAAGGGTAATCGAAGGAAGTGCGATATGATAAAGACTATCTTTTAGAGCAATAATATTATTTGAAAGAATACTATCTAAAACCAGAAAACCTGTTATTTGAGGTTGTTGCTGAAATATTGGAAATCTACCTCCAATTGGGGAAATATTAAAAAGAACAGAAAATAATAATTGCGCTAGCATTGCACCCCAAAAAGGAGGTATCGCGTATGTGGCAATTCCTAATATTCTCGCAATATAATCAATCTTTTTCCCTCTATTTCTTAAGCCAATTAATCCCAATGGGAATCCTATTAGTGTGGCACTTAATATTGAAAAGAATCCAAGCTCAATACTTGCAGGCAATGACTTAATAATAATATTTAGGACTGGCTCTTGAGTACTAAGAGATTGGCCAAAATCTAAGTGCAATATATTTTTAATATATGAAAAATATTGATTTATTAAAGGTTCATTTAGCCCCAATTTATTTCTAAGAAATTCCCTAGAAACCTCATCTGCACCAGATCCAAGTATGGCATCGACAGGATCGCCGGGAGCAACTCTTAATAAAATAAAAACTAATGAAGAAATTATCCATAACATTATCGGTATTAATAAAATTTTTAATAAGGAATAATTTAGTAATTTATTTAAATTTCTAGTCATTAATTAACTGAAGATCACTCAATGAAATTATTCCTGCACCATTAAAAATAGGTTTTGAAATTTTATTTTGAGACCATGCTTTTTGAGAGGATATCCAAATAGGAATATAAGGTATTGAACTCGCTGCTATTTTTTCAATTTCAATAAGTTTTTTTAATCTTTTAATTCCACTTATTTCTTCACTTTCAAGAAATAAACTTTCCACTTTATTAGATCCCCAAAAACTACCGCTGTAGACTGATTCACCTTTTTTACATATACCATCAACTATTTCATTACAACTTAAAAGAGGGGTAAGATATGCTTCTGGATCTGAATAAGCTCCAGTCCAATCAAGAATAACTGCAGTATAAATTCCTAAACTTAGATTTTTATAAACTGTTGTCGATTCTACTCCATTTAGTTCAATATCAATACAATCATTCAAAGAATTTTTAATTTCTTGCTGCCATGTCAGAGCAATAAGCTTGTCAGCTGGCACATTAGATCTATAAGTAAGAGGTATTTTCAGAATATTTCCATCACAATAGTTTTCTTTTTGCAATAACCTTCTCGCTTCTAAATAATCATATTTAGGCCATAGTTCTTGATTATCTTTTTTTAATATCGGAGGGATAATTGATCTAGTTGGCTTCCTTAATCCATAACTTATTTTCTCACTAATTAATTTTCTATTAAGACTTTTTGCCAAAGCAAGTCTTAAATTACGATTACTTAAGGGATAAGAACTAGTTTTAAGACTTATAAAACTTAATTCAGTAAAAGGGCTATTACCTTCTTTAAACTGTTTATTTTTGCTTAAATTATTTAGACTTTTTCTCTGACTATCATCAATAGAGTTTGATAAGAGCACATCAATCTGTTTACTTTTTAAAGCCCCAAAAAGAGATGATGAATTTGAATAACCCACAAAATTTATGCCCTTATTTAAGGGTTTTTCACCCCAATAATTCAAATGTGGATCAATTGATTGAACTTCATTAGAAAAACTGGTCAGCACATACTTGCCAGTACCAACAAATTTTTCATTTAGAAACTTATCAGAATATTCTTTGTAAAATGTAGGAGATATTGGAGTTAAATTTACTGAAGTAAGTAGACCATTTAAAGAACTTGATGGTTTATTCAAATTTATAATGACTGAATATTCACTCGGGGTTTCTATTGATTTAATCTTGTTTCCTAAAATATAATTCATCGTTCCAATTCTTTTGAATCTATCAAAAGAAAACTTTATTGCATTTGAGTTAAATAAAGTTCCATCGTGAAAAAAAACATTTTTTCTTAAATTGATAATTATTTGAAGTTTATCCTTTGAAATAATTGGCATCCCCGATGCCAATTCAGGTATTAATTCACCGTTAGAATTTAATTCATATAATGTGTCTCCTAGAGAACTGATTAATTGAATTGCTTTAAGAGTATTAGCTCTAGCTGGATCTAAAGATTCAATTTTCCCAGAACTTGCTACTATGATTTTTTTAGATATTCTTTTTGAGCGGCAAGAAGTCTGTAAAAAAGAAATTAAAAAAATGAGTATTGATAAAACGACTTTTTTTTTCATGTTTTTCAATTACTTAATTATTCTGAAAAATTATTAGAGCAAAAAATTTGTAAGGTTATTTGACTTATCTCTAAAGCAAATGTTTTTTTAGAATTACAAGCAAAAGGCCACTCTCTTACCCAACAAATTTTCTTACCTATATTTATACCAATTACTTGAAAAGTCTTATTGCTATTTTTAATTTTTACACAAGCACCTTTATAAAGGTTTTCAGAACAAATTAAATTATTTTTTTGATTTTTATTGTCCAATATTTTTGAATGAATCATTAAGGTATTAAAACCAACCACTTACTTTCTTCGGTTTAACAAGCCATTAAGAAATTTGCAAACTATTTTTTTAAATACAACTTAATTGACTTGCAATAATTTTAACTTCATTTAGCGAATTTATTTCATCTTTCGATTTCTCAAAATCTCCATTATTCACCTCATGCGTAATAACAACAATTTCTGCTTTGTCCTCACTGGCATCAAGTTGAACAATTGATTCGATTGATACATTATTCTTTCCAAAAATATCTCCAATCTTTCCTATGACACCTGGACTATCAAGACAAATAATTCTAAGGTAATTTTTTTTGTTTATTTGTGAAGATTCTATGATATGACAGGTTCTCCAGAAATCAAAAGATAACAATGGATCGACCGAATTATTATTTTTTACTGAGGCGGCATGCAGATTTAATATATCTGATACTACAGATGCAGCAGTTGGGCCACTTCCTGCACCTGGACCATACAACATTATCTCTCCTAGAGGATCAGCCTCTATCAATAAGGCATTGTTAACTTCCTTAACTGTTGCCAATGGATGAGATTTTGGAATCAAAGAAGGTCCTACCCAAATATTCAAAGCAAGTGAATTATTACTATTTGTTTGTACCCTTTCGGAGAGCGCTAAAAGTTTAATTTCAAATCCTAATTTATTGGCATATTCGATATCCTTGAGATTAATTTTACTAATACCCTCAGAATGTATCTCCTCTCTTTTGATTTTACCTCCAAATGCGAGTTCACTAAGGATTGAAATCTTATCAGCAGCATCATGCCCCTCAACATCTGCAGTTGGATCAAATTCTGCGTAACCAAGGCTTTGGGCCAATTTTAAAGTCTCCTTATAATCTGCTTTTTCATTTGCCATCTTTGAAAGAATAAAATTTGTTGTGCCATTTATTATCCCAACCATTTTTTTTATAATGTTACTTTTTAATGATCTTTTTAAGGGTTCAATTATTGGAATCCCCCCGCAAACAGCTGCTTCTGACAATATATACACTCCTTCTTTAGATGCAGTTTTATATATTTCTTCTCCATATCTTGCAATCACTGCTTTGTTTGCGGTAACAACAGATTTACCTAATTTTAATGATTGCAAAATAATTTCTTTCGCTAAATCAATCCCACCCATTACTTCAACAATTACATCTATAGATGGGTCATTAATTAATTTAAATGGATCATCAATTAACAAATTATTATCTAGCTCAATATCTCTTTTTTTATTAAGATCTTTAACTGCTATTTTTGAAATTTCTATTTCTTTTAGAATTGGATGTGAATCAAGTTCAGAAGTTAATATTTTATAAATCCCTGAACCTACAGTTCCAAAACCTACAATACCAATTTTGCATTTTCTCATTGTTTTATTTCTTTTTACTTTGAATTTAATTTTATATTATTAGACCTACAAAAATTCATTTGCTTGAGACTGCATTTTCAATAAAATATTTAAAAAACCATTTGATCGTGAAGGGGTTAAGCTTGCTTTCAAACCAGTATCTTCAATAAATTTCTTATCTATTTCAACAACTTCTTTTGGTGTCAACTCATTTAATCCACTTATTAGAAAGGCCAACAAACCCTTTGTGATGAGAGCATCAGAATATCCTTCCCAAAATAATTTACCAGATTTAATATTTGCCTTAACAAAAACTTCTGAAACGCATCCCTTAACTTTATTTTCTTCAACAAGGATTTCATTATCTGGTTCATTCAATTTTTTGCCTAACCACAAAATATATTCATATTTCCTTTTTGGATCCTCTGATTTCTTCAACTTTTCTACTAATTTTGATAAATTATTGTATTTTTCCTGATTTTCCATTTTTTAAAACTATGAACTAATCAATTTATGAACCTCCTATTATACAAATATTTCTTTTTCTGTGATAAAGCCCGATAAAGGAATATCCCACTCAGCTTTGGTTAATGGAATCGTACTTACGCAATTAGAAGTTAACACTCCAATGCATGGAACATTTCTCCAATTATTATCTCTCCTTAATTTATCAAAATAACCTCCTCCATAACCTAATCTTGTTAAATTTTTATCAACGGAAAGACATGGTACAAATATCATGCTTATCTGCAAATAACTTAATGAGGAAGATTTATTTGGACTTAGTATTCCCTCAGAATCTTTGGTAAGAGGTTTTTCGTCCCATGGATAAAATAACAACTCTTTTTTATCTTTACATCTAGGCAAAGCTAAAGTAAATTTTTTCTTAAGACTTCTAATATCAACTTCATTTTTTAGAGGCCAATATATGCCTATATAACCAATATTTTTGTATACCTTAACAAATGAATCAACATATAATCTTACATTCTTTTCTACATTTTCTCTTTGATTAGGAAAAATCTCATCTCTTAGTTTTCTAAAGGTATCCCTCTCCAATTTCTTATTTTCAAAGATCGTCATATTAATTTTTCAGTTAAAGCCATCCTCATTTAGTTTTGTGAGTGCTATAGCCAATGCATCTGCTGAATCATCAGGTTTTGGAGGTTTGTCAAGATCTAAGTTATACATAACAGCATCAAGAATATCTTTCTTAGATGCCTTTCCAGATCCAGCAATTGTTAATTTTATCTGAGCAGGTGAATACTCACTAACATGAATTTTTTTAGAGGCCAATGCCATCATAATCACGCCTCTGGCCTGCACTACACTAATGGTAGTACTTGACCTGTAAAAGAAAAATTTTTCTACTGCCGCTGTAGTTGGGTTCCAATGATTTATTAATTCATTAAGATCTTGGTATATCTCATAAAGTCTATCTTCTTCTTTTTTATCTTTACCTGTCTCAATAACACCGCAATCTAATAATATCTTTCTTTCGTTTTCTATCTCAATTATTCCATAACCAACTCTAGCTAATCCAGGGTCAATACCAATTATTCTCACTGTTATTAAGCTTCAGCAGACAATTGAAATTTTGAAAGATTTTCTTTTTCATCCAAATCAAATACTTTACAAAAAGCTTGAATAACTCTTTCACCTGAATCAACTTGTTCTAAGGGATCTTTTCTAAGTCTATGTCTTAAAGAACAAGAAATAACCCTTGCTATATCATCTTCTTGCACTTCAGTTCTGCCCTCAAATGCTGCAATTGCTCTTGCAGACCTATTTGTAACAATATCTCCACGTAAACCATCTACATCAAGTTCTCCGCAAATTGCAGAAATATTCAACCTTAAGTCATCATCCATTTGAACAGAATTTAATATTTCTTGTGCTTTAATAACTTTTTGTTGAAGTTCATCCTGTTGTTTCTCAACACTCAATGAAAACTCATCAGGATTGTCATCAAAAGAAGTTCTTTGATCAACTACCTGCACTCTTAATTCAGCATCTCTAACTGTCTTAACTTCAACACTCATTCCAAACCTGTCCAATAATTGAGGCCTTAATTCACCTTCTTCTGGATTTCCTGAACCAATAAGGACAAACCTCGCAGGATGTCGAACTGAGACTCCCTCCCTTTCAACTGTATTCCATCCGGAAGCGGCCGAATCTAAAAGTACATCAACTAAATGATCGTCAAGTAAATTCACTTCATCAACGTATAGTAAACCCCTATTAGCTTTTGCTAATAGACCTGGTTCAAATGCCTTAACACCTTCGCTCAAAGCCTTCTCTATATCAATGGTTCCACAAAGCCTATCTTCAGTAGCCCCTAAAGGTAAGTCAACCATAGGTACTTGTTTTTGAATACTTTCTAGATTTTCTCCTTGAGTAATTTTTTCCAAAACTTCTTTACTTTGTAAATCAGGATCGACTAGGGAACTATTATATGGATCGTCTTTAACAACATCTATAGCAGGCAACAAATCAGCTAAGGCTCTGATTGTAGTTGACTTTCCAGTCCCTCTATCACCCATTATCATCACTCCTCCAATTCTTGGATCAATAACATTTAACAAGAGAGCTAATTTCATTTCTTCTTGACCAATTACTGCTGTAAAAGGAAAAACTCTTCTTTTCTTTGTTGTAGGCACAGTTTTAGTTTTCTTAAATATTCAAATAATCAATAGATGCTACTTCAGAAAATGTTTTTAGTAAATATCCCTATAAATTAAAACTACAGAGAAGCAATAACTAATCAAATTTATACTTACTTATTTTTTTTTGAATTGTTCAAAAACCAGTTTATTTGATGGACAATTCCTCTTAAAACATTTATTTCGTGCATTGATGTATTTGCCCTTAAAATAAAACTCTTAAATTTATTGATTTTTGCCTTGGAGGTATGTTTTAAGAGATATCCTACTCGCAAAAGCATTTCCTCTATCTCCGCAAATGTATCATGTACTTCTTTCGATGATGCCAAGTTAAAAACTTTTAATTCATTATTTAAATTCTTTTTAGAAGACTTATTTAATTCATACAAAACTATTGAAACAGCGTGAGAAAGGTTTAATGAAGGATTATTCTGAGAAGTTGGGATATTAAAAGTTTTATTTGCCAGAAGCAATTCACAGTTAGTTAAACCTCTATCTTCTCTTCCAAATATAATTGCTAAATTATTTATCTTTTTAAAGGATAAAGTCCAATCGAATATATCTTCAGAAGATTCAAATAATGAATCTTTATTTACATCAATCCTTCCACAAGATGCGAGAACCAAATCACAATCAAAAATTGCTTTTTGAAGATCATCAAAAATCTTACAATGTTTAAGAAATTTTTGACCTTTAAGGGCCATTTTTTTTGCTTCTAAAGAAAATATATCGCATTTCGGAGAAACAATTCTTAATTCATCAACTTCAAAATTACTGCATAATCTTGCAACACTCCCTACATTTAAAGGGCCATTTGGTTCAACTAATATTACCTTTAAATTAGAAAAATTTTTTTTTAAAGTCATTCAAGGCTATGAAGATATTTTAATAAATTGGACATATTTACAGGATCAATTTCAAAACTTGGCATAGGAGGAGTTAAGCCTCCAGTAACTTGTTTTATTATCTCTTTGTCATTCAAACGTTGAGTTATTGAGTGTAAGTCTGGACCCACTAATCCTCTAGCTGTAATTCCATGACATCCAACACAATTTATCTTAAAAAGAGCATCTCCTTGCTCAGCAGAGCCATTAAGCTCAAGAGTTTCCACAACATATTTGTCATTTTCTTGATGTTTTACGAAAAATATTGAAAAACAAATCAATAAAACTCCAAATACAATAAAAACAATTTTTAAGAATTCACTTTTAAAGTCTCTTTCTGCTGCAGTTGATGAAGATGTTGACACAAAAAATAGTCTCTATGTAACAATTGTGGATAAGAATTTTAAAAAAGGCAAAAAAATGATCGAGCCTCTTCTATGTGGAATTGTTTTAGGTTTAGTTCCAATAACTCTTCTTGGATTATTCGTAAGTGCATGGAATCAATACAGAAGAGGTTCAGGGATGCTGGACATTGATTAAAAATGTTAATCTTGACTGCCCATAGTTTCTTACATCTATAGTTTCCCACAAATTACTTTTTTTAAAAAATAGGTTTGGAGAATGTTCACAAATAACTGTTGAATCCTTTTTTAAAAAATTACAATTAAATAATTGATTTAAAACTAATTCATAGAAATCTACATTGTAAGGAGGATCTAGATAAACAAAATCAAATTTTAATTTGTTTAAATCCATATTTCTAGAGGATAAGTTTCTCTGATAATTTGGTTTTGTCCATTTCAAAACGTCTTTACAAATCACTTCAATATCATTTCTCCTATTCTCTATGTTTTCCAACGAGAGTAAATTTTCTAAGCAAATTTTTGAGTTGATTTTGTTTTTTTCAATTGCAATTATTTTACTTGCCCCGTGATTATAGGCTTCACAAGATATGGCCCCTGTTCCACTAAACAAATCTAACCAGTTACTATTTTCAACTCTCTTGTTCAATATATTAAATATAGCCTCTCTCACTCTCAAAGTAGTAGGCCTCGTATAAATATTATTTGGACTTTGGAGTTTTTTACCACCTATTAATCTTAAGTTAGTCTTCATCCCTAAGCATCTTTTATTGAATATTACTCAGCCATTTTCTTAAAAGTTTTTCACCGGTTTTTCCAGATTTTTCCGGATGAAATTGACAGGCCAATAAATTATCATCCTCAATCATTGCGGTTAATTTTTCAGAGCCATAATCAACCTGAGCTGCAATAATATTTAAGTCATATGGGGTTGCATGATAGGAATGTACAAAATAGACCCAATTATTTAATTCTTCAAGCTCAAATAATGTATTTGGTTTTGTTGGTAAAAGTTGGCACCAGCCCATGTGTGGGATTCTCTGGTTAGGAATATTGGGTATTTTTTGTATTTTTCCTTTTAAAACTCCCAGCCCTTGAACTTTTCCTTCATCACTAGATTCAAAAAGGAGTTGGAGACCTAAACATATCCCCAAAAAGGACTTCCCACTTTTAATCCAATTTTTCAAATCATTTATCAAATCAGTATTTATAAGATTATTCATCGCTGGATCAAATGCTCCAACGCCAGGAAGTATTATCGCCTTACAAAGCTTAGAATCATTAAAGTTCTTAATTAATATAATTTCTTCTCCAAGACTTTCTAGAGATTTTGTTACAGAATGAATATTACCCATTCCATAGTCTATTAGTCCAATTTTATGCAAAGCTTTTATATTTATAAATGCTTAGTTAAAGTACTCGAAAGAGTTGCTTTTGGCACAGCGCCAACAACGGTATCAACCTTTTGACCTCCTTTAAAGATCATTAGTGTAGGTATACTTCTAATTCCGTATTGACTGGCTACATTTGGATTCTCATCTGTGTTTAATTTAAAAACTTTAATTTTCCCTTCAAAGTCTTTTGAGATTTCTTCTACAACTGGAGCGACCATCCTACACGGACCGCACCATGGGGCCCAAAAATCAACCAATACTGGTAGATCACTTTGCAGTACATCTTTGTCAAACGAAGAATCAGTTACGGCTGGAGCTGATGACATAATTTAAGTATTCCTTTTTGAAAATTTAGCAGGCAATTCTTTGAAGTGATGATTTCATTACAGATAAAATAATATAAGTAACAAAATATCTAAAAAAGCCCGATTAATCGGGCGATTTAGTGTGTGAGGAGTATGGGGTTTCCCCCATCATTTCATAATAACTCCTAATTAGAAAATTTTTCAATTTAATACTTAATTCACTAAGGTTTATAATTCTGCTCTAAAAGAACTACTTACCCATCCCAAGCTGCTGAGCTTTTTGATAAACCTTACCCTCGGTAAGAAGAGATGGTGCGATAACTATTTCAACTTCATGCATTTCTTTAATATTTTTTGCCCCAAGAGTACTCATTGAGGTTCTAATGGCTCCTAATAAGTTATGTGTCCCATCATCAAGTAAGGCAGGGCCTTTAATTATTCTTTCTAAGGATCCTGTAGAACCAACTTCAATTCTTGTGCCCCTTGGCAATACTGGACTTGGAGTAGCCATACCCCAGTGAAATCCCTTACCTGGAGCGTTTGAGGATTTAGCTATTGGGGATCCAATCATTACAGCATCTGCTCCACATGCTAAACATTTACAGATATCTCCGCCCGTTACAATTCCTCCATCACCAATAATAGGAATATAACGACCACTTTCTTCAAAGTAATCATTTCTTGCCATACTACAATCAGCAATTGCAGTTGCTTGTGGGATTCCAATTCCTAATACTCCTCTTGATGTACATGCCGCTCCAGGCCCTATCCCAACCATTAATCCTGCAACTCCAGCATCCATGAGAAGTTTTGCAACTTCGTAAGTAACACAATTTCCTGCTAAAACAGGGGCATTCAAAGATTGGCAGAGATCTTTAATATTTAAGGTTTCCTTACCTTCCATACCAAGATGTTCAGTTGAAACAACTGTTCCTTGAAGAAAAAATAAATCTATTTTGGAATTATTAAGTGTTTCTTTAAACTTAATAGCAGCTTGTGGAGTCCCACTAAAAGCAGCGATGCCTCCTCCCTCTTTAACCTCATTTATTCTTTGTAAGATCAATTCCTCCTTAACTGGTTCGCGGTATATCTTCTGCATTAGTGGTACGAAATCATTCTTGCCGACAGATGCTATTTGGTTCAATATTTCATCAGGATTTTCATATCTTGTTTGTATGCCCTCCATATTTATAACTCCTATGGAGCCTAATTTTGTGAGTTCTACAGCCGTATTAACATCTACAACACTGTCCATGGCACTAGCTACGATAGGAACTTCTCTTTTGATATCACCTATTGACCAAGAAGGATCAGTTAAATCATAATCAAGTGTTTTATTACCTGGGACTAAAGCTATTTCGTCGATGCCGTAAGCCCTTCTGACTTTTTTATTTAAACCAAGTTCAATATTCACGGAATTTTTCTATTTATTTTGATTAAATTAACAACTAAAGGGGTAATAAGCCAAGATTTATTCAAAAACAACAGGTTTTATTTTGATTTGTGTGTAAATGTAAGTATTTGGGAATTAAATAAATATTTTTTTTTATTCATTATGTCAATCAGCGATTATTATTAAAAAAAGGATTTTTATATGTCTGATATTTTAGATTCTGATAACTCAGGATTAAGCGAAGATAACGACCGAATTATTCAGACTGACCTAAGAAACGAGATGTCTCGCTCATACCTCGAGTATGCAATGAGCGTTATAGTTGGTCGTGCTCTTCCAGATGTAAGAGATGGATTAAAACCTGTTCATAGAAGAATTCTTTATGCGATGTATGAACTTGGTTTAACTAGCGGTAGACCATATCGAAAATGTGCAAGAGTTGTTGGAGAAGTACTAGGTAAATACCACCCTCATGGCGATACTGCTGTATATGATGCTTTGGTTAGGATGGCACAGGATTTCTCTATGAGGATGCCACTCATAGATGGCCATGGAAACTTTGGTTCAGTTGATAATGACCCACCAGCAGCAATGAGATATACAGAATCTCGTTTACAGTCTCTTACAGATGAAAGTCTATTAGAGGATATTGAATCTGAAACTGTAGATTTCGCAGATAATTTTGACGGTTCTCAGCAAGAACCAACAGTTTTACCTGCTAGGATTCCTCAACTACTACTAAATGGATCATCTGGAATAGCAGTAGGAATGGCAACTAATATTCCACCTCATAACTTAGGGGAATTAATTAATGGTCTTAAATCAATCATCAATAATCCTTCGATTGAAGATAGAGAACTTTTTGAAATAATTAAGGGCCCTGATTTTCCTACAGGGGGTCAAATCCTAGCCAGAGATGGTATCAGAGAAACTTTCAAGACAGGGAGGGGTTCAATAACCATGAGAGGTGTAGCAAATATTGAGCAAATTAAATCCAGCGGTAGAGCAGAAAAAGATGCAGTAATAATTACAGAGCTCCCATTTCAAACTAATAAAGCGGCATTAATAGAAAGAATTGCTGACTTGGTTAATGAAAAAAAATTAGAAGGTATTTCTGATATTAGAGATGAAAGCGATCGAGACGGAATGAGGATTGTTATTGAACTAAAAAGGGATGCCTACCCACAAGTAGTTTTAAATAATTTATTTAAGCTAACACCTCTACAAAATAACTTCAGTGCAAATATTCTTGCTTTAGTAAAAGGAGAGCCTACAACACTTTCACTCAGAAAAATGTTAGATGTATTTCTAGACTTCAGAGTGGAGACGATCAGGCGAAGAACAGGATTTTTATTAAAAAAGGCTGAAGAGAGG
Organism: Prochlorococcus marinus str. MIT 9314; assembly: GCF_000760035.1. GTDB lineage: Bacteria > Cyanobacteriota > Cyanobacteriia > PCC-6307 > Cyanobiaceae > Prochlorococcus_A > Prochlorococcus_A marinus_B. The sequence goes on from NZ_JNAO01000002.1 coordinate 49,243, forward strand.
GATCATATCGTAAAAGGTCTTTTATTAGCATTGGATGCTATGGATGAGATTATTAATCTAATAAGATCGGCAAAAGATACAGTTTCAGCCAGAGAAAAATTACAAACTGATCATGAGTTATCTGCCACACAGGCAGAAGCTATTTTACAAATGCAATTAAGAAGATTAACAGCGCTAGAAGCAGATAAAATCAAAGGGGAACATGATGAGTTAACCAGAAAAATCAACTTATATCAGCAAATATTGAATAGTAAAGAAAGAATTTTTGAAATTATTCTTGAAGAACTTAATAAAATCGATGAAAGATTTTCCTCTCCAAGAAAAACAGAAATACTTGATTTAGGTGGTGGTCTAGATGATATTGATCTTATCGCTAATGACAGATCTGTAGTTTTATTGACTGAAGCAGGTTATCTAAAAAGAATGCCTGTTAATGAATTTGAATCTACAAGTCGTGGGTCTAGAGGTAAAGCTGGAACAAAGACACAAGAAGATGATGAAGTAAAACTATTTATAAGCTGTAATGATCATGATACTCTTTTGCTTTTTAGTGATAGAGGGGTATCTTATGCTCTGCCAGCATATAGAGTTCCCATGAGTAGCAGAACAGCTAAAGGTACTCCATCAGTTCAACTTCTCCCAATACCAAGAGAAGAAAAGATAACCTCGCTAGTTGCAGTAGACTCTTTTGATAACGATTGTTATCTATTAATGCTGACCAAGGCTGGATTTATAAAAAGAACTTCACTTTCTGCTTTCTCAAAAATTCGATCAAATGGTTTAATAGCAATAAATCTTGAGGATGGAGATGCTTTAACCTGGGTTAGATTATCAAAAGAAGGTGACAGTGTTTTGATTGGATCAAGAACAGGAATGGCGATTCATTTCAGACTAGATATTAACGAAATAAGGCCACTAGGCAGGACGGCAAGGGGTGTTAAATCTATGAACCTTAGGAAAGGAGACAATCTTGTATCTATGGATGTTTTAAAATCTGATTTAGTTGATCAATTAGCTAAATGTGAAGATCTTACGAAAGAGTCTGATGAAAATCTTGAAGTTAACTCTTCAGAAGGTCCTTGGGTACTAATAGCCAGTGCGTTTGGACTAGGTAAAAGAGTACCCGTAACTCAATTTAGATTACAAAAAAGAGCAGGCATGGGTTTGAGAGCAATAAAATTCAGAATTAAAGATGATGTATTAGTTTGTTTGAAGGTCCTTGGAGAAGGGGAAGAATTACTTTTTGTGACCGAAAAAGGCGTGATAGTAAGAACAAACGCAGATAAAATATCCCAGCAATCTAGAGCCGCTACTGGAGTAAAATTACAAAAATTAGATGAGGGTGATCATTTATCAGAAGTTGTATTAGTTCCTCATGAACAAACAGAAGAAACAGACCAATTCAACCAAGGCAAAGAAAATTAAAAAAAAAATGGTTTATTAGATAATATGGAAATACTTGATATCCTAATTTTAGGTTCTGGGCCTGCAGCACTATGTTTGGCTTCAGAATTAGCCAAGCAAGATCTAAATATTAAGGGCATTTCAACTAAATCTCCAAATGAAAAATGGGAGAATACTTATGGTATTTGGGCTTCTGAATTAGAGGAATTAGGATTAGAGTCTTTGTTATCTCATCGGTGGTGCAAAACAGTTAGTTTTTTTGGAAATGGCGAAAACAAAAAGGGAGATAATCCTACAAAACATAATTACGATTATGGCTTGATAAATCAAGAAGCATTTCAAAATGAACTTTTAAAAAAATGTAACGGGATTGAATGGTTGAATGAGACAGCAAAAGATATTAAAGAGAAAAATAAACTATCTGAAGTGATTTGTTTTTCAGGTTTAAGAATAGAGGCGAGGTTAGTCATTGACGCAAGTGGGCATAAAAGTAATTTCATAAAAAGACCATTACAAAATGAAATAGCTCAACAAGCTGCGTATGGGATTGTCGGCAAATTTTCATCGCCACCAGTTAATGAGGATCAGTTTGTTTTAATGGATTTTCGTCCAAATCATTTAAACAATGAAGAAAAGTTATCATCTCCTTCCTTTCTATATGCAATGGATCTTGGCAATGAAACTTTTTTTGTTGAGGAAACATCATTAGCTAGTTATCCTGCCTTATCCCAAGAGAATCTCAAAAAAAGACTTTTTAAAAGATTGAATAACAAGGGTATTAAGGTAAATGAAATTTTTCATGAAGAGAATTGCCTTTTCCCAATGAATTTACCCCTCCCATTTAAAAAACAATTTGTACTGGGTTTTGGAGGGTCTGCAAGCATGGTGCATCCTGCATCAGGATATATGATCGGATCTTTATTAAGAAGAGCTCCACTCCTTGCAAAAAAATTAGCAATTTTTTTAAAAGAACCTAATCTCAGTTCTCTTGAACTAGCAACAAAAGGTTGGGAGATCCTATGGCCTTACGAGTTAATACAAAGGCATAAACTTTACCAATATGGTTTGAGAAGACTAATGAGTTTTGACGAAAGTAGATTAAGAAGCTTTTTCTCAAATTTCTTTAGATTATCGACCAATGAATGGGTAGGTTTTCTTACTAATACACTTCCACTTCCAAAACTAATTTACGTGATGAGTAAGATGTTTATAAATTCACCTCTAAAAGTAAAACTAGGAATGCTTAAGTTAAATTAGTATTTTTATTTTCGCCAATCATCAATATTAATATCTGGGAAAATTTCATCTTCTTCCTCAATATCTTCAAGAAATTTTAAATTAATATTGGAACTATTTTTTATCATTTCAACTATTTTCCAGAACCTGAACAAATGTCTTTCTATCCTTTCTTTTGCAAGTTCAGTTGTAGTTCCAGCCCTTAGTATAAAACTCCAATCAGAGGACTCAGAGAGAAGTAATTCTCTTGCTGCTTGCTTGAAAAGTCTTGGTGATAAGTCATTATTAAAATTTTTTGTGCATAAATCAGCAAAAGTTGAGCCTGCCTTAGTGATTTCCGGAACAATCCACGCATTTGCATCATTAATCCAGTAGTTATGGTAACCTCCTTGTCCCCAGCTTGATGGTGATGGATCGCAAATCTGTAGATTTGGCTTTTGAATTAAGAATTCTTTTAAATTTGTTAACTTAATTGAATATTTACTAGAGTTTTTTAAAATATTTTCAATAAAAAAAGGTCCCTCATACCACCAATGACCAAATAACTCTGCATCAAATGGAGCCACCAATAAGGGCTTAAAGGAAGAGGATAATGTTAATTTTTCTAATTGTTTGGATCTCGCGAGAAGATAAGAATCAGCATGTTCCGCAACCTTCTCTTTGGCTTCATTTTCTAAGTAAAATGCCTTTTCTCCTAACGGTAATTTATCATCTGTAATTTTATGAAACTTCAAACCCAAAGGTCTTTTAGTTGAGATGCCTTTCTTTTGGAGTTTGGAGATAGGTAATTCCCATCCCAAGTCTTTATGAAATTCTCTATAAACCTTGTCTCCAGGAAATCCGTCCTTTGCAGACCAAACAGGTAAAGTTGATTCACTGTCTCTTCCAAAGAAGGCAACTCCTTTTTTCGAGCAGATTGGAGCGTAAACACCATACCTAGGCCTCGGTGTAGCGTTTAGAATACCGTGTCCATCTAAGATTGCATATCTAATTCCATAATTAAATAGCATTTCATCTAAATTCTCATAATATGCACATTCAGGTAACCAAATACCTAAAGGCTTAGTTCCAAAAATATTTTCATGATTCCTAATGGCTGTATTGATTTGTCCTTTAACAGTTTCTGGATTCTCCCTTAAAATTGGCAAATATCCATGTGTAGCAGCACAAGTAAGAATATCCAAATTTCCAGAGTTATTTAAAACTCTAAACTTCTCAATTAAATTTCCAGAACATTTTTGCCAATACAAGTATTTGTCATTAAGGTTATTCATTAAAAATGCAGAGGCATTTTTTTCTTCTTTTGGCAGTTCGTTTAAGAAATTATTTCTTGTCTCAATCCAGCTTGGGAATGTTTTTTGAATTTTTTTATTATTTAAAAGTGATAATAACGTTGGAGACAAACTAATAGTAAGTTTGGTATTTAAAGGATTTTCCTTTTTGGAAGATTCTATTGATTGAAGTAAAGGTATGTAACATTCCAAAATCGCCTGAAATAACCAATCCTCTTCTAGGGAGTTTTTTTCATTTTTTCTTACATATGGTAGATGCGCATGTAAAACTATCGCTAACTGGCCTAAAATCTTATTTTTAGAGTATTGACCATTCATACTTTTTAAATTTATGCCTATAGTTCTATAAAATCCGAGATTAATTTTTTATATGAAAGAAGGATTTAACCCTAAAAGAATACTTTAAAAATTTATGTATTTTATTTTTTTTTTTAGAATTTTAACCAATATTATTTAAGTTTTAAACTTTCAGCGAATTTTTATTAAAGTAAATCTAGTCAAAGTTTTTTAATTAGCTTAATATAAGTTTAGTTTACTACCTTTGATGTCAAAAGATCCTGGAAGAATTTTGATATTTGATACAACTCTTCGAGATGGAGAGCAATCTCCTGGAGCCAGTTTAAATCTCGAAGAAAAACTTGCTATCGCCCATCAATTGGCAAGATTAGGAGTGGATGTTATTGAAGCAGGATTCCCTTTCGCAAGTCCAGGAGATTTTAAAGCTGTTAATAAAATTGCTAATGCTGTAGGGAAAGAAAATGGCCCTATAATATGTGGTTTAGCTAGAGCGTCTAAAGGAGATATAAAAGCATGTTACGAAGCAGTAAGTGCCGCTCCCAAGAAAAGAATACATACTTTTATTGCTACAAGTGATATTCATCTTAAACATAAACTTAAAAAATCCAGAAAAGATGTTCTTCAAATAGTTCCAGAAATGGTTAATTACGCAAAATCATTGGTAGATGATATTGAGTTTTCTTGTGAAGATGCCTCAAGGAGTGATCCTGAATTTTTATACGAAGTTATTCAACTAGCAATTTCTGCAGGAGCGACAACAATAAATATCCCTGATACTGTTGGATTTACAACTCCTAGTGAATTTGGCAACCTAATTATCGACATAAATAAAAATGTTCCAAATATCGATGAGGCAGTAATTTCGGTTCATGGTCATAATGATTTGGGTTTAGCAGTAGCCAATTTTCTTGAGGCAGTAAAAAATGGAGCAAGACAACTAGAATGTACTATTAATGGAATTGGTGAAAGAGCCGGGAATGCCTCTCTAGAAGAATTAGTAATGGCACTTCATGTTAGGAAAAGTTTTTTTAATAGTTTTTTCAATAGAAATCCAGATTCCCCAACTCCTCTTACCGCTATAAGAACAGAAGAAATAACGAAAACCTCTAGACTAGTTTCTAACCTAACTGGAATGACTGTACAACCTAATAAAGCAATTGTGGGTGCTAATGCTTTTGCACATGAGTCAGGTATTCATCAGGATGGTGTTTTAAAAAATAGACTAACTTACGAAATTATCGATGCAAAAACTGTTGGTTTGAGTGAAAACAAAATTTCTTTAGGGAAACTTAGTGGAAGAAGTGCGGTAAGAGCAAGATTAGAAGAGATGGGATATGACTTGAGTCGAGAAGATTTAAATGATGCTTTTGCTCGTTTTAAGGATTTAGCTGACAGGAAAAGAGAAATTACTGATAGAGACTTAGAAGCAATTGTTAGTGAACAAGTTCAGCTCCCAGAAGCTAAATTTCAATTAAATCTTGTACAAGTAAGTTGTGGTAACGCCTCTAAACCTACTGCCACTATTTCGCTTATAAACACGGAAGATAATAGTGAAGACACTGCTGTATCAATAGGGACTGGACCTGTTGATGCTGTATGCGAGGCTTTAAATAAATTAGCTAAAGTTCCTAATGAATTAATTGAATTTTCTGTTAAGTCGGTAACAGAAGGAATTGATGCTTTGGGCGAAGTAACAATAAGAATAAGAAGGGATAATAAAATATATTCTGGTCATTCTGCTGATACAGACGTTGTAGTTGCTGCAGCGAATGCTTACGTTAATGCTTTAAATAGACTTGTATTTTCTGAGAAAAAAAATTCAATTCATCCACAATTTGATAATTTAGAGAATTCTGATAATAAATTTCTATCCAATCCTGCAAATTAAATTATTTTCTTAGGATTATTAAGTAGCATTAAAAGTAGTCTCACAATACTGTAGATTAAATTAATAGTTAAAGCAGTAAATAATGAGAGAAAGGGTACTTGGATATTGGGCACTTTCGTGGATTGGCTTAATCGGCAACATAATTGCACTTCCAATAATCGCATTAATAATAAGTTATGGGCCTCCACTAAAAGTTGCGAATATAACTCTTGCCATAAGTCTTGGATGGCCTGCTGCAATTGTTGGAATAGTTTCTTCAGCAGCTCTTTTAGCAGAAAGAAAATGGGGAGTAACTTTAACTCTAGTATCCTTAGCAATGGTAATTTCTGGTATGGGTCCTTATTCAGTTGTAAGGCTCATAACTCTTCAAGACATTTATGGAATTGGTGGGTTTACCCTTTTAACAACATTATTGAGTACGTTAGCTCTACTTTATTGGTGTAATCCAAAACATCGAAGAAGTATTAGGTTATAAAATTTAAAATTAAGAAAAAGTATTATTCTTGCTAGTTGGATACTGAATTCTTCTATGTCTAATTCTTTTCCACACATTCAAAAATGCCCTTTTTATTAGAAAAATTTCTCCTTTCGATAAATTACTATCATCTAATTGCCCATCTTTCTTTCGCGAGTAGATAATATTAGAGATTGTTGCCAAAGCTTCTTTATCAGATGCATTAATATTCATAGCTCTTAGTGCTGCTTCACATCCATCCGCAAGCATTAAAATAGCTGTTTCTTTTGACTGAGGGATAGGGCCTTTGTATCTAAAATAATATTCATTAATATCGAGATTTTTTTCTTTAGCTTTTTGAAAAAAATAACCCATTTTTAGGGTGCCTTGATGTTCAGGAATAAAATTAGCTATCAGTTTAGGTAGTCTATTTTTTCTTGCAAATTTCAATCCTTCATCAACATGAGCCTGTAATACTTCTGCACTTTTAATCGGATCATCTAATTCGTCATGCGGATTTTTTGAACCATCCTGATTTTCAATAAACCAGTTAGGTGCATGCAATTTGCCAACATCATGATATAAAGCCCCAGTTTTAATTAGATCAATATCACCACCAATCATTCTTGTTGCTTCCTCTGCTAAACCACATATAAGTAAGGTATGCTCAAAAGTACCAGGAGCTTCTAGAGACAATCTTCTAATTAAAGGTTTCTCCTTATCAGCCAATTCAAGTAATCTTGCTTTAGTTAATAATCCGAAAATCGATTCAAAAATGGGAATAAATAAGATCGTAAAAAGCATAACTATTGCCAAAAGCAAGGAATCAGAAAATATATCTCTATTAGCTAAAACAAAATCTTGTTTGTTAATAAGAGATATATTATCCTTACCTATCAATATCCATTGACTAAAGAACGATCCTAAGGGTACAAAAATTGATAGTTGAAGTAACTGAGCTCTACTTCTTATTCTTCCTCCAAGAAGAGATACTATCGAAGCGCAAACTAATAAAATAAAAAATAAATTGTTATTGATAACAATTTCTGGATCAGGCCAAATAAGACTCGCTATTGATACCCAAGTTAAAGCTGTTATGCTTCCCATTCCTTGAGATATTATTAATGCCGGTGGAATTATCATAGATAATGGACTTATGCTTGAAGCTAAGGCTAATTTCGTAACTTGAACTGCTAAAAGAAGAGTAATGATCAAGAAGATCTGTCTTGAAGAAATTGTGGGATTCTCTTTTTTTGAAACTAATATCAAAACTCCGGAACTAATAAGTATTTCAGTAAAGGTCAAAAGCCAAGAAACAATATCTGGGATATTTAAAGGAGAGATAAGAAGTAGTTTATAAGAAGAAATTATTGAAATTAGAATGCATACTAAAAAAATTATGAGATTGTCTATTCTTGAAATTTTAATTGGTTGTTTTACTGGGACTTGACTTCGCCTCCACAGATAAAACAATTTCTTTAAGGTAGTTGTGATGTTTTGCACAGAATATAGATTAATCTATTTGAATAATTTAAAATTATAGGCATGCTAGGTATAAAAAGGAGATGTTTTTCTAAATGTCCTTAAAATTAGATGGTAAAAAATTATCTCTTGAAATAGAAGAAAGATTAAATTACTATATCTCTAATAATAAAAAATTTGCAAAAAGAGTTCCCGGTTTAGCTGTAATAAGAATAGGGGAAGACCCTGCTAGTGGTGTTTACGTCAATAACAAAGAAAAAGCATGTTCAAGGATTGGAATAAAGAGCTTTATCTTTCATTTAAAAGATAGTGTAGAACAAAAAGAAGTTGAACAATTAATAATCAAACTTAATTCTGATAAGAATATTGATGGCATACTACTACAACTTCCCATCCCAAAGAAGTTTGACGAGCAAAGACTGATCAGCCATATTAATCCAAGCAAAGATGTGGATGGATTAAATGAGATAAACATTGGCAAATTAGTGAAAAATGAGCCTGCGATGAGATCATGCACACCAGCAGGAATTATTAATTTATTAAAATCCCAAAATATTACAATTGAAGGTAAGAAGATTGTCGTTATTGGGAGAAGTTTGCTTGTTGGGAAACCTCTATCGCTTATGTTTTTGAATCTAAATGGCACGGTAACAATTACTCATTCTAAAACATTACATTTGAATAAAGTCTGTAAAGAAGCAGACATTCTAATTGCGGCTGCAGGGAAACCTAATCTTGTAGATTCGAGTTTTGTGAAAGAAGGAGCAGTAATTATTGATGTTGGAATACATAGATTAAAAAGTTCTGATAAAAAACAAACCAGATTATGTGGCGATGTATTATTAGAAGATGTAATTTCTAAAGTATTTGCTTACACACCTGTACCAGGAGGTGTTGGTCCAATGACAGTAACAATGTTACTTGTAAATACTATTTTTAGCTGGCAAAAACAATTTGGTTTATCATCAACTCTTAATGATCTTTTGCCATAAAATCTATGATGAAAAATTTTTTACTAAAGGTATAAAATGACTGAAGTTATAAATAGTATTTCTGATTTTGAAAAATATCTTAAAAACACAAAAAAGGTTGTAGAAGAAGCACTTGATTTTTCCTTGGGCCCTGAGAATCCAGAAATATTAAGAGAATCAATGAGATATTCCCTTTTAGCTGGAGGGAAAAGAATACGTCCAATTTTATGTTTAGCATCCTGCTCACTGGCCGGAGGAGAACCTTCTCTTGCTGTTCCTACTGCGGTAGCAATAGAAATGATCCATACAATGTCCTTGATTCATGATGATCTGCCCGCAATGGATAATGATGACTTGAGGAGAGGTAGGCCGACAAATCATAAAGTATATGGAGATGCGATAGCTATTCTTGCAGGCGATGCTTTATTAACAAGGGCCTTTGAAATGGTCTCTTTAAGAAGTCCTGGAGTCGATCCAAATAGATTATTAAATGTAGTTGGCGAATTATCCTTAGTTTCTGGCGCACCAGGGCTAGTCGGAGGACAAGTTGTTGATTTGGAATGCGAAGGCAAAGAAGTCGACCTTGAAACTCTCGAATATATTCATCTTCACAAGACTGGGGCTTTACTAAAGGCCTGCGTAAGAACTGGCGCAATGATCGCAGGCGCTAACGAAAAACTTTTACAAGCTCTCACAACATATGCAGAGGGAATAGGGTTAGCCTTTCAAATCATAGATGATATTCTTGATTTAACTTCCAGCAGTGAAAAGCTTGGTAAAACTGCTGGCAAAGATCTTTTGGCTGATAAAACTACTTACCCTAAATTACTTGGAATGGAGGAGTCAAAGAAAAGAGCATTTGATTTAGTTGAAAAAGCCAAAAAAGCAATTGAGCCTTGGGGTGCAGACGCAAAGTATTTAATATCATTAGCCGACTTTATTACAAATAGAGATAAATAATTGTTTTTAATTTATGTCAGAGTTTTTTTCCTTTTTTAATAATTCAGTTCTTTTCTGGAGCTTATTATCCTGTTTGCTAGCTCAATTTTTTAAAATTGTATTTAATTTCTTTTCAACTGGTGAGATAAGATTTGGAATTATGTTCGAGACAGGTGGTATGCCTTCAAGTCATTCGGCCTTAATAACTGGCGCCACATCTGGTATAGGTTATGAATTGGGATTTGATAGCTCAATATTTGCATTATCAGTTGCTGTATCACTAATAGTTTTGTATGACGCTAGTGGCGTTCGAAAATCAGCTGGAATTCAAGCTGCAGAAATCAATAAAATATCAAAAAGACTAGACCCTCAATCTGAATTACTTTTAAAAGAAACCTTGGGCCATACAAAAATTGAAGTCATGGTAGGGAGTTTCTTAGGACCATTAATCACATTGCCTGGGATGTTTTTTTTAGGTTCTCCTCTCAAAATATTTAATTTGATAATAAATTAAGAATGTTTTGAAGAACTAATTTGGGTGGCATCTATAAAGTTTTTTGCGACTTCTGGAGAACTTGGCAAATGTAAGTGAACCCAACTTGCATGTAACTTTTCATCAAAAAAGCCTTCATTTTTGTATTCAGTTTCCCAAGATTTAATTTTCCATGGGGAAGAAAGTTTCTTCTGATTCTCAGCTTTTCCGAAATCAAGTTCAGATAAATTATTTTCAATTCCCCAATAATGAAATTCATGTCCTCTAATTAATTGATTTTGTTTAATGATCGGAGTATCTTTTAAACCTTCAATGTATCTATAACCTACTGAAAGTTTACTTTTGCTTGATCTAAAAGGCAGGATGCCACTCATTTTATGATTATTACCATTTTCGTCTTTTATATAGTCTCCTAAAATCATCATCCCTCCGCACTCAGCATATATAAATCCATTTTTGCGGAATTTCCTCAATGAATTTAAGCTTTTTATAGAGCTACTTATATGATCAGCATATTTTTCAGGGAACCCCCCAGGAATAATTAAAGAAGAAGCCTCATTAGGTATTTCTTCATCATCATAAATACTCCATGAAATCAATGGTATGCCTATTTCACTCAAAAATTCCTTAGTTTCAGGGTATTGAAAATGAAAGATTTTATCTTCTGCTATTGCAATAGGCTTACTTTTATCTATTTTCAAATCTTTAAAATTGACAGAATTAAATATTTTCTTTTGAGGAGATTTCAGGAATTTAATAAGAGAAAATACTTCAAGATTTCTTTCGGCGAAATTTGCAAAATATTCAACATCAATTTCTTTTCCACTATCCATTGGAGATATCAAACCTAAATTAGCTTTGTTTAAAGTTATTTTTGAATCAGATGGCAAAAATCCAAGAATTTCAATGTCTTCATTTTTAAAAACTTCTTTGATTAATTTTTTATGCCTATCTGAATTAACGTTGTTAAATATAATTCCTGAAATTGACAACTCACTATCAAAATCTCTAAAACCTCGAATGGTTGCCAAAAGAGAGGCTACTTGACCTCTAGCATTAACAATAAAAATTATTGGAGCATTGAGAAGTTTAGAGATATTTGCTGTACTGGAATAGGTTGTTGAACCTAATCCATCAAATAGACCCATTGCGCCTTCAATTAATGAGTATTCATATTTCAAAGAATGTTTAAAAAAACTTTCTTGAACCCATTCCTCACCACTTAAAAAAATATCTAAATTCCTACAAATAGGTTGGCCAATTGAACTAAGTTGTTGTTGATCAAGATAATCAGGGCCTACCTTGAAAGTTTGTATCTTTATACCTTTTGAGAACGCCCAACAAGATAGTAAAAGGGATAATGTAGTTTTCCCACTATCAGTTGAAGGAGAAGATATTACACAAGGCATCTATTAGTTATTAAAACCATTAAATATTTGAAGGGCTATTTTAATAGAATTTTCAAAAAGAGGGCTGGTATTTCCTCTACTACTTCCCAATAATTTACTAACATCGTATTCTGATGTAGAAAAAGAATTTGGAACAACTTGTTCTATTAATTCCATATTAGCCATTCCCCCTGCTTCAAGTCTCATACATTCCACTGATTCACAGCCAAGTATTACACAAGTGTTATTTTTTTGAACCTCACTAATTTTTGAAATCAGCCTCAATCCAATAACTTGTCCTAAATGTATACTTGGATTTCCCAAAGATAAGGGATTAATTGATGCAGAAATTATTTCGCCATTAATTCTTTCAAACTCTATTTTTGTTAATTCTCTATCCCTTTCAACTCTTAGAAAAGACCACCCAAGTTTATCGCTAATCCAGGCAATCAAAAACAAAGCTTGAATCATATGATCTCCTGCGATATCAATGTCAATATCAGTAATATGATCTAAAATTGGTCTCCTAGAAGGCGGATCAAAAATCATTGCCAATGATTCCCTCCAATTTTTCAATCTAACCCAATTCAAATCATTAATAGCTTTATTTGAATTATCTAATTGATCTAAAACTTTTAAACATCTTTGAGGCGATCCAAGAGCAGTATCAATTATCAGCCTTATATCATAATTAGTAAAATATTCGAAGATTTCAGGCGATTCATCTAAGCTTCCATTCCACCATAACCATGAAGGCAATTCATCAAAAGTTAATTCATCAATTATTTTTAATCCTTTATTAGATATTGAGGCCGAGTCCCCTCTAATTACGACTAAATCCCCACATATAGGTTGCATTGATGGAGTATCACTTAATGGACAATAAGCGGATACAAAAGTTTTGATATCTGAATTTTTATTTAATGTTGGCGCTAGAGTTATTAATCTTCTTGGATTCAATGTACTTATTGATGATTCAAAAAATTGTCCTCTAAAATCTTCAAAGTCTTTATTAGATAAATTTTCCTTCAACAAATTCAATAATTCTTCACTATTAAGGGAAGTAGTGATAGGAAGTCCTTGATCTAACATAAATTTTTTTGCAACTTCAATTATCTCTGGACTTAAATTCCCCGTAATTGGTCCATTTACTAATCCTTTTTGAACCAAACATTGTTCTAACCAAGCAGGCTGCCAGACCATTAATGTAAAAGTATTAGCTCCACTATTATCTTTATCTTCTGATATCCATAATTTATTGAGGTAATCTGAAATTTCCTGATAAGGCAGCTCTAAGGGGGTTTGGAGTGTTAGTTGAGGTTTCATTTTTAAGGTCTACGCCAGAAAATATTATCTTTTGAAATTAATTGATCAGACTCAGGAGGTCCCCACGTCATAGATTCATAATTATAAATAGGTAACTTCCAAGGAGAATTATCCATCAATTCTATTAAAGGCGTATAAAGTTTCCAGGCTGCCTCTACTTCATCACTTCGCGTAAATAAGGTTGGGTCAGAAAGCATTGCATCAGCTAATAATCTTACATAGCCTTCATCTGAGGGTTCTCCAAATGATTCATCATAAGAAAATTCCATCTCAACAGGTCTTGATTTCATACCAGAACCTGGAGATTTTACCTCAAATTTGAATGTAGCACCTTCATTTGGCTGAATTCTAAGGATAAGTTGATTTGGGGCAGGATTTATTATTGTTGATTCAAATAAATGTACAGGAACGTCTTTAAAAGTCAAGACTATTTCTCCAAGTCTTTTAGGTAGTCTTTTACCTGTTCTCAAATAAAAAGGAACCCCTTGCCAACGCCAGTTATCAACGAAAACTTTTGTCGCAATATAAGTTTCTGTCGTACTATTACAATTAACACCATCTTCCTGCCTATATCCTTTGAGTCGATTTGAAATATTTCCTCCCTCTCCATATTGACCTCTTATGCAACAATTCCACGGTTCATTTTCGTCAGCAAGCTTTGAAGCTTGAAGGACCTTAGCTTTTTCATTTCTTATTGCTTCTGGTTCAAACTTTCCAGGAGGTTCCATAGCAGTAACAGCAAGCATTTGAGTCATATGATTTTGTAGCATATCCCTTAAAGCACCTGAGCTTTCGTAATAACCTGCTCTATCTTCGACACCCACTGTTTCAGATGAAGTAATTTGAACACTTGATATATAGTTTCTGTTCCAAATTGGTTCAAAAATTGTATTAGCGAACCTCAAAACAAGAATATTCTGAACTGTTTCTTTACCTAAATAATGATCAATCCTATAAATCTGACTTTCTTCAGCGCAACTTTGAACGATCTTATTCAATTTTTTTGCACTTGAATAATCTCTTCCAAAAGGTTTTTCAATCACTAAACGACTTTTCTTCGGGTCATCTAAAAGGCCAGCTTCTTTAAGAGCTTTACATCCACTTGCATAGAAATTCGGAGATACTGATAAATAGAATGTTCTATTTCCATGAGTAGCTTGTGTTTTATCAATTTCATTTAATCTTCTAGAAAGCCGTACGACATGATCACTTTGCTGTAAGTCAACTGGTTCATAGAAAAGATAATTAGAAAATTGTTCCCACTCTCTTTCTTTACCAGAAATTTGATTTGATAGCTTTACTTTCATCTTTTCTCTAAACTCATCATCAGTCCAAGGTCTTCTCGCACAACCAACTATTCCAAATTCACTCGGAATTCTTCTTTGCATGTAGAGTTCAAATAAGGCTGGTATTAATTTTCTATGAGTAAGGTCCCCACTAGCACCAAATATTACTAAGCATTGTGGAGATATGACTCTTTCTTGACGTAAACCTAATCTTAGAGGATTACTTAAAATTGAAGGCATATTTTTAGTGTTCTTTATTTAAAATCCTCTTTTTTTCAAATATTAGCTACAAATTGTGTCTAAACCAAAAAGTATTTAGTAGTTAAAACTTAAATCTAAATATTAAAGATTTAGTAAGTTTCTACGTGCCATCTTCCTGCTTTTTTTAATTGAGGTCTTAATTCTGACCAATTCAAGCCTTTTTCTTCTGCTGCCTTAGTCATTGCTTCATCTATTCCAGGTTCCATACCCTTTAATCCACAAAGATAAATGTGTGTCTTTTCATCTTCAATCATATTGAAAAGTTCATTGGCTGACTCTAAAACTCTGTCTTGAATGTACATTCTTCCACCTTTTGTATTTTGCTGCTCACGACTAATCGCTTTTGTATATTTAAAATTATCTGGATTATCAGCGAGGTATCTTTGAAGATCTTCTTCGTATAACAAATTAGCCGATTTTGGTGCACCCATAAATAACCAAGCTTTACCCTTGAAATTCCATTTATTTTTTTCTTTTTCAGTTGGTTCGAACATTCTTCTTAAATAAGCCCTCATTGGAGCTATTCCAGTTCCAGTGGCCAACATAACAATATTCGCATCCTCCTCATCAGGGAGAAGCATTTCTTTACCTACAGGACCCGTTATTTTTACTTTATCTCCAGGCTTAATATCGCATAAGTAAGTGGAACAGACACCATTAATTGTTTCACCATCTTTTTCATATTGAAGCTGTCTTACACAAAGAGAAACTGTATTCCCATTAAAGTTATCTCCATGTCTGGTACTAGCTATTGAGTACAGTCTTAATTTGTGAGGTTTTCCATTAGCATCTTCACCAGCAGGCATGATACCAATACTTTGACCTTCTACATAATTTAAAAATGGATCACTATCTTTAAGGTCGAAAGTTATGTGATTAACTCTACCAATTGCTCCTTCTTTGAGAAGACTATAATTTTCAATGACTGTTCCTTCGAATGGTGTCTTAGGACGATAAATATTGACTGGAACATCTGCATGTTTTTTCTTTGTCACTTTTGGAGTTTCTGTTTTCTGAGCTTCTATTTTTGAATTTTCTGCTTTCGAAACAACCGGTTTTTTTGGTTCCAAAGCTTTTGATTCAGGTTTTTTTGTTTTTGCTTGTTCAACAAATTTTAAAGCTCTTTTATTAAAAGTTGTGAGTATAAAATAAAAAACAGCTATTACCACTGGTATATGAGCTAATCCCCCCGCGATTACTTTTGCTTGTGAATACATTTTTTAAATTTCTTTAATAAAAGATTATCAATTTGTAGTTTAATTTGTAGTGATTTTACAAAAATGGTTACGTTTTGAGATCGGAATAAATAGGTGAAATTATTTTTATTTTTCAGTTTTTATTGTTTTTATCAGTATAGTTACACAGAAATAATTTTTATCTAATTAAAAATTTATTGTATGAACAACCCTCAAGAATCAATGAATCATTGCAAAGACAATGATATCAGGACAATTGAGCAGACGATGGAAAAGCTTTCTGGCGGAACAAGACGTCTGGCAGCTCAACTAACAACTTCTGCAAGTTTCGATTCTTTGTGGAGTGTTTTAACAGATTATGATCGACTAAATCTTTACATACCAAATCTCTTATCGAGCAAAAAAATATTTCAAAAGGACAATAATGTACACCTTAAACAAGTAGGTGCTCAGGATTTCCTAGGCATGAAATTTTCAGCTGAAGTAACTATAGACTTATTTGAAGATAAGGAGCTTGGCCTATTGAAATTCAATTTGATAAAAGGAGATTTCAGGAAATTTGAAGGTAGTTGGCAAATACGAAATATTAAAAATACTTCAAAAATTTCACTAGTTTATGATCTTACTGTTCAAGGTTGTCAGTGGATGCCGATAAGGATGATAGAAAAAAGACTGAAAAAGGATCTTTCAGAAAATTTAATTGCCGTAGATAGGCAAGCAAAATCATTAAAAAGATCGTTATAAATTTAAATTAATAGCCCCAAGGGGATTCGAACCCCTGTCGCCTCCGTGAAAGGGAGGTGTCCTAGGCCTCTAGACGATGGGGCCAGGAAATTAGCATGACAGCTTATTAAAAACTAAGAGTAAGGCTAGCCTTTCGTCAAGTATTGTTGCTCTTTGTTTTGTCCTTGCCACACAGGAACTGTGAAATGGAAGCAGGAACCTTCACCAATTTCAGATACGACCCATATTCTTCCTCCATGGACTTGTACTATTCTTCTACATACTGATAACCCTATTCCAAATCCTGAAGTTCCTTCAGAAGTCTGGGGAAGTCTTACCCTATCAAGAAAAATTCTTTTTTGTTCGCTCAAAGGAATGCCTGCACCTTTGTCACAAATTGTTATTTCTACCCATTGATTTGTCTTATGAATCATAGTGATTTTTATAGATCCAGAGTCTTTAGAAAATTTAATAGCATTTTCAATTAAATTTAAAAAAACTTGCCTCATTCTTCTTTGATCTGCAAATACACTTGGCAGATCAGATGGAATATCAGTATCAATTTCAATATTTCTTAATCTCCAGAATTTTTCTAATTCGAGTATTACTTCAGCACTAATATTACCTAAATCAATTTTTTGAGGATTAAATAATGCTTCCCATTTAGTTGTTCCAACCTCTAAAAGATCCTGCGATAAGAGTTCGATCTCTTCAAGACGTCTTTTAATTACCTCCTGCAATTTTGAAATATCTATTTGTCCTAGTTTTTGACTTTGAACAGCCAACGTTGCAGCAGTTAAAGGAGTTCTTAATTCATGCGCGACCATTCTTAATAATCTTTCCTGAGATTCTATTCTTTTTGTTAATGTCTCATTTTCTTGTCTTAAAACAAGAAGTTCGTCTTCCAATAGAAATTCTTTTTGAGTTCTTATTGAATCAATTTTGGATGGTTGCAAATTAATTCCAAGATTTTTTGTTAAGCCTTCCTGAGTCCACCTTGGCAACCATTTTTGCAACTGAGAAAAAATATTACTTCCAGCAAATATTTGCTTTGGAGCTGGGGAAAGCTTTATAAGAGCAGGAATAGCGACTAATCTATGTAATTCAAGTAATTCTGGCTGTTCTGTTGGCTCAGAGATCTGAAGAGATATCTCAAATTCACAATCATCTGATTCCAAATAAGATATTAGGGACTTAATATCATTACTAGAAAGTTGATTTCTAGCTGCCACAAGTATTAATTTTAACTGTTTTTTATCATTCAAAAGAATTCCTCTGAAGTGTTGAAAAGCTGTTAATCCTTATAAACACCTTAAGATATTTTTTTTTATTTTACAGATCGGCTATTAAATAAATAGGACTTTTTTATAAATGGTTGCTATTAATCCAAAGAAAAATTTACATTTTGGTGAAAACTCTCCAGAAATCAATTTAAATAGTAATTTAAAAAGGTGGTTTTCAAGGAATATTGGATTTTGGCAATCTAATAGAACATATTTTCTCGATGAAGCACAAAAAACTTATAATTTAATCATGAATATAAATATTCAAGCTCTCGAGAGTAAATCTGAATGGGAGTCTCACTATAAATTTACTTGGTTCCCAGAAAAAAAATATAATTTCTTTGACGAAAATCCCCAGTACAAAGAAAGTGGAGAAATGCTTGCATTTTTAAAAGGCCATCAACTTATGAGGGAAAATTTTTATTTAAGTAATGATGAAGGGATTTCAAATATTAAGCAAGTCGACGAACACGAAATGATTTTTGAATCTTCTTATAAAGATTGGTATATAATTGAACATACAAGGCTTGTAGATTCTGATAATTATAGATTTAGGGTTATATATTCATGGAAAAAAAATAAACTAAAAATAGTTGAGAATCATCACGAAATTAAAATTATTAAATAACTTCTGTAAGCAGATTAAGTTTAAAAAATAAATAATGTTATCTTTAATATTATTAACTAATAAATCAAATATGGGTTTTAAGATATCAAGAGTTTTTCTAATTCCTTTAATTTTTTCATTTTTTTTGTTTGATATAAATAAAACTAATAATGCAAGTGCAAATGTTAAAAATTCCCCTGCTAACAAAAATGATTTAGATTTATATCATGGAATGGGAGTTTCATTCCTATGTAATGCAACAAGAAAAGGATTTGATTTGGATTTCCCAAAAACATTAAACGTTGCTTCATCAACTTTCGCATCAGTAGTTTCACAAAAACATGGAGGGAAAATAATAGAAAAAAAGAAAGAACAAAAAGTTGATATTAAGCAATTACAATTTATTGCATCTCTGCAATTAGTAGAATCTGCTCTTCAAGTCTGTCCTGATAACGTTCCTGAAAAAATTGAAAACCAATTTAAGATTGAAACTGAGAGACTCAAGAAATTACAAGGATTGTAAAATAAATAATTCCTTTTATCTAAACATTGAACTAACGGAACTTTCTTCGTGGATTCTCCAAATAGCTTCCCCCAACATATTTGCGACAGAAAGTATTTTTAACTGTGGAAAATCATCTTTATTTTTAACTGGTATGCTGTTAGTCACAATAACCTGTTCGAAGAGATCCTTAGTGCTTAATCTTTCATAAGAAGGAGGGGAAAATACAGCATGTGAGGCACATGCAAATATCCTATTAGCTCCTTCCTTTTTTAGCAAATGAGCTCCAGAACAAATTGTGCCTCCAGTGTCTATCATGTCATCTATAAGAATGGCCGTTTTACCTTTGACTTCACCAATAACCGTTAGACTTTCAGCGATATTATGCGCAGATCTCCTTTTATCAATGATCGCCAACGGCGCATCCTTCATTAATTTTGCAAATGCTCTAGCTCTCGCCACTCCTCCTACATCAGGGGAGACTACAACTATTTCTTCTAAATCTAAAGTTTCTAGATAATCAATTAACACAGGTGAACCATAAATATGGTCGCATGGTATATCAAAATAACCTTGAATTTGAGCCGAATGTAAGTCCATAGCAAGAACTCTATCAACTCCTGATTTCTCTAGTAAATTAGCAGTTAGTTTTGCAGTTATAGACTCTCTTCCAGAGGTCTTTCTATCTGCCCTTGCATATCCAAAATAGGGGATGACAGCCGTTATTTGTCTTGCTGAAGCTCTCTTACATGCGTCAACCATGATCATAAGCTCCATTAAACTATCGTTTACAGGAGCGCATGTAGGTTGTATGAGAAATACATCACAACCTCTAATAGATTGCTGGATCTGGACATAAAGTTCTCCATCTGCAAATCTTTTAGATATTAAAGGTACATTTTCAATTCCTAAGTATGATGCAATTTCTTCAGCTAATTTAGGATTTGTTGTCCCACTTACTAATCTTAATCTACTATTAGTAAGATTAAAGTTAGATTCTTTATTCTGCATTGCCGTGATAAAACTTGTCACGTAATTTGCAACATAGAACTATATTCTTATCGTAGTCGTTTATGTGAATTTCGCAAAAGATAATGAATAGATGTTTTTAAAAGTCAAATCCAATTAAGAAAAAAAATTTTTGATTAAAAATTAGAATTTATATTTATTCATACTAAAAATCAGGTAATGATATTTGTCAATTAAAAAAAATTTGTATATGGTTGAATTTAGAGAATTAAAAACACGTTAAGTGTAAAAAATAAAATATATTTAAACATGCCTATAGAGTCAATTATTCCAAGAAAATCATTAGGCGTACTTATGCATCCAACATGTATTCCAGGAGGAAGAGTATGTGGAACTTTTGGAAGAGGAGCTAAAGATTGGATAAAAAAACTTCATAAGCATGGAATTGAATACTGGCAATTTTTACCTCTTACTCCTACTGACTCGACAGGTTCTCCATATAGTTCCCCATCTAGTTTTGCACTAAACCCATGGTTTTTGGATATAGATAATTTAATCGAAAAAGGTTTTATCTTCATTTCAAATAAAGATAATCTAGGTCCAACAAATCAAGATAAAGATCATTTTGATTTTAATATCGCGGAAGACTTAACAAAAAAAATAGGTCTTCTCCTTTTGCAAGGTTGGA
This sequence comes from Prochlorococcus marinus str. MIT 9314, assembly GCF_000760035.1. Lineage (GTDB taxonomy): Bacteria > Cyanobacteriota > Cyanobacteriia > PCC-6307 > Cyanobiaceae > Prochlorococcus_A > Prochlorococcus_A marinus_B. The sequence goes on from NZ_JNAO01000002.1 coordinate 69,928, forward strand.
GTTCACAATCTGAAGAAAGAAAAATTAATTTTAACCAATGGGTCAGTAGGAATTCTTGGGTTGAGGATTATGCAACATTTGTTGTTATCAGAGAGGAATTTAATATGTTGCCTTGGTGGGAATGGCCTCAAGAATTTAAAATAAAAAATAACAAGTTCTTAGAATCATGGATAAAGAAAAAAAGTGAAGAGATACTTATAAAAAAATTAATACAGTGGCATCTTGATGAGCAATGGAGCGTCATTAAAAACTTTGCAAAATCGAGAAATATTAAGTTAATAGGAGATTTGCCTTTTTATGTTTCCAGAGACAGCGCTGACGTATGGAGTAATAAATCATTATTTTCAATTTTTAAAAATGGAGATTTAATCTTTCAAAGTGGTGTACCACCTGATTATTTTTCATCAACAGGACAATTATGGGGTACCCCAACTTACTTTTGGTCAAAGCATAAAAGAACTAATTTCAATTGGTGGAGAAAAAGATTTCAAAGACAATTTGAACTTGTTGACATATTGAGATTTGATCATTTCAGGGGTTTAGCCGGTTACTGGAGGGTTAATGGCAGTTCTAAAACGGCAATTAATGGAAAATGGATAAATTCTCCAGGTAAAACACTATTAAATAAAGTGAAACAAGATCTAGGGGGTAACTATCTACCAGTTATTGCAGAGGATCTGGGAGTAATAACTCCAGATGTGGAGAAATTAAGAAAAAACTTCGAACTGCCTGGCATGAAAATATTACAATTCGCTTTTGATGGCAATGAAGATAATCCTTATTTACCTAAGAATATTGAAGGAGAAAATTGGGTTGTTTATACAGGTACTCACGACAACTCTACTTCTGTTTCCTGGTGGAAATATTTAGATTATGAATCCAAAAAAAGAATAAAAGATGAGTATAAATTTTCAGAAAATCCTTCTTGGGATTTAATAAAAATTGGCATGAAAACTAATGCTAATCTTTTTATTGCTCCATTACAAGATCTATTATCTCTAGATGATTCAAGTAGATTAAACAAACCTGGTACCACAAAAAATAACTGGAAATGGAAGTTAAATCGTCCTTTAGAAGAAATAGATGATAATATGAGAAGCTTTAGTGAGCTAGGAAATAATTTTGGAAGAACTCCAAAGTAAAATTTATTAAAAATTATTTATCAACAACATGATTTTCAATATTTTCAATCTCAATAACATTTACATTTAAAATAAAGTATCTTTTTAAAATAAATATAGTAAAAACTAATATAAAAAAATACAAAAAGCTTCCTTGCCATGTATTGATAAGATCGAATTTCCTGAAAAGAAAATCCTTTCCCTCTTTCCTTAAAATTTTTCTTTCTTCAACTGCTAAATTTAATAATGTATTTTTTTTTAATACTAAGCATTCCTCTAATTTAATTAATATAGATCTTATAAAAGGATACTCTGGCCTAATATTTTTATTATTATTTTCAATAGAGTTTATTATTCGTTCAGGAATTTTTGAAATGTATGACAATTCTTTAATTGTAAGGTTTTGTTGCGTTCTTGCTTCTTTTACCAAATTTGCAATTTCAATATATTGGTCAACAAGTTCATAACTATAGTCTTTATTTTTTTCAGATTTTTTGTTAAGTAAAAAGAGATTTTTCAAAATATTCATTTAATTTCCAAAAATAAATAATACTTTTTACTTCTTATTTTTAAAACATTACAACCAATTCTAATCGAATTACAATCATAAGTAAGTTAATTAGATATAAAAACTAGACTGTAGAGATAATATTTTGTACTGCACTTTTTGCAATATTCAGAGGGCTAAAAGTATCTCTAATTAAAGCTAAGAGCTTTTTTGCATCATTTAATTCTAATTTTTCATCTTTTATAAGACTTAAAAGAAGATTCTTCCTAACTTCGGATCCTTTTTTACTGACAAATAATTTCAATCCAGCATTCGCAACTGGTATGAGATCTGAATTAATATTCTCTGAATCTCTAAATAAAATGTTTAATAAACTTTCAACTTTTTCTATTTGAATATGACCTTTTTTATCAAAAACGACTTCTATAAGTATGTCTAAAATCTCTTCAGAATTATCAGTCAGGAGTTTTTTAGCAATATATGGATAAGCTATTTTTAAAATTTTAAATTCAGGATCTAACCTTAGTGCTAAACCTTCTTGACTAACAACGGCTCTTATTATTAAGGCAAACCTACTGGGAACTCTGAAGGGATAGGAATACATTAGTTTTGAGAATTTGTCAGTTACATTTTTAAGATTAAAATTACCAACCTCAGCGCCAAAAGATCCTCCCAGAACTTCTTTTAATGGTTCAACAAGTTTTTGAAGATCTTGCTCTTTGGTTAAAAAACCTAATTTCTGAAAATCTTCTGCAAGAAGATAATATTCTTCGTTTATTATGTGAACAATTGCCTTAATAAGAGTAAGTCTATCTGAATTTGTGATTGTATCCATCATTCCGAAATCAACATAAGCTAAATTCCCACAATCTGAATTGCCTCCTTTTAGAGCAAACATATTTCCAGGATGTGGGTCTGCATGAAAATATCCAAATTCAAATAATTGCTGAAGACCACTAATGACACATGTTTTTATAAACGATGCAGGTATTAAGTTATTTTCCTCCAGTAAAGCTCGATCTCTTAACTTAACTCCATCAATCCAAGAAGTTGTGATTACCCTTTTGGATGAAAACTGTTTTTCTAGTTTAGGGATAAATATATTTGGGTTTTCTTTAAATAAATTTGCAAACTTCAAGGCATTTTCGGCCTCTTTTTCATAGTCAATTTCATCAAAAAGTGCATTACCGAATTCATCAATTATTTCTCCAATTCCAACACCTATATTTAATGGTAAGAGTGGTGATAAAAAACTTCCTAAAAACCTTAAGATTACAACGTCCCTTCTTATGAGAAAGTACAAATTTGGCCGCTGTACTTTCACCGCTAAATAAGAATTATTTATCTTTGCTTTATAAACTTGACCTAAACTTGCTGAAGCAATAGGTCTATCTGGAAACTCTTCAAATAATTCATTAGCTGGTGATCCAAGTTCCTCCTCAATGATTTTTAAAGCAATTTTGTGGTCAAATGCAGGGAGATTATCTTGTAAGTTTGTAAGTTCTGTAAGCCAATCTTGTCTAACAAGATCTGGCCTAGTTGAGAGTGCTTGGCCTAATTTGATAAAACAAGGTCCTAAATCTGTTATTACATCAAAAAGATATTTCGAGAGATTTTTTTGTACATTTTTATTTTTACTGTTACCTTGAAAAAGTATTCTTAAAAAAAGAAAAATAAAAGTTAAAAGGATATATAAAACTCTTGGGATAAAAATCCATGGTCTCAAAATCAACCAAAGTAAGTCATCTTTTGCTGAATATTTCGAATAAGATCTTTTCATTAAAGTTAAAAAAATCAAAAAAAGATTGCCATGTAGTCCATTCTATATATGTCAATAATACTTTATGAGCATTTCATCTTTTCTTACTAAAAAGTTTTTAAAGTCTTTATTCTTTCCCGCTCATAACAGAGGGGCAGCTTTACCAAAGAAATTAGTAAAGCTATTAAAAAATCACCCTGGGTATTGGGACTTGCCCGAGCTACCAGAGATAGGTTCACCACTATCCCAAAGCGGATTAATTGCTAAATCTCAAAGAGAATTCTCTGACAAATTTGGGGCTAAAGGATGTTTTTTTGGAGTTAATGGGGCTTCGGGATTAATACAATCAGCAGTAATTTCAATGGCAAATCCAGGCGAAAATATCCTGATGCCTAGAAATGTTCACATAAGTGTTATAAAAATCTGTGCGATGCAGAATATAAATCCAATATTTTTTGATCTAGAATTTTCAACCGTTACGGGACATTACAAACCAATTACAAAAATTTGGTTGGACAACGTATTTAAAAAATTAAATTTTGATGAGAATAAAATTGCAGGGGTGATTCTTGTAAATCCCTCTTATCATGGTTATGCCGGAGATTTAGAGCCTTTAATAGATTGTTGCCATCAAAAAAATTTACCTGTTTTAGTTGATGAAGCCCATGGTTCATATTTCCTTTTTTGTGAAAACCTTAATTTACCAAAACCCGCCTTATCATCAAACGCTGATTTAGTCGTTAATTCATTACATAAGTCGCTCAATGGATTAACTCAAACGGCGGCACTTTGGTACAAAGGGAATTTAATAAATGAAGGCAATTTAATCAAAAGTATAAATTTGTTGCAAACTACTAGTCCAAGTTCCTTATTACTTTCTTCTTGTGAAGAGTCTATTAGGGACTGGCTTAATAAAAAAAGTTTATCAAAATATCAAAAAAGAATTTTAGAGGCAAAAATTATTTACAAAAAATTAATTCAAAAAAATATTCCTCTCATAGAAACTCAAGATCCCTTGAAAATTGTATTAAATACCTCCAAGGCTGGGATTGATGGTTTTACTGCTGATAAATTTTTTTATAGAAATGGCCTTATTGCTGAATTGCCAGAAATGATGACTCTCACTTTTTGCCTAGGATTTGGTAATCAAAAAGATTTTCTTAATTTATTTGAAAAGTTATGGAAAAAATTACTATTAAATTCCAAAAAATCAAAAAGTTTAGAAGTACTTAAATCGCCCTTTAAATTTATTCAAGCCCCCGAAATCGAAATTGGAATTGCTTGGAGAAGTGAGACTAAGAGTATTCCTTTCTCAGAATCATTGAATAAAGTATCCGGAGATATTATTTGCCCTTATCCTCCAGGGATACCTTTACTAGTTCCTGGAGAAAAAATTGATTTAGATAGGTTTAATTGGATAAATAATCAAAGTTTATGTAACAAAGATCTGGTAAATTTTAATATAAAGGTCTTATAAACATAGCAATTTCATATGAGATTAAAAAGCGGATTGATTATAGGAATTTTTGGTTTAATTGTTGTTTTGTTGGGGGGATGGTTTTTTACATTAGCAACTGCGTTGCTTACATATTTAGCATTATTAGAATTTTTTAGAATGGCAGAATTCAAAGGAATAAGACCAGCTACAAAAACCACATTATTTTCATCCTTTATTATTATAGTATCTACTTATCTTGAGACCATTGGTGTGCTTGAAGGAGAAATTTCAAATTCAATTTTGCCCATCTGTTCAGTTGGGATATGTACTTGGTTACTTTTGCAACCAAAACCTGGGACGATTTCAGATATCGCAGCATCTATTTTTGGATTATTCTATTTAGGTTTTTTACCTAGTTACTGGATTAAGTTAAGGGGATTAGATTCAGTGATAATAGGCTCAAATCAGGGTTTTATGTCTCTTGAGAACTTATCAAATACTACGGGTCTACATTTAACTTTAACTTCTTGTTTTTTAATTGTGGCTAGTGATATTGGTTCTTATTTTATTGGGAAGTCATTTGGTAAAACATCTCTTTCTCCAATATCTCCGAGCAAAACTATAGAAGGTTTAATTGGAGGAATATCCTGTTCAATTTTACTAGCAATATTTTTCGCATTTTTAATGAATTGGGAAAACCCATTAATTGTTGGAATAATTTATGGAATTTCAATTTCTCTTATGGCATTAGTTGGAGATTTAATTGAATCTATGATGAAGAGAGATGCAAAAATAAAAGATTCCGGAACTTTTTTGCCCGGACATGGAGGGATTCTTGACAGAATTGACAGTTACATCTTTACTCCATCTGTTTTGTATTATATTTTTATAATTCTCAAGTATCTAAATTAATTAAGAAATCTTTTATTCCAAAAAATAATCTTGGATAATTTTACTAGATAATGATGGAAGATCTATATGCGGAAGATGACCACAATTTTGTAACCCTACAAAATTTAATTTTTCAATATTTCCTATTTTTTTAAGCTCTTTTTTTCCAAGAATTCGATCATTTTCTCCACATAATGTTTTGATTGGTATATTTTGGATATATTTTTGAGTTCCTGCAAACCCACCACTTTTTGCAAATGATGCAAGTGAATTCCTCCATCCTTTACAACCTAGATGAATTGAAGCAATTTGCTCTTCCATCTTACCAACGCATTCATCTGGAAAAGCAAATGCTTGCCTACAAAGACTTTTTCTGACCTGAGGCAATCCAAGAAATGAGGCGCCAATTTGGTTAAGAGGAAAAGGGACACTCTTAGGTTCTCCAAATAATCCGGCTGGGGACAAAAGGATAATTTTATCAATAGAATCAGGAATTTCATAAGCAAGTTTTAAAGCTGATGAGCCTCCCATAGAGGCACCTATAATTTTTAGATTCTTTGTTATTTTTAATGTCTTAAGGAGATCAATTAAATGCGAAATTATTTTCGAGGAATTGTATTCATTTGTTGCGCACCTCGGACTAAAACCAAAACCCAAAAGATCAGGAACGATAACTTTAAAATTTCTTTTTAGTGATTTATATATTCTTCTGAATTCTAAAAAACTACTATCAAAGCCATGTAGAAGAAGTATAGGTTGACCTTTTCCTCCGATAACTACTGGAAATTTTAAGGAGTTCCAATTTTGGTTGAGTTTTATCCACTTAACATCATTTGCCAAATAAAGACCTAAAGGATCTAATAGTGACAATTTGGCACTTTCGAAAAATTCTGCATTTAAATCACTTAGTTGTTCAAAATTGTTTTTAGTCAAAAAATATTTATGTTTTAATTTTTTGTTGTTCAAAATTTGAAATAACCTCTATTATGTCTCGTTTATTAATTTCAAAAGGCAAAAAGTGAATCTCAGATTTATCTCGAAAAGTAAAATCGGCAATTTTCTCTAGATTATTATTTTCAAAAACATTTATTCCAAGTTGTCCGATAGTAGTTGGCAAATTCAATTCTTTCATAAGTACAAATAATTGTTTAATTGATTGATCAGCTAATTTATTATTATTTTTCATTTCTTCTAGTCTTAATTGCAATAATAATCCAACCCCAACAATCTCACCATGTAAGAATTTATTAGGGGTGATTATCTGAGTAATTGCATTATGAATAGCATGTGCTGCTGCTGTCCTACATTTTTCTCCACCAATACCACCAACTAATCCTGCTGTAAGTCCACATGCCTCTACAGTATTTTGCCAAGATGGATTATTTTCAAATTGCCCCTTAAATGCTTTTCCTCCATCTATTAATAGTTGATCTCTTAAAACTCTGGATATCTGAATTGCTTGTTGAACAAGGCCATCATTTATTTTTGAACTTGTTACTGAGGATTCGTACCATTTTGCCAAGGCATCTGCTATGCCACTTGCTAGAGTTCTTGATGGAGCTGTTTGAATAAATTTATGATCAAAAACTAGTATTTTCGGGCAAGATCCTAATGCAACATCTTTTATAAATTGACCATCCTTTGTATAAATATTCGATAAGGCTGTCCAACCAGCACATGTAGAGGCGCTAAGGGGAACTGTAATACAAGGGATATTAAGAGACTCGGCTATATATTTTCCAGAATCTAGAACTTTGCCTCCTCCAGCCGCTATAACACAATCATTATTATTATTTGAAATAATATTCTTAACTCTTGAAATATCTTCGTAACAACAATCAAATTGTAAATTAGCAGAATTTACATTGAGTTTTTGATTTTTTAAATCATTAAAAATATTATTTCTCAAATTATTCGTTTGAATACCTCTACCTAAAATTAATGGACTTTTAGTTAATTTAGTAATTTGAGGTAAAGATTTTTCCCAAGCAGAATTTCCCCTGTATATAGTTTCTGGAGAGATAGACTGCATATTTACTTTGAAAGATTAGAAGTTAGCACCTGCTAATTCTTGAGAAGATTCTTCAGAAGAAATATTTATTGTAACTTTTTTATTATCATCTATGTCAACTAAAGCATTATCTCCATCTTTTATTCTCCCAGAAAGAACTTCTTCAGCCAAACTATCTTCTAGTAAGCGCATAACTGCCCTTCTCAAAGGTCTTGCTCCGTAAGAAGGATTGTAACCTTCTTCAACGAGTCTTTCTTTGAAAGCATCGGTGACATTTAATTTAATACCTTTATCCTGTAGTCGGACAAAAACTTCTTGCAACATTATTTCAGCAATTTCTTTAACTTCATTTTTAGTTAATTGTCTGAATACAATTATTTCATCAAGTCTATTTAAAAATTCAGGCCTAAAGTATTGCTTAAGTTCTTCATTAACTAGTGATTTAATTCTGTTATATTGGCTATCTTCAACTGAATCACCTGAGAATTCGAATCCTAGTCCGCCCCCACCTTTCTCAATTACTTTTGAACCGATATTAGAGGTCATTATTAACAATGTATTTTTAAAATCTACAGTTCTACCTTTGGAGTCAGTTAGTCTTCCGTCTTCAAGTAGTTGCAATAATAAGTTGAAAACATCTGGATGCGCCTTTTCAACCTCATCAAATAAAACAACAGTATAAGGACGTCTTCTAACAGCTTCAGTAAGCTGACCACCTTCATTAAAACCAACATAACCAGGAGGTGAGCCTATAAGTTTACTGACTGTATGTCTTTCCATAAATTCTGACATATCTAATCTAATCATTGCTTCTTCACTACCGAAGAAATATGAAGCCAATGATTTAGTCAATTCAGTTTTACCAACACCGGTAGGACCAGAAAAGATAAAACTTGCTATTGGTCTATTAGGATTTTTTAATCCAACTCTTGCTCTTCTTATGGCTCTTGAGACAGCCTTTACAGCTTCATCTTGTCCAATTAGCCTTTGGTGAAGTGTTTCCTCCATATTAAGAAGCTTGACTGATTCAGTTTCTGTTAATTTCTGAACAGGAACGCCTGTCCATGAAGCGACAATATGAGCTACATCCTCTTCGCTAACAAGGGGGCTTTGTAAAAGTTTTGAATCACTTTTTACAGAATTATCAGCGTCAGCTTGATCTTCAGCTATAGATTCTTTTTTATTGTCCAAAACCTCTTTAATTTTTGCAGACAATTCCATCTCTTTTTCGCGTAATTGGCCAGCTTGATCGAAATTTTGGTCTCTTACGGATTCTTCCTTCTGTTTTTGGACTTGTCTTAGCTCCCTATCTATTTGTTTTGCTTCAGGCGGAAGCTTAGAGTTTATTAAACGTACTCTACTTCCTGCCTCGTCAATGAGGTCAATAGCCTTATCAGGTAAAAACCTGTCAGATATGTAACGATCTCCTAAATGTGCGGCGGCCTCAAGCGCATCATCAGTAATTTTTAGACGATGATGTTGTTCGTAACGCTCTCTAAGACCTTTTAAAATTTCGATTGTATCTTCTATAGATGGCTCCCCTACCATTACAGGCTGGAATCTTCTTTCTAGAGCAGCATCTCTTTCGATATGTTTTCTATATTCATCTAGAGTTGTTGCTCCAATACATTGGAGTTCCCCTCTAGCTAATGCTGGCTTTAGTATATTTGCTGCATCTATAGCTCCTTCAGCAGCTCCAGCACCAATTAAAGTATGCACTTCATCTATAACAAGAATGACGTTACCTGCTGATTTAATTTCTTCCATAATTTTTTTTAACCTTTCTTCAAATTCACCTCTATATTTTGTTCCTGCCACCAAAAGACCTATATCAAGAGTCAAAACTCTTTTATCTTCAAGTATGTCTGGGATATCCCCTGTTTGTATTCTTTGAGCTAGACCTTCTGCTATAGCTGTTTTGCCTACACCTGGCTCCCCAATAAGAACAGGATTATTTTTTGTCCTCCTACCAAGTATTTGGACTACACGATCTATTTCTGAATGGCGTCCAACGACTGGATCTAATTTTGACTCACTCGCTAACTTTGTTAAATTTGTTCCGAATTCATCAAGAGTAGCAGTTTTTAAGTTACCCTTAGTTGTACTAGTACCTGTGCCAACTTCGGCGGTTTCACCAAGCATCCTTATAACTTGAGTTCTAACTTTTGTAAGGTCAATATTAAGATTTTCAAGAACTCTTGCAGCCACACCTTCACCTTCTCTTATTAGACCCAACAATAAATGTTCTGTACCAATGTAATTGTGGCCAAGTTGACGAGCCTCTTCTAGAGATAGTTCTAAAACTCTTTTAGCCCTGGGAGTAAAAGGTATTTCTACAGCAACAAACCCTGAACCTCTACCTATTATCTTTTCAACTTCTATCCTTGAATCTTTTAAATTAACTCCAAGTGATTTAAGTACTTTCGCTGCGACACCAGTTCCTTCTCCAATCAACCCCAAAAGAATTTGTTCTGTTCCAACAAAATTATGACCAAGTCTTCTAGCTTCCTCTTGAGCAAGCATAATGACTTTTATAGCTTTTTCTGTAAATCTTTCAAACATTAGAAGATTAAATTCCTATTAATAACCTACCAGTAATATGTCAATTTTGTGTTCAGAATGAGCTTTTGTGAATACCCAAAAGTATAATTTATCGAATTAAATTTAAATTTTTTAGTGATATGACAAGAAATTATAGTAATTTCAGGGATTATGGTTATCCGAACATTTAAATTTTTACATTATTTTGTTGTTAATTTTTTTTCTTTTAAAAGAGCATTTGAACCATCTTTATAATAATTTTTTCTTATTCCCACAGTAGAAAAATCAAAGCGACTATAAAATCTTTCAGCAGTAAAATTGCTCTGAGAAACCTCCAATAGTAATTTCTTTAAATTTAATTTTTCACATTTTTTTATTAAATAGCTCATAAGATAAGATCCAAATCCCTTTTTTCTAAATTTCTTATTTACAACAAAATAATTTATTTGAGCTTCATCAAGAACAACTTGAAAAACACATATACCAATGACTAAATTTTTAATTAATAACCCCAAGATTTTTGTGTCATCTTTTTTGAATTCGTTAGCCCATTGTTCTTTACTCCATAGACAAATCGTATTTGAATCCAATTGATAACATAAATCAATATCTTTCTTATTTATTTGTTTAATAGATATCATTTATTATGTATTTATATTTATAAAATTCAAATCTATAGTCATTATAAAATATGACAGTTTTGACTAAGGCTTTATTCGAAGTTCTCCCATGGAAGAAAAACAATCTTTTTTAAAACAAAAAATTGACTTGGAAAGTCCTAACAGAAATATTATGCCCATTACTACATCCATTGAAAGAGATGGGAAATTGTCAGTTGGTGGATGTTCTATTGAAGAACTAGTTAAAAAATATGATTCTCCTCTTTATATCCTGGATGAAATCACTTTAAGAAATTCTTGTAAAGCGTACAAAAAAGCATTAGACAAATATTACCCAGGAAAATCCTTGCCCATTTATGCCTCTAAGGCAAATAGTTCCATTTTCATGAGTAGTCTTGTTTCCTCGGAAGGTTTAGGACTTGATGCTGTTTCAGAAGGAGAACTATTAACTGCTATTAAAGGTGGGGTTCCAAATGAAAAAATTGTTTTTCATGGTAACAACAAATCAGACAAAGAATTAGAATTCGCAGTTAGAAATAATATTAAAGTTATTGTAGATAATGATTACGACTTAGAAAGATTAGATGAGATCTCAAATTCATTTAATCATGATTTAGAAATAATGATTCGCTTTACTCCTGGGATAGAATGCCATACACATGAATATATTAGAACTGGATCATTCGATAGCAAATTTGGTTTCGGAATAGAATATTTAAATACTCTATTTAACAGAATCAGCAATACAACGCACCTAAAATTAAAAGGCTTACATGCTCATATTGGTTCACAGATTTTTGAACTTGACCCTCACAAGGATCTGGGAGAAATAATGGTAAAAGTTATCTTAGACGCCAAAAAATTTGGTCATGATATTGAGGAACTAAATGTTGGAGGGGGTTTAGGTATCAGGTATACAGAAAGTGATGATCCCCCTTCAATTGATGAATGGGTAAAAACAATTTCTTATTCCGTTGTTGAAGCTTGTAAAAAAAACAACTTAGATTTTCCCACATTAATGTGCGAACCAGGTAGATCTATTGTTTCTACAGCAGGTATAACCATTTACAAAATTGGGGCTTTTAAAGAAATTCCTGGTATCAGAACATATTTATCTGTTGATGGTGGTATGAGTGATAATCCAAGACCCATTACATATCAATCAAATTATTCTGCATGTTTAGTAAGTAATCCATTTAATATTAATTCCAAAAATAAATATACTATTGCTGGTAAGCACTGCGAATCGGGAGATGTTTTGTTTAAAGAAATTGAACTAGCAGAATGTAAAACGGGAGATCTTATATGTGTTTTCGGTACTGGTGCATATAATAATTCAATGAGTTCTAACTACAACAGAATTCCAAGACCTGCTGCTCTTTTAGTTAAAGATGGAGAGGCAGAAATTATTCAAAAAAGAGAAAGCCCATTGGATCTTTTAAAATATGACGTATTACCTGATCGCTTTATCAAACAAAATTAGGTACATTTAAATTAATTTTGTTTTTAGTGTGAATTTCTGGGGGATTATAAATTTAAAGCTTTTATTAGATGTCTTATTTGCTGTTGGTTTCGGACTATTATTATTCTCTAGAGTAAAAGAACAACGGACATTATGGCTTCTAAGAGGATATTTGTTTTTAGTATCATCCGCATGGTTTATTCAAAGATATGCATACTTACCACTTACATCAAAATTAATTGATGCTGCAGTCCTTGCTTGCTCTCTCTCATTAGCGATCCTTTGGCAAGGAGAGTTAAGAAGATTAATGGAATTACTAGGCACTGGGAGGCTAGCTGTATTACTAGGTAATCCACCAAAGGAATTTAGAGCTACTTCAACTACCATTACCCAGTTAGTTGATACTGCCGGTAAACTCTCTCAAAATAGAAGAGGTGCTTTAATCGTTGTAGATTTGGGGAGTGATTTAAGACCTGAAGATTTTTTATATTCAGGTACCAATATTGAGGCACAATTATCAACTGACCTTTTAATAAATCTTTTTGCTACAGATACGCCTTTACATGATGGAGCAGTTCTCGTGAAAGGAAATAAAATAATTTCTGCAGGCGTAATACTTCCTCTCTCAAGACAAGGAATAAGTAGATATGGCACAAGACATTTAGCAGCATTAGGTATTACAGAAAGATTTGACAGATGTATTTGTATTGTTGTTTCTGAAGAAACAGGTACATTATCATTAGCAAACCAAGGCAAACTTGAAAGGCCAATTACCAGCAGCAGGTTACAAGAACTTCTTGCAAAATTGATTGGGAATCAAAACTCTATGGGAGCAAATAAAGCATCTTTAAGTAAAAATGTTTCATCCCAAAAGAATGACTCGAGTGATAATATCATCAGTGGTATTAATAAAAAAGAGTCAGAAAAATCAGAAATTTTTATTAACAAAAAGGATTAACTAATGAATTTAGAAAAAGTAATAGACGATAAAATTTCTGACTTATTAGTGAAAATAGATAAGCAAAAATTGCCCAAGCATATAGCAATAATTATGGACGGCAATGGGAGATGGGCGACTAAAAAAGGTTTACCCCGATCATTTGGACATAAACAGGGCGTAAGTGTATTAAAAAAAATTCTCAAATCTGCAAAAAATTTAGGTTGTAAAGTAATTACTGTTTATGCTTTTTCAACTGAGAATTGGACAAGACCAACAAAAGAAGTTGATTTTCTTATAAATCTTTTTAGAGAAGTTTTAAAAAACGAAATTAAAGAAATACATGAAGAATCAACAAAAATAAAATTTATTGGAGATTTAACTCCTTTCCCCAAAAATTTGAGAGAAATAATATCTAGTTCAGAATCACTTACTAAAAACAACAATAAATTTTTATTCAATGTTTGTGTTAATTACGGAGGCAGACAAGAAATAGTAAAAGTTGCAAAAGAACTAGCAATAAAATCTTCTTCTGGAGAAATAAAACCAAGTGAAATTAATGAAGAATTATTTAATTCAGAGTTATTAACTAGAGGAATTAAGGATCCAGAATTACTAATAAGAACTAGTGGTGAAAAAAGGATAAGTAATTTTTTATTATGGCAATTAGCATATTCAGAAATTTATATATCTGACGTACTTTGGCCAGAGTTCAATGAGCATGAATTTCTTAAAGCAATAATTGATTACCAATCAAGAAATAGACGTTTCGGCGGTATAGAATCATTACCAAATGAATCTCTTGAAGATTCTCAATATATTTCCTAATAAAAATGGCTAATTCAAATAATCAGTTATTAAAAGAAATTAGGTTTGATTGGAATAAAGCGGAGATTTTAAAAATACTTAATATGCCTCTTATTGATTTAATGTGGGAATCACAAAACGTTCACAGGAAATTCAACAAATACGATATTCAATTAGCATCATTGCTCAGCGTAAAAACTGGTGGATGCGAGGAAAATTGTTCGTATTGTAGCCAATCAATTTATAGTGCTAGCGAAATCAAAAGTCATCCACAGTTTCAAGTTGAAGAGGTTTTAGCAAGAGCTAAAGTAGCAAAAAATGAGGGTGCTGATAGGTTTTGTATGGGTTGGGCATGGAGAGAAATTAGAGATGGGAAATCTTTTAATGCAATGTTGGAGATGGTTAGCGGTGTAAGAGATTTAGGGATGGAAGCATGCGTTACTGCTGGGATGCTTACAGAAGAACAAGCTTCCAAACTTGCTGATGCAGGCTTGACCGCGTATAACCACAATCTTGATACTAGTCCTGAGCATTATAAAAATATTATTACGACTAGAACTTATCAAGACAGACTAGAAACTATCAAAAGAGTAAGGAATGCAGGAATAAATGTTTGTTGTGGAGGAATAATAGGCTTGGGTGAAACTAATGGTGATAGAGCATCTCTATTGGAAGTGCTTTCAAACATGAATCCACACCCTGAAAGTGTTCCCATAAATTCATTAGTAGCTATTGAAGGCACTGATTTAGAAGATAATCAAGATATTGATTCTATTGAAATGATAAGGATGATCGCTACAGCAAGAATTCTTATGCCTAAAAGTAAAATAAGACTAAGTGCAGGGAGAGAAAAGCTCTCAAAAGAAGCCCAAATATTATGTTTTCAATGTGGGGCAAATTCAATTTTTTATGGAGATGAGTTACTCACAACTTCAAATCCATCTTTTCAATCAGACAGAAAACTTCTTAAAGAGGTTGGAGTATCATTTAACAAAGATTTTGAAACTTGTGAAAAAACATTATCTTCTTTATGAAAGGCAAAAATTATAAAATTGTTTCTCTTTACTCTTTCTTCCCATTTCAAGAAAACTTAATTCTTGATCTAAAAAATAAATTATTAGAAATCGAAAATGAAAACGATCTTTCAGGTTTATTTATCTTTGCTAGTGAAGGCATTAATGGAACTATTTGTGCTGAGAAAAATGTAATTGATATTGTTATCAATTTACTTAATAAATATACAGATAATAGAAATTTAAATATTAAAGTAAACTTTTCAAAAAACAAAGTCTTCAAAAAATTAAAAATAAAAATCAAGAAAGAAATAGTTACAATGGGTGTCCCTGAAATAAACCCTTCAGAAGATAATGGGAGCTATATTGACTCAGCTGATTGGAATAAGTTAATTAAAGATCAAAATACAATAATCATTGATACTAGAAATCATTATGAGGTGTCTATAGGAACATTTCAGAACTCTATAAACCCAAATACAAAAAATTTTAGCGAATTCCCCAAGTGGGTAGATGATCATTTAGATACCCATTTAGAAAATAAAGAGTCTACAAATATAGCAATGTTTTGTACCGGAGGAATAAGATGTGAAAAAGCTACTACTTTGCTGAAAAAGAAAGGTTATAAAAATATATATCATCTACAAGGGGGCATCCTTCAATACCTTGATGATAAATCAAAAGAAAAAAACTTATTTGAAGGTGAATGTTATGTTTTTGATAATAGAGTTGCTTTAGATCAAGAATTAGAAAAAGGCTCCTACTCCATTTGTCATGCATGTGGAATGCCCGTTTCAATTCAAGATCAAAAAAGAAAAGAATATAGAAAGGGTATCCAATGTCATTTCTGCATAGATCAATTCAGTGATGATGATAGGAAAAGGTTTGAGGAAAGACAAAAACAGATCGACAGATTAAAAGTTGCAAATCATAAAATCCATAAGAACTAATTTTCAAAATCATGAAGGTTGAAGAATTAGAAAAATTAGCAAGTAACATTGGATTATTAATTAAAATTCAAGTTAGAGAAACTCTCGGATTATGTTTCTTTAGAATAGTTATCGCAGAACAGAAAGATAACATCATTAAGATTTGGGCCGAAATGAAAGGTTGGACTTATTTAAATAAACAAGGTATTCAGCTTGATACATTAAGAATCCTTAGTAAGGCTCCTGCTTTTGTTTCTGAATTAATATGGGCAACAACTATGGCTTGGGCAATTGAAAAAAAATCTAGCAACAAAGCAAGACTTTTAGCTATTTTTGATAGTGAAGGATATAGCAAAAAACTTGTAAGATATTTCAAGTTAATAGGATTCAAAATTGTAAAAGAAGTTGGTTCTAGCCCAGTAGATCTTTTATTAAGATTGATTTGGGGAGGTGCAGGTACACTAATGAACGGGAATTGTATTTACATATTGAAAAAACTTGAAAAGAAACTTTCTTCAATTGATGAAATTTAACTCGCATGATAACTACTTCTAACTAAAGGGCCAGAAGATACTTTTTTAAATCCTAATTCCTTACTGAAGCGATATAAATATTCAAACTCTGATGGATCCCAATATTTCTTAACTGCCAAATGATTGAATGAGGGCCTTAAATATTGGCCAATTGTAATTTGATCACAATCTATTTCTTTAAGATCATAAATTAAATTTTTTATTTCATCCAATGTTTCACCAAGACCTAACATAATGCCTGATTTAGTTTGAATATGAGGAGCAATATCTTTTGACTTTTTTAATAAACTAAGAGATTTTTTGTAATTTGCACCCCTCCTAACTTCTTTCTGCAGTCTTTCAACAGTTTCAAGATTGTGATTAAAGCATATTGGATCTTTTTCTAAAATCATCTTCAATCTCTCAGTCTGAAGGTTATTAGTTTCATCAAAATTTTTGCCCCCGCCCCATAAATCAGGAGTTAAAACCTCTATTTTAATTGTTGAATCAATTTTTCTAATCTCATCAATTGTAGATATAAATAAATTTGCACCATGATCAGGGAGATCGTCTCTAGCTACAGATGTCAAAACAACATATTTCAAATTTAGTACTTTCACTGCTTCAGCGACTTGAGTACATTCATCAACATTGATAGAACTAGGTCTACCTTTATTTACCTGACAAAAAGCACATGAACGAGAACATATTGATCCACCAAGTAAGAAAGTAGCTGTTCCTGAGGCATAACATTCTGCTCTATTTGGACATCTTGCTTCTTCGCAAATAGTATGAATATTTGATTTTTTGATGAGTGTTTGTATTTTTTCGAATTCTGAAGCTTTACTAATAGGAAATTTAATCCAAGGGGGAAGTCTTAAGATTTTTTCTTTCTTAATTAAATTATTGTCCCTCATTGTCTAATTTAGTGTTGTTCTTCCTTCTAACGCCCTTGCAAGCGTAACTTCATCAACATATTCAAGTTCACTTCCCATTGGGAGGCCATATGCAATCCTCGTAACTTTAGTAAAAGGGGCTAACAATTTTCCAATATAAAGACTTGTCGTGTCTCCTTCAACACTGGGGGTCAATGCCAATATGATCTCATCTATTTCAGACTTACTAACTCTTTCTACCAAGCTTCTTATTTCTAAGAGTTCGGGGCCAACAGAATCCATTGGAGATATTAAACCACCAATAACATGGTAAACACCTTTAAATTCTCTGGCGCGCTCCAAAGCGAGCAAATCTTTAGTTTCTGCTACTACACAAATTAGTTTTTGATTTCTTTCAGTATTTTTACAGATTTCACATTCATCTTCTGAAGTCAAATTGAAACATTTTTTGCAACGACCAACATTACTATGTGCTTCTAACAGAGCCTTTGAAAAATCTTTTATTGTACTTTCAGGTTGTTTTAAAATAAACAGGGCTAATCGTTGCGCTGTTCTTGGACCAATCCCTGGGAATTTCTCAAAATGACCAATTAATTTTGAAAGCGGTTTGGTATAAGTAATCAAAATTAAACTATTTCTAGGGATAATTTAGACGCAAAATTCTGAATTGCCATAATTGTTTGCTTTTAATGTCTTATTATGTTTTCAGTTAGTAATTTCAAACAAAATGAAACATATTAAATTTAACCCTTTCAAATATTTATTTTTAATTTTTTTGTGTTTAACACTTAGTGCTTGTAGCGGCGGACTAAATGCGGGATTAGAAGCTTATCAAAGTCCAGATGGAAGATATGCCTTTTTGTATCCAACAGGATGGACCAGAGTAAAAGTCGATGGAGGGCCTGAAATTATTTATCATGATCTAATAAATAGTAATGAGACATTAAGTTTAGTTATTTCTGATGTTAATAAAGAGGTTCAATTAGAGCAATTAGGAAGCCCAAGTGAAGTAGGTCAAACATTAATTGATAAAGTTATTGCTCCCGAAGGTTCAGGTAGAGAGGTAAAACTTATAAATACCAATAAGAGGGAGGCATCCAATCATATTTTTTATGATTTAGAATATGAATTAAATCTAAATGAAAAGGCCAGACACGAATTAGCTACTGTGGTAATTGATAGAGGAACACTTTACACTTTCGCTGTCGGAACAAATGAAGAGAGATGGAATAAAGTTGACGGTATGTTTAGTAATGTAATTGAATCATTTAACTTTTTAATATAGTTTAGAAATTCCATACTAGATTCCTACTTGAACATTCCATAAATCAGCATATATTTTGTTCTGATCTAATAATTTTTCATGTTTTCCTGTTTCAACTATTTTACCTTTATCAATAACAACAATATTATCCGCAGTTTTAATAGTGCTTAATCTATGAGCTATTACTATTGTTGTTCTTTTTTTGGTGATTTTAGATAATGACTTTTGAATTAAAGCTTCTGTTTCATTATCAACTGAGGCCGTAGCTTCATCTAATATTAATATTGGAGCATCCTTTAAAACAGCTCTCGCCAAGGCAATTCTTTGACGTTGGCCCCCTGAGAGCCTTTGCCCCCTTTCCCCCACTATAGTTTTATAACCATCCGGCAATTGTTCAATAAATTTATGAGCTTCCGCAATCTTAGAGGCTTTAATGATATCTTTGAGACCTGGGTTGATTGAGCCATAAGCAATATTTTCTTGTACACTGCCATGAAATAAATAAGTTTCTTGACTTACTAAAGAAATAGACTTTCTTAGATCCCTCAAATTTATTTCTTTAATAGAAACTCCATCCAAGGTTATTGACCCATTGTTACTATCATAAATCCTAAGGAGTAATTTTATTATTGTACTTTTCCCAGAACCTGTTAAACCAACGATTCCTAATGTTGAGTTATTTTCAATTTTGAAATTTATGTTTTTTAAAGTTAAATCTCGTCCAGGATAATTAAAATTTACATTATTAAAAATAATTTCTCCTCTGATATCTTTAGGTTCAATTTTTATTTTTCCATCTTTTATTTTTATAGGCGTATCTATGAGATCAATTACCCTATTTATTGAAGCCATAGATCTCTGAAAATCATCTAAAACATGCCCCAAAGTAGTTAAAGGCCATAATAGTCTTTGTGTAATAAACACTAAAAAACTATAAGTTCCTACATCAAGTGTCTTATTCCAAGTTTGGAAACCTCCTATTAATAGAATCGCTATAAAAGCAAATAAGATTGCGAATCTTATAAGAGGGATAAAAGCAGAAGATAATTTTATTGCAGCCTTATTACTTCTTTGATAATCGAGACTTTCTTTATTTAATCTATTTAACTCCCATTTTTCTTTAGTAAAACTTTTTATTGTTAAAATTCCACTTAAATTATTATTAAGTCTTGATGCCAACAGTCCAGCTTTATTTCTTACATCTCTGTATTTTGGAGCAAGCTTCCTTTGAAATTTAATTGATCCTAAAAATATAATTGGAATAGGAAAGAAAGCAAATAAAGCAATTTTTGGAGCGACAAAAATCATGGTGCCCCCAATTATTAAGACAGTTATAAATAACTGAATAATCTGATTAGCCCCTTGGTCTAGAAATCTCTCTAGTTGATTTATATCATCATTCAAAATGGATAATAGCCTTCCTGTATTATCATTTTCAAAAAAATCCATATCTAATTCTTGGATATGCTCATAAGCTTTTATTCTTAATTTATGTTGGGATAGCTGAGCCAAATTTCTCCATAAAATCGAATATAAATATTCAAAGGAGGATTCACCAGACCAAACTATTCCGGAAGCAAATGCAAGGAAAATCAATTGTGCTGGAACTTCTTTTATACCAAAACCAGCAATCCATGAATTCTGTTCCTTTACAACGATATCAACTGCAAGACCTATTATTACTGGGGGAGCTAAATCTAATATTTTATTAATTATCGAACTAAGAAAAGCAAAAAATAGTAACCTTCTTTCTTCAATCAGATTTAAATAAAGTCTAATTATTGGATTTTGATTTTTAGAACTCATAAAATAACAATTAAATTTTTCTATTATGATTTAAATTTTCTCTAGTTTTTAATTTACATTTTGTTTTCGCATCTTGATGACTTGCATTTCGTTTAAATTCTTCGTAGTAACAATCACAAGTTTCATTCGCAATTTCATCACTATATAATATTTCTGCTTTCAACATCTCCTCTTTGACACTCTGAAGACAAAATAATTTTATTATTGAATTTTGTTGCGTTTGAGCTAAATAATAACTTTTAAAAGAGCTGAATAGTATTATCAGATTCACAAAAATATAGAATTTATATTTGCTAGCTTTCATTCTCTATACCTAGTTTCTGACTTTAATTTTTTTTAATTTATTTTTAGTTTCTCTATGCAGATCTCGGGGTAAATCTACCAAACTATAATCATTAAAAATCTGTATCTTTCCTATGGATCTACCATTTATATTAGTTGAATTGCAGATTGAGGATATAATATTTGCAACTCTAACCCCGTCAAATTTACCAAAGTTAAATTTATAGGTTTCAAAAGAATCATTTTGATAATTATTTCTTCTATTTGAATTTCTCATACGATTATTAATATTTCTATTTGATCTATTTCGATCAGTATTATTTTGTTTATGAATCCAAGAATCATCTTCATTAACAAAAAATGATTTATTACCTATTACTAAATTAATCGCCGCCATTGCAATATTTGAATCATCCATAGAATATTTTTCTTTTAAATTATCTAGTACATCAATAATCAAAGCTTTATTGTCTTCATTTTCATCTATAGCTAAAGAACTCTCATTAACATTCTCTATAAGTTTCTCCATCCTTTTTTCATTTATTATTTTATTACTCGGTATATTAATTTCTTCAATCTTAGTTCTTGTTGAGTTTTCTAAGTTTCTTAGAAAATGTTTTTCTCTTTGGTTAACAAATAAAATTGCTTCTCCTGATCTGCCAGCCCTGCCAGTCCTTCCAATTCTATGAGTATATGTTTCCTTATCAAAAGGGAAATCGTAATTAACAACAAGTTTAATCCTCTCAACATCTAATCCTCTAGCTGCGACATCAGTTGCAACAAGTATATTAATAAATCCTTTTTTTAATCTATCTACAGTATTTTCTCTTTGGTTTTGAGGTATATCTCCATTAAGTACTGCCACAGTATGACCTGAATTCTCTAGAGCTTCAGCTATTGAAGTAGTAAGTAGTTTTGTCCTCACAAAAATAATAACTCCCTCGTTATTAATTTCTAATATTCTTTTTAAGGCATCTAACTTATGATGCCTTTGTATATATATAAATTTTTGCGAAATTAATTGAGTTTCTTTTTTGATACTTTTGATTAATATTTCGGCGGGATCATTAAGATATTTTTTTGCTATATTTCTTATTTCATTAGGCATTGTTGCTGAAAATAACACCATTTGTTTATTTTCCGGAAGTTGATCTATTATCCATTCAATATCTTCAAGAAAACCCATATTTAACATTTCATCTGCCTCATCTAAAACAAGACAATTTATGTCTTTAGTTTTAAAAGTTCCCTGCCTGATATGATCCATTATTCGGCCAGGGGTCCCAACTACTACGTCAACTTTTCTTTTTAATGCAGAAATTTGATTTCGATAGTCAGTACCTCCATATATTGCAACCGTCTTAAAATTACTAGATTCTGAACTATAACTTTTAAAAGATTCTGCCACTTGAGTTGCTAATTCTCTTGTAGGAGTCATAACTAAAACCTTGGCATTTAATTCTTTATTATCTGCAAGTTTTTGTATTAATGGTAATGCGAAAGCTGCAGTCTTTCCTGTTCCTGTTTGTGCTTGGCCTAGTAAATCTCTGCCTAACATAAGTTCTGGAATTGCAGCTTTTTGGATGGGTGTTGGATTTTTATATCCTTTATTTCTTAACGAATTTAAGATCGATTGATTAAACCCAAAATCGAGAAATCCATTCTCATTACCATTTCCTTTCGATACTTCTAATGGTTGAGATTCAATTTCTTTTTTGTTCTCTAAGTTCTTTAACTCAAGCAGGGAGGCATCTTCATTCTGAGATTTTTCCTGCTCACCATGAAGAGAGTTACTATCTTTTTTTAAAGCCATTTTAAATGCCTAATAATCTTCTGATTAGGCATTCAACAAATATCTAAATTGACTTTAATTGTTGACTAGCCTTACAGAGCCGAATTATTAATCTAACATCTTGAGGTTAAGATCTTACAAATTTTTCAAAAATAAATTTAATTTAAATAATATATATTTAAAGATTTTTTCGCTCTTGTAACAGCAGTATAAAATAACCTTCTTTCAAAATTATCTCTGCAAAATATATTTTGATTTTCTTTTTTTTCTTTTACAGCATATTGTTTTCTTCTATAGTTTTGGGACCACAAAATATTTACTTTTTCAGATTCACTTCCTTGAGATTTATGAATAGTAATGGCTATTGCAGGTACAACATTTTCTAAATTAGATGGATCAATTAATGCGACAATTTCTTCGTTATTATCATTAAATTTTCTAAAAAGATATTTTCTTTTATTTTTTAAACCTATAAGTACTCCGATATCCCCATTTGACAATCCAAGTTCATTATTATTTTTTGTACACATGATCGGAACACCCTCTTTAAGAATTTTAAGGTCATAGGGTTTTTTTTGACCAAAAACAATTTCATTCAAATATTCAACACTCCATATTCCAGAATTTTTTTCGCATAAAATCAAGTGACTTTGTAAATCCAGAAATATCTTATCTACTAAATCTTTTTCATTAAGCAATAAATTATCAATACGCTCATCAAATATATATTTTTTTTTACTTAAATTTGAAGTTGAAATATTTAACTTTTTTAGATGACTTTTAATCGAAAATAATAGATCTTTTGGAATATCTTTTTCTCTACTCTTTGAAATAGTAATTTCATTTGAATTATTATCTTTCTCTAATTCTTTTATCTTTTGATTAAGTAAAGAAAAATCATTATTAAATATTAAACTACTAATTAATGCTATATCTCCAATATTTCTATAAGTTTTTTCTAAATTTACTACACAAGATTTAATTGAACTATTGTCGGAATATTCAAACAAATAATTCCATATAGAACAGTTATTTACTGGAGACAATTGATTTTTATCTCCAACTAAAATAATTTTACAGTCCTTTGCTAGTAAATTTAAAACTGATTCAATCAAATCAATATTAACCATTGACATTTCATCAATTATAAAAATATCAAGCTCTTTTAGTTTAAATTTCAACTTAAGAGATTTATTTTGAGAATTTAAAATCCATCTATGTAAAGTTTGAAATTCTATTTGGTCTAGAAATTTGCTAAAGGAAATATTTTTTTTATCATTAAGAGCTTCTTTTAAACGCGCTGTAGCTTTACCTGTTGGAGCAGACAAACCAATATTTAAAAAGTTATCAATTTGAAGGAGTTCTAGTATTAACTTTATTATTAGAGTAGTTTTACCAGTACCTGGTCCTCCTTGAAGGAAAACTAAATTCGAATTTTGAAATATATTTTTAATTTGTTCAATTTTATTATCATCTTTATAAATTATTGAGTTCATAAAATTATCGATATCTATTTTTTTTAGAAATGAATTAATAACTCTTTCTATCTTTTTTGACCATTTTGATAAGGATAATTTTCTATTTACTAATACGAATGGAGAATGAAGAGAACCAATCAAACCTATATTTTGTAGAACATCTATATGTTTATTGGGCCAGCCATCTTCTAATAATTCAAAGATTATTAAACTATTATCAACATCAATAATAGTTTCACCATTTTTTTCAAACTCTAATAAAATTCTTATTACATCTTTTACGAAATTTCCATATTTTTTTTCACTAAATTTGAAGATGCCTAATATTAAATTAAATATATGATCATATTGGAACTTTTCAATATCTTTAGTAGTTTTAGTCATTCTAAAAAAGTTTATCTAAATAATTAATTCTTTTTAAAGGAGCTTTGCTAATAAAAATACCTGGAGATGTTTCTCCAGACTTAGATTTTTCAAATAATTCAAAATCTGGCAATCCCTTTAAAAACAAATAAATATATCCTCCTAGATGTTTATGTGGTTGATAATCTTTAAGTCGCCACTTTAATAATCTATGCAATCCTAATAAATAAAGATGAGATTGCAATGGATAATGATGTTTAATCATTTCATTTCTCATGTTTTGATAGTTATAGTTTCTTGGTAAAGAATCACTATTATCACTATCAGAAATCAAATTACTTTTCCAATCAATTACCCACCATTTACTATCTTCTAATTTATTTCCTACAGGGAAAACACAATCAATACATCCTGAATGAAAGCCTTTATTCATAA
Organism: Prochlorococcus marinus str. MIT 9314; assembly: GCF_000760035.1. Taxonomy (GTDB): domain Bacteria; phylum Cyanobacteriota; class Cyanobacteriia; order PCC-6307; family Cyanobiaceae; genus Prochlorococcus_A; species Prochlorococcus_A marinus_B. Next base: position 94,793 of record NZ_JNAO01000002.1, read on the forward strand.
TTTGAAGATCATTTATTTTTTTTGCATATTCTTCACCAAATTCATATTCCTGATCTAAAAAAAAGCAATTTGATATATCATTAGAATTAATATTTCTACCTTCATAAGATAGGGTTAAATCATATTTGAGTTCCTTAATTAAGTATTCATTTGGAATATCAACTAGTTTCTTATTTTGTAATTCTCTTCCTAAAGATATATTTATGATTCTTAAAATAGCATCTTTTACTTTAAAAGCTAAAGAAGTATCGATTTGATGAAAGTTCAATTCCTCAATAATTAAATCAATTAATTCTTGATTATTATCGTTTCTAAATTCAAATCTTTCAATTATTTTGTGCAGGCAAGTCCCAGCAATAGTTCCTTTTGGAAATTCACTTAAGGGATTTGGATAAGAAAAATAATTAGGATAATTCTTTGAATTCTTAAAATTAGAATCTTTGATAATTGATATATTATCTTCATAATCCTTATATTGATTAATGACTGCATTAATATTTTTATCTTTACGTATCCAAGAAGAATAACTTGAATAAGAAATAAATTGATCTGAATTAAAAACATTAGATATTTTTTTATTAACATTATCGATTTTCCAAAGAATATTATTCAATCGTTTGGTTTGGAACTTAGAAAAAATTTCTTTTATTTTCTCTTTTTCTAGCCTGACTTCAAAAGTAGACTTAAAAATATTGATATTTTCCAAATTATTAAGTAAATCATTATTTAAAATATTATTTGTATCCTCTAAATCATTAAAAACAATAAGTTTATATTTGCTCCTTGTAAGTGCTACATAAATTAACCTCTCACTCTCTTTAAATAAATCTTCTTGTTCTATTAATTTAAATTTTTCAACCTTCGCGTAATTATTAGAAATATTTACGTATATATTTCTATCAATATTTGATTTCCAAAGAGGTCCCTTAATTTTATTTGACTTATTTGAAATAATTGAGAGATATGGACATAGGACTATTTCAAATTCGAGTCCCTTACTACTATGAATGGTAGAAAGATTTATTCCATTCTGAAGATTATAATCTTTCGTCAAAAAATCTTCTCCATTAGAAATCCTTAAAATATGATCTAACTGATTTTTATACCAGTTGAAGACTATATTGAGGTCAAAATCATTATTTATTAATTCTATTTCAACAATTTCTGAAAGTTGAAATAAATTTGAATTTAAATCTGAATCTTGAATAATCGAGGATGACTTATAATTACTAAGTAGTTCATTAACAATGTTTAAAAAACCTTTTTCTCTTAGTTCTTGGGACCAAGTAATACATTTATTAATTAAGATTTCTAAATTATTACTAATTCCATGATCAAGTAAATCTTCTAATTTTATTTCTATAAACTTTGAAGTAGCAAGCAAAGTTATTTTTTTTAAAGACCTAGGATTTAATAAACATTCAATGAATAAAAATAGTAGAGAACTTGCTTCTGTATCAAAAATATTTTGTTTATTTTGAATTTTGCATGGGAGGTTAAACTGATTTAATTTTTTTTTAAAATCCAAGCATTGCGAATTATTTAATGTAAGAATCGCAATTTTATTAATATCAATTTCTTTATTATTTAAAATAAAGTTAACTATGTAATGAGTTACAGTATCTTCAATATCAGTCTCTTTTTTTGAAAATTCTACAATTTCAAATACATCCTTAAATTTAAATTCACGATTAATATTTTCATTAATTCTTGAGGTTAATTTACTATATTTTAGTTTTGATTGTTTAAGTCCATTCTTAAAAAGTTTATTAAGAACATCTATTAACTTTTTTGAGGATCTATAGTTATCTGTAAGACTAAAAACTTCGATTGCTTTAGATCTTGCATCTAAGTAGGTTTCAATATCTCCACCTCTAAATTTGTAAATCGCTTGTTTTGGATCACCTACGCAAAGTAAAAAATGATTATTTGTATTAAAGAACTTTTTTATTAAATTCCACTGAGTAATATCAGTATCTTGGAACTCATCAACTAAGACACATTTAAATCTTTTTTGAATTTTAGATAGAGTATTACTATTATTAATTTCCGAATCTAGAAATTTATTTTCTACAGTATTTATAAGATCATTGAAGTTGAAAATAGAAAAACTTTTCTTTAATTCAATTAATTTTATATAAGCTAATTGGGTAAATATTCTAACAAACTCAGTAAAGAAACCTTCTTTTATTTTATAAATTTTATCTTGTAGTAAATTAAATTTAGTAAAATCTAATTTTAGATTATATTTATTGATTTCTTTAGATATATTTTCAATGTAAAAATATTTAGATAAAAGATCATCCTTAGAAATATCATATATAAAATTAATAACATTTTTAGAATTTAGCCTTTTGTTAATCTCTTCAATCCAAGAATTTATTTGATCAAACTTATCATTTCTTGGTTTTGCAGCATATATTTGACTTTTTCCACCACTCTCCTTAATTAATTTTCCCAACTCTATGAGTTGGAAAAATAAGTCCTTACCATTCTTATTCCATTCAAAACAAAACTCATTCCAATTTAAATAAAAAAATTGATTAAAATAATTATTTAAATCAATAATCTTATATTTATTATTTATTTGAAATTTACAGATATTTTCTTGATCAATATTTTTTAAAATTTCCACAAAAAATGACTTATTGATCCTACTTCCAAATCTAGAACTTATTTTTTTTTGGTTGACTGCTGAAATTAGCTCATGATTAAGATTCAGAAAATCATCAATCCACAAATTATCTATTACATCTTTATACAAATTATCAATATTATTATCAATATTTGGATCTTGAGTTACACCTATTTCAATACTATATTCATCAATAATATTATTACAAAAAGCATGGAAAGTAGTTACTTTTAACTTATAGAATTGATTTATAAAATTATCAATTTCGGAAATTATTTTTTCCTTAGAATTATCTTTATTCTTAAAATTTAGATACCAATCCTTAAGAGTATTATCTATCTTACTTTCATTTTGACTTTGCAAATATAATTTTAAATTATGAAATCTCGAGAGTATTTTATCTCTTAATTCAGAACAAGTATTTTTTGTAAAACTTAGCAGGAGTATCTCATCTGGTTTAACTTTTTTCTCCAAAACATTTCTTAAAACTATGTGAGCTAAAGTAAAACTTTTACCAGTTCCTGCACTTGCTTCTACTAATTTAAAATTATTATCTAATTTAATTTGATTAATATCCATTATTTTATTAAATTAAAATTTGACCTCATTTTTATAAAGTAAGTAATTCTTGAATTTATTAATTAAATATTTCTCTTCCAAGGCAATCTTAAATTTAATTATTAAAGCTAAAATTATTGTCAAAAATAAATAATAAATCGATAATTTTATTATAAAAACTCCAATGGAAATTAATATTAAAGAATAGTACATAGGATGACGCGTAAATCGATAAATACCTGTAGTAACTAAATTACTTTTGTTTATAGGTCTTGGGAAAGGGGATAAATTTCTACCTAAGTCTTTTATTGAAACTAACATCATTATGAAAGCGATTATGATAATTAAAATACCCAGGGAATAAGAAAAAGGACTTACTTGGATTATTTGTTTTTGTGCAAGAAAATCAAATTGAAAAAAATAAAGACTAATAATAAAGAACTGTAAAAAAACAAGTATTAGATCATAAGCAGCTTTAAAAAAATATTTTAATTGAAATTTAGACATTTTTTATTTCTTTAATGCTTTAATTAGAGGACCATATAATCTGTATGATAATTGATCAAAATTATTATTTCCAAGAAAGAAATCTGGTTCTTTTTCATTACCAAAACACAATTTCATTTCGATATTATCTCTTTCTCCTTTAGAAAAATTTTTATTACCAATCCATTTATCTGTAAAAGCTTTTTTTTCATTTTTTGATTTTATTTTTGCTTCTACATATTTATAAGCACTTTCTGGAGGAAGAGGTAAACATTTTTCAGAACAATTTTTAAAAATATTTATGTAATCCTCCAAAATTAAATTTGATTCAGTTGCTCCGGGTGATTGAATAATTTGCGATTTATAATCATTTTCTGTTCTAAAAATTACTTTAGTCCTTTTTATATTCTTCTTTAAAGAAGAAATAAAGATTAATTTTATCCAAGCCTCAGTCAAACGACTAAAACTTAACTTCGCGTTAATTAATTCAATTACGGTGTCATCTGCGATTAAATATTCTTCTTTATTCGCATTTAACTTAACATAGATTTTATTAATCTTATTATGTTGACGCAAACTTGCAGATAGACTGCCTAATAAGTCTTTGATTTCTTTTTCTTTTGTAAAAATACTATTTTTGGGCATAATAATGCCATTTTCAGCCAATTGATCATTAATATTTAATTCATTTAAATCATCAATAATATTATGATTATCAATCTCTACTTGCTGTATTATTTTTGTAATTAGTTGCGACTTTTGCAGATTGCTTACACACTCCTCGTCTGGATGATGAATAAATATTTCCTTGGGAGAAATATTGTTTTTATTAAGCCAATATTTTTGCGGAGTCTTGAACCAATAAATCAATTCTGATAATTTATAATTTTTAATATCAGATTTTTTTTCATTCCAATTTATATCTTCTATTAAAGAATAATTACACTTAACAATCTTAGATTTATCAAGATCAATTATTTCATTTTTATTTAAATAAGAATCTTTAATTATTAATTCTCTTTGGCTTTGGTTTAAGAAACTATCAAAAAAAGAAATTAACTCTTTTATAGGAAAAGAAACATCTAATTTTTTATTGTCTTTATCATTTTTTACCCAAGTAACTATAAATTTATCTCTGCAGGCAATTAACAATTCCAGAAATGCATATTTCTCTCTTTCAAAAACAGATGGATCACCCAAATGATATTTGTTTTTTAATAAATTAACGTTTTCACTCTTTGGTAGTTTTGGATAATTAACACTATTCATGTCTATTAGAAAGATAACCTTATGTGGAATATGCCTTGAATTCTCAATATCACTTACAAGGATCTTGTTAACTCGTGACTTGCTTTGATATTTAACTTTATTTATGCAAGAAATTAATATTTCTCTAAAAACTTTTAACAAGATAAGATCATCAGGTATTAAAGGTATTGCGTAATTATCAAAAATTCTATTTATTTCACTTATTTCTAAATTGAAATTTGCATTGGAATCAGCAATACTTTTTAATATAAACTTTATCTTTTCAACCCAATTCGAGTAAGAAAAAGATCCCCTCAGCAAATTAATATATTTTTTTAAATGAATTAATATTTTAACCCATTTATTTAAATCCAAACTTATATTTTTATAGCTAAATGGTTTTAAATTAAAAGTACTTAAATTTACTTCTTTGTCATAAATTAAGCCTAAAGTAATTCTATTTATACACCAATCTAGAGTATTTTTCTCTTCGCCTAATCTTTCTTTATCATCTAATCCCCAATGAAACCCCACTTGGGTAAGTAAGAAAATAATTTCATCCTTCTCAGTAATATTAAAATCAAAAATGTTCTGAGTTACTTTTTTCGAAAGAATATTATCTATTTTTTCAAGTGTAATTTTTTCACTTGCTATTTCAGTGATGTTAATTAGAAATTCATAAATACCTGAGGAGTCATGATTATCCTCATCAATAAATAAATAAGGTATCTTTTCACCATTAATTAACTCATTATTAAAGATGTACCTTAGATAAGGTTTAATTAAATTAGTTTGTGGAGATAAAATAGCAATATCACTATATTTAATATTCTCGCAAGAATTTATAATTTCTATAATTTTATTTCTTAAATATTCAAATTGGCTATTCTGATTAAAATGCTCACAAAGTAATATCGAATCATCCCTTTCACTTACTATAAAATCAACGCTATTATTATCAATTAGTCTTTTTTGTATTTGATTAAGAAGAGGAATATCTTTCTTATTATGAAAATTAGTTGTTGGATCGAGATAAATAAGATTATTTTTTAAATTTATACCTTCTTTATAAATATTTTCATCAATTAATTTCTGAAAGTTTGCTCCAAATTTTCCAAATATTTCCTCTAAATTTGTATTATTTGAATTCACTTTACTTTCATTATCATCAAATTCCAACTGACCTTCAAGACAATTTATTCTATTCCATAAATTTTCTCCAGGAGATAATAAATACAAATTTACCTTAATAAATTTTGAAAGTTCTGAATAAAAATTGATATGTAGTTTAGATAAGTTATTATCTGAAAAAATATAAATTTGATTTGGTACTTGAAAATGAACGTTTTTAATTTTTCTTAAATTCTTTATTACTTCAATCATGTATAAACATGATGGCTTTTCAGATATCTTTTCCTCTAGTAGTTTATATAAAATAGGTTGCCAAAATTGATCTGAGTTTAAATCTTTAAATAGATTAGATGAATTAATTTCATATCTATTCCATTGAGCAATCATTTCAGGCCTAAAAATCAAATAATCAATAAAATTATTCGTGATCTTTTTTGAAAGATTATATATGTCTCCATCAATTGTCTTTTTATTATCCATATATTTATTAATCCAATTTCTAAGCGGAAATGATTCTTTATAGCTATTTAATTCTTCCAAGGAATCAATAATACCCCATTTAATTGACTCAAAATTCCATGCGTTCATATCAATTGCAGGGAAAAAATTTGTCAATAAAGATTCGGTATACGTTGATATTGTCTTTAATTCATAAAGAGCACTTATTTTGTTTTTGATAGTTATTTGTTCACGTAACCAATTCCCCAAAAAGTAATTGGGGACTACTATTTCTAATTTCTCATTTATAGGCGGAGGACATATTTTTAATTCCTCTGCTAACAGCTCACTAATTACTTCAATTTTATTTGACTTATAAAGATTGAGCAATTTACTAAATGGTTATATTACTCAACTTTAAATGGATCAATTATTTCTGCATTAGGACATTCGAATTCCCCAACAGCAACAAACTCTAAACGCAGTTTTAAGAAAGTTATAAATTTTTTATCCGTCGATAAAATAGCTGCTGGAGGTGTTGGAATCTTTGCTTTTAGATCAACAAATTGGGCGGTTTGCAAAAATGATGGATTTTTTAGAAGCCAAAAATCTATTTCTTTATTATTTTCTTTATAGTTCCTCATCCTCTCTTTCAAAATCTCCTCAATTGGTTCTTCAATAGTTAAAAACTTTTCACTTGCCGCAACGAAAAAGTATGTTTTCATTTTGAAATTTAATTTGATGTGATAAGGGACTTCATTTCACGTACAGACTTTTCTAATCCTATCGCTAAAGCCCTTGCAACAATACTATGACCTATGTTTAACTCGTTCATATTGTTAATTGCTGCAATTTCTTTAACATTATTATAGTTTAGGCCATGACCAGCATTAACAACTAATCCAAGGTCATTTGCTAAATGTGTGGACTCTATAATCCTTTGAAGCTCTTTGTACTTTTCAGATCCCGATAGTTCAGCATATTTTCCAGTATGTAATTCTATAAAATCAAACCCTATTTCTTTGGAATAATTTATCTGTTCACTAAGAGGATCAATAAATGCACTTACTTCTATATTTGAATCCTTTAATTTCCCTACAGCCTTTTTAAGGTATTGCACATTACTTTTTAAATCCAACCCGCCTTCAGTAGTAACTTCCTCCCTTTTCTCAGGTACAAGCGTTACATAATCGGGCAGAATTTTTTTGGCAATTTCTAACATTTCTTCTGTAGCAGCCATCTCTAAATTGAGTTTTGTTTTTATTGTCTCTTTCAGAAGGAATACGTCCCTATCTTGTATATGTCTTCTATCTTCTCTTAGATGGACTGTTATGGAATCTGCCCCTCCTAATTCGGCTAAAAAAGCAAATTGCACAGGGTCTGGCTCGACAGTTTTCCTTGCTTGCCTTACATTTGCAATATGATCAATGTTTACTCCTAAAGTAGCCATAATTTTTAAAATCTTAGTTTCTAGACAATCTAGTAACCGCCCAATAATAGCTAATAAAAAAAGGCAAAGACTTAAATTATTAATATATAGTAAATAGAACTTGAAGAAGAATTCCTTAAATATTTGGCACAAAATCAACCCTCTATTGGGATTTATTGCAATTTTCGTTACTCAGGACGTTGTTTTGAGATTCTTTTTTAGAAAAAAGAAAATATTAAAAAATAGTTTTTCGATTCCCATAAATTCCTCTGTCATTTTGGCTCCAACCCACAGATCAAGATGGGACGGCTTGATACTCACAATGGCAATGGGTAGAAGAGTAACAAAAAAGGATTGCAGATTTATGGTTACTAAATCCGAAATGAGAGGAATACAAGGTTGGTTTTTAAAAAGACTTGGATGTTTTTCAATAAATCAATTATCGCCATCTCTCTCAGCCTTAAGATATGCTATTGATCTTATAGAAAAAGGCGAACAACTGGTTGTTTTCCCCGAAGGAAAGATTAATAGATATGGAAAAAAATTAGTTCTCAAAGAAGGACTATATAGATTAGCTAGATTAGCTACCAAAAAAACAAACTCTATTACTATTATTCCAATTGGAATTGCTTACAGTAAAATACCTCCGAACTTTAGGGGCGAATTTTGTTTATCCTTTGGAAAACCAATACCAATTAATGATTACTCAGACTTTACGATCAAGGACTTTAATAAATTTCTAAATGAAAAAATGACTGAAGAGGAAGAAAAAGCATTAAAAAATGTAGGTAGATGAATCTGCTATAAGTTACTATGAAATTTAATAATTGCAAAAGAAAATGAAATTCTTAAAGTTAATCCCAATTTTATTTATATTTTTTGGAAATGTTCCTTACAAAAATGAAGTTCATGCAGAAATAAAGAATCCAGAAGACTTCAGAGTCCTCTCAAATGAGAGTAAGAAGCTTTCCATCTCAAACGTTGTATATTTTATAAAAGAAGGTGATAAATATATTAAAAGCGGGGATTTTGAAAAAGCTAAGGAATTTTATGTAGACGCTAGAAAATTAGCAAAGCAACTTGCCTCTTTTTATTCTGATCTAAATTCATCGTTCAAAGGAATTGATGCCAGAATACCAAATGAAATGCAAAGAAAAGGTAAGCAAACATTACAAATTTTGGCGGAATCAAATGAGAGATTAGCCTCTTTGTACATAAAAACTGAAAAGCCAGAGGTTGCAGTACCCATACTTGTTGAAACAATTAGAATAATGTCACCAAATAGCCCTGAAGGTAAAGAAGCTTATGAAAGATTGATCCAACTAGGATTTGTTGAGACAAAATATAAAGGTTAATTAAAATTTACTATGATTACTAAAGAGGAAGTTATTAAATTAATCTCTAAAAAAATCCCAAGTTCCCAAGTTTTTGTTGAAAACCTCAAGGGAAATGATCATTTGCAAGTAACTGTAATTGCATCTGCTTTCGATGGATTATCATTAGTTAAACAACACCAGTTAGTATATTCTGCTTTGAAGGAAGAATTAGCTTCAGAGGCTATCCATGCACTGGCATTAAAAACAGAAACTCCAAATTAAATTATGGACAACCTAACAAAAGATAAAATACAAAAACTGATTAAATCTAATCCAGTTATGGTTTTCATGAAAGGGACAAAATTAATGCCTCAATGCGGGTTTTCCAACAATGTAGTTCAAATACTAAATTCTTTAGGGGTAGAATTTGGTACTTTTGATGTTTTAAGTGATTTCGCTATAAGAGAAGGTATCAAAGAATATTCAGATTGGCCAACAATTCCACAAGTTTACTTAAAAGGAGAATTTCTTGGTGGATCAGACATTCTTATTGAAATGTACAACTCTGGATCTCTTAAAGAAAAAATAGAAATTGAATTAGCGTCTTAAGACAATTAGTGAGTATAAATACTGTATTGGTTAATAAATATTAATATTTTAAATTCTTTTTTTATCAAAAAAGCCTTTGTTTCCATCACCTTCTGGATCAATAAAACTTGAAGGATCTAAAATCCATCTTTCAATTAATCTTTCTAATTTCTCTTGATCCTTTTGCTCTAAACTATTGCAATTCCTCAATGCTTGGAGATAACCATCACTATATAATTTAAGATCAGATGGCGAATGAAAACGAGTAACTAAGTCCTGGCAACTATCGCAAATTGACTGAAAGTGACGAATTGCTCTGGGGTTTTCAAATGATGTCATAATTCGATAAATTCTGATTTTTATTTTGCATTTGTTATACCTTATTAAGAACGATCAAAAATTGCCCGGCCAAACAGTAATTAAGAATGCAATCAACTGAGCAAATCTTAGCTTCAACTCCTGGCAGTTCACAATTGCCTACGAGCTCTCAGACCCCCTCTAGAGTTCTAGTTGTTGAACCTCACCCCACACTTAGAACAGTGCTTGTGCAAAGGCTTCGCCAAGATGGCCATTTAGCTGCAGCTGTAGGTACAGCTGCAGAAGCTATTGACTTATGCAGAGAACAATCACCTGACTTATTAGTTAGCGCAGAAATTCTCGAGCAGAATACTGCAATGAGACTAGCTCAACAACTAGGGTCTTCAGTTATAGTTTTAACGGCAAGAGCAGGTGTTGAAGCTTTAGTAAATCTTTTAGATGAAGGGGCAGATGATGTTCTCAGAAAACCTTTTGGACTTGAAGAGCTTGCTGCACGATGTAGAACACTCCTTAAAAGGGGAAGGATAGGATTACAAGAAAAAGTTGAGGTTGGACCTTTAGAAGTTCACCTTCTTTTAAGACAAGTTACCCTAAGCGAGAAGCCTGTAGAATTAAGCCCTAGGGAGTTTGCACTGCTTTGCGCTCTATTGATGCCCCCTGGAATGGTAAGAAGTCGTCAAAAGCTCTTAAGGATGGCTTGGCCGCCCTTCAGTGGTGGCCCTAGGTCTGTAGATACTCAGGTATTAACTTTGCGGAGAAAATTAGAACAGGCTGGATTGGGAGAAGGTGGGGGAATAACCACTGTAAGACAACAAGGTTATAGATTTAGTATTGATAATATTTAATTTAGAAAAGCAAAAAGTTCACAAATAATCATTAAAGCTGATAGTAATGTCAGTAATTTATATGTCCAAAGTGGTGATATGTAAGATATTTCATTAATATCAATCCCAGTTTTACTCGAGACGATTAATAAAAATTTTTCAAATTTTTCCACTCTTTGTGGGACAAGAAAATTATCACCTTGAAAAGTATTAAAATAATAAACTTTACTACCCTGACTGGTTGGCAAAGATTTGATTAATTTAATATCTTTCCAAGAAATCTCCCAATTTTTTTTTCCTAGTAATTTAGAAATAAAGCTACTTTTAAATGAAATTTTATTACTGCAAGTTTCTAAATAATCACTGGTGATATTGATTATCAAATAAAGTCCTAGGGCAAAAATTATAATAGAGGGGATTTTTAATTTTTCGATTGAAATAAATGGTAAAGGAATTGTGAGCGCTAAATAAAGAGAAATTAAAGAGCATTTCACAAAAAAAAGAGTTTTAAATTTTTCTATCATTTCAGAAGGGTCCTTTTAATCGGGCAATTTAAAACTGTTTATGTTTAACTTTGCACCTATTTTGTGAGCGCATGCGTATCCACTAAAAGCAACTGCATTTAGGCCTTGACCAGGGAAGCATGAATCCCCTACACAATAAAGGTTTTGAATTTTTGTAGTATTGAAAGGCATTGGCAAAAGTCCAAGCAACTTTTTACTAGGAATTGGCCCATAACTACCTTCATATCTTCCAAGAAACTTTTTATGAGTTTTGGGAGTACCAATTTCTTTGTGATCAATATATTGTTCAAGATTAGGAAGAATAGTTGATATTTTTTCAACAAGGAAAGAAAAATATTTTTCTTTCTTTTGTAAATATTCTTTCCTTGATAGGCCATCCCATTCACTCATCGATGAAGGAGTAAATGCATGTACGATATGTTTACCTTCTGGAGCCAAAGACGAATCAAGCAAAGTAGGTATAGAAACAAAAATAACTCCCTTTTCGCTTTCTAATTCGTCCCAATTTTCAACGATTATATGATGACAATTAAAATTATCGGATATTAGATTTTTTTCTACTCCAAGGTGAATCGAAACAAAAGAAGGTGAGGGTTTATAAGTTTCTGACCACTTATATTCATTTTTTGGCACGTTTTTGCTAGAAATTAAACCTTTAGTCTTGTCTTTTAATCCAAATGTATCCCATCTAGTGGAGTTGGATACAATAACATTTGAATATATCTCTTCCCCATTTGAGAGCTTAACTCCTACAGCCTTCGCATCCTTTAAGAGAATTTCAGTCACATTGGCTTTATATCTAACTTTTCCTCCTAATTTTTCAATGCCAGAAACAAACTTCTCTGCTATCGTTCCAACTCCCCCTTTTGGATAATTTATCCCTCCAGCATGCCTATCTGTAAATACCATTCCCGCATTAATCATAGGGGTTTTTAGAGCTGGCATTACAGACCAACAAAAACATTCGATATCGATAAATTTTAAAAGTTCAGGATCTTTTATAAACTTTCTTGCAACATCTCCCGCATTTGCTGGTAACCATCTAGCTAACCCTAGACAGGATAATGGAGATTTAAAGAAAACTTTAAAAAGATAACTTGGATCCTCTATTGATAAAAGAGGCATTGAATCTAAACAATTAAATACACTTGTACAAGTATCATAGAATTTCTTGATACCTTTTTTTTCCTTGGGGAAACTAGCTGATAATTTGCTTATAAATTGCTCATAATTTTTATCTACAGAAATATTAAAGTTATGTGGTAAGTGATATTCTAGTTGAACAGGATCGGGAATAGTTTCGCATTTTTCATTTACATCTTTCAAAGCACGAGTTAATAAATTGGTATAACCTTTCTCTCCAAATCCAAAAATCATTGAAGCCCCTACATCAAAGGTATAGCCTTTTCTCTTAAAAGAGCCTCCACTCCCTCCTGGAATAATATATTTTTCAAGAACTAATACTTGAGCTCCTTTCGCCGCCAATTGTGAAGCAGTTACTAACCCTCCTATTCCTGAGCCAATAATAATTGCATCGAAATTTTCCTTATTAAATTCCATTTTTGGGTCTTTGATAATTCATTTTAGTGAATTTTGCTAAGTAAGTGGTCTTTTTCAAAACAAGAATCTAGTGTATTTTTAAAGTCATTCAAGGCCCCTGTAGATCTTTCTTGATAAACTTTATATCTTAATCTTTTATCTTTTATTCTTTTAGTTAATTCTGGGACTAAACCAAATGAAGCAGGCATTGGTTGGAATTTATTCTTTTTTTGATTAGACAATATTTGATTTTTGTTACTAATGAAATTTATTAGAGAACCAATCATTGATTCCCTAGGAAAACTTACTGGTTTCTTACCCTTAGCTAATAAAGATGCATTTATTCCTGCAAGCAAGCCTCCTGCTGCTGCTGCTGCATAACCTTCCGTCCCCGTTATTTGACCCGCAGCAAAAAGATTTTCCCTTTTCATAAATTGCAATGTCGGTAAAAGTAATTTTGGAGATTCTAAAAAAGTATTTCTATGCATTACTCCAAAGCGTACGAACTCAGCCTTTTCTAAACCAGGAATCATCCTAAATATTCTTTTTTGCTCAGACCATTTAAGGTTAGTTTGAAAACCTACCATATTTAGTAATTTCCCTTCTAAATCTTCTTTCCTTAATTGGACAATTGCATGAGGTCGTTTTTTCAATCTATTTTCTCTATCAAATAAATCTCCCCATTTTGGATTCCACAACCCAATAGATTTCAATGGTCCGTATCTCATTGTATCAATTCCTCTTCTAGCAATTTCTTCAATTGGTAAGCAAGCTTCAAAGAAATTAGCTGATTCTTTCTCAAATTCTTTTAAATTAGCTTGTTCTCCTTCAATTAGTTCATTTCTGAAATGGATATAATCATTTTTATCCATGGGGCAATTTAGATAAGCCGGATCTCCTTTGTCGTACCTACTAGCTTTAAATACAATCTCTTGATTAATAGTATCTCCATAAACAATAGGACTAGCTGCATCAAAAAAATGACATTCATCGATACCTGTAAAAGATTGAATTTTATAAGACAATTCATCTGCAGTTAATGGACCAGTAGCGAGGATCGTTATATTTTCTTTGCTTGGGAGATCCAATTGTTCAAATCTCTTAATTTTAATTAAAGGATGACTAGATAAAGCATCAGTTAAAGCAATACTAAATTTAGATCTATCAACCGCCAAAGCACCACCAGCTGGTACAGCAAATTTGTCTGCTGTCTGAATTATCAAAGATTTAAAAATTCTAAGTTCCTTTTGCAATAAACCTGCAGCTCTATCAGGACTTAAAGCACCAAAACTATTACTACAAACTAATTCTCCAAATTCACCAGTATGATGAGCTGGAGTTGATTTGATAGGTCTCATTTCAACTAGTTTGACTGGTACACCAGAATTTGCTATTTGCCATGCAGCTTCTGATCCTGCAAGACCCGCACCAATAACTATTACTTCTTTATCAAACAAATTGGATTAATCCTTCCCTAAAAAGTCCCTATTGAATTGCTCTCTAGCTGGTTTTTGTATATTGAACACAACCCAAGCTAAAGCAGCGATAATGGGTGCAAAAACTACAATTGTTCTAAGCATTTTAGAAATCCTAATGTTAATTAGAATATTTTAACTTTTAACTGTAAATTTAGAGAGAAATTTTAATTTTTTATTTCATAAGTTAAGAATTGTTTTTCTATTGTTTAACTTGAGATAAAAAGTTGTTTTTTTTGCCTTAAAAAGGGATAATTCGTTATGTACTCAATTTTACAAAATGGGTCGCTAGCTCAGCGGTAGAGCATCCGGCTTTTAACCGGCTGGTCCTGAGTTCGAATCTCAGGCGACCCACATTTTTATTGAGTTCATCTTCTTAAAATTGAAATACGATAGATCCCAAATTTAAAATTTACTTTTTTAATAATGTTGCTTTAAATTATTCAATTTACTTAGTTGTATTTCAAGCAAATTGATCCAAAGATATATCTAGAATTATTATTAATGCGATCGAAATATAAAGAAGTTTTAAATTTCATCAATCATCAAAGAATAATATTCAAATTTATTAAAAAATTTTTATTAACTTAATATGAATTATCTAAGATTTCTTCTTTCAATGCTTATTGGAGAAAAATTAAATAATCAACGCATTTTTGTAACAAAACTGTAAAGAAAAGGCATAATTTCTAATTAATTATGAATTCTCGCAAAAAAACTAAAAATTACTTTACAAAGCTTCATAATCCCTGTTACAATAATACATATAAATTCCTTAATTTTTTTAAATCATGACACCTGAAGCAGAACGTTTTAATGGTTGGGCAGCAATGTTAGGTTTCGTTGCAGCAGTAGGCGCATACGTAACCACTGGACAAATCATTCCTGGTTGGTTTTAAACTCTATTTATACAGATTTTAGAATTTAGCTTTTAGCATCAATATTTTGATGTAACATATCTTTTCCTTAAACTCTCTTCAAATAACTTAAAAAAAGTTATTTGGGGGGATTTTTTAATATTTTAAAATAATTTAATGCACAAAATTATTTGATCAAAGCCTAAAGAACTAAAGGAAGAATAATCATGATAGATTTTATAAAAATAATTTAAGTTTTATTTAACTGGGTACGTCCAAACTCCTACAGAAACTAGATAAGGAAATTTTATTAATTCTACAATTCAAAATTTCTTTTTATCTATATTGTCCAAGCATGTAGAACATAATAGGTGACCTTTTTTATTCCAAAATGTTTTTGTTGATCTTTCTATATCCTTTCTACATATTAAACATTTAAAAATTGGAACCATTGAATTACAAATTTCCCAGTTAAATTTTTTATTAATATTAATAGTTAAACTAAATTATAGAAATATTAAGGCTTAAAACAATACAAGTAAATTAAAAGAATCATTATTTTTAATTTCCTATTTTTTAAAAATAAAATATTTAAATTAATCCACACAAAAAAAGACCTGCTGTTAAGCAGGTCTTTCTTTGTGTGTAAGATTTTCTAATTCTCTTAGAAAGAGAATGAAGATTTAACCATGACTCCTGTTAGATCATCACCAGATTTTTCTTCTATAAATACACCTGGAGTGATTGTCATGCCATCATTAACTGGATAAGAGTAAGATGCTTCATAAATCATGTATTCTGTTTCGGCATCAGTAAAGTTAGCTGATGTACCAGCACCAAGACTTACAGAACCAGGACCAACTTCAGGGAAAGTTAAACCAACGAAGTATCCAGTCTTATCTGTTCCAGATGTTTCTTCAGTTTCAAAACCAACACTTATGTCTGCTATATC
>NZ_JNAO01000003.1 GCF_000760035.1 Prochlorococcus marinus str. MIT 9314
TAATCCTAATAGTGGTTTAGAACATAATATTGAATTTATAAGTGCACCAAATTTGCATTGGCCAGATACCATATTTTCATATGATCACAGCACAAATGTTCTCTATACATGCGATGCTTTTGGACTCCATTATTGTTCTGACGAATTTTTTGACACTGATCAAAAAGAAATATACGATGATTTCCGTTTTTATTACGATTGCCTCATGGGTCCAAACGCTAGAAGCGTTATGCAGGCAATTAAAAGAATAGATAAACTACCTGAATTAAAAACAATAGCTGTTGGTCATGGCCCTTTGCTCCATAATCAGGTCAATTTTTGGAAAGGAAAATATCTAGAATGGAGTAGCAATAAAAGCAAAGGCAATGATTTTGTGTCAGTCTGCTACATAAGCGACTATGGTTATTGTGATCGACTCAGTCAAGCGATATCTCATGGAATAAGTAAAGCAGATGCACAGGTTCAATTAATAGATTTAAGATCTTCTGACCCGCAAGAATTAACAAGTTTGATTTCCGAATCAAAAGCAGTAGTCGTTCCCACATGGCCTGTAGACTCAGATAATGAATTAAAAGAATCTCTCGGTACTTTATTTGCAGCACTAAAGCCAAAACAATTCACAGCAGTTTATGATTCATTTGGTGGAAATGATGAACCTATAGATTCCTTAGCAAATAAATTAAGAGAACTTGGTCAAAAAGAAGCTTTCTCTCCCTTAAGAGTTAAAAATATTCCAGATCCGATTGTTTATCAACAATTCGAAGAAGCTGGAACTGATTTGGGTCAATTGATCAATAAAAAGAAGAATATTGCCTCTATGAAGAGCCTTGATTCAAATTTAGATAAAGCGTTAGGTAGATTAAGTGGAGGATTATATGTAGTAACAGCTAGTCAAGGGGAAGGTTCGACATTTAGACAAAGTGCAATGGTCGCAAGTTGGGTTAGTCAAGCAAGCTTTTCACCACCAGGTATTACAGTTGCAGTAGCAAAAGATAGAGCTATTGAATCATATATGCAAGTTGGTAAAGGTTTTGTTGTGAATATCTTGAGAGAAGATAACTATCAAAAAATGTTCAGACACTTTTTAAAAAGATTTGCCCCTGGAGCTGATAGATTTGCGGATGTAGATGTAATTAGCAACATCGCTGAAGGAGGACCTGTTCTCTCAGATTCACTCGCCTTTTTAGATTGTAAAGTCAGTTCAAGACTAGAGACTCCAGACCATTGGATAATTTACGGAATTGTTGAAAATGGTAATGTTTCTGACTTATCATGTAAGACAGCAGTTCATCACAGAAAAGTTGCTAATCACTACTAGATTCTACTTTTCCAGATCATTCCTAGAAAACCCAGTAATAGTTTTATTATAACACAGTTATAACTGCATACAATAGTGTTGAAATAGTGTTGAAAGTTGCTATAATGTAAGTAACGGACAGGGAAAATTATTCACCATAGTTGAGGAATAATTGAACGTTGACCCCCCACTGCTTTTATAGTTTTTCATGGATGATGCATTAGAGAATTTAGAAGAATATTTGAAGTTGATGAAAGAATACAAGGATCTTGGCATCAGTCCTGAAGATATTCTGCGAGGCACAAGAAAAGCATTAGAAGAGAAGAAGAAGGCAGATATACTCGCACAGCAAATTGCACAAGGGAAAGAAAATAGTGTCACCAAGAATCAAACCATGGTGTTTGACTACACCACTGATTGCAAGATTTTTCAAGATGGAAGGAATACTAAGATAAAGACTTGGAGTGTAAGGATATGGGATAGGAAACGCAAAAAACCGATCATAAGAAGTTTGAAGACTGTAGATAAAGCAACCGCACTGACACTGGCAAGAGACATGTATATGACATTCACCACCAGAGGTGCTGTCTATCTAAGTACAGACTCAATAACAACTAAAGAATTAGTGGCATTGTACATACAAAAAAGAAGGGGAGAAGTCAGTCCTAACCCCCAAGAAGGAATCACAGCAAGGTCACTCAATGTTATAGAAAACAGATTGAAGCATTGGATGGATTACATTGATGAGAAAGGATATGGCAAGGCAAACATAGAAAATATCCCACCAGAGTTAGGATTAGATTTTGCAATATGGATAAAGAATCGAAAGATTACAACTGGTAAGAGATTAGGGGATAGAAAGAACAGAAGTAATACTACTATCAATCAAATTGTTGGTGCTGCCAAGAGGATGTATCACAAGGTTGGAATTGATGGTGGATACATAACCGCTAACGAATTACCAAAGTTCACTACTCTGAAAAAGAGTAGGAATCAATGTTCCAACAGAGATGTCTTACAACACAGTGAGATGTCACTCTTATATAAGTGGATGAGGGAAAAATATGCTGATGAATCTGCAGAGATAACAACTCATGAATATATCAAAAGACGGATCTTCAACCTTACCTTTACTATTCATAATCTTACAGGGGTAAGACCTGCTGAACTTTTAGGTACTAGGTGGAGCGAGATAAGACCAGTAAGAGAGACCATCAAAGGTGGTCAAGAAAATATGGTGATTACCATAGATGCAACAAGGTCTAAAACAGGTAAAACAAGACATGCTGTAGCACCTATAGGAAAGCAACTAGACAGAATAAAGTTTTGGTATGAAAGGTTAGGTCATCATGTTGAACCATATAGTGATGAGTTTGTCTTCTTGAAGTTGACTAAGTCTGGGATAGAGAACAATATCCAACAGACTCAGAAAGCAATGGGTGACAGACTCAAAGCAGTATTGAAGGGTGCAACAGAAGATAAGAACTGCCCACTAAATCTGAAAAACATGAATATCACTCCCTATTCAGCGAGACACTATTATGTCACTCAACAAATTATGGAAGGAACTGATCATCATACGATAGGAAGACAGGTAGGCACAGGTACACAATATATTGATGACCACTACTCACACCTAATCCCAGAGATGAAGCAAGAACAGATATGTAATGCTGCCAAGAATCAAGATAATTTGATAGTAAAGTTCAGAAAATAAGCAAATTATAATAAGATAACCGACTTATGATATAAAGAACAAAGTTATAATAAGACAGTGATACCAAAGACTTTGGGTTGACAAGACAGTAGATATTTACTATAATAATCATATAGTTCAGATGGTTTATGACCGTTCAGAACTCACTAATATTCCGAATCCAACTAATCTTCCAAATCTAACTAATATTCCAAATAACCTTGTATTTGCAATAGATACGCACAAGGCGGAAGAATCACGCTGTTTTTTATAAATGTATAAAAAAACATAGGTTTGCTCTCTAAGGCGTTCAAATATCGAGTGAAGTTTCAATTTTTATAAATATATATCGAATAGTCATACAAGCGAAGATACTAGATTTGCATTTAGATGATGCTTTGGGTTCTGATCTTCAAACGCTTGGTATTGACTTACATATTCCTTCAACTGATTCCACAGGTGGGTGGTAGGAAGGAGGACTGACTAGAAAAACCAACTATGATCCATGTTTACTCAATCCAAAAAAGATCTTGCCGAGATCAGGAACTTCCTCATAACAGAGACTGACTTCAGCACATACGAACCTAACTGGTTTATTAGCATAAGTTACCTACAGGACTACTCAAGAGATCAACTCTTGAAAATCCATAAACGTCTAAATGATGTAATCCAAGACACATTTGACCCTTATGAAATGAATGTAATCTGCAAAGGATACTTTATTGAAAAAGGTAATAAGAAACTTGTACCAGAGGGTAGTCAAATAGTCCTAAACACTATTAGTAACAAGTATTCCTATGACAAAGAGATGACACTAAAAGATGGTGCTTACGGTACCCATTTAGTTCTGACTCTATGTCCTTCAATCTTAGATAAACCTAATAAAAGGATAAGAAAGTTATGGTCAACAATGTATTGGGATTTTGGAGGTAAACCACCTTCCTACCTATTAGAGGAAGAGAATCAGGAGTTACTACTTGCTGAAACTCTTGAGTTTGTAATTAGGGATAGATGTCCTTCATTTATTGCTAATGGAGATGATGCTATCCAAGTTGACCGTATAGATGACCGAAGGGTTTTCAAGGATACAGGTGAAAAAGGATGGAAGGGTGCTTTGCACTACTGCACTAAGCAGATCTTCTGCAAAGATCAGTTTCTAGAAGTCTTTGATGAAAAGAACTCTAATATATGTGTTGCCTAAATTTTCCAAGATTTACTGCAAATTTTATAAAAATTCCTCAATGCAAAAAACTAACCAGCAAAGATTATGTCTGTACGTTGCCAGACGAAATCAACACATGATTGAAAAATTAGAAGTCTTGATGTTGGAAAAGAATTTATCAATGACTGATACTGTCTTTCAGATAATCAAGAAAGAATATGAAGCATATGAATCTAAACAACGTAACCGACAATTATTAGGAGTTTGAATGTCATCATCACAGGTTTATATCTCAACTGCATCAAGAGATCGACTGAGAGCGATAGCAAGAAAACATTTTATGAAAGAGTCTGAGGTCTTGGATCAATTGATTCTAGAGACTCATAATAAGATGAAAAATTCATTTGGAAGGAAAGTTCTATGAGCAGATACTTCCAAAAACCAACAGGTAAAAAACATGACACAGCATTTGCTGATAAGTGGTTTGCATATTTGTATGGCGATTCCAAAGCGAAGGAAGGAGTGACCTACACAAAAGTATTTTTAGATGATTACGAAAAAATGAAAAAAAAGAAAAAAACCAAAAATAAACTCAACAGCAAGACTGTTGATAGAACACCTATAAATGTATCCACAATGGGTGATGATGACGCTCCCAATACATCGCCCAACGAAATCCACGTTGGAGGTAATCATCTTTATTACGAAGAGGAAAACACGATATCATATGCCGAATTTATGAAGAAAGTTGACGAGGTAAGGCATGGAAGAAGTCGTATCTAATCGAGAATATACATGCTCATTCATCAAGCAAGATGACCTAGCATACGTTGCAAAAATCCGAAGGTGGGAAACGCAAAAGCGAGAACCTTCTAATGCATATGCAAGAAATCAGTTCATAGCAATGCTGAAAAGGAACTTTGATCTAAAGGTTGAACGAGATCAAGTGAAGGTGAAGATTGTGGTTCTGGAGGAGAAATCTCAAGGCAAACTGAATAAAACTCAACGAAAGAGATGGCATAATATGCACTTTGAATGGATGAGTGTAGTGAAGAAAACGGTAGTAGTTGAGGAACTAAGTCCGAAGCATAAATCTGGATGGATAACTATAGATCCTGATGAAGAGTAAGCACAAAAAAAAGACTCACTTCTAGGCGGAGCGAGTCTTTTTTGTCCATGATTTACCTACTATTATTTATGTCCTCATCTTTTACAGATTTAGTTGAGAACATATATGTTTCTTGCTGCTGAACCATATTTTGCCTGCATGATCTTGATAGCGTGATGAAGTGATACTGCCATAACTTCTTCAGTTATACGATAACCCTCAATAAGTGCAGATACATTGAATATCCTCATAAAATAATCCTCCATAATTGATTAGATGTTTAGTCATTACTATGATTTTGAAATGTTAGAATGTTGGTAATTTTGTTAGGGTAAGTGATACCAGAAGTCGCTAATAAAATTGAAAAAGTGTTGAAAGTCTCTACAGACCCTGTGGTGGACTGGAAAGTTGCAACCCACTATTAGAAAATAAGTCTTTGAAATGTCAGATATTAATATAGGCTTAGTTGCAGAAAATCAAAATTTATCAGAATTTGAAATTACTGAAAATTTTTCTTGTGTAAGATTCTTAGACCAAAATAAAGAAAGATTTGAACTTGAATTTAACCTTGAAAAAGGCACCTCTTTTAATACTTTTTTTATTAGAAGTCATGAGGAACTTTTTATTATTCATCCACCTGAAAAACAATATTTAAATACCTTTAATAAAGTAATTTCCAGGTTTTGCGATCAATTTAAATTAGATAAAATCAACTTCATTTCTGGTCATATTAATCCCCAAATTATTGAAACTATAAAAAATATAAGTACCCAATTTCAAAACACAACTATTACTTGCTCTAATCCAGGTTATAAACTTATTAGCGAACTTTGGAATCAAAGAAATCCTACCTTAGAAAACTTTATTGAAATTCAATTACCTGAAATAAACATAATCAAAAAAGAACATAATTTAGAATTAGATAACATTTCACTTGAGTTAATTCCTATACCAACAGCACGTTGGCCTGGTGGCCTGATAATTTATGAACGTAATCAAGAAATACTTCTTAGTGAAAAAATTTTCTCTGCACACATTGCAACTAAATATTGGTCTGAAACGAATCGAGTTAGTACAGAAATTGATAGGAAACATTTTTATGATTGCTTGATGGCACCAATGTCTAATCAAGTAGTATCAATAACTGAAAAAATTTCAGATTATGACATTAAAACTATTGCACCATTACATGGTCCCGCGATCGAATACAGCTTAAAAAGCTTTTTAAATGACTATATTAGATGGGGAGAGAATCTCTCAACAAATAATCCTAAGATCGCCCTGATATATGCAAGTGCATATGGAAATACAGCCTCAATAGGTGATGCATTGGCTAAAGGGATAAATAGAACTTCTGTAGAAGTTGAAAGTATTAATTGTGAATTTACACCTAATGATGTACTTGTAAAATCTATCCAAAATGCTGATGGATATTTAATAGGCTCACCAACATTGGGTGGGCACGCCCCAACTCCAATAGTTAGTGCACTAGGATCATTGTTAGCAGAGGGTAATAGAGATAAGCCAGTGGGAATTTTTGGGAGTTTTGGCTGGAGCGGCGAAGCTATAGATTTACTTGAAACAAAATTAAAAGACGGTGGTTTTAAGTTTAGTTTTGACCCTATAAGGATTAAATTCAGTCCAAATAAACCAAAGATTAAAGAGTTAGAAGAAATAGGAACTCACTTTGGAAGAAAAATCATAAAAAAAGCAAAGAAAAAACCCAGAAAATCAGATACAGGAATGATTACAAGCAAAACTGATCCAAAGCTACAAGCTCTTGGAAGAGTAATTGGTTCTCTTTGTGTCCTTACAGCCTCTAAAGGCAAAGATGAGAATAATATTAAAGGAGCTATGCTTGCATCTTGGGTTAGTCAAGCAAGTTTTTCTCCGCCCGGGTTAAGTATTGCAGTAGCAAAAGATAGATCGGTAGAGTCTCTTCTGCAAATAGGAGATTCATTCGCATTAAATATTCTTAGTGAAAAAGATTTTAAAGAACCTTTGAAAAGATTCACCAAGCCCTTTGCACCTGGAGAAGATAGATTTGAAGGAATAAATATTGAATTAACTCCTAATGAGCAGATAATCATTCCTGAATCGCTCGCATGGTTAGATGCTTCTGTCAAAGAAAGAATGGAATGTGGGGATCATTGGGTAATTTACGCCGAAGTACAACACGGTAATATACTAAAATCCGATAGTCTAACGGCAGTTCATCACCGCAAAACAGGTGCTAACTATTAAATTTATTTATCTAATTTATGACTGAAACAAAAGATCTAATAATCATTACGGCTAGTTGTGGTAAAAATCTAGAACTTTCTGAAAAATTTCTTGAAAAAAGTAATGAACTTAAAATAAGCACTGAAATTTTAGATCTTACCACTCTTAATATTCCATTATTTAATCCAAGATTTCACAGCAAAGAAAATATTCCAAATGAAATAAAAGAATTAAAAAAAAAGCTTTTTAACATTGAAAGGTGGGTGATTTGTGCGCCTGAATATAATGGATCTATACCTCCCATTCTCTCCAACTTCATAGCATGGCTCTCTATTTCGGGCGATGACTTCAGGAATTTATTTAATGGTCAACCAATTGCAATTGCAACATTCTCTGGTGGCATAGGATTAGAACTGCTGACATCATTACGCATCCAACTAGTCCATTTAGGAAGTCAAGTATTAGGGAGACAACTTTTATCCTCATATAGCAAACCTATAGATACAAAAACTATTGAAGATATTATTCAAAGACTTTTACAAATGAAAAAATTAAAAACATAAACTTTAAAACAAAAAATTCTTGTCAATTTTTTTCATTCCAAACTTTTAATATTTGTTTAGCCATTGGAAGCGCATGTACAGAACCTCCCCCAGGAGTATTTTGTGCAAAGGCGACTACAAGCAACTCACTCTTTTCCGAAGGAGCAAAGCAAACGAACCAAGCGTGATCTAAACCACCTTCACCATCTTCAGCAGTTCCTGTTTTACCTGACACTGGAGGTAAATTTGAAACTCCATAATTAATTGATACTCCTGTGCCAGACTCTACTACTTTCCTGAGACCACTTTTTATCAACTGAATATTTTTTGAATCAATATCGACTTTAATAAGTTTTTTATCCGAAAGATTTTCTTCATCTTTTTTAACCAAATAGGGAGTAACTAGATAACCTCCATTTGCAATTACAGCATATGCTCTAGCTATTTGAATCGGAGTTACTTGAACAACAAATTGTCCAATAGACATACTTGCAATATCTTCTGGAACCCAAGGGGTTCTTCCGGGTTGCCCCCATCCTCTACCTTCTTTAGCCCATTTACTACTAGCTACTAATCCTATATTTTCTTGTTCAGAAATTTCAATTCCAGATAAAGAATTAAAACCAAGCTTTCGGGAAACCTTATGAATTTCATCAACTCCTACTCCATAACCTACTTGATAAAAAAATGTATTACTAGAAACTCTTAAAGCATCTTCGTAACCTATTACCCCAAAGCCTAAATCATTGTGCTCTCTAAAACATTGACTCCCATAAGTTATACATGGTTTCGTATCTAACATGGTATTTCTAGGAAATTTTCCACTTTCTAAGCCCGCTAAAGCAGTTACAATTTTCCACACACTCCCAGGATCATAAGCATTTAATGCTCTATTAAAAAGAGGTTTTTCAGGAGAATTAAATATATCATTATATTCTTTTTCAGATTTAAAATCTTTTGAAAAAAAATTCAAATCAAAATTAGGCCTACTTACCATCGCTCTTATTGCACCATCTCTTGGATCCATAACTATTATCGCTCCAGCTTTTTTGTCTTTAAGAACTTCCTCAGCAACTAATTGCAAATTGAGGTCGATTGTTAGTTCAATATCATTACCTTGTACTGAAGGTCTTATACCTAATGATCTTTGAAATTGTCCTAATGAATTTACTTCAACCATTTCTCCGCCCCATTCACCTCTTATAAAATCTTCGTAAACATATTCAATACCTGTTCTTCCTATTAAGTCATTTAATTTATAACCCTTCTTGGATAAGAATTTATATTCTGATTCGGTAATTGGCTGAGTATAACCAATTACATGAGCAGCAAGTGATTTATAAGGATAATTTCTAATTAATTTGGTAGCTATTTCAAAACTAATCAAATTGCCTTCGTTTTCCTTGAACTTTATTATTTGATCTACATTTAAATCATCAAGAATAGTTGCTGAAAGTTTTTTATTTTTTAGACCATCAGAATATTTTTTTTGAAGTACATTACTATCAATATTGAACAAGTTAGAAATTCTTGATTTATGTTTTTCCCAATTTTTTTTTTTAACAAATTGAGGCTTTATTATTAAAGAATATTTCACTCTACTATCTGCTAAAACATAACCATTTTTATCTAAAATTCTTCCACGTATTGGCTGTGAATCAATAAGTCTGATCCTATTCTCATCTGACATCTTCTTAAAAGATTCATAATTAAAAAGTTGTAAAAAAATTAACCTAAATAGTATCAATAAAAACGAAACAGAAGAAAAAATAAGTAAGACTAAAGGTTGTCTATTTAATGCAAAAGGTTTTTTATTAGGATTTATTTTTATCAAAAATATAAAATTTATCTAAATATTGTTTTTTCCAATAAAGCAATAGTTGATTTTATCTCTTTAAGTTTTGTGATTAAATCTTCATAATCACTAACTTCAGTATTCAAATCAAACTCATCCTTTTCAATATTATTTGAATTCAAATTTCCACTCATAAGATTTTTACTTTTTTTAAAGCATTTGTACCAGTTGTTTTAATCTTAGATAAGAAATTTATTTTTTCAAAATTTTATTAACTTAGATACTGAAAAAATATCAAAAGCAAATTAATCTAATTTATCTATATTTTGTTCAAAATAAGGATTACAACTATTCTTTGATATCCCTAAAGACCATCCAACAAATGAAAAAATAAATATTGTGACGATTAACGGCATAATTGCTTTTTGAGTATTTTCAAGGCTAAACCATTCCCTCCAACTACTAAAAAATCTTTCCCTTTGAAATTTTCTTTTTTCATTTTCTAATAATCTCGCTTTTTTGGCGAAAGATTTTGTTACCCACTTTTCGAAAGGAATCTTTTTTATAATCGCCATTTTTCTCTCCACTTCTAATAATTGTCCGGAACTAAGATAAGGATGAAATGTACTTATCAATTCAAGTGTTTTTAAAAACATCTCGACAGTTGCATCTTTTATGAGCTTTTGCTCATGACTTAAATCAGCCCACTCTATTTCTGGATAAAAACGGTTTCTGTTTGGTGAAATTTGATCCTCTGACATTTGACCAGGTTCTCTAAGCCATCTGTTAGTATTTTCATCAAATCTTCGCCAATATAAAAAAGGATTAATAAAAATTGTTTTACCAGATACTTTGACTACATCTTGTTGAAGATGATTAGTTATCTTTCTTTCTGAATTTTTTGATTTTATCAAAGGTCTAAATTAATAATCTAACTAAAGATTATCTTTTATTTACTATTTTTCCAGAAATCTAAAAAAATTATCCCATGAACATTAAGTTTTTGATAAATGCCAACGCTTCTTTAAATAATTACAGTATTCGCAATTCAAGGAAGGTTTTGGAAAAACATCCGAACGTAATAAATTAACCGTATCAATTACCTTATTTTCTACCCATGAAGTAGAACAATCTAATTTAATTAAATGTACATCAAAATTTAATTGATTATTAAATAACTCTTCATTTTTCTTTCCATTGAAATATAAAAGATAAGCTTCTTTAGCTACTTGAAAACCGTTTTTTTTAAATAGCCACTGATACATTTCTAATTGTCTCTTATAAGCTTTTGCATATTCGTATTTATTAAAAGTCTCAGACCAATCAAAATTGTTTCTAGATGTTGCTTTTACATCAACGATAATAAGATCGCCATTTTTTTTCTGCCAAATATCATCTACAGCTCCGCCAAAATCATAGTAATTTTCAATTGACTTATATCTTATACCTTGAAAATTACTTCTCCAACGTTCTAAATCTTTGTGTTTAAAAGGAACAGCATCAATATTATATTCAATAAATAGTGGATGAGGCTCTTGAATTTTTCTGTAATAATCAAATTCATTTTTACACAAATTATCTACAGCGATGTTTAGAGTAAATGGTAATGATGGTGGTTTTATTTTATATTTTTTATCAAGTACACAACATCTTGGACAACTAATATATTTCTCGACAGTAGATCTACTTAATTTAATAATCTCGTTCATTAGAATAAATATCTCATTTAAAAATATTTCTTAAGTAAAAAAGTATTAAATTTAGTAGAAAATTTGTTAAATTACTCTCACTCAATAGTTCCATTGATCTAATCCAGCACTACAAAAGAATTGGATTTTGCATGACAAACCTACTTATTCCTATCATTATGTAAATGGAGCATATTTGATGATTTAATTGTAGAGAATTCGTAGAAGATGGCATTATTTTTTAAACTTTTCAGAAATATAATATAATTCTAAAAATAAAATATCTAAGAAAAATTGAATAATTACGAGTTTACAAATCAGTGGTTTGAGAAAACAGCAAAACCACTATGGTCACAAATCATCAATCAAAGTAAACCAGAAAAAATACTTGAAATAGGTTCTTATGAAGGTGCATCAACATGTTATCTGATTGATACATTATCTCGCCATCATGATGCTTTTGAAATAAATGCAATTGATACCTGGGATGGAGGTATTGAACATAAAGAGATAAAAATCAACATGCAATTAGTTGAAGAAAGATTTAAAAAAAACACTTCACTTGCCATAAAAAAATCAAAAAAGTCAATTGAACTAATTACACATAAAGCAAAATCAATAAATGCCTTAAGTAATCTAATAACAAGTAAAAAATCGGGTTATTTTGATTTTATTTATATTGATGGTTCACACATGGCATCAGATGTTTTAAGTGACGCAATACTATCTTTCGAATTATTAAAAATTAATGGGATAATGGGTTTTGATGATTATCTTTGGAAAATGCCTAATTCTAATAACTTACTGACTAATCCTAAAATTGCTATTGATTCTTTTACTAATATTTTTGCTTTAAGAAGTGCAATTTTTCAAACTCCAAATCATCAATTGTATATAAAAAAATTAAACTAAAAATTCCCATAGACCAATGTAGATAAATACTTTACTCTACGATTTCTCAACAGAGAAAGTGCCAAAGTATCGTGACAAGCCTGTGACAAATATAGGTTGCTAAACCTCAGTAAAATTGCACCTTAAATCTACTTTATAAACCCCTTAAACCATGCGTCTAACTGACAAAATTGATTTGGGATTATTCCCACTCAATAGTTCCAGGAGGTTTGCTTGTTATATCATAAACAACTCTATTAACTGAATCTACTTCGTTTACGATTCTATTTGCAATCCTCTCCAAAATCTTAAAAGGAATTTTTGACCAATCCGCTGTCATACCATCCTCACTTGATACACAACGTAAAACTATTGGCCATGCATAAGTCCTCTTATCTCCCATAACTCCCACGGTTTTAACAGGTAGCAATACTGCAAAAGCTTGCCAAATATCATTGTAAAGACCTGCTTTTTTAATTTCATCTCTTACTATCCAATCTGCATCTCTTAAACAATCAAGTTTTTCATTATTTACCTCTCCCAAAATTCTTATAGCTAAGCCAGGGCCTGGAAATGGATGCCTTTTTATAATTTCATCCGGCAAACCTAAAGCAGCTCCTACTTTTCGGACTTCATCCTTAAAAAGTTTTCTTAATGGCTCAACTAATTTAAATTGTAAATCTTTTGGCAATCCACCCACGTTATGATGACTCTTTATTTTTACAGCTATTCTTTCACCAGTCTTAGGATCAATATTAGTGCCAGCACTTTCAATAACATCAGGATAAAGAGTCCCTTGGGCTAAATACTGAAAAGGTCCTAATCTATTGCTTTCTTCCTCAAATACTCTAATAAATTCTTCACCTATAATTTTTCTTTTTTGTTCAGGATCTGTAATACCTTTTAATTTGGCAATAAACCTTTCCCTTGCATTAATATATTCAACTTTTATGTGAAATTTCTTGTCAAAAAAATTCATTAAAAATTCTGGTTCACCTTTTCTCATAAAACCTTGGTCTATAAACATGCATGTCAGTTGATTACCAATAGCTTTATTGAGAAGAAAAGCAAGAGTTGAGGAATCAACTCCTCCAGACAAGGCTAGCAAAACTTTTTTAGTGCCAACTTGCTCTCTTATTCTAGGAATAGTTTCCTCTATGTAGGTTTCGGTTGTCCAATCAGCCACACAACAAGAAATTTTATAAACAAAATTTTTAATTACCGTCATCCCAAACTCTGAATGAATTACTTCAGGATGAAATTGTACGCCAAATAATTTATTTACATCATTTGAAATTACTGCATGGAGAGTATTCTCTGTATGAGCAATTTTATGAAATCCATCAGGTAAGAAATTAATAGAATCGCCATGACTCATCCACATAATGGATTTATCTTTTACATCAGAAAGGAGGTCAGATTCTTGGTCTATATTGATTGGTGCTCTACCATATTCAGCTCTTTTGGTTGCTGAAATAACAGATCCTCCAAGTTCTTTGACCATTAATTGCATTCCATAGCATATACCAAGAATAGGAATTCCTAAATTAAAAATTTTTGAATCACATTTAGGAGCATTTTGTTCATATACAGAGTTTGGGCCTCCACTCAAAATAATCCCTTTAGGATTAATATTTTTAATTTCCTCAATTGAAATGTAATTACTTACTACAAGAGAAAAAACATTAGTTTCTCTAATTCTTCTCGCAATCAATTCAGAATATTGAGATCCGAAATCTAAAATTAATATTGAAGGATCCCGTTCTTTTTTTAAAATTTTTTGTCTCATGTATAAAAGTTAACTCAATTTATTTACAAAAGCATAATGAATCATAAATTAATCTCATTGAAAATAAGAAATATAATTATTGCCATTAATTCCAGCCCATCTAATTTTCCTTTTTCTATCAAAAATGATTGATGCAATTTCCATATCGGTTTTTACATACCTATTAACATAAGTGAAAGAACGCTTTTCGATCGTATTTGATAAATTCTTGAATAATTTATCAGCTAAAGATTTATTAAATTTTTCAAGAAGTTGTAATGCATTCTCAAGATTATCTAACTGAGATAATTCAACTATTATTTCAGGTGGTAACTTTTCTTGAACGGCTAAATAAACAAGAATCTCAATTCTTGCATCAGCCAAATGATTATGTGTATGAAAAATACCGCCTGCTAATTTAATTAATTTCCCATGATAACCAAAAAGAATTACAGTTTTAACTTTTTTTATTGCAGCATCGACTAATAACGGTCCTATCCAATTTCCAATTTTGATAATTGGCAAATTAACACTATAAGTTTTGGCCAAATTTAACCCATTTTCACCAATAACAAATAAAACTTTCCCTTTAAAATCATTTTGAATTAACTTTGCAAGATTTTTTTTTGCCTCTTCTAATTGATCAGGTGAAGCACTCGAA
Source organism: Prochlorococcus marinus str. MIT 9314 (assembly GCF_000760035.1). Classification (GTDB taxonomy): domain Bacteria; phylum Cyanobacteriota; class Cyanobacteriia; order PCC-6307; family Cyanobiaceae; genus Prochlorococcus_A; species Prochlorococcus_A marinus_B. The sequence goes on from NZ_JNAO01000003.1 coordinate 14,832, forward strand.
TAAGTCTCAGCAGAAGTACCAATTACAGATAATCCGTTAACAATACCAAATGACTTATTACTAGTTCTTTCTGCTAAAAACGCCCCCTTTGGGAAAATAATTTCTAATTTCAAAATAAAGCCGGCAGGAATATTATCTAATAAATTTTCATATAAAACTTCTTTAGCAAAATTAGAAATGCATATCTCTGCTGTATCTTCTTTTATGCCTACACCAGATCCTGCAATAATATTTATTGGGATTGTTTGAACAGGATTATTAAAAGAAATTTTTTCTAAAGAGGCTATTGTCCATATCTCTAAATTTTGTGTAATATCAAGATCTAAGCCAGACTTTGCAAAGGTGATTCCTAATGCATGCGAGTCATCTTTAAATAGACCAACAGAATGAATCTCAATTTTTATTTCTTTTTTTTTATTAGGAATTTTTATTAGTTCATAATTCTTAAATGGTAACCCTACTAGTTTATTTAATGCTGACCTAGCAGCTCCAGCAACCCACATAGGTAAAGAAAATCCTTTTTTCAAATCAAGTAATTGAAAAATATATAATGAGAACTAATCTAAGAATGACCTATTTAATAAAAAGTGGCCATACAACAAAAATTATCATTGATGATTCCTGGACCTACACCAGTTCCAGAAAAAGTTTTACAAGCATTAAGTAAGCATCCAATAGGCCATCGAAGTAAAGAATTTCAAGATCTCGTAGAGAGTACTACTAAAAATTTAAAGTGGCTTCATCAAACTCAAAATGATGTTCTAACAATCACTGGTAGTGGAACTGCCGCCATGGAAGCTGGAATAATAAATACCTTAAGTAGAGGAGATAAAGTAATTTGTGGAGAAAATGGAAAATTTGGCGAAAGATGGGTAAAAGTTGCTCAAGAATTTGGTCTGAAAGTAATAAAAATTGATTCCGCATGGGGAACTCCACTTGATCCAGAAGAATTCAAAAAGGTATTAGAGGAAGATAAACAAAAAGAAATAAAGGCGGTCATTTTAACTCATTCCGAAACCTCTACAGGTGTAATTAATGATTTAGAAACTATTAGTTCATATATTCGTGCACACGGCACAGCTTTATCAATTGTTGACTGCGTTACAAGTCTTGGAGCCTGTAATGTACCAGTTGATGAATGGAAATTAGATATTGTTGCATCAGGCTCACAAAAGGGATATATGATACCTCCTGGGCTTAGCTTTATATCGATGAGCCAAAAAGCATGGGAAGCTGCAGAAAAATCTAATTTACCAAAATTTTATTTAAATTTAAAATCCTACAGAAAAAGTCTTTTGACTAACAGTAATCCATACACCCCAGCAGTTAATTTAGTTTTTGCTTTAGATGAAGCTTTAAAAATGATGCGAGAAGAGGGCTTAAATAACATTTTCCTAAGACACAATAAACACAAATTTGCGATGAGCAATGCAGTAAAGGCTTTAAATCTAAAATTATTTGCTGATGAAAAATATTTAAGTCCTTCAATCACTGCAATAAAGACTGAAGGAATTGATGCTGAAGAATTTAGAAAAACAATAAAGAATAATTTTGATATTTTACTTGCGGGTGGCCAAGATCATCTGAAGGGAAAAATATTTAGAGTCGGACATTTAGGTTATGTAAATGATAGAGATATTATTACTGTAGTTTCTGCTATAAGTAACACACTACTCAAACTCGGTAAAATTACTGCCGAGCAAGCTGGTGAAGCATTAGTTACTGTATCAAAATATCTAGAGGAAAATTAAGTTAAGTACCTGGCTCTTCAATATTTCCACCTAATTCAACAATCTTTTTTCTAAGAACGATTGATTTTTTTTCATCGCCTTTTGTTTGAGCTATTGCAAGAGCAAACTCTAATTTTTCGAGCTGGTGGCCACCCTCAAAAAAAGATAATTTTTTCTTTATGCGGTTTTTATTATCTTTGTATGAAATTTGTGAAGACATAAAAAATTCATGCTTTAAGTAATATTATGCCAACAAAAGGGGACATTATGAGAGGAAACTAAAAATTTTTTTTGACTATAAACTTAAACAAAAAAAATTGTTTCTAATATTGTGTTCAAACATCCTTTAAATTTATGCCTAACATAAATCTAATCTATTACCTTTTTGCAGGTTGTATTTTTGGAGCTTTAGCTTTAAAAACAGGTATTCCTGCGGCTCCTCTGGCTGGTGCTTTAATAGGAGCAAGCATACTTAGCATAAGTGGCAAAGTCGAAATCGCAGAGTGGCCAATCGGGACAAGAACAATTTTAGAAATTGGAATTGGAACAGTCATTGGCACGTCATTAACAAAAGACTCATTAATTGATATTCAAAATTTATGGAGACCAGCGATATTAATAACTTTTACTTTAGTTGTTACTGGATTAGCAATTGGTTTGTGGACAAGCAGATTACTGAAAATAGATATTATTACAACAATTCTAGGAGCTGCACCAGGAGGAATTAGCGGAATGAGTCTTGTAGGATCTGAATACGGAGTGGGGCCTGCGGTAGCAACTTTACACGCTGTCAGATTGATCACTGTACTCTTAATTCTTCCTTTAGTTGTAAAATGCTTGAATATATTTGGAGTGATTAAATCTTAAATTTCTATAGACATATTCACAATAAAAGATATTTTTAAATAGAAGATAAAAGTCTAATGCAGAGATTTAAGAAGAAAAAACTAATACCATTAGCGTTGGGAATTTTCGCTCCTCTGACCCTTACTACGCCAAGAGTAAATGCAAGTGCATTTGGAGCGGAAATATTTTGTACTATGAGAGACGGCGGAAATGACCATGAAAGTAGTTGGGATGCAGCTTATGCGTATATAAAAAAACAAAAAGGCGGATTATTTAAAGTTTCACCTAAAAATGCAGCAGCGCAAATTACTGAAACAGTTATTAGGGAAAGAGAAAAATTTAGTTATTGCGTTGAATATTTAGATAATCTTCATCCAAATAGAAAACTAATACGAGATTTAGAAAAAGAAGCAAAAAGAAAAGAAAAAGAAGCAAAAGATAGAGAAAACAAAAGAAAAAAATTAGAAAAAGAATTAGAAGAAACTAATGAAGAAATTTCTGAAGAATTTACTGATGAAACACTCGATAGATATAGTTATTAATTAAGTTTTCAGAAAGATAATACTTTTTGCTAAATTTAATAAATACTATTTTGTATCTAAACACACTAAAAGATATTTTTACTGGCAAATTTAGGCTAAAAAGCAAGAAGAATTATTGACTTTTAAAATATTCAAGCCATTATTTATTTAACTAAATATTCTGAATGCATATTAATGATGCGGTGTTTTTAGAGGATTTATGTCCTAAGTTCAGATTTAGACAATGGCGAAAATCTATTCATCGTTTTACAGGAAAAAGTTGTATATATTGCGGAAAACCATCTGAATCTATTGACCATGTAATACCACGAAGCCAAGGAGGCTTAAGTACAACAGAAAACTGTGTACCTGCATGTCTTTCTTGTAATGGGGATAAATCAGATGAAAATGCTTTGTATTGGTATAGACGACAAAAATTTTATGATCCTCGAAGAGCAATGGCTATAAGAGCTTGGTTAGAGGGAGATTTAAGATTAGCTATTAGATTACTGCAGTGGGCTAACCCGAATTTTAAGATAAAAAGTAAAAATTACGAAAAAAATGAATCAGAATATAAAGCAGCTTGACTACCAAACATTGCATATTTTTCTAGAGTTATAATTTTCACATATATTTTCCAATTCTTTCGGGGATTCTGGGAATATTAAAATTGTCGAAAATGCAATAAGAAAGACAAATAATTTTTGATAGGATTTAAAATTAAGTGAACCTACTTCTTTCTCTACAAAACGTGGATAACTTTTGCTAACACAAAAAGTTTTTGATTTTAACTCGGTCTTAAGAGCTGTTTTCATCATCATTTAATACATATGTACTACTTTAACCTAGCATGAAAAAGCCTGCAAGTTTACTCGGAAATAAAAATAAATTTTTAATCTTAGGGTGTGGTTTCAGCGGCAGTTTTTTTGCAAAAACTATTAAAAAATTCGGTTGCACTGTTTTAACAAGCTCAAGATCTTCAAGCAAAGATCCTAATAGTTTTGTTTTCAACAGTGAAAACGGTACGGTTCCTGAAGCAAAAATTCTTGATGGAGTAACCCATATACTAAGTTGCATACCCCCTGACAAAAATGGAAATGATCCCGTATTAGAAAGCCTTCAAAGTAAACTACAAGATTTACCCCTTGAATGGATTGGATATTTATCTACCACAGGAGTATATGGGAACACAAATGGTGGTTGGGTTTCTGAAATAGATCAGCCAAATCCTTTTCAAAAAAGAAGTCACAATAGATTAAATTGCGAAAAAAAATGGATTGAATCTGGTTTACCTGTACAAATTTTTAGATTACCTGGCATTTATGGACCAGGAAGATCTACTTTTGAAGCAATAAAAAATAAAAAAATTTGCGTTATATCTAAAAAAAATCAGGTCTTTTCAAGAGTTCATGTTGCTGACATTACAAATGCAATTATTTATCTATTACAAAATAAAAATTCCTTAAAGTTTTATCAAATTATTAACATTGCGGATGATGAGCCCTGTTCTCAAATTGAAGTTATGCAGTATTGCTACGATTTAATTGGTCTAACAATGCCAAAGCCAATTTTATTTGAAGATGCAAAAGAGGAATTATCACCTATAGCTCAATCTTTTTGGATGGAAAATAGAAGAGTTTCGAATAAACTTTTATGCGAAAAACTTGGATATAAACTAATTTATAAAAACTATAAAATAGGCTTAAAAAATTGCTTTTCAAATAGTTAAAAATAAATTTAAAAACTTTTTATGAACTTTGAGAATACTAATAAAGAATTGAAAGTAGTAATAAGCGTCGGAGATGAGTCAGGAATTGGACCCGAAGTAATCTTAAAAGCACTTTGTTCCAATGAAATTCCTGACAATATTGACTTTACATTGGTAGGTTCTAAAAAAAATCTATTAAATACATATAATCACCTCAAGGCTCTTGGTTTAGAAAAACTAGCTAATCCAAATTCTCTAAAAATTTATGATCTCGAAATTTCTTCATCAGATAATGACCCTAAATCAAATTACGGTAATTCAAGTTTCTGTTACTTAACAAAAGCAATTGAAATTGTAAAGCAATATCGTAATTCAGCACTTGTAACTGGACCAATCTGCAAGAAATCATGGTCAATGGCAGGTCATTACTTTTCTGGACAAACTGAAGTTTTAGCAAAATCGTGTGGAATTAAAAATGTTGGAATGTTATTCACAGCAAAATCACCAATCACAGGTTGGAGATTCAATACCCTACTAGCGACAACTCACATACCTCTTTGTGAGGTTCCCAAGCAATTAACTACAAATTTGATCCATTCAAAATTAGACCTTTTCAAAGATTTTTGTAGTAGCTATATTGATAAACCTAAGTTAAAAATAGCGGGATTAAACCCTCATGCTGGCGAGGAGGGGATTTTGGGTAGTGAAGAAAAAGATTGGCTCAATGATGCATTAATTGCATGGAACGAAAAGAATAGAGATATTAAATTATTAGGTCCTTTGTCACCAGATAGTTGCTGGAATTCTTCCGTAAAAGCATGGAATGAAAAAGATGCTGATAAGCACGATGGCATTCTTGCTATGTATCATGATCAAGGTTTAATACCAATGAAAGTGATAGCTCTTAATTACTCAGTTAATACAACAATCGGTTTACCTTTTATAAGAACATCTCCTGATCATGGAACGGGATTTGATATTGCTGGCAAAGGCATTGCTCAATCTCAAAGCATGATTGAAGCTATAAAAGCTGCTATAGAAATGACTAACAATTCAAGATTGCTTAACACGCATTAAAACTTGACCAAATTCAACTGGTGTCCCATTTTCAACGAGAATCTCTACTATTTCAGCGTTAAATTCAGATTCAATTTCATTCATTAACTTCATTGCTTCTAAAATACAAATGGTTTGACCAACCTTAACGTTATTACCTACTTCAACAAATGGCTCCTCATCAGGCGCTGCAGCCCTATAAAATGTCCCAACCATAGGAGAAGTAATTTCAGTTAGGTCAGAACGTCCTGGGGGAGCCACCTGAGGTGCTTCAGGCTCATTAACAAGAGGGATATTATCATTAATAGTTTTTTGACTTGCAATTGTCTGCTTATCAAATGAAGTATTAGAAACTGAATTATTAATAACTTGATTCTGATCAACAATATTCCTTTTTATTTCGAGTTTAAAATCTTCTCCCTCTAGCGAGAACTCCTGTATATCACTTGTAGAGATTTTCTCTATTAAGCGATCTAAGTCATCATGATCTAATTTCATAGCCATTAATTTTCACGTCCAAGATAAGTGTCATTTCGAGTATCAACTTTAATCATTTCTCCCACAGAAATAAATAAAGGAACCATAACTTGAGCACCTGTTTCTAGAATAGCTGGTTTCGTGCCCCCACTAGCAGTGTCACCTTTAACTCCTGGATCAGTCTCTGTAACTTTCAAAGTAATAGATATTGGAAGTTCTACTTCTAAAACTTTACCATTATGGAAAATTACATTAACCTCCATTCCCTCTTTCAAATACTTTGCCCCTTTACCGATTTGTTCAGAAGTGAGTCTTGTCTCTTCAAAACTTGTCATGTCCATAAAAACATAATCGCCAGACTCCACATAAGTATGTTGCAGGTTAGACTTCTCAAGGATAGCCTGCTGTACTGATTCTCCGGCTCGAAAAGTTTTTTCAACAACGTTGCCGCTTTGAACTGATTTTAATTTTGTTCGTACGAAAGCAGAACCCTTACCAGGCTTGACATGTAGAAATTCTACAACACGCCAAACTTGTCCATCCAATTCGATGGTAGTACCTGTGCGAAAATCGTTACTGGAAATCATTCCTGTATTACATCCCCCAAGGATCATAAACCTGCAAGAGTGCTATGCAAAAATTCTTATCAAATCAGAACAAACTTTTCTTAATTCTTTCGATTGTAATTTTACAGGTTTTTCTTTTAAAACCTATTCAAGTATTAGCTGATTTACCCACTGGAAATGCAGTAAAAGACCCTAATGCAATCCTCAGAAACGCACTCCCTATCAAGCAAGTTGAGTTGCAAGAAATTCAACACAAATTGGAAGAAACTAGTGACCTTGTAAGAGGAGGAAGATGGCCCGCTCTTACGAAAACTGTTACAAAATGTCAATCTTTGCTAAAAAAATACCAAAGTAAAATTATTCAAGAATTACCAAAAGATAAAAAGAAGATTACTGAAAAAACATTTTTAGAACTCAAAGAAAATTTTGATAGCCTTCAAGATTACTCTAAATCAAAGGATAAATACTCTTTTATAGCGACTCGAAGAAATGCTTTAGATAAAATAGGTGGATTAGAAGAATATTTTCTACCAAAAGAATTTCCATACTCTATTCCCCAGAAATTTGATAATTTGCCAAGATTACTTGGCAGAGCAAAAGTCAATATAAAAACCTCCAAAGGAGATATGCAAGCAATTGTTGATGGCTTTAACGCCCCACTTACAGCAGGAGCATTTATAGATTTATCTTCAAAAAACTTCTACAAAGATTTACCCATCAATAGAGCAGAAGAATTTTTTGTACTGCAAACAGGTGATCCAATTGGCGATGATATTGGTTACATAGATCCTGAAACAAACGAAGAACGTCATGTTCCCTTAGAAATAAGAATTCCTGATGAACAAGATACTTTTTACAATCAAACTTTTGAAGATTTAGGTCTTTACACAGAGACGCCAACATTACCTTTTGCAACACTTGGAACTCTAGGATGGTCCCATTCGAATGCCGCAGTTGATGATGGTTCATCGCAATTTTTCTTCTTTTTATATGAAGCAGAATTAAATCCAGCGGGTCGCAATTTAATTGACGGGAGGAATGCTGCCTTTGGTTACGTTGTAGATGGATTTGATGTATTAGAAGAGCTTACTAAAGATGACACAATAATTTCGATTGATGTTTTAGAAGGGATTGAAAACCTCAAATTAAATGCATAAAGAAATATTAGAAAATATAGGGGAAAAAGAATTAATAAATAGGCTAGGAAAATTTATGCCTAAAAATCAAGTGTCAGATGATTGCGCTTTAATCAAAACTAAAAATGAAAATTTACTTGTTAATACAGATTCTTTAGTGGAAAATGTTCATTTCAATGACACTAGTATTTGTCCTCAAGACCTTGGGTGGAAAGCAGTTGTAAGTAACATCTCTGACTTATTATCTAGTGGAAGCAAGAAAACTATTGGTATTACAATAAGCCTAGTTCTACCTGTTAGAACTGAGTGGATTTGGGTTGAAGAAGTATACAAAGGAATAAATAAAGCATTAAAAAAATATGGCGGATTGATTCTAGGGGGAGATTGCTCAAAGGGGAGTGAAAAAATCATTTCAATTACGGCCTTTGGAATTCAAGGTGAACTTGAATTAAGAAGAAACGCATGTAAACCAGGAGATATAATCTTAACTACAGGAATTCATGGTCTTAGCAAACTAGGATTTTTGATACAAAATAAAATTAATTTCGATAATGAATTTTCTCTTAATCAAAGATTAATCATTAAGTCTATTGAACATTTTTGTCGTCCTAGAGTTTACCCAAATTTTCTCAATAATCTCCTCAAAACTCGCTCCAACAAAAATATAAAGAGAATAGGATGTACTGATAGCAGTGATGGTCTATTTCAAGCCTTACAAGATTTAGCAATAGCTAGCAACTGCAAAGCGATCATAAACTATGAAAAAATACCTAAAGATAAGGATTGGCCTAAAGGAGATAAATGGGACGAATACTATTTTTTTGGAGGAGAAGATTATGAATTAGTTTTCTCATTGCCCAAAAAATGGGCAGGAAATTTATCTAAACTTGATAAAGATATTAACGAGATTGGTTTTTTTACTGATGGTGAACCATCAATAGAATTTAAAGATAATAATAAAAATAAATTATTTAATAACACACCTTTCAAACACTTTTAATTACTCCCAATTTTTGGCAACAATCTCTGCTAAATCTACAACTCTCTGACTATAACCCCACTCATTGTCATACCATGCAAGCACCTTTACAAGGTTATCTCCAATACACATAGTAAGATCACTATCTACAATTGATGATTCATTGGTACCTGCATAATCGCTTGACACTAATGGTTCATCTCCATACTTAATGATTCCTTTCATAGTGCTTAAAGATGCTTCCTTGAGAGCATTATTGACTTCTTCAGCTGTGACAGATTTAGAAGATTCAAAAACAAAATCTACTGCTGAAACGTTAGGAGTGGGAACTCTCATTGCAATCCCAGTTAATTTGCCTTTCATTTCTGGGTATACAAGAGCTACTGCTTTTGCAGCCCCTGTAGAAGTAGGAACAATGTTTGTAGCAGCGGCTCTAGCCCTTCTTAAATCTCTATGACTGTTATCTAAAATTCTTTGATCACCTGTATAACTATGAATTGTAGTCATCAAACCTTTATTTATCCCAAAAGTTTGATCTAAAACTTTGACTACAGGAGCTAAACAGTTCGTTGTACAACTAGCATTACTCAAAATATCGTAATCTTTGTGTTTATATATATCAGCATTAACACCAACTACATAAGTACCAACGCCATCGCCTTTACCAGGCGCAGTTAAGATAACTTTTTTTGCGCCTACCTCTAAGTGCTTACTTGCACCTACGTCTGTATTAAATACTCCAGTAGATTCAATAACCAAATCTACACCCCAGTCTTTCCAAGGGAGATTCATTGGGTTTCTATCTGAAAAACATTTAATTGTCTTGTTATTAATTACAAAAGTATCATCAGTATATTGAATATCAACACCATCAAGTTGACCAAGGACTGAGTCATATTTTAATAAATGAGCATTTGTCTTAGGATCTGATGTAACGTTAATTCCTACTACTTCAATATTGGTGTAAGCCCCTCTACTAAGCCAACAACGCATAAAGTTTCGACCAATTCTGCCAAAGCCGTTAATTGCAACACGCAAAGTCATAACTAATAATTTCTAAATGATTAACCTAAGTTGCTGATCATACTGAATTTTGTGCAATAACGTAAGGTTTTTTTGATTTATTAAGCAAATAAGTCTAGTTTTGTATTAATTCAAGAAAAAAAAACATTTTTTTTTAAGAAAAAATAGCAAAATTTTACCTACAAGTTATTTTGATTTAAGTAAAAGATAAACATTGGATAAAAAATTACTTTTGAAAAGTCATTTTCATTTTATTGGGATCGGAGGTATTGGAATGTCAGCATTAGCAATGGGTTTACTTAAAAAAGGTTGTTCAGTTTCAGGGTCTGATTTAGTTAAAAACGATGAAACTTATAAATTGGAGAAACTAGGTGCAGTAATCTTTACTTCTCAAGTTCGACAAAATATTGAATTTGTTACTTCAAAATTTACCAACAGATTAATTAATTTTGTTGTAACCTCCGCGATCAAGCCAGAAAATGAAGAATTTTCGTATTGCAAAGAAAAAAATTTACCAATAAAACATCGTTCGGAAATACTTGCAATGCTAATGCGCACTTATACTGTATTGGCAATAGCAGGCAGCCACGGAAAAACATCAACTAGTACATTTCTTTCTACGATACTTGAGTTATGTACACGTAATTCTTCCTCAATAACTGGAGGCATAATTCCTATTTACAACTCTAATTGTCATTTAGAAAATACAAAATACTTAGTAGCTGAAGTTGATGAATCTGATGGGACTATTGACAAATATAAATCTGATATTGGAATAATCAATAACATTGATTTTGATCATTGCGATCACTTTTCTAATTTAAGTGAAGTCATATCTTCTTTTAAAAGTTTCGCTAAAAACTCTAAAAAATTATTACTTAATTTTGATTGTGAAACCTCAAGAAAAAATTTTTATTCTAATTATAAGTGGTCAAATTCTACGGCTAAAAACGTAGCATATGCAATAATCCCGACTGAAATTAATTCAAAGTATACAATTGGAAAATATTATGAAAATGGAAATTTTATCAGTAATGTAAATATTCCAATTCCAGGACTTCACAATCTATCCAATATCACAGCAGCAATAGCAGCTTCCAGAATGATAGGAGTAGATTTTATAGAAATTAAGAAAAATTTAAAATATTTGAAATTGCCAAAAAAAAGATTTGAATTTAGAGGCCAAATAGATGAAAGAAGTTTATATGATGATTATGCACATCACCCAAAAGAAATAAAAGAAACAATTAAGTTGGGAAGATTATTTATTAAGAAAAAAAATAATAATGAATTTCAACAAAATAGATTGATAGCTTTGTTTCAACCTCATAGATATTCTAGAGTAAAGCAATTTAATAAAGAATTCGCTGAAGAATTATCAAAAGCAGATGTAATTTATGTAACAAGTATTTATGGAGCAGGAGAAAGAAACGAAGATAAAATTACTTCGAAAATTATTACTGATCTGATTTATAAAAAAAATAAAAATGTTAGTTACATAAATAATTATTATGAAGTTTCAAAGAATTTTTACGAATTGACTCAAAAAGGGGATTTAATTTTGAATATGGGAGCTGGTGATTGTCATAATTTGTGGACAATTTTAAATGGAAAAAATAATTAAAATAAATAACTAATTTATGAACAAAAAAATTTTTTCTGAAAACTGTAATTTAAGTAGTTATACAACTATAAAAGTGGGAGGAGTGGCTGAATATTTTGCTGAGCCGAAAAGCGTTGAAGAACTTTCATATCTAATAAAATGGGCTAATTTAAATAAACAAAGATGTCAAATAATTGGCGCAGGTTCAAATCTTTTAATAAATAATATTTTCATAAAAGGCTTAGTTGTTTGTACAAAAAAATTGAAATCACTAAAGATAGAACCATATTCAGGAATTATTGAAGCGGAAGCAGGTGTAATGCTCCCAACATTATCTAATTCTCTTGCTAAAAATGGATTGCAAGGAGGGGAATGGGCTGTAGGAATTCCAGGAACATTAGGAGGAGCAATTTTTATGAATGCCGGCACAGGTAATTTATCGCTAGCAAAAAATCTTATTTCCGTAAAAGTTATTAATAATAAAACTCTTGAAAAACTTAAAATTGAAAAAAAAGATATCAATTTTGAGTATAGATTTAGCTCTTTTCAAAAAAATGATTTAACAATTATTAGTGCAAGATTACATTTTGAACCTAATGGAAATCTAGAAAAATTAATTCAAACAACCAAAAATAACCTTAAATTAAAAACAGAAACACAACCATATCATCAACCAAGTTTTGGTAGTGTTTTTAAAAATCCTGAAAAAAATTATGCAGCAAAATTAATTGATGATATGGGTTTAAAGGGATTTAAAATTGGCGGTGCTGAAATTTCTACAATGCATTCAAATTTTATAATTAACACTTCTTCAGCAAGTTCAAAAGATATTTATAAATTAATAACAGTAATTCAACAAAAAGTACTACAAAACAAAGGGATTTATTTGCAACCGGAAGTAAGAATGATTGGTTTTGACTATCCTAACTAAAGAAACGTTTTTACAAAATGGCGGGTTTTGGACTTCCTAACTTTGGACAACTTACAGAAGCTTTTAAAAAAGCTAAACAAATTCAGCAAGATGCTCAAAAATTACAAGATGAACTTGAAAATATGGAAATTGAAGGCACAAGTGATGATGAGATGATAAAAGTTTGGATTAGTGGAAACCAACTTCCTTTAAAGGTAGAAGTCAAAGAAAATATCTTAAATGCAAATAAAGAACAAATAGAGCAAAACATTCTACAAGCTATGCAAAAAGCTCATGAATTATCAACTACAACTATGAAAGAAAGAATGAACGATTTGACTGGCGGATTAAATCTTAATCTTCCTGGTTTTGATAATAGCGACTCTTAGAAGAATCAATCATTTCTCTATAAAAAGAATATCTTTCAAAGGATTTATTTAAATTACATCCCTCATCGTTTAAATGTAAGCAGTTACGAAATTTACACTTAATTCCTTCTTCGATTACCTGTTTATATATTTCTGAATAAAGATTTGGTAACAACTTAATATCAACCTCTAGAGGTTGCATATTAAATCCAGGAGTATCCACAATGTAACTTTGATTCGAAATAGAAAATAACTCAACATTTCGAGTAGTATTTTTTCCTCTCTTAATTTTATGGGAAACTGGAGAAGTACTATTTTGAAGACCTGGAATAATCATATTTAGCAAAGTAGTTTTACCAACTCCGGATGGACCCATAAAAATCGAACATTCTTTTTGCTTTAACTCAGCTAATAAATTTTTAAAACAATCAGACTTCTGTAAATTTAAAGTAATTATTTGGTAACCCCATTTCTCAAATTTATCAATTAGATATGATCTTCTTTTATCAGAAATTAAATCACACTTTGTCAAAACTAATGAGACTTCAACTCCCATTGATTCTGCTGATATCAAAAACCTATTAACTTGAGATAAATTTAACTCCGGTTCTTCAACGGAAAAAGTGACGTATATGTTAGAAATATTTGCAACTGAGGGTCTACCTAAAAGATTTTTTCTTTTTTCTAGACTTGTTATTGATGCGCGTTTACTTTGAAAATCAATTTTTTCAATCACTACTTCGTCTCCAACATAAATTAATTGATTATTGAAATTTATAGACTTCCTCACCTTACATAAAAATTTCTCACTATTTCCAGAATTTTCTTGATTTTTTAAATCAACTAAAAAATAATCATTAAATTTTTTCGTAACTAAACCTAAATGTTTCTTATTAATTTTCATTCAATATTTTGATTTTTATAAATTTTTCATTTTCTTTAATTTGTTTAAACAAACATCCCATCTCTTGTAAGTTCTTTAGTACCATTTCTTCTGGTTCACCTTTATCTAGTTCAACTATAAGATGTTCATGTTTAGATAACTTCTCCAAAGCTAATTTGATTTTGACAACATTTAAAGGACATGGAACAGATTTAAGATCCAAATGCTTTAAAGAAGTCATTAGGATTCTTTACCAAATAATTTACTAAAAAGTCCACTACTGGAATTAATATTTTTATCTGAATATTGAGAAGCTAAACCTTCTAAAAGCTTTCGTTCTTCGTCAGTTATACGAGTTGGCAATTTTACCTTTACTAAAACTTCATGATTTCCTCTAGCAACAGGATTACCAAGTCTAGGTACCCCTTTATTCTCAAGTGAAAGAGTTGTATTTGGCTGGGTACCACTTGGAATTTTTAAATTAACATTCCCATCAACTGTAGTAATTTTAACAGTGTCTCCTAAAATAGCCTGTAAATAACTCACATCTATTTCTGAATAAATAGTTATACCATCTCTTTTAAGTTTTGAATCATTTTTAACCTTTATAAAAACATAAAGATCTCCAGGTGGGCCCCCTTTCAAACCAACATTTCCCTCTCCGGAAACTCTTAATTTAGTACCCGTATCAACTCCCGCAGGAATATTAATTCTTAATTTTTTTCTGACTTGCTTTACTCCATTACCGCCGCAACTTAAACACGGATCTGCAATTATCTGACCAGCTCCATTACATGTAGGACATTCAGCTACTTGCGTAAAATTACCAAAAGGAGTTCTTGTGGCTCTTCTAACTTGTCCACTTCCCCCACAAGTTGAACAAGTTTTTGGTCCAGTTCCTTGTTTAGCCCCTGTTCCCCTACAGACTTCACATGTTTCAAGATGAGGAATTTTAATTTCTCTTTGTTGACCAAATATTGCATCTTTAAAGTCAACATTAAGGTCATACCTTAGATCATCACCTTGTTGAGGGCCTCTTCTTTGAGTTCTTCCTCCTTGGGGATTTGGTCCACCAAAGCCATTAAAAAAAGTTTCAAATAAATCTGCAAAGCCACCCATATCGCCCATATCAGGCATGCCAGCGGCTCCTCCAAGGCCAGCCTCACCAAACTGATCATATCTAGCTCTTGTTTCAGGATCGGCTAAAGCTTCATAAGCCTTACCAATTTCTTTAAATTTATCTTCAGCTCCAGGTTCTTTATTAACATCAGGATGATATTGTCTTGCTAATTTTCTATAAGCCCTTTTTAAGGTATCCGCATCAGCATCTCTTGAAACTCCAAGTATTTGGTAAAAATCAGCCATTAAATAATGCTCAAATAAGAATTTGGAATTTATTCATCTTCAGAAGTATTTACCTCTGAATCGACATCCCTTTCAACTGTATCCTTTTCTACTTCCTGTTGTGAATTTTGTTTACCAGGTCCCATAGAAACCTTGACCAATGCATGTCTCAGAACCTTACCTTCTAGGTGATATCCTCGCTGCAATTCTTCAATAATAAAATCCTCTTCAAACTCTTCACTAGGTTCCCTTAATACAGCTTCATGCAAATTTGGATCAAATTGCTGACCAACAACTCTCATGGGTGATACTCCCTGTTGTTTTAAAACTTCTACCAATTGTTTATACAATCCTTGATAACTTCTATGAAGAGCTTGAGCTTCTTCACTTTCTGGTTTGAGTTGTTGTCTTGCTCTCTCAAAATTATCAACAATAGGAAGTATTGCAGTTAAAGTCTTTGAAACGAGTTGAATTTTTAAATCGTCCTGGTCCCTAGACTGTCTTTTTCTGAAATTATCAAAATCTGCTGAAATCCTTACATATTGATTTTTTAATGTCTCATGTTCTTTTTCTAATTGTTCTAATCTTGCATCATTATTAGAAATAGTATTTTTTAATTCTTCAGCATTAATTTCTTCTGTTTTTTCAGAGGATAATTCATCAGTTTCGGTAGTTGACTTTTGAGTAGATGATTTATCTTCAGGAGAATTACCCTGGATAGAATCATCATTTTCTTTATTAATATTGTCTGATTGATTTTCAATCATTTTTCAAAAATTTAATAAAACTATTCTCCAATAAAGTGATGCACAAAACAAGTTGCGGAAGGCCGCACAAATATTTAGTCAGGAATAAACCTTAATGCTAGTCCATTGTTGCAGTATCTTTTGCCAGTAGGAAGTGGCCCATCATTGAAGACATGTCCTTGATGACCTCCACATCTAGAGCAATGATATTCAGTTCTAGGGACTATTAACTTAAAATCAACTTTTGTTTCTACTGATCCCTGAATTGAGTCCCAAAAACTTGGCCATCCTGTACCACTATCATACTTTTTATCTGAGGAAAAAAGCGGCAAATCGCATCCTGCACAGTGAAACATCCCTTTTCTTTTCTCATTATTTAATTGGCTGCTAAAAGCTCTTTCAGTCCCTTCCTCCCTCAAAATATAATAAGATTCTGGACTAAGCCTAGCTTTCCATTCTTCTTTTGAGAAATTCCACTCTTCTTTAGAAGCAAGTGAAGATGCTAATACTTGCATGGGATTGAAGATTAATTTTAAGATTGACATAGTAGGAATTAGAATAAAAGCTCTTCTTGATAGAAATTGATTCATATATTTAAATCACAAAAAAAATGAATTTCATGCAACCTAATTCTATTAAAAATATTCACAAATTAAGTATTGCTCCAATGATGGATTGTACTGATAAACACTTTAGAATGATAATGAGAAAAATAAGTTCTGAGGCTCTATTATATACTGAAATGATTGTGGCCCAGAGTTTAGTTTATACAAATAAAAGAGAAAATTTTCTAGACTTTAATGATGAAGAACACCCGATATCGATTCAGTTTGGTGGGGACGATCCGAAAATCCTTAAAGAGGTCGCCCAAATGGCACAGGATTGGGGTTATGACGAAATAAACTTTAATGTTGGTTGTCCGAGTCCAAGGGTCTGTTCTGGAAATTTTGGCGCTTCACTTATGAAAGACCCTGAAAAAGTAGCAAAATGTATAGAGTCCTTAAAAAATAATTGCAAGTTACCAGTAACTATCAAACACAGAATTGGTGTGGACAATGATGATGGTTTCATTAACCTGAATAATTTCGTAAGAATTATTGCAAATGCCGGTGCAGACAGATTTACAGTTCATGCAAGGAAAGCCATATTAAAAGGTCTAAATCCAAAACAAAATAGAACAATACCTCCACTAAATTATGATGTAGTAAAAAAATTAAAAGAATCAAATCCAAATTTATTAATAGAAATTAATGGAGGTTTAACAAATATCGATCAATCATTAAAAGCCTTGAATGATTTTGATGGGGTCATGATTGGACGGTCAATTTATAAACATCCTTTGAGATGGTCTGAAATTGATCAAAAGATTTATGGAATTAATAAAAACCCCAAATCTGCTTCAAATATTATTTTTTCCTTGATTCCATACATACAAGCTCATTTAAATAATGGAGGAAAATCTTGGGATATTTGTAAACATCTTATAAATTTAGTTGAAGGTATACCAAAAGCTAAAATCTGGAGAAATCAAATTTCAAATAAATCTATAAAAAAAGAATTAAATATTGAATATTTATTTAAACTGACAACATCGCTTAAAGAGATGGGTTACTAATTTGTCTCGTTTGAAGCATTGCTCTCATTAGATACCCCCCTTTTTCTTCTGATCCTACCATTTTCATATTCAGAGTTATCAGAAGAATTTCCATAACTTCTGTCCTCCCAACCTTCTGCTCCAGAAGATTTATTAGCGTTAGAGCTATTAGATCCATTATTTCCACCGCCATAGCCGCCACCTCCGTAGCCGCCATTATTTCCACCGCCATAGCCGCCACCTCCGTAGCCGCCATTATTTCCACCGCCATAGCCGCCACCTCCGTAGCCGCCATTATTTCCACCGCCATAGCCGCCTCTTCCTCCTCTACGAGATCCACC
>NZ_JNAO01000004.1 GCF_000760035.1 Prochlorococcus marinus str. MIT 9314
TTATTCATTTTTCACATCTTATTAGGTCAATACTGTTTGGATGTTCATTTATATACTTATTAAATTCCATTGCTAGTGTTCTAGCCTCGTAAGCGTCAGAGGCATAAAAACAATTTTCTAATCTTATATTTTGAAAATCACGGTAGTGCACTGTATATGGCTTCAACATATTAATTTTGTTAATTTTAATTTACTAAAAAGCAATTAAGCTATATCTCAACCATGCATATGTTCGTAAAATTAAAGCACTACTTTTGTTGTTATCAAAATATATATACATAGATTATGTATTTAAAAATACTTAATGAAGAAAAAAAGTAATTAATCTATTTTTTTTTATTTTTAGAGTCCTGCTTTTTACCTTCTATTAAAAAAACAAATTTAGATAAAATATGACCAAATACTGGAACCCAAAACTTTTCATAAAAAAATTTCATAAAAATTAAGCAGCCAATGATTCGTCATCTATAGTTTCATTTTTATTTATAATCTTCAAATCTATAGAATTAAATAAATGTTGCATAAGAAGGAAATCAAGTTCCCCTTTTAACAAATTAACATCGGATGAAAGTAGATCATCAACAAAATCATCAAAAGTATCAGAAAGACGATTCACAATTAAAAATTTATTTTTGACATTATCATCGCATTAACAATAAAAGTCAACCAAATTAAAATAATAATTTTTAAATTTTTTGTAAATTAAATAATAAATATAAACAGGCAAAATAACAGATTTAATATCAAGCTTAAGGTTTTTGAATTAAACTTCATTTAGCTCGCTTTTCTTAATTTTATATCGTTCCTGATTTGCATTATCAAAACGATAATACACATATTTGCTAAAAATAAATTTAAAGAAAGCATCATAAAACCTTTTAATATATTTATAGCCAGAATATTGATGTGCCAATTAGGAAAGAATCACTTAAAAATTTGTTAAAGGAAACAAAATTTTAAAGCAATCAAAAGCAATCAAATTAGATATTAATAGTTTATTTTAAATATTATTTTTTAATTAGCTCGAAGTAACCATTTTTATTTAATGAGTACTTATCAAACCAAAGGCTTAATAGATTATCTAATCCTATTCCATCCATTTTATTTATTTGCGAAGTCTTATAGTCTGAGAGTGCAAGCAATAAATACGGAAAAATCATATCTGAAACTCCTTTTGGCAGTTTTTCTAAAGGTACACCATGAGCTCTATCCCATAAAATTTGCATATCCTGAGAGAACAAAGAACTCCAATAACTAAAATTACAATATAACTTGTCTGGAGGGAGTAGATTTACAGATAGAAATGGGAGAGATGAATTCATAGGAATAAATATTTTATCGATTAATTGTTTTTATGTTTTTGAAATGTTGAAAATATTTTTAATAGGCGAATCTCCTATAAATACAAATTTAATTTAACGCACAGTGTATCACTTAGCAACACTTTATTAAGAGTTATATTTATCCATCATTTCCTGAAATTTTAGAAATGATAAAAACTTTTTATAAGTTTGCAAGTCAAAAGCCTCTTGATTCTCCTCATTTAAAAAGGTTGATTTTCTAGGAATTAAATTATTTTCAAAATTATTATCTATTGAGTGTTTTGCATTATCTATAAAGTCAGCAGAATTATCAGATAAGTCTTGTTTATCGAGATTATTCCTCTGATATGATTGAATTGCTTTACCATTTTTTTTATTAAATATACCTCTCATAGAAAGTGCTTCTTCCACCAAAATACTTATTATTTTAGAATTACTTAAATTGTTCTCTATGCTCAACTCATCAATTATTCTCATAACATCATCTCTAGGAATAAAACCAACTCTTTTTTTCTTGGTAGGCATTTAATAATTAATTAAAGTTCAGCACTTGACTGTCATAAGTGTTGCACTATATTCATTATAAGTCAATTAAATGCTAATGATTTTACCAACAACCTTACTTCTAGGAGCCCTTGGATATCTTTTCTACAACTCAAAAAAAGAACTTTCTATAGATCACTACAACACTACAGAAAAACAAAAAGAGAATGATGATTTGTATAAAGATTTGGAAGATCTATTTATCTAAAATTACTGCATCGGTACTTAAGAACTTTGTTTCTTGACTAAAGATATACAATTCCGTAAACATAATTAGAATAAAAATAAAGATATAAAATCAATGACTGTTCATCAAGATTACGAAATAAAAATCAATTTAAATGAATTGATTGAGAAGAGAATTCCATGTTGTGATTTACTTCATCCAGATCATTGTCTAACAGAACAACAAGTCTCTGAAATAGCACATGATATTCGTATGGATTTAAATTTGCACGATCTTTACAAGCAAGTGGATCAACACATTATGAATTATGTAAATGCAGCTGGTATTGATAACAAAGAACATTGGGTTGAACCCCATCTACCAGATTTGGAGAGAGATTTAAAAGAAGAAGTTGGTATAGAATTTGATTAATTTTTATTCCTAAAAAAATTAATATATGTATTTTTTTTCTAAATCATCTATTAATTTATAAATACTTTTTGCTGACCTCTTTCTTTTTTTTAAAATGGTAAAAACTATAAATCCAATCAATACTGCAAAAATAGGTGTGAAAATAATAATTTCAAGATTCATAACCATCTAACAGAGGCATATTATTTAAATTATTAAAAAGTCTGACTCTATAGAATAGGTACTTTATACAAATATTTCACTAAAAACAATTAAGTTTTTTTATAAAGAAGTGAAAGAATTAAAATTTTTTGTAAATTATGTAGATAAATTTTAATTAAATAAATGTAATGAATAAATATTTTGCCTTAACATTAACTGAGATAGGAATCGGTAAAGTAGAGTTAGCAGTTATTGGCCTAGTAATTTTAATATTTCCAATTTTATTTATTTATGCATCTAAAAACCTTGATGCTAAGGGTGTTTTCGAATGGATGATGGAGAAACCTAATGATTGGATAGGTAAAAAATGAAACTTTAAAAATTTACATTTTCTCTAGTTAAATTTTAAATTTTCTAAATTACTAATTTCAAAATCATAAACTTGGCAATTATTTTCTAAATCATTAACTATTGAATTTTTTAGAAGAGAATAATCTATCAACTTATTGAGTTTATTATTTTTAAATTCCTTATTAGTCTCTCCAATAGCAAAAGCCAAAGCTCCTTCATAAGAAATACCGAATTTGGTAGTGTTGCAGTAAGTTCTAGTGAACTTGCTAGAAATCTTTTTAGTATACTTTTCAAGAGTTTTAGAGGAAATATCTAATGAGTAAACTGGACTACTTAAAAGAAAAAGCAAAGTTAAAGTGAATATAGCAAAAACCCTTTTGATCATAATATTTCAAAAATTGCAAATTTAATATAGTTTAAAATTTAACTCTGCGGACTATGTTTTATTAAAAATATAGAAATTAAAAGTTTATTAACCAAAATAGAAATTTCATATTTTTGAAGATAAAAACTCTCTAAAGGAGTATTTTATAGTTTGAATTTTTTTTGGTAGTTTTTTTATAAAGCGCCTAAATGATTTTGGCATAATAAAAAATCCATATCAATAATTAATAAATAACAAATAATACATGGGTATTCAATCAATAATTATCCAAAAATAAGTAAATTAATTATTAAATATATGGATTAAGCTATGGAAATGTATTTGAACATGAATTATTGTTTAATTATTAAATACAAAATTAATATGGCATTACCAGAACTTATTTATGCTCCTATTGATGGCGGAACAATACATAGATATGAAATTAGTGGTGGCAAGAGAAAATTTTTAAGATTTATAGGTTGTTATTTGGGTCAATGTAATTTCCACAAAAATATTGATGATGCTATTGATTACATAAAAAATTTGAAGGAATCACAAAAGATACAAAAAACATGAAATAAAGATACATAGATACTAAGAGACTCAATATTTTTTTGATAACTACATAATTATTGCTACAAATAATAGAGAATTTTCTTTTTATAATAAATTGATTATTTACTTGGGTTATAGTTCCGAAAGATAAACAGTCATTTAAAAAAAGAAATTAATTTATGGAAAACAGACAAATTAATTTTTTTAAATCAAAAGACTTTAATACCGTTCTTAAGCCATTTAAAAAAGGAACGGTAGTTAAAATTGACTCGTTTGATATTAGAGATAATCAAAAAGAATTAAATATAGGTTTATTTGGTTGGTATGCAATCTGTCCTTCTAATGAAGTAAAAAAAAATAAGTTATATTATTTTTCACTCTATGATGAGCCTCTTATTCTTTATAGAGATGAAAATAAAAACGTTAGGTGTATTAAAAATATTTGTCCACACAGAGGGGCCTCCTTTTTTGGAGGGACATTATCAGATGGAGTAATAACCTGCCCTTATCATGGAGCTAAGTTTTCATCTGAAGGAAGTTGCCAAAATCTCGACAGAATAACATGTCGCCACATAGTTGATAATAACTACGATAACTACGCCAAAAGAATTCATTTGTCTCAATACAAAACTTCAGAAAAAAATGGATATATTTTTGTACATTTTTCTAAAAAATCTGAGACTGATTTATACAACATAAGTGAAGATACTCCTATAAATAACTACGAATTACATGAAAATGGGTTTACACATAAGGATTATGTCTTTGAGGAGGTATTAGTTGACTTCAAATGTGATTGGTCAAGGATTATTGAAAATCACCTAGATATCCTTCATATCTTTTGGGTTCATGGTGATACAATCCCTGATAAAGATGTGAATAAAAACGTACTAGTTAGTTTTAACCAGAAAATTAATATTAATCCCAAATACATTGAAAGTATTTATTATTACAAGAATGACCCCACAAAAGAATTTATTCGGATAAAGTACATACCTCCAGGAAGGATATTAATTTACAAAGGCGATCCTTCTTCATCAAGATATTTGCAAGTTTTAGATCATATTCCTCTAGGAAACAACAAAGCAAGAGTAATAGTGAGACACTATAGGAAATTCTTACAAAATAAACTACTTAATAACCTCTTATTATTTAAAGAGACCCAAAGAAAGATTTTTTATAAGATATTCGATGAAGATTATATGATTTTAAAAACACAAACATATAATCACGATATGGGATTTATAAGTAAGGATGAAATAAAATTATTGGGAGAAGACAGAATAATTAATTATTTTTGGAAGTGGTATAAGAAGTCGGAAGATAAAGATAAACCATGGAAAAATACTAACAAAGCCCAAGATCTTGATGTATATGAAAAAGTGATATTGAAATATCCTCCTGAGATAAAGAAGTTAGAAATTGCAAATAATTTAGATATTATTAGAAAAACATTTGTAAGATTTGCTGCTCCGCTTATATTTTTTATGTTAATAATATAATTAATGAAAAAAGTAAATAGACCTTCATGGTTGAATTGGCTTTATCTCTTTATATTTATTTTAAGCTCGATTCAATTAATTATATTTTGGAGTAATAAGTTTTAGTGTTTAATAAATTTTGGTTTGACGCAAAAAATATAAATTGTTTTAAAAATGGATTTAGAGTAATTAAAGATTTAAATTTAAAGATAGCGTATTCAGAAAATGTAATATTAATAGGACCAAATGGTTCTGGCAAATCATCCTTAATTGAAATAATTAATAGAAACATATACCCAGTGGTAACTAATGAATCGAAACTGATGATATTTGACAAAGAACTTATAAATTTATGGGAACTAAGAAATAAAATAAGTACCGTAAATAATGATGTAAAAAATAGAATAAATCCAAATTTACAAGTTTTTGATTTAATTTTAAGTGGACTATACGGAAGATATTGCAACGTACAAAATAAATCTGAAAGAGATTTTTATAGGGTGGAAAGAATCATAAAGAGAATGAATATTTCTAATTTATCTAAAAAGAATTTTTCCTATTTATCAGATGGAGAAAAACAAATTTCTCTCATTGCAAGGGCATTAGTCAAAAAGCCTGAAATCTTAATCTTAGATGAACCAATTGCAAATTTAGATTATAAATCAAAGTTTTTTGTAATTGATAAGGTTAATGAATTATCAAAATTAAATACTAAAATCTTGTGCGTCACGCATGATATTTCAACGATTACAGAAATTTATGACCGGGTCATAATGCTAAAAAATGGCAAAATAATCGCTGATGGAGATCAAAATAAGGTTATAAATAGTGAAAATCTTAATAAGTTATTTGGCATTCAAGTAGAGGTAACTAAAAATAATGGACTTTGGAATATAAACAGATTACTTAAATGATTATTATAAAAATAGCTATCGAAATTGCAAGCAAAACTAATTTTTTACTTTTTAAAAATGAAGAAGATTTTTTTTTAAATGAAGAGGATCCACATTTTGAACATACAATCTTACCTCCTAAAGATCGGTCCGAGACGAATGAAGAACATCCACAATTGAAACAAACTCTATTTACGCTCATATAAAATAAAATATTTACCAATTCTACATAAATTATATTCCTAAATACTATGTAAAGAAAAACATCAGAAATGTGATGATAATGAGAATCTATTGCAATAAGTAAATTTATAGTGCATAATTGATAATAATTCTCATTATCATATTTTTATTAAATGAATTTCCATAGCTATGGAGAATCTCCGTCAAAATCAGTAAGGATAATAACTGGGCAATCCGTTTTAATAGACCCTTCATCAAGACCAAAAGGCACATGCCTAGAGGTTGAAAGTGGAATTGCAAGAGTTTATTGCCCCTGTGAAGAAACTGAAGGAATGACTCTCGCATTTCTACAATCAGGAGATCAATTAAGAACGGATCTTTTATGTAGTGAAGGTGTATGTGTTGAAGCACTAACAGATTTGTCTTTTCATAGCAATGTAAATATTGATGAGAATATTGGTTTCGATGCAGTAAATGAATGGACTTTGCAACTTCTTAGGATTAGACACTTAGGAAATGCAGAACAGCGATTACAAGCGTTGCTTTCAATACTAGTAAATCGTCTAGGTAGAAGATGCGGTCAATGGTGTGAATTACCTTTTAGGTTAACTCATGAAAGGATTGGTGAATTAATCGGTTCTACACGAGTAACATCAACAAGATTAATTTCTAAATTAAGATCATCTGAGTTGTTAATAGCTCCTATCGGAACCCAAACAGTCAGTGTTGCTCCCTCTTTTATTGAAACATCACCTCTATAAAAAAATGAAGGAATCACAATCACTTACTAACAACTTATTAATGGAAGTTGAAATTTTATCGAATAGACTTAGAAATATCAAGCAATCCTACAAAACTACAGAAAATAAAGCATTAAGGGAAAGGTTATTTTCTGAAAACAAAAATATTTTTAAAAGAGTTAATGAGATTTATAAAATAGCTGAGCTATTAAATAAAAAAAATAGTGAGAAAATTAAGTTTTCTAATTTACTTTTTGAAATAAGTAAAAGAATATTGAATGAGAATAAATTTGAAAGTAATTTATTTTTTCTTTAAATCACTATCTATTAATAAGATTGCAGAAGGTTGATTAGAAGCGAACTTTACTTTTCCAAGTATATTTGCGAATTCATCTTCTGATTTTGTTTGAGCATCTATGATTGGATCTAAAAATACGTTAGTTCTTGTATCAGAAATTCTTTCTGAAATAGAATAAAGTTGTTGCAAGGATGAAGTTAAATCAGCTTCCATGTTGAAAGAATAACAAATCAGATCCTCTATTGAATCCCATTTTTGAACGGGTGCAGGAATTTCATCTAATTTTACGCTTTGTCCTCTTGCGATTAAATAATCTGCAAACTTCTGAGCATGTATCATTTCACCATGAGATTCACTTAGAAAATGAGAAGCGAATCCATTTAAATCACGTTCTTGAAACCAAAGATACATAGAAAAATATTGAACATTAGCATATCTTTCCATAGTTAAATGTTCAAAAATATTATCTAATAAATTATCCTCTATCGGTTGAGCAACAGCTCTCCCAGATGGACCAAAATTGATTAATTTCTTTGTTTTTAAATTATTATCAATCATTTTCCGAAAAAAAGAAACTAATTAAATAATACAACATTTTGTATAAATTAGTAATAAATTTATCCTTTAAATTAAATTAAATAATATGATAATGAAAATCAATCTCAATACTATAAATGAATTTAGAGTACAGTTTTTCTGAACTGCTATTAACAAATAAAATATATAAAAGTAAAAAGAAGAAATGTAAAAAGAAAAAATGCTCTAATTGGAAGGGGGGCAAGTGTAATTGCCTATAAAAAAGTCTATATATATTCCTTATATGCCCCAGGATATAAAAAATAATAACTATTTTTATTAATAGAAAGAGAACATTTATCGCCATTACTAAGGAGATTATTAATATCAGTTCTAACCCTTAATATGTTTCCATTAATAGATACCTTATATATAAGAAATTCTCCAAGAAATTCTTTAGATATAACAATCGCATCACCAGATTCTGATCTTTTAATTGAAATAAATTTAGGCGAAATTGACATACTTTTTATACTTGTATTTTTCGAATTCTCTGAACAATTTATCTCACCTAAACAAGAAATATATGAATTACCATTTTTTTTGAGATTGATAATATTATTGCCCAAAATAAAACTACTTACAAATATGGTCTTGGGATTATTTAGAAGGTTAATTGGAGTATCAATTTGATGTATTTTTCCATCATTCATAACGGCGACTTTATCGCAAATTGACATCGCTTCTTCAGGATCATGAGTAACCATCAACCCGCTTGCGTTACAACCTTTTAGAATATTAGGGAGTTCACTTCTCAATTTTAGTTTGACATGCATATCAAGACTACAAAAAGGTTCATCTAATAAAATAAAATTTGTACCTGGAGCAAGTGCTCTCGCAATTGCAACTCTTTGTTTTTGGCCTCCAGACAGTTCATGTGGGTATCTTCCAACAAAACTATCAAGACCAACAACATTTAATAAATAATCAACTCTAGATCTGTCTTTTTTGTTTTTTAAACCAAAAATCACATTTTCCAAAACAGTTAGGTGAGGAAAAAGTGCATAGTCTTGAAAAACCATCCCAATATTTCTTTTCTCAGGACTAAGATTTTTTTTCCTACTTGAAATTTCCTTATCATTTAGAGAAATCCTCCCTTTAGAGGGATTTTCAAACCCCGCGATTAATCTTAAAAGAGTAGTTTTTCCGCAACCAGAAGGACCAAGTAATCCTAACAATTCACCATTTTCAATTTTCAGGCTAATTTCGTTTAATATCCAATTTGAACATTCTCGCTTATCATATTTATGATGCAAATCATCAATTATTAACGCATCATTTTTCACTAAGTACTTCTTATTTAAATATATTAAATTAGCAGAAAATATTCACCTAAAATATACCTTGTATAATTTTATACACCATTTAATTTTCAAATTTAATGAGAAAGTCTGAAAGAGCAGAAATAATACGTAAAGAACTCAAAAAGCTATATCCATCGCCTCCAATACCCCTTGATCATACAAATGCATATACTCTTCTGGTAGCAGTAGTTTTAAGTGCACAATCAACAGATAAAAAAGTTAATGAATTAACAAAAAGCTTATTTAAGGTTGCAGATAATCCAGAAAAGATGATGCAGCTAGGTATTAATGGCATTTACGAATACATAAAATTTCTAGGTCTATCCAATCAAAAATCAAAGAACATCTATAATTTATCTAAATTGTTGCTTGAGAAGCATAATGGTACGGTCCCAGATTCTTTTGAGAAGCTTGAATCTCTTCCAGGGGTAGGTCATAAAACAGCATCAGTTGTAATGTCTCAAGTGTTTAAAATACCCTCATTCCCAGTCGATACTCACATACACAGGTTGGCACAAAGATGGGGCCTATCAAATGGCGATAGCGTAGTTCAAACAGAAAAAGACCTAAAAAAAATATTTCCTGTTAATGATTGGAATACTTTACATTTGCAAATAATCTTTTATGGCAGAGAATACTGTACAGCAAGAGGCTGTGATGGAACAAAATGTTATTTATGTCGCACTCTTTATCCCAAAAGAAAAAAGAAATTTATATGTAAAAAGCCTTAAGAAATTTATATAATATTAAAATTAGTTTTTTAATCATGAAAATAGCAATTACTGGTGCATCGGGGAAAACAGGTTATAGAATTTCCGAAGAAGCAGTTAAGAAAGGATATAAAGTAAGGCAAATCATCAGAAAGAATTCAAAAGTTTCAGCAGGACTAGAGCGTTTAGAAACAATTAGGGTTTCTTTAGACAAAAAAGGGGAACTTGATGAAGCTTTAAAAGATATTGATGCTTTGATAATTGCGACTGGAGCTAGAGCATCATTAGATTTAACTGGTCCTGCTAAGGTTGATGCATTAGGTGTATACAGGCAATTAGAGAGTTGCAAAAGAGTTGGTATTAAAAGAGTTATTTTAGTTAGTTCCCTTTGTACTGGTAAATTATTTCATCCATTAAACTTATTTGGTTTAATTCTTATTTGGAAGAAATTAGGTGAAAACTTTCTACGCAATTCAAATTTTGAATGGACTATTATTAGACCTGGAGGATTAAAGGAAAATGAAGATATTAAATCAGAAAATATAAATTATTCAAAAGAAGATACTCAAGTTAATGGATCAATACCAAGAAGATTAGTTGCGCGATGTTGTATAGATTCTTTAAAAAACAAAGAATCCATAAATAAATTAATAGAAGTTACAAGTTCAAATGATAATAAAAAGATATCTTTTAAAAAAGCTATGCAAATGATTTAAAAGATGTAAATATATTAATTAAAACTATGCAAATAAATCCCAAAATTGACGCATTGCAATTAATGCTTACTGATTTAAGAACTAGAAATGAGCCAATAAGACATAAAGCTGCATTTAAAGGTTGTCAACCAGAATTTCAAAGTCTTGTATCAAGATTAATAAAGCAGTTAGAGGACGAATTAGTTGCTGAAAAGCTTACTAATCGTGATAGTTAAAAAATTTAGATTACTTAAATGAAATTAAGTTATCCAATTTTGCTTGTTCTGAAAGTTCATCATATCCTCCAAAAAATTTATTATCCAAAAAAATTTGAGGGAAAGTATTATGGCTACTTTGAGCCATAATTTTTTGAAAGCTCTCATCATTGTCTATTAGAGTAACTTCATGAGGGATAGATAAAGAATTAAGCAATCTAATTGCTCTTTTAGACCAAGGACAATCCTTTAAAATATATGCTTTTACACGTGATTCATTAGTGATTAAATCATGATTTGAGATATTAATAATTTTCTGTTCAAAAGAAAGTAAAAATATATCAGTACCTTTTTTTACAATACATCCCTCCTCTAGATGCCCGCCAAACACATTACATCCCTCATCTGCAAAACTCAAATGTAAATGAACATCTCCTTTATTAAAATGTCCGTTTAATGAAACTATTTCTAGATTTCCTTCAAATTTATTTATCTCTTGATTACCTGGGCATTGAATACAAACTGTTCTAAGATTACCAACCACTCCAGAAACATACCCATATAAATTATTCGATAAAGAATATTCTTTAATTGAATTTATCAAATCAGATTCTGGAGATAGCTTTAGGCTATGAGGCTGCATTAGATGTAAGGAATAATTTTGTAATATAAAACATCATCATTCATAAAGAGAAGTTGAGTTTATAATCTTTAGGATTAAGATTTAAATTAAATTTTAGAATCTTGCTTCAAAAACCATTTAAAATTTTTACTTAAAATTTAAGCTTGTTGAGAGTGTAATATATTTTTTATATACAAAAACTAATTTGTTATTAAGAAAAAATCTTAAAAATTTGGCATTGAATACTCCCAATCTATTATCGATATCTCGCCTTTTCCTTGTATTTCCATTAATACTTTTTTTAGAAATTAACAGACCTTTTTATGTCTTTATATTGATAATTATTGGAGGTTTAACTGATTATTTTGACGGGTTAATTGCAAGGAAATTTAATCTTAAAACCAGAATAGGAGCTATCCTTGATCCCTTAAGCGATAAAGTATTCTATTTAATTCCTTTGACCTTCCTTTGTAAAAATAATTTTATACCCTTCTGGTCTTTGTCATTAATTTTATTTAGAGAATTAATTATCTCTAGCCTAAGGAACTCTACAAAAGATGGTTTGCCAGCATCAATGTTAGGAAAATATAAAACATTTTTCTTTTTTATTTCAGTAATTACTTTCTTTACACCATTAAAAATTACCTTATTGAATAATTTGGCTTTAATTTTTTATTGGTTAGGATTCATCCTGACCTTGGTGACTTTATTAGGCTATTTAAGAATTAAAAAGAATATTATCTGAATTTTCATCAAACTCCTCACTCTTTTTATTATTAAAATCATTCACAAAACTATCCTTTAGACCGTTAAGTAAATCAAAAGTTGGCGCCCACTCTAAATCACGTTTTATCTTAGAGATATCAGTCTGATAATGATTTAATCTAATTGGAAATCCCTTTCGAGACTTAGGATCTAATTTTTGATAATCAAATGTTCTTAGAGAAATCTCATTTTGGTTTAATCCAAGAACTTTCGCACAGAAAAAGATTAAACCCTTGATTGTTACTCCTTTTTCACCTGAACAATTGTAAATATTATTTCTGGAATTTTCAAAATTTATGCACCTAATCATTACATCAGTTAGGTCCGAAACATGGCCTAGCTGAGTAATTAAGGAACCGTCACCAGGGATTGGTATAGATTTTTTAGTAAATAATCTTTCAAAAAACCAATTTTCAATTTTATTATAATTTCCTGGTCCATAAATATAAGTAGGTCTAAAACTTGTAAAAGGAATTTTTTGTTTTTTTAACCAATTTTCTGTCTCAAACTTTCCTTTGTGCCTACTTTCTGGATCAATTGGATCAACTTCGGATAATGGTAGTTCAGAATTATCTTTATAAACACCTGCAGAGCTTACATATATATATCTCTGGAAAGAGTTATCTAAATTTTCTATAAGAAGTTTGGTTTGTTCTAACTCTCGTCCAGAAATATCAAAAATAACATCATACTTTTCATTTCTTAGTTTGACGATATCTTCTGAATTATTTCTATCACCCTTAATTAAATATGTTTTTTCAGGATTACTTTTATTACCTCTCGTGAAAATATCAATATCATAATTTTTACTTAATAACTTTCCAACCAAAGACTTGCCAACAAATCTAGTGCCACCCATTACAAGAATTTTCATATTCAAAAAATATTTAACTGAAGTAGTAATCTTAAATAGAATTACATATTGAATAGTACTACTAATAAGTAATTAATGAAAAGGATGATTCTATGGACCTAATACCAGCAATTGATTTAATGAATGGTAAGTGTGTAAGGCTTTTTAAAGGCGACTTTAATAAAAGAAAAGACTTCACAAAAGAGCCTCATGAGCAAGCTAAATTTTGGGAAAGCGAAGGAGCAAAATATATACATATAGTTGATTTGGATGCTGCAAAAACTGGATCCCCAACAAACGATAAATCAATAAAAAAGATTGCAAAAACAGTAAACATACCTATTCAAATAGGTGGGGGTATAAGGTCTCAAGAAAGAATAGAACAATTATTTTCTTATGGTATTGAGAAAGTTATCATGGGAACCTCTGCAATAGAAAATAAAGAACTAGTTAAAGACTTATCAAATAAATTTCCTGGAAGGATAATTGTTGGGATAGATGCAAAAGATGGAAAAGTTAGTACAAGGGGGTGGCTTGAGCAATCTAATATTTTTGCTACAGATCTAGTAAAGGAGTTTTCTTCATTTAAAATTGCTAGTTTTATTGTTACAGATATAAATACAGATGGGACTTTAGAAGGGACAAATGAAGAATTCATAAAAAGTATACTTGAAATTACAGATATTCCAGTAATAGCCTCAGGAGGTGTTGGTTCAATTTCTGATTTATTATCCTTAGTAAAATTTGAAAACTCTGGACTATTTGGAGTAATAGTAGGTAAAGCTCTATATGAAAATAAATTCACGATAAACGAAGCGAATAATGTATTGTCAGCAGAGAGATTAAATGACATTGATTTAAACACAAATTACTACGCTTAAAAGAGTATAAAAATTGATTTAAGGCTGGTGTTTGCAGTAATTGTTAGTTAATTTTGTATAAGAGATAAGAAAACTAGTCTTGGAATTAATTTCAAAAAAATCGATATTGATTATTGCTCCAAGCTTAATAGCGGAATCTTTATCGCTTAAGTTAACATCACTAGACCAAAATTTAGAAATTAATTTTAATAATGAAACAGGTGATAAAACTCCAGATTTAGTTATATGGAATGTTCTTAATTTCCAATCAGAAGATCTTATAAGGTTAGAATTATTAAAATTAAGAGAAAGATATGATGAGTCAAAGTTTCTTATAATTCTCTCTGGCGAACTTGTTTATGAAGCAAATACCTCGCCATCGTTAAATGCTGAAGGTTTTCTTTTAAATCCCAGTGCAGAAAAAGTTCTTGAATCTATTGATACCATTTTAAATGGAGGGAGGGTATTTGATATTGAAAATAATTCCCGAGTTCAATTAAACAAAAATAAGCCTCTCTCTTTTAGTCAAAAAATTCTAACTTCAGGTCTTAAACAAATAGATTCTGAAATTAACTATATATTCAAA
The DNA here is from genome assembly GCF_000760035.1 of Prochlorococcus marinus str. MIT 9314. Classification (GTDB taxonomy): domain Bacteria; phylum Cyanobacteriota; class Cyanobacteriia; order PCC-6307; family Cyanobiaceae; genus Prochlorococcus_A; species Prochlorococcus_A marinus_B. The sequence goes on from NZ_JNAO01000004.1 coordinate 14,659, forward strand.
TATGTCAACTCTGATTCAACACCAGAATTTTATAAATTCATTTTAAAAGGAAGATTAAGAGAACTTATTACTGCAAAATCTTTTCTAATTTTCTTATGGGGTAATTCACTAGAACTTTATACAGAGGCAGTTTACACTGAAAATAAAATTAATCTTGAAAATAAGAACACTGTTTTCATTAAAGATAAAAACACCGCAGAAATATGGAATTTGATTTTAGATAGACTAAAAGAAAGGTATAGCTCAACTAACTTACAAGTTGAATTTAATAATTCATCAATAATTCTCTCTGGAATAAAGAAAGAATTCATTTCGCGACTAATTTGCAAAATGTTAGATGAGTTAGATAATTTAGTCAAAAATATTAAGGAAAACTATAAGGAGAAAGATTTTAAAGATGATTTAAACTCTCTTATAAAAGAACTTAAAGTTAATACAATTTCAAATATCACAGACAGTTATTTTCGATTAAAAAAAGGAAGCGAATCTATTTCAATAAATGATTTTATTTATAGTGAAGTAAGTTGCGAAGAGATAGATAGAGAATCACATGAATCAATTATGTTTATTGAGCCAATTATTAAAAATGAAGCTCTTGACTATGATGGGAAATTACTCCCTCTATATGAAACAGAATCGTTTTTGATCCTTGAAAATATTATTTCAAACTGGACAATAAGGAACTGTAATTTATTAGCTTCTGAAATCTTTAATATTTGTTCTTCTTGGCCTGAATTAAGAACTGTACTCATAAATCCCGAATTACAATCGACAAGAAATTTTGAAAGATTTAGAAATAATATTAATAACTACAATCGCTGGCATGACAATATTTATATGCCTATCTACTTGTATGAAAGTAAAAGAGAATATATTGATATTATCGATAAAAAATTTACCCGTTACTTTAAAAATGAAAATAGGGAGAAAGAATTAGATAATCTAGAATGGCTACAAAAACAAGTTACATTGTTAGTTGAGATAAGAGATGCCGTAGCACCGCAGTTAGAAGTTGCTGTAAAATATATCGGTAATCTTTTCGTAACTTTCCTTACAAAGGTCGTTGGTAAAGCTATCGGTTTAGTGGGGAAAGGAATCCTTCAAGGATTAGGAAGATCAAGTTCAAAGTAAGTTATTAAACTTTAATGAAAATAATTCAATGGATCCTGATAGCATTAATTTTCTTAAGCCCATTTAAAGCAAATGCCTCTAGAGATACTGATAGTTACGATGGCAACATTTTCCCAATATACGCAGGTAACGGGGCTATAGTTCCTCCCCAGACAACTCTTCAGGAATCATTAAAAAATAAAAGAGTTGCAGTTTTATTTTTTTATCTTGACGACAGCTCGGATAGTAAAGCTATGGCTCCGATAATATCCGGTTTAGATTTGATATGGAGAAATAATATAGATATTATTGCTCTAACTACTGATGAATTACAGGATAAAGAAAAGTCTGATCTTATAAATGAACCTAATTATTATTGGAACGGATTAATTCCACAAACCATTATTTTAAATAGTGATGGTGAAGTTAAATTTGATAAAAATGGAATAATTAATATCGATGAATTAAACAAAATTATTGGAGAACTAAAGGGAATTGATATAGAAGAAACGACATTTTCTGTAGAAAGTTTTAATGAATACAATAGTATCATTTCTGAAAAAAAAAATAAAAACAAAAATTAATTAAAAAAAATGATATTAATAAATATCTTCTTAGTTCTTTTAATTTTTTTAATTATTTCAGATTTATATATTAAAAACTCACCCAAATCAAAGTTAAATCTGGTACCTATAAGTTACAAAATCAAAAAAAAGGATGGTTTAAACGAATTAATTATTGATTTAAAAATAACTAATAAAAGTAAAGCTAAAGAGACGATGGTTTCTAATATAAATTTTGAGTTAGATTGTTTTAAAAGTAAAGGTAACGAATATTGCCAAAATTTTAATTATCAAGAAGATATTTACATATATGAAAATAATAAAATTAAGAATTTAAATAACTACTGGCCAACAACAATTATCAAGTCAAATTCAGAATTATTTGTAAGAATCATATATAAATTTAGCAATGATAATTTTAGAAAAAAAATAAAATATCTATGGTTAAAAATATATTGGGAGAACTATGGACATTTTGGTATTTCAAATAATAAGGATTGTTTCTTAATTAATTTAGATGGTCAAAAACAAAGGCCGAAAGAAGTTTTTGAAATTCCAATAAATAATAAATATAAAGCTTTTGCTATTGAAACTGATTTACTTGGTTGCTTTGATAACCCAGTAAATACTGTTATTGAATACTGCAAAGGAATTGTAGAAAAAAATGATATTTTAACTATCGGTGAGAGTCCGCTAGCGATTATGCAAAATAGATATATTTCCCCTCAGAATTTAGAATATAGTTTATTTTCGAAAGCTTTATGTTATTTTTTTCACCCTACAAGCAGTCTCGCAACAGCTTGCGGGATGCAATTATTAATAAATAGAATTGGAGTCACAAGAATAACCTTTGCACTATTTGTTGGATATCTCTTCAAATTAGTTGGGATTAAAGGTATGTTTTATAGGTTAACTGGTTCAGAATCATCCCTCATTGATGATATAAGCGGCACAGTTACACCTTACGACAAGAGTATAGTCATGGGTCCTCTCAATGCGGATTTATTTTGTAAGGAGGTCTCGAACTATCTAAATATAGATGTTGCAGTTGTCGATGTTAATGATCTTGGAGGTGTGAAAGTCTTAGCAAGTTCAAATAAAAAAGTAAATAAAATACTTAAAAAAAACTTATTATCTAATCCAGCTGGCAATGGAGATGAAAAAACCCCTATAGTATTAATAAGAGAAAAAAAGTAAATGAAAAAAGATACCTCTTATTCTTTTCAATCTAAAAAAGGAATGGAAGTAACTTTTGAAGAACTCCATATACGGCACATTAATCTTTTAATAGATATTAAAAATAAGGAATTGAATAATTGGTTTTTAAAGATGGCAATTATCAATACCTTTGATGACTTAAAAATCTTTTTGAATAATCTTAAGAAAAATAAAAATAAATGCATAATTGCTATATATGGAAACGAAATTATTGGTTATTTGAATATTTTTCCTTTAAACAAAAAAGAGACTTGCTTAAAAATATCTAAGCCCAAGTTGATTAATAGCAAGTGTTCTTTAACCGATAAACAATTAACTTTAGGATTGATAAAAAAATCCATCTCAATAAAAGAAATCAAAACTTCAAGTTGGATAATTAATTCAGATATAAATAATGTTGATCTCATATCAAACGCAAGAGAATTAGGCTTTCAACCTTTAGGAGAGATAATCCTTTGGGATGGTTCTGATCTAAATAAACCTAAAAATCAAAATTCCAATGCCTATACATTTATTAATGAATACCAAAACATTAATAAACAAAATATATTAAAAATAGTTAATTTCATAAGATCAAATCAATCTCCCTTAATAAGAAATATTTTAGATTTTGATCAATACGACATTCTTAAAAGAAATAACTCTAAGAGTGGTGCCTTAATATATGAAAATTCAGTTTTATGTACAATTTTAAAAGATATTAATTATCAAAATGAGGAAATTTATACTTTAACTATAAGTAGATATTGGGATAAGAGACTCAATTCTATTTTAAAAGAATTTATAAAAAGATTTTTTGAAAAATCACCTGTTTCATATTTAAAAACCTATAAAGAAAATTCTCAATTAAATGTTTTTCTTGAAGAGTGTAATATCAAAGAAAAAAATCAAGAAATAATTCTTATTAGGAACACAATAATTAAGAATGAAGCCAAGCAAGTAAATATAATAAATCAATCTTTGGAATCAATCTTTGAAAAATTAAGTCCACAAGGTAATCCATATCCATCTCCTTTTCCATTAAAAACAAAGTGAAATTTTGCAAACCCAAACCCAAGTCAATTTTGAGTTTGGATATAGGTACCAAAAGAATAGGATTAGCTTATTGTGATCCCCTCTGCATAACATCAAATATCCTTCCAGCAGTAAAACGATTTGAAAATAATCAAGAGATTAAAATCATTAGAAATTATATAAATGAATTTAATTTGACTGGTTTTATTGTGGGTATTCCGCTAGATGAGGAAGGTAAAATGACCACTCAAGCTATTGACTGTAAAAATTACGGTCAATTACTTTCAAATGAATTAAAGCTTCCTTTTTCTTATGTCAACGAACATAGTTCAACTTGGGAATCTTCAGAAAGATTTGGAATAAAAAAAGATAAATCCGGATTGATTGATAGTTTTTCAGCAAAAATAATACTTGAACAATGGATCGAAGAAGGTCCTGAATTAGAAGAAATAGCTGGTAAACGTCAAATAAAATATTAGTATTAAAAAGGATAGATAATTTTTAAATGAAAGAAGCCAATTCAAATGATAATTATGATGCACAGACTCTTTTATTAAATGACTCAAATGGAAACGAGTTATTTTGTTATCTTGAACAATTAGTAAGTGTTGAAGGCCAAGAATATGCTTTATTAACGCCAGTTGATACACCAGTAAGTCTTTTTAAGATAAATGAAAAAGATGAACCTGAACTAATTGAGAAAATAGATAAAAATGAACAAATACTAAAAAATGCTGAAGCAGTCCTTCAAGAACATGATTTAAGACTTATCAGATCAGCAGTTACATTAACAGTATCAGGAGAACTTGAAGAACCAATTTACGATGAATTAGAAGAAGATTACGTCGATGATGATAGTGAGAGTTATGAATTGCTCGTTAACTTTAATCTTTTTGACCAAGAATATGGCTTATATATACCACTAGATCCTTTTTTTATTGTTGGTAAATTAAAAGACAAAGGTGTCTTATTAGTTGAAGATGATGAGTTCGATAAAATTCAACCTTTGATTGAAACTGAGCTTGAAAAAAGTAGTTCTTAAAATAAATGAGATCTATCCTAAATATCAATTGGGATTCAAACTTACCAATATATAATATTTCTCAATCTGAGTTGCAAAAAAAAGGAATTAATTCTTTATTGCTAGACGTGGATGGGACTCTAGTAAATAGAAAATCAAATATGATCCCAAAAGCTGTAAAAAATTGGATCATAGAATCTAAAAAACTTTTCTCCTTATATCTAATAAGTAATAATCCATCAAAAAAAAGAATCGCAAAAATAGCGAAAGAATTAAATTTAAGGTATAAATACAATGCATCAAAACCTAGAAAAAAAGTAACTTTGTCTGCTATCAAAGAAATTGGCAGAGAGCCAAAAAATATAGCCATTATTGGCGACAGAATTTTTACAGATATTATTGTTGGGAATAGATGTGATATAAAAACAATATTAGTTAAGAGATTAAATAGAGATGGCCTGCCTATAAAATTTAATTTAACTTTGACAATAGAAAAATTAATTTCTCATTTTATAAAATGAAAACTTGGGTTATAAAAATTGGTACTAGTATTTTAAGAGGAACAGAGGAAACATCTACAGAAGAAGTTATTGAAAACCTTTCTAAATCCTTTACAAGTTTTCTTTCAAAAGGAAACAAGTTAATTTTAGTAACTAGTGGAGCCGTTGGATTAGGTTGCCAAAAGTTAAATATTAAAACAAGACCAAATGATTTAAGTACCCTTCAAGCTACTGCTGCAGTAGGTCAAGTTAATTTAATGTCCTTATACGATAAAGTATTTAATAAATTAGGTCTTAATATTGCTCAAATTTTAATAACTAAAGCTGATTTCAATTCACGAGAATCTTTTAATAACGCTTCTAGAACTTTAAAAAGATTAATCGATTTGAATGTTATTCCAATAGTAAATGAAAATGATACCGTAGCAAATGAAGAGCTTAAATATGGAGATAATGATACCCTCTCTGCTTTAGTTGCCTTGGCTATAAATGCTAACAAGCTTATATTATTAACCGATATTGAAAATCTATACTCAAAAGATCCACGTAATAATAAAGATGCGCAACCTATTAAAGAAGTTCATAATAGTGAATTAAAGGAGATTAAAGATAAAAATATTCAAAACTCAAATAATGAATGGGGAACAGGAGGAATTTCTACAAAATTAATTTCTGCAGAAATAGCAACAAAAGGAGGAGTCGAAGTCCAACTAGTTGATGGAACTAATAAAAAAAACTTAATTGAAATATTTAATGATAATAAAATTGGAACTTTATTTTATCCAGTAGAAAAACCTATTGGAAATAAAAAAAGTTGGCTTTCACACGCAATTCAAACAGTAGGGAAAATCACTTTAGATGATGGCGCTTCTTTTGCAATTAAAAAAAAAGGTGCCTCACTTTTAGCGGTTGGTGTTAAGAATGTAGAAGGAAACTTTACGATTAATCAGGCAGTTAAAATCGTAAATACAAATGATAAAGAAGTTGCAAAAGGTTTAGTATCAATAAGTAGCGACAAATTAAGAAGTATCTTAAATAATAAAGAAAATAACAACTCCTCGATAATTGTCGTTCATAGAGATGTTCTTGCTCTCTCTTAGAAAAAATTAAAACTGAAAAATGCTTTTAAGTGATTTAGTTGATCTAATAAAAAAAGGAAATTCAAATTTTATTAGTGCCAATATTTTCGAAGATTTAAATATAGATAATGCTGCCTCATTAGATGCTGCAGTTAAACATCAAATATCTTTTTTAGAAGAAAATAATATACTTAAAGAAAAATTAGATCAAACTAAAGCATCAGCAATAATAACTACTAACAACGATGAAATCGTTAGTGCCCTAAAAAAACTCAATATATCTAACATAATCGTTAAAAATCCAAGAATTGCATTTGCAGAAGTATTGGATTATTTATATAAAACTATCAATTTCAAACCAGGAATTCATGCTTCAGCAGTTATAGATAAAACAGCAATAATTGGAGCAGATTGCCATATTGGACCTAATGTCTATATTGGAGAAAATACCGTAATTGGAGACAATAATCATATTCTTCCGGGATCATCAATTTTAGGCAATGTTCAAATAGGAAATAATAATATAATTCATCCAAATTGTGTTATTTACGAAAATACCACTCTAAAAAATAATTGTGTAATTAATTCAAATTCTGTTATTGGATCAGAGGGATTTGGTTTTATTCCTGAAAATGGTAAATGGGTAAAGATGCCGCAAAAAGGTGGTGTAAAAATAATGAGTTTTGTAGAAATTGGAACTAATTGTTGTATTGATAGACCCGCAGTTGGATTTACTTTTATTGATGAAGGAACAAAGTTGGATAATTTAATACAAATAGGTCATGGCGTAAAAATTGGAAAGAATTGTGCATTTGCAGCTCAAGTTGGTATCGCTGGAGGCGCAAATATTGGAGATGGTGTTATTTTGGCAGGGCAAGTAGGAGTCAATAATAGAGTAAAAGTTGGTAATAATGTCATTGCGAGTTCAAAATGCGGAATCCATTGTGACATTGAAGATGGCAAGGTAATAAGTGGTTTCCCCGCGATGGAAAATAAATCATGGCTAAGGAGTTCAAGTATTTTTAAAAAATTACCAGAATTAGCAAAAAAACTTAGACAATTAGACAAGCAATAATTTATTGTTCTATTAAACAAAAATTTAAATGAAGAAATATAAGATTGTTTTATTGTCAGGAGACGGAATTGGACCAGAGATTTCAGAAGTTTCAAAAAAAGTTTTAAAAAAGCTTTCAAAAAATCATAATTTCGATATTGAGATTATTGAAAAATTATTTGGAGGGATAGCGTATGAAAAATATGGTACTCCTGCTCCAGATGAAACACTAGATCAATGTAAAAAAAGTGACGCAGTACTTTTAGCATGTGTTGGAGATATTAAATATGATTCTCTTGCAAGAGAATTAAGGCCAGAAAGTGGGTTACTAAAGTTAAGATCTGCCCTAAACCTTTTCGCAAATATCAGGCCTGTCAAAATAAGAAAATCTTTATTAGAGGCAAGTACATTAAAAAAAGAAATCGTTGAGCATGTAGATCTTATTGTTGTAAGAGAATTAATAGGAGGAATTTATTTTGGAAAACCAAGAGGTTACATAACAAATACAAAAATCCCAAAAGCTTTCAATACGATGGTTTACGATTCGACTGAAATAGAAAGAATAACAGAAATAGCAATAAAAATTGCTAACCAAAGAAATAAAAAAATATGCTCTGTTGATAAATCAAACGTTCTTGAGGTTAGTCAATTGTGGAGAGATACAGTTTTAAATATCACCTCAAAAGATAAAAATATATCTCTAAGCAATATGTACGTTGATAATGCTGCAATGCAATTAGTTAGAGATCCTGGTCAATTTGATGTGATTTTAACTAGTAATTTATTTGGAGATATTTTAAGCGATTTAGCCGCAATGTTAACTGGTTCTATTGGTATGCTTCCATCTGCTTCTTTAAACAATAATGGCCCAGGCGTTTTTGAACCTGTTCATGGTTCGGCTCCTGATATAGCTGGTAAAAACATAGCTAATCCTATTGCAATGCTTTTATCTGCTTCCATGATGTTAAAAATTGGATTAAATGAAGAAGAAGCTGCAGAAAATTTAGAAACTGCCATTGATAAAGTTTTATCAAAAGGATTTAGAACAGCAGATTTAGCTGATGGGTCTACTGAAGTTTTATCTTGCAGTGAAATCGGAGATAAAATAATGGATGAAATTTAAAAAAAAATTAATAAATAAAAAAATATTTTTAAGTAAAACATAAAGTTGGCATATGACCTGTCAGAATCATTAGATATTGTTTTTAAAAAATGTCAAAACGTCATCCAGTGGTTGCTGTAACAGGATCTTCAGGAGCAGGAACAAGTACAGTAAAAAGAGCCTTTGAGCATATTTTTGCCAGAGAAGATATTGTTCCCGCAGTTGTTGAAGGTGATAGTTACCACAGATTTGAAAGAATGCCTATGAAAAAAGCTATGGCAAACGCTCTTTCAAAAGGTGAAAATTTCTCACATTTTGGTCCAGAGGCTAATCTTTTTGACAAGCTAGAAGAACTTTTTAAAATCTATGGTGAAACTGGAGGAGGAAAGAAAAGATATTATCTACATAGTCTTGAAGAAGCAGAAGAACATAATACAAGACTTGGGACATCCTTAGAACCTGGGCAATTTACTCCATGGGAAGATATTCCTGAGGGAACAGATGTACTTTTTTATGAAGGTTTGCATGGCGGGGTAGAAGGTGATGGATACAATGTTGCCTCTTATGCTGATCTACTTGTTGGAGTTGTTCCGATAACAAATTTAGAATGGATTCAAAAAATCCATAGAGATAACGCAGAAAGAGGTTACTCAGCGGAAACCATTGTAGATACTATATTGAGAAGAATGCCTGATTATATAAATCATATATGCCCACAATTCAGCAAAACCGATATTAATTTCCAAAGAATTCCCACAATTGACACTTCTAATCCTTTCATATGCAGGAATATCCCAACTCCTGATGAGAGCTTTGTGATCATACATTTCAGAAAAGGGGCAAGAGAGAAATGGGGGATTGATTTTCAATACTTACTTGGAATGATTAATGATTCATTTATGTCAAGTCCAACAAGTATCGTTGTAAATGGAGGGAAAATGGGATTCGCAATGGAACTAATTCTCACTCCAATAATTCATAAAATGATTGAGGAGAAAAATAAATAATAATTAATTTTCGATTATCAACTTAAATCATTATTCTTTAATTTTGAGAAGTTTTTAATCTAGAGGATCTCAAATTTTTATATATCTTTCTTGATAAAAGTACCTTACTTAGATTTAAATAGAAAAAAAAGGAAAAGTTGTGTCATTAATCGACTGGTTTGCCGCAAGGCGTAAAGATCAATTTGTTGGGAAAGTTTCCCAAGATACTGACGAAGGAGATGGTTTGTGGGTTAAATGTTCAGAGTGTTCGCAAGTAGCCTATAGAAAAGACCTAATTTCAAATTTCAATGTTTGTAGTAATTGTGGACACCACAATAGGATTAATAGCGATGAAAGGATAAATATAATTGCTGATAAAAATTCATTCAAAGAATTTGATAGTTCACTAAGTCCTACAGATCCTTTGGGTTTTAAAGATAGAAGAGCGTATGCTGATCGTATTAAAGAAAGTCAAGCAGGTACCGGTTTAAGAGATGGAGTCGTAACAGGTATCTGTTCTGTAAATTCAATGCCTTTAGCATTAGCTGTTATGGATTTTAGATTTATGGGAGGATCCATGGGTTCAGTAGTTGGTGAAAAAATTACAAGGATAATTGAGAGAGCAACTTTGGAAAATTTTCCAATTCTTATTGTTTGCGCATCAGGAGGAGCAAGGATGCAAGAAGGTATGTTGAGTCTCATGCAAATGGCTAAAATATCTGGAGCACTAAAAAAACATAAAGAGAAAAATCTCCTATATATGCCATTGTTAACTCATCCAACTACTGGAGGGGTAACAGCCAGCTTTGCGATGTTAGGTGATTTAATTTTGGCGGAACCTAAAGCACTTATTGGATTTGCTGGAAGAAGGGTTATAGAACAAACATTAAGAGAAAAATTACCCGATAATTTTCAAACAGCTGAATATCTGCTTGAGCATGGTTTTGTTGATGTAATAGTGAAAAGGAAAGATCTCAAGGATACTTTGACTAAAATTTTAAAAATTCATGGTGTAAAAGAACTCGCAGAATCAAATATATAAAATGAGAATAATTTCTAATTTATTTTATTTTTCTTTAAGCCTTCTACTCTTTATTTTAAACTTTGCCTCCTATTCATATGCGATAGGAAATGTTGATTGGGTTCTCCTTAAAGAAAATGATGATGGGAAGGAATGGCTTGATAAAGGGAGTATTAAGTCGCTCCCAAATGGCGAAATAAGTGTATTAACAAAGTTCTTTAAGAATCCAACTAATTCTGATGATGATGGAGAGTTATCACTTTATGTAATGAGAATTAATTGCAATGAAAAAAAGTTCAAAGATACATCAATAAATGGAATTCCTCAATTCAATTCAAAATGGCAAACTTCTAATAATGATGAACTTATAGATGTTGTTATTGAAAATAGCTGTTCAGAGTTTATTAATAAAAAGAATGAATACTAAAAATAAAAAATTAAAAATAGCAGTCGCTGGACTAGGATTTGGGAAAAAAGTTCATTTAGAGGCATTAAAAGAGTCTGATCACTTAACTCCTGTAGCAATTTATCATTACGAGAAAAAGCAAAAGTCGATATTAGAAAAAGAAACGGGCTTAGATTTTTTTCACAATTGGGAAGACTTAATTAAATCTCCAAAAATTGATGGAATTATTATTGCCACTCCTCCCGAATCAAGATTTAAGTTAGCAAAACAAGCCCTTGAGAACAATAAAAATTTGCTCCTAGAAAAACCCGTTTCAATAACCTCCTCAGAAATTGAAGAGCTTCAGAGAATATCTTTGATTAATAATTTAAGCGTATGTGTTGATTTTGAATATAGAGCAGTACCTCTTTTCCTTCAGACAAAAAAACTTATTGATGAAAATATCTTAGGAGATATATATTTAGTCAAATTAGATTGGTTAATGGGCAGTAGATCCGACCCCAAAAGATCCTGGAATTGGTATTCATTGGAAGAAAAAGGTGGAGGAGTTATTGGCGCTTTAGGTACTCATGCATTCGATATGTTGAATTGGTTTTTTGGAGAAGCAATAAACGTGTCTGGCAAGTTAGCAACATCAATAAAAAAAAGACCTTTACCTAATTCATCTGATTCAAATGATGTTACGAGTGAAGATGTATGTTTAGCCAATATAGAAATATCAAACTACAGCTCAAATCTTATTCCATGTCAGGTATCTTTATCATCAATTTCTAAAAATGGTAGAGGATTTAGTTTAGAAATATATGGAAGCGAAGGTTCACTAATTCTTAAAAGCGAAAACCAAAAAGATTATGTACATGGTTTTAATTTGAAATATTCAAACAACGAAAATAAAATACAAAATCTCACTGCAGATTCAAGTTTTAATTTTGAAAAAACATGGACTGATGGGAGAATAGCTCCAGTTTTGAGAATTCAAAATTTATGGGCACAGAGTATAATTAATGGAACACCTGTAATCCCAGGCTTATGCGAGGGACTTGCTAGTCATAAAGTTTGCGAAGCCATAAGAGAATCTTCCAAAAGTGGATTAAGTATAAAAATTTAAGGCTATACATTTATAAGTAGCAATTATCACCCGATAAAGTATTGGATTGATTTTATTTTTTTTTCATATTCTGGAAAAATCAATTGAACTGAATTATTAAAGAATGGCTTTAAATTATTACAAAAATGAGCTTAAAGAAAATGCTCAATTACTAGCTTCTAAAGGAAAAGGAATATTAGCGGTAGATGAATCCACTAAAACAGTAGGTAAAAGACTCGCTGGAATTGGCGTTGAGAATACTGAAGACAATAGGAAGGCATATAGAGGAATGCTTTTTACTACAGAGGGTCTTGGCAAATATATAAGTGGAGCAATCCTCTTCGAAGAAACTCTTTATCAGAATCACCAAGATGGCGAGTCAATGGTTAAGAAACTAAATGAATTAGGTATTATTCCAGGTATAAAGGTCGATAAAGGCCTAAATCCACTTCCAGGAGGTGGAGATGTAGAAACTTTTTGCTCTGGCCTAGATGGGTTAGTTGAAAGAGCCGCAAAATATTATGAACAAGGTGCCAGATTTGCAAAGTGGAGAGCAGTTCTGCAAATTACAAATGATGGTTATCCTTCAAAACTATCAATTCAAGAGAATGCTTGGGGATTAGCAAGGTATGCAAGATCAGTTCAAGAATCTGGGTTAGTACCAATTATTGAACCTGAAATCTTAATGGACGGTGACCATACTATTGAAAAAACTGCTGAAGTTCAAGAAGAGGTAATAAAGCAGGTTTATATTGCCTGTCAAGCAAATGGAGTTTTTCTAGAAGGCTCTCTATTAAAACCTTCTATGACTGTTAATGGAGCAGATTGTCCAACAAAGGCTGATCCTATGAAGGTTGCTGAAATGACAATTAGAACTATGGAAAGATGCGTTCCTGCATCTGTTCCTGGAATAGTTTTCTTATCAGGAGGGTTAAGCGAAGAAGCTGCTTCTGTTTATCTAAATAATATGAACACTCTTTACAGGAAAGCTTTATGGAATGTTTCATTCTCTTATGGAAGAGCATTACAGCACTCATGCTTAAAGGCCTGGAAAGGATGCGACGTTGAAGGAGGTCAAAAAGCATTAATAGCAAGAGCTCAAGCAAACTCTGAAGCTTCAAAAGGTGCCTATGTAGCAGGATCTCAACCTTCATCTGATGAGCAATTGTTTGTGGCAGGCTACACTTACTAACTAAAAAATCCTAAAAATATACTCTGGGTCATAAAATTAGTTTCTTTAATTTAGTATTTTGTATATCTAATGACGTGACATTTGATACCTCTTTATACTAAACTCTCGGAAACATATGCTTTATATAGCATTTAACTTATTTTAATTATGGCTCTCGTTCCACTAAGACTACTTTTAGATCACGCTGCTGAGAATGGTTACGGTATTCCAGCTTTCAATGTTAATAACCTTGAGCAAGTTCAAGCAATTATGGAAGCAGCATATGAAACTGATAGTCCTGTAATCCTCCAAGCTTCAAGAGGGGCAAGAAATTATGCAGGAGAAATTTTCCTACGTCATCTAATCCTTGCTGCCACAGAAACATATCCTAATATTCCAGTGGTAATGCACCAAGACCATGGTAATGAGCCATCAACATGTTATTCAGCAGCAATAAATGGTTTCACATCAGTAATGATGGATGGTTCTCTAGAGGCAGATGCAAAAACACCTGCTAGTTACGAATATAATGTTGCAGTTACTAAAAAAGTTGTAGATTTTGCTCATTCAGTTGGAGTTAGTGTTGAAGGAGAATTAGGTTGTTTAGGTTCATTAGAAACAGGGAAAGGTGAAGCAGAAGATGGTCATGGATTTGAAGGTGAACTTTCTACTGATATGCTTTTGACTGATCCTGAAGAAGCTGCAGATTTTGTTGCTAAAACAAAAGTTGATGCATTAGCTATTGCTATAGGTACAAGTCATGGTGCTTATAAATTCACAAGAAAACCTACAGGAGAAGTTCTTGCAATAAGCAGAATTGCTGAAATTCATAAAGCACTTCCAAACACCCATCTTGTAATGCATGGATCAAGTTCAGTTCCTCAAGAATGGTTGGATATCATTAACAAATATGGTGGTGAAATTCCTCAAACATATGGTGTTCCTGTTGAAGAGATTCAAGAGGGAATAAGAAATGGAGTTAGGAAAGTCAACATCGATACCGATAACAGACTTGCTTTCACTGCCGCGGTAAGAGAGGCAGCATTTGCTGATAAAGCAAACTTTGACCCAAGACATTTCAACAAGCCTGCTAGAAAATACATGAAGCAAGTTTGTCTTGATAGATACAAACAGTTCTGGTGCGAAGGTCAAGCAAGTAAGATCAAGCAAAACAGCACCAATTACTTTGCTGATCTTTACGCTAAAGGTGAATTAGATCCCAAAGTAAAAGCTACTGTTTAATTTCTTCCCAAATAAAATAAAAAAGACCTCCAAAAATGGGGGTCTTTTTTTATTTCAATATTAATGATTTTAATGTAAAGAGACCATCAGTCCCTCCAATTGTCTCGTCACATGCTCTCTCTGGATGAGGCATTAAACCTAGAACATTACCCTTTTCATTAGTTATGCCTGCGATATCGAATGAGGATCCATTAGGATTATTTTTATATCTCAAAGATATCAATTCGTTATCTACAAGTTTTTTTAAAGTATCAGAATCACAATGATATCTTCCTTCCCCATGCGCTATGGGTAACTTAATAGTTTGTTTTTCAACTCCATCATTAAACCAACCTCCCTTTGAAGAAACAATATCAAGTTCAACATCATCACAGATGAAATTAAGATTTTTATTTGTAGTAAGGGCACCAGGCAAAAATCCTGATTCTGTCAAAATTTGGAACCCATTACAAATTCCTAAAACTCTTCTTCCACTTTTCACAAAGTCATCCAAAGCATTTATTAATGGAGAGAATCTCGCTATTGCTCCGCATCTTAAATAATCACCATAGCTAAATCCTCCGGGTAAAACTATTGCATCTACATTGCTTAAATCTGAAGACTCATGCCACAAGTATTTTGTTCTTATGTCTAAACAACCTTCCAATGCCCATGAAACATCACGATCACAATTAGAACCAGGGAAGACAACAACTCCTACAGTAAAATTATCCATCTTATAATTTTTCTAGTGAATACTCATAATCTTCAATAACAGTATTTGCGAATAACCTATCACACAATAAATCAATTTTTTCTCTTACTTCGTTTTCACCATTACCTTCTATTTTTACCTCAATCATTTTTCCTATACGTAGTGATTTTATTCCTTCGGCTCCAAGTTTTATAGAAGCAGATTTGGTAGCTTCCCCTGCTGGATCTAAAACTGAGGGTCTTAGTCTTACAAAAACTTTTACAGCAAATTGGTCCAATTAAAAATTAATTTCTATTAGAAGATTAGTTTAAATTCTAATAAAAAAAACTATTGATTAATAAACAAATATTTTTACCTTAAGGTTTTCTGAATTATTAAATATTTATGTAGCCTCTACCAAAACAAACTAAACAAGTTCTTCTTGAATTTTCATGTGTTTTAAAATTTCCTGCCCCTCCACATTTTGAACATTTTATTTTATCAATTGATGTAACTTCGTCAGAGATTATTTGTTTTAAAGTAATTTTTGAATTTTTCATCTTGGGCTGTCTACTGTAGTTAGTATCCCGACAGCTAACTATAAAGTCAAATTGCTATTTTTGGGTCACTTAAAATCTTAAATTTCTCTTTAATTTTTCTATTGAAATTTTTTATAGATTTTTCATCAAAGGAAATTATTACTAATTCAAGCCCAGCATCATCATTTGGTCTCCAACAATTGTCTGGAGCTTCTTCAAACCAAGTATTAATTTTCTTTCCAACAATTTGTATTTGTAAAGGCAATGATTTATTCGGTATCCAAATACGTCCTTTTATTCGAAGAATGTTTAATTTATCCAATATTTTTGACATCTCCTTTTCAAAGTCATTTTTTTCAAGGAAATAATTTGATTTAATTGAATCTGATACAAGCTCAACATGATTATGGTCATGTTCTTCAGTTAAATATTTTTTATAAGTCTCTTTTTTAAAATTAAAATCGAATAGATAATTCAAATCAATTTTGCCCTTCTTGGATTTAAGGACAGGTGTAGTTGAGTTTAGACTTCCTTGAATTTTATTTTTTACAACATCAAACTGATCATCATTTAAGATATCTGATCTAGAGACTAAAACGATATCAGAAACTTCTAATTGCTCCTCAAAAAGTTCATCTATAGTGGCGTTGTGATCAATTTTATCTGTTTCATTATATTGTTTTGTTATTTTATTTAAATCATTAATTGGTGAACCATTAAGCATTGATTCTCCATTAACGATACCAACAACAACATCAAGGTAGATGGAAGACCTAATCTCAGGCCAATTAAGTGCTTGAATTAAGGGAATTGGTAGTGCTAAGCCACTTGTTTCGATAATTATTGATTCGATAGAAGGATTAAATTCTAGGAGAGCTTTTATTGATGGAACAAAATCATCTTGAACAGTACAACATAAGCATCCATTATTTAATTCAATTACGCAGTCGTCTTTAGATTCATCACATTTTTCACAACTTTTAATCAAATCACCGTCAATTCCAACATCACCAAATTCATTAATTATTAAACCAAATTTTTTATTACTCTCTTTTAATAGATATCTTAGAAAAGTTGTTTTACCTGAACCAAGAAATCCCGAAACAACAATAACTGGAATTTTTTTTTTCATCTTTGATGATTAACAACCTAAGCTATATTCTGTACTCTCTCCTGTAGAACTATTTGTGCCATTAGCAATCGCACATAATTGTTTTTGTTGTGTACGACTAAGAACAGCATCAGTAAAATCTGCACCATCTATTTTTGCACCTTCAAAATTACTCTCCATTAATAAGGCATTAGTAAAATTAACATCCGAAAGATCAGCATCTGTAAAGTCTGTTGCATAAGCTAGTGCATCTCTTAAATTTGCTCCAGTAAACTTTGAGTTTTGCAATTTACTATTATTGAACACCGCCCCTTCTAAATTACTTTCACTGAAATTAAACCCATTCAAATCAAACTTAACGTATTCGTTACCGCTTAAGTCTTGACCATGCATATCTGGCTCTAGATTAAGGTCTTGCTGGTTTCTAATCTCAGGAGGTCTTTTAGCCCATGCAGAATTTACAGAATTAAAAAATAAAATCCCAACGAATAACAAAGTAATTAATGCATTCTTTAGTGAGTGGAAAACAATTGATTTAATCATAATAAGACTGTATTTTAGAACTTAAGTATTTAAAGTTTGTAAGAGTATCTTAAAGGAAAATATATGGCAATGTCACTAAAGGTTATTGTTCCTCCTCATCCATTAATAAAACATTGGCTTTCAATATTGCGAGAAAAAAATACTCCAAATATTTTGTACTCAACAGGATATGAGCAATTAGGGAAATGGCTTACATATGAAGCATTGCGTAATTGGCTGCCATATAAAAAAGAGATAGTAAATACTAATAATGGAAACGCAGATGGATTCTTTATTAATAACGATTATCCAATAAAAGTGCTCGCAATGTTGCCCGAAGGGTTATCTCTTTGGTTTGGATCTAAAGAAGTAATTCCTAATTCAACCCTCTTATTAGGAGAACTTCCAAAAATTATTGAATCAAATGAAGGAGTTATATTTTATTCAGAACAAATAACAACAAAATCACCAACATTAGAAACTTTAATTAAATTAAAGGAATTAGGTGTTGATTCAAATAGGATTCTTTTAATAACTGCTATTTGCTCAAATAAAGGGTTAAATGAAATTGCGAAATTACTCCCTAATCAGGTAATTTACACTTCTTGCATAGATGAGGAAGACGAAAAAACACAATTATTAGTACCGGGTATTGGGAATCCTCTATCGCGTTTAAGTACTATATTTCAAGATAAGAACTAATATAGAATATAGGAGTAAATATTTTACCAATGTCTGAATACAGAGATTCGTCTTCAAATAATCTTTTATCATTAATAAGCGGTGCTTTTATTGGAGCAGCAGGTCTAGCTTGGTGGTTAATATCCGAAGCAGACAAAAGAAAGGAGGAAAAAAAACAAAAAGCAATGATGTATTCCTCCAGAATTCAAGACGGCTCAGAAGCGATTGATTCAAATGAAAATATAAATGAAGTTGAAGGAGAGAATCTGGAGAAGAAAGTTGAGCAACTTAATTCTGCAATTGCTGATGTGAGGAAGCAACTTGAAGAGTTGGGGCAATAGAATAAAAAAGGTTCTCAAATAATATGAATAAACTCAGGTCATCTGCAATAACCCAAGGTGTGCAAAGATCCCCTAACAGATCGATGTTAAGAGCTGTTGGATTTAATGATGAAGATTTTAATAAACCTATTATTGGAGTTGCAAATGGATACAGCACCATAACACCATGCAATATGGGTTTAAATAAGTTAGCTTTAAAAGCTGAAGAGTCTATAAAAAGATCAGGTGGGATGCCTCAGATGTTTGGGACTATAACAGTAAGTGATGGCATTTCTATGGGGACAGAGGGCATGAAATATTCCCTAGTTTCAAGAGAAGTTATTGCTGATTCAATTGAAACAGCATGCAATGCTCAGAGTATGGATGGAGTACTTGCTATAGGTGGATGTGATAAAAATATGCCGGGTGCCATGATTGCGATTGCAAGAATGAATATTCCCTCAATTTTCATTTATGGAGGGACAATAAAGCCTGGGAAATTGCATGGAGAAGATCTTACTGTTGTTAGTGCATTTGAAGCTGTTGGGCAATTAACATCAGGCAAAATTAATGAAGAAAGGCTAATCCAAGTTGAGAAAAATTGTATTCCTGGTGCTGGTAGCTGTGGAGGAATGTTTACAGCTAATACAATGTCTGCGGTTATTGAAGTATTAGGGTTAAGTCTTCCTCACAGTTCCACTATGGCTGCTGAAGATCTTGAAAAAGAACTAAGTGCAGATAAAAGTGCTGAGATATTAGTCTCTGCAATAGAAAAAGATATAAGACCTCTAGACCTAATGACAAAGAAAGCATTTGAAAATGCAATATCAGTAATTATGGCAATTGGCGGATCAACAAATGCGGTATTGCACATCTTAGCTATTGCGAATACTGCAGGAATAGATATCAACATTAATGATTTTGAGAGAATCAGACAAAAAGTACCAGTTATTTGTGACCTTAAACCGAGTGGTAAATATGTGACGGTGGATCTTCATAAGGCAGGTGGGATTCCACAAGTAATGAAAATACTTTTGAATGCAGGATTAATTCATGGCGATTGCAAAAACATTGAAGGGAAAACCATCTCAGAGTACTTACAGAATATTCCAGATATGCCTCCAACAAATCAAAATGTCATAAGAGACATAAATGACCCTCTTTATAAAAAAGGACATCTAGCGATATTAAAAGGTAACTTAGCGATCGAAGGTTCTGTAGCCAAAATTAGCGGAGTAAAAAACCCTGTATTAACAGGTCCCGCAAAGATTTTTGAAAGTGAAGAAGATTGTTTAAAATCGATATTAAATAACGATATCAAAGCTGGTGATGTTGTTGTTATTAGAAACGAAGGTCCTGTAGGAGGTCCAGGTATGAGAGAAATGTTAGCTCCAACATCTGCGATTGTTGGTCAAGGGCTAGGAGAGAAGGTGGCTTTAATTACCGATGGTAGATTTAGCGGGGGTACCTATGGCCTTGTTGTGGGTCACATAGCTCCAGAGGCTGCTGTAGGAGGAAATATTGCTCTAATAAAACAAGGTGATTTAATTACAGTAGATGCTGTAAAACAACTAATTGAAGTTGATTTATCTGACGAAGAATTAGAAAAAAGAAAAAAAGATTGGGTAAAACCTATTCAAAAATACAAAAGAGGAATTCTTTCAAAATATTCGAGAATCGTAAGCACATCAAGTTTAGGAGCTGTTACTGATTTATAAATCAGCTCAAATTTTATTTTCTTAATCAATAAAACTTTTTATCCTATTTGCTAAATTTTCCAATCTAGCGCTGTATTTTGGTGAGTTGCATTTTTTCCCATTATTGCTATCCATCCATAATGTTTTAACTCCACACCATAATATTGGTTCATCAGGGAAGTTAAGCTTAGAGATTACTAAAACCAATTCTTTATTTGATTTAAAAAGTTCTAATTCAAGATCATAAATTTCTAATCTTTTACCTTCTTTATCTCGACATAAAATATTAACTGTTAAATCAATATCTTCATCTTCGAATTCGTATTCACCATTTATTTTTACTACAGAATGAACAAAAGGTTTATTTGTTAAATCTGCTGACTTAGCGATTAAGCTCTCTATATTTTTAGGTGGATTTTCAAATAACACTTATTGATTTAATTAAAACTTTTATTGAACCCTGTTTAAACTCATTATTAAGTAATCCATCATCACCGAACTTAGAGTGTAGTAATTGCAATCTTTTAATTTTAGATGGCTTGAATTTAAATGGAAAACGTACTTTATTAGCTCTTACTGAAGGTTTTAACTCACTAAAAGGAATTTGAATATTTGTTGTCCCGAATTTTTTTGTTGGGAATGATTTAATCCATCTAAGTCCACCCGGAATAAATTCGGTTAGTCCGAGTAGATCATCTTCACAAGCGACAGCAAATTTAAAAGTTCTTCCTTTTCCATCAATATTTAATTCAAAGGATGAATACTCAGATACATTTAAAGAAGGTTTATATATAGACGATCTACAACTAACAAATCCTCCTGCTTTCTCAACAATATTACCCTTTAATATTAAACCCGAATTTGAAATTTCACAAAAAGCTGAACTTGATCCGCCCATAACAGTATCATTTAATGTTTTCCAACCATCGAACTCGTTTTTCTGGAATAAAAATTTTTTCTTACTCATTAAATAATTTAAATTATTAATAGACTTTAACTAAATTTCTAATTCTTTTGCTGATTCCTGATCACAAAATATTGAAATTTGATTAATAGATTTTATTAATTTTGATGGTGTTCTATCTGGTGGCTCTTTTTCATCTAATAACCTCTCAAGCGCAATTCTTTTAGAAGCTCCACTAACTAAAAATACTATCTTTGAAGAAGCTGAAAGAACCTTTGGAGTTAATGAAATTCTTTTTAAACCTTTACCTTCATTAAAAATAACAAAATCATCTACATTATTATTTTTTTGGTAAGGGAATAGTGAGGCTGTATGACCATCGTCTCCAAGACCTAATAATGTTAAATCAAAAGTTGGAGGGTTTGATCCGCATTTTTCAAATAATTTAGAAATAAATTGATTTTTTATAGCTTCATCATCAGCATTAAAATCATTGAAAATTTCATAAAAAAAAGCTTTAGATCCAAAATTAGTTAACAATGAATTCTTCAACATTAACGAGTTACTCAATTCTGAATTTTGATCAACACATCTTTCATCCCCTAAAAAGACATCAACCATATCCCATCTAAGATCACTTTTTGATAAAAGCTTATAGACAGATTTAGGAGTTGAACCTCCACTTACACAAAATTTGAACCTGTCTATTTCTTTTAAAGTATGAATAATGTAACTTTCAATAAACTTAAAAACCGCTGTAGATAGCTCTAACTTGTCTTTGTAAATGTTAAGTGTATATCCATTTTTAACCTTTTCAATCATTTCATCCATTCAGTATGAAAACTACCTTCCTTATCAATTCTTTCATATGTATGAGAGCCAAAACAGTCTCTCATTGCCTGAACAAGGTTCTGAGGAAGTCTATCGGTTCTATAACTATTCAAATAATCTAAGGTACTGGATAGACATGGGACTGGTATACCAGCTTTTGTGGATAAAGAGACAACTCTAGCTAAGTTATCTAATCTTGTCGCGATTTCATTATTGAACCAATCATCAAAAATTAAATTTCTTAGATTAGGATCCTTGTTATAAGCATCTTGAATTTTACTTAATAATTTTGATCTAATTATGCAACCACCTTTCCATATTTGAGCAATTGACGGCATATTCAAACCATAGCTATATACTACAGATGCTTCTCTTAAAATATCCATACCTTGGGCATAGCTAGCAATTGTGGCAAGGACTACAGCATCAAATAAAGGTTTCATTCCATCTGATAAATTTCCTAAATCGAAATCCTCTATCTCTTTAGATGGGATAGTTTTTTCAATCTCACTACGTTGCTCTTTTAAAGAACTCATTACTCTTGCATTTAAAGATGCATAAATAGTTGGGACTGATACCCCCAGCTCTAGAGCACTTACAACAGTCCATAACCCTGTACCTTTCTGGCCAGCTTTATCTAATATTTTTTCCACGACATCATCTCCAGTTATCTCATCTTTTGTATTGAGACAAATCTCTGTTATCTCAACAAGATAAGAAGCTAATTCATCAGTATTATTCCAAATACCAAATACCTCTGACATTTGCTGACCGTTCATACCTTTAACTCTCTTCATAAGGTCATAAGCTTCTGCAAGTATTTGTTCAATTCCATATTCAATTCCATTATGAACAGTTTTCACAAAATGACCTGAGCCTCCTGGTCCAACATATGCAACACATGGTCCGTCTTCAACTTTGGCAGCCATTTTTGTTAATAAGCTTTCTATTGCATCATATGAAGCTTTAGTACCACCGGGCATCATACTTGGACCCTCTAGAGCTCCTTTGGCACCTCCAGAGACTCCCATCCCAATGTATCCAAAACTTTTACTTTCTAGAGTATTCACCCTTCTTTCTGTATCTTTAAATTGAGAATTACCGCCATCTATTAATAAATCTCCTTCCTCGAGATATTCAGAAATATTATCAATGACAGCATCTGTTGCGGGGCCAGCTTTTACCATCATTAGAATTCTTCTTGGCCTCTCAAGCTTGTTAACAAATTCTTGAAGAGTTTCAGCTCCTTCTATATTCTTCCCGAGGCCACGACCTTGTAAAAATTCTTCGGTTTTTGAGTAAGTCCTATTAAAAACTACACTAGAAAATCCATTTCTCTCTGCGTTAAGAACTAAATTTTCGCCCATAACACCAAGACCTATTAAACCAAAATGTGCCTTGGACATAAAAAATTAAAAAACTCAATAAATATAGTTTGCCTGCAACTCAACAAAATTGCTCAAAAAAAATACTTATGTCAGCGAAAAATGATGGAAAAGATTTAAATAACAGTTCCGTTTGCAATAGTGGCATTTTTAACTACTACAACAATTCCATTTCTAATATAGAAGCCTAATTCTGGCTTATCTGCTTCTTCTACTCGATCTTTATTAATGATCACGACATTATCACCAATTCTTGTATTCTTATCAAGAATTGCTCTTTTTACAGTAGTCCCTTCACCTACTCCAAGAGGCGTTCCGCCCCCTTTTCTTAATTCAGTCCTCTCTTCAGGGGATTCAAAGAAATCGGCTCCCATAACAAGAGTATCCTCAAGAACCGAGTCACTCTCAATCCTACTTCTTACACCTAAAACACAATGTAAAATACTGCATGACTTTAAGATTGTACCTTCACAAACTATTGAATCAGTAATTTGAGCATCTACAAGTTTAGAAGGGGGGAGAAATCTAGGTCTTGTATAAATTGGAAATTTCTCATCATAAAAACTAAATGGAGGTTTTGGTTGCTCAGTCAATGCAAGATTTGACTCAAAGAATGCCCCAATGGTACCGATATCTTCCCAATAATCATCGAATACATAACTTTTAAGAGTATCGCCTCTATTGAGGGCTTCTGGAATTATGTCCTTACCAAAATCCGTATAATTAGGAAATTTATTTAGAAGATCGAAAAGAGTATTTCTGCTAAAAACGTAAATACCCATAGAGGCTAGATATGGTTTTTCGGCAGCTGACTCCTTACTTAAACCAAATTTTGAAGTATCTACAGCCATTGCCTTCAACTTCTCTCCAGTAGGCTTTTCACTGAATTCTTTAATATTTCCTACATCATCAGTTCTCATGAGGCCAAAACCTTCCGCTTGAGCTTCATCAACAGGCAAAGCTGCCACAGTTAGATCAGAGCCATTATCTCTATGATGTTGAACAAATAAACTGTAGTCCATCCTGTACAGTTGATCTCCTGACAATATTAAATATTCATCAACATCCCATTCTTGAAATAACCATTGGTATTTTCTTACAGCATCAGCAGTCCCTTCAAACCACTTCGGGCTATCAGGAGTCTGTTGTGCTGCTAAAACCTCCACAAATCCTTGACCGAAAGGGCCATTTAAATTATAGGTTCTTCCTATATGCCTATTTAGAGATGCACTATTGAACTGGGTCAATACGTACATTTTTTCAATGCCTGAATTTATACAATTACTAATCGGAATATCTATCAAACGATACTTACCTGCCAATGGCACAGCAGGTTTAGCCCTCATTTTTGTTAGAGGGTAAAGTCTAGAACCTTTTCCTCCTCCGAGGATTATGGCCAACACGCGCTTCATTCAAACTAATGGATGTAGATATACAACTAACTAAAGTAACTGATTATGGGCATATTTAGAAATACAGATGGTCAGTTTACAAAGGTATTCCGATAAATCACTGGAAAAACTTAATATAAATCGAAAAAAGTTAGTTATTTTTATCCTCTTCTACCAAAGAAAACAATTTTTCAACGATTTTCAAAGAAACTTGTCTTTCTTCTCTTGATTGAGGACTTCTCAACTTGGTGACCGGCGTATGAAGTATTTTATTAATTATTCCTTTAGTCAGAGCTTCCACAACTTTTCTTTCTCGAGCCGAAAAATCTGGTCCCATTCTGCTAAGTGCTTTTTGCAATTCCTCTTTTCTAATTAGCTCCAAATCTGATCTAAGTTTATTTATTACTGGAACGGCCTCTAAACTTGCCCACCATTCTAGAAAAATGATCCTTTCTTCTTCTACTAGAGATTCCGCTTCCTTTGCTATTTTCTGTCTAAATTCTTGATTTCTTGAAACGACCTCTTGTAAGTCATCAACATCAAATGATTTTACAAATTCATGTTGTTTAACATCGTTAGATATATTTCTCGGTACCCCAATATCAATAAATTTAAGTCTATTACTCAAATTTAATTTTTCAATTTTTGCGAGATCAATAATTGGTTCTTCAGAAGCAGTACTAGTGAAAACAATGGAAGATAGTGATATATTTTCTTCTAATTCGTTTAATCCTCTACAAACAATCTCTAAATCAGGGAAGTCTTGAGCTAGATTTAATGCTCTATCAATATTTCTATTTAAAAGGATAAGTTTATGACATCCTTTTGATTTTAAATGAGTTATTAAAAGCCTACTCATTCGTCCGGCGCCAATAACAAGAACGTTCTCTGATTCCAAGCTTACAAGAGTATCAAAACCATTTTCTTGTCCAATTTTTAATTGGGCAAGTTCTACCGCTGCTGAACTAATTGATACGGCTCCAGTTCCTAAATTTGTTTCAGATCTTACTTTTTTACCTGTACTAACTGATTGAGTTAATAATCTATTAAGAATTGGTCCAGTAGATTGATTCTCTTGACCTAATCTCATCATTTTTTTTACCTGCGAAAGGATTTGTCCTTCCCCCAAAACGAGGCTATCGAGTCCTGCCGAGACTTTCATCAAATGCAAAACTGCTTCTTCCTGTCTAAAGCAAAACAGATGTGGATTTAAATCTTCAAAAATAATTCCAGAATATTCTGATAAAAATTCTTTTATAGATGAAATTCCAGTATTTTTATCCTTTACTAGTGCATATATTTCCAGCCTATTACAAGTACTTAAGATTGACACCTCTAAGACATCAGAGAAAGCTTTTAATGCTTTCAATGATTCTGTTATGGATTGGTCAGGAATACTTAATTTCTCACGCACTTCAACAGGTGCCGTGCGATGACTCAGTCCGACGACAACAATGTGCATAATATCAACAATGAATTTTTAAAGGCTGATACTCTTAGCACCATCTTTTATATGAACAGTATTTGTGAACCTTGCAGTACTATCTAATGTACTAATAACCAGACTACTTGTTCTAACACAATCCCTTTCAAATTTAACTCCGTCAAATAGTAATCCATCAGTTATTCCACTTCCAGCGAAAACAACATTTTCTCCCGATGCCAATTCATTAGCTTCATAGATTTTATCTATATCGGTTATGCCCATATCATTAAGACGTTTTATATTGCCTTCTTTTGTGTAATCAGCCCATTCAGAAGTCTGAGCGATCGCTGGATCATAAACTAGTTGGCCTTGAAAGTGTCCGCCTAGAGCTCTCATTGCAGCAGCTGAAATAACACCCTCAGGAGCTGCACCTATTCCCATCAAGCAATGTGTTCCAGTTCCTGCAAAACCGCATGCAATCGCAGCTTGAACATCACCATCAGAAATCGGTTGCACTTTTGCACCACATCCTCGAATCTCTTTAATTAAATCTTTATGCCTAGTTCTATCCATTACAACAACAGTAAGCTCATCAATAGAAAGACCCAAGCAATCACTTAGTATTTTCAAGTTTTCAGTAGCTGTATTTCTAATATCTACTTTACCTTTGGCAGCAGGAGGCGCTGCTAATTTGTTCATGTAAAAATCAGGAGCATTGAAAAGACCACCCGTATCAGAGGCAGCTAAAACAGCCATAGACCCTCTTTGATTATTTGCACAAAGATTAGTTCCTTCACAAGGATCTACTGCAAAGTCGACCCCTGGGCCACTTCCACTACCAACCTCTTCACCTATATAAAGCATAGGTGCTTCATCTCTTTCACCTTCTCCAATAACAATTTTCCCTTTCATTTCAATTTTGCCCATTCGCAATCTCATTGCTTCGACAGCTGCAGCATCAGCTTCATCTTTTTGACCGAGTCCTGTTAGTTTTGCTGAGGCAATAGCAGCTTGCTCGACAACTTCGAGAATTTCTTGAATTAAAGTTTGATTCACAATTAAATTTTTAGGATTTTCTAAAAGGTTTTGAGTATGATCTCATAAAAAATGGCATTTTTTATGAAAATTATTATGCTAGTAAGCTTTTTTTAACTCTTTACAGCTGTTACTTTATCAGCCCGTGACTTGAAATTAGGAATAAACAACTAAATATAGTATCTTTATTAAATATTTTAAAAATTAAATGACTGAGTCAAATCAAGTAAATTTAGCTGGTACTAATAGACCAATTCAAATAATTCCTTCAGTTTTACCAGCAGATTGGGCCAATATGGGAGCATGTGTGAAAGAGCTAGAAGAAGCTGGGGTAGATAGAATTCAATTTGATGTAATGGATGGGAATTTCGTGCCAAATCTTACATTCGGTCCTGAAATGATTGCTGCATGCAGGAAATATTGCAATGTCCCTTTTGAAACTCAATTAATGGTGAGTCAATACAACTGTGAAACCATGCTTGAATCTTATGTAAACGCCACAAAAGGGGCGAATGGTGAACCAGGAGTAGTAATAGCTCATGCCGAAGCAAATATTCATTTGCATAGAGTTCTAGGAAGAATAAGAGATCTAGGAGGATCTCCTTCTGTTGCATTAAACCCTCATACTCCTTTTGAAATGATTAAAAATATTATGGATATGGTTGATCATGTTTTGGTTATGACAGTTAATCCAGGCTTTGGAGGACAAGCTTACATACCAACAATGCTTAATAAAATCAGAGAAATAAGAAACTTTATTATCGAAAAAAACTTAAATGTCGATATTGAAGTTGATGGAGGGATAAAAGCAAACTGGACTATTTCACAATGTGCCGATGCTGGTGCTAATTGTTTTATTGCAGGTAGCGGAATGTTTGCTTACCCAACATTAAAAGAAGGATGTGATGACTTAAGAAAAGTCGCACTAGAAGCACAAAAAGGGAATGTCCTTTCAGAACCTCAATAAATATTCTTGATGATTAAA
The DNA here is from genome assembly GCF_000760035.1 of Prochlorococcus marinus str. MIT 9314. Lineage (GTDB taxonomy): Bacteria > Cyanobacteriota > Cyanobacteriia > PCC-6307 > Cyanobiaceae > Prochlorococcus_A > Prochlorococcus_A marinus_B. The sequence continues at coordinate 42,733 of NZ_JNAO01000004.1, forward strand.
AACTCACCCAAATATCCATCCATAACTATGCAACCCTATTCCTAAAAAATTAACTCCTAAATAACATACTAAAACAACTAAAAAGCCTGTAGAAGCCAATAATGCTGGTTTGCGTCCTTGCCAACCCTTGCTTATTCTCATATGCAGATAAGCGGCATAAAACAACCATGAGATAAATGCCCATGTTTCTTTTGGATCCCAACTCCACCATGTACCCCAGGCCTCATTAGCCCAAACTGCACCTGAAATCAAACCGAGAGTCAAAAGAACAAAACCTACTAATATAGAACGATAACTTAATGTATCTAATTCTTCTGAATGCGAAAATTCAATAGGTTCAACTAATTCATTTAAAGAATAGCTGTTTGAAAGTTTAAATCCTCCTATACCTGTAGAACTACTTCTGATTTGAAGTGGCTTATTTTTATTGATTAATAAAACGGACATCGAAAGTAAAGAACCTATTATTAATGCTGCATAACTAAGCATTACGACGCTAACGTGCATTACTAACCAACTAGACCTCAAAGCTGGAACCAAGTTGGATGATAATTTCAAATCCTCAGGCAAAACAAAACAAGCAAAAGACACAGTCAGTAACTCGATAGGTATAGCAATTGAGGGAATTATTGGAGCTTGGTATTCTCTTTCAACCAATAGTTGACCTAATGTGATACCCCAAGTCAGGAAATAAAGAGATTCATACAAATTGCTAATAGGAAAGTGCCCAGAAATTGACCACCTAAAAAGTAATTGTAATGTTATTAGTAAGTTCACTAAAATCGTAATAAGTCTTACAGCAGAAGAAGACTTTTTTTTAAAAACTGCACCCAAAGATATAGGTAAGTTAATTAATAAAAAATAAAAAACTAAAAGACCTAAAACTGAAACTGGTTCATATATTATATTTTTAAAAAAATTATCTAGTATCATTTCTAGAAATTTCTCAAGTTTTAATATTCAATGACAAACAAATAATAATTTAAATAATTCTTATATGAGTAATTCTTTAATAATAAAGTTTTAATTTATTTTAAAAAGCATTTCAAAGTTTGAAATTATCTCCTAGGTAATACTTCTTAACTATTGGATTATCAGCCAATTCACTTGATGAACCGTTAGCTAAGATTGTTCCTGCACTTAATACATATGATTTATTAGTAATTAGAAGGGTTTCCCTCACATTATGGTCTGTAATAAGAATCCCCACCCCATCGCTACTTAATTTAAGAATTAGTTTCTTTAGATCATTAACAGCTAGAGGATCGATCCCAGCAAACGGTTCGTCCAATAACAAATATTTAGGTCCTTTTCTGCCTACAGTAAGAGCCCTAGCTATCTCACACCTCCTCCTCTCTCCTCCTGAAAGTTGATAACCATAATTATCTACAAAGTTATTCAAATTAAATTCATTAATTAATTGTTCTCTTCTATTTCTTATCGCTGCTCTACTATAAGATGCATTTTGTAAAGCCAAATCTATATTATCCTTTACAGTGAGATCTCTAAATATACTCGCTTCCTGAGTTAAGTACCCTAACCCAAGTCTTGATCTAATTGGTAGAGGAAGATTGGTTATATTTTTCCCATTCATTAAAATTTTACCTTTATCCGGTTTTATATTCCCAACTGCAAGATTAAAAGTTGTAGTTTTCCCAGCACCATTAGGTCCCATCAAACCTACAACTTCCCCTGGATTAACAGTTATCGAAACATCATTTACAATTAATCTTCCTTTAATTGAAAGAGATACATTATGAATCTTTAGGTTCATTTTCCTTGAGATCGATTAGTTTTCTTATTTTCTTGAAAAAAAAATGAAATAGATAATAATAATTTAATTGAAGATAAAGATATATTCATCAGAGAGGTTTCAAAAAAGGCTTATCGTTCTCGTTTAATAGTTCTTTATATTGTAATTTCGTCAATAAATCTTCCAAACATTGGCAGAAGGACTCAAGATCAATCCCTAAATCAATCTTAGTTCTAGTTTTTATTCTGCCTAAACCCTCTCCAAGCAAAATAGTAGCTCCATTTAAATTTCCTTTACTTAAATGAAACTGAGAAACAGATACTTGTAAAATTCCCTGGATAACTTGTCTTTCGTCACCATCTACGGAATTCCATATTTCTTCAAAAGCATCATGAGCCTCATACCATTCGTGATTGTTAAAAAGATTTAAAGCTGCAAAAAGGGAATCTTGAAAACTTTTTGTACTTTCTTCGTTCATTAAACCAATTACTAATTTTTTTTCTTTTTATTTATTTTTCTCATTCTTATTGAGTCCGGTGTTACCTCTAGCATTTCATCTGGGCCAATATATTCTAGTGCTCTTTCAAGGGTAATATCGACAGGTGACTGCAAAGTATCAAGTTCTTCTGCCCCTGCAGACCTCATATTAGTCAACTGTTTGGTTTTACATATATTCAACTCAAGATCTTGAGGTCGATTATTCTCTCCAATTATCATTCCTTTATAAACTTTAACTCCGGGTTTAATGAAATAGACTCCCCTATCTTCAGCATTTTTTAAAGCATAAAATGTGGCTACACCTTCCTCAAAAGCTATTAGAACGCCATTCCTTCTAGTTTCAAAGTCTCCTGTTTTAGGTTTATATTCATAAAACGAATGACTCATGATGCCCTCACCTCTTGTTATCCTTACAAATTCCCCACGAAATCCAATTAATCCTCTTGATGGAACAAGAAATTCTAATTGAGTTCTACCATCTGAACTTGTCTGCATGTTTTTCATCTCTGCCTTTCTAGATCCAAGCTTTTCGATGCAAGACCCGACAGATACTTCAGGTATATCTAAAACTAAAGTCTCTATAGGCTCACATTCAACATTATCAATTTCCCTGAAAATTACTTGAGGTTGTGAGATTTGAAACTCAAAACCCTCTCTTCGCATAGTTTCAATCAATATCCCTAGATGTAATTCTCCTCTTCCTGAAACTGAGAACCTGTCAGGAGAATCAGTTTCTTCTACTCTCAGGGCAACATTTGTTAAAAGTTCCCTCTCTAATCTATTTTTTAATTGTCTACTCGTAACAAATTTCCCTTCCTTTCCCGCAAATGGTGAATCATTGACAACAAAAGTCATATTTAAGGTAGGTTCATCAACTTTGATTAATGGAAGAGGATGAGGAGAATCGGGACATGCTATGGTCTCACCAATATTGACGTCATCGAAACCGGAAACAGCAACAATATCACCTGCAAATGCTTCATTTATATCAATTCTTTGTAATCCTTCAAATCCTAAAAGCTTACTAACTTTACCTTTAATAGTTTTGCCGTTTTCTTTAATTAAACTAGCCTGTTGGCCATTTTTTATAGTTCCATTGTGGATCTTTCCAATTACTATTCTGCCCAAGAAATCAGAATAGTCCAAAGTAGTTATTTGTAGCTGCAGAGGCTTATTAGAGTCACCTACTGGAGGAGGAACGTGTCTGATAATAGCTTCAAAAAGAGGCATCATATTGTCACTATTAGATTCCATCTCTTCTTTTGCAAAACCAGATAAGCCACTCCCAAAAAGATAAGGGAAATCACATTGATCATCATCAGCGCCTAATTCCAAAAATAAATCAAGGACCTTATCAATAGCTATTTCTGGCACTACTCGTGGTCTATCAATTTTATTTACAAAGACTATAGGCCTAAGTCCTTTTTCTAATGCTTTTTTTAAAACAAATCTTGTTTGAGGCATAGGTCCCTCATTTGCATCAACAATAAGCAGACAACCATCAACCATTCCCAAAACCCTTTCAACTTCTCCTCCAAAATCAGCATGACCAGGCGTATCTATAATATTAATTCTTGTATCTTTATAGTTAACTGCAGTATTTTTTGAGAGAATTGTTATCCCCCTTTCTCTTTCAAGATCATTTGAATCCATCACACATGTAGGAATAACTTCATTGTCTCTAAATATTCCTGATTGAGATAACAACGCGTCAACAAGAGTTGTCTTCCCATGATCTACGTGAGCAATAATTGCAACATTTCTGATTTCTTTTAGCGAAGATGACATTTATAGAATTTATATAAATAGTGAATTGTCTTTATTAAGGCTAACTCAAAGTATGCCTTTTTTTAAGAATTTTCTTTTTAAGACTTTGAAAAACATAATCTATAATTAAATTAATCAATTAGATTTATAATTTCTGTTTGAGCTTTCAAAAACTTTCAATGCTTCAATTGATCCCTCATACCTCCAATGCCATGGTTCGTAATCTATATATTTATTATATTTGTTGAACGATAACTTAAAGTGAAACTTAGCTGCATTTTTTATTAGCCATCTAAAGGCGTCAGTATTTTCGAAGTCGGTTTCAAAATCTGTCTCTCTTTGAGTAGCATCACCAATATCTATTGCGAAACCTGTACTATGTTCAGAATACCCTGGAGGGGCTGAGACTCTAGCTCTTTCTGCAGCTTCTTGATTTCTAATAGATTTTAAAGAGTAAAAGATATCTTTTTGCAAATTAATTGATCTATAACCACTCAAGAAGACCAAATATATCCCATCCTTTTTGGCATCTTCTCTCATCTTTAGTAAAGAATCGCGCATATCCATATGAACTTCAATGTTAGGCTCTATTAAAACTAGTTTCTCTTTAGGAGTTTCGTTATAGGGAAGATGGCCTAAAATTCTGGCATCATGATTTTTTGCAACCTGAAAACTGAGATTATTAGGAGGTATTAATCCTACATATTTAATAAATCGCAATGCCGATACAGAAAAGATAAGAAAAAGAAATGGAGTAAATATTAATAATTTTTTTAATAATGTTGAATTTGGGTTATTTAGGTAAGTTCTTTTGGCAAGTGGTATATCAAATTGATCGATATCTTTGTTTTGTTGCAATATCTAGAAGTGAATTTGGAAAAGATATTTCGATATTAACTATTATTTTAAGAAATGCACTTTTATAAGCAAAAAAGATGTAGTTTTTATATACAGTATTATTTTTTTTCATATGTTGAGGGTAGCTGTTATTGGTGGTGGTCCAAGTGGTTCATGTGCTGCAGAAATACTTGCTAAATCTGGGATAAAAACGTGGCTCTTCGAGAGAAAATTGGATAATGCGAAACCATGTGGAGGAGCTATTCCTCTTTGCATGGTAGAAGAATTTGATTTGCCCGAATCAATTATTGATAGAAAAGTAAGGCATATGAGAATGATATCTCCATCAAATAGAGAAGTTGATATAAGTCTAGATAGAGTTTATGGGAAAAGCGATAATGAGTTTATTGGGATGTGTAGAAGGGAAGTTATGGATGCTTTTATGCGTAATAGAGCATCAGATCTTGGGGCCACACTAATAAATGGATTAGTTACTTCTATTGATACTGGCAATAATAATCAAGGACCATATAAACTCACCTATTCAGATTTTGCGAATGGAGACAAAAAAGGGGAAATTAATGAGCTTACTGTTGATCTTTTAATAGGAGCTGATGGAGCAAATAGTAGAGTAGCAAAAGCAATGGATGCAGGAGATTACAAAGTTGCTATCGCATTTCAGGAGAGAATTAAACTACCTAAAGAAGAAATGAGTTACTACGAAGATCTTGCTGAAATGTACGTCGGCACTGATGTTTCTCCAGATTTTTATGGGTGGGTATTTCCTAAATACGATCATGTTGCAGTTGGAACTGGAACTATGCAAAAGAATCAGTCATTAATTAAAGGACTTCAAGAGGGAGTAAGGAATAGGGCAAAGAAAAGACTTGTTAATGGTGAAGTAATTAAGGTAGAAGCTCATCCTATCCCTGAGCATCCAAGGCCAAGAAGAGTAGTTGGGAGAATGGCATTAGTTGGTGATGCGGCTGGTTATGTTACAAAAAGTTCTGGAGAGGGTATTTATTTTGCTGCAAAAAGCGGAAGAATGTGTGCTGAAGAAATTGTTGAAGCATCAAAAAACGGTCAAGTAATTCCATCAGAAAAAGATTTAAAAAACTATCTTAAAAAATGGGATAAAAAATATGGCACAACTTATAAGGTACTAGAAATACTTCAAAATATTTTCTACAGAAATGATTCTGCGAGAGAAGCCTTTGTTGAGATGTGTGATGACATGGATGTACAAAGACTTACTTTTGATAGTTACTTATACAAACGAGTGGTCTCCATGAAACCATTACAGCAACTTAAAATTACAATGCTTACACTTGGTTCGATTTTAAGGGGGAAAGCCCTAGCCCCTCTAAAGTATAAACCCGTTGATAGTGCTGTAAGGGAAAATAAAGAAGTAGAAAAAATGCTAGAAAATTATTCAATAAAGGGAGGCATTAAAGTTAAGAGTTCAAAAGTGTAAAGTCGGCTATTTTTAGAGAATAATTTCTTATTAAGCTCAACAAATTAAGTCTATTATTTCTTATTTTTAAATCCTCTGACATTATTAGGACTCCCTTTTCATTATCAAATAAATCCTCGATAGTGTTTATATTAATCTCAAACAAATTAAGAAGTTCCAAATAATTGCAATAACCTTCCGAAAAAAGTTTTTCTAATTCTCCAATAAATTCAAAAACTTTCAATTCACAATCTTTTTCAAAGAGTTTTGTGTCTACATAATCTTTTGTTGAGAAAACGTCTGTTGAAAGATTACTATTATTAGCTAATTTGCTTACCCTAGTAATTACCTTCTGAATTTCAACAAAATTTTCCTTTTCTTTAAAATTCATAATAGATTTTATCCTATTTTTAAGATCAACAATATTCAATACTTTTTTTTGAGATAATTCATCGGGAGAGCAAACGGCCTTTATTAATTCTTTACTTAGTGATATCTCTTCTAGATGACTAACAATTCTTTGGACTAAAAATTGATTTAAATCATTAAATACTGTTTCTCTAGAGAAGTTTAAATTAGGAAATGCGATTTTCCAAAAATCAATAAGTTCGTTGAATAATTTATCTAAAGGTAAATTAAGTTCATAATCCCAAATTATTTTAATCACTCCATTCAAATTTCTTCTTAAAGCATAAGGATCAGATGATCCAGTGGGTCGCTTACCAGAAATAAATATACTTATTAAAGTTTCGACCTTATCCGCTATGGAAACTATTGCACCATATTTTGAAGAGGGCAAAGCATCTTTGTAAAAAGAGGGTAAATAATGTTCAGCGACAGCCAAGCAAACATCCTCACTAAATCCTTCATATTTAAGATATTTACCACCCATTATTCCTTGGAGCTCAGGGAATTCGAAAACAATTTCGCTACATAAGTCATTTTTGCAGTATTTAGCAGCTTCTATTATTTTTTTTTCTTCTAAAGACTTATCATTTAAAAATTTAAGAATCTTTTTAGTAACTTCCTCTATTCTTTCTACCCTCTGAAAAATATTCCCAAGTCCTTTCAAATAGGAAACAGATTTAAGCTTTTGATTTCTTTCGATTGAAGCAACTTTTTTGTCACTTTCTACGAAAAACTTTGCGTCTGAAAACCTTGCCCTCAATACTTTCTCATTCCCTTTGGCAATATTATTATTTGATTCTTCAAGACCATTTGAAATAACGCAGAAAGTTGTACTGATATTTTTTTCAGAGCTCAGATCTAGTTTAGAAAAACTTTTGTTTTTCAATAAAAGGGGAACGTATCTCTGATGACTTTTCATGACTGTTGAAAGAACTTCAACCGGAAGATCAAGAAATTCATCACTAAATTTGCCAATAATTAAGTCTGGCCATTCAACTAAATCAGTTAATTCATTTAGTAATCCTTCTGAAAGGTCAGGTTTCAGATTTAAAGATTTAGACGCCTGATTTATTAAACTTTCAATTTTTTCTTTTCTTTCTTTTCGAATACCTATTACTCTATTTTCTTTCAATAATTCAAAGAAATCATCAGGATTCTGAACTTCTAAAACTTTATTTATTAGCCTATGACTTTTTGATTTATTACCTATTTTGATCTTTGGATCACATTCATCAAATTCAAAATCAAGAATTTCATCATTATAAATAGAGGCAATCCACCTAATAGGTCTTGAAAATTTTATGTTCCCAGCCCCCCATTTCATAAATCGAGGACCTTGAAGACTCTTTACTAATTTTGGGATAATCGAAGACAAAGAAATTTTTGTTGAAAGTCCTTTCTCAATTTTCTTTCCAAATACAAAATCACCCTTTTCTGTATTTTTTATTTCTAGCTCACCTACATCTATATCTAAGCTATTAGCAAATCCCAAAGCAGCATTAGTAGGACATCCATTTAAATAAGCTGAATTTGCTTTAGGTCCTTTTCTTTCTATTATCTTATCTTCTGCATAATCAACTAAACCTTCGAGAAGTAGAACTATCCTCCTTGGTGTGGAGGTAACAACTATATGTTCGAATTTGATTAACTTTTTATCCAATTCAAATTCTATTAGAGATTTAAATTGCTTTAGAACAGAATAAGAAAATTTTGCGGGCAACTCTTCTGTTCCTATCTCAAGTAAATATTTAGACAAGAAAAAAATATGACTTAACTTACTATAATTTACTACCAGTTAAATAAGCTTTTCGCTAATGTATAAAAAGAGATATTTTTTGTTCCTTTGATCAAGGTTGAGAAAGTAAAAAAGAAAAAAGATCCTACCAAGGAAGAAACTGTTTGTTTGGCAAATGGGCTAGAAGTTTCTAAATTTGAAAATTTTAAAAAAAGTAGTCAATTTCTTAAAGAACCACTTGCTACGGAATTAGTCAATGATAGCGATCATTTTACCAATGATGCAGTTCAGTTATTAAAATTTCATGGTAGTTATCAACAAGATAACAGGGAAAATAGAAGGCCGGGCAAAAGTAAAGATTGGCAAATGATGCTTAGGTTAAGAAATCCGGGCGGTGAAGTCCCTGGGAAATTATTTTTAGCATTAGATGAATTATCTGACAAACTAGGTAATGGAACACTTAGGGCCACTACAAGACAAGCCTTTCAAATGCATGGAATTAGAAAGGAGAACCTAAAGGAAGTTATTAAAACAATAGTAAATTCAATGGGCTCCACATTAGCTGCATGTGGAGACATAAATAGAAACGTTATGGCCCCTGCGGCTCCATTTGCTTCGCCAGACTATAAAATTGCTAGAGCATTGGCAAAAAAAGTTGCAGATCTTCTCACCCCAACGGCTGGCCAAGGCACTTTTTTAGAGCTTTGGGCTGATGGAGATTTAGAGTACACCATAAAGCCCGACAAAGATATTGAAGCAATTAGGAAGCTCCAATTCAAAGATAATGTTTTTAGCGGGATAAAAGATGAGCCTCTTTATGGGTCAACATATTTACCGAGAAAATTCAAATGTGCTGTGACAGTTCCTGGGGATAATTCTGTTGATCTTCTTACCAATGACATAGGAATAGTTGCCTTTGCTTCTAAAGATGGAAACTTAGAAGGGTGCAACTTCTATGTTGGAGGTGGCATGGGTCGCACACATAATAATGAAGAGACCTTTGCTAGAATTGCAGATCCCCTTGGATATGTTGAAAAAACTGATGTTTATGAATTAATACAAAGTATTGTGGCTATTCAAAGAGATTATGGTGATAGAAAATCAAGAAAAAATTCGAGAATGAAATATCTTCTTCATAGAAAAGGTATTAAATGGTTCAAAAAGATACTTTTTGATAAGTATTTCAAAAAAGAAATTAAAAAAATCAGAAAAGAACCGGATAAGATTCTTATTGATTATCTAGGTTGGCATAAACAAAATAAAAACTCCTATTTCGTAGGTTTACCATTATTATCAGGGAGATTATCTGGAGAGAAGAAGAATACCATAACAAGTATCGTTAGAAAATATAATTTAGATTTAAGACTTACACCTAATCAAGATATTTTACTTTGCAATATCGCCAATAAAAACAAAGGTGAAATTCAAAAATCTCTAACAAAAATTGGATACGAAAATTTAGAAGACATTAATAAAATTCAAAGACATGCTTTGGCTTGTCCTGCCTTACCACTTTGTGGACTTGCGATGACTGAAGCTGAAAGAATATTACCTGATGTATTAAAAAGGATTGAAAATTTACTTTTAGATCTAAAAATACAAAAAACAATATTATTTAGAATGACAGGATGTCCGAATGGATGTACCAGGCCTTATATGGCCGAATTAGCACTTGTTGGAAGTGGGCAAAACAAATACCAACTATGGTTGGGGGGAAGTAAAAATCTACAAAGGCTGGCTAAACCATTCTTACAAAGAATGGAACTTAACGATTTAGAAAAAACTCTTCAACCATTATTTGATGATTGGAAGGGCAATTTGGATTTGGATTTCGGAGATTTTATAAATACTCTAGATGACATTTATATATTGAATCTACTAAATAAAAATCAATAGAATTTAAATTTTTCCATAAAGAGCATTTGCTTTTTTATTTTTCCAAGCCCATAATTGATCACCATAACTAAAATGCCACCATTCATTAGGGTGTTGAGCAAATCCAAATTTAGTCATAACTTCCCTTAATAAATTTCTTCTGCTATTCCAAATAATTTCCTCTTCATTCTTTATATTTGCATAAAAATTAGGATTTGAGGTCTCATCCATTTGATCAACAATGCTTCCCATTTCAACAAGATTTCCTTCTTTATCTGATAAACAAACATCCAATGCACCCCCAGTTGAATGAGGGGGAGGACACCTAGTGTCATAAGAAGGATATGCCCAAAATTTTTCAATTTTTTTTAAAATTGATGGATAAGATTTTATATTTTCAAAAGAAATATCAATATCGGATTTTTCACACTCTAATAAAAATGCTCTTTTAAACATAAATTCCTGGACTTCTAAAGGTCGCCAACTGTCATAAATTAAAAGGTTAAAGCTACTCTTTGATATCAAATAATCATTTACTTTTACAATTCTATTTACGACCTCTTCTCTTAATTTCCAAATAGAAGTTTTATCTTTATAAGGTGCTCCCAATTGAAAGTAAGGGTGGGGATCTAAAAACTTTAAGCAGCTAGGTATAGCTATTAATTTATCTCCATTATCTTTAATTGGTATTTTATTCCAAATTTTCAATTGAAATTTGCAATTGATTTATAGTGGCATATATATCGTAAATTACAATGACAGTTATCAATTTAAGAAATCATGAATGAATTTATTATCAGAATTATCAATAAGTATATTCCTTAAGACAATATTTTCTTTTAAATCAGGATCATCACTAATAATCTTAATAGCCTCTTCACGAGCCTTTTCAATAAGAAATTTATTGTTAGGTAAATTGTCCAGTACAAAATCAGGCAACCCGGATTGTCTATACCCTAAAATCTGACCTGGTCCTCTAAGCTCCAAGTCTTTTTCAGCAATATAAAAGCCATCATTAGATCTTTGCAAAACACAAAGCCGTTTATTTTCTAATCCATTTTTATCGGGGGTTACCAGATAACAAAAAGATTTTGTTGATCCTCTACCAACTCTCCCCCTTAATTGATGTAGCTGGGACAATCCAAATCTGTCCGAATTATAAATAATCATAATTGTGGCGTTAGGTACATCAATACCAACCTCAATTACTGTGGTTGAAACCAATATATTAATTTCATTCTTTAAAAAAGAATTAATTACTTCATTCTTTTCTTGTGAACTTAATTTGCCATGTAATAATCCAACTTTTTTGTTAAAAAAGACCTCTTCTGATAAATGTTTGAATGTTTTTTTTGCAGAGCTTAAATTCATTTTTTCTGAATCTTCTATAAGTGGCAAAATCACATAAGCTTGATTCCCTTTATTGATCTCATCCTCAACAATCTTGAACAAGTTAGTTAAATCATCTTCTGAAATTATTTTTGTAGTTATAGGAACTCTCCCAGGAGGGAGTTCTTTAATTTGACTCACATCTAAATCACCATAAATGGAAAGAGCAAGAGTTCTTGGAATTGGTGTTGCTGTCATTGATAACAAATTAGTATTTTCTCCTTTATTTAGTAATCTATTTCTTTGAGTTACTCCAAATCTATGTTGTTCATCAATTACGACCATCCCTAATGCATTAAAGATGACTTTATCCTCAAATAATGCATGAGTACCTACGAGGATATCAACTAATCCATTGTTCAAATTAGAGAGAATTTCTTTTCTCTTTTTTTGAGGAGTATTTCCAGTAAGTAGTTCAACAGAAACCAAAAGGGGATTCAAGTATTTTAATAAGTTTTTATAATGTTGTTCTGCCAATACCTCTGTAGGGACCATAAATGCACCTTGCAGGTTTTTTTCAATGACGAGTAAAAGAGACGCTATCGCAATTATGGTTTTACCGCTCCCCACATCTCCCTGAAGCAATCTAGACATTGGTACGGGATTAGATAAATCATTCTTAATTTCATTTAAAACATTTTCTTGAGATTTTGTTAATTCAAAAGGAAAAGTTTTTAAAAATTCTCTTAATAAAGATTTCTTTTGAGGTAATTGTTGGGAAGTTACATTTTTGTTCGTCTTTCTTTTTCTAAGTAGGAACTTTATTTGCAGTAGGAACAACTCATCAAAAACCAAACGTTTTTTTGACTCAATAAGTGCCTGTTGAGTTGGTGGAAAATGAATATTAATCAACGACTCGCCTTTTGAATATAAAGATAATGAATCAAGTTGCTTTTTATTTAAAATTTCTGGATATTGCTTTGCATAAATTAGTACCTTTTTCATAAGTTTTATAAAACTGATATTTGATAATGCTTCACCTAATGAATATAAGGGTAATATTTTGCCTGAGAAATTAAAATTATCATTATTATCCTTAAAAATTTCAATCTGCGGATCTACAAAAGTTTTACCATACTCTGTTAATTTAACCTTACCTGAAATTGCTAATTTAGTTCCAGGAGTATATAAAGATTTTTGAGATGCGAAAAAGGAGTAAGATCTAAATCTTCTTCCTAAAAAAAATTTAGTAACTTTTATCGAAGACGTTTCATCAGAAACTACGAAATTCATTATTGATAAATTACTATTCTTTTTACTCTTATGAATATAAAATCTTTTAACGTTTGCAATGCAGGTGTATAAATTATCTGGTTTTAAATTTATTATCTTAACTCTATTCGTATAGTCTAGATATGTTCGTGGGAAATAATTAATTAGATCTTTTATATGAAATATTCCTAATTCATTAAGCTTATTTTTATAAACTTTTCCTACATTTTTTACTAATGAAATATCTGAATCAAAAGACAAGCTTGAATCAGCTTTATTCAAAAAAACATTATTAGAAATATTATTAGAACTTTCTATTTCTAGAGTTTTCCCTAGTTTATAAAGATTTTTTCTTGTATCTATAATTAACCTTTTTCTTTGATTTTCATCTAATCTATTATATTCATTATATTTTTTAGAAAATTCATAAAATATCCTTAGATATTCTTCTGAGATATTTAGATTGTCTAGTTTTTGCAATGATTCATGCAAATAATCATTAAAATATTTTTCTCTTCCTAAAGTATTAATAAATTTGTTTTCAGTTTCAATAGTAAGAGACTTTTGAAGAGGTCTTATCCAATCTTTAATTAATTTATTGTTATTCCTGCTAAAAGTCACATTTGAAAAAAGATTTATTTTTTCAACGTATCTTATTCAAGCTTATTTCTTTTTGCCTCCAATATGTCTCTTTTTTAATCAAACGCTGAAATTGATTTTTTAGCTCATTTATTTTGTTCCGTTGAATAGAAAGATTTAAATTTTTAAACTCTAACTCAACAGTAGATATATTGAAAAAAATAATGCTTGGAAAATTATTATCTTTTAATGATGACCGATTTAAGTTTAATTCGAAATTAATAACAAAAGGATATGGGTGTTTTATCATAAAATTTTTGCCTACTAAGTAATCAAAGGAATCTTTAGATATCATCTTTTTTATTAGATTTGCCTTAAATAATTCTTGATTAATTTTATATGAAAGATTCAATAATAAATTTTCCAATGACTTGTCTATTAAATCAAAATTTTCAAGAATCTGATTTTTTGGTAAATTATCCACTTGATGGATATCTTCTTTTTCTGGATCTCTTGGTTTTTCAACCTTTTCTTCTCCTATTAATTCAAGTAAGGAGGAAATAAATTGTTTTTCAAATCCTAAATTTTCAAAAATATTGTTTCTAGATAAATAATTATTATGGTCGTTATTATCTAAATCAAGTGATACAAATTTCTCATAATTATGAGCTTGATAATATTTAGAAGTATTTGAAAAGTCTTTACTAATTTCGAACTGAATGGATTCTTTTAATTGAAAACCATCTTCATATTGAAATTTTTCTATTTGATCATCCTTTGTTTTTGTGGAACTATCAAAAATAGTAAAATGAATTTCCTTATTTATATTTTTTTCTATTTCATTTATTTTTAACTGTTCTACTGTTAATAAGGGCAAATTCGTAAAAATTAATCTACTTATTTTCTTTTCAAAAAGACTATAGAATTCATTTTCATTTAAGAAATTATCATTATTTGTTGGATAACTATATATTTGATTAAGGCCTTTTTCTACAGAGATGAAAAGTAGATTTCTTACCAGATCAAGATAAAGTTCATATTGCCTATAGATATTTTTAGTTAATATTCTTTTTTGTATATCTGCCCTCTCTAATTGAGCATTAATTTTATCTATATCTATGTAATTATTGAAATTATTCAAATCATTCAAGTGACTATTTTGTTTGCATTGATGCAACTTCTTCAGCAAAGTCCATCTGATTTTTTTCGATACCTTCACCCAATGTATATCTTGTAAAGCGTCTTACTTTGATATTTTCCCCAATTTTTGCAGCAGCTTGTTTAACAAGATCTTCAACTGTTAAAGAACTATCTTTAATGTAGGGTTGTGAAAGCAAAACAAGCTCATTAAGTCTTTTTGCTATTCTCCCTTCAACTATTTTTTCCTTAATTTGTTCTGGTTTTCCAGATAAATCATCCCTACCCATTTCAATTTGCTTTTCTTTTTTCACAACATCTTCTGGGATTTCATCAATTGATACGTACTCAACATTTGGGCATGCTGCAACTTGCATTGAAACATCCTTCAACAGAGATTGGAAAATATCACCTCTAGCAACGAAATCAGTTTCGCAATTTAACTCTAATAAAACTCCGACTCTTGATCCAGTATGTATATAACTACCAATTGACCCTTCGGCTGCTACTCTTCCCGATTTCTTTTCAGCACTAGCTATGCCTTTCTTTCTTAACCATTCCAAAGCTTTATCTAGATTTCCTTCAGTTTCGTTAAGTGCTTTTTTGCAGTCCATCATTCCTGCGCCAGTTTTGTCTCTAAGATCTTTTACAAGTTTTGCTGTAATGTTTCCCATTTGAAGTAATAAAAAATAGTGAATAGTAAGTTTTGAATTGGAATTTAATTTTTTCTTTCGGCATTAGAGCCCTTTCTACCCTCATTTATGGCATCTGCAAGTCTTCCTAAAATAAGTTGGACAGATCTAACGGCATCATCGTTACAAGGAATTGGGACTTCACACAAATCAGGATCGCAATTTGTATCCAACATTGATACTAATGAGATATCTAATTTTCTAGCTTCTAATACTGCATTAGATTCTCTTCTCTGATCAACTAATACAACTACATCTGGTAATCTTCTCATACCCTTAAGTCCACCTAAGTATTTTTGTAATCTTTCAAGTTCTCTTCTTAATACTGCAGCTTCTTTTTTAGGTCTCATTGCTATTGAACCACTACTTTCCATTCTTTCTAGATCCTTTAATCTTTCAATCCTAGCTTTCATTGTTGTCCAATTAGTCAACATACCTCCAAGCCATCTTTGATTTACATATGCAGCTCCACAGCGTGTAGCTTCCTGAGCCACAACATCTGATGCTTGTTTTTTTGTACCGACAAAGAGGAAACGTTTACCGCTTTTTGCAGCGTTTCTCGTCCATTTATATGCATTATTCATACACAATGCTGTCTTTACAAGATCAATAATATGAACTCCATTTCTCGCGCAATATATATATCTAGACATCTTGGGATTCCAACGTCTAGTTTGATGCCCAAAATGAGCACCAGCTTCCATCATTTCTGATAGTGATACAACAGCCATAATTTAAAAAGGGTTTCGGGTTAGCCTCCATCTGACGGGGATTTAATATTAATAAATCACCCGAAACTGCCAGATGTGTGGATTTAATTTCAACAATTCTAGCAAGTGATGTGTATTTCTAAAAGTTTTTTTATCTTGATTTGGTTAACTGTTTAATGTAAATCATATTTAGAGGGATTCTAAGTATCTCAAGTGCAAGTCTATTTCTTTTTATATTTACTAGGAATCTTAATAAAGGAACGATTCTATCAACACTGATTAGTCCTCCCAAGCAAAGAATTTGCCAAAGTAAATTATGGAGAGGAGTTAATTGAATCATAAATCTAACCCTTAAATTTGGGTGTTTCTTATAAAACACTAAAGCCATTTTTGCTCTCTCTTTTTCTTGAGCTATTAATGAATCTATTTGTTCGCAATTAAATGGCGGATGCCAATGAAAACCTACTGCATTTGGGCATTTAATTAATTTTGTCCCAATTTTTTTTAATCTTTCTCCAAGTTCTAAGTCCTCCCAACCGTAAAGACTAAAAGAAGTGTCAAATAATCCCACACTTAAAATCAATTCTTTTGATATTGCTACATTCCCAGTAGCAAAGTATGCAAAAGAAGTGTCCATTATTTTATGTTTTTCACTCTGAGGATTTAGAAAATTAGATGTATTGACGACCGAGCCATAGGTAAAACATTTTTTATCATTTTTTCTCCAAAAGGCAAGTAATTTCTCTACATGACAATTTATAAAATTATCTAAAACAATAAGATCACTATCAATAAATATAATAATTTCATATTTTGATTTAATTACTCCCAGATTTCTTCCAAGAGCAGGGCCTCCATGTTCTTGTTGAAATAGAATAACGTGTGGGAGATTAGCTTTATTTTTATTTATCCATGAAGTTGTCCCATCAGTCGATCCATCATCAACTACTATTACCTCATAATTACTGATATTTGTATCTAATTTTTGATCCTCAAGCGCAAATAGACATTTCTCTAATATAGGTAATCTATTGTAAGTCGGTATAACAATACTTACATTCATGACTATATCTTAAATATGCATAATATATTGAGCTCCAAAAGATAGTAATAAAAGATATTCTCTAATCAGCTGCACCGCCATTATTTGCTGTACCTGTAACGTTTCCACCATCAGGTCTTCCATCAGTTCTTAATTTCCTTTTTTTGAATTTTCTAGCATAGGCTCTATTACGTTCCTGCTTTTCTTTTTTTAGATTCCTTCTCTTAGACATAAAATTTTTACCTTTTAATTATATTAGCTCACTATGAGCACTATATATTTTACCATCTTCCATATTTAATATCCTATCAGCCATATCAGAAATTCTTGGATCATGCGTCACCATAAGTACAGAACAGTTTTGCTCTTTTGCTAGTTTCCTTAAAAGGGTTACTATTTCTCTTCCTGTTACGCTATCTAAAGCAGAAGTGGGCTCGTCAGCTAATAAAAGTTTTGGGTTAGCAGATAAAGCTCGAGCAATTGCTACTCTCTGTTTTTGCCCACCAGATAAGTCATTTGGCAACTTTTTATGATGTTCTTCTAATCCTACTGCTGACAACCAGTTCCGTGCTATTTCACGTCTTTGCAAATATGTTAAACCTTTTATTAAATCAGCTCCCATCTGGACATTTTGTTCTGCTGTTAAACATCTGAGAAGATTGTGACCTTGAAAAATCATTCCAATACTTCTTCTTAGAATCTGACGAGTTTTCCTTGATGCTCCATTTAACTGATTATTTAATACAGTTAAATCTCCACTTTGACAGGTTCTCAAGGCGCCAATTAATGTTAAAAGAGTCGTCTTACCACATCCAGAAGGTCCTTTCAAAAGAACCAGCTCTCCTTTATCAATATTTAAATTAACGTCATTAAGAACTTGTTTTTTATTCTCATTTTTTCCATAAAAGTGACTCAAATTATTTATTGATACTGTTTTAAGGTTTTTAAAATTATTTTTTGATTTATTAGCTTTAACCATTTATGCTCAATTGTTAAAAAATTTCTGCAGGATCAGCGTCAACTAATTTACGCATCGCAACAGCGGCGGACCCCATACACATAACTAAAACTAGTACGAAAATTAAAATAGTTTTATCTGCGTCCATTATTATTGGGAGTTTAGTAGAACTTCTTATAACTGAGTAAAGTATTTGGCCAGAGAAATAAGCAGGTAAATAACCAAACAATGCCAATAAAAACCCCTCTCTAGCTACTACAAAGAAAAGAGATTTAAGTCTATATCCCATTGCTAATAATGTGGCGTACTCTGGGAGATGATCTGTAACGTCACTATAAAGAATTTGATAAACGACCACACATCCTACGACGAAACCCATCAAAGCTCCCAAACTAAATATAAAACCTATTGCAGTACTATTTTTCCAATAATTCTTCTCAAATTCTATGAATTGTCTTTTTGTAAGAACCCTAACATCATTTGGAAGTGAATTATTTAATATCCTTGAAATCATTTCAGGATCTGATCCTTTTTTTAGCTTTACCAAACCAATTTCTATACTGCCAGGAGGATTAGCAGGAAAAAGTCTTAAGAAGGTTTCTCGACTGGTTATCAAATTACCATCTGCGCCAAAAGATGGTCCCAACTCCACAAGGCCCTCAACAATTACTCTTTTTCCAGCAACCTCAGTCTCAACTTTTCTTTCAGATAAAAACCATTCTTCAATCGGTCCAAATTCAGGTCTAGATAGTTTGTCAAAAAGAACTCTTGATGGATTTCTCAATTTATAAGCTTTCATTGAAAATCCCTCATCTAATAGAAGTGAGTCGGAGGGATTAAAACCTAATGCCAGTATTGATCGAGTTTTAAGATTTTCAGGATTTCTCCAAAGTAAATAATTTAGATTGACGGGAGCAGTTTCCTCAACATCTTCTACTGCGAGAGTTTGAATTAACCTTCTTTTTGGGAATCCACTCATGCTTATAGAACTTTTTGATCTGGGACTTATCAATACAAGATCGGCATCTAGAAGTTTATGAATAGTTACGCTCGTGTCAAATAAACCATCCCTAAAACCTAATTGCATAAACATCAAAATCCCTGCAAAACTGATTCCAGCTATTGCAACTGCTAACCTCAATGGTTGCCTAGTTAATAACAACCAAGCTAATGGTATTTTTCTAAATTTCAAACGAGAAAAAATCATTAGGGAATAAATTTTGCAATCACTTTCATTCCTGCATAGTTTTGAACGATATCTATAGAATCTTGATCTAGTTTTACTAGTACCTCAATAATTCGTGAATCAGCATCCCCTGTTGGATCAGTCGATAGAACTTTTCTTTGTTTTACCTGAGGACTAATCCTAATCACCTTTCCCTTAAGATTTTTTTGGAAACCTCCATTCTCACTTCTTAATTCAACATCCTGAGAGATAAAGACTCTATCGATGTCAGATTCATAAACCTCTATCAAAGCTTCCATTTTTTGACTAGAACCAATATCCAAAATCCCTTCATTTTGTGGCCTTTCACCAACTCTCGTGTTTATTCCAAGGATAAAACCATCGATTGGACTCCTTAGTTTTGAATTAAATAGATCTATTTTGATATTTTTTTGATCTCCGACGAGATTTATTTTCTGTTTTTGCAATTTTAATAGTTCATCTTTTCTCTGTGAAAACTCTACAAAAGAATATACATCTTCGCTCAAAGCTAACTCATACCTTTGAATTTGATCTTTCTTTAGGGTAATTTCTTCATTGATAGTATTAATTAGATTTTCGTTTCTTTCAAGATCAGCAAATAATTTTTCTCCATTTTCAAAAATTGCGAGGATATCACCTTTTTTTACGAAATCTCCTTCATTTACTAAAATTTCGACAATTCGGGGAGAAGAGCCAAACTGACTTATTGGAGCTGCCAATTTTCTTATCTCTCCAGAAGGAGAAAGTTGACCGAGTGCGGCAACAGCTGTAATAGGAGGTATGAAATCTGAAGTTATTTCCTCTTTAAATTTTGAACTAGATTTATTATTTCCAGAACAAGAAATAACACCAAGAGATATTGGTGTAAATAATAAAAAATAAATAAATAAATTTTTTAATATTTTTAATTTCATTAAAAATCGAAGAGTACTGTTTTTATATAGTTATTGACCCATTTTTCATCAAAATATTTTAAAAGAACCATGCTAGTCTTTTCATTTTTCATTTGTTGAATACAATAATTTTTTTGAAAATCTATTCTCTCTTGGATAATTTTCTCATTAACTTCCGGTTTAGCTTTTTTACTTAAATTGATCAAAATAGTAAGATATTGATCCACAACTCTACAAAAATCATTTTTTTCAGATTTACCTTTTAAGGAAGCAAAAAATACATTTTTAGAAAAAATCCCTCCCCATTTAGGAATCTCTCTCAAAGAGTTAAAAGAACTTTTATCAACTTCAGAAAGTAATTTTTCGTATTTCAAACCTTGGTTTTGTGATGCAGGGGATAAATCAACAATGGCAGCAGAAACAATATCATTTATTTTTACCAAATCCATCCCAAAAATTGGGATATCAAACTTTGGATCAGGAAAAAAAACGCAGTGTAATATTTTAAGATTCTTTGAAAATTCTGCTACTTCAATATGTAACTTTCTAAAACCTTTTGCTTTATGAAATTCATTTTCAATATAAAGTTCTCTGCCTATTTTTTTAGATATTATGTTAGTTAGTTTTGGATCAATTTTTATACTCTTTAGGTCCTCAAGCATGGATCTATGCTCTCTAATATTTTGTAATAAATCCAAAATAAGAGGGTCAGTTAATTTTGTTTTAGTTAAAGATTCAGACAACAAGGCTAAAAAGTACCAAAATAGAATTTAAAGAAACAACCGAAATGAACGTAGGAGATGTTAACTACCACACCCATTCAAGCAAAACTAGATGTGTGTTTGTGGATAATAAAGAATTGCCGCTTATAAGCATTGATATTTGGTGCAAAGCAGGTTCTTCATTTGAGGATGTTGATAAAAACGGCACTGCTCATTTTCTAGAACATATGATTTTTAAAGGATCTAACAAAATAATGCCAGGTGAGTTTGACCATAAAATTGAATCACTAGGAGGATTAAGTAACGCTTCAACTGGTTATGATGATGTACATTACCATGTCTTAGTTCCACCCAATAACTTTAAAGAATCACTTGCTCTTTTGACAAATATTGTCGTTGCTCCAGATTTTAATCCTGATGAATTTATAAAAGAAAAAGGGGTAGTTATTGATGAAATAAAACAACAAAATGATCAGCCTGAAGAAAGACTATTTAATTACTTTTTGAAAAGGGTTTGGTTAAGTCCGAATTATGCCAATTCGATTCTAGGAACTGAACATAGTATTAAAAACTTAGAGATAAACGACCTTGTGAAATTTCATAGCAAACATTACACTTCCGAAAAAATTTGTATTGCAATTGCGGGGAATCTCTCTGATGAAATTTATAAAATTTTTGAAAAAAGTGATCTATCTGGTATTAAAGAAAGTCCAAATTTAATAAATCCAAAAAATAAACCTTCACTAAAAATTAGGAATGGTAGAGAGTCAGTTAAGTTTGATAATTTAGAGTTTTCAAGAATATTTATGGCTTGGTTTATCCCAAACCTAAATGATCAAAAAAATATTATTGGGCTTGAGATATTAGCGTCAATACTCTCTGTTGGAAGAAACAGCAGATTAGTTAAAATTTTAAAAGAAGATAGTAATCTTGTTGAATCTGTATATGTAGATGTAAATGCTGGAGAATTAGGAGGATTATTTATAGTGGAAGCAAGTTGTGAGTCCGAAGATATTGATTTAGTTGAAAAGCAAATAAATAAAACAATTAATGAGATCTCAAATTGTAAAGATTTGGCTTTGGATGAAATAAATAAAGCAATAAATATTGTGAAAAGCAACTATATCTTTAATTTAGAGACATCTACACAACTCTCTTCATTCTTTGGAAATGAACTTCTTTGGGGGAGAAAATCTTCAATAAAAAATTTAGATAGTCATTTAAAATATTGGAACAACATGGATAACTTCAGAGAGATCACAGAATATATCCGCGGAGAGAAATTTACTTTAGTTGCATCTCCGGGTAAATGTTAAAAAGATATTTTTTAAATAATAAAAAAAGAAATTTTTCAACTGCTTCAATTTGGATTAAAGGGGGGAGTGACATGGATAGTGCTGGCAAAAAAGGGATAAACAAGATCCTTTGTTCATTACTTACCAGAGGATGTGAAGGTTTTAACAATTTCACTCTTTCTGAGTATATTGAGTCTTATGGAGCAGAATTAAATCAAGAAATATTTGAAGATGGTATTTCAATAAGTATTAAATCCCTAAATGAACATTTCAGCAAATTATTCCCTTTACTAGATTTAATAATTAACAAGCCAATCCTCTCGGAAACTGAATTTAAAAAAGTAAAAAAATCTTCTATAGATAACATTAAAAAAGATAAAGAGAATCCATTCAATATCTGTTTTGAAAAATGGAGAAAAATTGTTTACTCAAATCATCCTTATGCTTTCAATACATTTGGCAATACTGACGATGTCTCAAGGATTACCTATGAAGATGTTTTGCTTGAGTTTAAAAATTTAATAAATAGAGAAAAATATTTAATTTCAAATAATCCCGAAATAAATGGGGAAAATTTTGGAACATTAGAAAAAAAAGTCTTAAAAGAAAAATCAGATCCTTTAAATCATAATTTAAATACTACGAATAGATTTGATTACATTAATAATGATTCAAATCAAACAATAATAATGATGGGGGACCAAACTTGCTCCCGAAGAAGTAGTGAATATTTTCCTCTTAAGGTTTTGGAGTCATATTTATCTTATGGAATGAGCGCTGCTTTATTTAAACTTTTTAGAGAAAAACATGGTATCACTTATGATTTAGGTGTTTATTATCCTATCAGGAGTGGAAATGCCCCATTTTTAATTTATTTATCCGTAACTAATGAGCAAGCACTTTTTGCTTTTGAACTATTATCAACACTATGGAAAAATTTACTTAAAGATCCGTTGACTGATGCTGAAATATTTTTAGCAAAAGAAAAACTAAAAGGTTCTTTTCTATTAGGAAATCAATCACTAGATGAAATTTTACAGAGGAATATACAGTTAGTTAGCTATGGTATTTCACCAATTTCTGAGAATGATTTAAATACAAAAATAGATAAAATATCTTCGTTAGATATTTTTAAATTAACAAATAAGTATTTTTCAAAACCTTTTCTAAGTATTTCTGGGAATAAAAAAATATGTTTAGAAATTTCTAATAGGTGGAAGAAAAACTTTTAAGTCAGTTTTTCTTAATCTTATCAATATCGATTAAAAACGAACCTCTTCTAAATTTTACTTCAACAGTATCTGGAGATTTAATTGAAAGGATTTCCCCAATTTCATCAATTGCTACTAGATCAGGTGGTCTTAGCATCGGCATATTATCTGAAGTCTTCAAGTAAGAGACTGGCGCAATCAACTTAACCTTATCGTTGATCTCAAATTTCATTTATAAATTAGATACATTAAAGAGTAGTATAAACATAAATTTAGAGAAAATATCAACGAAAGGTACTGATTCAGTCTAGAATCCAATAATTAACTTTCTACAAATTAATGAATCAGAAATTTAAAACATTAATTTTATGGGCTTTACCTATACTTTTAGTAATAGCACTTTCCTACCAATTTTTATCTTCAAGCAATGTTGATTCACTTAAATCTAATGGAACTACTGTTGCACCAAGAAATTCAGCGGTAGCAAGAGTTAGTTACGGCAGATTTCTAGATTACATTAATTCAGGAAGGGTTACATCTGTTGATATTTTTGAGGGAGGTAGAAATGCAGTTATAGAGACAATAGATTCGGATTTAGATAATAAAGTACAAAGGTTGCGTGTAGATCTTCCAGGCTTAACACCAGAACTTATAAATATTTTAAAAAATGAGGGAATCAGTTTTGACGTTCATCCAGTTAAAACAGCTCCCCCTGCATTAGGAATTTTAGGTAATTTACTCTTCCCGGCTATTTTAATTGGAGGTTTAATTCTGTTAGCGAGGAGATCTAATGGTATGCCTGGAGGTCCTGGCCAAGCAATGCAGTTTGGGAAAACAAAGGCAAGATTTGCTATGGAAGCTGAAACAGGAGTTGTATTTGATGATGTTGCAGGCGTTAATGAAGCCAAGCAAGATCTGCAAGAAGTTGTCACTTTTCTAAAAAAGCCAGAAAAATTTACTTCCGTAGGGGCAAAGATTCCCAAAGGGGTTCTGTTGGTGGGACCTCCTGGTACTGGTAAAACCCTCTTAGCTAAAGCAATTGCAGGAGAAGCTGGTGTGCCATTTTTCTCATTATCAGGTTCTGAATTTGTTGAAATGTTTGTTGGTGTTGGCGCTAGTAGAGTTAGAGATCTTTTCAAAAAAGCTAAAGAGAATAGCCCTTGTTTAATTTTTATTGATGAAATTGATGCTGTCGGAAGACAAAGAGGTGCAGGTATTGGTGGAGGTAATGATGAAAGGGAGCAAACTCTCAATCAATTACTTACTGAAATGGATGGCTTCGAAGGTAATAGTGGCATAATAATAATTGCAGCCACAAACAGGCCCGATGTCCTAGACTCGGCCCTAATGAGACCGGGGAGATTTGATAGACAGGTAACTGTAGATGCACCTGATATAAAGGGCAGACTATCAATATTGGAAGTTCATGCTAGGAATAAGAAACTTCAAGAGGATTTGACACTTGAAAGCATTGCGAGAAGAACACCAGGGTTTACTGGAGCAGATTTAGCAAATTTATTAAATGAGGCAGCTATATTAACTGCTAGGAGGAGAAAAGACTCTATAAGTATCTCAGAAATTGATGACTCTGTAGATAGGATTGTCGCAGGAATGGAAGGTTCTCCATTAACAGATGGTAGAAGCAAGAGATTAATTGCCTATCATGAAGTTGGCCATGCTCTCATAGGTTCACTTGTTAAAGCCCATGATCCTGTTCAAAAAGTGACTGTCATTCCAAGAGGTCAAGCTAAAGGATTAACTTGGTTTACCCCAGACGATGAGCAAACCCTTGTTAGCAGGGCGCAATTAAAAGCGAGAATAATGGGTGCTTTAGGAGGAAGAGCTGCTGAAGATGTAGTTTTTGGAGAAGGTGAGATTACTACAGGAGCGGGAGGTGATTTCCAACAAGTTGCGTCAATGGCCCGCCAAATGGTTACTAGATTTGGAATGAGTAATTTAGGTCCTATAGCTTTAGAAAGCGGTAATCAAGAAGTTTTTGTTGGTAGAGATTTAATGACGAGAAGCGAAGTTTCTGATTCAATCTCTAAACAAATAGATGAAAGTGTAAGAGTTATGGTCAAAGAATGTTATAAAGAAACCTACGATATAGTAAGCAAGAATAGAGAAGCTATGGACAAGATAGTTGACTTATTAATAGAAAAAGAAACATTAGATGGCGATGAATTTGTAAGTATTCTTTCCAAATTCACCAAAATTCCTGAGAAAGAGAGAACACCTCAGTTATTAGGCTAAACTTTTATTGGTTTCTTATCTAACACTAGATCAATTAAACCGTACTCAACCGCTTCGTTTGGAGACATATAAAAATCTCTATCAGTATCTTCTTTGATAGTGTCATAATCCTTTCCAGTTCTTTCTGATAATTCAGTATTAAGTCGTTCTTTTAAAAACAAAATTTCATCTGCTTGAATTCTTATATCACTGGCTTGCCCTCTAGCTCCTCCAAGTGGTTGATGAATCATTATTCTTGAATGTCTAAGGCTGCTTCTTTTACCTTTAGTACCTGCCGCAAGCAAAAATGCTCCCATACTAGCTGCTAAGCCAACACAAACTGTATGAATGTCTGGCTTTACATGTTGCATTGTGTCAAAGATACCCAATCCGTCATATACTGATCCGCCAGGTGAATTTATGTACATATAAATGTCCTTATCTGGATCCTCTGCCTCGAGGAACAATAATTGAGCAACAATTCTATTAGCAGTTTCACTTGTAACTTGTTCTCCCAAAAAGATTATTCTCTCTCTTAAAAGTCTCGAATAAATATCAAAGACTCTTTCACTACCACCTGATTCTTCTAAAACTAAAGGGATCATAATAATATTTATCTGTTTATTAGATATTAACGATATTGAGTCAACATACGCTAACCTTATTAAGGTTTACATATAAAAAATTGAAAGAAAAATTGACTGTTTCAGATAGCAAAAAGGTATTTCATGAAAAATTCCCTTACGTAATCCCAGGTTTATATAAAAGAATAGTTGATGAAATGCTTGTCGAACTTAATCTGCTAAACCATCAAAATGAATTTACCCAAAATTATCTCTTTTGTGTCGGTCTCACCGAAACATTTAAAGAATTAATGAAGGGATATCAACCTGAAAAACATTTGGATCTACTTTTTGAATCTTTGTGCACTTCTACAAATTTTGAGCATAAGGAAATTAATGAAATATCTAAAAAGTCTCAAAAAGAATTCAAGGATAAAACATCTAAAGATATTTTAAAATTATTAATAGAAAAAAGTAATTCTAAACTTTATCCCTCAAGGATTTTGAACTTAGGAGTATATATATTAATTTCAAACGCCCAAGAACTTAAAGAAAAAGATGAATCAGAGATAAATAAGATGATTTCCGATATTTTTGAAAAATTAAACTTATCTGCTAATAAAGCAGAAAAAGATATCGGGATTTATAAAAGCACTATTTCAAAAATGGAACAAGCGAAAGAACTAGTTGAAGAGCTAAGGATCAAAGATAAGAATAAAGAACAAAAAAAATGATATCTATTTTTTTAATCTTTTTTTATCTTTCCAAGAGACATAGGATATATAAATTACAGCAAATGTTATGAATATGAGTAAAACGAACGATGTAAGGATAAGAAATTTACTTAAATAGACTTCATAAGTTAAAAATGAAATCATATATCAATGGAGCCATCGCCATTTCTTCCCCAAACAACCATTGCAATTGAAAAAGTAAAAATTGCAGCCAATGCTGCCCAACCTATTTGAAAGATCATTAAAAATAAAGCGTTTTTATAAATATAACAGAACTTCAAAATTTTTAATCATTTTAAAGCTAAAGTTAATTTCTCAGAAACAAATTTTTCTCAATAGAATAAATATAAATTTAAATTGGGAAGATTAGTTTTAAATCATAGTACAAATATAGAAGGTCTAATTCCAATACTCAAAAAGTTAGCACTGGACATTAATATCAAGACAATAACTCCAGCTGCCATTTCAAGAGCCAGAGGAAGATCTTCTAAATTGATAATTAGATTATCAGTGAAAACGATAAACGGATATAAAGCAATAGCAAGAAAGGGGAAAACAGCTCAAGAAGTTTTTATTTCAACAGACTTAAGTAAAGATGAATTACGAGAAATTATAGATATTTATAATAGAAGTTAATTAAATTAAATAGAATTAGAAAATAGACAGGAAAGAACAAATGAGATTGTTATTAAATTTTTCTATTTCTTTATTGGCCTTCTTTTCATTTAGTAATCAATCATTCTCACTTACTGACAGCCAAATAAAAAGATTTTGCGCAAAAGAGAAAAAAGTATATTTATGTATCAAAAATTTACAAGAGAAAAGATCTGATCTCCAAAAAGGAAAGCTAATTGAAATACCAGTAACACCTTATAAACGGTAATTAGAGATTGCGATTGAATTTGAATTTAAATTTCAAATTCTGATTCGAAAATATTAAAGGCATTTTTATAGATTGTGAGAAGCTCTTCAGAATTATCAGAAAATCCTTCTCGTTCGTAATCTTCTTTTAATTCATCATATAAGTAAACCACTTTATTAAAAGCGCTCATATATTCTTTTTGTATGTCTTCATCATCGATATCATAGATTTTTGCCAGTACTAATTCGACATTTTTTTTTGATGAGTATATTTTTTTCTCAAAATCCTTATTTAACTTCCTTCTTTTTTTTGCCATTTAAAATTTTTCAATACAAATTAACAATACTCAAATTCATAGATAAATTAAATTAAAACTTATAAAATAAAAATATAGTTTCCAAATCAAAATAAAACCTCTACATTCCAAAAAATCATTCGATGATATGAGTAAAAAAGAAACAACTAACCATAGAGATGTTAGAAACCAAAACTATGAAGCCAAGAAAATGAATAATTCAGAAAACTTTATGAAAAAGAAAGATAAGGACCTTCCATGGTGGGTAGAGTTATTATTTGTTCAAATAGGATTACCAGATAAATTATTAATAAAAATATTAAAAGCCAAAAAAACATCTAAAGATTATATTAAAAATGATAAAAAATCAATAATAATATTTTTCTTTGTAATTACTACATTGGCATATTTTTATCCAGTTATTAAACATGCAAAAAACAAATTAGATTGTGAAGCGATTGCTAAAAATTATATTATTAAAAATAAAAATATAATCGGAATTAATAATAGGGAACTAAAAATGATATCAACAAACTTTTGTTATGGTGGCGAAGAAATCTATGAAATAGAAAATTTAAAAAATTAAATTTTGAATTATTCTCTAATAATTAATCATTTCAATATTATGATATTAACTTAAAGTTTAATAAAATTTATATTTTATTCCTATGACTGATATAAGACAAAAAAAAGAGAATATTAAAATGCATCTAAAAGATTTACGGCAAAACCTAAAGAAAATGCATTTAGAAGTTTCAGAAGAATTAATATTACCGAAGCCTGGTGATGTAAAAGACTTGATGAATAAAATGGATGAACTATTAAAATTAATAGAATCAAAATAAACTATAATTTAAATAATTTAGAATCATAAAAAGTTAAAAAAATGAAAATAATAAAACAATTTCCACTTATAATTCTTATTGCAATTTTCTTAATTTCTTGTAGGACAGCAACGAATAAAAAGTATCCCATTAATAATTTGGAAAAAAGTATTGAGGAGAATCCTAATTCAGAAAAGAAAAGAATGGAAATAAAGTTTTCTTGTGAAGAGGATGGTATTTCAGAGTACTTAGATGATGGATGGAATATTTTAAAAGAAGATTCCCAAGAAAAAGTTTGCACCTGGAAATCTGTTCCTGCCACAAAAGATTGTAATATGGAAAAAGATAAAGGATGTAAAATAACAAAGCCAGATAAAATAGGTGAAGAGAAAATTTATTTATTGGAAAAATAAAGTTAATATATGACTCCAAAATCAGAACATATAGTTTATTTGATTTTTAAGAAATTAAAAAACTATAAGAATAAAAAAATATTTTTAGAAAAAGAAAGTTTGAATAAATTTATTCTTTCGCTTTTCAAAGAAAGCTGAATCCAAGATTTATTTAACATTATTGCTATAGTTAAACCAATTATAAATTAATAAAGAGATGTATAGTTTTTCATCATTAACTGTTATTCTTTCAATAATTTTTATAGTAAGTCTTTATTTTTTATTTAGGGCAACTTCTAGTACAAAGAATTAGAAAGTATTTTTACATAATTTTTAGATAATCGGATCATCTCTCAGTAGTAAAACTGTATGCTTATTTAAACCGTCATTAATCCATTCCTTATATTCTTCTAGGACACACTTTTTATCAGAATTATCTAGTAGATTAATTCTTTTTTTTGCATTATCTAAAGCCAACTTAATACAGAATTTATAATCATTGAAGTGCTCTTGCATAATTTTTTTATTAAATACTAGTAAAAATAATTTCTTATTCTGTATTGAAAATTACAATCATAAGCTTTGATTTAATAAGAGTATCAAGCAATACTGAAGAATTTTCAATATATTTGGGATAATTTGCTTTTAAATTAATCTTATGTCATACGAAGCAGGCAGTAAAGAATGTAGGCATTTAATTGAAGCCAAAGAAAGTCTTCTATCAACTTTAGATGCGTTAAGTAATATTCATTCGACCGATCTAATACAAATCCAAATTAAAGAAATTTACAATAAATTAGAACAGATGCACGATAATAGAAAAAAAATAGAATCAGCTACAAATTCTTTTTAATATATTTTAATTAACCGAAAGTTTTCAAAATTGGCTTTTTATCTTGGTAACTTTTTTTTCTGATAATAAATCAAATAAAGCATCAAGCTGTGCGGATACTTCCTTTGCTTCATTAAGATCAGGCAACAAATCTTCTTTGATAAGCATTTGATGCATCTCTCTAAGCTCTAACCTTATATATCTAAGGTGTGAACATACTTCCTCTCTCTTAGTTGCACTCATATTTCCTTTATGTTCTATATATTATACAATATGATCTTTTTGACCCCATATCATTTTTGTTAAATTGAAAAATTTTTTCAACCCCAACAACATGTCAAAACCTTCTAAAGTCGCGTTGTAGTAATATATCCTTCATGAAAAAGAAAAAATCAAAAAAAAATCAAACTAATTCAAATTTTAAAGATCAAAAATTAGGTCAAACAAAAAATTCAGCAAAATTAGTTCTTTTTGTTTTTGGGATAGGTCCAATTATTGGTATAATAATATTTTTATATAGTAAGGGATTTTTTAATTCACCAACTATTTAAATCTTCAATAATTAAGATTAATTTTAAATATTTAATTTTAATAAAATTTAAAACTAATTATTGAAATTTTTTTAATGAAAATATCCTAAATTCAGCCATTTTTCTAGCATTTTCTGGATTAGATATTAAAAAAGGATGGTCTGATAAAAGTTCAAATACCTTATCTATCTTTAATTTTATATCATCACAATCAATATTTTCCCATTCCTCATCAAATGACATTGCAAAGCTATCAGCATTATCATATAGTTTATCTTTCATAATATTTGGAATTAAAGTTAAGAAAATTTCAGAAATCCGACCCAATCTGAAAGAGTAATTAGAAAAAACATATAAAGCTATCCTCATGACCATCTGAGAAATAACTTTGTATGAGTATTCTTTAAAATTATACTTTAAACTCATTATTTAAATTTTATAAATAAGGGTTGTCAATCAAAATCTGATTTCATTTGACAGAAGTGTTACAATATTGACATATGTAATGACCTATGGAAAATAAAGTTAAAAGAATAGGATATCTCCCTAGAAAAAGAGTACTTGAAATTATTGATGAAATATCAAAAAGCGAATCTATAAGTAGATCTAAGGTAGTTGGAATATTAGTTGAGGAAGCATTAGATGCAAGAGGAATTGCGAATTTTGGATATAGTAATATCAGTAAGTCAAATATATACAAATCGGATAATTTTAAAGACCTCCAAAATGAAAATGCCCACTTAAAAGATGCTGAAGACGAATTTGTTGATGATAGTGGTTACACAGTTTCATCTCACAAAACTTTAGACCGCTCAATATCTTCTGCAGATATTGAATTAGCAAATAAAATAAACATTCTTAAGGAATCAGGATTAATATGACTTTTATTGAGTAATTATTTTATTTTTTAATGCATAACATTGGATCATTGTTTATTCTTAGTCAAGAATAATATTCTTTTTACATAATTAGAATATAAAATCCTTTCTAGTATTAATTTTGTAATTGAAAAATGAAAGATATTAAATGTCCTTCATGCGGCAAAACTTTCCGAATTGATCCCAGCAGCTTTGAAGAAATACTTCTTCAGATAAAAGACGAAGAATTTAACAAACAAATAAAAGAAAGACTTTTTTTGGCTGAAGAAGATAATAAAAAAGCTTTGGAAATTTTAAAACGAGAGTTAAAAATACAGTTAATAGAGCAAAATCGTATTAAAGATTCTGAGATCCAAACTCTTGAATCTAAATTAAAAATAGCTGAAGAAAAGAAAACAAATGCTCTTAATGATTTAAAAAATCAAGCAACAAATAAAATTAATTTACTGAATAATGAATTAATCAAGTTAAAGGATGAAATTAAAAACCAGTCTTTAATTTCAGAATTATCTTTAAAAAACAAAGTTAGTGAAGCTGTTACTCATTTGGAAAAAGAAAACTCATCATTAACAAATTCCATTGAAAAGATGAGGCTTGAACATTCAATTAATGAAAAATTAATTGAAGAAAAGTTTAAAAGCAAAATTAGTGAAAGGGACTTGACAATTCAGGAGTTAAGAGAAATGAAATCCAGATTATCTACAAAAATGATAGGAGAAACATTAGAAATCCATTGCGAAACCCAATTTAATCTGAATCGTGCCTCTGCGTTTAAAAACTCATATTTCGAAAAGGATAATGATGCCACTTCTGGAAGTAAAGGGGACTATATATTTAGAGAATTTGATGAAAATAAAACTGAAGTGGTATCAATAATGTTCGAGATGAAGAATGAAAGTTTTAATGGTACAAATAAAAGAAAAAACGAAGATTTTTTAAAAGAATTAGATAAAGATAGAAGACAAAAATCTTGTGAATATGCAGTACTCGTATCGCTTCTAGAACAGGATAGTGAACTATATAATGCAGGAATAGTAGATGTTTCTCATAGATTCCCAAAAATGTATGTCATAAGACCTCAATTTTTCTTACCCATTATTTCTCTACTAAGAAATGCATCTATGGAAACCTTAAAATACAAATCACAAATTGATTTAATGAAACGTGAGAATTTTGATATAACTAATTTTGAAAGTACTCTTGAGCAATTCAAAAATGCAGTTGGTAAAAATGTTTCACTTGCCCAAGATAGATTTAACGATGCAATTACAGAAATTGATAAATCAATAACTCATTTACAAAAAACTAAGGAGGCTTTAGTTCTTTCAAAAAAACATCTTTTATCTGCTGACAGCAAATCTCAAGATTTGACAGTAAAGAAATTAACTAGAAATAACCCAACCATGAAGAAAAAGTTTAATGATTTAAATAATTTCGAAGATGAAGTAGCTTAATTAAAAAAGTTTTTGAAATTAATAATAGTTAAAAATATATTTAATTTCTAACTTATAAATATACTATAAATAATAAATTACATAGTAAAGAAAATAATGTCTATCAACACTCCTATTTTCAGTATTGCCAAAGATCTTAATGTCGAAAGTAATAGAATATTACTAGCGTGCAAGAAACTTGGAATCAACGCAAAAGGTGCGACAAAAAGATTAAATGAAGAAGAATTGGAAAAAATTAAAAGTTATTTTGAAACGGGCAAAAATGTGTCAGATGAAGTAATCAATTTAAATAAAGTTAAAACTAAAAGTAGTTCTAAAAAAATTGTAGAAAAGGTAAAGATAAAATATTTTGCTAACAGACTTATACGTAAATCTTAAATAAAAATAATTTTTTTTAATTACTTAAAGGAATATGCCACAGAAGGAAAAAATAATAATTTAACATAAGTAAAAATACTTAACATGAGCATAAGCAAAATTTTAAATACTCTCGAAAAATCCTGGGAAAGAGATGATATTCTTTTAAATATAAAGAAGGGGTTAGGGACAGATGAGATAGTTAATGAATTTCTTATGAAAAACGAAAGACAAATTAAAGAATTGAATTCTTTATTAAGGCCAGAAGATATTGATTTACTAAATCAAGTAGAAAAACTCTCAACCTGCGAATCTAAATTAATAAATGAGATTAAAAATTTAAATTACTTAGAAAATAATGAAAATCATCACATTATTAATAAAAGAAAGATTGTGCCATCTAATAGAGTTTCTTTCAACAAAATTAGTTCATTCATGATTAATTGGAGTAACAAATTTGTAGTTATTGCTTTACTAACAATTTCAGCCATAGCTTTATCAAAACAAGCGTGGGCATAATTAGCTAAATTAACTTCATTGTAAGAGATGTAGTTTTGAGAACTAAACAAGAATATTTAATTAGATATAAAGATGGAAATCTTTACTGTGAACTTGGTGATATTTGGATTGATCCAAGTAAGCCAGTAAAAAAGGCATTAATAACTCATGCTCATTTTGATCACTTTACATTTGGCTGTGAAGAATACATTTCTACTAATGAAACTGCGATACTGCTTAAAGAAAGAGTTGGAGATAATATCAAAATTAAGACTTTTGAATATGGAGAAGAATTTAAGATAAATGGCATTAATATTTCTTTTCATCCATCCGGTCACATCCTTGGATCTAGTCAAATTAGGTTCATTTTTGCTGAAGAAAAATGGCTAATTTCAGGTGACTTTAAGCTTCAAAAAGATCAGACTTGTAAACAATATGAAATAGTAAAAACTGATTATTTAATAAGCGAATGTACTTTTGGTTTGCCAATATTTAAGTGGGATGAATCAAATAAAATAGCAAATGATATTTCAAAATGGATAACTAATTCACCAGAAAAAACTTCTTTACTTTTCTGCTATTCACTTGGAAAAGCTCAGAGATTGTTAAACGAAATTAGTCAAACAAATTTTAAAGGCAATATTTATTCCCATGGCAGTATTCACAAAATGAACAATAGTTATAGAGAACTTGGAATAGATATTAAAGATACTATAAAAATTGAAAATAAAAAAAAGATAGATGAACTTAAAGGAAGTCTAATATTATTACCGCCATCTTTAAGTAAGGGTTCTTATTTAAAAAATTTCAAAAACATTCAAACAGCTTTCGCGAGTGGATGGATGTCAATAAGAGCTCTAAGAAAAAGATCAGGATATGATAAAGGATTCGCAATCTCTGATCATGCGGATTGGGATGGGATTCTTGAAGTAGTAAAAAAGTCTGAAGCAAAAAATGTATTTTTTCATCATGGAGATAGTGAAGCCTTAAGTAAATATTTAGTTGAAAAGGAGTCAATAAATGTCCTTCTATTCGGTAAATAAATATGAGCTTAAAAAAGTTTTCAGAATTATTTGGCGATCTAGATTCAATTAATAGTACAAATAATAAAATTGAAGTTTTAAAGAATTATTTTTTATCTAATGATCCAATAGATAATTCATGGGCAATATATTTACTAACTGGAAAAAGTAATAAGAGATTTATTAGTGGAAGATATTTAAAAAATATTTTTTCTCAAATATATGAATATCCTCAATGGTTAATTGATACATGTTATTTAAAAGTTGGCGATTCTGCTGAGGTAATAACGTTATTACTTAAAAATAAAACTAATTCTAGAAAAAAGAAATTATCAAATATAAGTCTCAATGAATTACTAAGCGAAACAATACCTGCTTTATCAAAACTTAATGAGGAGGAGAAAAATTTAGAAATTAAAAATCTTTGGGAAACATTACCTGAAGATAACCATCTAATTTTTAATAAAATCCTAACCGGAACTTTTAGAGTAGGAGTCTCTATCGGATTAATAACAAAATCAATATCAAAACTAATTAATATTGAGGAAGAGATTATCTCTCATAGGTTGATGGGTGATTTTAAACCTTCAATTGATTCATATGAATTTTTAATTAACAAGAATATCAATCTTCAAGAGTTAAATTCCAAACCATTTCCATTTCTTCTAGCGAATACTATTGAAGATAAAATCTTCAAAAATTCAATAAATGATTTTCAATTTGAATGGAAATACGATGGTATAAGGATGCAATTAATTAAAAGATCAGGCAATGTTTCGTTATGGACAAGAGGGCAAGAATTAGTAAATGAATCTTTCCCAGAATTAGTAGAGAAAATGTCACATATAAAAGATGATTTTGTTCTTGATGGGGAATTATTAGTTTGGAATTTTAAAGAAAAAATTGCCTTTGATTTTTCTTTACTTCAAAAAAGAATAAATATAAAGTCTCCTACTAGATCAATCCAAATAAAATATCCAATTATTTTTATTGCTTATGATCTTTTAGAGATTAATGGGAGAGATATAAGAGAAATTAAATTAGAAAATAGAAGAATTGAGTTAGAAAAATATTTTTTAAAATGGCAAATTAAAACTGAGAATAATATCTCTGATATTTTCAAAATATGTGATTTAATCTTTCCTAAAGATTGGCCTGATGCTTTAACTTATAAAGAAAAATCTCGAGAAAATAATACTGAAGGATTAATAATTAAGAAAAAGGCTTCTATATACTCCTCTGGTAGAAAGAAAGGTATTTGGTGGAAATATAAAGTTGATCCTATGCAACTGGATGCTGTTCTAATTTACGCTAAGGGTGGTAGCGGTAGAAGAGCTGGTCTTTATACAGATTACAGTTTTGCATTATGGAAAGACAAAGAATTAATTAAATTTGCAAGTGCATATTCTGGTTTAACAAATATTGAGATTAAAGAGCTAGATAAATGGATAAGAAAAAATACAATAGAAAAATTTGGTCCTGTTCGATCGTTAAAACCAGAAATGGTATTCGAAATATCTTTCGAGAAAATACAAATTTCTAAACGTCATAAGTCAGGCATAGCAGTAAGATTTCCAAGAATAACAAAATGGAGAAAAGATAAAAAAATTAATGATGCAGATAGCCTAGAGAATGCTTATAAACTAATGAAAAAAATATCATGAAAAATATTACGAAAAATTATAAGCAAAATAACTTAATTTCTAAAATTAAGAAGTTTTTCACTACAAATGGATGGGAGCCACTACCCTATCAGATCGAATCATGGGAAGCATTTTTAAATGGAGAAAGTGGAATAATACAAGTTCCTACTGGATGCGGCAAAACTTATGCTGCATTAATGGGACCCCTATCAAAGATAGAAGATCCCAAAAATAATAAAAGTGTGAATATATTATTAATAACCCCTTTAAAAGCACTAAGTAGAGATCTAAAAAATTCCATACAATTAGCAGCTTTGCATTTTAATAAAGCAATCACTGTTGAAATTAGGAACGGGGATACAACCCCATATGAAAAGAAAAAGCAACTAGCTAAACCACCTAATATTCTTATTACCACTCCAGAGTCTTTATCTCTTTTACTTTCTAATAAAGAATCTAATAATCTTTTCAAGGAGTTGTCATCAATAATTATTGATGAATGGCATGAATTGATGGGTAGTAAAAGAGGAAACCAGTGCGAGTTATCTTTAAGTTGGCTAAGAGGTAATATAAAAAATTTACAAATTTGGGCAATGTCTGCAACCATTGGAAATATTGAAGAAGCAGCAAGAGCAATAGTTGGGATGAGCGCTATTAAACCCAAAATAATAAGTACAAATATTCAAAAAGAGATTGAAATTATAAGCGTTTTGCCAGAGGAGGAAACGACCTTTCCATGGAGTGGCCATCTAGGAATCAGAAGTCATTCTTCACTTTTAAAAATCCTAGATAAAAATAAAAGCACATTATTATTCACCAATACGAGAAATCAATCTGAAAGATGGTATCAATGTCTTAAATTTTTTCTGCCAGAGATGGAAGACAAAATTGCACTTCATCACGGTTCCCTCGATAAAGAAGATAGAAAAAGAGTTGAAGAAGGGGTTAAAGACGGATTAATAAAATGGGTAGTCTGCACCAGCTCGTTAGATTTGGGAGTTGACTTTCAACCTGTAGATCAAATAGTTCAAATTGGTAGTGCAAAGAATTTAGCTAGACTTATCCAAAGAGCGGGAAGAAGTGCTCATAGACCAGGTGGAAAATCAAAAATAATTTTTATGCCTACTAATTCTTTGGAGTTATTTGAGATTAGTGCAATGAGAAGAATAATAAAAAGTGGTATATCTGAGAAAATTAGACTTCCTGAATTATCTTATGATGTGCTTCTACAACATCTAATAAGTTTGGCATGTGGAAATGGCTTTGATCCGAAAATTGAGAAAGAAAGAATCAAAAATTGCTGGAGTTATAGAAACTTAAAAGATCAAGATTGGAATTGGTGTCTTGACTTTTTAGAATATGGAGGAAAATGTCTTAAAGCATATCCAAAATATAAAAAGATAGTCAAAGAAGAATCACAAAATAACAATGAAAACTTTAAATATTTTGTAAAAGACAAATCTTTAATAAGAATGCATAAGTTCAATATTGGGACAATTACAAGTGACAAATTTGTGAATGTTAAATATATGAAAGGGAAATCCTTGGGAAATTTAGAAGAGAATTTTGCCTCAAAATTAAATCCTGGAGATACTTTTTACTTTGCTGGTAAAATGCTTCAATTTATAAGAATCAGAGATATGATTTTATATGTTAAAAAATCAACCAAAAAAAGTTCTCTAATTCCTGCATGGGTTGGAGGTCAAATGGCAATTTCTGATCTCCTTTGTGAAAGTTTGAGAAAAGAGATAGATATATGCAATGAATCAGAAAATTATGATTGCTCGAATCCTGAACTAAATTCATTACGCCCAATATTGAAGAAACAAAAGGTTCTTTCAAATATTCCAAAGAAAGATGAATTCCTTATAGAAATATATAAAACCAAGGATTTATCAACTATTTTTGTTTTTACACTTGATGGCAAATTTGTAAATGAAGGAATTGCATTTCTATGGGCTTTAAGATTAGCAAAATTAAAAAAATCTACATTTAGTATTGCTGCTAATGATTTTGGATTCAGCTTAACTACCTCAGAAGATTATGATTTTTCCATAATTAAAAAAGAAGCTGATTATTTTTTGGATAACAAAAAATTAGAGAATGATCTAGAAAATGCAATTAATTTTTCAGAATTAACAAAACGTAGATTTAAAAATATTGCCCAGATAAGTGGACTAGTAAATCAAAATAATCCAACCAAAACAAAAACTTCTTCTCAACTTCAAATAAGTTCAAGTCTTTTCTACGACGTCTTTACTAAATATGAAGAAGGCCATCTTTTGATACAACAATCGCATCAAGAAGTTAAAGAATATCAATTAGAAAACAAAAGAATATCTAGATCATTAGAAAGATTAAAAAATTTAAAAATGCTATTAAACGAGATAAGAACGCCAACTCCTTTTGCTTTCCCTTTATTAGTTGAACGACTTAAAAATACTTTAAG
The DNA here is from genome assembly GCF_000760035.1 of Prochlorococcus marinus str. MIT 9314. GTDB lineage: Bacteria > Cyanobacteriota > Cyanobacteriia > PCC-6307 > Cyanobiaceae > Prochlorococcus_A > Prochlorococcus_A marinus_B. The sequence goes on from NZ_JNAO01000004.1 coordinate 81,671, forward strand.
CAATGAGCCAATAGAAAAAAGAGTAGAAAAACTTATAAAAAAATATAGTGATTGAATGAAAAAAAGTTCTTTTAAATTTTTTTGGGAAGATACATTGTTAGAGATGCTTCCTTCTAGAGCATTATTTCTACCGGAAACAAAAGAGTTGTTAATATGCGATATTCATCTTGGGAAAGCCGAGTATTTTCAGCAAAATGGTATACCTCTTACTAATAATTCAGATAAAAACAATTTCGCTAGAATAAAAAAATTAGTAAAAAAATATAGTCCAAAAAAGTTAATAATATTGGGAGATTTATTCCACAGTAAATATTCAATAGATAAAACTCTTCAAAATAAAGTTGAGGATCTTCCTGAACTACTAAAAACTAATGTTGAACTCATCCTCGGAAATCATGATGTAGGTTGCGATATTAAAAATATAAAAATTTTTGACATTAGAAAATCTAAAAATATTACATTTAGCCATGAGCCAGTTAATTTAGAAAACAATAAAATCTTGAATATTTGTGGACATTATCATCCAAAAATCTATTTAAAAAGCAATGGAGATAAATTATCTTTTAGGTGTTTTGCAATGGATATGAATAAAAATGTTTTATATATTCCTGCATTTGGAGACTTAACAGGAGGATATCCTTGCAAAAAATCATTCAAAAAATGGGCAATTGTATCTGAAGAAGAAATTATCGAAATAAAATCTTAAGAAAAATCCTATTGAAGTGACTTAAATTTTTCATTTAGAAAAACCAATTTATACTTAAAAGTCTCGATTAGTTTTTTTATCAATTAATTTAAATCAATTAATCTATTTTCTACTAGCAAAAATGATAATAAAAATTTTATACAGCTAATGACCCTTTCCTTAGCAAACAATCCACGTTATAAAAAAAATAAACACATTTTATAGAAATGAAAAAATTAATAGCCTTGATTTTATTTCCATTTCTTATAACTCCATTTGCGGCAAAAGCAAATGATAATTTTTCTGTTGAGATAGAGGCACTTACACTCGTAATGGAGCAATATAAGGAAGATACTGAATCAAGTGTTGAATTAGATATAGAAGATAAAAAGCCAAGTTACATGGCTCTTAAACAAGACGAATGCAATGCCACTGTTGAAGTTACAGAAAAAACAGGATTAGAGGTTGTAAATACTGAATCTTTCGATGTAAATGTCTGTTTGAAAGAAATCTATAAAGTAATAAACTAAATAAGCAGTTTATAAAAATATTATAAAAACAAGCAAATTAAAGAGGTCTTTTACTTAAAGAAGGTAAGACCTCGAGACCTAACAGAAAACTTTGGAACGGGTTCTGCATACCTAATTGATAACTACAATGAAATTGTAGAGGTGTAATTAAAAGTACAAAACCTAAAATTATATTTTAAATAATTACTTCTTCTTTGATAATGTCTTTGATTCTTCTCTAGACATTAAAGCTTCGATTTGAGCAAGAACTTTTTGAAGTTCATCCGTTTTTGTAAGAGATGCTTCTGCTACTTCTCTTAATTTTTCTAACTGTTCTTTAGTTTTATCCATGATAAATAAATTAGAAATTAACCACTCTTAAAAATGGTTTTAATACAGATTTTTCACTCCCACACAGATTCATATTCTCTCTTTTTTTTATAAAGTCAAATAAATTTCCCTTTATTAAGGTTTTATTAGGACTTCCAATTAATTCTTTATTTAATATTGAAACCATAAGATTACCTGAAATAGAAATACTCTTAAATTATGAAGTAAATACAGGTAAACCTATTGTTGCAGTTGTTATGAGAGCTCCTGCAAAAATCAAGAAAGGTAGAAAAGGGTAGTTTTTCAAAGATAAACTTACTAATTCGAAATTACTATATAGGTATTTATACTGTTTGTCTACCCTTTATCCGTTTTAAAGCTAAAAATCTTTCTTTTAAAAGTAAAAATTTAACATCAGCCAAATTTACCTGATATGTATTCCTGAGTGGTTTTTTCTTTTGGAGAGTTAAAAATTTTCTTTGTCGAATTAAATTCTGCGAGGTAACCAACCTTTCCTCCATCACCATCTTCATACTCAATTGCATTAAAAAATGCAGTCATATCACTTACTCTTAATGCCTGTTGCATATTATGAGTAACGATTATTATTGTGTAATTCTTCTTAAGTTCATGCATCGTCTCCTCAATTTTTAAAGTTGAGATTGGATCTAAAGCAGAACATGGCTCATCCATGAGAATTATTTCAGGTTCAATTGCGATGGTTCTTGCTATACATAGCCTTTGTTGTTGTCCGCCAGATAACGAGTAACCACTATCATTCAATTTATCCTTACATTCACTCCATACAGCAGCTTTTCTCAAGGAACTTTCCACTAATTCATCCATATCTCCCGTAAAGCCATTGATTCTTGCTCCGAATGCAATATTTTCGTAGATAGATTTTGGAAAAGGGTTAGGTTGTTGAAAAACCATTCCGATTCTTCTTCTAACTTCAACTGGATCTACTCTTTTGTCATAGATATTAGTTCCATCAAAGAGGACTGTCCCTTTTAACGAACAATTAGGGATTAAATCGTTCATTCTATTCAAAGCTCTAAGAACGGTTGATTTACCACAACCAGAAGGGCCAATGAGTGAAGTTATATCTCCTGCTTTAAAATTTAAAAAAACATTTTTTACCGCTTCAAAAGTGCCATAACTAATAGAAACATCCTCAAGAGATAAAATGTTTTCCTTTTCCGACTTTTTAGTGTTTTTAATCATTTCATACCCTCTTAGTTTTCTCAGTAAAAGCGGCCAATATCCTTGAAAAAATATTAACTGTTAGTATTGATATGACAAGAATAAATGAAGCCGCCCAGGCTAGTTTATTCTGTGCATCATAAGGTTCAAGGGCAAAATTATATATCAAGACAGCTAATGAGCCCATCTCGTAAAACAAATCTTCAAAACCTACTATGTAGTAGTAAGAAAATAAAGCAGTAAATATCAAAGGTGCTGTTTCGCCTGCAGCCCTTGCGATTCCAAGCACAACCCCAGTAGCAATAGATCTAAATGCTGTGGGTAAAGTTATTTTTAATATTGTTGTATACATACTTGCTCCTATGCCTAGAGAAGCATACCTTAATTCATTTGGTACTAACTTTAAACCTTCATCAGTAGTTTTTATAACTGTAGGCAACATCAATATTGAAAGAGCCATACCTCCTGCTAAACCACTGTACATACTACCAAATAAAATTTTTGTTGAAACGATTAAGGCATAAATAAATACACCTGCAATTATTGAAGGAACACCGGCTAAAACATTAACTCCAAATCTAATAAATTTTGAAAAAGGTCCTCCGTTTGAATATTCAGCTAGATATATGCCACCGCCAACACCTACTGGTATGGAAATAATTGAAGCAATAGTTGTAATTACTAGTGTCCCAATTAATGCAGGATTAATTCCTCCTGCATCTAAATCATCTCCAGGAGGATTTGGTTCTAAAGTAAATAATTCTGGTGTGATTTGAGCTCCCCCTTTAATAAGAATATATGTAACCACAAAAATCAAAGGAAGAATTGCAATGAGTGCACAAAAAACTGATAAAGAAGTAAAGAATTTATCTCCTACATTTCGTGATAGCTTTTTCTGGTAATAAAGAGAATTCATAATCATCTAATATTTGAGACTAAATTTCTTAACTAGCCATTGAGCAAAGATATTAACTACTAAAGATAGGATCATTAGTACAAAAGCCGCATAAAAAAGTGATGAGACCTGACTTCCATCGGCTTCACCAAACTGGTTTGCAAGCATAGAAGAGATCGTATATCCAGGAGATAATAGTGACCAACTAAATGCATTAGAATTTCCAATAATCATCGTTACAGCCATGGTTTCACCCATTGCCCTGCCTAACGCCAATAGAACTCCTGCCATAATTCCTGATAATGCCGCAGGCAAAATTACCGAAAATATAGTTTTCCATCTACTTGCACCAATTCCATAGGAAGCATTCCTAAGCTTTTTAGGAACTTGATTCAGACTATCTCTAGCTATCGAGGTCACTATTGGTAAAAGCATTACCACTAAAATTATTATCGCTAAAAGTGAATTCCGACCTGCAGGCTCCGAACTAAATAAAGGAATCCAACCAAAGAATTTATGTAAAAAAACAAAAAACTCTCTAAAGAAAGGTTCCATAACAAATATCGCCCATAATCCCAATACGACAGATGGTATAGCTGCTAGTAATTCAACAAATGAACCTACTATTTCTCTGACAAATTTCGGAACAAAATCCTCTGTAATAAATATCGCAGTTCCAACACCTAAAGGGATAGTAATCAATAATGAAAGAAGAGAAGTAACTAATGTCCCATATATTGCTGTAAAAGCTCCATATTCATCTTTTACTGGATTCCATTCAGAAGTTACTAGAAAATTTAAGCCATACCTTGAAAATGATTCAAATGACTGAAAAAAGACTACTAAAATAATTCCAAAAAGTACTATTGCAACAAGACTAGACAAGGCTAGGGTTGTATTTTTAAAGATTAAATCTATATTTTTTTCAATTCCGAATCTTTTACGATTTTTGAAAAGAGTTAATTTCTCTTCCATAAAAAAAAGAATATCTCTATAAATCTACTACTAAATATTGGAAAAGACTTTAAGAGGGGTTAAAGGTATATGAAAGTCATGATAATTTGACATCTATTAAAAAAATTTAACTACCTATTTTTTCAACGGCAGCTCTTGATTTCAAAAGGATATTTCCTTTTAAGGGGATAAATCCAAGGGATGAAGCCTTATCTTGATACTCATCACTTAACAATTATTAAAGGCTTGTTTGATTGCTTTTGTGTTTCTACCATTACCTTTTTCGTAAGCGAGTATCCATGTCAATGAAGCGATAGGGTATGCTCCTTTTGCTGTTGGATAGGATTTTTACCCGCAAGATTTTCATCTAAAGTAATCCCATTATGAGCCTTAGCTCCTGCTTTTCCAGATGGTTTTAGAAACTCACCTGAAAGATTTTGAAGTGCAGCAGCTTTCACATTTCCTTTTATGTATGACTGGTTCATATAACCTCATTTATTTAGAATTTAATTTTTGTTGTTACTCTGTTTTTATTTTGGGATTTGAATTCAAAAATTCCTGTATCAGTAAATATGGTCAACTCATCTCCAGATGTTTCTTCAATTGAAATTCCTTCAGACTCTAAATTTTTAACATATACATTACCAATAAGTTTTAGAGATTTATCATCCTTGTCAAAAGAAAGCTTGTCAGAATAAGCCTCAAAATTACCACTATTACTCTTAATGACTACATTTCCCTTAGCCTCTAAATCTCCTTCTAAAGTATTAACTTGAGAATCAGATGTAATTGTGTAATTAGTTAATTCCTCAGCAAAAGAGAATTCAGCTATTAGAAATAAAAAAGATGCAAAAAATAAGCTTTTCATTTACTCCCAACCCTTTTCTGCATTTTGAATAATCCATTGTGCAAGAACCTTATCCTCTCCATCCTTTAATTTATTTTTATAACCCTTCATAAAACCAATCCCGTCATTGGCAATTTTTGCTATTGAAATCTCATCTGCTATTCCTCTTTTTTCAAGGTCGGAAAGTTTTAATGATTTGGATCCTTTAAGAACGACTGATCCACCTCTTACATGGCAGCCTGCACAAACATTTCTAAAAATTGTTTCTCCATCTCTAATTTCAGAAGCCATTAGATATCTATTTTGCAAAGAGGTTTGAAAAATAATTATTAAAGTTATTACAGGAATTACAAATAGAAATTTAAATATTTTCATTTGATTTATTTCACCCACAAATATTTTAGCAATTAATTCTGTATCTAGATTTATCTACTTTAATAGCTCTACTGCCACAACAAGATTTCCTAATAATCCGTTCAAAATATTTAGCTGTTCTTTACTACCAAATGCTATTAATACCTGACCTGGTTGAAGTATGAAATTGCCGCCAGGATTAGTGAACAACTTTTCATTTTCCTTAATGGCTAATATTTTCGCACCACTCTTTTTGCCTATTCCAAGTTCAGAAAGTGATCTTTTCTCTGCTGTTTCAAAAAGACTAATATCATTGCTTAATTCAAATTCTTCAATTTCACATTCACTTCCTGCAAGCAGATCAAGAAAGTCAATAGCGATAGGTCTTAAAGCCATTGATGCCATAGCTCTTCCTGCTGCAATATAAGGACTTACTACTATACTTGCTCCAGCTAATCTCAACTTACTTGCAGCTTCTTCAGTTCCAGCTCTTGCAATTACTCTTATAGAACTTCTTATCCCTTTAGCGCTTAAAACGACATATAAATTTGCAGCATCGTTAGGCAAAGTCACGACCAAACTTTTACATTTTTCTAATCCTGCAAGTTTTAAAGTCTCGTCAAGAGTTGCATCAGCACAAAGAACTTCTAAACCATTTTCTTCAGCAATCTTTTTTCTATCTTCATCGCTCTCAACCACAATAATTGGAATATTTTGCGTTTTTATTTGGTTAGATATTTCCTGACCTACCCTCCCATATCCGCACAAAATTACATGATTTTCCATTTTTCTAAGAAGTCTTTTAAAACGTAATTCGTTTACTCTTTGAAAATAGCCAGATTCGAATAATCTAACAGCTTTTTGAAAGGTAAATTGAATAAAGATCAATCCGCCAACGATTACTAAGACAGTTACGATCCTGCCTTCAGGACTTAAAGGTTGAACTTCTCCAAAACCAATTGTGGTTATTGTGATCAGAACCATCCATAGGCAATCACTCCATTCCCATCCCTCTGTTATTCGATAGCCAATTGCACCTAAAAAAAACAGAAAGAATAAAGAATAAATAAGACCAAACCAAGGTCTTAAATAGTCTTTAATAAAATAGAACTCAAATAATCTAAGCTTCATATCCCTTATTATCGTTAACTATTCAAAAATTTCAAAAAAATTTTCTATTATGTTCCTAAAACTATTTATTTGTTTAAGTGAAATTTATATTAAGCAGGTTGATAATATTTATTTTCGTGGCTCTATGCATTAAACAAATGATTACTATCTCAGATCTTTTTTAATGCTTCATAAAAAATTAATTCAAGGTTTTACTTGTACTGATTCAATAAGAAAATCAGAAGCTGCTTTTAACCAATCAGCGACGGTAAGACGAAGGTCAGGTTGAGAATATACAAGCGCGATAATAATTCCAACTAAGATTATCTTTACCATGGCATTTCAAATATTCTTATGAATTAAAGCACACCTATTTAGTAAAAAGAACCTTAAATTTATAAAAAATAGAATAACTAAAATTTTTCTAATTGATTAAACAAGTATTCTACTCTTCTAAGATTTACACCTAAATCAGATTGCCCTAATCTTGCTGCAGATCTTATCTGAATGATTCCTTTAGATCTATCTACATAACTCCTTACATCAAGCTTTAAAATTTCAAGGTCATCTGGAAATCTAAAAATCAAGCTCCTACAAACACCTCTCCAATAATTTCTACCACTTTCAATAACTTCAGTACGAGGTAAACCTTCTGCCAGAGAAACAAGTTGAATAAACTTTTGATCAACATTTATTAGTTTCTTTTCTACTAAGGCACTATTTAATGGATTAGTTATTGGAGCAAGACCTTGAATTGAAGAAACCATATTTTTTTAGGAATGATGTAGATGTTCTAACCGATTTCATATACAAAGTGAGAGAAAAAAGTAAAGAATTTTCCCATAAATTTGATCTCTTTATAAAGATTCCTTATTTTGTGATCAAAATTCTAAAATTTGAGATTTTTTATTGTTTTTTTTGATAGAGATGGTTGCCTACTTTGTTTACTAATAAGTTTCCTAACCCATAAAAAAACTCCAACAAACAAAAAAATTTCAACAATAATTCCAACCGATATTAGATTCATTTTTAATCCTCTTTTTTCTTGTTGGTGCCCTCTATGTATGGCACAAGAATATTTAATAACCACTTTTTAAATGAACTTAAAGGTTTCATAATCTATTTACTTGCCTTTTCTCCATAAACTCCTCCCTTTAACGAGATCCTCTATATTTGGCCAAGCTGCTATTAATTCTTTAAGTGCTTTTCTATTAGGAGTATAGAAAACACATGACAATGCACTTATTACATAAAGGATGAACCATAACTTACTTTCTGAATAAGCTAAAAACAAAGAGAAAAGAAAACTTCCAATAAAGAAAAAGAAAAATGACCTATTTAATATTTCTAATGGAGTTCTTTTGAGTCTGTAGAATTTAATCTTTTTAATATCTTCTTCAGTATCTTTCTGAAATTTACTTTCGTACGAATTAATTATTTCTTCTTCTAGAACTTTTTCATACTCTAAATTATCAATTGGATCACTTTGATCCTTTTTATTTATCATTGGTATCTATACAGTACAAATATGGTAACTAATTTAAGGTATTTTAAAAAGTATCAAATTTTATCTGATAACTTGGACTATACGAACAGATCATGGTTTTGAAAATACTTCAAGATTGTCTTATTTATAAAAGATAAATTAGTCAAAATATTCTTTTTAATTTTCCCAAATCTTTCGGTCATTTAAAACAATCACTTCTATAAACTTCATAGCATTAATTAAATTAGGAGGCAATATCTAAATCTAGAGTTAAAATAGTTTAGAGATTTTAATAATAATCTATATGCAAAGGTATTTGATTTCCTACGAATTTACTGATGGCGAGGATCAAGAAGAAGGAGCAGAAATGCTAATTAATTGGTATGAATCGGGAGGTCCCCAAAACAGACCTGAAAACTATGAGGTTCATTCTTGGATTTTTATGGTTCAAAATGGGATTGGACATTCTGTAGTAAGTGCAGATTCTCTTGAGACAATTTGGAAGCAATGGCATCCCTGGAGAAGGTTAATGGATATAAGTATTCAGCCGTGTATGGATCTTGATGAGACAGTCGGATTATTCAAAAAACAAAAAATGAATACAAGGATAGTCTAAAAGTATTTGAATTCCAAATATAAATATCTTTTTAGTAGCACCTAATACTACATACATATCTCACTGCGTTAAAAAGGATAAGATTAATTTTCCATGATGAATGATTCTTATCACATTTACTTCAAAGGAGAAATTCTTTTCAAGAATTTAAGTAAAGATGAATTTGAATTTGTTTGGGGAAAACTTTATACATCTTATATAAATGCCCTAAATAAAGAGCTAACCTACGAATTAATTAGCGAAAACAATATTATGGAGCCGGTATTTAACCTTGAGCCATCTTACTAAATCAAGAACTAAATCCTAGATTATGAATAAAACAAGAAAAGCTGTCTCTCTTTTATTTTGAGGTACTCTTTTTCTTCTTTAGTTATATCTAAAGCAATTCTATTTGCCTCAATTTCAACATTCGAACTATAAGTTTCAAAGTTTTCCTCTCTTTTGAATAGAGCAACAATGCCAATATCGGTTATGAACCAAATAAAATGATTAGTTTCTCCAATTGGCTCTCCTTTTAAAGAATCAATAATCAAATCACAAGTTGAATCCATTTAATTAATCTGAGAGGGGGTTTAATTGCCCCCATTGCAGTACCTTACGGCCTCAGAATTGGTGCCACCATCTTCAATTATTTCTGCAACACATTTATTAAAAAGTTTAGATTCCTTTTTTACTGAACAGAATCCAAAAGCGATTGCAGCTAAAGCTATTGCCGATACGAAACTAGACCCAAGTTGTATAAAACCATAGGCAAACATAATGTTTTTCTTTCCAGAACATTTTTTTGAATCCTTTTTTTCTTCTGACATTTTAGATATTTAACTAATACAAACCTATTTGATTAATCATGCGTTTGGGAATTGTTGCCATAGAGAAAACCGAATTAAACAATTTTTAATCAGCTATGACAAAAATCAAAAATTTCAAGTTTAGATTGATTTTTCTTCACTTTAATTTTCAATTTGATACTTCATGAAGAAAAAACTTTTTGAATTTTTTATCAACATGAGCTTTTGGTATAGAAAATTTATCTTTTTTAAAAAGTAATGATCCCATAGTCATAACAAGAGATTATGTTACTTTTTAAACTATATTTTATTTTTTTTGATGAAGTATTAATACTTAAAAATTTTTCCAGAAAAGCTTGTTTTGATAATGCTCCCGAAGAGTTATCCACTTTTTAAGCGTTTTTCAACAGGGTTTTCCACAATATGTTGATTAAATTTGAATTTCTATGTGCAAAATAAAATATTATCTTCTTTTAAGAAAAACTATCCACAATTTTTTTTTGGGATCACTATGATCTCAAATGTCTTTAAATAATTTTCAGTAGAAATCTTATGAATCTAAAAGAGACAAATAAGGATTTAAATCCTGAAATCAAAAAAGTGTTGGAAAAATCTAAGCTCGAAGTTCTTACTAATGAAAATGATTTTTTAGTTAAAAACCTCAAGAAGGCTGGATAATACACTAGAACTTTAAAAATTTTTTAAACAATAAATTTCTAAAATTCCTTCCCGAGACAAAATAATATTTCTTGAATGATCACCCAAAAAGTTTAAGTTTATCAAATATAAAATTTCTATTAAAAATATAAATTAATTTTCTTTATGCCAAACATATAAAACAAATCCTAGTTATATTAACTTAATCTCAGTAAGAGATCAGATTAGAAATATAAACGGGAAATCCAAAGTTCTTTAATTTATTAAAACATTCAATTTTCCCTGTTTCGCATCTTAGATTCAATAAAGATGAATATTCAAGAACTTAAAGTCAACTACAAAAAGCTTTTAAACAAAGCTGCCAAAGCAAACGGCCGTAAAGAAACTGTTTCTTACTTAAATCGTGCTGCTAAAATTAAATCAAAAATCTATTCAAACACAAAAGTAAATTGCTTTAGATGTAATGGAGCAGGTTTTCTAAGAATTTCACTAGATGAGACTAAAACATGTCTATCTTGCTACGGGAAGGGTTTTTTAATTAAAGAAATTCAGCAGGTTTAAAAAATTTGATTGCTCATGAAAGATCTCATTCAAGCTCACAAAAAATTAATTAAAACAGTTAAAGAACAAATGGGATTTTCCGATTATGGGATGTATTGGTTAGCTTTCCTAGAAGGTGGTCTAACTATATGGCTGTTGGATAGAATATTTTTCCACTGGTTAAAGTTTTAATTTTTATTTAGGTCAAAAAAGATTTCTGCAGGTATTTAATAAATTAATTTATCGAAACCATTTGAAAACTTGTAGGATGGTAAAAAACTAATATGCAATTACTCGGATTAATTCTTCTTCTAGCTAGTAGCTGGTATTTATGGAAATTAACATCAAACTTTCTTGATGAACCAACAAAAAAAGAACTGACTAAAAGTTTAAATAACCTCAAAAATAAATTCTCTGAGGGAAAACAAAATTTCACTAAAGCAAAAATAAGCGAAGCTTGGGAAAAATACAAAGAAGAAAGTGGTGCCTTATCTAATAAAGACAAAAGCTAGTGGACTTTTTTATTATTACAAGTCTCACTAAAGATATTTCTAGAATTGATCTGATTGGTATTTTAATTGGTCATTTAATATTTGGTATTGCATTGACGCAGCTTTTAGATTGGACCTGGTTGAAGAACCTTATGAGTGAAGAAGATAAAAAAAGAATGCTTAAAAGTTACACATGGAAAGACTTATTAGTTGATGGAGCAATTGTTGCGGTAGTTCTAGGAATAATCTTTTTGATAATTAGCATTTTTCTATAAATGAACGTAACTTACATCCTTTTATTTTTTTTAATGATATCAATTGTGATTTTCACTCAAATAATCAATTACTCCGATAAATCAAAATAAATGACCGAAGTAACTAGCAACTCCTCAACTGGATGGTACTTAATCGCTTTGGTAAGCACTTTATCTTTTTTAGCCTTAATTTACTTCGGCCAAAAAAGATAGAGTAACTTTTGAAAGACTATTTAAATTCATAAAAAAAGCTCTGCAACTTCATGAGATACAGAGCTTTTAATTATTGAGTAACTGATTTATATAAATCTGTTGATTATAAAACCTTTTTTCTTAATCAAAGAAAAAGAGACCGATGAATGTGATGAAGATACTAAATTCACGGCCTCTATGATAACCGCATTTTTCGGTAGATACGACAATGAATCACCTCCTTTACTAATGTTTTTTTAAAGATAACTAAAAGAATTAAATAAGGAAAGAAATTCGTTAAAAATTTAAAAGTTTTTTAACAAATTAAGGATATAAATCTCTTGAAAATAAATGTGTTGATATTACCAAGGCAAAACTTCTCCTTTGGCATGCCAGAACGTACCCGAGTTATTTTTATTTAAAGAATCTATACGTTTTAAAAGACCATTTGCTGATTCTTCAGGACTAATTCCATTTCTTGTAAAGCCAGTCATTCTTGTACTCACTAACCCAGGATGCAAAATAGCTACATAAATATCTTCTCTTGATAAATCTATGGAAAGTGATTTTGCTGCCATGGACAAAGCTACTTTAGACATCCTGTAACCATAAGAACTTCCTGATGTATTATCTTCAATAGACCCCATTCTACTTGTGATAAAAGCAACTTTAGAAGATCTTTTTAAAAGATGTTTAAGTGATTGAGTCATACATATTGGGCTCAATGCATTGACTTCAAATTGCCGTAAAATACTTTTCTTTTCTAAGTTTTCGAAAGAATTAAATTCATAAATTCCTGCATTATGAATTAAGCAATCTAATTTAACTCCAGATAGTTTTTTGCACAAATTTGTTATCGACTCATCAGAAGAAATTTCTATATTCTCTTCAATTCTCACTCCTAAATCTCTAAGTTCTTTTGAAGCTTTCCTACACGTTGCAATTACATCATCTCCCCTTTTATGGATTTGCCTACATAGTTCTAATCCAATACCCCTATTTGATCCTGTAATTAGATAAGTCGACATCTCTAAACTAAAAAATAAAAAATTAATCTAAATCCAAATATAAAAGAAAACGAACTAGAAAAAGAAAAATTTATAAAATTCCTTATTAGATTTTTTAAGGTTATGATGGGTTATGAAATTTAAAATATTCTATAAAATAAAGCAAAGATATTTGTATCATCAAAAATTAATTTATGGAAATTTTCAATCAAGAATTTATAGAAGAGTTTATTAGGTTAACGTGGAGAAATCCTGCTTTCATGGCTATAGCTATCGCGTTAGTTTGGCTTATCCCACAATTATTTATCAGAAAAATGATGGCAAAAAAATATGAAATAAGAAAAATAGAAATTCAGAAAAATAAAATTCAGAAGCTTTACCCAACTAATACTCCTAAATAAGATTTTTATTTATAAGATGAACTAATGAATCAAAAAAATACTTTTAGGATCTAAGTAAAATATGACCTACAAAATAATTAGAATTGATGGGAAAGATGACGAATTAACATCTCAAAGTTTTGATAAGTATTCAGATGCGTACGATTTATTAGAGGAACTATATGGAGATTTATGTTGTTCAGATGCTGATTATGGAGACATAACCTATTACGATATTGTGGAAAATAATTAAAAAATTTTAATGGAGAATAAAAAATGGGCTCCCTCCCAAGAAGAAAATTTGGGGGTAATAACGAGTGTATATGAATTCATTAAAGAAGAACTTTCAGAACTTCAAAAAAAAACTGGATGTCCTGATTCATTTATTTATGATTTTATTGGCAAGATTCAGAATGAATGGCATCCTGAATCTTGCCACTCCATAGTTAGAAATAAAAAAAGGAAAAATTAGAAAATATTAAATCTTCAACGCAAATTTATAAAATTTCTCTAATATAATTTGAATTTTAAAATACTAAATCATGATTATTAGAATACTAGGAATCGTACTTATCCTTGGTACTATTGCATATTATGGTTTAGTGTTAACTGGGCAAAGCAACCTTTAGTTTTTTAACTTTTAAAATTTCTCATGAAATGGCCTCCTACTTTGTGTTGGACAGCACCAAAAACAATTAATGGTAATAGGCATTTTCAAGTTAAAGCTTATGGTGGAAAAAATGAAGATAGATGGGTTGATATTTTTCCTACCAAAAATAAAAAAGATATTAAAAGAATCTCGTGGGCAAAACTAAAAACAGAATGGACTACTGGATGGTTAAGGCTCCCAAAAGATAAAGATTAATTTGTCTATGTAAACAAATATTATTAACCAGAAAACTGTAAAAAATAATACCTAACTCAAAAAAAATAACTTCTAAAATTTTTTAAATTGCTGTTTAATATGAAGTCAGAACCCAAGAAAAAACTCCCTAATAAAAAAGTTATAAGTTCAGCAAAATTTGAGGCTAAAGAACAATTCACAAAATCTGCATTAGAAAATTTAAAAACAGAAAATGAAAGACTTGTTAATTCACTAAAAAAATCTGGGGAGATTAAAGAATCAAAAAGAAAATAGACTTACAGTATTTAAAAATTTTTATTATTATAGAAATTTATACATTGAGAAATGATTGAAAAAATCTCTCTAGCAAATTCTCATTTACCTCAACTTGTTGGGTTCGTTCTGATGTCAATTGGATATACATTAGGCAATAAATTCTACCTTCCGGAAATCAAACAAAAATAATAATTTCTAATCACTAAAAATATTTAAATAAATAACATTGAAAATATATTCCTTATAAAATTTTTCAAAATTTTATCTAATTTAAAGTAAAAACCTTAAAGTTAATTCTCTCATTCAATTAAGACTAGTCTTAGGATGTACCTGACACATATATGTAACAGTAAAGTACTTAAAATTGTGAAATCGAAAGAAAAAGTAAGAATTCATACTAATTTTTTTTAAATATGTTACATTCTTTAATAATTAAAGGGTTTCCTCTGTAAATAAAGCAGAAATTAGGAAATGTTTGATGTATAAAAATGTCATTTATTCTTTGGCTTACTAATTGGTCACATATGAAATCTAAAAATGGATGCACTTACTAGTTTTATAGTTGTTATCATCGCAATTACAATTCAATTCTCTTTATACGCCATCAAAAGGTTGCAGGAACCTTTAGAACCAAATTATTTGATAGATAAAAATTCGAAAAAAAATAGAAACTATATGGGTAAATTTTGGAAAAATGCCGAAATAACAAATGGGAGATTAGCTATGATTGGTTTTTTTGCTTTGATAATAAACTACGGTTTTTTTGGGTGGATAATACCTGGTTTTATTTAAACTATCAATACAGTAAGGTCTTAAAGAAAAAATCTCTTGTTCAAAACAAACTCTCCTTTTAAAAAAAAAATTTTTATTATAAGAAAAAAAGCATTTGAGTAATTCTGATTTTGATGAAAATGGATTTGATAGCTATGGAATACATTGGCTTCAATATGCTGCTTTTGCTGTCTCTGGTTTTGCTATTTTTACAACCTGGGCATTTTTTTATGATGAAAGATTCCACAACTTTGTAATGAATATTTTCAGGGTTATTAACTGCAGTGGCTTCAACTGTAATGGAGCATTTTGAAATTCTATGGCTAATCCAGATCAAAAAACATTATTAATTGATAATGCTTTTGAGGAAATAAAAAACATTTGTATAAATCTTCAAAAAGATGCTGATGCCTCGAATTCAGAACTTAAAAGTTTACTAAAACTAATTATTAATGAATGGGAAGAAAAAGAAGAACAAAAAACTGGTTTTGGATTCAGGTAAGGTTAGCCACTATCTAAGAAGAGACTTAGCCAAAATCATTTTAATATGAACAGTTTTTTACTTTTAAAATTTAATACTTATAATTTACATTTTTTAGAAAGAAATTAAAAAGGAATGAATCTCAGATAAAAGACTCATTCCAGATTTAGCATTAGTTTTATCTAGATTTAAATTTTATAATTTAACTCCTCTGGTGGACTGTCAATCATTAGATCCCTCCTATTCAACAAGTTAAACCTACGCCTTACTTATTAAGAAAGTAAATCAGTAAAAATGCTGATTTATTATTTTCTAAAATGTTTGAATTAAAGATGCCAATTCTGGTGCATCTAATAAAAGTGCAAAAAATGTAAGCACAACTAATAAAAATATGGAAAAGTAGAATTGAATCATGCTTTAAAATTACTTAAAAAGAATTTTTTAAGTTGTATAAAATAATGCTTTGTTTACATAATTAAATATCTCTACCTAGAGAAGTTTAATTAGAGAATAATTAAGATCCTTCAGGGGAAAATATCGTCCTATTTTTTTGCCAATACTCACAGCCTTTAAGTAAATGATCACCCTGTGGTATGCGTTTTTCGTATTTTGGACAGATTAAGATAGTAGCAAAAGTTTCTGTAGTGCTGTAGCGAAAGTGATGGCAAGTAATGCAAATCTTTGTTCGTTTTCGTTTTAGGATAGATTCTTTTAGATATTCCCATTTTGACGGATTTACCTTGATCATGACTACTGGAATTTATTAGTAACAATTTGCCAACCTCCTGAAATTAATTCATTCCATGTTTCACAAGCACACTCAATGGAATGAAGTCTTGAATTTTTAATTTGAGCTGGTTCACCTAATTCATTTGCATAGAAAAGATGAGTATATACTTGTAAGTTATTAGATAAAGATTTCTTATAACTCTCAAAAAAAATTAATAAACCACTTTTTTTGTTAAACAACCAGCCAGTTGGGGGGTCAATAAGACTGCCACGATAAAAATAAGTCCGAACATTAGCAACTCCTGATGTCATAAAGATAATACAGTTGTACTATTAATATAGATGTACTACTCGTAGGCGTCAAGTATTCCTCTGGTAATTATTTAAAACCTAAAATTACTTTCCAGAAATAATCAGCCATAAACTTCTTATTTGGTAATAGTGAATACAAGTAACTACTTGAAAAGGAAAATATCATTTAAAGAGTATCTCCAAAAGAATGCAATGTATCGAAATCCCTTCTACTTAGGATGGAATAAAGGTTGGTCTTTTTTATTTTTTTTAGAGGGTGGCATTGCAAAAATTGAAGCAAAAGGTTTTGGTATTTCTATTACAACAAAAGTTAAGAAAGGAGAATCACCCCTAGAATCTGCGGATAGATTAGTTTCGAAAGAGCAAAGGATTAGAAAATCAAGATATTATTCTTGGGTTAAATCTATTAATGAAAAAACAATAAATTAACCAATCCTTAAATTTCTAAAGTAATTTGTTGACAGTCAATTTAAAATAGAAAAATAGTCATTTATTTTTCGTGTCCAATAAATTTTATGAATGGTGGAAAAACCATAGAAAAGTTGTAACCTATGGGGCTTTTATCATCTTGTTTGGTTTTTATTTATCTCCTATTGTCAAAGAAGCAAAATACAAAAACCAATGTATTAAGTACTCTACTAAAGGAGCTTTAACTAAATTTAATAAGAATGATATTGGAAAAACTTTACTAGAAGAAACAGGTTTGAATATTGAAGAACTAGCAAAGATTGAAGGTTATAAGAATTGCATTAATTAAAAAGTTCGCAAAAATTATGCTGAGTTTTTAAATGATTAAAGGTATCTCTAAACTTATTTTATTAATACTATTATTTGGATTTATATCAATAAGTCCAAAAACAAGATACTTGGTTGGCATAACTCTAAAAGAAATTTCTTCATTTCTTTTATGGACTGTTAAATTTGAAGATAGAGAAAAATGGATTATAGATAAACCAAGTTGGATACCTGACCAAAAAATTAAGCCATCTTATTAAATGAAGACTTATTTAGAAGAACGAATTGAATGGTATGACGATAATTATAGAAATGGGAATGCTTTAATCTCTGATAAGCAGTTCGACCAACTTGAAAAAAATTTATTAAAAACAAACCCTAATTGTGATTACTTTAAAAAGAAAAATAAACTAGTTTTACCTTCACTAGAAAAGGATTCAATAGATGAATTTTTGAAAGGATTATTAGTAGATACCAGATTATTAATTGAACCCAAAATTGATGGTTGTGCTGTTGCTTTGCAATATAGGGATGGAACCTTGGAGAAAGCAATTTCAAGAAAAGGGGCAGACGTTACTAGTAAAATTACTAAAGTCCAAGACATTCCCAATAATCTCCCTTTACGAGGAGTTCTTCAGGTTAGAGGTGAATTATATGCACCCAACCAAAGTCCAAATATCTCCCAGAGAATCGCTTCTGGATTTCTAAGAGCTAAAGAAGGATTTCCTGAAAGTCTTAGCTTCTGCGGATTTCAAATACTTAATTCAACACTTAACCAATATGAGTCCAAAAAAAGTCTTTCAAAGCTTGGCTTCACGATCCCTCAGGATATTTCATGCAACTTTACGAGCCAAGTTGAAGTATTTAGAAAACAATGGCTAGTAGGGAAGCTTTTTAATAAATATCCAACAGATGGAATAGTTGTAAAAATAAATTCTAGAAAATTACAATTGATTAGAGAAAAATCAAATTTAGATTATCCTTATTGGCAAGTGGCAATAAAACGTTAATGGAATTAATACACCAGATTTTTCCTACTTGGCATATTTACTTGGATATGTTTTTGGTTGGCTTTGCAACTTACGGTTTTCTGAGAATTAAGAAAAAAATAAAAACTAAATAAAGTTTTTAAATCATCCGTGGTCCTTAAGCATGGATTTAAGTTGTTGGGTATCTAATTGTTCAAGATAATTTCTCATTGCCAACCAAGATCTTCTGCTTTCTAACTTTCCACTTTGTTTAAATAAATTTGCGGAAACTTGATCTATTAAATCTTTATGAGTCATATTTATATTCTTCATCAAGTTCAACGACAACACCATTAAAAAATTCTGCTAATAATTTTGATGGGTCTTGCATAGATATCTTTCTATCTACTTTTGATAATTTCTTTTTGATTGGATTTAAGTTAGTCATACAGATTCAGGTAATTCAAGTTCTTCAAAAGTCCAACCTTCTAATTGAAGGTCATGCCATTTATCCCAAGCATTATCCAAATACATTTGAGTGGATGATTTAATTGCCATTGGCTCACCAAGATCATTTGCATAATATGTATGAGCAAAGATTCTCATACTATTTCTTGGAGATTTTTTATTCCTTATAAATAAAATTAATCTGCTGCGGTCTGGGCTAAGCAACCAACCACTTGGGGACTCATTACGATAACCGTAAGAAAAATTAGTCCAAACATTAGCTCCTCCTAAAGTCATTACTTAGTAATACATGTGTACTATAAATATAAATACATTAGGAATGGATCGTCAAGTATTTTGACAAATAAATTATTTACGCTGATAGAGAATAAAAACAGCTCAGTTATTCCAAAAAAAATAAAATACCTACCAAAAGCATGTTATAGCATGCATTTTGATAGGTAACACCAGATCCCCGTCAGTTCTCTGCTGCATCGACCTGGAAATGCCATAGTCTCAAAGAATTCCAATAATAGCTTGAATTACTGGGTTTTCATTGCTATTTTGGTCCTGCATAATGGTCCTGCACGAGTGTCTAGTATTCACCAAAGAAAAGGTAGAACTGGTTATTACATAACAGTTGCGACACCAAAGTCTTTAAGGTCTAAGCTTGGAAATTCAATTAGAAAAAAGGTAGGTAATACTCACAAAGAAGCACTGGCGAATAGGTCAAAGGTCGAAGCAGAAATTCAACGTCAAATTGGAAAGGAACTAAATCAACTTTCACTCGTTGAGGAAGTTCAAGAGAGTTATAAAAAGAATGATCTTTATGAATTACCAAAATCCGAGAAAGAGTTGCTCAAGGATATATATCAAATTGATTTTGATAAAGAAGGAAAACCAACCAACCCTGAAGAGGTAGCACTTTGGGAAGAACTTGATGGGAAGACAACTTACCATCAATGGATCAACAAAAGAAAAATGATTGAAGGTGTGAGTAAATCAACCGTTAATGGATGGCATACAAAACTAAGAAAATTAGCTAACTGGAAAGGATCAGATTATTTAGCAGAACTAACAAAATCGCAAGCAATTAAGTTCAAAGATCATCTCATTCAAAAAGGATATGAACCATCATCAGTCAAAAATATCATTGGGACTCTAAATGCTTTTTGGAATTGGGGAATGGAGAATGAGATTGTCGAAATGAATATTTGGACAGGGTTAAAAAAACGATTGCCAGATCCAGAAAAGAAGGGACTACCTCCAAAAGAAGTCTTGTATAAAGCTACAGAAAAAGCCGTCACAAACCTACACAGGAGACCAATCAATACAACTAATACTCCTAACTAAAAATTGACTGATTAGCAGACCTAACTAACTGCTATTACTACCGCATAGAGGCGGGCGGTAGTTCTTATACAACAAGAGGCGGAGCCTAACTTCGTTAACCTGATATCCTCAGCGAACGAAGTGAGCGGGTGAATGGATATCTTGTTAACACTCTCCCACACTCATCTAACTAAGTGGATAGTGATGAGATTAATTACAATTAACATCCATTAATAACACTATTAATACCAAATCAATAAACAAAGAAAATGAAGGATCAAAACAACAAACTATTTAATAGAGATATGAAGCAAGCTATTAGTCTTGCAATAAAAATAAAAGATCAATATGACAAATCTAAAAATAATCCTAGAGATTATTCAGAACTTAAATCAGACTTTAATAATGAACTATATGTTGATGGTGGAGCTGTAAGAGTAAGGTGAGATGTGGTTTAACAAAGAGCAGTAAAAGTTAAGATTTATATTGATTGACAGTCGATCTAAAATTAAGGGCAATTAGTCCCTTTGTTTTTATGCCTAATACGTTAGTTGTTTCGACCTTTGGTTGTCCTTTTTCTGAATTTGAAATGATGGTAAAAAAAGTTGATAAAGAACAAGGATATGTTTTTTGTTCTGAGTTGGAGATTGTAAAAGTAAATGAACATAAGGCAATGATTCTTATGAACTGTTCTGATTTAGAAAAGTTTGGTGCAATGCTTGAACAACCAGAATTAAAACAATGGGATATTGATAACAACTGTGTAGATACTGTTTATAATCTTGAACTTGTTGAATAAATGAAACGCTTACTACTTGCAGCTAAATTAAATACGATTGAAAGTCGATCTAAATCTTAATTTAAAGATAAATTAAATGCTTTTAAAATTATCGTTTTTAGATTGAAATTATACTATCCAATTTTAGTTATGGCTTACTATCACGTTCATGGCGTTATCCCAGATACTCTTTCGCAATCCGAAGGTTACAAACTCTTTGAACAATATATTGCTTCTGGCGCACCTAAGGATAATTTTGATGGATTTGAACTGATTAGTAGAGTACATGCTCCACAAACTGGAGAAGTTTTTGTAACATGCAAAGCTGACAGTCATCTGAAAATGGCTGAACATTTTGGTATTTGGAGAGCAAAATTTGGCGTTGAATGGAATGTACTTCCCGTTTTTAATGATGAAGAAGTTATTCTAAGAAATAAACAACTTGCTGAAGAACTAGCAGCGATGGGATAATTTAATTGATTGACAGTCGATCTACCATAATTAGCATTTAGCTCCATTAAACAAAATAGTATTGAATCTATTCTATAGAATAAATCTCCTTATTTTTGCTGTAATCCATTCACTAAAAACAACCGCTACTACTATTGCTAATAAAATAACTGATACCTTAGCCCAAGCTAAGTCTCCTATTTGAGCATCTAATTCTATCCCTATACCTCCTGCTCCAACTAAGCCAACAACAGTTGCTTCTCTAATATTTATATCCCACCTATAAATAGAAATACTCGTAAATGCTGGGAGAATTTGAGGCACTATGCCAAAGGTCATAATTTGTGCTTTATTTGCCCCTGTTGCCTCAATAGCTTCAATTTGGTTTTCATCAATTTCCTCTATAGCTTCATAAAGTAATTTTCCACAAAATCCAATCGATCTTAATCCGATAGCAATTATGCCAGCCAAGACTCCCGGACCGACAACTGCAACAAGAAGTAATGCCCAGATTACTGAATTAATTGATCTGCTTGAAACTATGCAAAATAAGGCTAAAGGTCTTAAAAACTTTTTACTTGGGGTAGTATTGTTTGCGGATAAAAAAGCTAATGGTATTGCAATTAAAGTTCCAATCGTTGTACCAATAGTCGCGATATTTAAAGTATCCCAAATAGGTTTTATTAAAGTTAAGAAATAATTAGTTTCTGGAGGAAACATCCTACCTAAAAGATCTAAAGCCTCATTATGTGAATCAAATACATAAAACCAGATTGTTTTACTACTAATCAGACCGAAACAAAAGCTAAAAATTAAAGTACCTAAGAACCAACAAAGCCAGTTTTGTAAATCTCTTTTTCGATCAAATTTTTTCCAGGTTTTGTAATCCTTTTGTTTTATTATTGGCATTACTTTATTAATTTCCTGAGATGACTAGATGTATATTCAACAATCATCACGATAGAAATAATTACGATAAGAACAGCCGCTGCAGTCTCAAATTCATATCTATCAAAAGCTGTATTTAAGGTAGAACCAATACCTCCTCCCCCAACAATTCCAATTACCGCAGACTCTCTAAAATTAATATCCAATCTGTATAAAGATAATCCAATAAATCTTGGCATAACTTGAGGCTGGACACCATAATTAACCCATTGAAACCAACTGCTGCCAGTAGATTTGATTGCTTCAGCTTGGGATTTATTTATGTCTTCAATATCTTCAGATAATAATTTAGCGAAAAACCCTATTGTCGATAAACTCAGAGTTACCATCCCAGCAAAAGGTCCAAAACCCATTAACTTGACAAAAAATATTGCTAGGATAACTTCCTGAAAACTCCTCGACAATGTGATAACTCCTCTTGATAAGAAATAAACAAATTTAGGAGCTATGTTTTTAGCCGCCCCTAAGGATACAGGTATAGAAATAAGTATCCCCACAATAGTTGCAACAATAGTCATCCATAGACTTTCAAAAATGCCTGCCAAAATCTCATCAGATCTAGTTATAAAATCTGGAGGGAAAAAAGCAAATATAAAATTTTTACCCCTTGGGATCCCTTCAAGAATTCTTTGCCAATCAATTTCGGTAGTTAGGAAAACAGATAATAAGTAAGTACTAATTAGCAAAATTAATCCAATTCTTAATAACCTATTTTTTATTAGCGGTTTTCTTTTCCAAATTACTTTCTTATCATTCATTTAATATATTCCTAATTTGCTACAGTTTTAGACCAGTCTTCTTCTCCATATATTTTTGTCAGTATTGTCTCTGATAAGCCACTTGGCTTGCCATCGTAAACAATTTCTCCAGCTTTTAAACCTATTATTCTTTCTGCAAAATTCTGAGCAAGAAAAACATCATGAATATTTATAATCGCAGCAAGATTTCTTTCCTTACATAACTCGCATATTAATCGCATAATTTGCCTGGAATTTTTGGGATCTAAACTAGCTGTAGGTTCATCTACTAAAAGTAATATTGGATTTTGTATCAAAGCTCTAGCAATTCCTACTCTTTGCCTCTGCCCTCCTGACAATTCATCGGCTCTTTTATCAAGCATATGCTCTAGTCCAATTCTTTGAAGCAGACGGAATGCTTCTTCAATATCTTTTTGAGGAAATTTCCTGAAAAAACTATTCCAAAATCCTACGTAACCTAATCTGCCGGAAAGGACATTTTCCATTACACTTAATCTTTCTACCAAAGCAAATTCCTGGAAAATCATTCCAATTTGTCTTCTTATTTTTCTTAATTTAGATTTATTTAAAGAAATAATGTCATTTTTTTCATTAGCGAAATAAACTTTCCCTGAAGTGGGCTCAACTAATCTATTTATTGTTCTAATAAAAGTACTTTTACCAGCACCTGAAGGACCGATAAGAGCAACTACTTGCCCATTAGGAATTTCTAGGTTTATTCCTTTAAGCGCCTCTTCTCCATTTGGATAAACCTTTTTGAGGTTTATTGTTTTAAGCATTAAGTCTGATTTTATTTATGATTAATAATTTTTATTTGCAATCATAAACAACACCATTAGCCTTATCTATTTTTCTAATAACATCCCAATCGTGCTTGTGACTTATTGAAATGAATCTATCAGCCTTTTTAAATTCTTTATCTAATGTTGAATTATCCCAGTTATAGGTGTAAAAAGCTTGCTTTACTTTTGCAACTACAGCTGGATGTAGATTATGAGCATGAGCATAACCTGTCGTTGGGAAGGTTTGGGATTTATAAATAGTTCTTATTTTAGAAGAATCAACAACACCTCTTGCATCCATTCTTGTAAGAACTGAGTTAGCAATTGGTGCTACTTCATAATCTTTGTTTGCAACACCCATTATTGAATTTTGATGCTTGCCAGAAAAGACTGGGGTGAAATCTTTATTTGCCTCAAGACCAAATTCTCCTTTAAGAATGGCCGATGGTGCTTTAAATCCTGAATTAGATGTCTTAGATGTAAATGTAACTTTTTTACCTTTTAAATCTGCAGGAGAATTAATTGGACTATCAGAAGGAACAATAATTTCCATTTCATAACCGTAAGATAAATCTTTTTTAGCCATCATTCCAAATGGAACTGCTCCTGCACATGCTGCTGCCACTGTATTGCTTCCAGTATTAATTCCTGCTACATGAAGACGTCCAGATCTCATTGCCTCAACTTGAGCAGCATAAGATTGAACTGGTAAGAAAGTGACTTTTTTACCAGTCACCTTAGACATATGTATTACAAAATCTTCCCAAACTTTTGCATAAACGGAGGGGTCTTCAACAGGTGTATATGAGAACACAATGGTTTCAGGATCTATCCATTCATCTTCGGAAAGGGGTAGATCTGCGAGAAAATCTCCATCTCGATCACAATATTTGCTGTCAACAGTATTATTTGGATTGCAATCAGATAAATCTAAATCTCCAATTAAATCACTTGATTTGTTTCCACAACTTGAAATACTTGTACTAATTATTGATAGACCTAAGACTATCTTTAATAAATTTTTCATTAGTGTTGAATTTATTCTTCATATTTAACTTGCTCTAAAGAGATTAACTTTTTCCCAAAAAGAGTTTAAATTCTGATTAATTGTTTTATTTTGAGTTAGTCAATTTTTAATCAGATTTATTAGGGAATTAAATAATTTTTAATTTATTTTTAACTTTATAAATTTAGGTTGAAAGCATTTTAAGAAATAAATATGATAATTCCTGAAAAGCAAAATATAGAATTTAAAGAAAATACAATTCTAGAAGTCAAATCAGGAATATTAATAATGCAATCAAAAATCAAGAATAAGAAAAATATTGTTGGGATAATAAATGAAAATGTTGTAATAAATTTGGAATTATGTAACTACGAAAATATTCAATTAATTGCGTTGACAAATTGCGAAATTAAAACAATTAAAAGAGGGCTATTTTTTTCATCTACAGACTTAATAACAAAAAGTCTAAAAAGAATTGATCAATTGGAAAAACTTTTATTAATAAGTAATATAAAAAAATCAGAAGAAAAACTAAAAGAATTTCTTTTATACTTATCTTCAATTATTGGCTTAAAAAAAGATAAACATATTTATCTAAATTTAAAAGAATTTAATTTTACCCATAAAATTATTGGTAAGTCAATTTCTTCAACAAGAGTAACCGTAACAAGAAATTTAAAAATACTAGAAAAAAAAGGTTGGCTCAAATTTGAAAAAAAAGGTATTTTAATTCCGTTTAAAGATAATTAACCAAGCCTTAATAAAATAGATTTATTTTATATATACAAACAATATCTTTATTATGTCTTGCTCTATAACATCTGTTTTTACTTTTAGAATTGAAAGCACTTTCGATGAATGGGCAGCAATATTTGATAGTGCAGAAGCAGATAAAAGGCATTCAGAATTTGATATTAAGCCACTTTTTAGAGGAGTAAGTAAGAAAGATCCTCAAAAAGTTATTGTTATTCATCAAGCTCCAGAAGGTAATGTTCAAAAGTTTGTAGAAGCTAATGGTGACTGGATGGCAACTCATAGAGTTGACTTATCAACAATGGAAGAATCATCTTGGACTTTTTCAGCAACAACGGAGAATTGTTGTGATTAACAAATGAAAAGACTACTATTCCCACTACTAGCTCTCTCAACTATTATCCTTGCGAGTTGTACTAGTAACCCAAACAAAATAGGTACTCAAAAGGTTTCTGAAACCCAAAAGCAGAGAGAAGTCTGTCTAGATTGGTATGGCTACAGAATTGATACCAATAAAGCAATTAATGATTTAAATCTAAAAATTGAAACCGAATCAGAATTAATGGCTTACTGCGATTTCTTCAAGAATGTAGCTGATACAAAATAGATTTTTACAAAAGAATTTATAATCGATTACTCAATAAATATCATTAATCACAAACCATCGTAGATTAAGTAGCATCAGATATATTGTTATTCGTATCTTCAATCTTTTCAATCTCTTTAATCATTTCCTCTAGCCATAAAGTATTATCTTCTGATCTCTTTTTAAAATAAGAAATCTTAGGTTGATTGATTTCTAATGTCTCATAATCTCCACTCATAAAATTTTCCTAAATTTATAACCACTTAAATTTTAGTTAGTTTATTTATTAGTTTTACTAAGGGGAAAATAAGAAAAAATTAATTTATGGTTAATATGAACTAAGACAAATTAAATATTATTTATAAAAATATCGGCACTTAATTTACCTAATGCTAACCACCAGTACAGAAACGAACCGCATCAGCTGTTGGCGAACCAGTCGCTTTCATTTCTTCAACACATTCATTAAAGAACTTTGATTCTTTTTTTAATGAGCAAAAGCTTAGTGCAATAGCTACTAAGGCAACAGCTGATACAACTGCTGATCCTAGTTGTATCACTCCGTAAGCAAGCATAGCTTTATTCTTTTTAAAATCTTTTTTTGTATCTTTCTTTTTATCAGACATTTTTTTTGAAATTCTTAGCTTATTATATTCAACTAAATAACTAGACTCCACATAAAGAAAAGGTGCGTTATAAAGTTAAATGTATATTGTTAATCCCATAACCAAATTCTGAAGAGGAAAAGCTCAAACTAAAGAGTAGAAAAAGTGATGAGAAAATTAATTAAAAATTTATTTGAAATTAATTATTTTGTGATTGGTTTTTGAAAATAATTTAATTTCTTAAAGATAACGTTTTCTTAAATTATTTTTAAATTTCATATGACATTAATATAGATAATTGAATAATCTTAATGCATATTGATGATGCAGTGTTTTTAGAGGATTTATGCCCTAAGCTCAAATTAAGATTCTGGCGAAAGTCTATTCATACATTTACGAGCAAAAGATGCATATATTGCG
This sequence comes from Prochlorococcus marinus str. MIT 9314, assembly GCF_000760035.1. Taxonomy (GTDB): domain Bacteria; phylum Cyanobacteriota; class Cyanobacteriia; order PCC-6307; family Cyanobiaceae; genus Prochlorococcus_A; species Prochlorococcus_A marinus_B. The sequence continues at coordinate 108,950 of NZ_JNAO01000004.1, forward strand.
GAAAACCTTCAGAATCAATTGATCATATATTGCCACGAAGTAAAGGAGGTTTAAACTTAACAGAAAATTGCGTTCCAGCTTGTCTTTCATGCAATGGAAACAAATCAGACGAGAATGTTTTTTCTTGGTACAGAAAGAAAAATTTTTATGACCCTCGAAGAGCAATGGCTATTAGAGCATGGTTAGAGGGAGATTTAAGATTATCTATAAGATTATTAGAATGGGCTAATAAAGAAATTAAGGAAAATAAAGAAAATTTTGAACAAGAAGAATTAAATCTAGATGCTGCTTAACTAGAAAATTTGAGGGAAATTTGAGGGGACGCTTATTAAAAACAATACTTTTGTTAGGTTCAATTTTTGTTGTTTTTATTTGTTTTAATCCAATTTCAAGAATTTATATTGCTGATTATTTAGAAAAGATATCCTTATTTTTATTTAAAACAGTAAGTGAAGAAGATTTAAATAAGTGGTATGAGAAAAGAGATAAGTATGAATTACTTGAGAAATTAGGAGGAACTTCTTATTGATTGACAGTCGATCTACAATAAGTAGCAATTAGCTTCTTTTTTATGTCAATTGAAACAACTGTTTTAGATTTCAAATTAAGCAATACTTTTGAGGAATATGAGGCTCACATGACCGCTCCTGAACAACAAGCCATGTTTAAAGAGATGGGAGTAAAAACCTTTTATATTGGCAAATCGTTAGAAGACCCAAAGAGAGCAACCGTTATGTTTCAAGGACCAGTAAATACTTGTTACGACATCTTTATTAACCCAGAAACCAAACCAATAGTTGAAGCATCTGGTCATATTTATGAAGGAACAATAATTAACCGCTGGATTTCTGAATAATTTTGAAATGCTTACTAACTTGCACCTCCAAAAATTAGAAATTGACAGTCGATCTAAAATAAGGGGCAATTAGCTCCTTTTTCTTTTGAAGAGATTTGTTTTATTACCCTTATCATTGATTTTACTGACTAGTTGTTCCGCCGTAGATAATTATAAAAGCGAGTTAAAAGAGGAATTAAAAACCGAATTAAAATCTGAAATCACAGCTACTTTAAAAGAAGAATTTGATAAAAATAATAAATACGAGATACAAATTATAGATGATACTTTACTGGGTATAAGTAATTTTGAAACAGAACAACCTAGCTATGGAGGTTGCAGAGTTGAAGGGGATTTTAAATTTAATATAAAAGTACCTGACAATTTTACTGGTGATATTTCAGATACAGAAGCAACTTACCTAATTAAAGGAAAAGAAAAAATTTATTCTTATTTTGAGACATTCATTGATGGTAAATCTCTTAATGGTACAAATTTATATGAATACGAAGAAAATCGACTTTCTACAGATGGACAATTAATATGTTCAATAAATTCTTCTGATGATATTAAATTAAAGTCTTTTAGTAAAAAAATTATGTTATTCCCTGCGATCAAGCCACTAGTAAAATGAAACGCTTACTACTTCTACTAATTTTTAAATACTAAAATTGATTCTAAAAAAATGGTACAAATTTTTTAACCCGCATATCGCTACAGAATGGATTCAGATTAACCCCCTAAGGGGTCTAGAAGCTCCTAAAAGGAGCCTTAGCCATAAGATGATATATATCAATTTGATATGCAGTCCCTTAAGTCAAGCTATAAAGTTTGCTATGACTCTATTTATAGATATTAGAGTGGTCCTGCATAATTATCTTTTTAATAAAGGAAAAGCCGGTATTCGAGTCTTTTTATATCCTAATTAATAAATTATTTATTTATCTAGCGATCTGTTGCCTCAGTTATAACTTAGTTTTGTGAGCGATTGCTAATATGGTCCTGCAATTGGTACTGCAATTTGGTCCTGCACTGTGGTCCTGCACCCCTAATTATGAAAAATAAAATACCTACCAAAAGCCTGTAATAACAAGCAGTTTGATAGGTAACACCGGATCCCCGTCAGTTCTCTGCTGCATCGACCTGGAAAAGCCAGAAGAGGATTCAAAGTGGGCTTTCGTTTCCGATTACAAGATCGGTTTACTACCGCATCACGACAGTCTCCTCAAGTCGAAAGAGAGTCAGATCAGAGCACATAAAGAAGAACTTAACCAAAGATCCAGTAATCTAACTCTAACTTATTTTTTTATGCATTTGGAGATGGCCAAATGTCTCTTACCATAGTTAACAAAATTTGAGCTTCATCATATCTTTCTAAATGCGTTTTACCATTTAATAAAAATGTGATGTGAGCCATTTTTCTTCCCAGAATTTCGCGAGATTTTCCATAACAATGAATATTAGAACCCTCAATTTCAGATAACATTTTAATTCTGGTTTCCATTGAGATTGGGAAATTCTTTTTTAACCCCAGTAGATTTATCATAATTGCACCTTCACAGTTCATTTTAATTTCAGGTGACATTATCCCAGAAGAAATGCAAACATATTGATCAAACTGACTTGAAGTGCAAGCTTCAATAGAGAAATGAGCTGAGTTATGTGTTCTAGGAGCTATTTCATTAATTAAAAGACCATTATCTCCATAGAAGAATTCAATAGCTAAAACTCCAACGTAATTAAGTTCATTAACTATTGAAGAGAAAATATTTATTGCAAATAAGTTCAAATCATATTCATTTGTTCCAGGTGCAAGAACCCAATCACAAACATGGTTTGATTGAAATGTCTCAACTATTGGGAAGAATCTTATCTTACCGGACCTATCTCTCGAACCAACGAGAGCTAGTTCTTTTTCATACTTTATCCATTCTTCTATTAACCATTCATCAGAATTATTCTCTGTTAAAAAAGAATCTAAATCTTCTTTTGTCTTTATTTTTCTGTTCCCCTTACCGTCATATCCACCTTTATTTGATTTTGCCATTAGAGGAAAATTCCAATTATTGATTTCCTCATCCGAGAGATTTTTAAAATCTTCAATGCTTATCCATTTTGGACAGGGAATATTCATTCTATCTATTAATTTTTTTTGAGAAAACCTATCTACTAATGGCTTAATTGCATCAAGGCTTGGGACAAAAATATCTTTATTGTCAATTAAATTTAATTTATCAATCTTTATCCATTCATTTTCAAAAATTATTTTTTCACACTCATTAACTAATGATTTATTACCTCTTATCTTTAAAGGATCAGCTTCTATGACATGATCTGCTTTTGAACCAGCAGGATCATCACAAGATTTTGTTTGCACACATACTTCTAAATTTCTTTTTTTTGCTGCCTCGGTTAACATCAAAGCCAATTGACCACCTCCAATTATTCCCAGGGAATATTTTTTCTTAAGATCGTTTATATTTTTTTTAAAACTCATAGCATGATTTTATTACCATTTCTAATTCTTAACAACTGAATTTTTAAGTATCTAGAGCTTAGATTTTGCTAATATATAAAGTATTTAATACTAAATATTTATAAATTTTAACTAGGTAATCAATTGTGAATAAGAGAAAAATATTAGTCCCATTAGGCGTTAAGTCATACGAAGTTACTCTAGAACCAGGGATACTGAATAATATCAGCGAAGAACTTTTAAAAATTGGAATAACAAAGAATAGAAAAATACTTGTGATTTCAAATGAAGAAATATCAAATTTGTATGGAGAAAAATTTTTAAATAATTTAAAAGATAATAAATTTCAGGCCCAAATGTTCCTTATCAAAGCTGGAGAATCATATAAAAACTTAAAAACCTTAAGTGAAATATATGATGTAGCATTTGAATTTGGCTTAGATAGAAATTCAATAATTATTGCCCTTGGAGGAGGAATTGTTGGCGATGTAAGTGGTTTTGCAGCTGCGACTTGGCTGAGAGGTATCGAATATATTCAGATTCCAACAACATTATTATCAATGGTTGATTCATCTGTGGGAGGAAAAACAGGAGTAAATCATCCAAAAGGTAAGAATTTAATTGGAGCTTTCAATCAACCAAAAGCAGTTTTTATTGATCCAGAAACTTTAAAAAGTTTGCCCAAAAGAGAATTTAGTGCAGGCATGGCCGAAGTAATAAAATACGGAGTAATAAGAGATAAAGAACTTTTCGAATACTTAGAAATTGAAAAAAACAAGAATGAGCTTGTAAATCTCAAGAATGAATATCTAATTAAAATAATTGATAGTTCAATAAAAACAAAGTCACATATTGTTTCGCAAGACGAACATGAAAATGGTGTTAGAGCAATATTGAATTATGGTCATTCTTTTGGTCACGTTATTGAAAATTTGTGTGGATACGGCAAATTTCTACATGGTGAGGCAATATCAATTGGTATGAATATTGCGGGGGAAATAGCAATTGAGAAAGGGTTATGGTCTAAGGAAGAGTTAGAGAGACAGAAAAATCTTTTGAAGAATTATGATCTTCCTACCCAGATCCCCAAAATAAATAAAGAAGACGTTCTAACAATACTTATGGGCGATAAAAAAGTTCGTGATGGCAAAATGAGATTTATATTACCGAAAGAGATTGGTGAAGTAGATATATATGATGATGTAGAGGATTCATTATTTTTAAAGTTTTTTTCTTAACGCAAACAGGTTGAATTTATATTCATTTTCTTCTCATTAAACTTTTTAAAAACAAACCACTTAAAATCGCCTAAACAAACAGGATCAACGAGTCTAAGTAATGCTTCTCTTCTTAGGAGGGCATTTGATAAATCCTCTTTAATTTCTTTCTGAATCCCATAAAGTCTCTCTGCTAATCCAAGTGCCAACAAAGCCTCTCCTTGTTTAGCTATTCCAACAGTATCAAATCCAAGAGTCTCAGCATCATTAATTAAAGTTTCTATGCAAACATGAGATGTTAAATCGCAATTTCCAGGAGAATCTAGGACATTATTCGTCATTTTTTGATTTTCATAAGAAACTATCGTCCCATCAGAATTCTTAGAGGTGTAGTATTTTTTAGCTTCTTTAGCGTAATCAATTATCAATAAAATACCATTATTGATTTTCCCATAAATAGCTTCTAACCATTTTGAGTTATCTATATGCCATTCTGTCGTCCATCCTTCAAGAGCATCTTCAGGCGGAATAATGATTCCCAACTCACTTTTAGCAAGTTCAATACATTTTCTCAATTCACTTGTAATTTGCATTTCATCAAAATATAATTTACTAGATTTTTTGTCTATAGAAACTGCTTGTCGAAGTAATTTTCCTTTTGAAAAGGTTATTCTCTCTACTGGCAAAGCATCCAAAACCTCATTTGCTAGAACTATTCCATTTATATTATTTTCCTCTACTTCATCCAAATCTTTCCATAAAATATCAATACCTAAGTTCAAAAATTCTTCCAATTTATTTTTTTGTTTTTCTACCATCCCTTCATTTGGTTCGATAATTACAAAAGAAACTTCTTCCAAAAAATTCTTATTGTTTTCTAAAAAATATTTAATTAATCCACTCATAAAGCTTCCATCTCCTGCTCCAAATTCAACTACAGCTAATTTCTGATTAGATAAAAAACTATTTTTGAACTGAATCAACCAATCTTCTATTTGTTTACCAACCAAAAAAGCAAAATCATCAGATAAAGAGGGTGATGTGACAAAATCTCCTCGAAAGCCTAACTCAGCTTTACCGCTGCCGTAATAACCATTAATAGGATCATTTAATGCAAAATTCATAAAGTCATAAAAACTTATAGTCCCACCCATTTTTATTATTTCTTTTACTAACCAATCTGGATTATTCGCGGGAAAGCTATTCATCGGCGAAAATATAAAAAGACAGAACTTATTTATGCCTTCAAAGATTAACTATTTATTAGGAATATTTCTATCTATTTTAGTTTTAATTTCACATAAACCCGTTTTCGCTATAAATAATCCAAATCTCTTACCAGAAGAAAAAACACCAGTAATTGATTTAGCTAAAACATTAAGCCCTAATCAAAAAAAATCTTTAGAGGAAAAGCTAAACAATCTAGAAATTGAAAGTGGGTGGAAAATTAAATATTTATCTCAGTTTGAGAGTTCACCTGGTAGCGCAATAAAGGACTATTGGGATTTAGATGAGACAAGTTTGTTGATAGTTGCGGATCCTAGAGGGGGAAATTTGCTGAACTTTAACGTGGGAGAGGCTTATTTTAATTTTATGCCAAGGTTATTTTGGGTTGAACTTCAAACAAGATTTGGCAACCAATACTATGTTAAAGATCACGGTGAGGATGGTGCAGTACTAGATGCAATTGATTCAGTAAAGATTTGCCTCGAAAGAGGAGGATGCCAAGTTGTCCCTGGCCTACCCAAAGAGCAATATATCTGGACTTTATGTACATCTATTCTTGGAGGTTTAGTAGCAGGTTTTGCATCTGCTCCAAGAAAAGAAGGTCAAGTCATATCAATTGGATTTTTAGCTCTTCTTTCTCCCTTATGGGGAATGTTATTTGGAATTTTTGGTTTGGCACCGATAATATCCAGGACAAATGATTTATTACCTTTATTTAAAAATGGTTTAGCTTTTACAGCCGCAGGAATTGCGGGTTATATGTTGTCTCAAACATTATTTTCAAGATATGAAAAGCCCAAAAATACTTAAAATATAAACAAAAATATCTAATTCTAAAAAAATTTATCTTCTTCACGAATTACACCAGACTCTGAATACCATCGATGAGAAACATGACTTAATCCCTTTTTTTCAAACTCAATCCATGAAAAGTTAATTAGTAATTTCCCATCTTCATCAGTTTTATATCTTGGCACCACAGCAGTGTTGAAATAAATTGTTCCTTTAGTATCAATTTTAAACATCTCTCTTAATCCAAGATTTCTTTTAAGCCGGTTGTGCATATGACCAAAAATTACAAGATCAACTTTTCTTCTCTTTTGTATTTGAGAAATAGCTACAGACAAATCTCTATCTCCCCAATCTAATGAGGGTAATTTCCAGTCTTTTCCACAAATGCTTTTAGGTTCTGAACCTAAACCCGAGGGGCCAGCATGAGACATAATTATTAAAGGTATATCTTCTACAGTCTTTTCCGAACATTTGATAATTTTATTTATTGAATCTTGTTCGGTGATAGGTCCATAAACACCTTTAACTTCTTTCGAAAGATAATAGCCGCCGCCAGAACTACATGGTCTAGCAGACAACAAATTTATTTGATTATTAACAACTTTCAAATCCCATGCAGAATATTTTTCACCAAGAACACGTATCTGCTTTGAGAGAGTTTCCCCTGTAGAATCTTTCCCTCTATCATGATTTCCTAAAATCACAAAAGTAGGAATTTTGATCTCATTGATTTTTTTAATTATTTTGACACTCCCATCAGAAATATCACCAACAAATAAAACAATATTTGGTTTGATAATCGATAAAACCTTCAAGTCTAATTCAGACCATTGACCATGACAGTCACCAACAATAGCAATTTTAAAATTTGTCAGAATTTTTTCTGTTTAAAGGCATATAATCTATTTAGAGATATTCTAAATCCTGACCAGTATAACTTCTACTGCAAAACAGAAATCAGTTCAAAATGAAGAGGATTTGATTTCTGAAATAAAGGAGCGTTGCAAAAAAGCTAATGCAATTATTCTTGCGCACTATTATCAAGCTCCAGAAATTCAGGAAATTGCAGATTTTATTGGCGATTCATTAGATCTATCTAAGAAAGCTGCAAATAATGATGCTGATATAATAATTTTTTGCGGAGTGCACTTTATGGCCGAAACCGCAAAAATACTTAGCCCAAATAAAACAGTCCTATTACCAGATATTGACGCAGGATGCTCATTAGCAGATGATTGTCCCTCAGATAAATTTCAAAAGTTCAGGGAAGAAAATCCAGATCACTATGTAGTAAGTTATATAAATTGTACTGCAGAAGTAAAAGCTCAAAGCGATCTGATATGTACAAGCAGTAATGCAGTCTCATTAATTAAGAAGATACCTCAAGATAAAAAGATAATATTTGCACCAGATCAGAATCTTGGGAGATGGGTACAGAAAAATTCTGGAAGAGATCTTAAATTATGGCCTGGCAGCTGCATTGTTCATGAATCATTTAGTGAAGAAGCACTTCTAAAATTAAAATATCAAAATCCAGGTTCAAAAGTAATTGCTCATCCTGAATGTAGTCAAAATTTACTAATTCTCTCAGACTTTATTGGATCAACAAGTAAGCTGCTTGATTTCGTAAGTAAAGATACATCTAAAACTTACATGGTGTTAACTGAACCTGGAATAATCCACCAAATGAAGAAGAAAGAACCTAACAAAAATTTTATTGAAGTCCCCGACATAGAAGGTTGTAAATGTAACGAGTGTCCATATATGAAATTAAATACCTTAGAAAAAATTCTTGATTGTTTAAAAAATAATTCCCCGTCTATCGAACTTGACCCAGAGATAATAAGAAGAGCCTATGTACCGATAAAGAGAATGCTGGATATGAGTAATTAATTTAACGCAAATACCTGATCTTTTTTATTAATTTTTAGGAATGCATTAAGGTTTGTAGTGTTTGGATTAAATTCACTTATCTGATTATTTCTTTTAATTATATTTACTAGCTCTTTTTCACCAGCTCTATATTGTTTATCTTTTCTAGTTCCAATCTCTTTTTGGAGAATAGGGTTGATATTCATTTTTACTTCTATATCTGGAATAATTCCAGATTTGTTTATATCAGTGCCGTTAGGAGTTAAATACTTGGCGACAGTAACAGTTAGACCTGAACCATCAACTAAAGTTCTCATGGATTGAACTAGACCTTTACCAAAGGTTTTCTTCCCAACTAATTTTCCTCTTTTGTTATCTTTTATTGCACCAGAAACTATTTCACTAGCACTAGCAGAACCCTCATTAACCAAGACCACTAAGGGCTTTTCTGTTAGAGCTTGACCGTTTCCTTTTTTCGTTTCTTTTAAACCATCTTTACTTACTGTACTTACTATTACTCCCCTGTTAATGAAGTGCCTTGAGATATCAATGCTTGATTCTAATAAACCTCCTGGATTACTTCTCAAGTCAAGAACATATCCTGCGACTTTTTTTGTTTCTAAATCCTTAATAGCATCTCTAGTTTCTTTTGATGCATTTGCATTAAATTGTTTAATTCTTACATAGCCAATTAATAATCCATTTTTGGTTTGATTGACTTTACTTGATACAGATTTTATTTCAATTTTTTCTCTTGATAAAGTCTTAAAAAAGGATTGAGAACCTCTAAGAATTTCAAGCTTTACTTTAGTACCTCTTTGTCCTCTTATTAATTTCACGGCATCCTCAATATTCATACCTTCAGTAGAAATATCATCTATAGATAATATTTTATCTCTAGCTTTAATACCAGCATCAAATGCAGGGGTACCCTCTATGGGAGAAATAATTATTAAATCATCAGATTCTTTATCTTTAACTATTTGGATACCAACACCAGTTAACTCGCCAGAGGTATCAATTCTCATTTGATTAAATTCCTTAGGTTCTAAAAATCTTGTATAAGAATCATCTAAATTAGAAAGCATATCTCTAATTGCATCATATGCTTCATTGCTGTCAGAATATGTTTTTGATAAAGCTTCTTTTCTTATATTAATCCAATTGGACTTTTGAAATTTACCAGTTGAGTCAAGAAAATCTCTATATACAATTTGCCAAACATGATCAATCACTTCTTTATAACCATTATTTAAAACTGTTGCTTCTGCAAAGTTATTTAAAAATAGCCCAGAAAAGGTTGTCGCAAAGAAAATTATAAATTTTTTTTTAACCAATTTTCTTATCTTCAAAGAATTCGATATTTTTTATTATAAAAAGAATTTATTTATATTTTCAAAAACTTGACAAATCCTTAAGGATTAATCCACTTCCCATCATCCTTAATAAGTTGGATTAAAGCATTAACCCCCTCATCTTCAGGTACTCTTTTTATCTCTTCTTTTCTTCTATATAAGGCAATAGTTCCTTTACCTTTCCCAACATAACCATAATCAGCATCTGCCATTTCACCTGGCCCATTAACAATACATCCCATTATTGCTATATCTAGACCTGTTAAATGTGAAGTGGCGTTCCTAACTTTATCTACAACTTCTTCTAGATTGAAAAGTGTTCTCCCACAACTAGGACAACTGATGTATTCAACCATTGTTTTTCTTAATCCCAAAGATTGCAAAATTGAATAGCACACTGGTATTTCCTTTTCTGGAGCTTCTGTTAAGGAAACTCTGATGGTATCTCCTAATCCCTCTGCTAAAAGCGTTCCAATTCCAGCAGTACTTTTAATCCTTCCATAATCACCATCACCAGCTTCGGTCACTCCCAAATGTAAGGGATAGTTATAGCCTTCTGAGTCAAGCCTATCTGCAATCATTCTGTAAGCTGCCATCATGACCGGAGCTCTGGAAGCTTTCATAGAAATAATTATGTTATGAAAATCAAGCTCATCACAAATTTTGACAAACTCCATCGCAGATTCTGTCATTCCTAATGGCGTATCTCCATAAGTAAAAAGCATCCTCTCAGATAAAGACCCATGATTAACGCCAATCCTTAAAGCTTTGTTTTCAGCTTTTAAAACTTCAACTAAAGGGGTAAATCTTTTAAGTATTGTTTGCTTAATAGTTTCAAATTCCTCATCTGTATATTCAGTTCTTGTAGGGTCTGATTTTTCAAACACAAACAATCCAGGATTAATTCTTACTTTATCGACATGTTTTGCAACTTCCATTGCAATTTTCATACCATTATGGTGAACATCAGCTACCAAGGGGGTGTTGATATTATTTTCTAATAATTTTGCCTTTATATCTCCTACAGCTTTGGCATGTGCTAAGGAAGGAACAGTTAACCTTACTATTTCACAACCCACATCATGAAGTCTTTTGATAGCTAAGTAAGCATTTTCGACATCCATCGTATCTTCATTTATCATCGACTGAACTCTTACTGGATAATCACTTCCAATAGCTATATCACCAACCATTACTGTTCTAGTTATCCTTCTCTCAATATGAGTTGAATATCTTTTGGAGAGACTATTAACCTCTTTTGATTGAGTTAATGACATTAAAATTCTTGATATTCAAAAAGGATTTCACTAAATTATACGGCATATAGTTTACCCCTTACATTCTCAAGGTCTTTCAAAGTTAGATGGTAAGGTTTATTGATTTCTTTTGAAGGAAATCTCAACAAATAAGATGGATGAAAAATTACCATAATTTCTCTCCCATCTTTTTTAATCCATTGACCTCTTAAATTACTTATAGGATCTTTAACTTCTAAAATAGCTCTCATAGCAGTTGAACCAGTAAGTAATATAAATTTTGGATCAACAAGCTTTATTTGCTGTAATAACCAAGGTTTATGAATATTAATTTCTCTAGCAGTGGGTTTTCTATTATTTGGTGGACGACATTTAATTACATTACAAAAATAAACATCCTTCTTATAGTCAATCCCAGCATGTATTAATAATTCGTTTAATAGCTTCCCAGATTTACCCACATAAGGTTTTCCTTCTAAATCTTCCTGTGCTCCAGGTGCCTCACCAATTATTAACAAATCTGCAAATACACTTCCTCTCCCAATTACTAACCTTTTCACCGAAAATAAAACTTTAAATATTTTTATCTTAAGAACTCAAAACATGAAAATAAAATAGATTAAGAAAATGAACTAAATTAAACCATTGTGTGATAGTTTTATTTATTCTTAATTTATGCATTTGTCATTCTTAAAAGTCATATTTGAAAAGTCATAAGTCAATGATTCAAGTTAATTTATCTGATCGGGCACTTTCAATTGAGCCTTCTCTTACATTGCAGATAAGTGCTAAAGCAAATCAATTATCTGCAGAAGGAGTGGACATTTGCAATTTAAGTGCAGGAGAACCTGATTTTGATGCCCCAAAAGAAGTTATAGAGGCTACAAGTAAAGCTATATTTGATGGATTCACAAAGTACGGGCCTGCAGCGGGTAATTTGGATCTCCGAAAAGCAATTGCAAATAAACTTCAAATTCAAAACGATTTAAATTATGAATTTGAAAATGTAATGGTCACAAATGGTGCTAAGCAGGCAATATATAATCTTTTCCAAGTCTTTTTAAATGCTGGAGACGAAGTTATTATTCCTTCTCCATATTGGTTGAGTTATCCCCAGATGGTTAGATTGGCCGGTGGGGAGCCAGTTTTTACAAATTCTTCTGCTGAAGATGGATTTAAAATAAATATAAAAGACTTGAAGTCTAAAATCTCTTCAAAAACTAAATTTATAATTATCAATTCTCCTAATAATCCTACTGGAAGAGTTATGTCAAAGGAAGAATTATTACAAATTGCCGATTTAGCTAGAGAAAATCCAAATATCAATATTCTTTCTGATGAGATTTATGAACTAATCATTAAAAAAGAATTTAAACACTACAGTTTACCTTCATTAGCAAATGACTTAAAAGATAGGATTTTTATAATAAATGGGTTTGCGAAAGGATGGGCTATGACTGGCTGGAGGATAGGTTATTTAGTAGGTCCCAAAGATGTAATCAAAGCATCCTCAGCATTACAAAGTCAAAGTACAAGTAATGTTTGCTCTTTTGTTCAAAAAGGTGCTTTAGAGGCTTTAAAAATTAATAATGAGTTTTTCTCAATGATAAATAGCCATTATGATCACAGAAGAAGACTTCTCTATGAGGGCCTTAACAATATAAATGGGACTTATATTGAAGAACCTAATGGAGCATTTTACGCATTTCCAAAATTACCTAACTCCTCAATTACTTCTATTGATTTCTGTAATAAAGCTCTTCAAGATTACGGATTAGTTGTTGTACCTGGAAAAGCTTTTGGACATGATCAATGTATTAGGATATCTTGTGCAGCTTCAGAAATTAAAATAAAAGATGGACTACAAAGGATTGAAAAAGCAATCTCTGAATACTATTAATTAAATTAAGTTATGTTTAATTTAAAAAATTTTCTACTAAGTTCATCTCTATTATTTTCTATTTTTTTATCACCTGTATTTTCAAATCCCAAATTTTTAAAAGTTGGAGCAATACCTGATCAAAACCAAGATGTTTTGGACAAAAGATTTAATTTATTTTCAGAAGAATTATCCAAACAACTTGATGTAGAAGTTAAATACATTCCTGTTATTAATTATGTTGCAGCAGTAACTGGATTTAGAACTAAAGATTTAGATTTAGTTTGGTTTGGCGGTTTATCAGGAGTTCAAGCCAGACTACAAACTCCTAATTCAATTGTCATAGCTCAAAGAGATATCGATAAGGAATTTAAAAGTGTTTTTATAGTAAACAAAAATTTAGAACTTAACCCAATTTCAAACATTAAAGGACTTAAAAAACTAAAAAATTTGAGATTTACTTTTGGCTCTGACAACTCAACTTCTGGAAGATTAATGCCAGAATATTTTTTAAATCGAGCAGGGGTTGAAATTAAACACTTTAAAGGTGAAAAAGCAGGTTTTAGTGGTAGTCATGATGCCACTATAGCTTTAGTTAATAGTGGAGCATTTGATGCTGGAGCTTTAAATAAACAAGTTTGGGAAAACAATCTTAAAAATAATCCCAAAAGAACAAGTAATTTAGAATTATTCTGGATCACCCCAGAATATGTTGACTATCATTGGGTAGCTCAAGGGGATCTTGAAAATAGATTCGGAGAAGGGTTTATAAATGAACTTAAATCAGTAATTCTAAATTTAGATATAAATCAAAATTCACATAAACAGATTTTAGATATGTTCAATGCAAAAAGATTTATAAATGCAGAAGCAAAACAGTATAAAAATATAGAGGAAATAGGTAGGAAATTAAATAAAATTAGATGAATAATACTCTCTTAGAATTAAAAAATATATCTTATAAATACAAAAATAATCTGATTCTAAATAAAGTAAATTTAAAAATAAATTCAGGGGAGAAAATTGCACTTTTAGGTAAAAGCGGCTCAGGAAAAACTACACTTATATCAGTACTTAATGGCACTATCAAGCCAACTCAAGGTGAGGTTAAATTATTCAATAAAAGTTTTGAGGAATTAGATAGAAAGCAGAAAAGTAAGATATCAACTATTTGGCAAGATTTAAGATTAATAGAAGATCTCTCTGCAGAACAAAATGTTAATTGTGGACTACTAGCGGAAAACAATTTTTATTTCGCTTTTAAAAATTTGCTAAATATGAGTTCTTTTAAGAAGGCGCATAAATATATGCAATTATGTAGACTTCATAACTCTGTTTACGACAAAAAAATCAGAACACTATCTGGGGGGCAAAAACAAAGGGTGGCTGTAGCTAGATCATTAATTCAAGGATCAAATATATTACTTGCAGATGAGCCTTTTAATAATTTAGATCCCAAATTGATAACAACAATTAAAAACCTTCTGCTAGAAAATGTAGATAAAAATAATACAAAAAAATCCCCAAAGACGGCATTAGTTGCATTACATAGATTAGATTTGCTTAAGGATTTTGATAAAGTTATTGGAATAAGGGATGGTAAAATTTTTTTCAATATTAAAATAAATAACTTAAAGAAGCTTCATTTAGAAAAAATATATTAATTAGTTGAATAAATTAAAATTAAACTATACCTCATTATCTTTTCTTCCAATTTTGGTATGCATACCTCTAGGGTATCAATTAATAAACAATCTTCATTTTGGAGGATTTAAATTATTCCAAGAATTTTTAATTTCTGCATTTAATCCCAAGATCGATAATGAAATTATTATTACCGTAATTAATCGATTAAATGAAACTATCTTAATTGGTTTTTTTAGTTGGTTAGTAAGTATTATTTTTGGAGCAATTTTTGGAATAATATCCTCAAATATTTTTTATAAAATCTTTAATATTCCAAATTTTTTCTACAGCATGATAAGGTTTTTTCTAACAATAATTAGATCTATTCATGAAGTGGTTTGGGGAATAGTATTAATGCAAATATATGGCATAAATTTTTCAATAGGAATAATAGCTATATGTATACCTTATATTGCCGTAAATTCAAAAGTTTTTGCTGAACAATTAGAAACTATTGACTACAAAAGATTTGAATCTATAAATCAAATAAATGCACCTAAATTTTCATCTTTATTAACTATAGTATGGATTCCAATAATAAATACATTTAAAAACTTTGGTTTATATCGATTAGAGTGTTCAATAAGAAGTACAGTGATTTTAGGACTTTTTGGGATAGGAGGAATAGGTACTAGTATTTTTTTATCTTTCCAGACTTTGAATTTTAGGGAGTTATGGACTTATTTATGGTCCTTATCAATTTTGATAATTCTTTCTGGATTAATATTCAAAAAAATAAAATTTAATACTAAAAATAAAATCCTATCTATTTTTTTTATTGCAGTTTTTTTCATAACAATTTTATTTTCTTTTTCATATTTTCTCTATTTTATTTTTAATAATAATTTTGAAAATTTCAATTCCGTTAGTTCTCTATTTAAATCAAGCTCAGATTTAGGATTATTTGATTTCTTAAAACTTATATTAGAAACAATAATTTTAAGTCTCTTATCGACAGGAATCGCGATTAGTTTGCCTCCAGTAGTAATAGGAATTTTTAACAACAATACTTCTAAAATTTTTATAAAAATTTTTGCATTTTTATTACGTTTAATACCTACACCTGTAATACTTCTAATTCTATTAACTTTTAATAATCCTTCTTTATCTTTAGCAGCTTTAACATTAGGTCTTCACAACGCAGGCATTACAAGCAAATTACTTTTTACAAATCTAGAAAGCCAAGACAGGGGAAATTACATTGCAATGAAATCTCTAGGAATCTCAAAAAAGACTAGTTGGCTTTTAGGTTTATTTTCTCAACAAGCAAAAAGTTACTTAGCATATTGCGCTTATAGATCTGACATTATTATTAGAGAAACTGCAATTGTTGGGGTCATTGGAAGTGTTGGTCTAGGTTGGCAATTGCAAGAATCTCTAAGTTCCTTCGCATGGCAAGAAGTTACAATAGTATTGATAGCTTATAGCTCCATTGCAATAATTGGCGAATTAATAAGTGGTAAAATCAAAAATAGTTTAGCTTGATTTGTAAGAATAATTTGTTGAATCAAGTAATTATTTTTTTCCGGTTATAGTGAATAGTTTACCAAAACAGCTAGTTGTAATTGGAGATAGCTCAGTTTATGGATGGGGAGATAATGAAGGTGGCGGATGGTGTGAAAGGCTTAGAAAAGATTGGTGCAACAACCAAAATGGGCCAGTAATTTATCAACTTGGCATAAGGGGAGATGGGATAGAAAAAGTTTCAACTAGATGGGAAAAAGAATGGTCATCTAGAGGAGAAACTAGAAGAAATAAACCTAAAGCAATCCTGCTTAATGTTGGTCTTAACGACACTGCAGCAATTGGTCAGAAAAACGGAAGACATCAATTAGATATAGATGGATTTGAATATGGATTAGAGAGACTTATTAATGAAATGCACTCTCAAACAAATGTCTTTGTTATTGGTTTAACACCTGTTGACGAAAGCAAAATGCCGTTTGCAGGATGTCTATGGTACTCAAATGATTTTTGTAATTCTTATGAAAGGAGAATGGAGGAAGTATGCCTCAATCAGAGTGTCCCATTTCTTCCTACTTTTAGAGAAATGTACTCTGATAAAAGGAGTAAAAATTGGATTACGCAAGATGGGATTCATCTAAATTCCGAAGGTCATTTCTGGCTTTTCCAAAGACTGAAGAGCTGGGAGATTCTTACAAAATGGAAGGAATCCTAGGCCTTTTCAAATATTTTTAATTTAAAAAATATGAATATAAAATAAGAGCAAACATAGCAAAAATAGAAGCAATACTTGTCTGAATAGCATTCACCAATTCATTACTTAATTTATATTTGTTTTGAAATTTAGCACCAATAATACTTTCAGAAAGTGTTGCCAAGAATCCAGAAACTACAACAACTATAAAATGATATTTTGTAGAAATAATTGATAGACGAAGCATTATAAAAGCCATAAATATTGATCCCAAAACACTAGCTAATGTTCCTTCTATACTTATTCCTCCTTCAGTTCCTCTCTCAACCTTTTTAAGTGAAGTAATTAAATATGTCTCTTTACCAAATCTTTTTCCAATTTCACTGCCAAAAGTATCCGCCAACTTTGCAGCAAAACTTGCAGCAAAACCTACTTTAAACATCACTACGTTTGCAGCATTAAATTTGGTCATAATGGCAAGAAATAATCCTGTAGCTGCAGAGCCCCATACATTCTCAGGACCTCTTCTCCCGTCTCTTTTTTCAGCTATACCTTTTTCTTTTTTAAATTTAAAACCTATTTTGGTAACGAGAGATCCAAATAATAAATAAATTACAACTGACATCCATCCCTGCCAAGACAAACATCCCCACAAAATTGTGCCTAAAATTCCTGCACTTATCCAACCACTTTTTGTCATCAAAGGAATCCTGCAAAATATATAAATCAAAATAAAATTAAAGCAAAAACCTATAAAAAATTGATTTCTAATTAAATCCATATTTATCTAATGCCTTAATTTTAAATCAATTCTCCACTGATTTAGAATTGATGATGCGTTAATACTAGCCGTTGAAGTTCTTAAGATAGTGTCGGAAAGTTTAACAAAGGTAACATTACTTTTATTAAAAAAATCAATTTCTTTAGAGGACCAACCTCCTTCAGGGCCAACTACATTCCAAAAAGTACCTCCTTTTTTATTTACAAATTCTTGTTGTTTTCTTAACCATTGATTTAAGTCATAACTAGTATCTTCTCTAGTTATGGAAATTGAAACTCTTTCTTGATTATTTCTACTTTTTAGCCATTCAATAATATCCATACCATTTAATATAGATGGTTTCCATAATCTCTCACTTTGCTCAACTGATTCTTTGATTATTGAATTCCATCTCAAAAGTTTTCTAGAAAAATTTAATTTTTTGTTTACCTGTCTTTCTGAAAATAATGGCTGTATAAAATCAATTCCTATTTCAGTACACATTTTTAAAATATCCTCAAAACCACTTTTTGGTATAACCACGGCTATTCCTAATAAGTAAATTTCTTGTTCTTGAAATAAGTAAGGTTTTTTTAATTGAATTATTTCTAAACAATCATTTTTAACTTTTATAGCTTTCCATAATGAACCCTCTCCGTTAGCTATAAATATTTCTTTACCATTTTTTATCCTCATTACTTTATTTAAATAATGAGCCTCTTCTTTAGAAAGTTCTAAGTTTTTGTTCTTAATATTTTCAATTCTTTCATGGGAAATAATTAATCTTGTTAAGTCTTCCATCTAAAACACTTAATCTTTGAAAACTAAATCTTCATGTTCTTCAATTGCCCAATCATTATTTTCACCCCCAATAATTAACTCTTCAATTTTTACATAATTATTTGATATCTCATTCAAAGAATTTATTAATATATCTATTGAAATGGAGTCTGAAGTTCCAAAATCAACCCAACATCTTCCCCAAAAATTTTGATATTCCATAATTCCTAAATTATGCATTAAGGCTGGAAGAGATGCATTTTTTTGGTCATTATCGTAGGACATCCAACTTAGATCGGAACCCTCTTCATGAGTTTGCAAATTTTCAGAATTAAATCCACCTAACCTGCCTAAAACGTACCAACTATCAAAAACACCATCTAAATAATTTTTTTCATCTTGAGTTGGTGATTCTGAAAACTTGATCCATATCCAACAGTTAAAAGGATCAACTTCCCTAAAAATAATATTCATATTGACTAATAGCTTTTTAGATCTAAAGCTATTATAAGTAAGTTATTACTAGATTAAAATTCATACCTATAACTTAATTAATAATGCTTGATTTAAAAGAGATATCTTATCAACCCCAAACTGGTGAAAGAAAAATAATAGACAATTTAAATTTAGAAGTACATGAAAACGAAATCATTTTAATTTGCGGCAATAGTGGTTCAGGAAAAACAACGCTACTCGAAATAATAAGCGGACTAACAAATCCACAAAAAGGAAAAATTACTTGGAAGAATAAAACTTTATCTTCTAGACAAAGAAGATGGTTTTGTGGTGTAGTATTTCAATTTCCTGAAAGATACTTTATAGGTACAACCATTGGGAAAGAATTAAAAATAGGCTATAAATCTTTAAGAGAAAAAAATATAGAAATAGTTTTAAATAAAGTTGGTTTAAAAAAAATTAATCTGGCTCAACCACCAGAACAACTAAGTGGCGGACAACAAAGACGATTAGCTGTAGCAGTTCAACTACTTAGGAACCCCTCAATTCTTTTACTTGATGAACCAACTGCTGGATTAGACTATTCAATGAGAAATGATGTGAAGAATTTAATTCTTGATTTAAAAAATAAAAATACAATTATTATTGTTACTCATGAACCTGCTTTATTTGAGGGAATTCCTTCTAGGATATTATTCTTGGAAAAAGGGAAAATCAAAAACTTTATGAAAGAAAATCATGCCGGATAGGATAGTTCGGGCTACTGCAGCAAATGGAGGAATAAGATTAGTTGCAGTCTTAACAACAGAATCTTCTTTAGAAGCAAAAAAAAGACACGGTCTTTCTTATTTAACCACCTGTATCTTAGGAAGAGCATTTAGTGCTTCACTACTTCTAGCAAGCTCGATGAAGGTAATGCACGGAAGAGTTACTTTAAGAGTTAGATCTGACGGCCCTTTAAAAGGATTACTAGTTGATGCAGGTAGAGATGGAAAAGTTAGGGGTTATGTAGGGAATCCTAATTTAGAATTAGACCTTGTCAAAATAAGCAATAATAAATATTCTTTTGATTTTACAAAAGCATTAGGTAAAGGATATTTAAATGTGATTAGAGATAGTGGATTTGGAGAACCCTTTACAAGCACTGTTGAATTAGTAAATGGAAATATTGCTGAAGACTTAGCTTCATATTTATATCATTCAGAGCAAACTCCTTCTGCTGTATTAATTGGAGAAAAAATTCAAAATAAAAGTGTTATTTGTAGTGGTGGCCTATTAGCTCAAGTTCTACCTAAAATAGATACTGACCCTCTACTTGTCTCACTACTTGAAGAAAGATGTAAAGAAATTAATTCTTTCAGCGAAGAACTATTTAAGTCAAAAGATAATCTTCTTTCGTTAATTAGAAATATATTTCCCGATATTGACGATAAATCAATCTCTGAAAAAGCTCGTTCTCAAGAAGTAAGTTTTAAATGCAAGTGTTCCAAACAAAGAAGTTTAAATGCGATGAAAATGCTTGATAAAAGTGAGTTAGAGGACATCCTCAAGAAAGATGGCAAAGCAGAGTTGGTTTGTGAATTTTGTAAGAATAAATATCTTATAAATTATGAAGAAATTAAATCGATGATAGAAAATCAATCATAAAAAAATTACGCCTAGCCATAAAATAACCATGGCTGGAATACTTTGAATTTTTTGTATTGATAAAGAGTTATTTGATACTTCCTGAATGAAAGAATTATTTTCAAGCAATCCACCAAAAATTAATCCTATCGAGAGAAAGGTAACACTCCAACCCAGAGAACTTATAAATCTTTTACCGGATTTAATTTGAGTATAGGTAAGTATTAATGTAGAGATAGAGAGTAAAAGTCTATTATTAGAGTCTGGACTGATAAATAACAAAATTAAAAATAATAGCCCAACAGATATTTTTATTGAAAGATTATCAAATGAGGGGGCAGTTATTTTTGGCAGACTATACTGACTTGAGTTCTTAGAGTTATTACTTAAATTTTTTATCTTAGAAAGCAGTGGAAAATTATTATTGGTAAATTGATTAATTTGTTTTTCTTTTTTTGAGGCACTCACAGCTTCATAGCTTACATTTCCTGATTGCCTAGCTTTCAAACTTCCCATGAGTAATTGATCAAAGGAAGATTCTATTTTCGCTTTTAAAATTAAATCTTCACCAGCCTCTTCAACTTTAAGATCTCTAGCCCTCTGAATATCCTCAAAAGCAGCATCTTCTTTTACACCTAAAATTTCATAAGGTGATTTTTCGTTATTGTTTTTACTACTGTTTGAATCCAAATTTTTTTTACCAATAATAACAGATTAACTAATTTTATAATCCATTAAGACTTTATAAAACAATTGGTTCGACTCCACTAACAACAGGAGCAACTTTGTTTAAATTTAGTTGATTATTGTCTTCAACAAATTGATTTAGATTCCACTCATTTTTAAAAAGAATAACTGGCCTATTCCAACAATCTTTAACTATTTTACAATTGAATATCCTGCCTAATTTTTCAATTGCTGGCCATCCATCCGAAATCCATCTAGCCAATTGATATGGCATTGCTTCAAGATTTGCATCTACACCATATTCACTTTTTAATCTATGAGTAACTACCTCTAACTGCAATTGACCAACAGCTGCGAGTATAGGATCTCTTTTGCTCTCATCAAAGTCATAAAGGATCTGAACAGCTCCCTCTTCTCGAAGTTCATTAACACCCTTTCTAAAATTTTTAAATGCTGAGGGATTTGGATTTCTTAGCCAGCTGAATATTTCAGGACTAAAGGATGGTATGCCCTCATATTCCAGATGAGCACCAGTATAAAGAGTATCTCCAATAGAAAACATACCTGGATTGTTTAAACCAATAACATCTCCAGGATAGGCATCATCAACAACTTCTCTATCTTGCCCAAATATTTTTTGTGGTCTTGATAATCTGATTGTTTTCCCAGTTCTGGAATGTTTAACTGACATATCCTTTTCAAATTTACCACTACAAACTCTTATAAAAGCAACCCTATCTCTGTGCTTTGGATCCATATTTGCCTGTAGCTTAAAAACAAACCCACTAAATTCATCGCTTGCAGGTTCAATATCCCCTTTATTACTATTTCTTGAAGTTGGTTTTTGTGCCATTTTTAAAAAACTATCTAAAAATGGTCTTACACCAAAATTAGTCATAGCAGATCCAAAGAAAACTGGGGTTAAAGAGCCATTGAAAACTTTTTCTTTTTCAAATTTCGATCCTGCCTCATCAAGAACCTCTAATTCTTCAAGTGATTTTTCAAGTAAATCTCTTTCTACATATTTTGATAGCTCCTTATCTTCAAGACTTAATCTTTTCTCATTCGATTGTTTCCCTCTCACTGCTTTATCAAATAAAATAACCTCTCTTGAAAATCTATCAACAACCCCTCTAAATTCCTCGCCACTACCAATTGGCCAGTTTATAGGTAGGGTATTTAATCCAAGTTCTGATTCAATTTCATCAAGCAAAGAAAATGGCTCTCTTCCTGGTCTATCCATTTTATTTATGAAAGTAAATATTGGTATTTTTCGCATCTTGCAAACTTCAAACAATTTTCTAGTTTGAGGTTCTAATCCTTTAGCAGCATCTTCCAACATAACTGCATTATCAGCAGCAGCTAATGTTCTATAAGTATCTTCGGAGAAATCTTGGTGTCCTGGTGTATCTAATAGATTAATTACTGATCTTTCATATTCAAATTGCAATACAGTTGATGTAATAGAAATACCTCTTTGTTTCTCAAGTTCCATCCAGTCTGAAGTGGCTTTTCTCTGATTACCCCTGGCTTTTACTGCTCCTGCCTGTTGAATGGCACCTCCATACAAAAGAAGTTTCTCGGTAAGAGTCGTTTTCCCAGCATCTGGATGTGAAATAATAGCAAAATTTCTTCTTTTATTTACCGCATCCAGTATTTCTTTATTATTTAGAATTTTAGTATCTAAGCTCATTTATATAATATAAGGATCTTTCACTTAGTTCTTAAACATTACCATAGACTATTAAATAATTTTCACCTTCTTCAAAGACATCTAAAGAGGATAGGTCGTTCTCTAAAGTGAAATTTTTTAACTCTTTAAAAGTATAAGAAGCTCTTAAAGATGCATAATAATCATTAGTTAAGATCTCATTATATTTTATTGAACATTGTGCTTTGAGTTCTAAAGCAGACTTTTCATCTAATGGCCTTTTTAAGTCCTTGTGAAAATTTACAGTAATATTACTAGACAAACTTCTTATTGTGTTGAAGAAATCTTCAAGATTGGTAATGTGATGAATCAAACTGTTGCTTACTAGTAAACTAATTTTTTTTTTAAGTAAAAAATTATTTAATTTAATGTCTTTGATATCAGAACAAATGTAGCGTAAATTTTTTAATTTTTTGTGATTAGTAGAAATACTTTTATTATATTTTGCTCTCAAAATCATCTCTTTAGAACCATCTATTCCTAAGACTTCAGTATTAGGCCATTTTATTGCTAACTTCTCAGAAATATTTCCTGGGCCACATCCTAAATCAACTATTAAATCATTTTCACCTAAAGAAATATTCTTTCTCAAAAGATATTGATTAATTTGATTAATTAGATTAACTTCCCCTTCTGAAAAATCAGCTTCGTCATAAGAAATGACCTGTTCTTTACCTTCCATTAATTCAGGTTCAGGGATTCTTTCCATATCCTTTCTTGAAACAAAGATTTCATATTAAACATAATTCTACACAAACCGTTAAATAGTGGTAAGAATGGTTGCAGACGCCACAGGTAGAGTTATTCTTCCATTACGGGTTATTTACATAGGTTTTTATCGTGACTGTTGCACCAAATAAAGCTTCTTCAGAGAGCAATTCCAATAATCTTAAAAAAGATGATTTTCCAAAGACTGCGCCAGCTGCTTATCCAGTTTTTTTCAGATCTTATAGTAGAAAAACTTCATCTGGCAAAAGGGAGAACTGGAGCGAAGTAGGAGAAAGGAATTTATCGGGATTAAAAGAATTAGGGAAGCTGTCAGATGAAGAATTGATCCTGATGAGAGAGATGCAAAGTAACCAAAAAGCCCAACCTTCAGGGAGATGGTTATGGATTGGAGGAACTCCTTGGATTAATAAAAACCAAAATTTCTCTGGGGCATACAACTGTACCTCAACAAACTTAATTGATTGGGAAGCCTTCGCATTAATGATGGACTTAGCAATGATGGGATGTGGCACAGGGGCAATAATTGAGCCTCATTTTATAAATAATCTACCTACGGTAATTAACAAAATAAATATTAAATCAGTCAGTGAAGTTGGAATAACTCCTAAAGATCAAAGAGAAGAAAAGTCATCAATAGAAATCAAAGGAAAAGATCTTCATATCAAAGTTGGAGATAGCAGAAGAGGCTGGGTAGATAGCTATAAATATCTTCTTGAGGCATCAAGCAATGAAAATCTTGAAAGAGAAATTGATGTTTATATAAATTTGGAAGATATTAGACCTGCTGGAGAATCATTAAAAGGTTTTGGTGGGATGGCAAATCCTATTAAATTGAAAGATCTATATTCCAGAGTCGCATCACTTCTTGGAAAGGCAATAGGCAGGAAATTAAGTACAGTAGAGTGTTGTTTATTAATTGATGAGGCTGCAGTAACTATAGTTGCTGGGAACATAAGAAGAAGCGCTGGAATGAGACAATTTGCTTCAGATGATAAAGAAGCAGCATCGGCAAAAGAAAATTTATGGAGTCAAGATGAGAATGGTAATTGGAGAATAGATCCTGAAAAAGATGCCCTCAGGATGGCTAATCATACTAGGGTTTACCATACAAAACCCACTTACCAAACTGTTTTGGATGCTGTAACAAAACAATTCCACTCAGGTGAGGGAGCTATTCAATTTGCTCCAGAAGCAATCGCAAGGTCAAATGCAGATATTCTCAAAGATGACGAATTGAGAAAGGAATTTATTGAAATCTACTCAGAGCAAGGTAAGGATGAAGCAAGAAATTGGATAGATAGTAGTTATGGTCCATTCTCTGAAGAAGAGCTAGACCACAGAATGAGCCGATATGGACTTAACCCTTGTGGTGAGATCTTGGGAAATGATTTCCACTGTAATTTGGCTGAAGTTCATCTAAATCAGATAGATCCTGAAAATTTTGAAGAGCAAAAAAAAGCTTTTAAAGCAGCCGCTCTTTCTGTAGCATGCTTACTTAATCATGAATTTGAAGTTGAGCGTTACAGAAAAAGTAGGGAATATGATCCTATTGTAGGAGTAAGTTTCACTGGATTATTTGATTTTTGTGTCCATGCCTTTGGAACACCATGGTTGAAATGGTGGGAAGCAGGAAGGCCAAATAGTGAAGAAGGAGAGATTTTCAAGGAGAAGGAAGCTAAATTCCTAGATTCTTGGAGAAAAATAGTAAAAGAAACTGTCTGGGAATATTGTGATAAACATAATCTAAGGAGACCAAATAGATGCACAACAGTCCAGCCAGCTGGGACTAAAAGTCTACTTACAGGAGCAGCTCCAGGATGGCATCCTCCTAAGGCTCAAAGATTCATTAGAAGAATAACTTTCAGAAAAAATGATCCAATCGCTTTAGCTTGCATGGATTATGGTTACTCAGTTGTCCCATCTCAATCTGATAAAGATGAAAATGGTTGCTTACTCGATAATCCATTTGATCCAAGATGTACAGAATGGTTAGTTGAAATCCCTACAGAAGTTAGTTGGGCAAATATAGATGGTGCAGACCAAATAGACATAAATAATTTCTCAGCACTAGCTCAATTTGATTTTTACATGCAAGTGCAGAAATTTTACACAGAGCACAATACCTCTGCAACCGTAGAATTTAGAGAAAATGAAATCGAGGATCTAGCTAAGGCTATTCATAATGCGATAGAAAATAATGAGGGATATATTTCAGCGGCATTGCTAGCTCGATTTAGTGCTAACGCTACTTTCCCCAGATTACCCTTTGAACCAATAAGTAAAGATGAATATATATCATTGCAAAATAAAGTAATAGAAAGGAAAGTTAATAACGATTTCTTTGATGCTCTTAATAAATATGATGTTGGAGAACTATCTGAAGCAGGACCAGCAGGTTGTGATTCAGATAAGTGCTTACTTCCTCTTGCTAAACCAAAAGATTAAATTTTGAATTATTTGTAAATAAAAAATATAAATTAGTTTTTAAAAATTTAATTTATGGCTACCTCTTAATTAGGGACATAAATTATTTATGACATTAAGCTTAAATATTGGGAACTTTTTTAATGATTCTTCTAGTCACGCGTTAGTAGATGAGCTAAGAAAAAGAACATCAGAAGAGGATATCCTAGATTTTGAGGAAAAATTTAACTCCAAAAACGAAAAAAATCTACACGTGTATATATGTAGATTTCTAAAAAATAGATCAATATCCAGAGGCCTAGCCTCTAGATGGTTAATAACCATAATTGAAAACAAAGAATCAAAAATTGATGCTTTGAAAAAACTAAATAATTAGGACAGCCCTGATAGTTTCCATAGAGCAATTCCAAAAATTGAGAATCCCATAATAAAAGTAAAAGCTAAAGCATTTACCAATTGAACCTTATCATTCATTCTGTTTGCGAATGGTAATAATTGCGCAAATAATGGAGTCTCTTCAACTATTGCAGATTTTTTTACAGTAGGTTTTTTGCTTCTAGAAAACATAAAACAAATTTTATAATCTTAAGAATTTTACATTTAAAAGTTCATTAAATAAAAAATACTTCTCAAAAACGAACAAAATGTAACCTGTAAGCAATCACGCTGATATTGCGATAAATATTCTTATCAGAAACCTAAACTATGATTAATATATTAAGTTTATTTATTAAAAACCTAGACAAATAATTTTAATAGATGTTATTATAAATTTGTAGCAACCGCTACCAAAACGTTCAACTTGCGTATAGCAAGCCGCAAATCGACTTAAGCCATGGAACGGGGACTTAAGCGAAACCGGAGCTAGAAAATGACTCTAATTTACAGAGGACAAAAGTACGTCCAGAACAAAGAAGCAGCTAAAAAGCAGCACAATGAACTAACTTATAGAGGAAAAGCTTACACCAGCTAGTTTATTTAACCATTAAAAGAAAAAGCCACATTTAGTGGCTTTTTTATTATCCATTCTTAGACTAAATAATAACTTAATACTTCTCACAAGCATTAATATAATGTGATTCAATTGCATTTATATATTAGATAACAATGGCAGACCAAAAACCTTTATTTAAAGCACCTTATGACATAAAAGATGTTAGTGCTCTTTTCGCCATAGTTGCCTTTGTTTTAATAATAGCTGCCATAGTTGGGAATAACTTATTTGGTTTATTTCAACAAAATGTCAACTTTGGATGATTTTTTTGGAAGCAGACTAGATTTTTTGTGGACTCATTTTATGGGCTAAAATTTGACTAATAATAGTTTGTTATAACGATTTAACTCATCATTATTAATAACTTCCTGTATTAGTCCTATACAGAAACTTATAATCGTTGGACTTTTTCTGAAATTTTTCTTTGAAATTACTTGTCATTATTGATTTTTGTTTATAAAAATGTAGTTATTGGTATTAATTTAAGAACTTTAATATTTTGGGATCATATAAAGTAAAAACCTTACATAAGGAAAATTTATTTTCTTTTTCAAGAATCAGACCTGATATTTACGGCTCCACTCATCCTCAGAATTTATTATCTGAAATAAAGGAAAAAGCGGAATTTCTATATGAGTTGTTGGACAGGCATGTAATTTCCATAGACCCATTCAGTAAAGATTGTCTTCTACAACTTTTCAGACTGGCTGCAAAATTCGAAAGTAACCCAAACAGATATATTTCCCATAACAGTCCCCTCAAGGGAAAGATACTCATAAATGCCTTCTATGAACCAAGCACCAGAACAAGATTATCGTTTGACAGCGCATGGCACAGGCTAGGTGGCGATTCAATAAATATCACCGATAAAAGTTCCACTGGAATTGCCAAGGGAGAAACCCATTTGGATATTGCTCATATGTTTAATAATTACGGTGACTGCGTTGTTCTAAGAGAAAGTGACAATGAGGCGATCTTTGAAATGACAAAATCTTTGAGAATTCCAATAATAAATGCTGGTAATGGAATCGATGAACATCCCACTCAGGCGATGTCTGATCTTTATACGATTTTTAAATGGAGACCTCATCTCGTTAACAAATCTATTGATGATAGTGAAAAAATAACCATTGGTATCATCGGAGTTCCATCACGTATGAGAACAGTCAGATCTCTTCTAAAATTATTCTGTAAGTTCCCATATTTCATAAAAAAAATTATTGTAATTTACGATGACAAATCTATTGATCAGAACGATCTATTTGATGAAGGGCAGCTAGAACAACTTATTGAATCTGATCTAAAGATTGAGCTGGAGACGGATATGCAAAAAGTATTGCCTTCACTAGACGTTACCTATATAAATGCAATTGCATGGGTGGGAGATAATTATGAGGTTCATGGAAGTGCTTTTAAATTGCACAGTGAGTTGCCATTTAAAAAAGATTCCATAATATTGCATCCTCTTGCTCGTGGTCCTGAATTATCAACATCACTGGATCAGACCTCAAAAAATTGGTATTTTGCTCAGTCAAGAGGAGCAGTATTTGTAAGGATGGCTTTGCTTACTTGTCTGATGGATAGAACTACAAGAGTAATGGATGTTGTTTAATTAGATGTGTGGGATAGGCGGGGTTTTTAATAAATCAAAAGATAAATCAGTTGAACCTCAGATTCTTGTAAATATGGCGGCTATTCAAAGCCATCGTGGACCGGACGGTTTTGGATATAAATTATCAGATGATGCTTCTGTAGGATTCTGTCATGCGAGATTATCAATAATAGATTTAAATGAAAATCGAGCCAGGCAGCCTTTTGTCGGAGGTGCCGAAAATCATATTCTTATGGCACATAACGGTGAATTTTATGACTTTCAGAGAATCAGGGCTGATCTTGTTGCACAGGGCGTAAGCTTTTCTTCAAAAAGCGATTCGGAAATATTGCTTAGGCTTTATGAGAAATATGGCATTGATGAATCATTATCTTATCTGCGAGGAGAATTTGCCTTTTCATTATTTGATGCAGAACAGGATTGTCTTTATCTTGTAAGAGATCGTTTTGGGATTAAACCTCAATACTGGATTGAGACCGACGATTCCTTAATATTTGGCTCTGAATTAAAAGTATTATTCGCCCATCCATCAGTTGAAAGAAAATTTACGGGTGAAGGACTGGTTCATCAATTGATGCAGGTAATGGTACCTGGCTCTACAGCATTTGCCGGTGTTAAACAAGTTAAACCCGGATATATCCTTAAGGTCAAAAGAGTAAATAATAAATTTCAGATAACAGAGGAAAAATTCTGGGATATAAATTTCCCTAAGAAAAACACTTATGAAAGAGATAAAAGTGAAAAATATTTTATTGAAAATATTAGAAAAGAATTGTTGAGAGCAGTTGAATTAAGAATGGTCGCTGATGTTCCTGTCGGCTGTTATTTGTCCGGTGGAATTGATAGTTGCTCAATTTTGGGATTAGCTTCTGC
Organism: Prochlorococcus marinus str. MIT 9314; assembly: GCF_000760035.1. Lineage (GTDB taxonomy): Bacteria > Cyanobacteriota > Cyanobacteriia > PCC-6307 > Cyanobiaceae > Prochlorococcus_A > Prochlorococcus_A marinus_B. The sequence goes on from NZ_JNAO01000004.1 coordinate 138,355, forward strand.
CATAAGTCAAAAATCAGTAAAGGCATTCACGATTGGTTTCAGTGATGAAAGATATGATGAAACTTCGATAGCAAAAGAGATGGCTGTCGCCACAAATGCAGATCATGAGATTTTAAAAATAAATGGAGATGATCTGTATGGGAATTTTGAAAAGGTTCTATGGTTTACTGAAAGATCTATTTATAACACCCTTGCAATTGCAAAGTACCTTATGAGTAAAAGAGTGAATGAGCTCGATTATAAGGTCGTTATGACAGGAGAGGGCTCAGATGAATTGTTTGGAGGCTATCCCGCTTTTAGAAAAGATATGTATACCTATGGGGTCGGAATTTCTAATTCAGAATCTGAGAATCTTAAAGAAAATCTGGAAAATTCAAATGATATTTTCAAGGGCGCGATGCTTGCTAATGAAGAGATAAGTAATAAATCTTTCAAGGAGTTTTTAGGATTTACGCCAAGTTGCCTTCAACCTTGGCTTGCATGTGAAACTTATGCGAAAAGTCTAGTCTCAAGTAAATATAAAGAGATAACGGAAACTTATGATCCCGGGGCGGCAATTTTTGGAGAACTTGACCTTGAACAGTTAGAAAATAGATACGCAATTGATCAGGCTCAGTACGTTTGGATGAAGACTATGCTTGAGGGCCAAATTCTCACATGGGGTGGAGATAGAGTGGATATGTCAAATTCAATGGAAGCCAGACCTGCATTTTTAGATCATCACCTAGCTGAAGCTGCTGTTGCTGTCCCCCCTGAATTAAGGATTAAAGACAATGTCGAGAAGTATGTTTTAAGAGAAGCCATGTCAGGATTGTTGCCTGAATCACTATATAAACGTGAAAAATTTCCTTTCATGGCTCCCCCTTCCCATGCAGATAAAGATAATTTAAGTTCTATGCAGGAAATTGTGAATGAATTTTTAAATCCTAAGAGGATAAGAGAATTTGGAATCTTGGATGAAACAGAAGTAAATGATTTGCTGAATAAATTTTTTAGTTCAGAGCTTGATGCCTCAGAAAAAGTACAGTTGGATGCAATAATCAATCATCTTTTAAGCGTTCAGATCTTATATAAGATTTTTATAATTGAGGATATCCCTGATAAGGCTCAAAAGATGGCTGATAATTTGGGCTGGAAAGTTTGAATTCGTTTCTTAAATTAATTTCTGAAAAGGTGTAAACCAATACAGGTTTTATTTGAAAAATAAGAGACCTTAAATAGGTTTAAGTAATAGAAGTATGAGTTATAGCGCTGGGTTAAACATCCTAGAGCCACAGGTAATAAATAGGGAGAGAATCCAAGACTTGATAGATTCTTTTTCTTCAATCGGAGCTTCTGAGAATGGTTCTGTTTCAAGAAGAGGTTTTTCTGATGAAGATATATATGCAAGAAATTTCTTTATGAAAACCCTTAAGGAATTAGGTTTGAAAATAAGAATTGATACTGCAGGAAATATTATTGCAAGATTAGATGGGCATGATAATAATCTACCTCCCATTGTTACCGGATCTCATCTCGACACTGTTCCAAAGGGAGGTAAGTATGACGGAACTTTAGGAGTGATTGCAGGAATTGAAATTGCTTTTTTTCTTCAGGAAAATGACATTAAATTAAATAGACCATTTGAAATAATTGTCTTTGCTGATGAAGAATCGACAATGATTGGTTGTAAAGGCTTTACAGGTAATTTATCTGTTAAAGAAGAAGATTTTGTTACCAGTAATTCTTGCTCAATAATTGATAATCTTTCTCGGATTGGTGGAAATTGGCTTGAGATTAAAAGTGCGGCAAGAAGTAAAAAAGATATATTCGCTTTTCTTGAATTACATGTTGAACAGGGAAAGGTACTTGAGGATGGTGGTTTGGATATCGGAATTGTTAATGGAATAGTAGGTCAAAAAAGAATAACCGTTAGGGTTAAAGGTCAGGCAAATCATGCAGGAACTACCCCGATGTCAAATAGAAATGACGCACTTTTGGCCGCCTCTAAAATTATTGTTGGTATTGAACAGATAGCTAAAACTACTTCTGAAAGTGCAGTTGCAACTGTTGGTAAATTGAAATTACATCCCAATGCGGCAAATGTTATTCCAGGAGAGGCGGTATTCACAATAGATATGAGAGATTTGGATGAAGATGTGATTGGGAAAATGAGCTTAAGAATTGAGAATCTATGCTCAGAAATTCAAGAGGGTACTGGATGCGTAGTACAGATAGAACCTCAATTTGAAGTGATCCCCACTAAGTCATGTCCTAAATTAGTGAGCTCTTCATTTCATGAATCTGAAAAGTTGGGATTTAAAACTGGAATCTTACCAAGCAAAGCAAGTCATGACTCACAAGAAATAGGAAGGATCTGTCCTATGGTTATGATCTTTGTCCCAAGCAGAAATGGTCTGAGTCATTCCTATAAGGAATATACTTCTCTTGATCAATGTGCTAATGGTATTGAGGTTTTATTAAATACAATATTTTCCATTGATAAGAATTTTTTAGACAAGCCACTAATGATATAAATGACATTTTCAATTATTGGTTTTGATCCTTTAAAAAATAGATTTGGTGTTGCAGTTTCTTCTTGCCATATAGCTGTTGGCTCAACAGTTTCATTCGTTAGATCACAGGTTGGTGCTGTTGCAACTCAAGGCCAAACTAATCCTTATTTAGGAATAAGAAGTCTTGAGTCACTCCAATCTTGCTCTGATTCGAAAATTGTTTTGGAAGATTTAATTAAAGAAGATTTTGGCAGGGAAAAAAGACAGGTTCACTTAATTGATAAGTATGGGAGAAGCGCATGCTGGACAGGTCAAGAATGTTTTCAGACAAGCGGACATATTAGTGGAGAAAACTTTTCTGTGGCTGGCAATTTTCTAGAGAATATTGAAGTTCTTGAGGTGATGGCTGATGTTTTCAAACAAAGTGATCCAAATATTAAATTAGGGAAAAGACTACTTGATGCTCTTAATGCAGGAGAAAGCGTAGGTGGAGATAAACGAAGCCTCCGTTCAACCTCAAGCGCTCTAAAAGTTAGTGGAGAACTTGGCTTTCCTCTTTTAGATCTGAGAGTTGATTATCATGATTCCTCTGTAGATGAACTAATTAGAATTTATAAACATAGTCAAAGTGAATGGGCCCAGGAATGGAGAGACTCAATGAATGACCTGCCTGAAATGAATATGAAACGAGAATTTAGGGTTGCTTAAACTTTAATTATTATTGTCAAATTTTTACAAAATGAAAGGCCACCCACTTTTCCGAAGTTGCCAAAGATTAGCAAATTCTCGTTTTATGTCGATCGCTAAAGACCTATTAAATTGGGAGCAAAAATTTTCCTCAGATAATGCAATAGGGGTTGCTGAAAGACTTACTGCAAAATAATCTATTGCGTTTAAATTCCTTTACTGATTTTGAATAGATATTAGCTGTAAGGATTGCTCCAAAATTTACTAAAACTACAGTCAAGACCAGTAGCTCGATAGCGAGGTTGGTCATAAGATTACCCTCCTTATACTTATATAAAAACTCTATAACGACTTTGTAAGTATTGAATAGAGTTTAAATTCTTATTTTTGGGAGTCTAAATCTTTCTTAGTTAGTTGCTTTTTTCCCCTTAGCGATCATTACTATTGGTACTAAGAGATAAGTAAAGAAAGAGATTAAGAAAATGTCTATGTTCATTGGTTTTTACTATAAATTTTTTAAATCTTGCTCTATTTTCTCAAGTTTTTTGTTTAGTTCTGTTTTCTCCTTTAATAGAGATTTTTTCTTTAATTGAAGTTCTTTGTTAAATGGAGAATTGAAGTACTTTTTGTAAGCTAGAAAAAATACAGCCAGTGCTACAACAATCCCTATCGCGCCAATTATTAGTATGGGCGAAGATGGAAAATCGTAGAATGGTACAGAAAGTAAAAGCATTTAGACAAAACCTGGTATTATTTGGCCTGTTGTTAAGTAAGCTCCGACAGCAGCAATTAATCCAAGCATTGCAAATCTGCCATTGAGAGTTTCTGCAACCACTTTTTCTTTTTCGATTGTTTTTAATTTAGGGTTTGAATTTGTCATTGGATTTGAAGTTAGATAGTTTAAATTTTCGTTTTGAAATTGCTTGGTTAGATAAGCAACGAGGATAGCTGTGAAGAATACGATTACAGCTAAAAAACCTGAAAGAGGAGACATTAAAAAATACCAGGAATTATTTGGCCTGTAGTTGCATAAGCTCCCAAAAGTGCAACTAAACCGATCATTGCCCAGCGACCATTAACTTTTTCTGCGTTTTGAGGATATCCATCGTAAGAAACAGATTGATCAACATAAGGACGGGGTTCAGTTGGAAAAATATTTTGCCTTCCACCTGATTCTGTAGTTATGTATGAAGAATTAGTCATTGGTTAAGTAATTTAATTGTTAACAAACGTAACATTCTTATTAACTAATGTAAAGAAAAAGGTTAGAAATATGTGTATTTCGGTACTATATAGGCAATTACGATACATATATGTAACAGTTAGAAATTAATTTTTAATGTTGAAGCTAATAATTTAAAGATCATGGAGATATGAAAAGTCTCTTCTGATTTGTTTTTGATTGATCAAAATTAGGTAATGACAGATCCTATTCTCTACTTATCAATGATCCTTGGGCTGGGAGGTGTTTATATCTTGATTGCCTCTTTCAACACTGGCTAATGCACTTAAATTTAAGAATAAAAGTGATGAAATCTTTGATCATCAACGTCAGCCATTAAATCATATTCCTCTAGTTTTTTTGTAATTCTTTTATATTCAATATCAATTACAAAATGAGCTATATATTTTTCTAAAAAATTTATATTGGTTTTTAGTTTCATTAATATCCTTTATTTATTAATAGCTATTAATTCTCTTTTTAACTTTTATTGAATAATTGTTCTATCAAAATTGAGAAAATCTCATTAAGTCTAATAAGCACAGCTTATAGAGGGTATGAGAGTAAGTAATTATACTCACACTTATAGTTTTCTATTATTAGATTTGTTTCAAGATTGCATTAGGAAGCGTCTTGGCTAAACAACCAACCAAACAAATGAACGAAACAAAAAAAGTTGAGAAGGAAAAAATTGTAGCTGAGAAGCTCAATGGTAGATTTGCGATGATCGGCTTTATTGCCCTTATTGGAGCATATCTAACAACAGGACAAATTATTCCAGGGTTTGTATAAGATGGATTTTATATCTAAAAAACAAGGATATGTCCCCCTTAAGGTTGTTCCTTACATATTCTTTGTTGCAGTTGTTTTAAGCATCACAACAACAAATACATTCGTATAGTTTTTCAAAACTTACATCGTCATGAAAGTCAGCTAGTAGGGATACAGGCTGACTTTTTTAATTGGTATTGAGCAAGTGACTTGGAATAATTAAATCAAAACTAATAATTAAAGGATAGAGAATATTAAATGAAACGTTAACTTTCTGAAACGCTATCAATTACTCCCAATTAGTTTCAAATTCAGGTCTGAATTTAGTAAGTTTAGAAATTTCTAATTCAAGTTCCTCTTCGGAATTAAAACCTAGATCTTCATAGGATTCTAAACCTAATGAAGTTTCTTTTTTTAAAATTATTTCCATTTACCATAAATGATTAACTTAATACTAGATTTTTATAATTTAAAGAAAATACTTAGTTTTTGATTCAACACCTTTTGACCAATTTAATAATTGACAATATATCTACAATGTATATATGAGACCCTTCTTTTATTTATGGAAGAAAAAGGATTTAACGTAACTCAGGGAATGGCCTTGCTACTTTTGAAACCATTAAACTTGCCTGCTAATTACGTTCTAAATCTAATAATTTACATAACTAATCCTAAAAATAATATTGGTTATTAATTATGCTCCCCAAATTAAAAAAAATTGAATGAAAGTTCTCGAAAATATCGCATCCGATTTAGAGCAAAGAATTGCTGATGCTTCAATTGGTAATACTAATAGGCCAACCATTCTGTTTTGTGGCTGTGATTCTCGACTAAAAAAAGATATGCATAAACGTGCAAAACGCATTGGTTTTACTCCTTCTTACTCAATCAAACACCCTACTATTAAAGTTGAATTGCAAAATTTTGGGAATAGAAAAATAGAATCAGATAGGTTTAAGACAATAACTATGGACTATGAAAACTTTGAATTTATTTGCAGGTATCTAGAGAGTTAAGCATCTTTCAAAGATCTATTTTTGTTTTTATGTTATTGTTAGTAAATCTCAGGTAGAGATAAGACTAAGCAATATTGGCTAGCTAAAGAATTTTTGAAAAAGAATCCCACCTGCAAGAGTCAAATACTTTCTGATAAATAAATTGTTTTGATCTATTCAATAGAGCAAATGCAAAAAATGAAAATCACTTATTAAGCCTGTGTCTATGACACTTAACAAACAAACAAATGAAAAAACTAAACAAAAAATATGCTGACTTAATGCGCAAGGCTCAACAAGCTACAGGAAGAAAAGAGGCAGTTGGATTAATCCATAAAGCAGCAAAGTTAAAAAGTAAATTTGATCAATACGAGATGATGTAGTCTGATATTGATTGATAGTGGAAATAAGTCAATAAAAAAAATTTAAGTGCGTTTGGATAAATTACTATTTTAAATTGCTAGAAATATTATTCATTTTTCACATCTTATTAGGTCAATACTGTTTGGATGTTCATTTATATACTTATTAAATTCCATTGCTAGTGTTCTAGCCTCGTAAGCGTCAGAGGCATAAAAACAATTTTCTAATCTTATATTTTGAAAATCACGGTAGTGCACTGTATATGGCTTCAACATATTAATTTTGTTAATTTTAATTTACTAAAAAGCAATTAAGCTATATCTCAACCATGCATATGTTCGTAAAATTAAAGCACTACTTTTGTTGTTATCAAAATATATTTACTTAAAGTATGTACAAATTGGTGAAAGTTGATCTATGTTCTGT
>NZ_JNAO01000005.1 GCF_000760035.1 Prochlorococcus marinus str. MIT 9314
CTACAGTAGCTGCTTCCCAAATTGGGTAGAAGTGTAGACCAATAGCGTTAGATGAAGGAACAACTGCACCTGAGATGATGTTGTTTCCATATAGGAATGAACCAGCAACTGGCTCTCTAATTCCGTCGATGTCTACTGGTGGTGCTGCGATGAATGCAACGATGAAGCAAGCCGCTGCTGTAAGAAGGCATGGAATCATTAAGACGCCGAACCAACCAACATAAATTCTGTTGTTAGTTGATGTTACCCACTCACAAAACTGTGGCCAACCTTTTAACAGCGAAGAACGCTGCTGCTGAATAGTTGTCATGAGTTCGTTATGTTATTGCCTCTATATGAGACATTTAAGTAAAGACGAAATTAAAAATCTCGTCAGCAATAGCATAGTCCAAAAACTCAATAAATGAGTGGAGAAAATCTTATGCCATTGATTAATTATTCTTATTTATTGTCGTATTACCTAAGGCTCTTTTGATCCTAGATTAATATTTAATTTACTTGAAAAGGTTTAATTTATTTATTGTGGGCGATGCAGACAGCAAAGCTATGCAAGGTATAGCAAATGATCGCCCAGAGATCGCCCAGAGGATAATTGAGAAAGCTGAGAAGTCAATCGGGTCGACAGGATTCAAACCTGCGACCTAGTGCTCCCAAAGCACCCGTCTTCCAATTTGAGATAGGAGGTTAAATAAATAAGTTAGCCTATAGCTTATTAGTTGCTATGGCTCATAAATAATGTGTCTCAGAAATGAGCAAGAGTTATACACAATTGTCCTTAAGATACACAATTAATCGCTAAATATTCGCTAAGTAAGAAGTTGCTTAAAAATCTATCACCATGATCGGTAGATAATTCTTCCAATAATTTCTCTAATCGCACTAGAACTTCTATATAAAAAAAAGGAATTAGGCATCCATTTCAGTGGATTACGTAAAGAAGAAATAAAACTTCTACTACTTTTAAAATCTACAGGATATGCTTGAACAATTATACCTTCACTCTCGAAAATTTTTTTTGCCCTTTTCATATGAAAGGCACTAGTCACTAAAATGATTTTTTTTTGAATTAAGGGTATCTCATCATTAAGTAATTTCTTAATTGCTCTAGCTTCCTGAAGAGTATTATTTACAGGATATGTGGTATATAAATCTTCTTTAGGAAGCCCCATTGAGACGGCTTCCTTAATATAGATATCTCCTTCTGGAGGTAAATCTGAAGATAAAGGATTTATTCCTCCTGTGAAAATCAACCTATTTGATTTATCTGCCTTATAAAGCTCTATACCAGCAAGAAACCTATCTGGGTCGTACCATTCAATTATTTTTGTATTTCCTGGAGGCAAATGCCTTCCCCCACTTAAAACAACTATCCCATCTGAAGGGGCGACTAAAGAATATTCTAATCTTTTCCATGGATGTTCTAGTAATCTCCACAAAATATCAGCAAATAATCCATTGCTAAAAATAATTAAGAAAATTAATGCTGAATAAATAAACTTTACTTTTTTTCTAAAAAGGAAAACTAATAATAGGGTTAAAATAACCCCCAATGGAGAGAAAATTAAAGGTAAGAATTTGCTGAGTAAGTACGTATCTAAAAATAAAATCTAAATATATATTAATGAAATAGATTTTCAGTTTTTAAAAATATGTCTAATTCAAGAACCCAAGCCATACAAAGCCATACAAATAATCGCTAAAAGGAATATTGAGAAGTCAATCGGGGCGACAGGATTTGAACCTGCGACCTAGTGCTCCCAAAGCACTTAAAAGCTCTGGTGCTGCACTAGGTTTTTAAGCTATATCTCGATTCTTGCGTAGTGTTGCGTAGTGTTGCGTTGTTTGTCCTGACTATTTAAGTAACATTTGACCATTTTTTAGGATAAGTAGCCCTAGCTCTTTTTTTATCTATTTCTTTCAACTATTCTAAAATTCATATCTATAGCTCCTTTTCTTAAAGGAATTAATTCTTGATATGGTCCTTCATAACAATCAATTACTGCTTGTTTACTTGGAAATTTTGAAAGCACAGAAAACGGACCATCATATCCCTCTCTAACATCAGTCTCGAAGTCAACTGATAGTGTCTTTGCTCCGCAACCTTTAACAACAACATCATTTACTGCTTCAAAGTATTTACCTGCTTGTTCTGGATTTGTAATCCTGCCAGAAATCATTACATAACCAGCATTCTTGTCTTTTGGGACTTTATAACCAATTGCAAGCCCAGCAATGCAAGCAATTAAACCAGTAAAAATGGTTTTTTTCATAAAAGATTTTGATTTTTGTAAATGGTATACGATTATCTTTAAGTTTGCTGTCATTTTTTAACTATCAGCAGTACGAGTAGTAAGCGTTTCATAAAAAAACAGCTAATGAAAATAGATTTTATTTAGGATATAAAAAAATTGGGGAGGATTAAATGTCTATCATTACCGATAATACAGTGTTAGTACATATTTACAGCGGTTTAGAATCCAAAAATAAAATAACTTTAGGTTTATTGGTTGCCCTTACTGCAGAAAAAAACGATCATAAAGTAACACTTTTTCTTGCAGGAGACGGAGTACAAATATTAAATTGCAAAAAAGCTGGTGAAATAGTTGGTCAAGGTACTGGAGATTTATACGAACATCTTCAAAATTTAAAGAATTCAAAAATTACCATATATGTCTCAGGAATGTCTGCTAAATCCAGGGGTTACGATGAGAAGCTTCTAGATGGATACACTGCAGAGTTTGTTATGCCAGATGTTCTAGTTGAAGAATCAATTAAAGCGGATAGCGTACTATGCTATTAAAAAAGGAGCTTATTGCCCCTTATTTTAGATCGACTATTAATCAATTAATAATTAATTAATTTTCTTTTTCCATCTATATTTTCTACTCTATTTATTCTTAACCCAATAAACAGAGCCCATATAAGTGCAAAGACAATTGGTAAGAAAATGATTGCAAGTTTCATCATTTTTTAATCCTGTTATTTGCTCCAAATAATAACCTTTAAGTGAATAATAAAATATAGGTACTTTATATAAAAAAAGTAGGGTTGAGGTTAGATCGACTTTCAATCAAATTTGACTACTATTTGGCCACATTTCGAGTGGTCATATTTTTGCAATAAAAAAGCGAGCCTGGGTAACTCGCTAGTATGAATTGGTTTTTAAATAGTCGGGGCGACAGGATTCGAACCTGCGACCTAGTGCCCACAAAGCACCCGCCCTCCAATTTGAGACAGTAGGTTAAATAAACAAGTTAGGCTATAGCTTGTTAGTTGCTATATCTACAAAATTACGAGTCTTAAAAATAGGCCAAAGTTATACAAAATTATCCTTAGATATACAATTAATCGCTAAATAATCGCTAACCAAAGACCTAGTGCTTTAGGAGCTGTAAAATATCATTGATTGACAGTCGATCTAACGTAGAGGGATTAAAACCTCTTTCTTAATTATTTCTTCCTGTTATTCTGCTTCTTCTTTAACTTCACTTGCGTTTACCTCTTCCGCTTTTACTTCCTCTTCTTTAACTTCAACTAATTTTACCTTTGGCTCTTCCGCTTTAACTTCAACTACTTTTGATGCTATAGATTCAAACTTTCCTTTAATAAAATTTACTATGAAGATTAATATTGGAACATGGGCTAGACCACCCATTATCACTTTAGTTTCTGAATAATACATTTGTAAGTTAATGAGAACTGAAATATTTAAGCATAAATTTAATTTGATAATTACTTATATTAAGTTGTTATTAAGGGAAATAATTAATTAACAGTCGATCTAAAAAATTCCTTTAGCAGAAATATTCATTTCAAGATCCTTAACTCAATACTAAATGCTATACCCTATAAAAGATTTATAGATTTATTAATCAAATGAATACTTATTTAGTAACTGCAACTTTTAAAAATGTTTCTCTTATGGGTGCAGCGTATGATCTTTTTTTAAAGGTTATTGAAGATGGAACTTTGAATGATGAGTTTGAAGGATTTAAAGTTTTGGGAAGGTATCATGCCTCTTACTCAAATAATGTTTATATTATTGTCCAAGCTTCAGCAGGTATAAAAATGACAGAACACTTTGCTCCTTGGAAAGTTAAGTTTGATATAGATTTTGATATCAAACCAGTTATGACTGACGATGAAAAAGTTGCTGAACATAAGCTTGTTGGTTCATTAATGGCAGCAGAACAGAAAATGGGATTCACAGGTTAATTATTTTTCAACTATGGAAGAATCTTCTTGGACTTATGCAGAATCATAAAAAACTTATTGAGATTAAGAAATGAAACGTGGAATTTTCTACATCCCTTTAATTATTTTCATTTGGGGTTGTTCCAATACTTCAATGACAGATTCGATCTCAGTTTCAGAAACCCAAAGGCAAGAGAAGTTTGTCTAGATTGGTATGGCTACAGAATTGATACCAAGAAGGCAATAAGCGATTTAAATCTTAAAGTCGAAACCGAGTCAGAATTGATGGCTTATTGCGGTTTCTTTAAGAATGTAGCTGATACAAAAAAATAAATATTTAATATCTACAATTATTTAGTTATTTAATTTCTAACTTCTCCGCCTTCCTCAATATTTGATTCTTTAAAAAAACAAGCGCATCTAATTTTTCTTCTTTTTCTTCAATATTTACAAATTTCATTTCTGCAACTTCAATAATTGCTTTATTAACATTTTTAAGCTGTTTCTTAATAATTCTTTTTGGTTTTTTAATTGATTCCATTGGAATTATCATTTTCTTTATATTCTCTTTATTTTCTAAAAATGCAAGTCTCTCACTCAAAAAATCTTCTAATTATTTAATTTGTAATTTGTTTTTATAGTTTTTATTATTGAATCTTGTGGTTCTTCACTTGGGAAACAATTAATAATTCTATATTTTCCTCCTTTCTTATCAGTCTCTACAACTGTAAATTCCACATACTTACCTATTCCATCTATTAAATCCTTGACTTCTGTATTAATTATCTCTTCATTTTCATTTTCGATAATACGAGATATCCCACCGCAACTAATTAATGCATTTTCATTGGTAAGAAAAAAATCTTTATCATTACTGCATGAGGACAGAAAAGATAAAGAAAATACTATTAAAAGAATTTTTTTCATAGTCAAAAGTTTTTATACATAATTAATTTATAAGGCAATTTTATTAAGTAGAAGTTAAACATTTTTTTGATTAAAATAATTAAAAAATTTTGAATGTCAATAAATTATTAAAAAAATTTTAGCTACGTATCTTTGTTTACTAATGCTAATCAAAATTTAGACATTACTTAAATTCAATTTAACCCTAGAGAACAATTTTTAAATTAGTTATCACTTTTATGTTGTGGCTGATTTTAATGATGTTGTTTCAAGAAGAAAATTTTTGCAAGGTTCATTTGCTTTAGGCTCTGGAGCATTTATAGCTGCGACAATTGGTCCTGCGAAAGCAACTAGTTTCTTAAGTGATTTTAATGGTATAAGTTTTAATCCTGTGCCAGCTAATAGTAAAGATACAATTACTCTTCCAAAAGGATTTAGTTGGCATAAAGTTGCATCATGGGGTGATCCATTATGGAGTGGAGTTGATGATTTTGATCAAATAACACGAGGAACAGGAGAATCTCAGGAAGGGTCTTTTGGGGATAATAATGATGGCATGAGCCTCTTTGATATTGAGGAGAAATCAATTCTTGCAGTCAATAATGAATATTGCAATAGGAAAATAATTTATGGAAATAGAGCTAGCGGATTACCAGAAACATCTGATGACGTACGCAAAGGAATTGCTTCGCATGGAGTTTCTATTTTTGAAATAGAAAAGAAATTAGGAAAATGGAAAATAAAAAAAGATTCACTTTACAACAGGAAAATTACAGGTGATACCAAAATAGCTTTAGATGGACCAGCAGCTGGGTTCTATTTAATGAAAACTGATGAGGATCTAACCGGAAAAGTTGCAAAAGGTACTTTCAATAATTGTGGGAACGGAAGAACTCCATGGGGAACTTATCTAGCTTGCGAGGAAAATTTTCATGGTTACTTTTCTTCACCTTCCAATCCATCCGCCTCTATCCCCCCAGAACAAGCAAGATATGGTCTAAAGACAAAAGACAAAGGTTATAACTGGGTTATGAATCAAGATAGATTTGATTTAGTTAAGAATCCAAACGAAGTTAATAGGCACGGATACATAACTGAAATTGACCCTTCAAAGCCACAATCAATGCCAAGGAAACATACTGCAATGGGTAGGTTTAAGCATGAGAATTGTGAAGTATCTATTTCTAAAAATGGACAAGTTGTTGCTTATATGGGAGATGATGAACGAGGTGAGCATCTATATAAGTTCGTATCCAAAGGAAAATATAAAAAAGGTGCTTCTTCTAACTACGATTTATTAACTGAGGGAGAGTTATTTGTTGCTGTTTTTAATGATGATGGAACAGGTAAATGGATAAATTTAAAAGAATCTGGAATGAGTGAGCCTGAAATCGCAATTTTCACACGACTCGCAGCTACTAAAGTTGGAGCTACAACTATGGATAGACCTGAGTGGGTCGCTGTTAATCCAAAAAAAGTAGAAGCGTACTGTGCCTTAACCAATAACAAAAATAGAGGAGTTAAAGATAATCAACCAATTAACGCAGTAAATCCAAGGGAAAATAATCCTTACGGACAGATAGTTAGATGGACACCTAGCAATTCAGATCATGCATCAGTAGATTTCAAATGGGATCTTTTTGTAATGGCTGGAAACCCTGAAACAGCAGAAGGATTATACAAAGGTTCAAAAAATATAAACAAAGATAATATGTTTAATTCGCCTGATGGGATCGCCTTTGACTCTAAAGGCAATTTGTGGATTCAGACAGATGGTAAATATAGTAATTCTGGAAAATTTGCAGGAATGGGAAATAATCAAATGCTTTGTGCAAATCCAAGGACAGGAGAAATTAGTAGATTTCTTGTTGGTCCCAAAGAATGTGAAATTACTGGCATAACTTGGAGTTCCGATAAGAAGACAATGTTTGTAGGTGTACAACATCCTGGAGAAAAAAATCCAGATAGTTGTCATTTCCCTGATGGAGGTAATAGCGTTCCAAGGTCTACAGTTATTGCCATCACAAGAAATAATGGGAGAGCAATTGGATAATGTATAAAAACAAAATAATTAGGCAGAAAACATGAATATATTTGGGGTTGGAATTCCAGAAATTGCTGTAATTTTTGTTTTAGCTCTTTTAATATTTGGACCTAAAAAGCTACCAGAACTAGGACGTTCAATTGGAAAAACATTGAAAAGCTTGCAACAAGCTTCTGGAGAGTTTCAAAAAGAAATTGAGAAGGCAGTTAAAGAAACTGACGAAGAAGTAATAAATAATGGTTCTGAAAATCTTGCAAAAAAGAGTTTAATAACTTCTAGTATTGATGAGGATGATGAGGATGATTAATAATTAAGTAGTTTTTTAAGATCTAGTCCCCCCAGAAAAATGTTTTTCTATTGAGTGTAGGTAAAAAATCTTAAAAAATTGTTCTTAAGTGAAAGGATTTCAAATAGAAATTTTATCTAGAGGTAAAATTTCTTGGACCATGATTGTGTCTGGATAGACTTCATTTTCTGTATCTTTATACAATCTTCTTGATTGTGGTGATTTAAGGGCGTTATTGTAATTTTCAATAAATTCCGAATCATCCAAAAAAGATTTATTTTCTCTTTTAAAACTTTCTTTATAAGAATATTTGATATGCCCTATTTCTTGGGTTTGATTTGAGTTTTTGGGAGAAGGTGAATTTTTTATAATCATTTATTATTTTTTTTATATGATTGTCTTCAATATTCAAGGCGTAAAAATATAGAAGATGACTTTAATTTAAAATAATTGGATTAAGAAGTTATTAAGTAAAAAATAATTTTTTTTTAAATGGCTTAAATTTCTAAAATAGATATTTGTTGTTATTTCTTAGCTTAATCAAAATTTAAATATGATTTAACAATAGGGATTTAGAAAATATATATGGATAAAAAACAACTTGTTAACTTTATCACTCTTTCGATTCTTCAAACTAAAAGAGTTGAAGATAGATTATTTAGAAAGGAAATCCAAAACTATCTTATTAAACTAAATAAAAGTCAATTAGAAGAAATTATTAGTGAATTTATCATCTAAAAAATCATGAAAAAGCTATTAGTTTTATCTATCATTATTATTACTTCTTGTAGTCCAAAAGACGAATTATCCATTACCCAAGATGATTTATCCATTACAAAAGATGAAATTTCGATCACGAAAGGTGAATCATCCCTTACTGATGAAAAAAAATTATTTTATGTAACTAAAGAAACTGCTGTTCGTCTTTGTGGAGGTAAATCCAGAATAATTGAAAGTGAAAATGAAGAAATCATCAAAATAGAAGTCAAAGATTTTTCAAATGTTGAAAAAGAAAAATTTGTTCAATTTACTCTCGTTGAGACAGATAGAAAAGGTGGTAAATATAGAATTGTTAATTGTTATCCAAATAAAGATCCTAAAAAATCGGTAATTAAAACAATCAAGACTAATTACAAGTTAAATTAGTCTTAGGTCAACTAGATCAAATGAAAATATTTAAATGAGATTTAAAGCTGCTTTAAACTAAATAATCTATAAAAAAGAGTAGAAATAATTTTTATTATGCATCCAAGCAAAGTAGTCAAAGATCCAAAAATCAACGATACTTATTACGATCCAGATGTTGATAAGCTTTATCAATATGTAAAAATTGGTGACTTTCCGCCAGAATGGGTAGTGACAAATATAGATGAAGATGACGATTATTATTACGCTTCGATGGGATATTAGTTTTAATATCTATTATTAAATTCAATAAATTTGTCTCTTTAAAATTTTGTGTGAGGAAGATTAAAGAGACAATCTAAATATAGATAAAAGGGTTTAAGGGAAAATTAAAAAGGAAATAAGATTAAATGAAAAAAAATAATAATTCAATGTAAATTAATTATGAAATAATTAGATCAAATAATTTTGATTATATAAAATAAAATTGTTAGAACTTTAAATGGCTATTAAAGATCATAAAAGTTTGCAAGACTCAAGAATTCTTCTTGTAGAGGATGATAAGAGTATTAGGCTTACAGTCACTGAAACCTTGAGCAGCGAAGGTTTTAGAGTATTAAGTTTCAAAGACGGTTTAAGTGCCTTAGATTTTATTAATAATGATATTAAAAAAGATGTTGACCTAATAATTCTAGATTTAATGTTGCCAGGACTAAATGGATTAGAGTTATGCAGAAAAATAAGAAATGACGAAGACTATACACCCATATTAATTTTGAGTGCTAAAGATAATGAATCAGACAGGGTTCTTGGATTAGAGGTTGGTGCAGATGATTATTTAACAAAACCTTTTGGTTTAAATGAATTAATTGCTAGATCAAGAGCCTTAATAAGAAGATCTAAACGTAATAAAAAATATATAGAAAAATCAAAAACTGTTCTCGAGTTTAATCATATAAAAATGTTTTTGGAAGAATGCAGGGTAACTTCTTTTGATAAAGAAATAACATTATCTCCCAAAGAATTTAAATTATTAGAGTTATTTATGAAAAATCCAAAAAGAGTTTGGTCAAGGGATTTAATACTTGAAAAAATATGGGAAATTGACTTTATTGGTGATACTAAAACCGTAGATGTTCATGTTAGGTGGTTAAGAGAGAAATTAGAAGAAGATCCCTCTGCTCCAAAGTTTCTTAAAACTGTTAGAGGTTTTGGCTATAAGTTTGGATGAAAATGAAAACACTACAAGAAGTATTATTTTTTTTACATCAGAAGTGGAAAAAAAAAGTCAAGCATTTTTCTCAATCAAAAGAAAAAAAATTTGAAGTTGATAAAAATAAGTATAAAAAAACTATTGATTTCCCATTTGATAAAATTAGACCTCAAGAAGTGTTGTCTTGGCTAGATTATTCATCGCAAGGGTGGATAATCTTATCATCTGATCTAACAATAAAATTTATCAATCAGAAAGCTTTATCTCTTATTAGGGTTATCAAGTATAAAGATGTTATTGGAAAAGCAATTAATGATATTAATGAGCTTGAAGTACTTAGTAATAAAATTCTATATTTAAGAAAAAAAGATTTCCCATTCAACCTTGATTTCAAAATTGCGGGAGTACCCATTTCGGTAAATATTGTTAGAGGAAGAAAAAAGAATTATTTAATATTATTGGAAAGTAAATTATCAATTGAATCGATAAAAAAACGACAAAATCAATTAATTAATGATGTGTCTCATGAACTGAAAACCCCTCTTACATCACTTATCTTAATTGGGGAAAGACTTGAATCAGTAGTATCAAAAAAGGATATGTATCTTGTTAAAAGACTTAAGAAAGAGTCAAAAAGATTAAGAAGAATGGCCGAAGAGACTTTAGAGCTTTCTAAGCTAGAAAGTAGCGAAGATTTTAATAAAAACAAAAAAATATCTGTTTCAGATTTGATTATGGAATCTTGGCAAACACTAAAACCGCTTGCAGAAAAAAAGGATATAAAAATAAATTTATTTTCTCCAACAAAATATTATATATCTGGGGATATTGAAAATTTAAAAAGAGCATTTATAAATATTTTAGATAACGCTATTCGTTATTCCCCAACAAAAGTGGGCATACAAATTGAAATTTTTAAGAGAGATAGCTCTGTTGTTATAAGAGTTAGAGATAAAGGTATTGGATTAGAAGAAAATGAATCAAATGACATTTTTTCTCGTTTTTATCGTGGGGATCCATCAAGGACTAAATTTAAGAAAAGTGGAAGTGGTTTAGGTCTTTCAATTACAAAAAAAATAATTAATAACAATAAAGGTTTTATAAAGGCATTTAATCATAAAGATGGTGGAGCGATTATTGAAACTATCTTTCCGTGTCTTAATACAGATTAATAGGGAAAATTTAAAAAATATTAGGACATGATTTTTCTGCAATAAATTTTTTTAAATTCAAAACCCCTTCTCTTGTAAAAAGAATGCTTCCTTCTTTGGAGTCATCTGCCCAATAAGAATCTCTTTTGCCAATAGCTAACCAAAGCCTATCAGGTAATGTTGGCATGTACATACTCTCGAAAGCAGATGTTCCAATGTCATTTTCTTCTTTCATATCTTTGCATGCTTCTATCATTAGTTTGGGTCGATTTAAATAATGCCTGACACCCTGCCAATAATATTTTGTTTCAGCTTTAACTGGGGCGATGAATAAAATAATAAATATTAGGTATTTCATGATTTAACTTTTTTTAATTATAAGAATTGCAAAAAAAAACCACCATTTATATATGGTGGCTTTTTTTTAGAAGTTTTAACTAGATTTTTCCAATATTTAGGAAAAGAGTTTCACCAGTTGATTTCTTTCCAGTCCCATCGTTGTCAGTTGAAATCCATGCTTGCCCTTCGCTTGTTATTGCTAAACCTTCAACCTTTTCAAGGATAAAACCACCCGTAGATTGCATTACTGGTTTTAGATCAGTAACTAACTCTTTTTCAACTAAAGGATAAAGTCTGGGAGGAATATTAGTCTGAAGACCTTCGAAAATAACATCATCTAAATCTACTTTATATATAGCTTTCAATTTTGCTTTCTTTCCATAGAAACTATCTCTTTCGATTACATAAAGTGCCCCGTCATGGTAAGTCAATTCTGAAATGCCAACGCCACCTTTTTTGATCCTATCTAATTGATAATTTACGGCCCCCCACTGTTTGGTTTTTAAATTATAGGAAAGGATCTTAGTAGTATTGAAAGTATCATCACCCCAAGGCTTCTGTTGAGCAATATAAAGAATATCCCCATTCCTTGTTATGCCTTCAAAACCAGGATTTTTAGCATAATTAAGATATGAAGGTGGTGGAGTTATCTTCTCTAAAATTTCACCATCTGAGCTTACATGGTAGATTGCAGGAGGATGTTCATCTAGCTTTTTCTTGATTCCTTCAGTAGAAATGTAGAATCCACCATTACCATCAGTAGTAATACCCTCTTGATCCATAAATAATGCAGTCTTACCATCTAGCTTTATATCTATAGCTCTTTCTAATAGTGCTGGGGAAGATGAAGGATCAATAACGTAAATTCTTGGCTGAGTTTTAAAAGTCCCATCATTTACAGCATAAATTTTACCGTCATCACCAGCCACCATTCCACTTATCGCACCCCAAGATACAAATTCAAGGCCATTTTCATTTGTTAAATGTGGGTATGAAGCAGGAGCATCTTGTAGTTGATAAATAGTCACATGAGAAGATAAACCAGGTTCTTTTTTGTTGTAGTCTTTTTCATTTGCTGAGGCAATTAATCCCCTCTCTGGAATTGCGACAAATCCCTCTGGTCCAATGCCTGATGGAAGTAATTGAGTAAGCAAAGGTTGATTTAGTTCTGTGATATCGTAAACAGCTACTATCCCAGCTCGTTCAGCACCAACAAATAAATAGGGCGTCCCATTAATTTTTGAATATGTAACTGACTCAGGTTCTACTCCCTTTTTACCTGCTCTCCCATCTTGGAAATGACCTATTTGTGCAATTGCTCTTTCTAGTCTATTTGCATCTTCATAAACTACTGTTCCATCTTTTTTAAAAATAGTCCAGGATCTTGAACCACCTCTTTTTGCCTGATTTGGATCAATATGCTTGTAATCGCCTTCATTTGCTGTTGCAAAATGATCATTATCAATCCAAGTAAGACCATCGGGTTCTCTTCTTACATTCTTTAGTTTGCTTTTAAATTTATGTGCTCCATCTTTCTTTGTATCCATTCCTGCCATTTGTTTTACAACTCCTGCAGAGAAATGTGATATTACATTTCCATCTTTATCAATTACTGCAAGATGGTTGTTTTCTTGAAGAGAGACAACTGTTTCACCAAGATCATTAATAGCAACGAATTCTGGTTCGGGATCAAAAGGAGCTATTTCGGATAAGCCTGTTAAATCTACTTTTTTAATTGAGTTACATTGTATTTTTCCTCTTTTGTTTAACTTCACAAGAGAAACATAACCTGCAGGATTAATTTGAATGCCATTGTCATCAATTTGAGGGATAAATCCATTTTTATATTCTTCATCCCTCTCATTTTCTATAGCGACAGCTAGAAATGTCCCGTCTGGTGAAACAAAAACGCTATCAGGCTGCCCACCTAAATCACATTCTTTTACTGCTTTTCTTGTTTCTAAATTGTATTGAACTAATGCTCCTGAAGGATTTGTATAACTTTCAGATGTATTTGAACCTATATAAGCATTGTTTCCAAGTGCTGCAATTCCAGTTGGTTCTGCTTCCAGTTCAACAACTCCCAATGCTTTAGGTTTTGCAGGGTCTGAGATATCAACTAAACCTACCACTCCTAGATCGCTATCTGTATAAATCAAAGTCTTACCATCTTCTGATGCTGTAACAACTTCTGAAGAAGTTTTGGTGGTAGATTTTGATCCTTTTGGTAAATTATCACTTACATTAAAAGAAGAAATTCTGTTAAAGTTTTTTTCATTTGCCCAATATTTTGTATTCCAATTTGCAAATCCGCTACTTGTAGAGGAGGCGACGATTGCAAGTAATGCAGAAAAACTTGCAGCAGCTAGGGTTTTTTTCATTTAGTGCATAAGGAAATACAACTTCATGCTCCCTTTAAAAAGTTAAGGATAAAAAATAAATTTATTAAGAACAAATTAAGGTTTTAAAATTATAGAAATGATAAAAAGGGCCACAAAACCTGTGCCCAATGTTTGTAAAAAGTTTTTATAAAATCATGAGCAAAATTAGAAAGTAAGCTTTTTTTAGATAATTCATCTAGAAAATGCGAAGAAATCTATGTTACGCAATTTCTCAAATCAATATTGAAAGCAACTGAGATCCTATCTTCATCTGAATTATTTTCTTGTACCGCATGTGATAAGTCAGATGGGAATAGAACAAGCCCACCCTCAATTGGTTCAAATGCAATACTTCTCGTGGAAAACAATTTTTTACCAATTTCATCTTTTATTGAATTCATTTGATTGTATTGTGAAATATAGTTTGGAGAATAAAACATTAAATCCCCGCTTTTTTTTAAACTCTTTACCCAAAAAACGCCAGATAAATCTGATCCTGGATGATCATGTCTATTATTAAGTTGCCCAGGCTTATTAATATTTATCCACATTTGCATCCTTGCTTTTGAAAGATCTTTGATATTAAAAATGTTTTTATTATTGAGGATACTTTTAATTAAATTTATTACTATTGAAGATACAGGATTTTGAGAATTTGCATATTTATGTTGAGACTGCCATCCAAGATTTTTACTGTTTTTCAAGCCATCTGGATCTTTTTTTTGTTGTTCATAAGAATATAGAATCAGCTCATCTTTGTATTTATCATAATCTTTTATTTTTTCTCTAATAATTAGCGAAGGGAAGACAGGAAAAATGTTCATTAAAAATTTTTTAAAGTATAAAAGATTAACAAAAAAGGCCTACATAATAGTAGGCCTTTTGATGTGTGTAAGATTTTCTAATTAATTTAATTAGAAGGAGAATGAGACAAAAGTTCCTAAGCCAACTGCATCATCAGTATTAGCAGCTGATTCCTCAACGATATAAACAAATGGTGTTATTGACATACTATCGTTGATTGGATACTCATATGAAAGATCATAAGCCATTTCCTCAGCAGCATTGTCTGCTATAGCACCATTTGTTCCAATAGTTGCAGAAAGTGTTCCTTCTCCAACATCTGTTGAAACACCAACTGTCCATTGAGTTTTGTCAGTATTAGTGCCTTCTACATCAGTTAGCTCGATACCTCCACTAATTGTTAATGGAGTTGTCTCAGGAGAATAATAAGCAACTAAACCGTAGTATGTTGAATCAGTTTGAGTATCAGCAGCATCCCACGCTTCAAGTGTACCACCTGCTGTATCTAAGTTAGTGCTCTCCTTCATAGAATAAGCAACTGTGAAACCATAGGTGTCAGTCTCGTAACCAAGAGCGATTCCGTAATAGTCATCACCTTCTTTGGTAAAAATACCTCTAGATGTTTCTCCTGAATCAGCTGACAAACCAAGACCAACTTCCCAGCCATCGCCAAATTCTTTAGAAGCACTAAGTGATACATCACCACTTAAGTCAACAGAGTTAGCAGCTCCGCAATCACCTAAATTATCAACCATGTTATTGACTGCACAAGCATTAGGCCATGTCTTAGAAGCATCCATAGAATCTCCAACTGCAACTGTCCATCCTCCTAATGGGAATGTATAGTTTAAGTCAGAAACTGCAAGAGAGTCTCCTTTATCTGAACCCCAGTCAAGACCTTCTTTATCCTTACCAACACCAACACCTGGGTGATTTCCGGTTTCAAGTTCGATATTAAGTTTATCTTCACCAGTGAAACTGGTGTTTAAATCAATTTCAAAGAAATATTCCGCCATTACAGCTTCATTAGCATCTCCATTAAGAGATTCAGCACCAATTAAAAAGCCAGCTGAACCACTCATAGTGGTTGTATCACTGAAAGAACCAGCTTCAATGCCGTTAACACGTGCTTCGAGGCCATCAACTCTTCCTTTCATAATTGCCAACTCAGAGCCAAGCTCATCACTTAGCCTACCTATTGCAGCTCCGTTCATTAAGCCTTCACCACCAGCGATTAGATTGCTTAATTCAGCAGCAGCTTCTAAACGAGAAACTGAGTTACCATTAAATTTTGGGCTATTTGTAAGATCCTTTAATGAATCGTAAGCCCAATCCCCTGGGAATAAAGTATCTGATTTGAAATCACCTAAAGATACTAAATTGTTAGAATTTGCATAATCACTAAGATCTGTTGAATTGATCTCAGCTGCATTTACTGCAAAACCTGATGCCATAGAAATGATGGCAGGAGCAGCAATTAATTTTTGAAAAAGTTTCATGAACCTCAACACGTAAATAATGGATAAATATCCAAAATCTATGAGAACGAATAAAAGTTAAGAAACGGGTAAGAAATAAAGTCCTAAAACAAAATTTAAAAGGAACTTAAATTGTTTTTAAAGTAAATAAAAAAATTTTCAATTTTCTCGTACAAAAGTTTAAAATTAATCTAATTTTATTTTTAAATATTTTCAAAACCAAACGAAAAAAGCTCTAACTAAGAATTAGTTTAAGAAAGGGTTAAGAACTAATTAACCACAGGATAAAATTTTAATTAATGAGTATTTGTGTATAAATTCGGTGCTATATATATGTAGTCTTTCATTTAATCATGACATCCATGAACATAGCTAAGAAAGCTTTGGTTTTCACTTCTGCAGTAGCCATTGCTGCTGGTACAAGTGTTCCTGGCACAAGTGTTTCTGCTAGAACAAGATTAAGTGGTGCTGGAGCATCATTTCCTGCCAAAATTTACACTCGTTGGTTCAAAGATTTAGCCACTTCAGGAGGGCCAAGAGTAAACTATCAAGCTGTTGGTTCAGGCTCTGGAAGAAAAGCTTTTATTGATCAGACAGTAAACTTTGGTGCTTCTGATGATCCTATGAAGGCTAAAGATATAGCAAAGGTAACAAGAGGATTAGTTCAGATTCCTATGGTTGGAGGAACTATTGCTTTTGGTTATAACTATGATTGTGATTTGAAACTTACTCAAGAGCAAGCAGTAAGGGTTGCTATGGGTATGGTTAAAAATTGGAAAGAATTAGGCTGTAAATCAGGTAAGTTAACTTGGGCACATCGTTCTGATGGATCAGGTACAACTAAAGCCTTTACAAACTCTATGGAAGCTTTTTCAAAAACTTGGACACTAGGAACTGGTAAATCAGTTAAGTGGCCAGCAGGTGTTGGAGCAAAAGGTAATTCTGGTGTTGCGGGTGTTATTCAAAACACTCCAGGCGCAATTGGTTATGTTAACCAGTCTTACATAAAAGGTAATGTCAAAGCTGCTGCACTTCAGAATCTTTCAGGTGAGTTTCTAAAACCATCTGTAGAAGCAGGAGCTAAGGCTCTTAATGGTATTACTCTAGATGAAAATCTTGCTGGTAAAAATCCTAATCCAACTGCAAAAGGAGCATACCCTATAGCTTCATTAACATGGATACTTGCTTATGAAGAGGGTAATGGTAGAAACACTAAAGCTATCAAACAAGCCTTTAATACATTATTAAGTGATGAGTATCAAGATAAAGCTCCATCACTTGGATTTGTCCCCTTAAAAGGAGATATTCTTGAGAAGTCAAGAGCTGCTGTAAAAAGAATCGGTAAATAAACCGTAAGACAATATTTAAAAGGAGGAATTTATTTCCTCCTTTTTTTTATGCAAACAAATATTTTGACAAGCCTAATATTAAAGAAAAAAGAATGAGTATGTATGTTGGAACTATTTTTAAAAAAGATAATAGTGTGGAGATTAAAACTATAAAAATAGAGCTAATTAAAAAGAATTTTGATGAAAAACTATCTTCAATTAAATTAAATCCAGAGAAAATAACTGCTCCAGGAATTGTATTGATCACTCCTTCGATAAAGTAATTAATTGATTTAATTCTGTTTTTTATAAAGCCTTTTCCAAAAACAAAAATCAATATAAAACTTGGTAAAAAAATTGCAAAAGTTGATATAAATGAATACTTTAAAGCTTCATTTATTCCTCCGATCGAAAACCCTGCTTTATATCCAATAAAACTTGTAATTAATAAGACAGGACCAGGTGTTATTTGGCTAATCATTATTCCATCTATAAATTCATTATTTGTTAACCATCCTTGCGAGATAACATAATCACTCATAAGAGGAATGATTACTAATCCACCTCCAAAAATAAAAAGTCCCGATTTAAAGAAGAAAAAAAACAGATTAAGGTAATCTACTAAAAACTTTGAGGTTATAGACTCTCTTAAAAAATTATAAAACTTTGATATATCTAAAAATACCGAGCTAATCAAAAATGAGGTTGTTGAAAATATAGATAAAGGGACCAAGCTATAAAAAATATTTTTGAATTTCTTTAAAAATATATTTATCAATCCTGCAATACTAAGAATTGTTATGAGTGGAAATTGAATACTATTATATTTAGCAAATATAAGTAGAAATAATATTGAGCTGGAGAATAATATTCGATCAAACTTTAATCTTTTTTTTAATAGAACTAATGAGAATGAAAAAATTATCCCTGCAATAATAGGCGGATTAAAATAAATTAAATCTGTTAAGAATTTTGATCCAGAACCAATTTGCCAAAAAAAACTAAGAGCTAATACTGAAATGAATCCTGGGATAATGAAACTTATACCTGATATCAATCCACCAAGATAACCATTGATTTTAAGACCTATATATATTGCCAATTGAGTAGATATTGGTCCTGGAAGTATTTGACATAATCCAATACCTTTTTCAAAAGATTGATTTGATATCAATTTTTTATTATTTATAAGTTCATCTTCGAATAAGGAAATATGAGCATAGGGTCCTCCAAAACTTAAAATACCAATTTTTAGGAAAGTTTTTGCAAGTTCAATTAAGGATATTTTTGCCATTAAAATATTCTAATTCCTAAAAATTAGTCTTTATGTAGCTGATAAGCTTTGTTTGATTGATGGTAATTTAAGACTCGAAATCCAAGATAAGAATATTAAAAGTGATGAAAAATAAAGACAATATTGAAGACCAATACTCGGATTTCTCCCAATCATAAATAGTAAGCCAGATAGTAATGTTCCAACTAGTCTTCCAGCAGCATTTGCCATGTAATAGAAGCCAACATTTAAACTGACTTTTTCATTATCAGAGTAGGCCAAAATCATATAAGAATGTGTAGAGGAATTCATTGCAAAAACAAATCCAAAAATAGTAAGTCCTAAAATTATTGCTATTGATGGAGAACTTTCTCTCCATAATGCGACTCCTATCAAAGATGGTATTACCATTAATACGGCACTCCAAAATTGGATAGCTTTACGATCTGGACTTTCTTTCTGGCCCCATATCTTTCTAATTGCTGGAGCAGAAGCCTGAACAATTCCATAACCTATTACCCAGGCCCCAAGAAATAATCCTATTTCCATGTAGTCCCAACCAAATGCCATATCTAGGAATACTGGAAGAGCTACAACAAACCAAACATCTCTTGCTCCAAAAAGAAAGAATCTTGCTGCAGAAAGAATATTTATGGCATTTGATTTTGAAAAAAGATCATTAAAAGCTGGTTTGGTTTTCATCTTGCCAATTTCTCCAGGTAAAATTAATGTCAATAAAAAGGCTAAGCAGAGTCCAAAACCCATAATTCCTACAGCATTATTGAATCCAAATAACTTATATAAAAGTCCACCCAAGAAAAAACCAACTCCCTTAAGAGCATTTTTAGATCCAGTTAAAATAGCAACCCATTTAAAAAGTTGTTTTTGGCCAGTATCATTGCCATCATTTGTCTCTGGGACTACTGTCTTAACAGCACTTTTAGCACTCATTTTGTTTAAATCTTTTGCTATTCCACTAACTGCTTGAGCAACCATAACGTATGCGACACTAAAAATTACCGGCCAATCTTCCTTAACTGGAATAAGCATAAAAAGAGCGATGATTTGCAGGATAGTCCCAATCCATAAAGTAAGCCTTAATCCATATCTTGCTCCTATCCAGCCTCCATAAAGATTAGTAATTATTCCAAAAAACTCATAAAAAAGGAAAAGTAAAGCAATTTGTAGAGTTGTGTAACCTAGCTCATGAAAGTGACCAACAACTAATAATCTTAATGCGCCGTCAGTAAGCGTGAACGCCCAATAGTTTGCTGTTACAACACTATATTGTTGAATATTAGATAACTTCATAAAGACATAAATTAAATCTCTTTTTTGATTACATATTCAGTAAGATCTGCAAGTCTGCAGCTGTAACCCCACTCGTTGTCATACCAAGCATATATCTTTAATAAATTTGAATTAACAACCATCGTTGATAAACTATCAACTATTGAACTTCTAGAGTCATTTACATAATCTGCAGAAACTAAAGGTCTTTCTTCGTAGCCAAGAATTCCTTTTAAATAAGTTTCTGAAGCTTCCTTTAGTGCCATATTCACTTGTTCAGTTGTCACTTCTTTATTTAATTCAAAAACTGCATCTGTTAAAGAACCATTAAGTAGAGGAACTCTTACTGCATGTCCATTTAATTTTCCTTTTAATTCTGGAAAGATCTCAGCGATAGCTTTAGCAGATCCAGTGGTAGTAGGTATTAAACTTTGCATACATCCTCTTGCTCTCCTCAGATCACTTTTATAAAAATCTACAGGAACTTGAGTGTTCGTTACATCGTGAATAGTTGTAATAGCACCGTGTTTAATAGAAAAATTTTCATTAATTACCTTTACTATCGGAGCTAAACAATTTGTAGTGCAGGATGCTGCAGTTACTAATTTATGTTTGGTAGGGTCATAAAGACTTTGATTTATACCGTAAACAATATTCAGTGATTCAGCTTCTGCAACAATTCCTTTGACTGGACAAGCTACTATTACTCTTTTCATCCCAAGAGTATCAAAATAGGGATTTAGTTTGTCTGGCTTTTTATTCTTTCCTGTACATTCCAAAATAATATCTACAGAAGATTTTTCCCAAGGAACATCAAGGTAATTTTTAAAAGATGTGTAGGTTAATTTCTTTCCATCAATTATTATTTCTTCTTCTTTAACCTTTATATCTTTCACCCATCTACCATGGACTGAATCGAATTCGAGTAAATGCGCAGCAGCATTCGAATCTCCTGCTATCTCATTTATATGAGTTATTTCTATATCAGCTCTATCCCATAATGCTCTGAAAACTAATCTGCCAATTCTTCCAAAACCATTAATTCCAATTTTCATCACTGTTGAAATTTTCTATATTAATTATACATCAAAATATTTTGATGTATCAAGTTGTTTTGATTAATGAAATCTTTTTTATTTAAGCTATATTTAGGAAAATTTAATTACTTTAAAATTGTTAAAAAATATTAGCAAAGTAAAAAAAGAAGATATATCTAAGTTGATGGTTTCATTTTCTGATCCTTTTAGGCTAGAAATAATAGACCTAATGATGGAGGGAGAAGTTTGTGTTTGCGATATTATGAAATTAACTAAGTTATCTCAATCCAGAATTTCATATCACATAAAAATTTTGAAGGAAGCTGGTCTTATCTCAGACAGACAAGAAGGTAGATGGGTGTATTACAGCCTAAAGAAAGAAGCTCTCTTTTTGATCAAGGAATGGATAACTTCTTTGACAGATTATTCTTCAAATAAAAAACGTTGCTGCGAATAAATTATATTTTAGATTTTATTAATTAACTTCTGATTCCCTGTCATAAGTCATTCCTGATTGTTCCATCCACTCAGCTTTAGTTTTGCAATTTTGTTTGTGATTAAAGATGTGAAAACCTTCAATAATAATCATTATGGATAGAAGCAAAACAGGAATAAAATATACAGGGGAAGATATTACTTCTTTATATTTGATTTGAGCAATGAATTCCCTGTATTTAAACATTCCCTCTGTTGTTATTCAATAAATAATATTTACCTATGGTTAAGTAAAGTTAAAGAAAAAATCTTTTTAAAAAATTTAGTTTAAGGATGTTTACTAAAAAAATAAAACCTTTCTAAATGAACCTTTTGATAATATTATTTTTTCTATGTTGGATATTTGCTCTGATTTTTTCCGCTAAAGTTGGCAGATTTCAATAAGAAAGACTCACACAAGCCGAGAACTTCCGTGGATTTTTTATTGCTATTTCGACATAATCCACGGAAAATTCCACGGATACAATGAGACTGATTTTTGGTATTGCTGAGATCGACTGCTATGACTATCGGGGCGACAGGATTCGAACCTGCGACCTAGTGCTCCCAAAGCACCCGCGCTACCAAGCTGCGCCACGCCCCGCTCATAAGATCTTAGTTCATAACAGTCATCTATAAAAGACTAAATTACTAAATATTTTATAAAAAATCATTTTTAGGACAGAAAATGATCTTAGTAACTATTTTTTAACTGAATAAACTTTAGAAGTAGGTTAAAAATTCATATTCCCGTGAAGTTAATTCATACTAATTGGAGATATTGTGAAGAGAGGAATAAACATAGTAATAATAATTTTGTATATATGGATATGTATATAAAAATTTTTATTTCCTTAGTATTAATTATGAAAAATATTAAAAGATATTTTCGGATTTATTTAAATGATTCCTACTGATCCAGCTGTGAAACCAACTGCAAGAAAAAAAACGAATTCTAGTAAATCTCTTGGTAAAGAATTCACTAAAAGATTGATATGAGTCATTTGACCTTGTGCTCCTCAGGTTTATTTTTAAAAAAATATAACTAATTATTTTTTCTGTTGAGGGAAATAAAAGTTTTTTTTCTTTTTTCTAAAGATTTCAAGAAAATAAAATCTAAAAAAATTTTTTCAATATCATATTAAAATTTTTAATCAAATTAATTTACTGCTCATATTATATTTAAATGCTATATTTTTTTTATTAATATTAAAACCATGAGAATTTATGGATTATAAAAAGAAATCATTAAATAAATTAAATCAAAAAGAAAGTTACGAGGAAATTGACACTAGATAGGCTTCTGGATGGTATGTTGATGCAGTAGACAATAAAAAGAAGAAAAAATACAAAACAGAGAAAGTTTCTTTCAAAATTTCTAAAAAAATATAGATTATTGAATCAATTATTTTGATAAAAAAAAGAGAAATTTAATTAATAAAATTAAGGAACTGAATGTATAACTTTATAAAGTGGCACAAATTATTCAAAAATGTAGCTGTTAATACTTGATTTTGTATACCAAAATACTCTATCTTGAGGTGTACTTTAAATTTCGTGTGAGGAAATTTATGAAGCTTTTCAAAAGCTTGCTAGTAGCACCTGCGACTTTAGGCTTACTTGCGCCTATGTCTGCTACTGCAAATGAAGTTACTATTAATGACTTCAACCCTGCTGAAGAACTTGCGGTTACAAATAGCCGTGTAGATGGTTTAGAAGCAAGATTAAACAATTTTGAGGCTGGTGGTTTTTCAGAAACAACATCAGCTTCTTTCAGCGTTGATGCATCTATCGGAGCTATCGATGGTGATTCTACTTCAGAAAAAACTGTAGCCGCTTATCAATTCAACATAGGTCTTTCAACTAGTTTTACTGGAGAAGATTCTCTTGATATAGCTATTGACAGTGGTTCTGATTCAGCAGCTACAGCCGATGACCCATTGGGGTTCGATACAGGTTCTTCTTTACAAGTTGATGGAGTTGCTTACTCTTTCCCTGTAGGTGGAATTTCAATGCTAGTTGGCTTTGATACAGACATTAGTTCTGCATTCACAGGAGCTTGTACATACAGTGCTTNCACTGATTACATGGGCAAGTGTGGTACAGATAAATCTG
>NZ_JNAO01000006.1 GCF_000760035.1 Prochlorococcus marinus str. MIT 9314
ATATATTTTGATAACAACAAAAGTAGTGCTTTAATTTTACGAACATATGCATGGTTGAGATATAGCTTAATTGCTTTTTAGTAAATTAAAATTAACAAAATTAATATGTTGAAGCCATATACAGTGCACTACCGTGATTTTCAAAATATAAGATTAGAAAATTGTTTTTATGCCTCTGACGCTTACGAGGCTAGAACACTAGCAATGGAATTTAATAAGTATATAAATGAACATCCAAACAGTATTGACCTAATAAGATGTGAAAAATGAATAAAATTTTTAGTAATCTAGAATAATTTAGTTAAACACTTAAGAACTTATCTATAACTGCTTGACTCAACTCACTAGTATTTCCGCTAGCAACAATACCTCCTCGTTGCATCGCATAATATCTATTGGCTTGTCTTACAAAATGCAAGTGTTGTTCTACTAATAAAACACCAATACCTGTATCTTTAATTATCTGATTGATTGCATTTTCTATGTCTAAAACTATATTTGGCTGAATACCTTCCGTTGGTTCGTCAAGTAAAAGTAGTTTAGGTTTGCCCAGTAATGCTCTAGCAATAGCTAGTTGCTGTTGTTGTCCACCACTGAGATCTCCTCCTTTCCTTTGTAGAAAATCTTTTAGGATTGGGAAGAGATCATAAATAAATGAATCTATTTTTTTGTTCTTAGATAATCCTCCTGGCAGCGACTCCATTCCTAACAAAAGATTCTCTTCAACTGATAGGTATGGAATAATTTCTCTCCCTTGAGGAACGTAAGCCATTCCTTTCCTAGCCCTCTGATGAGGTGCTTTTCTATTGATATTTTCGCCAATAAAATAAATATCGCCTTTTTTTTGTCTTAACAAACCAATAAGTGATTTTAATAAAGTTGTTTTTCCAACTCCATTTCTTCCAATCAAACAAACCATTTCTCCTGATTGAACATTTAAATCTACATCCCTTAGAATATGACTTTCGCCATAATATGTATTCAATGATTTGATTTCCAATAAGTTTTTCATAACTAATCCTCAGGCCTTCCTAGATAAACATCAATAACTTTTTGGTCCTTTTGTATAGTTTCCATTGTCCCCTCGCATAATACTGTGCCTTGATTTAGTACTGAAACATTACTATCAAGTCTTCTTATAAATTCCATATCGTGATCTATTACCACTACAGTATTTTGTCCTGATAATGATTTTAATAAATCAGCTGTAAGATCAGTTTCTTCATCAGTTAAACCAGCAACAGGTTCATCAACTAACATTAAATCTGGCTTTTGTCCTACTAACATGGCTATCTCGAGCCATTGTTTTTGGCCATGTGATAAAGAACCAGCTTTAGAATCAACTTTTTGAGCTAAATTGACAATCTTCATAAGACGTTCAATCTCATTAAGCTGCTCATCCTTAATACTCTTATTTATAAGGTTTAAGGGACTTTTAGGTGTCGACACTGATATTTCAAGATTTTCTTTAACTGTTAGATTTTCGAAGATTCTTGGACTTTGGAACTTTCTTCCCACTCCAAGTCGAGCAATCTTATGCTCCTTTCTACCTACTAAAGATTTTCCTTTGAAAATCACTTCACCTTTTGTTGGCTTAACCTTTCCAGTTATTACATCTAAAAATGTTGTTTTACCTGCCCCATTGGGTCCTATTACAGCTCTTAATTCTCCTTTCTTTAACTTTAAATTAAGTTTGTTGAGAGCTAAAAAACCCTCGAAACTAACAGTAATATCTATTAAATTTAGAAGATCTTTATTATTCATTATTCCCCTCCTTATTGTTAACTTCTAAGCTTGGATAGGTTTCAATCTTCCTTTTCAAACCAAATCTTTGAAGAAGATTCCTAGGACCATCTCCTTGAATCCATCCTAAAACTCCTTCTGGCAGAGCTGTTACAACTAAGATAAATAACCCTCCTTGGATAAACATCCAGCTAGCAGGTAAAGCTTCACTTACTAGACTTTTTGCGTAGTTGATGAAAACTGCTCCTAGTATTGCTCCCAATAAAGTTCCCCTACCTCCAACAGCAACCCATATAACCATTTCTATAGAAAAGGGAACTGTCATGAATTGAGGTGATACTATTCCAGACTGAACAGTATATAAAGCTCCCGAAATTCCAGCGAGACCTCCAGCAATAGAAAATACTATAGTCTTGAATATAACTGGGTTATATCCTGTAAACCTAACTCTTGGTTCATCATCTCGTATTCCTATAAGAATATTTCCAA
The DNA here is from genome assembly GCF_000760035.1 of Prochlorococcus marinus str. MIT 9314. Classification (GTDB taxonomy): domain Bacteria; phylum Cyanobacteriota; class Cyanobacteriia; order PCC-6307; family Cyanobiaceae; genus Prochlorococcus_A; species Prochlorococcus_A marinus_B. The sequence goes on from NZ_JNAO01000006.1 coordinate 2,233, forward strand.
ATCTTCCTCTAACTACCCACTTTGCAAAAAACCATGCCGCTATTACTAGTATGGCCGTTATCCAAAAGAATATTCTTTGCATGGACTCAGAACCTACCATCTGACCATATAGTTGTGTTACATCTGTTTTTAATCCATTTGTTCCATTTATAAGTTTTTGTTGTCCATTAAAGAAATTAAAGAATACAAGAAGAGAAGCTTGAGTAAGTATAGAAAAATAAACTCCTTTGATTCGATTCCTGAAAACAAGAAATCCAATTAAACCCGCAACCAATGCTGGAATTATCCAGATAGCGAAGAAGGTGAAAATTGGGGATTTAAAAGGTTCCCAGAAAAAAGGCAATTTTTCAACACCATATAAAGCAAAAAATTCAGGAATATTATTTGGGAATTCAGAAGAGCTGGTTATTTGCAAATACATTGCTGCGCAATATCCACCTAATGCAAAAAATATACCTTGTCCAAGACTTAGTAAACCTGTATATCCCCATATAAGATCTACACCAAGAGCAACTATGGACAAAGATAAGTATCTGCCAAGAAGATTTAGTCTAAATACAGGGAGTAAGGTTGGTGCTGCAATAATTAGAGCTATTAATATTATCCAGAATGATAATACTATTCTTTTATCAAATTTAAATTTACTTAGAGACATTAGTTTTCCACCATCCTGCCTTTTTGAGGAAATAAACCTGTAGGTTTAAATTGCAAGAATATAACTATTAATGCAAATATCATTACTCTTGCCATACTTGTTGTCGCAAAAAAGTTGATGGTGTTTGAGAGTGGTAAAGGCATATTTGGCCATATTGATAAGAGCCTTCCAGCTCCAATTAAATCCGTCATTATACCTATTCCAAAGGAAGCAAGTACTGTACCTAATAAATTTCCCACTCCTCCGAGCACTACAACCATAAAACAACCAACTATATAATTTCCGCCAACATTTGGTCCTACAGAACCTAATAGTGATACTGCTACTCCAGCAACTCCTGCTAAGCCAGATCCTATTCCGAAAGTAATTATATCAACTTTTTCAGTAGATATACCGAGGCAGTCACTCATTTGTCGGTTCTGAGTAACTGCTCTAATACGCATCCCCCAAGCACTTTGGTTTAGAAATAATGTTATTGCTATTACAGAGATAAGTGTAATTACAATGATCATTAATCTTGTTTTAGGAAATGCAGTTCCTAAAATTTCTACTTGACCTCTCATCCATGAGGGAGCTGTTACATCAACATTTCGAGCACTCGCTCTACTTAGTTTGCTTACAGTGGATGAAATAACGCTACCGGTGAGAACACCAGTTAAAGCAGCCAATATCCAAGAACTAAATTTAAAATATTTGAAATTTATTGATTCTTTTATTTTTAGAGGAAACGTTGATGGTAAAAATAAACCAATTATAAGACTTATAACTAAACCGGTCCCATAAGCCAATGGTACACTTCTTACAAATTGTTGAAGAATTAAGCTTACGCCCCAAGTGGCGAGAAGCGTTTCTAGTGGACTTCCATAAAGCTTTCTTATTATAGTTTTTTCCAGGAGAATGCCTACTACTCCACTAACAATAAAAGCAAGGAAAATTGAAACTATTATGTATGAATTGTAGAAGGGTTTTAATATAGGTATTTTGAAAATTAATTGTGTAACGTATGTTGTGTAAGCCCCAAGCATCATAAGTTCTCCATGGGCAAGATTAATAACACCCATAAGACCAAAAACAATCGCAAGACCTAATGCAGCAACAAGTAGTACAGATCCGATCGCAACTCCATTAAAAAGACTGTCGAGAAGTAAATCCAATTTGAAAAAGAAATTATTTGTTTATATAAAATAAAAGGAGGTGTTAACCTCCTTTTATTTTGAAGCAAAGGTTTTAATTAAATTAAAGCTTATACTTTTCTCCTTTTGAAGGATCTGTCCAATCGCACGCAAATCCTTTTGAGCTTGGATGCTTTTGGTTCCACGCTTGAGGAAGAACAACTCCTGTCTCTTCAAGAATTGTAAAGCCACCCTCTGCATTAATCTCTCCAATTCTTACTGTTTGAGATAAGTGATGGTTTGGCATAACTTCAACTGGACCTTGTGGGGCATCAAACTTTTGTCCAACTAGAGCTTCCCTTACTGCGTTGTCGTCGAAAGTTCCAGCATCTTCAACTGCTTGTTTCCATAAGTAAACCATGTTATAAGCAGATTCTTGAGGATCAGCTACTACACGATCTGCTCCCCATCTTTCCTTGAAACTTTTAGCAAATTTCTTAGATGCAGGAGTATCAATAGACATCATGTAGTTCCAAGCGCCGTAGTGACCTTCAAGGAACTCAGGACCAATTGTACTAATCTCTTCTTCAGCAATTGAATAGTTCATTACGTAGTAGCCACTCGAAGGTGTAATACCTGCGTCTTGAATCTGTTTGAAGAATGCAACGTTTTGGTCACCATTAAGTGTATTAATGATTATTCCACCTTCAGGAAGCGCCTTTTTGATCTTTGAGATAATTGGAGCAACTTCAGTATTTCCTAATGGAAGGTAATCTTCTCCAACGACTTTACCGCCTAACTGTTTTACCTGAGCTTTTGTGATTGTGTTTGAAGTTCTTGGGAAAACATAATCAGAACCAACAAGGAAGAAATCTCCGCCAGCTGCGGGAGAACGCTTATACATGAAATCTGTAGCGGGTTCCGATTGTTGGTTAGGTGTGGCTCCTGTATAGAAAATGTTATTAGAACATTCTTGAGCTTCATATTGAATTGGGTAGTAGAGGAACGCATCTTTTGATTCGTAGACAGGTAACATTGCCTTTCTACTTGCAGATGTCCATCCACCAAAGACGACAGGAACACCGTCTTGGTCTATAAGTTTCTTTGATTTTTCAGCAAAAGTAGGCCAGTCAGATGCACCATCTTCAACTATGTATTCTATTTTGTAGCTTTTGCCGCCAACTGTAACACCACCAGCAGCATTTATCTCTTCAATAGCCATTTTTTCTGTATCAACAAGAGTTGATTCAGAGATAGCCATTGTTCCGGATAACGAATGCAAAATACCAACGGTTACTGTGTCATCGAAACTTCCGGAGGTTCCGCCTCCACCACACGAAGTTGCGGTGACCGCAAGTGAGGCAGTAGCTAAACCTGCCAAAATACGCCTTGAAATTCTCATGAATTAGGATAAATTAGGTAATTGACCCTCATTAGGGGGATAAAGTAAAAGTTATAAACGAGTGAGGATTAGTTTTGTATCAGTCGTAACTTTTTGTGGAATCCAATATATTATTAATTAACATTTTTCTAGTTTCGATTGTTGGGTATATGTGATTCTAAAAATTGAGTTATTTCTTTAACTCCTTTGCCGATACTTAGGTTAGTAAAAAACCAAGGTTTCCCTTTTCGCATAAATTCAGTATCACTTTTCATAATATTTAAATCTGCACCAACTTTATCTGCTAAGTCAATTTTGTTTATTAATAATAAATCCGACCTTGTTATCCCTGGTCCCCCCTTTCTAGGAATTTTGTCTCCTGCAGATACATCAATTACATATATTGATAAATCTACAAGTTCTGGACTAAAACTAGATGCTAAATTATCACCTCCACTTTCTACAAAAACAAAATCTAAAGGATTATATTTATTTTCTAAATCTAAAACTGCATTTTTATTTAATGAACAATCCTCTCTTATCGCGGTATGAGGACAACCTCCTGTTTCCACTCCAATTATCCTTCCTTCCTCTAAAACTTTTTTATTTATTAGAAAGTTAGCATCTTCTTTGGTGTAGATATCATTTGTGACAATTGCTACCTCATAATTTTTTTTCATGCTTAAGCATAGAGTCTCCACTAATGCAGTTTTTCCTGAACCTACAGGCCCAGCAATCCCTACTCTCAATTTGCTGCTCATAAATTAATTTCTAAAAAGTTTTGTATAAAGGTCATTATGATTTTGTTGTGCCATAGCTAAACCTATATTGCCAAAATAAATGTCATCAATTTCATTGTCCATAATTTCTTTAGAAACTTTTGAAATTATTGCTAATAAGTCTCTCTGAATTAATTGTGCTTTTGTTGAACCAATAGGAATAATTCTTAACGCAGCACTAAGTTGGTTTGCACTCCACGCATAGAAAAAATTCTCAACCATTTCTAACTTTGTAATTTCAAAACAATAACAAGCCCAACTCCAGGCTAATGACCAGGAGCTTTTTTTATTATTTTCATACAGATATTCAAATCCAAATTCTTTGGTTAAATCAAAAAGAGATTTTGCCATTTGAATTTGTTGTTCTCTCATTTCGAGAGAGTCCTTTGATGAGAGGATCCATTTATCCAAACTCATTAGCTTTTGCAAATTACCTTTTAAATTTTTGCAATCATTTATCTCATTGAAAATATCAAAAAAATCTAGTAAAAGTCTTGCATCTAATCTTATCTGACCAATTTCTAGTTCACTTATGATTAATTCTTTTACCGAATTCGAATCTGTTAAATTTTTATTATGAAGAAAACTCTCCATACCCTCCGAATAACAAAATCCTCCCACTGGTAAGTTAGGACTTATTAATAAATATTTTAATAAGTGACTTTTAATCATGGCTATGGGCACCTCTTTCAGGAAAAAACTTTTTTTTCGTATTTTTTACATCAACTTTAAAATTAAGAAGCATATTGTTAATAACATAATCACTTTTTGTTAGAAGAAAGCCTTCTTCTATTTCTACTTCTACGTGCCTATTTCCAAGATGATAAGCAGTTTTAATAAGTTCAATTTTAGAGTTTGAACTTATTTCAATTAAATTTTCTGTTTTGGCAATTATCTCTACATAAAAATTGGACTCATTAGTTGAAAGAATATCTCCATCATTTAATTTGCCCTCTCTAGGTAATTGTAAAATTATTTCTTGATCACAATCAGTTAATCTTTTTCCTCGTAAGATTCTTCTTTCATCTGAACTTAGGGTAAGTTTTAAAAATGATCCTAATTTCGGTTTTTCCTTAATCCAATCAGTTACAACAATTTGTTTATTCATTCTCATAATCAAAATTTTTGGTTACTTTAATTTAGTAATTAAAGAAAACAATTTATGATTAAAACTTCTTGGGAAGGTAATTGTTTCTTAAATTTTTTCAATAATAAAACAAGTTTAGGAAATGTTGATAAAACAATCTATAAATCTAAATCAACTTCTCCTTACAAGTTATTAAAGCATACTCATGATCAGGAGGGCAGATGTATTTTACCTGTTCTGCATACTGCAGGTGGATTGGTTGGTGGCGATTTACTTGAGTTTGAGGTAAATCTTGAAAAAAAATCTAAAGTATTGTTGACTACTTCTTCAGCTCAAAAAGTATATGGATCAGTTGGGATATCTAAAATCAATCCAAAAGGGACTTTTTCAAAGCAAAAAAATCTCATAAATATTCTTGATAATTCTCATTTGGAATATCTCCCTCAAGAAACAATTATCTTTGCAAATGGCTTATATGAGCAAAATTTTAAAGTATCTATTTCAGAAACTTCAAGTTTTTTATTTACTGATTTAATAAGACTTGGAAGATCCTCTTCTGGAGAATCTATTGAGAGTGGAGTTTTTAGGTCTAAATTAGAAATTATGAGAAATAATGATTTATATGATGATTGGGAATATGTTGATCAAATTGAATTATCTAAGGCAAGTTATGCTGCCAAGTCAGGTATGGATTATATGCCTGTTTTTGGATCTTTAATTTGGATCTGCGAAAAAGATTTTTCTACGTCAAAAATAAATAATCTTGTGGGAAATATAAAAAAGATTTTCAATGAAACTGATAATAATTTATCTATTGGAATCCTTGAAAATGGAATCTCTGTAAGATTCCTAGGGAGTTCTTCTCAAGAAGCTAGGAAATGTTTTTTTTGTATTTGGAAACAAATTAGGTCTGTTAGTGGATTTTGTGAGCCAAAATATCAAGGAGTATGGCCTTTACAAGATCCTATGAATTATTAATTATGTTCAGAAAGAACCTTTTTTAAGAATTTATAGATTAATTTTTTATTATGCATCTTTCCCCTCAAGAAAAGGATAAATTATTGATTTTTTCTGCTGCGCTCTTAGCTGAAAGAAGGCTTAGTCGAGGTCTTAAGCTTAATTATCCTGAAACAATTGCTTTTTTGAGTTTTCAAGTTCTTGAGGGAGCTCGAGATGGAAAAAGTGTAAGTCAATTAATGTCAGAGGGAACTACTTGGCTTTCAAAATCACAAGTTATGGAGGGCATTCCTGAAATGGTTGATGAAGTCCAAATAGAAGCAGTTTTCCCTGATGGGACAAAGTTAGTTACTATTCACAATCCGATAAACTAGTTATGAGTAATTTAATTCCTGGCGAAATAATTCCTGAACAAGGTGAAATCGAATTAAATCTTGGCAAGGAAGTTAAAACAGTAAAAGTTTCTAATTCTGGAGATAGACCTGTACAAATTGGATCTCATTATCATTTTTTTGAAGCTAACAAGGCTTTGATTTTTGATCGAGAATTAACGCTTGGTATGCGTCTTGACATTCCTGCAGGAACAGCAATTAGATTTGAACCTGGAGATACAACTGATGTCAAATTAGTTCCTTATTCAGGGTTAAGAATTGCATATGGTTTCAATTCATTGGTTAACGGCTCTTTAGATACTTAAAATTATGTCCTATAAAATTGACAGAAATACTTATGCGCAAACTTACGGACCCACTATTGGAGATAGAGTAAGACTTGCTGATACCGAACTTTTTATAGAAGTAGAAAAGGATTTAACTACATACGGAGATGAAGTTAAATTCGGTGGAGGTAAAGTTATTAGAGATGGGATGGGACAGTCTCAAGTAAGAAGATCTGATGGAGCAGTAGATACCGTAATAACTAATGCTTTGATCGTAGATTGGTGGGGAATAATTAAGGCTGATGTGGGTATAAAAGATGGAATGATTTTTGAAATAGGTAAGGCTGGTAATCCTGATATACAGGATAATGTCGATATTGTTATTGGTGCGTCAACAGAAGTAATAGCTGGAGAAGGCCATATTCTCACTGCAGGTTCAATAGATACCCACATTCACTTTATCTGTCCTCAACAAATTGAGACAGCATTAGCCTCCGGAATTACAACCATGTTAGGAGGAGGAACTGGACCTGCAACTGGCACAAATGCCACTACTTGTACTCCTGGTTCTTTTCATATTGCAAGAATGCTTCAATCTGCAGAAGCTTTTCCCATGAATTTAGGTTTTTTTGGAAAAGGAAACTCAACAAACGAGAGCAATCTTATTGATCAGGTTGAAGCAGGTGCATGTGGATTGAAGCTTCATGAGGATTGGGGAACGACTCCCTCTACAATAAATTCTTGTCTTAATGTTGCAGATAAGTTTGACGTACAAGTATGTATTCATTCTGATACTTTGAATGAGGCTGGCTTTGTTGAAGATACTATCAACGCCATTGCAGGAAGAACTATTCATACTTTTCATACCGAAGGAGCAGGTGGAGGTCATGCGCCAGACATCATAAAAATTTGTGGAGAAAAAAATGTTCTTCCAAGTAGCACTAATCCAACAAGACCCTACACGAGGAACACATTAGAAGAACATCTTGATATGTTAATGGTATGTCATCATTTAGATTCTAAAATTCCTGAAGATATTGCATTTGCCGAATCAAGGATAAGAAGAGAGACTATAGCTGCAGAAGATATCCTACATGATATGGGAGCTTTCTCAATTATAGCTAGTGACTCTCAAGCTATGGGAAGAGTTGGTGAAGTAATAACAAGAACTTTTCAAACTGCCCACAAAATGAAAGTCCAAAGGGGACCGCTTTCGCAGGATTCCGATAGAAATGATAACTACAGAGTAAAGCGATATATCTCTAAAGTTACAATTAATCCTGCTATAGCTCATGGTATTAATAAATATGTTGGATCTATAGAAAAGGGAAAAATTGCAGACCTAGTATTGTGGAAACCTTCATTCTTTGCAGTAAAACCTGAATTAGTTGTTAAAGGAGGATCTATAGTTTGGTCCCAAATGGGTGATGCAAATGCTTCAATTCCTACTCCAGGCCCTGTACATGGTCGACCTATGTTCGCAAGTTTCGGCCAATCTTTAATTAAGAGTTCTTTTACCTTTTTAAGTAAAAATTCAATTGATCAAAATGTTCAAAATAAATTAGGCTTACAAAAGAAATGTATAGCCGTTGAAAATACCCGAAATATCAATAAATCACACTTAAAACTTAATAGTAAACTACCAAATATTTCAGTTGATCCTCAAACTTATGAAGTTTTTTCTGATGGAGAACTTCTTACTTGTGAACCTCTTGATGAAGTGCCAATGGCTCAAAGGTACTTTTTACTTTAGAAGTTTTTAATTAATTCTTTTTCAGTTGTCTTTATATCTTGAGAACCAGCAATTGCCAAATCATCTTGCAGTTTGTTCTCACAAGATAGAACTCTTGACCAACTTGGTAACTGTTGTGTAGTCGGGCAAGCTAAGTAATCTTCTGTAGCCGGTTTCAATAGTTTCGCAAATTTTTGAACAGATAGCTCTTCCTCATGCCTGTCGTATGGAAGTTGATTAACTGCTGAATCTAAACCAAATTGTTTTACTCGATCTTCCCCAACTCTTTTATAGAGAACTTCTAAGGTTGATAGTTGAGTACTTGTTAAGGTCTCTGCTTGATGTTCCATGAGACCTCGTAAAACACTTGAAAGTATTTCTGTACACATTTTTTGTAATCCTTCTTTAGATGAATCACCAATATTCTTATGTTTATGATCAAACAAACCTAGGTCAACTTGGGCTATTTTGGAGGTTCTTACGTTTCTATAAACCTCTGATAATAAACCTATCTCTAAACCCCAGTCACAGGGAATTCGTAAATTCATAGCAAGATCCTTTGTAAAAGCGAACTCACCTGCCAATGGATATCTAAATGATTGAAGATATTGTAAAAAGGGACCCTTCCCAACTAACTGCTCAAGACTTGCTAATAAAGGACCCACAAATAACCTTGTTGCTCTACCTTGCAATTGATTGTTTTCTAAGGATAACCTGCTGTAAAAAGCCTTTACATATGATATTCCATATGATTCATCTAGAAGTGGAAGTATCATTCTTGAAGGATACAAAGGACTAAAAGTTCTTATATCAGCATCAAAAAGAGCAACAACTTCTGATTTTCTTGTCGCAACTCCTATACCTTGCCATACAGCCCAACCTTTACCGGGAGTTCCTAAAAGTTCTAACCCATTTTTTTCCTGGTTTTTTAATAGCTCTATTACAAAGGGAGAATTAGTCCATTGAATGTGAACTGGGAATGGCATAGAGTCAAAAAAAGATTTTGCTGCTTTAACTTGCTTAACAGTTTTTGCAGAGAGAGCAATAACTAATTCATTTAAGCCTGTAAGGCTTTTTAAAACTTCTCTTATATCTTTTAAAGCTGGACGCTCAAACTCTTCATATAAGCAAGGTATTAGAATGCTAGTTGATCTTTTTTTAAGACTTTTATTTAATTCTTTAAGTAAATTACTTGTAACTCCATATTCATGTATTGTTGTGATTAAACCTTGTTGAAAGTCCATTTTCTATTTGATGTGCAGAATAGTATTAATACTTCGTTGATTTTTTCAAAGTGAAGCAAATTGATTCAGAGAAAAAATTAGATAGATTAAAAATTGATAAATTGTTAAATACAATTTACTCAAATAATACTACAGAAGAAATTAATTATATTTTTAACCAATTATTACAGATTTTAGATGATTTCTCAGAGAAATCTGCTTATGAAGAAATAAGAGATAGGGAAAGGTGGAATGAATCTCATTCTGTTTTGATAACTTATGCTGATAGTATTTATAAAAATGGCGAGGCAACATTAATAACTCTTAGTGAGTTGTTAAGTAAACATTTTGGCAGTCTTTCTAAAGTTGTACATATTCTTCCTTTTTTGAAATCGACAAGTGATGGAGGTTTCGCAGTCTCAAGTTATGATTCCTTAGAAGAAAAATTTGGTGGTTGGGATGATCTAAAAAGTATTTCTAAAAATCATGATTTAATGGCTGATTTAGTACTAAACCATGTCTCATCATCTCACCTATGGGTTCAACAATTTATTAAATCCCAAGAGCCAGGCATATCAAATGTTTTTTCACCTAATCAAGATCTTGACTGGTCAAACGTAGTGAGACCAAGAAGTTCTTCTTTGTTTTCACAAATAAATACTGAAGATGGCCCTAAACAAGTTTGGACAACTTTTGGTCCAGATCAAATTGATTTGAATTGGCATAATCCAAAAATGACTGTTGAGTTCTTAAATTTAATTATAAATTATTTATCTAATGGAATTAAATGGTTCAGGCTTGATGCTGTAGGTTTTATTTGGAAGGAATCAGGGACAACGTGCTTGCATTTACCAAAAGCTCATTCAATCGTGAAACTCTTAAGAGTTCTTTTAAATAATCTTCTTGATGAGGGAGTTTTAATAACTGAAACTAATGTTCCTCAGAAGGAAAATCTATCTTATTTGATTCCTGATGATGAAGCCCATATGGCATATAATTTCCCATTGCCTCCTCTTCTCTTAGAGGCAATTATTACTTCAAGAGCTGATATTCTAAATTCATGGATTTTCGATTGGCCCATATTACCTGAAGATACTACTTTATTTAATTTCACTGCATCGCACGATGGTGTTGGGCTAAGAGCTCTTGAGGGCTTAATGAATGAGCAGAGAATTAAAGATTTATTAATTAATTGTGAGAAAAGAGGCGGATTAGTAAGTCATAGACGTTTATCAAATGGCGAGGATAAACCTTATGAATTGAATATTAGTTGGTGGAGTGCAATGGAAGACTCCAGTAGAGATGCTAAAAGATTTCAATATGAGAGATTTATTTTGAGTCAATTATTAGTAATGGCTTTGAAAGGAGTCCCTGCATTTTATTTGCCAGCATTACTAGCTTCAGAAAATGATATCAAAAGTTTTTCTATGACAGGTCAAAGAAGAGACCTTAACAGAGAAAAGTTTAAATCAGAAAATCTCTTAGCCGTTTTAAATAATCCTGAATCTAATGCAACTAAAAACCTAAAATATCTTCGCAATGCTATGGATGTCAGGTCAGAATTAAAGCAATTTCATCCTTGTTCGGAAATGAAATGTTTGTCTAAAGGTAGAAGTGATATTGTTGTAATTAAAAGAAGTAGAGGTCCAAAGTCTGTTTTTGCAATTCATAATATGACTGAAAATAAAATTAATTATCAACTGAATGATAATGATCTACCAAAAATAATTGATACTGACTTCAATACACATGATTTTTTAACATCCACTAAATACAATTACAAAAATATTAGTCTTGATCCTTTTCAAGTAATTTGGCTTAGTGCTTTATAAAAATGTTTGAAAATTCTTCTATTTGGGTAGTAAGTGATGTAGATGGTACTTTAATGGATCACTCATATGATTTGTCACCTGCTAAAGAGACTATAAAAAAATTACAAAAAATATCTATACCTGTAATTCTTTGTACAAGCAAAACCGCTTCTGAAGTAAAAGTTATCAGAAAGGAACTTAACTTGACGGATCCCTATATTGTTGAGAATGGCGCTGCAATATATGGTGAATCTCTTAAAAGAGTAAATGGAGAAATTATTCTTGGAATAAAATACGAATCTCTTGAAGAAATCTTAAATTTTATTTCTAAAGAAATTGATTACAAACTTATTCCTCTCAATAATCTCACTGATCAAGAAGCCAATCAGCTTACAGGTTTAGTAGGCAACTCATTGAATTTAATGCGTGATAGACACTGGAGCATGCCTTTTTTAAATCCGCCAAGTTATTTAGAAGAGAAAATTAAAATCTGTTGTAAAAAATTTAATGTTGATATTTTTAAGGGCAATAGAATGAGTCACTTATTATCTACAAAATCGAATAAAGGGAAAGCAATAAATGCTCTAAAAGAATATTCAAATGTTCATAATATTGAAATTATAGGTTTAGGGGATTCTCCAAATGATTTGCCTCTACTTTTAAACTCAGATATTAAAATAGTTATTCCTGGAATAGATGGACCTAACTTAAATTTACTAGATCAATTAAAAGATTTGGAATTTACTTTGGCTTCTGAACCAAATGGATATGGTTGGAAAAATGAAATCAATAAATTAATAAATAAGCGAGAACTAAGTTAGAAAGATGAAAGATTTAGATATTAATTTTCCTCTTGAAAAATTTGAAAAATTAATTATTGATATTGGTTGGAAATCCTTGGATGATTGGTTCTATTTTTGGAATAATAAAAGAAACATTCTTTCAATTGATCAATATTGGAACAATAATGTAAATGATGATTGGATTTGGGGTTTAGCTTTACCTCTTTTATCTCAGGCTTATAAATTGCAAAATAATTTTTCTGATAGAAAAATAATTGGAATCTCAGCTCTGCCTGGCACAGGTAAAACAACACTAGGTAAATGGCTCGAAGCTATATCGTTAAAATTAAACTTCAAAATTGCGGTTATTTCAATTGACGACTTTTATCTCCCCTCAAATGAAATGAAATTAGCAATTCAAAATAATCCTTGGAATGTTTCAAGAGGTTTCCCTGGAAGTCACTCAGTAAAATTAATGCATGAAAAATTATTAAATTGGAAGATAAATGGAGAATTAAATGTACCAGTTTTCGACAAATCTTTAAGAAATGGTTTAGGAGATAGATCTCATTGGAGATTAGACAATCCTGATTTATTAATTCTTGAGGGATGGTTTTTGGGAATAAAACCTTATTCTATTGACATAAATGATCGACCCATAAATACAACGGATTTGAGTTTTCATGAATCATCTTATGTATTAAAAATTCAAAATAACCTAAAAGAATATTTAGATATTTGGAGTTTAATAGACAATATTTGGCACTTAAAGCCATTGAAGATTGAATATATGAATATATGGAAAACAAATCAGGAAAAAGAAATGTTTTTACAAAAAGGTAACGCCCTTAAAGATGAAAAATTATCTAATTTCTTGAGAATGCTCAATGTCTCAATTCCTCATAAAAGTTTTGATGTTATAAAATCCTATGCGCTTTTATTAATTAATCAAGAGAGAAAGTTAGTTGAGGCTGGATTGAATTTGTAGTATTTTCTGAAATTTTTTTTTAAGTAATTTTTTATACATTTTTTTTAATACTTAATAGTGTTTAATTGAAGATATTTTTGTTGTTTAGGGATGGTTGAGTTTTCTTACAAAAACGAAGGCTGTAGGATGGTTGTTTTGAGATGTATTGGTCCCTCAAATTTTTTCTTAGAAAGAGTTTTATTCCCAACTGACATTCTTACTTTTATGGCCCCAAATGATTCAAGAGTTGAAATCTGGGGAAATGAATTATATGGTCCTAAGTTGGAAGAGAGATTAAGAATTTCTGCTGATAACGATGATTCGACTTTAGTGGCATAGAACAGATATTATCTAATTGTCTTCGAGTCAAAATTTTTTACAAATACCTATTTTTTATTGATATTATCAAACTAGTTTTAGTTTTATAGATGTATTATTTTTCTTCCTTTGCAATAGGTGGTTTCGTTCCTTCTGCAGCCATAGCTGGAGTTTTACTTTTAGTTGGTTTAGGAGCCTTCTTTTATCTTGGTATTAAAGGACCCACAGATTATTAAAAATGAGTTAATGAACAAATTTTAATTTTTCATAACCTACTTGAACAAGTTATCACTATGGATTTAACAACTATTTTATTTATATTAAGCTTACCTTTCGTTTTATTAACAGTTTATTTTGGGACAAAAAATGATTTTTACGAGAGTGAAAACTATAAAGGAGATGGTTGTGCTCACGATGTTAAAAGGTAACTTTAATTCTAATTACCTGTAAACACGCAGGTCCATCTACTATCAAATTGCCAAACAGGTTTGTATATTTCATTAGTAATTTTTTCGCCTGCCTTATTACAAGTATCTAAATCTCTCATTGGAATAGAATGTAAAGAGGGACTTGTTATTCCGCTAACCTCTGGCCTTCCTCCAGGTCCTTGTCTATAAGTACCAATTATTAACCAATAGTTTGCTTTCGCAGAACCAGAAAAGATTAAAGAAAAAAGAAAAAATAATATTAAAATGGAATTTTTTTTCATTTATCAATACTAGCTTTTAATTTTTAAATGTAAATTGCTATTAATAAACTAGGTAATTTTATAATTTTTGGAATATTTAAAATTTGTTTTATATGGATTAATTCAAGGGTTGACGGAATTTATCCCTGTAAGTAGTACAGCTCATTTAAAAATCATATCCCTTTTTTTAGGTATTGATGATCCTGGAGCTTCTTTGTCCGCTACTATTCAACTTGGCAGTGTTCTAGCCATAGCCTGGTATTTTAGGAATGATATTTTTAATTTCAGAAGTCAATCTTCCAAAAACTTTCTTGAATATCTATTACATGAAAGATTGTTAAGGTCTATTTTAATTGGTACTATACCAATCGTTTTGCTTGGTGGGATTATAAAAATTTTTATCCCTTCTTTTTTTGAAAACGTTCTTCGTTCAAATTTATCAATAGCATTGGTCTCATTTCTGATGGCTTTTTTTATGTACTTGGCAGATAGTACGAAAAGAGGTTCTATTAATATAAAAAACCATAATTATTCAAATAGTTTTTTGATAGGTTGCTTTCAAGCATTTGCAATTTTCCCGGGTGTTTCAAGATCGGGGGTCACTATTTCTAGCGCTTTAATATCAGGATGGGAAAGAGGAGATGCTGCGAAATTTTCTTTTCTTTTAGGGATGCCAGCTATTTCTCTTGCTGCGATTGTTGAGTTTATTTCTTCTTTTAATGATTTCTTTTCATTTGGTTTTTTCCCTCTTTTTGTTGGTCTTATTACCACATTTTTGTCCTCTTTATTAGCAATAGATTTCTTACTAAAATATTTTTCTTCAAATGGATTGAAAATATTTATAATCTATCGAGTAATTTTTGGTGTTGTTATTCTTTTGAATTTATAGTTGAATCTGAAAAATTTTTTTTTTGCAATTGTGTTAGGGTTTTAAAAAATCCTTTCTAATGAACATTTTTATATCTTTCCAATTAGGTGAAGTTGAAGTTTCAAATCTTACAATATTAGTCTTAGCTTTTTTTTCTTCTTTTACGTTCATAGCGGTAGGGATAAGTTCATATAAACTGTACAAATCGCTTATAAATGAAGACGATAAATAATCGGAACGGCGGGATTTGAACCCACGACCCCCACTACCCCAAAGTGGTGCGCTACCAAACTGCGCTACGCCCCGTGTCTTAACTATAAAGTTTAGATTGATTTAAATGTTATTCTTTATAGGATTGTTATCAGATCTCAATACACACTTGTCAACTTCCCAATTAAAGTTTTCCCATATATGGTCTTCTAATTTATAGTTGCTTCCAGTAAAAACTCCTAACTTAACTTTTGTAGGTGAAGCGGAACAATACTGCCTGCTTCCAGCTGATGCAAGATATTGTTGATGGTATTGTTCCGCATAAAAATATGAATCAATCATTTTTATTTCTGTTTCAATTAAACCGTGATTTTTTTTGCTTAGTTCCCATTGATATTTTTCCTTACTTGCCAATATAGTTTTAATATTATTTTCATTTTTGTAATATATTGCTGATCTATATTGTGTTCCCATATCATTACCCTGTCTGTTTTTTTGAGTAGGGTCATGACATTCCCAAAACATTTTTAATAAATCACTTACATCAATTTCCCTTTTATCCCATATAACTCTTACAACTTCTGAATGACCAGTTAAGCCGGAACATACTTCATAATAAGTTGGATTGTTTTTTTCCCCTCCAGCATAACCTACAGATGTTGTGATAACTCCGGGTAGTTTCCAAAAACATTTTTCAGCACCCCAGAAACAACCACATCCAAAAATTATTTCATCTTCTTCTACATTAGGATCTTTTTTGATATCTGTTTTTAATATTCTATGTAATGCATAAGCATAATTAGTTAAGTTTACCTCCTCATTATTCATAATGTTTTTCAGGAATTTAAACATAATTTAAATTTATTCATTATAAGAAAAAAAATTTACTTTTAGCTCTTCACAATTCTGGTAGCTAGTTCTCTATCCCAAAGTTGTTTATATAGACCATTCACTTCTACTAAAACTGTATGAGTGCCTTCTTGTACTATTTCTCCTTTATCCATTACTAAAACCCTGTCACAGGTAGCTGCAACAGAAAGTTGGTGACTAATCATTATGATTGTTTTATTACTTCTATCACTCATTTCATCTATTATTCTTGCTGCTGTTTTATTATCTACGCTTGCTAAGGCATCATCAAGAACAACAATAGGAGAATCAACAAGAAGTGCTCTTCCTAGTGCAGTTCTTTGCCTTTGTCCACCACTTAATGTAATACCTCTTTCACCAACAATAGTTTTAAACCTTTGTGGAAAACTATTGATATCATCAATTAATCCAGCTTTTGTTGCGCTTTCTTTAACTAAATATTTAGAAGCTTTGGGTTCTCCAAAACTTAGGTTTTCTGAGATTGTAGAAGTAAATAAGAATGCTTCTTGAGGAACGATTGAAATATTTTTTCTAAGATCGCTTAATTTTAAAGTTTTTACATCAATTTCATCTAAAAACAATTGATTGTCTGGTATTTCAATAGTCCTTCCTAGAGACTTAGCTAGTGTTGTCTTTCCACAACCTACTGGGCCAACTATTGCAATAAGTTCTCCAGGATAAATTTTAAAATTGAGACTATTTAATGCATTAAATTTTGATCCTGGATACTTTATTGTTAAATTTTTTGCTTCTAAGAATCCTTTAATCTTTCTTTTCAAAAATCTAGTTTCTTCTCTATCTACAATATTTGGGTTGTTCTGAAAGATTTCTTCAACACGATCTAAACTTACTTGACCAAGTTGAAAAGTATTTAAGGTAAAACCTAATAGAGCTGTTGGGAAGACGAGTCTTTCTACGTAAAGAATTAAAGCTACTAAACCACCTATAGAAATAAATCCACTCTCTAATTGAAAAGTTCCTAAAGATAATAAAATCAATAATGAAATTGAGGAAACCCCTTGTAACAAAGGGAATAGGGTACTCGCTGTTCTTGCAAGTTTTATCGCTGAATTTCGATAGGCTTTATTATATATGTTAAATTCTTTTTTCTCAGCATTCTCTTGGGCATAAATTTTAATGGCACTTATACCAGATAAATCTTCTTGTATTAGATCACTAAGTTTTGATAATGATTCTTGTTGAGCTTTCCTTTGATTAATCATTCTGCCTCCAAATAGACTTACAATTCCAAGGATTAATGGAAAAATCATTAAAGCCGATATTGTTAATGGTTTATTAATCGAAAACATTGAAGGAATAGTGAATGAATAAGCTAAGACAATGTTGCACAAGCTTAAAACTGTAAAACCTAAAAGTCTTCTTATGTTTTCAACATCGCTTGTAGCTCTACTAATAATGTCTCCACTACCTTTTTTTTGGATCCATTCTGGATCTTGAATAAGTAAATGTTCAAATAGTTTTTGACGAAGATTTACTTCTACTTTTCTACCTATTCCGAAGACAATCTGTCTAGAAAATAATCTTATTAAACCCATACAAGTTGCTAAAAATATTAACCATAAAGATTTAGAAATAACAAAATCCGAAGAGAACCCATTTTGTAATTGGTCAATTATATTTTTTACTTCTAAGGGTATAACAACACTTAGTATATTTACTATTAAGAGAGCTAAAGCTCCATATAAGAATTCTTTTTTGTAAGGTCTTAGGTATTTAGAAATAACTTTTATCTTTAAATTTTTCATTTTATTTTGCCGATATGATTAAGATAATGTTTCATTTTTGAATATGTGAGCTAATTTTATAAATGATTCAGTATTTATTTATGGGTAACGAGCAAACTCATCCATTACATGAAACAGACAAAAACATTATAGATTCCCTTTTCACTAAAAAAACACCAGAAGATCTTGACTATATAAATTTAGCTAGATTAATTAATCGTTATACAAATTTCCCAGGAGAAATTGAAATTAAAAACGATATTGAAAAAATTTTAAATTTTTGGAAGATCACTAAAAATGAACTTTTTTCAAAAACAAAAATTATTTGGTCAAAAAGCTTCAGGCCCTCTAATACAAATAAAGATTTAGTTGGCTCAGGTTTTGATACCTCAAATTGAATTTTATCTGCATAATTTTTCTTCCTTCTATTAATGTCTTCTAATCTATCAAACTCTGAAATTCTAAATAATTTGTTGGAGGGAATTGACCTTGATGAATCAACTTCTAGATCCTTAATGCAAAGATGGATTAATGATGAAATTTCAGATGTTGAAACAGGAGCTTTTTTGAGTGCTATAAGAGCAAAGAGTTCTACAGGTGTCGAACTAAGTTCTATGGCTGAGGAACTCTTAAATGTTTGCGAATTGCCATTAGTAAGACCAAATTTACATTTGGTAGATACTTGTGGAACGGGTGGTGATGGAGCTAATACATTCAATATTTCGACTGCAGTTGCATTTGTAGCTTCATCTTGTGGAGTAAAAGTTGCAAAACATGGAAATAAAAGTGCTAGTGGAAAAGTTGGCTCTGCTGATGTTTTGTTGAATCTTGGTTTGAATTTAAATTGTTCATTAGAAAAAGTAATCAACGCCGTAACTGAAATTGGAATAACTTTTTTGTTCGCACCTGTTTGGCATAAATCTTTAATAAAACTTGCTCCATTAAGAAAGACCCTTGGAATAAGGACAGTATTTAATCAACTTGGACCATTGGTAAATCCTTTAAGACCCAATGCTCAAGTTTTGGGTGTTGCTTCTGAGGATCTTTTAAAACCTATGGGGAGTGCGCTTTTAAAAATGGGTATGAATAGAGCAATAGTCGTTCATGGGTTTGGTGGCCTTGATGAAGCTTCGCTTCAAGGAGAAAATAAATTAGTATTTGTTGATAATGGTGAATTACGGTTTTCAGAAATAAATATTTTAGATTTTAATCATGAAAATATATCTAACGAAAAGCTTGTAGTTTCTGAGACTGAGTCTAATGAGAAAATATTGAAGTCTGTTTTAGATGGTTCTGGACAAAAATCTCATATTGATGTAGTTGCCTTGAACTCTGCTTTAGTTCTTTGGGCAGCAGGTATTGAGGATGATTTAAATGAAGGATTTAATAAAGCTTTATTTTCTATTAATCAAGGAGATCCTTGGAAAAAGTTTTTACTTTTAAAAAATTATTTATCCTCAAATTAACTAATTTCAAATCGATGATCAATCCATACAAGAAAAACGCGAAATTAGTTTTAAGTAATGGAATTGTATTCCCAGGATTCTTTTTTGGTGCTTCTGGTACTGCCGTTGGTGAAATAGTTTTTAATACGGGAATGACCGGATATCAAGAAGTTATTACAGATCCAAGTTATTATGGCCAGTTATTAACATTTACTTATCCAGAGATTGGAAATACTGGTATTAATTTTGAAGATTCTGAATCCGAAATTAATGTCAAAGGTATAATTGTTAGAAATTTTTCATTTAATACCAGTAATTGGAGATCTAAAAAAAATTTTAATCAATGGTTAGTTGAAAAAAATATCATAGGTCTATATGGGATTGATACAAGGGCTCTTGTTAAAATTTTAAGATCTAGTGGCGCGATGAATGGAGTTATCACCTCTCTAGATAAAACTGATGAAAGTTGTCTAAAGATAATTTGTGATACGCCAAAGATGGAAGGATTAAATTTATCAAAGGTTGTTTCAACAAAGCAACAATATATATGGAAAAGTCATACGCAAACAACTTTTGATTTAAGAAAAAGATGTAATGAATCTTCTGAAAAGTTAAAAATAGTAGCAATTGATTTTGGAATTAAAAATTCAATTCTTAATAGACTTGTATCCCATGGTTGTGAAGTTTTGGTTTTACCTTCTCGATCATCTCTAAAAGATGTTTTATCTAAAAAGCCGGATGGGATATTTTTCTCAAATGGTCCAGGAGATCCTTCTTCTGTTTCTGAAGGGATAGACTTAGCAAAATCACTTATTGATTATGGTGAAATACCTATGTTTGGTATTTGCCTTGGCCACCAAATATTTGGATTAGCATTAGGAGGTTCAACTTATAAATTACCTTTTGGACATCGAGGTTTAAATCACCCTTGCGGTGAAAATAATAAAATTGAAATAACTAGTCAGAATCATGGTTTTGCTATTGATCCTAATTCTCTTTCAAAGGATTTAGTTAGAATAACCCACTACAACCTTAATGATAATACTTTGGCTGGCCTGGAGGTTAATAATAAGCCAATATTTAGTGTTCAATATCATCCAGAAGCAGGACCTGGCCCACATGATTCAGATTATTTATTTAATAAATTTGTTTCTCTAATGTTAGAAAGATGTTGACATGTTGTTTTCTTTTGATTTGATAATTACATTTGATAAAATATTTTACTGGAGGTTTTAGATCATAGAAGATTTTCAGAAGTTAACGGTTTCTTTAAGAGGAAACCTTGAGTTTAAAACAAACATTATTGTTTTTACTTTTAAAGGCCAACTTGATGCCTTCTCAGAAAAACAATTTAAGACTTTTGTTACTAATAACTTAAAAAATGAGCTTCCTTTCGTTATTGATCTTACAAAAATAGATTTTTTAGACTCATCAGGTCTTGGAGCTCTTGTTCAAACTGCTAAAGAATGCAAAAAGTCGAAACTTGGTTTCTCTGTCGTTGGCAATTCCAGAGTGGCTCAAACAATTAAACTTGTTCGTTTAGGGGATTTTCTTAACTTGAAGGCAAGCCTTGAAGATGCATTAAATCATTTAAAGAATTGAATTATTGGATACAAAACTTGGTTCCTTATGGATCTCCCGAGGATATAGGTGTAATTCAACTTGCTTGGCTTGGAGATTCAGTATGGGAGCTTCATCAAAGATTAAGACATGTTCATTTCCCTTTAAAATCTAAAGATCTCCATTTATCTGTAGTAAACGAAGTAAAAGCAAAATCTCAGTCAAAATCATTAAGTCAAATTGAACATTTATTAAATTCAAATGAAATTGATCTAATTAGGCGTGCTAGAAATAAAACAAAGAGATATCCAAAATCTTCAGATCCTACTTTATATTCCAGAGCAACAGGTTTTGAAACTCTTATTGGCTGGCTTTTTCTAAAAGATCCTAAAAGATTAGCAACACTTTTTGAATATTTAGAATTAAATGTGAATTAAACCTATGAAAAACACTTCAAAAAAAAATTTTCCAGGAAAAAATAATAAAGAGTACAACAAAAAATCTGATATTGGTTATTACTCAAAAAATACAAAACGTTCTGAAAAAAATGAAAGAATTTTGAACAGTTCTGCTAAAAATAAAAATATTGAAAATTTAAATAAAAATGACAAAAATAATAAATTTTTATCTTTAAAAAATAGAAAGCCAAAATTTAAATCTAAGACAGAATTTCCTATTAAAAATGCTGAAATTAATCAAGAGTTTACTTACAAGAGAAATTTTGATGATTGGATATGGGGTAAACATTCGGTTTATGAGGCTCTTAATAGCGAAAGAGCGATTAATAGGATTTGGTGTACTTCGGAAATCTTTTCTTCAGACAAATTCTATCTTTTGCTTAAGGACCTTAAATCAAAAGGTGTCCTTATTGAAGAGGTTTCTTGGAACAGACTTTCCCAATTAACTTATGGTGCTTCTCATCAAGGCGTTGCATTGCAGTTAGCAAGTTCTAAAGCAATCTCTTTAGAACAATTAATTGATTTTTCTAAACACAACTGTACAAATCCTATAATACTCGCATTAGACGGTATAACTGATCCACATAATGTTGGTGCGATTATAAGATCAGCGGAAGCATTTGATTGCAAGGGCATCATTATTCCTCAGAGAAGATCTGCTGGACTGACGGGTACAGTCGCCAAGGTAGCTGCAGGAGCCCTAGAACACTTACAAGTAAGTAGAGTTGTTAACTTAAATAGAGCACTTGAGGAGCTTAAGAAAAATGGGTTTCTTGTAGTTGGCTTGTCTGGAGATGGGCAATTATCTCTCTCAAATTTTCTAGAAAAAGCCCCTTTGGTAGTTATAGTTGGCTCTGAAGATAAAGGGATTTCCTTGCTTACTCAAAAAAAATGTGATTATCTTTTAAGTATTCCCCTTAAAGGTAAGACTTCAAGTTTAAATGCCTCCGTGGCTGCCGCTATTTCATTATTTCACTTGACTAGTAAATAATTTATTTATTAAAAATCATTTATATTAAAAACTTCTAAATTGTTATTATTTCAATACATTTATATGATTGATTGAAATTTATTGAATTTTAACTACAAAATTGTATACAATTTAACAAGAATTGCTGGTCTAATTGGCCAATAAAATTGATTAGAAATTTTGGAAACAAACTCGGGTTAGCCTGGTGGGCTAAAGTTGAGACAGATCAACCTAGTTGTACTTACTGGTTCGGTCCATTTATTACTAAACGTAGTTTAAAAGAAAATATATCTTCTTTTATTAATGATCTTTCTGATGAAGGATCTAAAAATATTAAACATAGTTTGGTTCGCTGCAAAAAAGAAGAACCATTAACTGTTTGATAATTTTTAATTTAAGAAATAAACAAAGAAATGAATTTTAGTTCTTTAAGAAAGGAAATTATTAGCAATAATGCGTCTGTCAAAGAATTAGTTAATGATTTTCTTGCCAAAATTGATAATAAAGATCCTGAAATTAACTCATATATTTGTACTACAAAAGATAATGCGATCGCCCAAGCAGAGAAAATTGATAAATTAATTCAAAATAAAGAAAAATTGCCTCCTCTCGCTGGGATGCCAATAGCAATTAAAGATAATATTTGCACCAAAGGAGTTGTAACAACTTGTGCGAGTAAAATGCTCAAAAGCTTTGTTGCTCCTTATGAATCCACCGCTTCGAGTAAATTATGGTCTTCAGGAGGGGTCTGCTTAGGAAAAACAAATTTAGACGAATTTGCAATGGGTAGTTCAACGGAAACTTCTATATTTGGTGTCACTTCAAATCCTTGGGATATTAATAGAGTACCAGGAGGCAGTTCAGGCGGTAGTGCTGCTTCAGTTGCCGCTGGATTTTGTGCAGCGGCTATTGGCTCTGATACAGGAGGATCAATAAGACAACCAGCTTCTTTTTGTGGTGTCGTAGGTCTTAAACCTACTTATGGCAGAGTTAGCAGATGGGGGCTAGTAGCATTTGCTAGTTCTCTTGATCAAATTGGCCCAATTACAAATACTGTTTCAGATGCGGCTGAAATTCTTTATTCAATATCTGGTAAAGACCCCTTCGACTCAACATGTCTTGATAAGCCTGTACCAAATTATTTGACGGACTTAAATAAATCTATAAAAGGTTTAAAAATTGGAATCATTAAAGAATGTTTTGAACATCCAGGACTTAATTCAGAAGTTAAGGAATCTGTTCTTTCTGGAGTTGATAGATTCAAAGCTTTAGGGGCTGAAATTATCGAAGTTGAATGTCCTAGATTTAACGATGGCATTGCGACATATTATGTCATTGCTCCATCTGAAGCCTCTGCAAATTTAGCAAGATATGATGGAGTTAAATATGGCTACAGATCGAATGAAGGTTCAAATCTTATAGATATGACTTCAAAAAGTAGAGCTGAAGGTTTTGGAGATGAAGTACAAAGAAGAATCTTGATAGGCACTTATGCTTTGTCAGCTGGATACAGTGATGCCTATTACAAAAAAGCACAAAAAGTTAGGACTCTAATAAGAAAAGATTTTGATAATGCTTTTAAGAAAGTAGATATTTTATTAACTCCAACTTGCCCAACCACTGCTTTTTTGAAGGGAGATTTTGTCAATGATCCACTTTCAATGTATTTGTCTGATCTATTAACTGTTCCTGCCAATTTAGCAGGCCTCCCAGCAATAAGTATTCCTTGTGGTTTTGATACTAAAAGATTACCTATTGGGATGCAATTAATAGGCAATGTACTAGAAGAAAATAGAATATTAAATGCTGCAAATATTTTTGAAATTGATGCTCAGGTAATAAAGAGCAGACCTTTGTTCTAAATTTGTATTAATAATTAATTTGTAATCACAAAGTATAGATCTTTTAGAAATTTTCTCTATCTTATATATATAAATTATTTGAATATGGCTTTCGTTCCGCTTCATAATCATAGTGACTACAGCTTACTTGATGGTGCTAGTCAAATTTCAAAAATTGTTGATAGAGCTTCTGATCTTGGAATGGAATCTATTGCTCTTACTGATCATGGAGTTATGTATGGTGTTCTTGAATTGGTCAAGAAGTGTAAAGAGAAAGGTATAAAACCAATTATTGGTAATGAGATGTATGTGATTAATGGTTCTATTGATGACCCTCAACCAAAAAAAGAAAAAAGATATCATTTGGTGGTGTTAGCAAAAAATTATACTGGTTATAAGAATCTCGTGAAGTTGACAACAATTAGTCATCTAAATGGGATGAGAGGTCGAGGCATTTTTTCTAGACCATGTATTGATAAATCTCTTTTAAGAAAATATAGTGATGGTTTGATAGTTTCTACAGCTTGTCTTGGTGGAGAGATACCTCAGGCTATCTTAAAAGGTAGATTAGACGTTGCAGAGGATATAGCACTTTGGTATAAAAATTTATTTGCAGATGACTTTTATCTAGAAATACAAGATCACGGCTCTATTGAGGATAGAATTGTTAACGTTGAGTTAATAAAAATTGGGAAGAAGCACCAAATAAAAGTCATAGCTACCAACGACGCACACTACTTATCAAGTATGGATGTTGAAGCACATGACGCTTTGCTTTGTGTATTAACAGGAAAATTAATAAGTGATGAAAAAAGATTGAGATATACCGGTACAGAATATATTAAAAGTGAAAATGAAATGCTTGAACTTTTTAAAGATCATATTGACGATGAATCAATTTTTGAGGCGGTGAACAATACAGTAGAAATTTCTCAAAAAGTTGAAGTATTCGATTTGTTTGGTAATTATAGAATGCCAAAATTCCCTCTTAGCGAAGATACAGATTCATTCTCTTTCCTTACACAATTATCTAATGAAGGCCTTTTAAAAAGACTTAAAAAGAATGATATTACAGAAGTAGATGAGAACTATAAAAAAAGACTATCTTCCGAATTAAAAATTATTAAGGATATGGGCTTTCCAGATTATTTTTTGGTTGTTTGGGACTACATCAAATTTGCTAGAGATAACTCTATCCCTGTAGGACCAGGTAGAGGTTCTGCTGCAGGCTCATTAGTAGCTTATGCTCTTCAAATTACTAATATAGACCCTGTTGAACATGGTTTGTTGTTTGAGAGATTTTTAAATCCAGCAAGAAAGTCAATGCCAGATATTGACACCGACTTTTGTATTGACAGGAGAAATGAAGTTATAGATTATGTTACTAATCGTTATGGAGAGGATAAAGTTGCGCAAATAATTACATTCAATAAGATGACCTCTAAGGCGGTTTTAAAAGATGTTGCAAGGGTTTTAGATATACCATATGGAGAGGCGGATAAATTGGCTAAGTTAATACCTGTTGTAAGAGGGAAACCTTATAAATTAAATGAAATGATTGATAAGAATTCTCCTAGCCATGAATTTAGAGACAAATATATTAACGATAATAGGGTGAAAAAATGGATTGATTTGGCTTTGAGAATTGAAGGAACTAATAAAACATATGGAGTACATGCTGCTGGAGTTGTTATAGCATCAGATCCCCTTGACGAACTTGTCCCTCTTCAAAGAAATAATGAAGGACAAATAATAACCCAATATTCTATGGACGATATCGAATCACTTGGATTATTGAAAATGGATTTCTTGGGTCTAAAGAATCTTACGATGATTGAAAAGACAGTTTCTCTTATTAATCAATCTACTGGAATGAAAATAAACATTGATGATTTACCACAAAATGATGGTAAAACCTTTGAGCTTATCGGGAGGGGAGATCTTGAAGGTATTTTTCAACTTGAATCTTCCGGTATGAAACAGGTCGTTAAGGATTTCAAGCCTAACTCTCTTGAGGATATTTCGTCCATACTTGCTCTTTATAGACCTGGTCCTCTAGACGCAGGCCTTATACCTAAATTTATAAATCGAAAAAATGGGAACGAAAAGATTGATTTTCCTCATCCTTTTATAAAGTCAATTCTCACTGAAACTTATGGAATTATGGTTTACCAAGAACAAATCATGAAAATTGCTCAAGACCTAGCCGGTTATTCTCTTGGGGATGCTGATTTACTTCGAAGAGCGATGGGGAAAAAGAAAGTTTCTGAAATGGTAAAGCATAGGAATATTTTTGTAGATGGTTCGATGAAGAAAGGTGTAAATGAAAAATTAGCAAATGATCTTTTTGATCAGATGGTTTTATTCGCAGAATATTGTTTTAACAAAAGTCATTCAACTGCTTATGGCGCCGTAACTTATCAAACTGCATTTTTAAAAGCCCATTTTCCTGTTGCATATATGGCAGCCCTTTTAAGCGTAAATTCCGGCTCTAGCGATAAGATGCAAAGATATATTTCTAATTGTTATTCTATGGGAATAGAAGTTATTTCACCGAGCATTAATTTTTCTGGGGTTGATTTCACCATAAAGAACAATCAGATTTTATTCGGTTTATCTGCAATTAAGAATTTAGGAGATTCTGCAATAAGAAATATAATTGAGAACCGAAATAGCTCGGGAACCTTTAAGTCATTATCAGATTTGTGCGACCGTTTGCCTTCTAATATTCTTAACAAAAGAAGTCTTGAATCTCTAATTCATTGTGGAGCATTAGATGAGTTTTCAAATGATAATAATAGAGCTCAGTTATTATCAGATCTTGAACATGTTATTGAGTGGGCCTCTTCAAGAAATCGTGATAGACTATCAGGCCAAGGAAATCTATTTGACTCTAAAGAAGAATTTTCTAATGTTGCTTTTTCAGATTCACAATTAGCTAAGGTTGATGATTATTCACTTATTGAGAAGTTAAAGTTAGAAAAGCAGCTATTAGGCTTTTATTTATCTGATCATCCTCTAAAGCATTTAACTAAGCCAGCAAAACTTGTATCACCTATAAGCATTTCTCAATTAGAAGAAACAAAAGATAGAACCAAAGTATCTTTAGTTGGAATGATCCCTGATTTGAAACAAATTACAACGAGAAAAGGAGATAGGATGGCTATAGTTCAGTTAGAAGATCTTTCTGGAAGTTGCGAAGCAATAGTTTTTCCAAAAACCTATTTAAAATTATCAGAATTTCTTTTGACTGATACTAGATTATTGGTTTGGGGAACAATAGATAAAAAAAGTGATAAGACTCAGTTAATAATTGATGATTGTAGAGAAATAGATAACCTTAAATTACTTATCATCAATCTTGAAAGTTCACAAGCATCAGATGTAAGAGTGCAAAATATCTTGAGAAACTGTTTAACTAAATTTAAACCAGATAAAGAAAGATGTGGAATCAAGATTCCAGTTTTAGCAGCAGTGAGAAATAAAAATAGTGTTACCTACGTTAAATTTGGAGAACAATTCTGCATTGGAGATATTCAAGGAGTATGCAAATCATTAGAAGATAAATCATTCAAAGTTAATTTGAAATCTTTAGTTTCCTAGATTAACTTTTATCCTCGAAATTTTGAGTTGCAGGTTTGAATGCTGCTTTTGCACGTTGTATGTTCATTGGAATATTTTCAATACCAAAGAAAGATCCAGGCTCTTTGTCCCAACTAGCTGATAATATTCCAAAACTCAATCCTGCTAGACCTAATAAAAAAAACAATGCTGAAATTGCAATTGTTGATGAAGGAGGTATTTCAGCAATATTTCTGGTAACTATAATATAGCTAACAACAAAAACTGACATCCCTAATATTGTGGGAATTCCTGCCGTAAAAAATATTCTTCTTGCCATTCTATCAGCAACATATTTTGGTATCCCAGTTGATGATCTTTTTGGGGCAGTTTCAGTACTTGATGCTTTTTCTAGATTAGCAAACGCAGTTTTCTCAGGATAATTTTTTTTCTTTTTAAATGGAGTCTTTTTTTTAGATTGCTTTTTTTTCATTAATTGAAATCATCCTCTGATTCCAATTTTCTTTACTAGTTCTTGATATTTCTGAAGGTTTTTGTCTTTTATGAAAGAAAGTAATCTTTTCCTTTTACCAATCATTTTTAATAATCCTTGCCTTGAAGCGAAATCATGAATGTTTCCTTGGAGGTGGTCACTTAATTTCGATATTCTTTTTGAAAGCAGTGCTACTTGAACTTCGGCTGAACCTGTATCAGTTGGATGTACTTGATGAGTCTCAATAAGATTCTGTTTTTCGGCTGTATCTAATGACATAAATTTTATTTCTTTCACTCTATGATACTACGTCAGCTAGCTATATTACTATTTTCCTTATCTAGATAATTCATAGCTAATTTCAATAAATTTTCAAATGATAAATTATTTTCTTTTTTTGCAATGAAATCTACTTCATTAATAATAATTGGCAAAATAGTACTGATTTCTTTATTTTTGTAATTTAATGATTGAAGAGTTAATTGAAGATCTTCGATCATTTTATTAATTTCTGGATCCTTAATCTCAAATTCATCTATTGCTTTTTCTTCTTCAAATTGTATTTCACTTTTAAATTTATTTTTTAGTTCTAAAATTAACCGATCACTCATTTTTTGTCCTATACCAGGAACGGAACAAATTAATTTTTTGTTTTGTGTCTTTATTGCATTGATAATTTCACTAATAGAGAACTTATTTAATATCCCCATACCGATTTGAGAACCAACACCTCGGATACTTAAAATTTCAATAAAGAAATTCTTTTGTTCCTTTGATGTAAAGCCAAATAATAAATCTGAATCTTCTTTCTTAATATGTTTTAACCAAAGAGTAATTTTTTTATTAGATGTCTGATTTTTATTTAATTTGAGAAAAAAGGATTCTAATATTTGTATTTCGTATCCTAATCCTTGACAATTTATTAAAACAAAAAACTTTTGATTAGTTTGCCATAATTCAACCAATTCTCCATTTATCCAACTAATCAATTAACCACCATCCACCTGACAACCAATAAGTGCTCCTGCTGTACCGCCAGCAGGGACTGCCCAAAACCTATCTTTCCCCCTAGAAGAAGATAGTGCTATTCCAGCACCAAGAAGTCCTCCTATAACAGAACCTTCACTACAGTCATTATCATCTTTTTCAGCTTTATTTTGACCTCCACAAGGTATTACAACGTCCACCTCATAACTTTTTACGTAGCCTGGATTTGATTTGGTTCCAGGAATGTATTCCTCTCTGTATTCAGTTCTTGTGCAAGTTACTGACTTTGGGGTTGTTGCGTTAACTTGAACAATAGGAGAAAAACAAAATAATAAAGCTAAATAGATAAATTTCACTTTTTTTTTTATTTTAATAATTACATTCTATGTCCTTTTGATTATTTTGGTAGTAGATATAATAGTTCCTAATAATACTAGTGAAGCCCCTAATAAAAAATTTATATTTATTATTTCACTAAAAAACAAAACCCCCCAAATTGACCCGAATAAAACTTGCAAATAGTTAATTGTTGATGCTTCAGAAGCAGGTAAATTTTTTAATCCTACAGTTAAAAAAGTCTGACCTAATTGAGTAAATAAGCCAATGCCAACTATCCAAAATAATTCATTCCAAGTTGGGGTAACCCAGTTCATTAATACAATTGGTAATAAAGTTATAAAAGAAACAAGTGGGAAATATTCAATAATTACATAAACATCTTCAGTAAATGAAAGTTTCTTAACTGTAACGTAAGCCAATGCAGTGCAGATTGCCCCAAGAAAAGCTATCGAAATCGAAACATTTTCAATTTCAACGTTTATATTTGATAATTGACTTGGATTTAATATTACTAATATTCCAATCCACCCAATAACTAAAGCAAAAATTATATTCCGAGTTATCTTTTCGTTTATAAATATGCCAGCGAATATAGATATAAAGATAGGGTATGTGTACTGAATGACAGTAGATATACTAAGGGGCATATTTCTTATCGCATAAAAAATGCAAACTAAAGCTAAAGTTCCTAAAACACCTCTTAAGATAAGTAATGGTCTATTGTTGCCCCAAGGATTTATATTTTTTAGATTAATTATTAATAATGTAATAATTAAACTTAACAATGATCTGAATAAAACTAATTCATAAATAGGTATCCTTTTATCAATATTTTTTACGCATAAAGTCATCAAACTAAAGAAGAACGAAGCAAATACCAAATTAAACTTATTCAATGAATAAAATTTTTTTTCTAATTCTGCGATATTTATCATTTAAAAATAGTTTTATTGTGAAATTAAGTAGATTCTTATTTGATTTTGACCTATAACAAATAAATCATTATTTGTTTTTGATAAAAATCTCAATGGTTCATTCTATACACCCAAGAACTATTCAAGAGGTTAAGGAAAAAGCAGATATCGTTGACGTTATATCTGAACATATTGTTCTTAAGAAGAAAGGCAAGGAATTTGTTGGAATTTGTCCTTTTCATGATGATACTAAGCCATCTATGACAGTATCACCAACTAAACAGTTCTATTACTGTTTTTCTTGTGGTGCAGGTGGAAACTCTATTAAATTTTTAATGGAATTTACTCGTGCAAATTTTTCAGATGTTGTACTTTCTCTCGCTAAAAAAAATAATATTAATGTTGAAAATCTTGATGGTCCCCAAGTAGAAGCTTACAAAAAACAATTATCTAGAAAGGAAGAGCTTTATAAAATATTAAGAGTCACTAAAAATTGGTTTAAGTCTCAATTAAATAATTCTCTTGGTTTTGAAGCCATGAAATATTTAACATCTAAAAGAAACTTGAGTAATAAGATTATTGATAACTTTGAATTAGGTTTTGCCCCAAATTCATGGAATGATTTATTTAATTATCTTTACAAGGTAGAAAAATTCCCCATTAATTTAATATTAGCTTCAGGCCTTGCAATTTCTAAAGATAATTCTGACAAGATTTATGATCGTTTTAGAAATAGATTAATGGTTCCAATACATGATATGCAGGGAAGAGTAGTTGCCTTTGGAGGAAGATCTCTTGATGGTCAGGAACCCAAATATCTTAATTCTCCTGAATCAGAGATTTTTGAAAAGGGAAAAATGTTGTTTGCCTTTGAAAAAGCTTCTAGTGATATTAGAAAAAGAGATAAAGCTATTATTGTGGAAGGCTACTTTGATGTTATTTCTCTTCATTCAAAAGGTATAACTAATTCTGTGGCTTCTCTCGGTACCGCATTAAATAAGTATCAAATTTCTCAACTTTGTAGATGTACAGATAATAAAAATATAATTTTGAATTTTGATTCCGATAATGCAGGAATTTTAGCTACAAAAAGAGTAATTAAAGAAGTTGAGACCCTATCTCTTCATGATCAAATTAATCTTAAAATACTTCAACTAAGTCATTTTAAAGATCCTGACGAATATTTGAATAGTCATAAACCTGAAGATTATTTTAATTTAATTGATAATTCATCCTTTTGGATTGATTGGGAGATTGATCAGATCTTTAAAGATCAAGATTTAACTAAGTCTGAAATTTTCCAAAGTGTTATTTCTTCATTGGTAAAATTGTTGAGTAAATTACCTCAGTCAACAACCAGAACTCATTATTTACAAAAAGTTTCCGAACAATTAAGTAAGGGACAAGCTAGGTTGGCAATACAATTTGAACAAGATTTAAGAAATCAAGTAAAGGGATTTCGTTGGCATGGTAGAGCAAAAAAATTTGAACAACCAAATGAAATTTCCCGACGGGAGAAAAATGAATCGGAAATAATTTTTTATTATTTACATTGTCCAGATCTTAGGCTATTTATTCGTGATGAATTTATCAAAAGAGAAATCAATGGTTTTAATACTATTTATATTCAAAGTCTATGGGCCGCTATTTCAAAAATTGAACAAAATAATTTAGGTTTAAATTACTTAAATGATTTGAAACAATCAAATAGTCAAAATCTTCAAAATGATTTTTCTTCTATTAACTTAATTTCACTTCTGCCTGACTACTTGGCTCTCAATAATCCTGAATCATCAAATAAAATTAATATTTTTATTAATCCAAATGAGTTGTTTTTAACATTGCTGAGTAATCCTAAGGAAAATTTACTAGGAACATTATCACTTCTTGAGAAATATAATTCTCTAAAAAGATGTAGACACCTGATAGAATCTTGGGGATCTCAAAGATTAAAAACTTTAGAAAATTGCATATCTATTTTAATTGATAATCCTTCTTCAGGTTCTTCTAATACAAATAAAGAGATAGATGATCTTTTTAAGGATTTAAACTCAGATGCCATTAAATTTCAGGAATTATATTACCTAGAAAGACAACATATAAATTTCCTAGACAAACAACGTTGTGGCAATTTCCTCGCTAGTTAATATAAAAATTTTTAATTTATAGGCAGTATTTTTTAATCAAGTTTTTAACTTTTTTGGGTTTATCTTCAAGAACATAAGCTTCTACTTCTTTCGCATAAGTCCCAGAAAAATTTGAACTAGAGAACTCTAATGCTTTTCTTTTACTTTGATGCAATTTGCTTTCTAATTTTTTTATATCCTCTATTGTTTTATTGTTATTACATTTTTGTATCGCATGAACTGCTTCGTGTCTTAATGCTTTTCTTATCGCCCTTTCTGTTTTGAAGTTATCTTTATTTGGTTGTTGATTCTTATTCCTATAATTTGTTTTTCTTTTTGCATTTTCAGTACATATTATTATTTTATTTTCTTTAAAATTATGTAACCCTTTTATTTCTTTGTTTAATAGACATTCAATTTTATTTTCTTCAACTATGTAGCTTGCTTTCATTAATAAGTTAAGAATATCTTTATCTAATTGGCTCAAAAATAATATAAATTCCATTCTAT
The DNA here is from genome assembly GCF_000760035.1 of Prochlorococcus marinus str. MIT 9314. GTDB lineage: Bacteria > Cyanobacteriota > Cyanobacteriia > PCC-6307 > Cyanobiaceae > Prochlorococcus_A > Prochlorococcus_A marinus_B. The sequence continues at coordinate 35,280 of NZ_JNAO01000006.1, forward strand.
TTTGTTTACTTCACTATAGTTGGGATTTGTTCTATATCAGTTGTAGATGAGTGACTTAAGAAATTCTTATTCATCTTCCAACTTTGTGGATTTTTTGTAATGGCCCATGTAATTGCATTGTTATTAAATCTTTTATTTAATAAATCAATCGTTTTCATAAGATTTGTTGATTTTTTTAAGACTTTCTGAGATTTGTAATTGATAACTGATTGCTGTAAATATTCGCTATTTGTTAAATCCTGCATTAAAACACCAGCTTTTGAGAATTTATATTCGGGATTATAAATTTCTTTAGATAATTCAACTACTATTTTTAAAATATTGTTTGTGTCATCTGTTGCATTTGTAAGTTTTCTATGAGCACTTCTTTGATAATTTTGACTTGAATATTTACTGGTTCTAGCAAATACTCTAATATTAGATGATTGTAAATTCTGACTTCTCATTTTTTCAGAGGCTTTTATTGCGTGAGTTGCCAATGCTTGAGTTAAGTCTTCTAATTTTGTGATAGGCGTGCCGAAACTCCTGCTCACCTGAATTTCTTTTTTTGATTTCTTGTTTTTTTCTATGGGCAGGCATCTATGGCCTTTCAGTTCTAATTGCAGTCTTTTCCCTACGATGCCTAATTTCTTAATGATTTCATTTTCCTCCATATCTCTTAGTTCTCTCGCATTTTTAATACCTTTACTTTGTAACCACTTAGAGGTTTGCTTCCCGACTCCCCATATCTTATCTATACTAATTCTTTTCAAATAATTATTCTCATTTTCGGTTCTAGCTAAATCAAATATTCCAGCTGAATAATCAATATTTTTAGCTAGTTTATTAGCAATTTTTGCTCTTACTTTATTTTCTCCTATTCCTACTGTTATGGTAATCCCTAGATTCTGATATATTAATGATCTTATGCTTCTTGCCCAAGGATATAGATTTTCATCATTAGGTCTAGAAATCGAGACGAATGCTTCGTCAATGGAATAAATTTCTATCTGTTCACAGTAGTTTTTCAGTAAATTCATTAGTCTTCTGCTCATATCCCCATAAAGCGAGTAGTTTGAGCTTAAGACTGCTACATCTAATTTATTTAGTCTTTGTTTGACCTTAAAATACGGAGTTCCCATTTTAATTTTTAAAGCTCGCGCTTCAGGGCTTCTTGCAATGATACATCCGTCATTATTAGATAAAATTACTACTGGTTTATTTCTCAAATGAGGATTAATATTTTGTTCACATGACGCGTAAAAATTATTAGCATCTATAAGAGCTATTGCATCAATATTTGAAATTATCATAAATAGCTATGTATTGAATAAATAACAACTCCCCATATCTGTACATCAATATGGTTTTTAAATCTAAAATCAGGATAATTATGATTTTCTGCTTTTAAATATAGTTCATTATTTTTTATAGATAATTTTTTTATTGTAAATTCTCCGTCTATCATTGCAATGATGATATTCCCTGGTCTGGCTGTTAAGCTCTTGTCTACTATTATTAAATCTTTATCTTTAATTCCTGCATTTATCATTGAGTCACCTTTAACTCTAAGAAAAAAAGTGCTAAAAGGATTAGATATTAAATGTTCGTTTAAATCAATATTTTCTTCTGTATAGTCATCTGCAGGAGAAGGAAACCCTGCTGATACCGAATCAGCTAATAAGGGGATTTTAGATATTTTAGTAGTTGAATCAAAAGAATCCAAGATTAAATTAATAGTATATATGTACTATATAGCAAAAAATTAAAAATAGTTAGTTATTAAACTTTTATAGATTAATTTTAGATTGAATCTAATCTTTTTAAGAACGATGGTAAGGGGAGTTGTTTGATATAGAAATAGCTCTATAGATTTGCTCGATCAGGATTAATCTAGCTAATTCATGAGGAAAAGTTAAAGGAGAAAGGCTTAGAACAAGATCTGATTTTTCTTTTATATCTGAACTCACTCCATCAGTATCACCGATTAAGAAATTAATTTTCTTATTCTTAAAATTCAAAAGTAAGGAACATAGTTCAACTGAATTAAACTGTTTTCCTTCTTCACTTAGGCAGATAATAATATTGTTATTGGATCTAAGATTATTTAAATTAAAAGTCTTTAACTCATTAATGATAAGTTCAGGCATTCTTTTTTTGTATTGATTAATTCCATCTCTAATCCAAAGTTTCTTTATTTTGCCGATAGCATAAATTGCTAATCTATTACTCTGAATCATAAGTAAATATTAAAACTAATTATTCATCAAGAAGATAATTAAATTCATCATATAGTTCCTCTTCGGTTGTTAATTTTTTGGAAAAATTATCTTTTTTAGAATTCATATTCATTTGATTAATCTCACTTTTTCTTAGTGAATTATTAACGTTAGAAGTCTCTTCTAAAGATTCTGAATTATCAATTAACGAATAAAAAATTTTATTGGGATCTTCTGAATTAAGTGGATTGGAGGTTAATTTATCATTATTAGTTATATTTGTGTAATTATTTAAATTTTTCTTTTTTTTAAATTTATTGAGTTTATCTAAATTTTTTTTTGATAAGCTCATGATATAAAATATTAAATAAATTCATATTTAATTTAAACATATTATTTATCTTTTAGATGAATTCTAAAAACTATCATCAAAAAAAAAGATATGGACAACACTGGTTGGTAAATAAAAAAATATTAGAAAAAATTAAAGAAATTGCTGTTCTTAATGAAAATGACTTTATTTTAGAAATTGGTCCTGGTAAAGGAGCTTTAACATCTAAATTGTTAGATTCAGAAATTAAAAAATTACATGCAATTGAATTAGATAAAGATTTAATAAATTTATTAAATGATAAATTCAATAATAATGATAAGTTTTCACTGCAGCAGGGAGATATTCTTTCTGTAAATTTAGATTCGATTAGTAAGAAGATTACAAAAGTGATTGCAAATATTCCTTACAATATAACTGGCCCAATATTGGATATTTTCATAGGTCGATTGGGCATTATAAGAAACTATAATTACGAAAAAATAATTTTTTTAATGCAGAAAGACGTTGTAGATAGGATTTTGTCAAAAGAAGGTAGTCCCAATGCTGGTGCGCTTAGTATAAGAATGCAACTTTTATCAAAAATAAAAAGAATATGTGATGTGCCGCCCTCATCATTTAGTCCGCCTCCAAAAGTTTTTTCTTCTTTAGTAGTTTTCGAACCAATTAAAAATGAATTAAGATTAGATAATAGTCTAGAAAAATATATAGATAAACTTCTTCGAATTTCATTTAATTCAAGAAGAAAAATGCTTAGAAATACCCTTAATTCAATACTTTCAAATGAAGAGATAAATGAATTATCTGAATCTTCAAAAATTTGTTTTAATTTAAGACCACAAGATATTTCAATTGACCAATGGATTAAGCTTGCAGAAAATTGTATTAAAATTAAAAAATAAAAATTTAAGTATATGCAAGATTTAGCTAAAAAGAAAATTAATATAAAATCTCCTGCCAAAATAAATTTGCACCTTGAAGTTATTGGTAAAAGAGAGGATGGATTTCATGAGTTAGCAATGATTATGCAAAATATCGATCTTGCTGATTATTTAGAATTTGAAATTAATAATGAAGGTTTAATTAAACTTGAGTCTGATTGTAATTATTTAAGCTTATCTGATGATAACTTAATTGTTAAATCGGCAAATCTATTAAGGAAAAAATCAAATATAGATTACGGTGCGAATATATTTTTAAGAAAAAATATCCCAATTGGCGCAGGATTAGCTGGTGGATCCAGTAATGCAGCAGCAACATTAATTGGTCTTAATAATTTATGGGATTTGAAATTAGATCAAGAAACTTTATATTCATTAGCAACAACTTTAGGATCTGATATTCCCTTTTTTATAAATGGTGGTATTCAATTATGTTTTGGAAGAGGCGAAATTTTGGAGAAATTAGATTCAACCCTTGAATATGGAGCAATTCTTTTAAAAAATCCCGATGTATCAGTATCAACTGCTGAAACTTATAAAAAATATAGTAATAGATTTTGTGCTCAATATCTTACTGATAGAGAAAAGATTGAGAATATAAGAAAAAATTTAAGAGATAATGGTTTAAATAATTTAAATTTTGATAATCAATATTTATCTATTAAAAATGATTTGCAGTTAGTTGTTGAAAATGAAAATGACTCTGTAAAGCAGGCATTATATTTACTCTCTAAATTAGAAAATTGTCTCACATTTTCAATGAGTGGATCAGGCCCTACATGCTTTGCACTTTTTAAAGATATAGAGACTGCTAAAAAAGAATTAACTGCAAATTATAAATTGTTTAGAAATAAAGGTTACGATGCCTGGGTTTGCACTTTCCTTGAAAAGGGAATAACATTCATTTAAATTTTTTTTATTCAAATTTTATTGTGGCTGATAATAGTAATGAGATTATTGAAAAAAAAATTCCCGAAAAAGGACCATTAAATTTTATTGTAGGATCATTAACAAGTTTTCTATTATTTTTATTTTTTTATTTTTTAAGTAATAAAATCGCAATTTATTTTTCAGTACATAAACCATCTAATTCTTCTGAAATAGTCCAAAATATTTCTTCTAGTATTAATACCTTAATAATTGGATTATCTTTTTTGCTAACTTTCTCATTTGCTTTTATAGGTATAGGACTTTTTATTGTATTTATTCGCAGTTTTTTTCTGAAGAAAAATTGAATTGCCAATATTATTAAGAAAATACTTTCTTTGAATGTCTTTACATGACTTAGGCCTTTTAGTTCTTTTACTTTCGCCTGGAATGATTTTATCAATATTACTACTCATTACCTTCGCTGAAGGAGGTTGAATTATTCAAAGTGGTAGGATTATATATGTGATTAATTAGGTAATTAATTGTGGCTGGAACATTATTATTTAATGCTTTGAAAGAGGCAATTGATGAAGAAATGGCAAATGATGTAAATGTTTGCGTTATGGGGGAAGATGTTGGTCAATATGGAGGATCTTATAAGGTAACTAAGGATTTATATGAAAAATATGGAGAGTTAAGAGTCTTAGATACTCCAATTGCAGAGAATAGTTTTACGGGTATGGCAGTTGGTGCAGCAATGACAGGCTTAAGACCAATAGTAGAAGGAATGAATATGGGTTTTTTGCTTTTGGCTTTTAATCAGATATCAAATAATATGGGTATGCTTAGATATACTAGTGGCGGCAATTATAAAATACCAGCAGTAGTTCGAGGACCTGGAGGAGTTGGTCGTCAACTTGGTGCTGAGCACAGTCAAAGACTTGAAGCATATTTTCATGCAGTTCCTGGCATCAAGATTGTTGCATGTAGTACACCCACAAATGCTAAAGGTTTAATGAAAGCAGCTATAAGAGATGATAATCCGGTTCTATTTTTCGAACATGTTCTTCTATACAATTTATCTGAAGAATTACCTGAGGGTGATTATATTTGTGCTTTAGATCAGGCTGACGTTGTTAAAGAAGGAAAAGATATTACTTTATTGACTTATTCAAGAATGAGACATCACTGCCTTAAAGCTGTTGAAGAATTAGAAAAAAAAGGAATAGATGTTGAGTTAATAGATTTAATAAGTTTAAAACCATTTGATATGAAAACCATCTCAAAATCAATAAGAAAAACAAATAAAGTAATTATTGTTGAAGAATGTATGAAGACTGGAGGTATTGGTGCAGAATTAATTGCTTTGATAACAGAAGAATGTTTTGATGACCTTGATGCCCGACCAATTAGATTATCTAGTCAGGATATTCCTACTCCTTATAATGGAAATCTTGAGAACTTGACAATAATCCAACCACATCAAATAGTTGAAAAAGTTGAACACTTAATTAGTTGGAGTATATAGAAAATGAAAAGAAGGCAAGGTTGGCTTTTTTTTATTATATTTCTACTTACTTTATCTGTTTATCTATTAATAAATTATCCCTTACAGTTGGGATTGGATTTACAAGGGGGTTCTCAACTTACACTACAAATTATTAAAGAAGAAGGTAAGGTAACAAGGGATGAACTTGAAGCAGTTAATTCGGTTATAGATAAGCGCGTTAACAATTTAGGAGTTTCTGAGTCTAATTTGCAAACCCTCGGAAGAGATCAATTAATTTTAGAGTTGCCAGGTGAACAAAATCCATTAGTTGCTTCAAGGGTATTAGGTAAGACTGCTTTATTAGAATTCAGAACCCAAAAAGAAGGATCATCTACAGATTTAAAAACCCTGCAACTTCAGAGATTGAGTATTAAAGAATTAATAGAACAATATTCCTTTGCAGAAAAAAGTCAAAATGATGATAATTTCTTAAAAGTTATTCAAGATGATCTTAAAGATATAGAGCGAGAATTGAATTACTCATCTACTAGTAATGATTTATATGGGAAGTTAATTGAAATCAAAAAATATGTAGATAAAGAAATTACAAATTTATTTATTAAAACAGATTTATCTGGTAAGGATCTTATTAATGCAGGAAGGAGACAAGAACAAACAAATAGTAATTGGGAAGTTTTATTAACTTTTAGTAATTCAGGAGGTGATAAGTTCGCAGAAATTACAAAGTCAATTGCTGGTACTAATCAACTATTGGCTATCATTTTAGATGGTGAATCAATAAGTGAAGCCAGTGTTGGTAATCAGTTTGCTAGTACTGGAATTACAGGTGGATCAGCAACAATAAGCGGTAATTTTAGTGCTGAAAATGCTAGAGAATTAGAAGTTCAACTTAAAGGAGGCTCATTGCCATTGCCAATTGAAATAGTAGAAACTAACACAATAGGGGCTCTGTTGGGATCCAAAAATATTTTAAAAAGTCTTTATGCAGCTATTAGTGGGTTAATTTTTGTTGGTATTTTTATGATTTTGAATTATAGAATTCTAGGTTTTGTTTCAGTTCTTTCTCTAGTACTTTATGGTTTTTTTAACTTGGCTCTATATTCTTTAATTCCTGTAACTTTGACTTTACCTGGAATATCTGGTCTTATACTTAGCATTGGTATGGCAGTTGATGCAAACGTTTTAATATTTGAGAGAATTAGAGAAGAATTATATGAAGGTAATACTCTTACAAGATCTATTGATAGCGGTTTTCAAAGAGCTAATTCATCTATAGTTGATGGCCATATTACAACTCTTCTAAGTTGTTTTGTATTGTTTTTATTAGGAACAAATTTTGTTAAAGGTTTTGCAGCAACATTAGGTATTGGAGTCTTAATAAGCTTGTTTACCTCATTAAATTGTTCTAAAACTATCTTGAGATTTTTTATAACATATCAATCTTTCAGACAAAAAAATCTCTATCTACCCAGGAATAATTTTTCACAATAAATTTTTTATTTTTAAATTTCCCATGAAATTCAATCTTGAACTAATAAAAAATAAAAGAAAGATAATTGGTTTTTCAACTATTCTTATTTTGTTAAGTCTTTTAGGAATTTTATATTCTACTTTTAATACTTCTTATAAGAAACCTATAAATTTAGGGATGGATTTTGTTGGGGGAAATGAACTAAGAATAGAGAGAATTTGTAAGGAGGAATGTTCTAATTTTTCTCCTGATTCGGTTTTAGAAAATCTAAGAGAGAACTCTAAAAATAAAAACTTATTAAATAACATTAAATTACAATCCCAAAATAATAATAAATTGATTTCAATAAGAACACCTTATTTGAGTATCGAAGAATCAAATAATCTTATTAGTAATCTTGACAATATTATTGGACCTCTTAATTATGAGAGTAAGGATTCAAGATTAATAGGTCCAAAGCTTGGAAAAAGATTACTTACTAATAGTGTTACTTCATTGTTAGTTTCTTTATTTGCAATTTCTTTATATATAACTATTAGATTTGATAAAAAATATGCATTATTTGCATTATTAGCTTTATTCCATGATTTATTAATTGTTTTCGGTATATTCTCTTGGTTGGGAATTATATTATCTGTCGAGGTAAATAGTTTATTTGCTGTGTCCTTGCTTACTATTGCTGGTTATTCAGTAAATGATACTGTTGTTATTTTTGATAGAATTCGTGAAAATTTAAAATCAAAGAAAGAAGGCTATAACGAAACTATACAATTGTCAGTAAACGAATCATTTAGGAGAACAACGTTTACCAGTATTACAACTCTAATCCCTTTATTAAGCATAATTTTGTTTGGATCTTATTCGCTATTTTGGTTTTCCTTAGCCTTATCATTAGGAATTATAGTTGGAAGTTATTCAAGTATTTTATTGGCTCCATCTTTGTTGCTTAAAGACTGAGATTAGGAATCAAATTTTATGAAATTGAATTACTATTTGATAATTTTATTTTCTTTAGTATTAATAGATCTTTCTACTGAGCTAAGAATATTATTTGATCATTTTACTTTTAATTCACTATATTTTGCTATTGGTAAACATCCCTTAGCTTTCTTTATACTTTTTTCTTACCCATATTTATATAAAAAAATAAAGTAGTTTTTAAATATCTTTAAATGTTTCTTTGATTAAAACCTGAATTACTACAGCTAATGGAAGAGAAAGTATTAAGCCTAATGGCCCAAAAATGAAGGTAAATCCAAATTGTGATATTAATGTTAACCCAGGAAGTAAGTTTGCTTTTTTCTTCATAATAGATGGCATTATTATATAACTTTCAATATTTTGAATGATTACATATGCTCCTAAAACGGCTAGTGGTTTCCAAAAATTATCTAGTAGTGCAATTGAGATTGGAAATATCCCACTAATAACTGGACCTATATTTGGAATAATATTAAGAACCATAGCTATTAAAGCATTTGAGACAACATATTTAACGTCTAATATAGAAAGAACTATTAATGATAATAGACCTACTGATAATGAGCTTATGACCATAGAAAAGGTCCAATTTGCTAATGCGGTATTGCATTTTCCCAGAATATTTCTAAATTTGTTACGATTGCTTTTTGGAATTAATAAAAGTATATTTTCTTTATATTGTTTTGGTTCAATAGAAATCATTAAACTCACTGCTAGTACGAATATTAATTTCAAAAGACCTGAACCAAGATTGCCCGCTATATTTATTAAATTTTTAAAACTTTCTTGAATAGCTTTTGCAATAGTTGAGGCATCTGGAATAGTTACTACATTATTTATAAGACTGAAAATGTCTATAACATTTTCTGATTGTTCACCATACAATAAAACATTAAATTTATTCAGATTCGTATTAATCAAAATATTTATTTTTGACAAACCATTTGGAATATCAACTAGTATTTCATTGAATTCTTTTATAAACGGAGGCAATACAAGAATAAAAATAGTAGATACTATTACTGATATAACAGTTAAGACAAGAAACAATGACAGGGGTCTGGGAATTTTCAAACCCTTTTGTATTTGATTACATAAATTACATACAATATTTGAAATTACTAAGGAACAAATTATTAATAGGAGAAAATCTCTTAGAGTCCAAACTATTAACGAAGTTATTAAAATAACTACTAACTTGAAATATGATGAACTACTCAATTTTCAAAATATCCTACTTCTTTTCAGAATATCCTAACCCATTTGATTTGGCATAACTATTTGCAAACCTCATAAATCTATCAAAGTCAGATGTGTTCTTCCAAATATATACTGCCTCTAAAAATATTGGTTCTCCATCAACAAACTTTACTTTAACTTCCCTAGTTAATATTTCACCTTCTGAGTCAATCATACGCATACCTGTAATTTCACCGTCTGTAATTGAAGATAACGCCTGAGGTTTTTCGAACAAAAATAAAGCTTGGCCGGTGGTACCATCCTTACTCCTAGTGAGTCTTATTTCAGGAACTACAGGTTCATCGGTTCCTTCATAAAATTGTATTTTTGCAGTTTTATTTGCTGTCATAATGTTAGTTTAATAATTTATTATTTTAGGAAATATTTTTCAAATTCGTTTGTAGTTATTTATAAAACATTATTTACTAACTCTAGAATACTGTCATCATATTTTTTGTCGGTTAAATCTAATATCTTTATATTTGTTTTACCAATCTTCTCATATTCATAACATTTATCGTAATAATCTAGAACTGATTTGCAAACTAAGTCCCATCTCTCATTATTAATTGATTCGAGAGCTATTTTTGTTCTTTGTGGTCCTAATCTTTTTTTAATCCTTAATACAGATTCTTGGAGTTCTTCTTTCTTAAAAACACTATATGTATCTATCAACTGATCTAACCTATTAGATTCGCTCCTTATAATTTCTATTCTCCTTGAATTTTTCATCTGATTGAAGAATTCATGAGGTATTTTGCATTTGCCTATATTTGCACTTTCAGCTTCTACAAAAATATTATTAGAGATTTTAAAGGAATTTAATTTTTCTGCAATTTTATTTTCAAATTGTTCATTTGATGGTTGTTCTTTCATTCCTAAACCTCCAAATGTACTTCCTCTATGACAAGCAAATCCTTCAAGGTCAATAGTTTGATATTTATATTTCTCTAGTAACGATAATAATCTTGTCTTTCCTGTTCCTGTTTTTCCTCCAATAACTACTAAGTTCAACTTTTTTGAGAAAATATCTAATACCCATTTTCTATATATTTTGTATCCTCCCTTAAGTGTTATTGGTTTTAACTTATATTTTTCTAATAGCCAAGCAATGCTTTGTGAACGCATTCCTCCTCTAGAGCAATATATTCTGATAAAAAATTCATTATTTTTTTTAGCAATAGTTTTATCAGACTCAATACTCATGAATATATTATCAAGAAGTAATTCCATTTTTTTTTCAAAAAAATTTAATCCCTCTATGACTGCTTTTTTTCTTCCTTCTTTTTTATAAATCGTTCCAATTATGGATCTCTCCTCATTATCAAATAGTGGAATGTTAATAGAATTAGGCAGGTGTCCTTTATAATATTCACTCGGGCTTCTAACATCTATAAGTGGTCCTTTAAAACTTCTAAATTTCTCTAGTTCTTTTCTTTTGAAATACATGGATAGTTTTTATTTTTTTAGATTGATTTTTTAAAATGAATAACAAAGAACAAGATAACTATAATAATGCTACATTAGATTTGATAAAAAAATTTGTAGATTCCAATCAAAGGAAAAGAATAAATTCATTAACTCAAATAGAATCTGAAGTCGAAAATATTTTTAATCTTGGCCCTTTATTGTTTGATATATTTGATAGTGATGGAGATGACTGGGCTGCTGGTTGGATATTGCAAGTTTTAAAAAAATTTAAGCCTGAATTCTTTGAAAACTCAAAATTCAATAATTGGTTTAATACATATTCAGATATTGATATTAATTATGAAGAGTTGCAATTGATGTTGGTTGAGCAAAAATTTGAAGAGGCAGATAGATTAACAAGTTCCTATTTACGAAAATTAGCTGGAAAATTAGCTGAAAAACGTGGATATGTTTTCTATAGTGAAGTTAGGAATATGTCAGGTAAAGATCTAGCAACAATTGATCGATTATGGAATATTTATTCTACTGGTAGATTTGGATTCTCAATTCAGGCAAAGATATTAAAATCAGTAGGGAAAAAATATGAATTAATGTGGCCCAAAATAGGTTGGAAAAAAGAGGGCTTATGGACTAGATATCCTGGATCTTTTTGCTGGTCATTGGATGCTCCTGATGGACATATGCCATTAATAAATCAACTAAGAGGAGTAAGACTTATGGACTCTATCTTACGACATCCTGCTATAGCAGAGAGACATAATAATATTCTTTAAATGAGGTATTTAATAAGTTAGAATTAAAATAGTGTAAAAATATTATTATGTCCTTATTTCGGGGCAAAAATATTTTAAAAAAATTTTTTAAAAGACCAAAGATTAACTGGTCAAACTACGAATTCGAATCATCATTACAGTTAAATGAATTTGTCGATCAATTATTAGAACCTATTAAAAATTCTCAATCAAGCTATCTAATAAAACTTGGTTTACATGAAGCTCTAGTTAACGCAGTAAAACATGGAAATAAATTAGATCCTAAAAAAAATATTAGAGTGAGAAGAATAATTACTCCTAATTGGTGTGTTTGGCAAATTCAAGATCAAGGTAATGGTTTAGAAATAAAAAAAAGAGACTACAAATTACCAAAAAAAATAAGTAGTGTAAATGGCCGTGGACTTTATATTATTAATGAATGTTTTGATGATATTAGATGGAGTAGTAAAGGCAATAGGCTTCAGTTGGCTTTAAAAAGGTGATTTTTACTAGGGCAAGGTTGATCTACATTAATTTCTTTTAACCATTTAATACTTTCTTCTATATACTGAATAGTCTCCTTCTCATTACAAGAAATAATTAAATGGCATAATCCAGCCGAAATTAGTTCTGCAGATCGTTTATATTTATTTCCTTTATCTTTATGCCATTTAGAATGATCAATCTTTAATTTGTCATTAAGACTTTGAACAAGCTGAATAGTATCTTTATCCCAATAAGTCATAGAAGTTTTTATTTACTTTACAGCAGACCATACTTTAGTCATAAAAAAGGAATTAGATTTTACATCTTTAAACCCTACTTCCTCTATTTTAGAATCAATGTTCTCTTTTATGTAATCACAATAAAAAGGCTCATGGAAAGATTTATAGAAGTTTTCCATTACTGATGTAAAATCAGGCGAATCACTTATTTGAATTGAATCAGCTAATACTAATATCCCACCAGGTTCAAGAACTCTAAAAAATTCATTTAATACTTTCGCTCTAATTGTTCTAGGTAATTCATGAAATAAGTAAACACAAGAAATGCATTGAAAACTATCATTTTCAAAAGGTAATTCTTCGGCATTACCTTTTATTAACTGAATTAAATCTCCATCTAAATCGGAAATATATCTACTTGCCTCTTTTAAATATGAATCAGATAAATCAATCCCTGTAATTTTCTGTTTAGGAAATGCGGATCTTAACTGTTTTAATGTTCTTCCAGATCCGGTCGCCACATCAAGTATTTTTATAGAACTTTTTTTTCTATCGCTAAAAGTTTCAAGTCCTTCTTTTATTGGCTTAATTATTCTTCTCCTCATTGAATCAGCACTTCCATTGAAAAGTATTTCTACTTGTAGGTCATAAATACTGGCAGAAAAATCTGATAAATAACCATCTGTTTGATGATGAAAATTTCTCAAATAATATTGAGGATAATTATCTTTATCAATTGATTTTGGTAGATCATCAAAGTTTTGTTTTCTGCGTCTATCCCACGTATTAGGCATATCAAGCCAAATTTTAGGATATTGAGTTAGATATCTAAGCCAAGGCTCGTCAAACAATAATTTTTTTGGATATATATTTTTTTCTGCATCATTCCAATCTTCTTCTCTTAAAATATCCATTGAATTTTGGATTTGCATTAGAAGATCCTTATCTATATCAAAATTTTCAAGCTTCGAATCTGGAAGAATAAAATTCATCAATCTTGAACTGATCTGCTTGTGAGCAAAACCTGCAATGCTTTTACTTTGTTGTAGCGTTTTATATGCAATTTTTGAAATAGATTCCTTAGCCATTTTTCAATTTATATATCTATATTCCAACAAAAAAAAAATCAATTTGAGAATATTTTGTGATAATTCTCAAATTGATTAATTTAAACGAATGTGTTCCTTTAATTATGCATCGTAATACATGAAGAATTCATGTGGATGAGGCCTTTGTCTTAGTTGTTGTACCTCTTCGTATTTTATATCGATAAAGTTATCAATAAAATCTTCAGTAAATACACCACCAGCTAATAGATAATCTTTATCTGCTTTAAGCGCATTAAGTGAGTCATTTAGAGATGAAGGCACAGTATCAATTTTTGCAAGTTCATCAGCTGGAAGTTCAAATAAATCTACATCTACTCCATCACCAGGATCTATTTGATTTTTAATTCCATCAATACCAGCAAGCATCATTACAGAAAATGCTAAGTAAGGATTTGCAAGCGCGTCACCTGATCTGAATTCTAATCTTTTAGCTTTAGGGCTTGGACCTGTTAAAGGTATTCTTACTGCAGCTGATCTATTACCCTCAGAATAAACTAGATTCACAGGTGCTTCGAATCCTGGAACCAATCGTTTATAACTATTTGTAGTTGGGTTAGTAAATGCTAGGAATGAAGGTGCGTGTTTAAGTATGCCTCCTATGTACCATCTTGCTGTTTGAGATAAATTTGCATATGATCCTTCACCAAAGAATAGTGGCTGTCCACTCTTCCATAAACTTTGGTGAACATGCATTCCTGTTCCGTTGTCGTTAAAAACAGGTTTGGGCATAAATGTTGCTGTTTTTCCATATTTTTTCGCAACATTTCTTACAACGTATTTATAAGTCATAACGTTATCAGCAGCATTTATTAACGAATCGAATTTCATTCCAAGCTCGTGTTGGCCGGCACCAGCAACTTCATGGTGATGTTTTTCTGTAGGGATACCTAATTCACCCATAAGAAGAAGCATCTCAGATCTGATATCTTGCGCAGTATCATTTGGAGCTACTGGAAAATATCCTTCTTTATATTGTATTTTGTATCCTAAGTTTCCCCCTTCTTCAATTCTCCCTGTATTCCATGGGGCTTCAATAGTGTCTACACTATAAAAACAACCTCCTTCTTTAGAGTCATATCTAACATCGTCAAATAAAAAGAATTCTGCTTCTGGTCCAAAAAATGCAGTATCTGCTATACCAGTCGAGTCTAAATATTTTAATGCCTTTTGAGCTAAAGCTCTTGGACATCTATCATAAGGTTCCCCGCTTCTTGGCTCTTGAATAGAGCAAATCATACTTAGAGTTTTATGTTTATAAAAGGGATCTATCCAAGCTGTACTTGCATCAGGCACCATTGACATATCCGAGGCATTAATTGCTTTCCAACCTCTTATTGATGAGCCATCAAATGCTAAACCTTCTGTAAAAGATTCCTCCTCTATCATGTCTGATGTAAGAGTTAAATGTTGCCATTTTCCATGAATATCAGTGAATTTTAAATCGATGAGTTCAATTCCTTCGTCTTTAATTTGACTTAAAACATCTTGAGGAGATTTAGACATAATTTTGTAATACCTTATATGAAATTAATAACTTGATGATTCTTGTTATGTATCAATGGTAACTTTTTTTAAGACTTGATGTCTTCTTTTAGTGTTTCAAGTCATAAGTTTAATAATTGTTAACCAAAATATTTAAATTGAATGAATTTCTTTAAATAAATATCGCTTATGTGGCGATATTAGTTTAATTTAAAAGTAATTGAATGTAATGCTTTGACAGAAGCAAAACTTATTTCGGCTTTAAATGAAGAGAATTTATCTCATTTCCCAAAGACTTATGTTCCCTCTAGACTTTTATTAGGTCCTGGTCCTTCAAACGCACATCCAGAAGTCTTAGGCGCTCTTTCTTTGAATCCTATTGGACACTTAGATGAAGCATATATTTCATTGATGTCCGATGTTCAACAACTTCTAAGATATACCTGGCAATGCAATAATCGTCTGACTCTTCCAATGAGTGGTACTGGAAGTGCAGCTATGGAAGCATCAATAGCTAATTTTATAGAGGAAGGAGAAAAAATTCTCATAGCTAAAAAAGGATATTTTGGAGACAGACTTGTTGATATGGCAACAAGATATAAAGCAGATGTATCTGTTATTGAAAAACCTTGGGGTGAATCCTTTTCTTATGAAGAAATCAAGTATGAAATAGAAACTAAAAAACCAGCAATTTTTGCTATTGTCCATGCTGAAACATCAAGTGGTGTTTTACAACCTCTTGATGGTATTGGGGATGTATGTAGAAAAAATAACTGCTTATTTTTAGTTGATGCAGTTACTTCTCTTGGAGCTCTAGAATTATTGATTGACGAATGGAATATTGATTTAGCATACAGTTGTAGTCAAAAGGGATTAAGTTGCCCCCCCGGATTAAGCCCTTTTACGATGAATAAAAGAGCTGAAGAAAAACTAAGTTCAAGAAAAACAAAGGTACCTAACTGGTATTTAGATTTATCTCTATTAAATAAATATTGGGGTTCTGATCGTGTTTACCATCATACTGCCCCTGTAAACATGAATTTTGCTATTCGTGAAGGTTTACGATTAATTGCGAATGAAGGTTTAGAAAATGTTTGGAATAGGCACAATACTAATGCAAAGAAATTGTGGAATGGGTTAGAAAGGCTTGGAATGGAATTACATGTATCAGAGGATTATAGATTGCCAACTTTAACCACAGTTAAAATACCTCCAGCAGTTGATGGTGATGGTTTTAGAAATCATCTTTTAAGAAACTTTGGAATAGAAATAGGAAATGGACTTGGAGAATTGTCTGGTAAGGTATGGCGCATAGGATTAATGGGCTTTAACTCAAGCGAGGAGAATGTTGATAGATTATTAAATCTATTTGATACTGAGTTAAAAAAATATTCTATTTTTGAGTCCTCAACTTTTTAAACCATAGCTGTAAAATTTGACTGCATTCATCTTCTAAAATACCCCCTATAATTTCCATTTTGTGATGAGCACTTTCATGTTTTGATAGGTCAATTGAGCCCCCCAATCCACCTCTTTTCTTATCGTAAGCCCCGAAGATAACTTTACCCATCCGTGCTTGAATAAGAGCAGAGGAGCACATAGTACAAGGTTCTAGATTTGTGATAATAGTACATTCGTTAAATCTCCAATCATTTTTTATTAAAGATGCCTGCCTAAGTGCCATTATCTCAGCATGACCTAATGGGTCTTTATTTATGTTCCTCCTGTTAACCCCTCTCCCGATACATCTTCCTCTCTCATCTAAAATTATTGAACAGATTGGTAACTCAACTTTTCCAATTTCTTTTGATCTTCTTAATATCGAATTCATCCACGAAGTGTAATTTGAATTATTTGTTTTTTTTGGTTGATCTTTATTTCTATTTCTATTTTCAAAAATATATCTCATTTACCAATATTGAGAATAGAATTACTAATAGATATCTTATCTGATGGCTGAAGATTTAATTAATAATAAAGATATATATTTCCCCTCAAATTTAGGGACAAATGACAAATTGATTACTCTTCTGAATAGAGCAAGTCAAATTCTTTGTGACTGGTTCTCTAAAGCTGATAAAAATGGTCCTTTACCTTTTGACGAGAATTTCAAGTGCATTATGCCTGCAAAAGATGGTAACTCTGAAGAAGATTTGTTTTCTGAGATTGAATCTCTTTTGAATAATTCATTTAATCCCGTTCACCCTGGATCACTAGCTCACCTTGATCCCCCACCTTTAATTTTCTCTATTTTGGGAGATTTAATTGCTGCTGGTTTAAATAATAATCTCCTCGCTTACGAGTTATCACCAAGTGTAACTTTGCTTGAGGAATCATTATGCAAATGGTTTGCCAAAAAAATAGGATTTAATGATCTCTCAGGTGGTATAGCTGCTAGCGGAGGTACATTAAGTAATCTTAATGCTCTTATAGCAGCTAGAAAAAATGCTGGATTAGCTACAAATCCTAATTCTGTATTACTTGTAAGTGAAGATGCTCATTCTTCCTTCGTTAAATGTATAAGAGTAATGGGTCTTGATACTACCAATCTAGTCAGGATTAAATCTGATAATCAAGGTAGTATGGACATAAACGATCTCAGAAAGTCTTTAGATAAATGTAAAACAGAAAATAAAAAAATTTTTGCTATTGTTGCCACTCTTGGGACAACTGTAAGAGGAGCCATTGATCCTATTAAAGAAATAAGTGAAATATGCAAAGAAAGAAATATATGGCTACATATCGATGGCTCTATTGGAGGGATTTTTGCTATAACCTCTATTCCAATAGAAGGTCTAAATAATATTAGTCAGGCTAATTCGATAACGATAAATCCGCAAAAAATCATTGGCATTACAAAGACTTCATCTTTGTTATTGGTTTCAAATATGAGCACTTTAGAAAAAACTTTTAATACAGGACTACCATATATATCATCTAAAGAAAATATTATAAATAGAGGAGAAATTGGTATACAAGGTTCAAGGCCTGCAGAGGTTATCAAACTATGGCTTGGGTTACGTTTTTTAGGTCTGAACGGAATAGAAAATATATTAAAATCTTCAATTAAAAGAAAAGATTTTTTTATAAAAAATATTTGTAAGAATAAATTTGATATATATTCAGGTCCTCTTCATATTGTTTCATTTATACCAAAGAAACTTGAGCCAGAAGACTCTGATAAATGGACTCAAACTAAAGTTAATGAACTTATTAATAATAATTTTATGCTTTCTAGACCAAAATTTAAAGGTAGATATTTTTTAAGGGTTGTCATGGGAAATTACAATACAAAGGAATCTCACATTGAAGAACTTTTGAGACTTTTAGATACCTAACTTATGAATATGGGCAGACCAAAAATTATTGCAATAGTAACAGGTTTTATATCTATAGCTATTTGTATTGCTTATTTACTCTTAATAACCATCTTTGATTTCAGAACTTATCTAAATGATCAATTATCCAATTTTACATAGTAAATGGAGGCAAACTTTTATTTGATTTAAAATATTTTTTCATTTCAATTTTTGAAATAGCTTCACTTACGAAGTTGTTTAAAATGTCCTCTCTCTTACTTATTCTATAGATCTTATCTACTACTACTTGGATTCCTCCATCTCCCCAATCTTGCCCATTTTTAAAATATTCAATCAAACTTAGTCCTACTATTCTTATTAACCAACCTGCTGTAACTGATTGTATAGATTTAGATAATATAATTTTAGTCAAGCTTGTAGCTAAAGCAGTGGAAAGAATGGCGAGCCCCCCTTTTAGTATTCCTTGTTTAGCCAATGCGCTTAGCAATGAAGTCGCTAAATCTTTTGCATCTTTTTTTGTAAGCTTTATTTCGTATATTTTTGACAATTCCATTATCATTTGAAGGTTTACTGAGGTAGTAGTAAGGAAATCAACAGCTGGTAATGGATTAACTAGTATTACCCCGCCAGTTATCCACATATATTTATTAATAACTTTATTTGACATTAAATATCTTTGTTCTTGCACGAAATTTTTACTTTTCATACCTAACTTATTTGAGCGAAAAAGAATATTATCCGCCAATAACTCTTCACCATTATTATCGAGAGTTTCAATTATTTCTCTAAATAAACTTCCTACCTCTGGAACTAAATTTAAAGCATCGGATTTTATATAGGGAGATTTTTGAGGTACAGCAATTGTTTGAACAACAGAAATTTTATTTTTTCTAGCGGAAGTTATAGAAATTATATTTTCTTTGATGAGGTTATTTTCATCTTTAGACCTTAAATCACATTTATTTAGAACTATTATTATTTTTTTTCTTAATTTTAATAATTCTTTAATTAAATAATTCTCGTATTTATTTATGTCCTGATCTAACACAAAGAGAACTAAGTCGGAATTTGATGCTTGTATAATTGTTGCTTTTTCTCTTTCTTCTCCTAATTTAGATGGTTCGAATAAACCCGGAGTATCAACTATATTAATGTTTCTTTTTAAAATTGGGATGCGAATTTTATAGCTATTAATTTGCTTTGTTGTACCAATTTTTGCTGAAGTTTGTCCGACAATATTTTTTAATAAAGATCTTGCTATAGATGTTTTTCCTGAGGAACCTGCTCCAAAAAGAGTTACTTTATAATCTCCTGTTTTTAATTGGGACTCTAGTTTGTTTTTTTGGTAATTTAAAATTTCAACTTTTACTTTATCGTTAATTTTTTTATTAATTTTCTCGACCCCTTCCAAACTTATCTTGGCAGCACCATATGTATTTTTGAATGAAAGTTTATTTTTTTTATTTTTATATATAACTTTATAAACTATTTTTTTAAATAATTTTTTATCAATATTATAAAAGATATAAATAAATACTATTAAAAATATAAGGGTATAAATATTTACTAACCTTATAAATATCGAAAATAAAATATATATAAATAATATTGATAATATATATTTTATATACTTTAATTTCAAGAAATTCATTTTATCGATTATTTTTAAAAATGTTATACAGTAAAAAAATGAACCCAATATTAATAGATATATCAGCAATATTAAATACTGGAAAATTTATAATATTTAAGTTTATAAAATCAACCACAAAACCCTTATATATCCTATCTATTCCATTACCAATAGTTCCACCAAGTATAAAACTGTAAGAATATAGATCGAATTGGTTTAAAGTATTTTTCCTAAATATTAAATGAATAAGTAATATTGAAAACAAAATACTTATTAAAGATAAAAATATTCTACTACCACTAAATATGTTAAATGCTGCCCCGTAATTTTTTACAAAGTCTAATTTGAATAAAAGAAAATCTTTATTAATAAATAATTTTTTATTATAAAACATTAAATATTTCGTAAATTGATCTATTAGAACAATAAAAATACTGATAGATAAAAAATATATTTTTGTTTGTATTTTATTAATCATTATTTACTACGTTTTAAACGTTCTATTGGTTTAATAAGTAATAAAAGTGGGAAAAGCATTAAAAAATGATATCCAATCTTACCTAATGAGTACCTCCCTAAATTATATAAAAATAAATTAAATTGACTGTAGAGTATAACTTGAATGAAGTTGTAAAATATTCCAGTTAAATGCATAGCGGCTATTGCTAAAAATCCATTTTTTAAAAAGTTTCCAATGCTTATTTTATTTCTATTATTTAAATTATCAATTATTTTTATTAATGGATATAAACCTAATAAATAACCAAAATTTGGAGTGAGCAAATAACCTATTGAACCTCCTTGATGAAAGGCAGGAAATATAAATACCCCCAAAATTATATACATGGAAAATGCTCTGAAAACAACTTTTTTATGAAATATAAGTGTTAATAAAATTATGGTCGGAATTTGCCATGTGATAGGCAAATCAAAGTTATTACTAGATTTATATATAAAAGGTAGTGGTATATAAACAGGTAACATTGAAGTTATTACTAGTGATTGAAGACTCACCAGTATCTCAATTAATTTATAAAAATTGAGCATTATTATAAATTTAATTTATAAACTTCTCAATGCAACAATTGGATCTAACTTAGAGGCTCTTTTAGCAGGTAAAACGCCAAAAATTAGACCTATTGATCCTGAAATGATCATGGTGGAAAAAGTTGTTGTAATTCCTACAGAGGCAGGAAGAGGTGTTATCAGAGATAAAAGAAAAACACCTGATAATCCAGTCGTTGTTCCAATTAATCCTCCAATTGTAGATAAAATCAATGCCTCAATTAAAAATTGAACTAATATATCTGACTGTTTAGCTCCTATTGCTTTTCTAAGTCCAATCTCTTCAGTCCTTTCGCTTACAGAAACGAGCATAATATTCATGATTCCTATGCCTCCAACCACTAAAGATACTGCCCCAATACCAGCCAATAAAAATGTTAGTCCACTTGTTATGTTGGTCACTATATTCAATGCATCTTCTTGAGATCTAACCGCAAAGTCATCATCTCTAATTATTTTATGTCTTTGCCTTAATAGATTAGTAATCTGAAATTTCGCGGCACTAGTTGCATTTTTATTTATCGCTTCAACACTAATGAAGCTTAAACTTACTCCATAAGTAGGATCCTTCCCTGTAATCCTATTGACCATTGTGGTTAATGGAATATATGCATTTTTGTCTTGATTACTTCCAAATACAGCACCTTTTGGTTTTAATATTCCGATAATTTCATAAGTGTGGTCTTTAATTCTGATTTTTTTTCCTAGGGATGAAGATTTATCTTTGAAAAATTCGTCTTTAAGATCTGGACCTATTACAACATAACTTCTTGCACTATTAACATCACTTTTTGATAAAAATCTACCCTTATCTACTTCAAAGCTTCTTACTTCTAGAAATTCAGGAGTAACTCCAGCAATTGATATATTTAAACTTTTAGAATTTGATTGCACTATTTCGTTAGCAGAGATTTGAGGAGCAACTTTTTTAACTGTTGGGACTTGATTACTTATTGCTATTGCATCTTCTAAAACTAGGTTTTTAGGAAATGAAATACCTCTTCTTCTTGTGTCATTATTTCCGGGAACAATGAATAAAACATTGGCACCTAAATTACTTAATTGGTTTTTTGCTAATGTTTGAGCACCTCTACCAAGTCCAACAAGTGTAATAACTGAAGCATTTCCGATAATTATCCCCAGCATTGTTAACGAACTTCTCAATTTGTTCGAAACTAATGTTTTTGTGGCCATGCCTAAGGCTTCTTTTATTGAGATATTCCTAGACATATTTATATTTATCTATTGCATCATCATCTTCAATTTGTCCCATGTATATAACACCTTCATTAAGCTGGAGTGTAATAAGGTCGCCATTACTGATTTGATGATTATCGATATTTTCTAAATTACAAATTGTAGAAATCTTTTTATTATTTTTGTTGAACAAAGCATAAACATCATTAATATTTTGGTTCGTAACAATGCCGGCAATATTTTTACTCAGTGGAATATTTTGCATTAATTCCTTGGGAACAAATAATATTTCTCCTGGGCAAATTAAGGACATATCAAGATTATTTTTAATTATTCTGGCTTTACCTGTAACACCGATTTCCCCTATTGAAATTCCTCTTGATACAATCTTTCTTACTAAACCGACTTTTATTAAATCTGTAGAGCCGCTAATTCCAGTTAATGTACCTGCGGTTTGGACTACTAAATCTCCTTGATTTAGGATCCCCATCTCCTGAGCAATTTGCATAGCTAAACTAAAAGTTTTTGCTGTTCTTTGATCATTTTTAACTACTATTGGAGTAACTCCCCAAACAAGTTGCAATCTTCTCGCTACACTTCTCTCTGTAGTAGTTGCCAAGATAGGTGTTGGTGGTCTGAACTTACTTACATTTCGAGCGGTAGACCCTGATTTAGTTAAAGGGATTATAGCTCCTGCATCAAGTTGTCTAGCTATATTACTTACTGCTGCACTAATAGCATTTGGGATCGTACTGGGTAAGTGGCTTTCAATAGCCTTAAGTGGATAATCCCTTTCAATTCTTCTTGCTATGGTTGCCATCGTTTCAACAGCCTCTACAGGATAATCTCCAACTGCAGTTTCGTTTGAAAGCATTACAGCATCTGTGCCATCAAGAATTGCATTTGCAACATCACTAACTTCGGCCCTAGTTGGTCTTGGGTTAGAAGCCATAGAATCAAGCATTTGAGTTGCTGTAATTATTGGGATACCTAATGTATTAGCTTTTCTTATTAATTCCTTTTGTAAAAGAGGAACTTCTTCAGCAGGCATTTCTACTCCCAAATCACCTCTTGCAACCATAACCCCATCACATAAGGGTAATACTGAATCGATCTGATCAATTGCTTCAAATTTTTCTATTTTTGCGACTACAGGAGTTGAATGCCCATTTTTGTTTATTAAATCTTTTATCTCATTTATATCGGATGGATTTCTTACGAAACTGAGTGCTATCCAATCAACTCCTTCAGATAAACCGAATTTTAAATCCTCCTTATCTTTTTCTGTTAATGCTTTTACTGATAATTGAACATCTGGAAAATTAACACCTTTATTGTTTGAAAGAACACCTCCTACAGTTACAATGCACTCCAAATTATTAGCTTTTTTATCAACTTTTTCTACAATCATTTCTATTTTTCCATCATCTAAAAGTATTCTTTTCCCTTCGCTAACTTCTTGAGAAAGTTTGTCATAGGTAACATTTGCAATAGTATTTGTACATTCAACTTCATTTGATGTCAGTGTGAATTTATCGTCTTTTTTAACCTTTACTGGCCCATCTTTAAAGCGCCCTAGTCGTATTTTAGGTCCTTGAAGATCTTGCAATATTCCAATATCCATATCTAACTTTTTTGATACTTCCCTTATGGTTTTTATTCTTTCAGCATGATCTTTATGATCTCCATGTGAGAAATTTAATCTGAATGTTGTTACTCCAGCTTTAATTAAATTTGTGATTATCTCTTCAGATTGAGTTGCAGGGCCAATAGTTGCTACTATTTTAGTTCTTCTTTTTAAATCAATATTCGACATATATAGATAATATTGCTAGATATAAATAAATTTACCATATCCAAAGTTAGTTATTTAAGTCATGGATTTTAAAACATATCAAAAAAAAGCTAGAGAAACAGCACAATATCCAGATTTAGGCTCAAATAATATTTATCCAACTCTTGGTTTAGTTGGAGAGGCTGGTGAGGTGGCAGAAAAAGTGAAAAAGGTAATAAGAGATAAAAATGGAATATTTGATAACGAATCAAAATTAGGTATTAAAAAAGAGTTAGGAGATGTTTTGTGGTACATATCAAATCTTTGTACAGAATTAAATTTCAATTTAGAAGATGTTGCATTACAAAACCTTGAAAAATTAAAATTAAGAGCTGCTAAAGGGAAGATAAGAGGTTCTGGAGATAATAGATAAGTTCAGCTATAACCTAAACTTGCATACTGGAGATTTGTAATTAAATTTTGTATAACATTTAAAAGTAAAAAAGCTAATAAAGATGAAATATCAAATCCACCTATAGGAGGGATAATACCTCTAAAAATGTTTAAATAAGGATCTGTGATAGAAGTTAATGCAGATAAAACACCGTTACTCCAATCAATACCTGGAAACCATGTAAGTAAAATTCTTATTATCAATATGAAAGAATAAATTGATAAAGTTTGGCCCAGAACTGCAAAAATCTCAGATAACATTATCTTGTCGTAATTTAATATATCCTAACATTTACTTATTATTGCTGCTTATTATTACTGCTTCCTATATTTGAAAGATATTCATTACTTACAGCAAAAGTTTGAAAAAACTTTTCTGATAATGATAACCAATAAGATCTACCATCTTTTTGCTTGCGTTTGACGATAAATTTCTTTTCTAATAATTCTTTAATATGATCATAAGCACCTGAACCTCTAAGAAGTATAAGATCCGATTGTAGGATCTTTTTTTTGATCGCAATAGTAGCCAATGTCCTTAATTCGGATGTTCTCAAATCTGAAGGAAGTAAATCATCGACAAATTCATTAAGACTAGATTTTAGTTCGAGAGAAAAACTGTTATTAAATGCATTTAATTCAATAGCTGAGTTAGGATTAGAGTATTTATTTTTTAGATCTTTAATTGCATCATTTATCGAGTTTATATCAGAATTAGTAATTTCTGAAAGATCCTTTTTTGTTATTGGTCTGCCTTTCAAATATAGAACAGCTTCAACTTTAGTAACTAGATCTATATCAGATATTGGCGTGGTATTTAGATCAGATTGATTGATTTTAATTACCGAAATCTTTCCTAATTTACCTTAAATTTAATCTGATGCACCAAGAAATAATCTATATGTATCGTTTTGAGTTTCATCCCAAAATTTATAGCCTAGAAGTCTTACAAATTTATTCCACTCTAAAATCTCATTTTTATCGATTAAAACTCCAATAACAATTTTCCCAACATCAGCACCATAATTTCTATAGTGAAATACGCTTATAGACCAATTAGATTTCATATTATTTAAGAAGTTTATTAATGCACCAGGCCTTTCAGGAAACTCAAATCTGTATAAAAGCTCTACAAAGTTTCTATTATCCATTACTTTAAAATTTTTTGGTAATCTTCCACCTACCATGTGTCTAAGATGATTTTTAGATAATTCATCATCACTTATGTCAATAAATGAGTACTCCGAATTTCTAAATACATTTAAAAGATTTTTTTTATCATTTAATCCATAGACTTGAACTCCTACAAAGATCTGGGCATTCATAGAATTCGACATCCTGTAGCTAAATTCAGTTAAATTTCTATTATCAAGTAACTTACAAAAATCAATTAAACTTCCAGCACGTTCTGGAATTTCAACAGCCATCATTACTTCTTTGCACTCACCAAGTTCTGCTCTTTCTGCGACAAATCTAAGCCGCTCAAAATTCATATTTGCCCCACATGCTATCGCAACCATTTTTCTATTTGAATGATTCGAAATTAAAATATCTTTTTTCATGCCTGCAATTGATAATGCTCCTGCTGGCTCTAGTATTGATCTCGTATCCTCAAAAACATCTTTTATAGCTGCACATATTTCATCAGTATTAACGGTAATCATTTTATCTATATATTTTCTGCCAATATCAAAAGTATTTTTACCGATTTTTTTAACCGCCACTCCATCTGCAAATTGACCAACAGAAGATAATTCCACAATTTTTGATTCTTCCAATGATTTTGTCATGGCGTCTGCATCTTCAGGCTCTACCCCAATTATTTTTACCTCAGGCCATATTTTTTTAATATATAAGGATATTCCTGATATCAATCCACCACCACCAACAGCAATATAAATTGCATAGGGTTTTTCCTTTAGTTGCTGTTCAAGTTCAATGGCTATAGTTCCTTGTCCTGCTATTACATCTGGATCATCAAAGGGATGAATAAAACATAAATTTCTTTCTTTGCTAATCCTTATTGCTTCTTTGTAAGTTTCATCATAATTATCACCAAATAATATAACCTTTGCTTTTAACTTTTTCACAGCATTAACTTTTACAAGAGGTGTTGTAATGGGCATTAATATTGTCGCTTCGCATTTCAGCTTGAGAGCACTAAGAGCAACACCTTGAGCATGATTACCAGCACTTGAAGTTATTACTCCCTGAGAAAGCTGAGAATTGGTGAGCTTACTCATTTTGTTATATGCACCTCTTACTTTGAATGAAAATACATCTTGAAGATCTTCTCTTTTTAGAAGAATTTCATTATTAAGTGTATAACTTAAATTATGAGCTTTCTCTAGGGGCGTTTTTTTTGCTACTTCATAGACTTCAGCTTGAAGTATTTTTTCAAAATAATCATTCATATATATACTTTTAGCATTAATTATTAATCTAATAAAACATTACATGATCTATTTAAAAAAAAAATACTCATTTTGCACCTTGACGTTTTAGATTAGATAGATACCAATTTTTGTTAAATGCTTTTAAGTGAGTTAAGTCATCCAAACCAACTTCATGGCTTAACAGTTTCACAATTAGAGGAAATTGCTTGTCAAATCAGAGAAAGACACCTTCAAGTAGTGTCTACTAGCGGTGGACACCTTGGTCCTGGTTTAGGTGTAGTAGAGCTTACATTGGCTTTATATCAAACCCTTGATCTAGATTTCGACAAAGTTGTTTGGGATGTAGGACATCAAGGTTATCCTCATAAATTAATAACAGGACGTTTCAGTCAATTTGATTCCCTTAGACAACAAAATGGAGTAGCTGGATACCTTAAAAGAAGTGAAAGTAAATTTGATCATTTTGGTGCTGGACATGCAAGCACCTCTATTTCTGCTGCTTTAGGAATGGCAATAGCAAGAGACAGAAAAGGTGAGAATTATAAATGTGTTGCTGTTATTGGAGATGGAGCATTAACTGGAGGAATGGCTTTAGAAGCTATAAATCATGCAGGACACTTACCAAATACTCCTTTAGTTGTTGTATTAAACGATAATGATATGTCTATTTCACCTCCAGTTGGAGCCCTTTCATCTTACCTAAATAAGGTAAGAGTTAGTCCGCAATTGCAATTTTTATCCGATAGTGTTCAAGAAAGTGTAAAAAATATTCCCTTAATTGGTAAGGATATACCAGAAGAATTGAAAAATATTAAAGGAAGCGTTAGACGATTGGCTGTGCCTAAGGTTGGCGCTGTTTTTGAAGAACTTGGATTTACATATATGGGTCCAATTGACGGTCACGATATTGGAAATTTAGTTAATACTTTTAACGCTGCTCATAAACTTAAAAAACCAGTACTTGTGCATGTTGTCACAACAAAAGGGAAAGGTTATCCTTATGCAGAAGCTGACCAGGTTGGATATCATGCACAGTCTGCATTTGATCTGACCACTGGGAAATCTATTCCATCAAAGAAACCTAAACCTGTTAGTTATAGTAAAATATTTGGTCAAACTTTATTAAAAATATGTGAACAAGATAGCAAAGTTGTTGGCATTACAGCTGCAATGGCTACAGGTACTGGTTTAGACATATTGCAAAAAAATATTCCAGACCAATATATCGATGTAGGAATTGCAGAACAACATGCAGTTACTCTTGCGGCAGGAATGTCGTGCGATGGTCTTAAACCTGTTGTAGCTATTTATAGTACTTTTCTTCAACGTGCTTTCGATCAATTAATTCATGATGTTGGGATACAAAATTTACCTGTATCATTCGTACTTGATAGGGCTGGGATAGTTGGAGCTGACGGTCCTACTCACCAAGGTCAGTACGATATTAGTTATATGAGATCCATACCTAATTTTGTATTGATGGCCCCAAAAGATGAGTCTGAATTACAGAGAATGTTAATAACTTCAATAAACCACAACGGTCCTACAGCACTAAGAATACCAAGAGGTTCTGGGTTAGGAGTGGCTGTAATGGATGAGGGTTGGGAACCTTTAAATATAGGCGAAGCTGAAATACTTGAAGAAGGAGAGGATATTTTAATTATTGCGTATGGTTCAATGGTCGCATCAGCTATCGAAACAACAAAGATACTAAAAAATATGAACATTAATGCATGTCTTGTTAATGCAAGATTTGTGAAACCTCTCGATAAAAATCTTATTATGCCTTTAGCCTGTAGGATTCAAAAAGTTGTAACTATGGAAGAAGGAACCCTAATAGGTGGATTTGGTTCCGCAATAGTTGAATTATTAAACGATAATGAAATAAATATTCCTGTATACAGAATAGGTATACCAGATGTTTTAGTTGATCATGCATCACCTGATCAGAGTAAAGAAAAATTAGGACTTATGCCTGATCAGATGGCAGATAAAATTGTTAAAAAATTTAAGTTAGATAATTAAAAAATTTAATAAATAAATTTTTATAAAACACCACGTGAGGCTAATCCTAGAATTGCTCCAATTCCGAAAATATGACCTAGGCAATTAGCACCTACAACTGATGCGTGACTTAAACCACCATAGAATTTTGAATTAGGTATTTCAAAACCTTCATTAGGTTTTCTTATTGTTGCTCTAGCAATTGCATAAGCAAAAACATTACATGCAATCATTACGACGGCACACTTTGGAGACCAAGAAAAAGTTGCTGGATCTGCAGCTGCAAATAATGTAGTAAACATAAAAAATCGTTATTTTCATATATTCTCTAATACTTTTACCTAAAAAACACAAAATTGTAAAAGGTCTTAAGAGTTGTTTACTTCTAAGCTATTTAACAACTTAGTAAATCCAAACAAAATAACAAAATCACTTAGAGTTAGGAAGGATTCTGCAAAGCCATGCAGGATGTCAACCTCAACAAGGGTTTTATCATAGTAATTTAGTGTGAAGATAGATACCAATATAGTTATGAATACGAATAAAACAGTTAAGGAAAAGCCTGTTTTCACAAAAATATTAACAGCTTTGATTTTATATAAGTAAAACAAAAATATTGCATATGGAATTATTGATATTGCGAACAATAATGTGTTTTCAATGGAACCTAATTTTTCTATAAATTTAAAAAATAAATCATTCATATGTCTCTTCCCTCATAAAAATAGTGAATGATGCAAGAGCTAATGTTGAATTTCCAATAAATGTAAATATCCCTTGAAGCGTTACTAAACCATACAACACATCTTGATTATCATAGATATGCCAAGTAATAGCGCACATAGCTCCTATTAAGTTTGGAACCATAGCTAAGCTTAACCAAAAAAATAAATTATATTTTTTATATGTGGAAATTTTGTATATAACAAAGATGGTAAATACCCATTCAATAACAGAAGAGACGTGAATTAACCAAGTTCCAAATGAAAGTTCGTGCAAAATTATATTTTTTTCTTTAGTACATTAAGTACTTCTTTGGCATGATTTATAGGTAAAACACTTATCCATCTATAAGCAATTTCCCCTTCTGGAGAAATCAAAAAAGTATTTCTATCTGAAAATGGAGGAATCCAAGAACCATATTTATCGCTAATAATTCCTTCAGGATCGGATAATAAAGTGTAGTTTATAGATTTCTCGCTGCAGAAACTTTCATGAGAATCTTGATTATCAGCACTAATACCAACAATTTCGGCATTATATTTTGAAAAATCTTTTTTTAATTCCGAAAAACCTTTAGCTTCAAGAGTACAACCTGCGGTAAAGTCCTTTGGATAAAAATACATAATAAGCCACTTACCTTGAAAATCATTTAATTCCCAAATATCTTTTGATTTTATGTTTTTATTAAAACCTTTTAATTGAAAGTTTGGAGCAATATCTCCAACTTCAGGAGCAAAGTCAAAAGCTATTGCTGAATTACAATTAAATAAAAAAATAAAAGATATTAATATACTTACAACTAAATTTCTCATCAAATTTAGAATTTTTTTAAATCAACTCCATTTGATTTTGCAAATTTATCTAAACCTACTTTTTGTATAGACTTTAGCGCTTTGGTGCTAATTTTAATATTCACCCATTTTTTTCCTTCTTCCCACCAAAGTCTCCTTTTTTGGAGGTTAACTTGTTGCAATTTTTTTGTGCGAATATGTGAGTGACTCACTGCCATCCCGTTATTAGCTTTTGCACCGGTTAGTTCGCAAACTCTTGACATATATATTAAGTTATATCTTTAAAAATTTTAACATATGACTCAATTTGTTGAATTAAGTAATTCTGAAATTAATTCGGCATTATTATTTTGTAAATTAATTATCTGTTCTTGATCTAATCCACCAACGGAAAGCTTAGCCATATCGTAGACATGATTGGCAATTTTAGATGCCAATGGATTCTCAATAGAATCTTTTTCATCAATAATTAATTTGTTACCTGTAATTTTATTAAGACCAACAATAAGTGGATGTTCTTTGTTAATTAAGAGCACATGATATTCAGGTAAGCCTGGCATCTTTTGTTCCATGTAAGCGCCCATATCATTAATTCTTCTCATTTGTTCTGGAAGCAAGATCATCGCTGGTGGAGCATCTTTACTTGTAATTGACTGAATTTTAACTGTTACTTTCTCATTGTTAAGGGCCTTAACTATCGTATCTCTAAGATTATCTGTATTTGTTTTGCCATCTTTATCAACAATTTCTTTAGATTCCTTATCTTCTAGTTCATTTATTTCTGAATCTACTCTTTGGAATTGATAATCTTCATTTTTACTTTCCAACCATGGAAGAAATTGTGCGTCAATTAAGGGATCTGATTTAATAACTTCTTTATTATCAGATAAACAGATATTTAATGCACTAGATTGAGCAATCAAATCTGAACAGTAAATGATTTTTTTAGAGTCAGTTAATTTATTTCGCTCTTTGTAATTTGCAAGAGTTGTAAAATATTTATTATTGGACTTGATGAGAGATTTATTTTCAATATCTTTAGTTACGTCTTTTTCTGAATTTATAATTGTTTCGAAAATTATACTTTTATTGACTAAATCAGCAAATTTTTCATCTTCGATAGCACCAATCTTAATAAAAGCAGAGATTGAATCCCAAATTTCTGCATAAAATTCTGGAGAATTTTTTATCAAATCCTTCAGTTTATTAGCGATTTTTTTTGAGATAAATGATGAAATAGACCTTACTTTTCTATCTGTTTGTAATGCACTTCTACTAACATTTAGAGGTATATCTGTAGAGTCAATAACTCCTCTTAGAGGTAAAAGGTATTTTGGTACTATCTCTTTAATTGAATCGCTTACGAATACTTGATTGCAAAATAGTTTTATTTCTCCCTTTTCCCAATCAGCTCTACCTGACAATTTTGGAAAATACAATATCCCTTGTATGTCATATGGATAATCTGTATTTAAATGAATCCATAACAGTGGATCTCCCTGGAAAGGATAAAGGTATTTATATAACTCAATATAATCTTCATCTTTTAATTCACTAGGTTGTTTTCGCCATGGAGGATTTTTCTTATTGATTGTCTCTCCTTCTAATAAGACATCTATGGGCATAAAATCACAATATTTTTTTATTAGTGATCTAATCCTTTCAGGTTCAATAAACTCTTTTTCTTCTTCAAGCAGGTGAAGAATAACATCTGTACCAATTGTCTCTCTTTCTGATTCCTCTAACGTGAAATTTGGCGATCCATCACAAGACCATTTGAAAGCTTTTGATTCCCCAATTGCAGACTTAGTTAATATATCAACTCTATTTGCCACCATGAAACTTGAATAAAAACCTAGTCCAAAATGACCTATGAATTCATCATTATCTTTTTTGTATTTTGTTAGGAATTCTTCAGCACTAGAAAAAGCAACTTGATTTATGTACTTCTTAATTTCTTCATCATTCATTCCAATTCCATTATCGGAGATTGTTAAGGTATTTTTTTCACGGTTAATTGTTATTTTTACTTGAGCATCCTCAGTATTCTCGCAATCACCAGCCATAGAGGCCATTCTTCTTTTATTAATTGCGTCAACACCATTACTAACAAGTTCTCTTAAAAAGATTTCATGGTCAGAATATACTGCCTTCTTGATAATTGGGAAAATATTTTCGGTATTAATACGAATTTCGCCTTTTTCCATTTAAAAAAAACTCAAACATATTAAATCCTATTTCGTAAAAACTAGTTAATCAAGTTTAATTAGGAGTATTGTCCGAACAATATATGAATTTAAAAGTTAAATACCTTTTTAAAAGGTTTTATTTAACCCACAAAATCTCACTACAATTATTTTCTTTCATAATTTGATTGGCTTTAGCCAAGTCATCACATGGATTTAAATGTAAAACAGCAATATTTCCTTTTTTCTGTTGTGCTTTTTGTTCATTCATTCCTTTTTCTAACAAATAAGAATCTTTAAACATCAATAAAATCCTTTTTTTATCTGTCTTTTCTTCCTTAATTAAATTTCTTAAAATGTCTACTGAAATTGTAAATCCAATCCCATTAAATATTTTCTCATTAGGACTGAATGATCTTACTAACTCATCATATCTTCCGCCTTTTGCGATGACGCTTTTATTTTTGCCATTGTCCCCTATTAGTTGAAAAACTATTCCTTCATATAAATTCAGGTGAGGTTGAAAAGTGGGATCAAGTTGTAATTTAACACCATATTTATTTGATATTTTTGATAATGTTTCAAATAAAAAATTTAAGTCATCTAATGTATTACTAGTACCATATGTATTTTTTAATTTTTTTAATATTTTAATTGGCTCTCCTCGAGTGAATAAAAGATCTTTAAGAATATATTTATCATCTTCATCTATTCCTAATTTAGATAAATTATCTTGATCAAAATTAACCAGACTTTTCTTAATTTCTTCAAAATTATTATTCTTATATTTGTTCAGTATCAAGTCCATTATTTTTGTGGTGCTTACTAGCAGAAATAAATTACAACCATCCTTCAAATTAATATTATCGATTGAATCAAACAAAATATTAATAACTTCAATTTCTGGGTACTTTGTATCATATCCAATTAATTCAATTCCACTCTGCAATTTTTCTTGTAACTTAAATGAATTTTTGTTATTTTGTTTTTTATCAAAAACCATTCCATTGGTGAATAATCTTATAGGTCTTTTCTTATTTATTAATCTAGTAGAGGACAATTTAACAATAGATGTTGTCATTTCTGGCCTAAGACATAATGAATTATTACTTACTATTCCTACAACCTGATTTTCGTCAATAACTCCGCGGCCTTTTATGGTCTCTAAAGTATTTATAAATGAGGGTGAAACCTCTTCATAACCCCAAAGTTTATAAATACTATTTAAATTATTTATTATGTTTGAGTTATTTTTTACATCGACTAATTTAATTTCCTTTATATCTGTCATTTTAATATTTAACTAATTTTAGGTATAGAGATTTTTTTTGAATGGAGAGACTTTATCTAGTTCATTTTTTAATTCATTCTCAAGGCTGGGAGAACAAGCTAAAATTCTTCCTGAACTTAAATTAAATTTTCCTGATGGATAATCAGAAATAATACCACCAGCCTCTCTAACAATAATAGCACCGGCAGCTAGGTCCCATACCTCCAATCCTCTTTCCCAATATCCATCTACCTTACCTGCCGCTACAAATGCTAGATCTACTGCAGCTGCACCTCCTCTTCTAACACCTCTAGTTTTATGAGTTAAGTAACAAAATTCAGCATAATTATTATCCTCTGTCTCGAATCTGTCATAAGAGAAACCAGTTACAAGTAAACTATCAGAAAGACTAGAGGGATTCGATACTTTAAGTTCACTATCATTGCAGAATGAGCCTAAACCTATACATGCTGAATATAGTTCATTTAAATAAGGTACTGATATAGCCCCTATAATCGGCTTGTTTTTATATACAAGACCAATAGAAGTTCCAAAAAAAGGATATCCATGAGAAAAATTTGTTGTACCGTCTAACGGGTCTATACACCATGTTAAATCAGAGGATTTGTTTAATTTACCCGATTCCTCTGCAATAATAGATATGCTTGGGGTCTGTTCTAATAAAAATTCTTTGATTTTATTTTCAACTTCCAAATCTACATTTGTTACTAAATCACCTTTCCTACCCTTTGTTGATATTTTCTGAATTTTATTGTAATTAATTTTTAGAATTTCATTACCAATTTGAGCGGAGGTTTTCGCTATTTCAAACAAACTAGACAAGTTTACTTGATTTGCAATTTCATCTATTGCATTTAATTCAAACATGATAATTAATCTTCCTCAAACTCCCAAGGTGGAGCAACTCTTGTATTTCCCCTCCCAAAATATTGTCCAAATTGTAAATCATAAACTTCATCTTCATATGTAGTTTCTACCTCAATATCTGAAGTTGCTTTAGCAACACAAAGCAGTGCATAACCTTTATCTTTTAAGGCTTGAGATACACCCATGGCTTCAGGTTGTTGCAAACTACCAGATATTATTTTAACTGCACAACTTGTACAGCAACCATTTCTACATGAAAAAGCAAGTTTGAAACCTTTCTTTTCAAATTCCTTAAGTATGTATTCATCACTATTAACCTGCTCTTGGTATACCTTTCCGGTATCCTTATTTTTAATCGTGACTGTGAAAGTCTTTTTCAAATAACTTTCCTCTAAATGGGATGATGAAGGGTTAAAATGGTTACTTTGGGAGAGGTGGCCGAGTGGTTGAAGGCGCAGCACTGGAAATGCTGTATAGGGGCAACTTTATCGAGGGTTCGAATCCCTCTCTCTCCGTTTTATATTAGTTTATTTTGGTTAACTACATCAATACCTTAGTTTTTAAAAAATCGTTTAAAGTAAGTAGTAATCTTTTAAACAAGTTATAAATAATCTTATTTATTTAAATTAAGTTGAAAATATTAGATTTTTACTATTATATGTAAATATCTAAGATAAAAATTAATTAAATTATTAGTAAATTTTGCTTTAATTTAGCGATCTAAAATCATGGGGCAAATAGTTGGAATTGATTTAGGTACTACTAACTCTGTTGTCGGAGTTATAGAAGCTGGACGTCCAATTGTTATTGCAAATTCTGAGGGTTCTAGAACTACACCTTCAATAGTTGGATTTACAAAAGATAAGGAAATTGTAATAGGAGACCAAGCTAGAAGACAACTTGTTCTCAATCCTAAGAATACCTTTTATAACCTAAAAAGATTTATTGGTAGTGACTGGGATGAATTAGATGAGAACAGTATTTCTGTTCCTTACAACGTAAAGGCTAATACCAATGGAAGCGTTAGGGTTCTAAGTCCAAATACAGAAAGAGAGTATGCACCTGAAGAATTAGTGAGCTCATTGATTAGAAAATTAATTAATGATGCTGAAACATATCTTGGAGATACTGTTGATTCTGCAGTTATTACTGTCCCTGCTTACTTTAATGAATCTCAAAGGCAAGCTACTAAGGATTCTGCAATATTAGCTGGTATTAAAGTAGATAGAATTCTAAATGAGCCTACTGCTGCTGCTCTAGCTTATGGTTTTGAAAAAAGTTCTTCTAATAATGTTTTGGTTTTTGATTTAGGAGGAGGAACATTTGATGTCTCATTATTGAAAATTTCAAATGGTGTATTTGATGTTAAATCTACTTGTGGTGATACACAACTAGGAGGAAACAATTTTGATTCAAAAATAGTTGATTGGCTTGCAGAAAAATTTTTAGCTAAACACGATATTGACCTAAGAAGGGATAGACAAGCTTTACAGAGATTAACTGAGGCTGCTGAAAAAGCTAAATGTGAATTATCAGGAATACAAAAAACAAAAATATCATTACCATTTATCACAACAAGTAAAGAGGGGCCGTTACATATAGAAGAAACCCTAGATAGAAGAATATTTGAATCATTATCACAAGATTTACTTGATAGATTATTAGAGCCTGTGCAAATAGCTTTAGATGATTCTGGATGGAACGCAGAAGATATTGATGAGGTAGTTCTTGTAGGAGGCAGCACTAGAATTCCAATGGTTCAACAACTAGTAAAGACTCTTGTTCCTAATGATCCTTGTCAATCTGTTAATCCTGATGAAGTCGTTGCAGTTGGAGCTGCGATACAATCTGGAATTATTAGTGGTGATTTACAGGATTTACTACTAAATGACGTTACTCCATTATCTTTAGGTTTAGAAACTATTGGTGGTCTTATGAAGGTACTCATTCCTCGTAATACCCCAATACCAGTTAGACAATCTGATGTTTTTAGTACTTCCGAAGCTAATCAATCATCAGTTGTAGTTCAAGTTCGGCAGGGAGAAAGGCCTTTAGCCTCTGAAAATAAATCACTTGGTAAATTTAGACTATCAGGAATACCTCCAGCTCCAAGAGGGATACCTCAAGTCCAGGTAGCATTTGATATTGATGCTAATGGTCTTTTAGAAGTAAGCGCAACTGATAGAACGACTGGAAGAAAGCAAACAGTTACAATTTCTGGAGGTTCTAATTTAAATGAACAAGAAATAAATTCGATAATTGAAGAAGCCAAAACAAAAGCTAATGAAGATAGGAGAAAAAGATCTGTAATTGATAGAAAAAATAGTGCTTTAACTCTTATTGCGCAAGCTGAGAGAAGACTTAGGGATGCTTCATTAGAATTTGGTCCTTATGGGGCCGAAAGGCAACAACGAGCAGTTGAATTAGCCATTCAGGATGTGGAAGAGTATATAGATGACGATGATCCTCAAGAATTAGAAATTTCAGTAAGTGCTCTACAAGAAGCATTATTCGGCTTAAACAGAAAATTTGCGGCAGAAAAGAAAACTGATAATAATCCGTTACAGGGCATTAAAAATACATTTGGATCATTAAAGGATGAACTCTTTTCCGATGATTATTGGGATGAAGATCCTTGGGAAAATCAAATAAATAGAAATTATAGAAATTCGAGGTATGGTAATTCTAGGGACGATGATCCGTGGGACAATGACTACTTCCTCTAAAAAAGACTATTTGTCGATTCTGGGTTTATCTCCTGATTTCGATGATAAAGAACTTAAAAAGGCTTTTCGAAGAGAAGCAAGAAAATGGCACCCAGATTTAAATAAAAATGATCTAAATGCAGAAGAGAGATTTAAATTAATTAACCAAGCATACGAATATCTACGCGATCCCAATAAAAGAAAAAATATTTCGGATGAAAATATCCAGGATGATTACGAAAATAATAATTTCAAGACAGGTTTTCCTGATTTTCAAGATTATCTTGATTCATTATTTGGATATGAATACTCACCAAAGAATTACGAGGAATATGATAATGAACCATTTGAGGATGAATCAGTAAATACAAATAATAATGAATTTAATAATTATGAATACCCTACAACCTCTCCTGAAGAGCCCCCTCCAGTTAAACTCCACCAAGATATTGAAACTATTATTGAATTAACTCCTGATGAGGCGTTAAATGGAGCTTCAATTTTAATAGAGCTTGAAGATGAAACTGTAGTAGAAGTCGATACGCCTCCATTCGCTGGAGATGGTTGGCGATTAAGACTTGAAAATATTGCAAGAGGAGGTAAAGATCATTATCTACAGTTAAAAGTTCAAACCGAAAGTGGTCTAAGAATAGACGGTTTAAGAGTTCTTTATAAACTAGAGTTATTTCCTCATGATGCTCTACTTGGTTGTGCAGTAGAGGTTCCCACCCTTGATGGAAATGTCACACTTCAAGTGCCACCCAAATCATCTACTGGAAGAATGTTACGTTTGAAAGGTAGGGGTTTAACTTTCGAAGATAATATAGGTGATCAATATGTTGAAATCTTGGTAGTGATACCTGCTGATATTAATGATGAAGAAATTGCTTTATATACAAGATTACAAGAATTATCACTTTCTGATTCTTAATCAAATAATATATAAATAGAAAAATCGATAATTATGAACATATTTGTTCTTTTATATAATTCAGGAACAGATAAAGAAGGAATTCATTCAATCGAACTAAAAGGCAGAACCATTGTTCTCATGTTTGAAGATAAGGATGATGCAACAAGATATTGTGGTTTATTAGAAGCTCAAGATTTTCCTTTACCAACAGTTGAAATGATCAACATTGAGGAAATAAAAGATTTCTGTATTAAACTAGACTATGAATGTAAATTAGTAGAAAAAAATTTTGTACCTAAAACAGCAGAAGATAGGTTGTTAATTTCACCACCACAGAAAAATCTAGAAGTTGAAAATTGGGAGGAAGACAAAAATAGTAAAAAAGATAACATAGATATAAATACCATTAAGGAAAACCTTGAAAAGTTGATTTAGCTATTAAAATATAAGAATAATTATTAAACAAATAAAACATGACAACTGCGTTATTTGAAACAGAAGTAGGGAACATTAATATTGAATTTTTCTCTGACGACGCACCTAATACAGTTAAAAACTTTACGAATTTGATAAGTGATGGTTTTTATGATGGTCTAGCATTCCACAGAGTTATTCCTGGATTTATGGCTCAGGGTGGATGTCCTAATACTCGTGACGGAGCATCTGGTATGCCTGGAACTGGAGGTCCTGGATATAATATTAAATGTGAAATTAATTCCAAAAAACATTTAAAAGGTTCACTTTCTATGGCTCATGCAGGAAAGGATACAGGTGGTAGTCAGTTTTTCATAGTCTATGAACCTCAGCCTCATCTAGATGGAGTTCATACTGTTTTTGGTATGACTAATGATATGGATGTAGTTCTAAAGCTTACTAATGGTTCAAAAATTCTAAAAGCAACTTTAAAATAGTAACTTAGCCTCCAAAAACAATACTAAATGTCTCTTTATCTAGATTAAATTTTCTTGTAGATGAATATAAGATTTCATTATTAATAGTAAATTTAGTATTGATTAATTTGATGCTACTTTTTGGGTGTAAAGCCTGTTCAATGTTTCTAGAAACAATAATTCCAATCTTTGTACTATTTTCATAATTAGACAAAAACTGAATAAATAATTCTATATTCTTTATTTCTTCATCAGTAATGTTGGAATTAGTTCTATTCTGATCATGCAAAATTCTCCATACTAATTTTGGTCGATTCCAAAAAGCCAATAATCTTGGAGTACTTTCTAGTTTGATATTAATGTTCTTATAACTACAGAATTTAATAACGTCATTTTTTATCGGAACTAGATCAATAGATTTATATTTTCCGTCAAGAAAAATTGATATAAATGGATCGATATGCCTGGAATTAGAATTATCTTCATCAATCATATGGCCTAACTTGGTTTTTTTTACACTCAAATATTCTGCATTATTATCATTTGGACAAATAACCAATGGAACCCTCTCAATAACTTCTATTCCATAACCACCTAATCCAGCGATTTTTCTAGGATTGTTTGTAAGTAATTTTAGTTTTTTTATCCCTAAATCGGTTAATATCTGTGCTCCAACTCCATAATTTCTTAGATCAGCTGGAAAACCTAATTTTTCATTAGCTTCTACAGTGTCTAATCCACCATCCTGTAAACTATAAGCCTTTAATTTATTTATAAGACCAATACCTCTACCTTCTTGTCTCAAGTAAACAACAACTCCTTCTTCCTCCTTTTCTATCCTTGATAATGCAGCCTCTAACTGAGGTCTACAATCACAACGTAAAGATCCAAAAGCATCGCCAGTTAAGCACTCTGAATGCATTCTTACTAGTACAGGTTCTCTTAATTTGGATGATTTTTGTTTAACTAATGCAACGTGCTCTGAACCATCAAGTTCATTAACATATCCATAAGCTTTGAAATTACCAAAAATACTTGGAAGTACAGCATCAGATTTTCTAAATACAAATCTCTCAGTTTGAAAACGATAACTAATTAAATCAGCTATGGATATTAATTTCATTCCCCACTGTTTTGCATACTCTTTAAGTTGTGGAAGTCTTGACATGGAGCCATCAGGATTTTGTATTTCGCAAATCACTCCAGCGGGATAAAGTCCTGACATTGCTGCAATATCTACTGCCGCTTCTGTATGACCTGCTCTTTTTAATACTCCACCTTTCTTAGCTCTTAATGGGAAAATATGTCCTGGCCTTCTCAAATCATCGGGTTTAGTATTTGGGTTTATAGCAACCTGAATTGTCTTTGCCCTGTCTTCAGCAGAAATTCCAGTAGTAACATTATTTTCAGGTCCAGCATCAATTGATATCGTAAAAGCAGTTTGATTTTCATCTGTATTTCTATCTACCATTAATGGTAAATCTAAAGAGTCAAGTTTCTCACCTTGCATGGCTAGACATATAAGACCACGTCCCTCAGTAGCCATAAAATTAATTTGCTGTGGAGTTGCAAACTGAGCTGCACATATTAAATCTCCTTCATTTTCTCTTCTCTCATCATCTACAACAATTATGCATTCACCATTTCTAATAGCTGCCAACGCATCGCTGATAGGATCAAATTCAATTTTAAAA
Source organism: Prochlorococcus marinus str. MIT 9314 (assembly GCF_000760035.1). Taxonomy (GTDB): domain Bacteria; phylum Cyanobacteriota; class Cyanobacteriia; order PCC-6307; family Cyanobiaceae; genus Prochlorococcus_A; species Prochlorococcus_A marinus_B. The sequence goes on from NZ_JNAO01000006.1 coordinate 76,222, forward strand.
GATTCATTTATATCCAAAATTGTTCCATTATTTGATTTGGGACTTGTTTCTTTCATTATTCCTATTCAATATAGAAAAATAGTGTTTTAGTTACTTTAAAGTCAACACTTTATAATCCTATCTCAAATTCTGCCAATTCAAAGAAATGAATATTGCAATAGTAGGTGCCACAGGTTACGGCGGTATTCAAGCGGTAAATCTTTTAAAGAAAAATAAAAAATACAAAATTTCATTTTTAGGAGGTAATAAAACATCTGGATCAAAGTGGAATGATAATTTCCCTTTTATTTATCTAGATAATGATCCTTATATAGAAGAAATTTCAATTGATAATATTTCAAAAAATGCAGATGTTGCTTTGCTTTGCTTACCAAATGGCTTATCTTCAACTTTTACAAGGAAATTACTAGATAGAGGACTAAAAGTTATTGATTTATCTGCTGATTATAGATATAAGTCTTTAGATGAATGGAAAAAAGTATATTCCAAAGAAGCTGCTATTTATAAAAGGAATGATGATGATTTATGTAAAGAGGCAGTTTACGGTCTTCCTGAAATAAATAAAGAAGCCATTTCAAAAGGAAGATTAATTGCCTGTCCAGGATGTTATCCAACATCTGCTCTTATTCCATTAGCTCCTTATCTCTCTCAAGGAATTATTGAAAATGAAGGTATAGTTATTGACTCTAAAAGCGGAACCTCTGGAGGTGGACGAGAGCCAAGCCAAAAGTTACTCTTATCAGAATGTGGGGAAGGTCTATCAGCATACGGATTGATAAACCATAGACATACCTCAGAGATCGAGCAAGTGGCATCTTTAATTTCTGGAAATAAAATTGAATTACTTTTTACACCTCATTTAGTTCCAATTTCAAGGGGTATGCATTCGACTATATATGGGAGATTAAAAGACCCAGGACTAACTTCTGATGATTGCAGAATTCTTTTGGATAATTATTATAGAAATTTCAAAAATATTAAAGTCTTACCTGTAGATACATTCCCATCTACAAAATGGGTTAAAAATACAAACCAAATTTTCCTATCTGTTAAAGTTGATATTCGAAATGGAAGAATAGTTATATTATCTGTAATTGATAATTTGTTAAAAGGACAAACTGGGCAAGCAATTCAAAATTTAAATATTATGAACGGATTTTCAATGGATGAAGGTCTTGATTTAATTAATAATTTTCCATAAATTTACTTCTTATCAAAAAGCCAGCATGAGAGATTGAGAGAGGTAAAATTTTATGCTCTAGCAAATGTA
>NZ_JNAO01000007.1 GCF_000760035.1 Prochlorococcus marinus str. MIT 9314
TCCATTCTAGATATTTTCCTTTCCAAAAATTGACCTGATTATGGAGCAAAGGGCCATGACCAACAGCTATTGTTTTTAATTCAGGTAGTTTATCTATTCTTTTAATTGCCTGCATAACGCTTCTAGCGTTTGGACCCATGAGGCAATCGTAATAAAAACGGAAATCATCGTATATTTCTTTTTGATCAGTGTCAAAAAATTCGTCAGAACAATAATGGAGTCCAAAAGCATCGCATGTATAGAGAACATTTGTGCTGTGATCATATGAAAATATGGTATCTGGCCAATGCAAATTTGGTGCACTTATAAATTCAATATTATGTTCTAAACCACTATTAGGATTAGTTCCGAGATTTAAAAACTCTCCACTCTTAACCTCTAGACGTTTAAAGGGAATATGTATTTGGTCTTCAATAAATTTAAGAGCTAATTTTGATCCAACTACTGTGATATTTTGGTTTAATTCTAAAAGATTACCTATTAAACCAGAATGATCAGGTTCTGTATGGCTAGTAATTAGATAATCAACTTCTTGCGGATTTACCTTTTTCAGTAATTCTTCAAACCATAATTCTTCGAACTTTGCGTGACTAGTATCAATGATTGCTAGTTTCTCGCCTTTAATAATAAAACTATTGTATGTAGTTCCATTTCTTAAACCAAATTCAATATCAAATCTACTGCGATCCCAATCCAAAGATCTTATGGCACAAGAATCATCAGCAAAGTTTTGAGATTGAACCGTCAACTTGTTATTAGTTTGTGCCAATTTAGAATTACTTGTCTGGGCAGAGGCTATCATAGAATAATCAGCTTTATAAATTTACTTTAGTTATATAGAATATAAATTCGCGTGATTATCTTTGCGAAATAACCGAAATTACGCTTTTCTTTAATTTTTAATCTTCTTATTCTGGATAAATGACATCTCAATTAATTAAACAAATAGTTACTGGAGATGAGATAAGAAATGCTTTTTTAAAATTTTACAGTGAAAAATTACATAAAATCATTCCAAGTGCATCTTTGATTCCAGATGACCCTACGGTTATGCTCACAATTGCTGGAATGCTACCTTTTAAACCAGTTTTTTTAGGTTTAAAAGAAAGACCATCAAAAAGGGCTACATCTAGCCAAAAGTGCATCAGAACAAACGATATAGAAAACGTTGGAGTTACAGCTAGACACCACACTTTTTTTGAAATGCTTGGTAATTTCTCTTTTGGAGATTATTTTAAACGAGAGGCTATTCAATGGGCTTGGGAATTAGTTACTAATATTTATCAACTTTCTGTTGAAAATATAATTGTGAGTGTTTTTCACGAAGACGAAGAGTCTGTAAAAATTTGGAGAGATGAAATTGGTATCCATCCAGATAGGATAGTCAAACTAGGTGAGGAAGATAATTTTTGGTCATCTGGCAAAACAGGTCCATGTGGACCTTGTTCAGAACTTTATTATGATTTTCATCCTGAAAAGGGTCTGAAGAATATTGATTTAGAAGATGGAGATCGTTTTATTGAATTTTATAATCTTGTTTTTATGCAATATAATCGTGATCCTAATGGTAAATTGACAGATTTAAAATTTAAAAATATTGATACAGGAATGGGTCTTGAAAGGATGGCTCAAATACTACAAAAAAAGCAAAATAATTATGAGACAGATTTAATTTTTCCTATTATTCAAAAAATTTGTGAGATTGCAAATATTGATTATTTTTCTTCAGATGATAAAAACAAAATTTCTTTAAAAATCATTGGTGATCATACAAGAGCTGTTATTCATTTAATTTCTGATGGAGTATCAGCAAGTAATCTCGGTAGGGGATATATATTAAGAAGGCTTATTAGAAGAATGGTCAGACATGGCAGATTATTAGGTATAACAAATGAATTTTTACCTCATATTGCTACTGTCGGAATTAACTTAATGCAAAATAATTATCCTGATTTAAAAAATAATAATGATTTAATTTTGAATGAGATAAAAATTGAAGAAATAAGATTTAGGGAAACTCTTGAAAGAGGAGAGAAATTGCTAGATGAGTTAATTTCTTCAGGGCAGAAATTAATTTCTGGTTTTAAAGCTTTTGAACTTTATGATACTTATGGATTTCCTCTAGAACTTACTGTAGAAATTGCTGAAGAACATAGTATCAGTGTAGATGTAAAGGGTTTTGAAGAAGAAATGAATGTACAAAAAGAGAGAGCTAAAGCTGCTTCAAGTAATATTGATTTGACATTGGAGGGATCATTAGAGCGAGAAATAGATCTTTTTAACAAAACTGTTTTTAATGGTTATAAGTCACTCCTTTCGGAAGCTGAAATAAAGGGTATATTCTTGGATTCAACATTAGTTAAGGAAGCAACTGAAGGTCAGAAAGTTTTAATTGTTCTTGATCAGACAACTTTTTATGGAGAATCTGGCGGGCAAGTTGGTGATATTGGAACGATATTTTCAAACGATGTTGAGGTCTTGGTTGATAATGTCATGCGAAAGAAAAATGTTTTTTTACATTATGGAACGATCAAAAAAGGAAAATTAACTATTGGACAAAAAGTTAAGACTAATGTTAGCTCCTCTAATAGAGCTAAGGCTGCTGCAAATCATACAGCTACTCATTTATTACAATCTGCACTTAAATCAGTTATTAATGAAAGTGTTGGACAGAAAGGTTCTTTAGTAGCCTTTAATAAATTACGATTTGACTTTAATTCCTCTAATCCTATTTCTAAAGATCAAATTTCTAAGATTGAGACTTTAGTTAACTCTTGGATTATGGAAAATCATGCCCTAGAAATAAAAAATATGTCTAAGAGTGAGGCTCTTGAAAAGGGCGCAGTCGCCATGTTTGGAGAAAAATATGATGATGAAGTGCGCGTCGTTAATGTACCAGGAGTTTCAATGGAACTTTGTGGTGGCACACATGTTAAAACTACATCCGAATTAGGTTCTTTCAAAATAATTAGTGAGGAAGGAATCTCAGCTGGAGTCAGAAGAATCGAAGCATTATCAGGCCAATCAGCATTAGATTATTTCAGTGATAGAAATGCATTAGTAAACCAACTAAGTGATTTGTTAAAAGCAAATCCTAATCAACTTTTTGAAAGGGTTAATAATTTGCAAGCAGAGCTTATTAATAAGAATAAAGAGATACAAAAAATGAAAGATGAAATTGCATATTTTAAATACTCTTCTATAAAATCATCCGCAGAAATAGTAAATTCTTTTTCAATTTTAGTAAATCAGATTGATGGCTTAGATGGGAATTCTTTGCAATCTGCAGCACTTAATTTAACTTCTCATTTAGGAAATAAAGCAATAGTGATTCTTGGGGGAATACCAAATCCAGAAAATAGAAAGTTGTTATTTGTAGTTTCTTTAGGTGATGATGTAGTAAAAATAGGATTGCATGCAGGTAAATTAATTAATGAGATTGCAAGAATTTGTTCAGGAGGTGGAGGAGGAAAGCCTAACTTTGCTCAAGCAGGTGCTAAAGATATTGATAAGTTAAGTGATGCTTTAGATTATGCTAAAAATTATTTGCAAAAAACATTAGCTAATCATTCTGATAAATAACTACTTTTTCTGAGACTAATTTCGATTTGATCCATTAATTTCCTTGCTTCTTCAATAGTTAATTTTTTTTGATCAATTGCTGATTCAGTATTAATTCTTATAGATTCAACCAAAGAAGCTGAACTGTAATCTAATAATTGTAAAATTTCAGATTTACTGTCCTCTTTAATAATATTTCTGACTTTATATGAATTATCTTGATTTATGTCTATATGAACTACGTTGGTATTGCCAAATAAATTGTGCAAGTTTCCTAATGCTTCTTGATAGGCTCCAGTCATAAAAATTCCAATTAGGTAATCTTTATCTTCTTCTGGCTTATGCAAATTTAGTAGTGATTTAATTTTTCCATTATCAATAAAATTATTTAGTTTCCCATCTGAATCACAAGTTAAATCTGCAAAGTTGCCTTTGCAGAACGGCTCCTCTAAGTGCCTATGTATTGGTACTATTGGAAAAATCTGATTTATTGCCCAGCTATCAGGAATAGATTTAAAGATAGATAAATTTGCATAATAAGTTGATGCAAGAGTTTCTGTAATTTCAGATAAATCAGGGTGATTGATTTCATCATTATTCAGGTTATTAGAAATTTCTTTTGCACAAGCCCAAGTAAGTTCTTCGGCATAAGCTCTTTCTGCCAAACTTAAAAATCCTAATCTAAAAGCGACTAAGCAATCTTCTTTAAACTTTTTTGCATCATTCCATAGTTCAATTATTTGAGATAAATTTATTTTTTTATTTTTAAGTTTTTTTAATTCATAGAAAGTATCAAGTAAATTTGAAATTATTAATTGTTGATTTTTTTTATCAAAAATTTGTAGTTTGGAACTGACATGACTTGTTCCTAAGACATTAAAAATTAAAACTGAACAATGACTAATTATTGCTCTTCCACTTTCTGAGATTATGGTTGGATGCTTGATATTATTTAATTCACATGAATCCTTAATAGTTGCAATTACATCGTTAGCATAATTTTGGAGCGAATAATTAGTAGAAGTGTTGGAGGAGGTTTTAGTTCCATCAAAATCTATTCCTAATCCACCCCCAACGTCGATATATTGCATTGGGGCTCCTAGTTTGCATAGTTCAACATATATTTGACTCGCTTCTTGTAATGCGTCTTTGATCACAGCAATATCACTTATTTGACTGCCTATATGAAAATGGAGCAATTTCATTTCATTGATAAGATTTGCTTCTTTTAGTTCTTTTATTGTCAACATAATTTCTGGGATTGATAATCCAAATTTGGAATTATCTCCAATAGATTTACCCCACCTACCACTACTTTTACTTGATAACTTTGCTCTTATTCCTATCAATGGAGTCGCGTTAAGTTCTTGAACTGCTTGGATAATTCTTTTTACCTCGTCTCGTTGTTCAATAACTATTATTGGATTTTTGCCGAGTTTTCTGGCCAAAGTAGCAATCTCAATATATTTTTTATCTTTATATCCGTTGCATATCAATAATGAATTTTGGTTTTCAAGAAGTGCAAGGCCAATTAATAGTTCTGATTTACTTCCTACTTCTAAACCAAAATTCCATTGGCTACCAAACTCTATTATCTTTTCTAGGACATTTTTCTGTTGATTACATTTGACAGGAAAAACGCCTTGATAAATGTTCTTATATTTATAGGTTTTTATTGCTTTTAAAAAAGAGTCATGTAATGCATTAATTCGATCCTTCAAGATATCATTAAATCTTATGATTAATGGAGGATTTATTTCTCTACTCTTAAGTTCTTTCACAAGCTTAAAAAGATCAATCTTATTTTCAGATTTTATATCTTTAGTTACTGATATATTTCCTTTGGAATTTATAGAAAAATATTTATCTCCCCATTTGTCTATGTTATAAGTCGCAATACTATCTTCAATAGTCCAAATATTCTTTAATTTTTTCGGCTCAAAATTGGTCAATTTATGTCTTAGTGATTAATAAATGTTTTTGAAAATAACTTAAAACAATATCTTTTATTTTAATGATTACTTGCCAAGTTACCACCCAAAAGTTGAATATACATAGAGTGATTATTAACTAAATGACTAAAGAGAGAACCTTTATTGCAATTAAACCAGATGGAGTTCAAAGAGGATATGTTTCTGAGATTATTGGCAGATTTGAAAAAAAAGGATTTAAATTGGTTGGATTAAAGCAATTAATTCCTTCAAAAGAACTTGCTCAAAATCATTATGGAGTACATAGAGAAAGACCCTTTTTTGGTGATTTAGTAGACTTTATTTCAAGTGGTCCTGTTGTAGCAATGGTGTGGGAAGGCGAAGGAGTTATTTTGAGTGCAAGAAAACTAATAGGTGCAACAAAACCTCTGGAAGCAGAGCCTGGAACAATTAGAGGTGATTTAGCTATTGATATTGGGAGGAATATTATTCATGGTTCTGATGGAGAAGATACAGCAAAATTTGAAATTGATCTATGGTTTAACGAAGAGGAATTATGTGAGTGGGAAACTTCTGATTCGAAATGGCGATCTGAAAATTAAAATTTAAATCGCAAATCTATCTAAACTAAATTTTTCTAAAAAGCTTTTCTCTATTTCTTTGAGATTTTTATTTTGAACTATTTTCAAAAGAAGATCACTTGTTATTGCAGAAAATAAAACTCCATTTCTGTAATGTCCTGTAGCTATATAAAGATTTTCAATTTTTGATTTTCCAATTATTGGTTTTAGATCTGGTGTGCAAGGTCTAAAGCCCCACCAATGTTCCATTTGTGGCCAATTAATAGCTTCTGGCAATAAAGAGCGAATGCCTTCTTGCAGTTGTTTTATTCCATTAGGAGTATTACCTTGATTAAATTTTGAATCTTTTTCAACTGTCGCTCCAACTATAATAAGTCCATCATCACGCGGAACTAGATAAGTTTTTGGACCAAAAATAACCCTTTTCAAAAAATTTGTTGGACCTTGTATTGATAGCATTTGTCCCTTTACAGGAAAGACTGGAATCTTATTAAAAATTTTTTTGCTCCACGCACCGCTGCATATAATTGCTTTTTCGCAGTTAATTTTTTTTATTTCCCCAGTGGCACATAAAACTGTTGCACCTGTAATTTTGTTTTTTTCGAATGTCAAATCCTCTACTTCTGATCCCTCTTGAAATTCGACTCCATTCAAGGAGCATGCTCTCTCAAGAGCACGCATCAGTTTTCTTCGGTTATCTATTTGACCATCTTGTTCAAAAAGTAAACCATGTTTCCAAATAGAATTCATTCCATTGATTTCTGTTTGAAGATCTTTGTGATTTAAATATTTTCCATATTTATAAGTGGGAAACTCTTCAAGATCTTCTTTGTTTTTAAAAGGAACTACTATGCCACATTTTTTTAAACCGCATTTAATATTACTATCTTGTTCAATACTTCGTATCCACTTTGGAATTAGATTTTGACTTTCTTGGCCAAATTTTAGTAATTCATCTTCGAGCCCTTCGGCATGAGTAGCTAACATTCCTGCAGCAACAAATCCAGCTGATTCATTTCTGTTTTTGCTTAAAACTAAAACTTTGAAGTTATTTCTAGAAAATTCATAAGCAATGGATAAACCTAAAAGTCCACCTCCAATTATTAATATTGAATTTTTGGTTTCTTGTGCCATTTAAAAATTAATATTTTTATTTGTGTTTTGGTCCTCTTTTCCTTTATATCCAATAATATTAATAAAGAGACTTTTAATAATGAACAATTTGGAATCTTGGGAAGCTGTGATTGGTTTGGAAACTCATGTACAGCTTAATACGAAAAGCAAAATATTCACATCTGCGTCAACAGCTTTTGGTGATGCACCTAATACCCATATAGATCCTGTAGTTTGTGGGTTGCCAGGAACTCTTCCAGTTCTGAATGAGACTGTTCTTGAGTATGCTGTAAAAACTTCGTTAGCATTAAATTTAAACGTTGCAGAACATTGTAAATTTGATAGAAAACAATATTTTTATCCTGATCTTCCTAAAAATTATCAAATTTCACAATTTGATGAGCCACTAGCTGAAAATGGTTGGTTAGAAGTTGAAATAATTGAAAAGGACAAAGAACCTTATATCAAAAAAATTGGTATAGAAAGGCTACATATGGAAGAAGACGCCGGAAAACTAGTTCATTCAGGAAGTGATAGATTAGCCGGCTCTAAGTATTCTTTAGTTGATTATAATCGTGCCGGAATAGCACTTTGTGAGATTGTAAGTAAACCAGACATTAGATCAGGTAAAGAGGCATCTGAATATGCTTCAGAGATTAGAAGAACAGTTAGATATCTGGGGGTATCAGACGGAAATATGCAAGAGGGTTCATTACGCTGCGATGTCAATATTTCAGTTAGAAAAGGACCCAATGCTCCTTTTGGCACCAAAGTGGAAATAAAAAATATGAATTCATTTTCTGCAATTCAAAAGGCTTGTGATTATGAAATAGCAAGACAAATAGAAGTTTATGAAAATGGAGGAAAAATTTTCCAAGAAACTAGGTTATGGGATGAAGCTAAGCAATTAACGAAAAGTATGAGATTAAAAGAAGGTAGCAGTGACTATAGATATTTTCCTGATCCTGACTTAGGTCCAATTGAAATAACAAAAGCCCAACAAGAAATATGGTTTAAAGAACTACCAGAATTACCTTCAAAGAAAAGATATAAATACGTAAGTCAATTTGGGTTGTCTGCATATGATGCCAGGGTAATTTCTGATGAAATAAGCATGGCAAACTTTTTTGAACAAACAGTAGCAAATGGTGCTGAGGCTAAATTAGCTTCAAATTGGGTAACAAGTGATATTGTGGGCTATTTAAAATCAAACAAACTAAGTTTTAGTGAATTAAAGCTTAGTCCTGAAAATCTTGCTGAAATGATTAACATGATTTCAAAAAATATAATTAGTGGAAAAATTGCAAAAGAAATTTTACCTGAACTTATTCAAAAAAATATTTCCCCAAAAAAATTAGTTGAAGAAAAAGGGTTGGCAATGATATCTGATTCTTCAAGTATTTCACCAATAATTGATGAACTTATAAATGAACATCCAAATGAAGTTCAAGCATTTAAAAATGGCAAAACTAAGTTACTTGGTTTTTTTGTTGGGCAACTTATGAAAAGAACAAAAGGTAAAGCTGACCCTAAACTTGCAAATAAACTTCTTATGGAAAAATTAAATAGCTAAAGCTTAAAGAAGCTCTTTTATCGTATTGATCCATTTATTTTGATCATCTGAATTCTCTAAAATAATATCTGAGAATTTTCTTTTTTCTTCAAAACTTAATTGAAAATTTATCAATTCATATGCTTCTTTTTCACTAATTTTATCTCTTGTTATAAGTCTGTTTTTTTGTATTTCTTTAGGACATTTAACTAACCATATTTCAGTGCAAATATCTTCAAATTTTGCTTCAAACAATAATGGAATAGCCAATACTATAGTTTGATTATTTTTGTATTGACTGCATTCTTCTATCATTCTTTCTTTAATTAAGGGGTGAAGTAGTTTTTCAATCCATTCCTTGCTTGCTGAATGTTTAAAAATAATGTTCCTTAAAAGTTTTCTGTTTATTTCCCTTTCTGAATTGCTTTTATTATCAATAATTTTATTTCCAAAATAATCTAAAATTTTCTTATATCCATATGTGTTTGGTTTGATTAATTCTCTTGAAAAATGATCTGCATCTAATATTGGTATGTTTTTATGTTTTCTTATGTAATTAGTTATGGTTGTCTTACCACTTGCAATACCTCCTGTTAAACCAATCCTTCTTTGGTTGTTTTTTAATTTTTGAAGAATATCCATATAATTAATAATAATCTAATTACTTAGTTTCTTTAGTATTAAAGAGTAGTTAGTATGAATTAAAATACCAAAAAGCTTGAGCCAGTTAGATTCCAATTGGTCGTTTGTTGATGACAGTAAGGTGACACCCAAGGGGTTTCTTTTCGCTGGGATATCTGCTGGTTTAAAAGCTTCTAATAAAAAAGATTTAGCACTAATACTCGCTCCTGAAGGAAGTATTTTTAGTGGGATGTTTACCCAATCAATAGTTCGAGCTTCTTGTGTGGATATTTGTGAGGAAAGGATTAAAACAACTTCAGGTTTTGTAAGAGCAATACTAATTAATTCTGGTCAAGCAAATGCATGTACAGGAAATCTTGGTATTCAACATTTTCAAATTGCTACAGGAAAGATTGCGGAACTTTTAGGAATAAAAGAAGAAGAAGTTTTAATGTGCTCAACTGGTGTAATTGGTGTTCCAATAAAAATAAATGATTTAGTAAAAAATTTACCGAATTTAGTTAGTGATTTAAAGGGTAATAATTTTGAAAATGCAGCAGAAGCAATTTTAACTACTGATTTGACTTTGAAAAAAGTGTCAATAGAGACGATTATTCAAGGTAGAAAAATAAAAATAGCAGGATTTGCAAAAGGTTCAGGAATGATTTACCCCAACATGGCTACAATGCTTGCTTTCCTAACCTGTGATACGGGCATTCAAAAAGAAGAATGGGACAAAATGATTGCTATTGCGGTTCAAAAATCTTTTAATGCAATATCAGTTGATGGAGAGACAAGCACAAATGATTCTTTTGTTGGAATAAATGCAGGAGAGAAAATTGAAAAAAGGTTTTTTCCAATTATCCAACAAGGGATTGATATTGTATGTCAGAACTTGGCAAAAAATATTGCAAGGGATGGAGAGGGAGCAAATTGTTTATTAGAAGTTTTGGTTCAAGGAGCAAAAAATACAGATGATGCAATTATGCTCGCGAAATCTATTTGTAATTCTGCCTTGGTAAAAACTGCGATACATGGTTGTGATCCAAATTGGGGACGAATCATTTCTGCTGCAGGTAATTCTGGAGTTAAATTTAATTTAGATGACGTTGACTTGTATATAGGAAACGCTCACATTTTGGAAAAAGGCCAGTTAAATAAATATGATCCACAAAGAGTCACAGACTATATTAAGTCCAGAATGAAAGGTAGATATTTGGTAGATGATATTGTAAAAATTATGCTTAATCTAAATTCTGGCGAATCGAAAGGCACAGCTTGGGGATGCGATCTTTCTAAAAAATATGTTGAAATCAATAGCGAATACACTACCTAACCCCAAACTGTAGTCATAGCAATAGATTACAAGGATACTAAAAACCATATAACACCAATATAACACTAGATTTCTATTTGAAATATTCGTAAAGATTACGATTTAGTAGACTGCAAATTATAATGAAAATTTTTTATTAAACAATTTATATGAAAGAAGATTCATCTATTTTTTTAAGGAAAATACGCTCTTTAAATTTAAAAATGTGTGATATGTGGGTAAATGAAGCATTATTTGGTTTTTTTCATATAAAAGAATATTGTAAAAAACTTAAAAAAAATGATAATGTTTTAGAAATTGGTTGCGGTAGTGGCATACTGCTAAATTTATTATTAGAAAATTTTAAAGATATAAATTTTGAAGGGATAGAACCCTTTGGAGATGGATTCAGTTCTCTAACTAAATTGAATTCATTATCAAAAAAAAATGGAGTATCAATTAAAAATATTGGATATAAAGAATTATCCTATAGTCGTAAATATGATCTAATTTTTTGCGTCAATGTTTTTGAACATCTTTATGATTGGCGGAACTTTTTAGACAAGATTAGTTGTCTTTTAACACAAGATGGAAAAATTATAGTCCTATGCCCAAATTATGGTTTTCCATATGAAAGTCATTTTAAAGTTCCTATTTTATTTAATAAAGGAATAACATCCTTCATTTTTCAAAAATATATTAGAAGTTATGAAAAGAAAAACGAATGTATTGGCTTATGGAAATCACTTAATTTTGTAAAAAAAAGAGAGGTTATTAATCATATTAAAGATTCAATTCATACCAAAAATCTAAAAATTTATGATAATTTATCAATCTTAGATTTTTTGGTTGAAAGAATCATGAATGATCGAGAATTCAGAAAAAGACAAAAAATAGTAGGTGCAGTTGCAATTTTCCTTAAAGGTTTAGGGATATTGAATATTTTTAAACTTTTTCCAAATTTTATACCTTATATGAAATTGGAATTTTCTAAGAAATAATTCTTGGTTTAATTATAAGTTGTGTTGACTCCTGCTTGGCCTTTTTCGGTGTATAACTTCCGCATAATTCTTTATATCTTCTTCCGTTTGATTTATCTCTCTAAATGTAACTAACTCAAGAGGTCTTTATAACTTTTTTATAACACTACTCTAGTCATATCAGTGTGTTTTGTTAGTTGACTGAAACTTTGTAACACCTGTATAACACTAATTTTGTAGTAGTGATGCTAGTCATACCAATTGTTTTCAAGGTCAGTGGAAATCAATAGCGAATATACAACTTAACCCTAAAACGTAGTTATATTAATTGATTTGAAGATTATTAATATGTTGTTTACGGTCTGCTTACATTAAATTAGGACTTATTATTACTAATTTAATTTAGTCGCACTAGGTTAAACATATCCATTAACTATGGTTGGATGTTCTTTGTTTTTGAACATTTTTCTATAGTCATCATGCAATCTTTCAGTTGCCAATTTTCTTTTCTTCATTACATCTCTGATTAAATCTATCTCATTGAATGTACGATTGAGAATTGTGAATGGAGTAGTTAGTTTCATAAAACCTCCTTTTTTAATAAAGACTAAAAATTAATAACTCAGTCGCAGTAAATTAAACAATTTTGATTTGTTGGATGTTCTCTACATTCTTTCTCCCAAAAGTTTTGAAACTCAGGGGTGCATTTCTCAAGTTCTTTTGGAGTTTCGTTTAGATTTAATCCTGCATAATTAAATGCAGTTAAGTATCTTGGAAGAATGTTAAATTGATTGAATAGTTTCATAAGACCTCCTAGATCTATATCTATATTGTCCTCCTATTGACTTGAAATTCATAGAGTATTATTACCCGATTAGAAGTGCTTTGTGGTTGTCACGACTATCTTTTCTCGTTCAGTAGGAGTAGAAATAATTCAGGAGTCAAAAGCACTTCATCGACTTTGTGGACAGCGAGGTGCATACGACTCGAAGAGGGCAAACAAATGCCCTCTTATTTTATTTTTAGTAAACTTTTACTCATTCTTTTTGCTACATTTTATCGACATTAGTATTTAGGATATGAATGGTTAGATTTATCAAAATAGGAAGTAATTATGTTTGTAAGTATTGATTTATGTTTAGTCCCTATTGGAGTTGGAACTTCCCTATCTCCTTATATAAAAGAGTGTATTGAAGTTATCAAAAATGAAGGCCTTAACTATGAATTAGGAGCGAATGGAACTGCAATAGAGGGAGATTGGGATAAAGTATTTGAATGTGTTAAAAAATGCCATAAAAAAATTCATTCAAAAGGTGCGCCTAGAATTTATACAACAATGAAAGTAAATACTAGAACTGATAAAGAACAAAAATTCTCAGATAAAGTAAAAAGTGTATTAGATAAATAATGGAAAAAGAGCGAAATTAATATAATGATGGATAAAACTAACACTTGGTTAATAAGAGCATTTGCTGTTGTTCTTATTTGTGTTTGCCTTTTTGCATATCTAAATGCACAAGCGAACCAATCCTTACTCCGTTCAAAACCTAGCATTGAGAATTTGGAATATAAAGCATTCTTACTCCGTCCAAAACCTAGTATTGAGGATTTGGAATATAAAGCATTAGATAAGTTAAGGGGAAATGCTGAATTTGCTGCGAATAGAGATTATGCGGACTATGAAAAATTTGGAAGTATAATTTTTTGCAATACTTCAATCAATAGTCGAATTGAATCAGCAAACTATTCGAAACAAATGGAATTATATATTTCTGGGAAAGAAGCAGATTTATCAGAATGGGATACTGCTATAAAAAATTATGAAAACGAAAGGTCAAAATGTAGAGACTTTAATCCTTGAAACGTTGAAACTGCGCGTAATTTAAGTGTTTCAAGAACCTTAAGTTACAAGAAACAAAATATACTGATAAGAAATCATGTCAATATTTCACTTTTTAATTACCACTTACACTTTGCTTACAATCGTATTGACTTATAAAAAGTCAGTTGTTGCAGTCAATTTTGAGTGATTATCTTTGTATAGCAATGAATAGCTAATACTACTTAAGTTTTAGTAAATCTAATGGTAGATATTCATTAATATATAGAAACAGTATTGTTAAAGTTCCAATTACAGAGCCTATAAAACCTCCAAAAAAATTAACTAATAATCCAGATTGTCTAATTATAGCTTCTTCTTTTTTTTCTTCTTCAAAATTAGGAGAATCAACTACTTTTAAGCGCTGATTGGTTGTTGGTTGTTTAAGTTGTTGGTGTCGGATGAGGGCTTCGAAATCAGGCATGGAATTTGTGAGGCAATTGAACAATAAGCAGACCAGCCCGTCATTCGACGAGGATCTGATCTACCTAAATCGTCTACAGCTTCAAATACAGCATTGCCCGAGGCTTCTGCTTTATCAAATGCTGAAAGTAAGGGTATAAACTTATCAAAAACATACAAACCAAAATTTTCTAGAGCCGCTTTGGCTTGTTGCGCTGCTTTTTGCTGTCTGAAATCAACTTTTACAATTACTACTGCATGGTTAACTTTTAAGTTGCTTAATAAATTTGCTAGTTCAACAGTTAATTCTACTGATCTTGCTTTTGCAGTTGTAGGTAAGATAACTAAATCTGAACCATACGCTAAGTGTTTAAGTTCTTCTTGATCACTGCTAGCCTGTCCATCAGTTATTACAATTTCTGATGATCTTGATGCTTTAGCAGCAGAACTCACGGGGAAAACTGGAAATGGAAGATTGCCTCTTGATGCGTATGCTAAAGCAGATCTATTCTTGTCAGCATCGACTATGCAAACTTTTTTACCTTCAGAATGCCAAACGCTTGCAAGGTGAATACTTGTACAGGTCTTGGCCACCCCTCCTTTTTGTCCGCAAACGGTAATGAACAATTTTTTATTTTTATTTCTCTTACTTTGGAGAATAATTTCTTAATGTCAAGAGAAATTGATTTTTAATGCTTTAAAACTTATTTTTTGAAATATTTTAAAGAAGTTAATATTTTTAGATAACCTTATAAAGTTCCTTATTTAAATTGGCTAGTGAAGAAAAGAATTGGATTAGGTACGTGGTCTTGGGGGAATAAGCTTTTCTGGAATTACCAATCTACAAATGACGATGATTTACGTGAGACATATGATGAAGCGTTACGAAGAGGTTTCGATCTAATTGATACTGCAGATTCTTACGGTACTGGGAATCTTCAGGGCAGAAGTGAATTGTTGATAGGAAAATTTTTACTAAATACTCCTTCAGCAAAGAAAAAAAGAATTCAAATAGCAACCAAACTTGCACCTTATCCCTGGAGAATAGGTAACAGAGGCTTCAATAAACCTTTTTTGAAAAGTTTAGAGAGACTTAATAATAAATTAGATATAGTGCAATTACATTGGTCAACTGCAAAATACAATCCTTGGCAGGAATTAGGGCTGTTGAATAATCTTTGCGATTTAAAAGATGAAGGCTTTGATTTTCAAATAGGTTTATCAAATATAGGCCCTAAAAGATTGATGCAATTAATTAATTTTTTAGCAAAAAGAGATCAGCACCTAAAGAGTGTTCAAATACAGTTTTCTTTGCTTGCTCCCGATTTAGGAAAACAATATCAGGTAAAAAAAATTTGCGACGAAAATAATATTGATTTCTTTGCTTATAGTCCTTTGTCCTTTGGAATACTTTGTATTGATCCGGATAAAGAAGAAAATAAAGAAAAAAGTTTTATTCGTAATTCCTTATTTGAAAACTATAAAAAACCAACATATGAATTGCGGAGGTGTCTAAAAAGAATTGCGCATCAAAGATCAGTTTCCCAAGCGCAAGTAGCAATTAATTGGTGTTGTTATCAAGGAACTATTCCGCTAGTTGGAATGCGAAAAAAATCTCAAGTTATAGATGTATCTAATGTATTTAATTGGAATTTAAAAAAAAATGAATTTAAAGTACTTCAGGAAGTTTCAAAAAAATGTTTAAAAAAAATGCCGAAAAATCCTTTTTCGAGTAATTAATTAAATTTTTACCTAGATATGTTCTTATTTTTTTTGATTTGACAACCACTATTCCATAGTTCATTGGGAAATTTTTCACCAGTGAATCTAATAACTTTTGGTTTGAGATTTATTATGAAGTCATTTAGTTTTTTATGTGATTCCATTTTGCAAGATTGGATTTCTTAATAAGATAAATTAATTTAAAACTTATCTTCTCAGTATTTATACCTATAAAATGAAAAAAATTCTTTTTAATACAAGTAATTGCAGCAATATTTACATACTCATAAATTATCTACTACAACTTCTTAGTTATTTAAAAAAGTGGAGTCCTTCCAGACTCCTCGTATCATTTGGTTGATAAGGCTGATATAACCCCATCTCCTTTAGGGTCAAGCAGCAACTGGTGCTGTTTGACGGGAGAAACTAACGATTTTGTTAGCATTTGTGTTTTTGCTCTAACCGAGCCGGCTTCAGTCACCTTCCTTATGCCCCGTCGAAACCATTACAACCCCAAATAGTGGAGTTGAGCGGAATCGAACCGCTGTCCGAAACATCGGTTGAGATCACCTAGTCCAATTGGACATTTATATTCTGACAGGCAAAATGGTTATTGAATAGTTTTTTTACTAAGTTTTATCGTATATGAATGTAGTGGCATCATCTCCGGAGGGACTAGAGAAATCTTTAGCAGAAGAAATTTCAAATTTAGGCGGCTTTAATATTAATACTTATAAAAGATTTATTAATTTTGAATGTGATTTTGAAACTTTTTATAGAGTTCATTTCTATTCCAGATTAGCTTTTCGTTTTTATAGAGAAATTGCAAGTTTTAATTGCTATGACAAGCAATCTTTATATGCGGGAGTTAGAGATTCATTTGATTGGTTAAATTGGTTGCACTTTGATAAAACGTTTAATGTTCAAGTATCTGGGAGAACATCTTCTTTAAGTCATACTCATTTCACTGCTCTTGAAGTAAAAAATTCTATAACTGATTTGCAACAGGCAGTTTGGAATAAAAGATCAAATATTTCTCTAGATAATCCTGATTTTATAATTCATCTGCATTTAAATAATAATAAAGCAATTCTCAGTCTTCAAAGCAGTGTAGAAAGTTTACACAAAAGAGGCTATAGACCCGCAATTGGAAATGCTCCATTAAAAGAAAATTTAGCTTCTGGATTGATAAATATGACTCAATGGAATGGCAAAGTTCCATTAATAGATTTTATGTGTGGCTCGGGAACTTTTTTAATTGAGGCAGTCAACCAATTCCTTGGAGTTCCCATAAATATTGATCAAGTATATCTTTTTGAGAATTGGTTGGACTTTAGGAAAGATGTTTATCTTAATGAAAAAAATAAGGCAAAAAATAAAATTATAAATTATGAAAAATTACCAACAATAATAGGGTGTGAAATTAATAAAAAGGTTTTTGAGCAGGCGAATGTAAACATATCATTAGCTGGATTAGAAAATTATATTGAGCTTATAAATAATGATTTTTTAGCACTCCAATTAACTTGCACACCTGGGATAATCATATGTAATCCTCCATATGGCAAAAAATTAGGCGATGAAAATGAATTGATTTATTTATATGAGCAAATGGGAATCTTCCTAAAGAATAATTTTTCAGGTTGGGAATTTTGGCTGCTAAGTGGAAATCCAAAACTAACAAAATATTTGAAAATGAAATCTTCATTGAAAATTCCTGTTAGTAATGGGGGAATTGATTGTAGATGGATAAAGTATTTAATAAGGTAATTTATTTTTTGCCTAAAACGGCTTTTGTTGTCTTGCCTAAACCCTCTAATGTTTGAGGAAGATATGGTCCTTTGGCTAATTTTCCTCCAAGTTTTAAACTTAAGCCTGCAAGAACTAAATCGATAAATATTATGAGTAATAAATTATATTCAATATTCCAGTTATTATATTTTGTTAGAAAAAGGTAGAAAATAATATGGATGCAAATTAGTACTAATAATAATAATGTGCTGCCAATTGCCAAAAATATTCCACCACTAATTAATCTTCTTTTTTCTCTATCTACTTCTTGAAGAGCTATTCTTACATGCAAATCCATAACTGAACTTGCAATCGCTGAAATTCTTGAAGCGGTATTTGTAAAGTTTTTATTTTTTGGTTTTTCCATATTATTTTCTACCACTGTTTAGGAGCGTTCCTATTAGTAAACCAATACCAGCCGCAATAGCAATAGATAATAATGGTTTTTTTCTTATAGGACTTTCTATTTTTGGTCTAAGTGTATCATTAAGTTCTTCTAATAATTCTTCTAATTGACTTTCTATAGGCTCAATTTTTTCTGATATTTCCCAATTGTTTTCTCTTATTGAATCAATTATTTCAAATAGTTGGCTTTTTATTCTAATTGCTGAGGTTCCACTATGGCTTGCTATTACTTCAACTAAATCGTCAATACTCCCTTTTGTGGCTTCAAGGGTTTGTTGTGCAATGTTAGGCCATTTTTCTTTTATTAAAGGTATTAAACTGTCAATTTTTTCGAGTAACCATTTTTCCGAGAGAACCTCTCTTTCAGGAAGATCAGAGTTATTTTCTTTTTCTTCTACTTCTTTGGGAGGATGGTAAGTCTCCATTATTTAAACTTATTTATTTTAAGATTAGACCCTATTTTCTTAATTTGGAACCCTTATCTAAAGAATTGTTCTATTTATATAAAATAAAAACATATAAAAGTTTATTTACATTTTATTTATCTACTCTGTTCTGCAAGAAGGTTTTGTTAAGCTATTACTGAATTTATTAAATGAGTTTAAATTTCATCATGGCTATTACATTTGCATCATTAATTTTTGCATCTCGCACAATCCCTACAGATTTTGGATTAGTTGCTGCAGCTATCGCTGGAGCTGGAAGTTTGCTTTTCATTGCTTTAAGATTTGTACCTGATGCAAGTAATTAAATAACAGGAACTATCTTTAATAAAATATATCTTTATCTCAACTTTGTTTTGAAAATAGATTCAGTTTATTTATTAATTAGGTAATGAATAATTGGGTTTTGCTTGAACATAAAGTTTATTCTGCTAACTCGTTCGATATTCATTATGATTTTCTTGTTGAAAATGGTATAGATTGTTTAACTTGGAAATTTTTAAAACTACCTTTATTAAATCAAGCTTCTATAGAAATTATCAAGCAGCCAAATCATAGACTTGTATGGTTATCTAGGATAGAACATGAACTTTCTAATAATAGAGGGTTTGTAAAAAGAATTGATCATGGAATATTTAAAAGAGTTTCTGATAACTTGGACTCTGAACATTATAGATTCATCTTGGATGGTGAACTTCTTTATGGCTTGTTTGAAATTTCGGGTAATTTTTGCAGATTGAGCAAAAGTTTTTAATACTTATTTATAAATAAACGTAATATTCCTATTGAGAATTTTTGCAAATTAGTTATTCTTATTTAGCTATTGAGACTTGAGATTGGTACATATCAATCAGGTCGAGTTTGAGAATTTTAAATCTTTTGGGGGAAATGTAAAAATACCTCTTGAAGAAGGTTTTACTGTGGTTACGGGTCCTAACGGTTCTGGGAAAAGTAATATTTTAGATGGAATTTTATTTTGTTTAGGTCTAGCTAATAGTAGAGGTATGAGGGCTGAAAGATTACCAGATCTAATAAATAACTCAAAAGTTAAAGAGGGCAAGTCATCAGAAACATCTGTATCAGTAAAATTTAATATTCAAGATTGGTCTCCCAGAGAGGACCTTCCGCCTTTGGAACTAGAAGAAGATGAAATTGCCCTTAATAAAGGTCAAAAAGAATGGGTAGTTTCTAGAAAATTAAGGCTTATGCCAGGTGGTTCTTATGCTTCTACTTATACTTCCGATGGCAAACAATGTACCTTGCAACAAATACAGAGAATATTAAGAGATATTAGTGTTGATCCTGAAGGCAGCAATGTTGTTATGCAGGGTGATGTTACAAGAATAGTATCAATGAATAATAAGGAGAGGAGAAATCTTATTGACGAATTAGCAGGAGTCGCACTTTTTGATACAAGAATAGAACAAACTAATGCAAAATTAAATGACGTTTTCGAAAGACAAGAAAGATGTGAAATTTTAGAAAATGAATTGCAATCTAGTAAAAATAAGCTTGAAAAAGAATGTGAAAAAGCAAAGCGATATAAAGAGTTAAAGGCAAAACTATTACAAATAATGGAATTAGAGAAAGTTCTTATTTTTGAAAAACAAGTTAAACATGTTGAATCTATTGAAAAAAAAGAAAGTGAAATTGAAAAAAATAAAATTTTATTTAATAAACAAAAAGAATCTATTAGTAAAGAAATATTAGTCTTAGAAGATGCTTTGAAAATACTTGTTGATGAGCTTAAGGAGAAAGGCGAGGATAAATTGATTAAAGTGAATTCTGATATTGGAAGTATTAATTCTAGCTTGAGAGAACTTGATAGGATATCAAGTCTGAATAAAGAAGAAGGTATTAAATTACAAAAACAGAGAGATGAAATTGCAATTTCTAAAAGAAATATTGAGTCAGAAAAGATGAGAAAAGAAAATTTCGATGATAATTTTTTAAATCAATTGAACTTGCAAATTGATGATCTCACTCTAAAACACAAACTATCCAGGAAAAAACTTTCTGATGCGGCTGGAGAATCTGGAGAATTTTCAAAACAAAGTATCAAATTAAATGCTGAGCTTGAAAGTATAAAAAATCAAATTAATCCTTTGGAAATAAAAAAAAGGAAAATTGAAGAAGAAACTATTCAAAATAATATTCAAAAAGATGAGATATTGTCACAGATCGAATCCTTAGACTTAGAAAAGCAGAAACTTTTTCAGGTAAACCAAAGCAAAAAAGAGACATCCGATACAAAGAATAAAAATTTGAAAAGTAACAGCGCAGAAATTAATTCTCTAAAAAATGAAATTGATTTATTAATTAAAACTAAATCCAGGCTAAATAACGAGCAATTAAGGCTTGAAAAGGATTTATCTAGATTCGAAAGTAGAAAGGAAGCTTTAAATGAATCTAGAGGTTCATATGCTCTCAGAATTCTCTTAGAGGCAGGGTTAGAGGGTATACATGGTTATGTAGCTCAACTTGGAGAGGTCAGTGAGAAAAATAGATATGCATTAGAAATTGCTGCTGGAAATAGGTTAGGACAAATTGTTGTTGATAATGATCATATTGCTGCTAAAGCAATTGAAATTCTTAAAAAGAAGAAAGCGGGAAGATTAACTTTTTTACCTTTAAATAGAATTAAAAGTCAAAAAAAGAATTATGCAATTTCAAGATTTGAAAATAACAGGGAGAATGGATTTATTGATAAAGCTATTAATCTAATTACTTTTGATGAAGTCTATTCAGACGTTTTTCGATATGTTTTTGGAGATACTTTGGTTTTTTCAGACTTATCCTCAGCTAGGTTATCCACGCAAAAAAATAGGTTGGTTACCTTAAGTGGTGAATTATTAGAAGCAAGTGGAGCTATTACAGGAGGTAGTAAATTAAATAAAGATTTGGCTTATAGGTTTGGAATTAATAATGATATTGATGAATCCAGCCCTATAAAAGAAAGATTATTAGTTATCGAAGAAGCTTTAAAAGAGTCAAATAATGATTTGATAATAAAAAATAATAGACTTAGTAAATTAAATTCTAACCGCAGTCAAATTATTGAGGATTGTGCTTCATTTAATAAAGAAATTGAAGTAAATCAAGATTCTCTTAAAGTTGTCTCGCAAAGAATTGAAGATTGTAAATCTAGATTAAATAAACTTGATACTGCTAATAATTTAT
Organism: Prochlorococcus marinus str. MIT 9314; assembly: GCF_000760035.1. Classification (GTDB taxonomy): domain Bacteria; phylum Cyanobacteriota; class Cyanobacteriia; order PCC-6307; family Cyanobiaceae; genus Prochlorococcus_A; species Prochlorococcus_A marinus_B. Next base: position 21,477 of record NZ_JNAO01000007.1, read on the forward strand.
TAGTTAACGAGTTAGGTCATTTAAAAGATGAATTGAAGCCTTATCACGATAAGTTTAATCAATTACAAACCATTCAAAAGGCAAATTATGAAAAAAATCAAAAATCATCATTAATAGCTTTTAATGACGATTTTAATAATCTTGATAAAAAACTTGAATTACTTATTGAGGAGAGAAATACATTACTAGATAAAAAGAATCAATTTGCTTTAGATAAAGAGCGTATTAATAATTCATTAAAAATTATTTTACTACAAGAAAAAAACTTGCAGGAATCTATTAAACAACTCGCAATTGCTCATAGTGAATGGATAGAAAAAAGAGATGAATTTAAAAAAGAGCTTTTAGATCTCGATAATCAAAAAAATTCTCTAGAGAGGGATTTAGGTTTATTGAGAAGGAAAAGAGATGAATTAAACTCTTCAATTTCAAATAAAAGGCAAGAATATAATAACTATCTCTTAAAGCTTGAATATCTTGAGAGGGATATGCATTCTCTTAAAGAAGAAATGAGGAGCGAGAAAATAAAATTAGAAAATTATAAAAAAGATCTACCTAATCCATCCCCTCAGTTTGGAGAATATGAAGGGAAAAGTCTTGAATCTTTGCAATCAGAAATTTCGATCATCAATGCAAAACTGCAAAGCTTAGAACCTGTTAATATGTTGGCTCTTGATGAACTAGAAGAATTAATTGAGAGATTAAATGGTTTGCGAGAAAAATTAGAAATTCTTTCTAATGAAAGATCCGAATTATTACTGAGAATAGAAACCGTATCTACGATGCGTCAGGAGGCTTTTATGCAAGCATTTACAGAAGTTGATAAACATTTTAGAGAAATTTTTGCAAATTTATCTGATGGAGATGGATTTCTTCAACTTGAAAACCCTAATTCTCCTTTAGAAGGAGGATTAACTTTAGTGGCTCATCCTAAGGGGAAAAATGTCAGAAGATTAGCATCTATGTCAGGTGGTGAAAAATCGTTAACTGCTTTAAGCTTTTTATTTGCTTTGCAAAAGTATAAACCTTCTCCTTTTTATGCATTAGATGAGGTTGATAGTTTTTTAGATGGCATTAATGTTGAAAGGCTGTCAAAACTAATATCGAATCAGTCATCAAATGCTCAATTTATAGTCGTCAGTCATAGAAGGCCTATGATTAGTGCGTCTGAACGAACAATTGGGGTTGCGCAAGCAAGAGGTGCTAATACTCAAGTTCTTGGGTTACCAAATGCTGCATAAACACACTTTTTTAAATTTATACGTCAGAATGATAAAAAGAAATTTATGAGCTTGTCTAACACATCTGCTAATAAGAATCTCCCTAACTCGGTTCCTAGCGAACGTTTGTGGTTAAGGTCAGAATTAATGGGAACTCAAGTGATAACTACTGATACTGGGAGGCGGTTAGGTGTAGTTGGCGAAGTTGTTGTTGATATCGATAGAAGAGAGGTGGTCGCTTTGGGACTAAGAGATAATCCACTTACAAGATTTCTACCAGGTTTGCCAAAATGGATGCCTTTAGAAAGTATAAAGCAAGTTGGAGATGTCATATTAGTTGACTCTCTTGATTCTTTGAGTGAGAGTTTTTCTCCAGAAAGATATGGAAAAGTAATTAATTGTCAGGTTATTACAGAATCTGGACAACTTTTAGGAAGAGTTCTTGGCTTTTCTTTTGATATTGAGACTGGGGATTTGATATCTCTTGTTATGGGTGCAGTTGGTGTTCCGCTTTTAGGTGAGGGAGTTTTAAGTACTTGGGAAATACCTGTTGAGGAAATTGTAAGTAGTGGTACCGATAGGATTATTGTTTATGAAGGTGCTGAAGAGAAATTAAAGCAACTAAGTAGTGGTCTACTTGAGAAACTTGGAGTCGGTGGTTCTGCATGGGATGAAAGGGAAGCAAATGGATACACAGCAAATCTTGTACCTGTTGAGAATCAGTTACTTTCAGGTTCTGAATCAGAACAGCAAAACAATTTGATCGAGGAATATGAAGAAGTTGTTGAACAAGATGATTATGAAGATGATTATGAAGATGATTATGAAGATGAACTTGAATATGTTGAAATAAAGGGTTCTTCAGGGGAAACAAATAACACAAAAAAGCTATATATGGATAATGATTATTCTGAACGGATTGAGAATCAAAATAGTATTAATCAAATAGATGAAAAAAACAATATTGATTCTAAGCAAAAGAAACAATCAGCTACCAATTTAGCTTCGAAAAGACCAATTCAAAATGCAACTGAAACTTTAGATATTGAACCACTAGATGAACAAAATTTAGTTCAAGATAATAAAAAATCAGAAAAGTTTGAAATTGATGACCCCTGGTAATTGTTAAAGTTTTTTTACTGAATTAAGAATTATAGAAGCAAGTTTTTTTGCAGCACCTTTATCGCCTCTTTCTTTATTTAGATTTTCCCTAATAATTTTTAATTGATCTCTATTTTTAATAAGAAATAATACTTCTCTTGCAATTTTTATTGGTGAAATATTACCTATCCTTTCAGGGACAATCATTTTTTTAGCTTTAATATTTGGCCAAGCAAAAAATTTCTTTTTTTTAAAATAGAAATTTTTGATTATAAAGGTTAGGAATCTATTTATGAATGAAATTTTTCCAATTACTCCAAAAATACCATCCCAGGCATTCATCATATTTAAATGTTGAGTTGGCAGAACAACTAACATTGGAAGACTAATTGCTGCTAATTCTGCAGTATTTGCTCCAACAGTTGTAATTGCGAGATCACATTCTTTTAATATTTCATAGCAAGGATGTTTCTTGATTAGATAAATCTTTGTATTTTTTGATGTTTCAATTACATAATCAAAACGAGAGTCTTTGAAGTTTTTTATTGTTTTGATGTTTGATGAGTAATATTTAGCAATTGGATTTTTGTTGCTTTGAAAAAATAAATATTCACTTTTATCAGTTGTTGGGGCAATGGGAATTATAAAATTTATATTTTGATTTTCTTCAGCAATATGATCTGCAACTTCTAAGAAGAAAGGAATTCCAACAGAAAGCTTTGCTTTCTTAGAACCAGGCAACAATGCAATATGATGTTTTTCTTTATTTCTTAATGATATTGCGCTATTAAGTTTGATATCTGCCATCAAATCGCCAATGACCTTACATTTATATTTATATCTTTTAGGTATTGACTCTTTTACTTTTACATTCATAGCAGCAATTGCGTCGGTCCATTTAGGCCATCGCGAAACCCATTCAGCATATGTAATATTTAAATAACCTAATCTTTTAGCTAATAAAATACTCCAAAATTGATCCCCACCAAGAAAAATAACCACCCCTTTTTTTGGCCAATATGCAAAAGAATGTGGCTTTATTAATAATTTCCAAAAACTTTTGGATTTTGTAATTAATTCGAATTTATTCCATGAATTTGCAACTAAAAATTCTTTCCCAGTGGCATTTGGGCAAGGGACAAGAACTAACCTAAGAGTGAAATCGTTTTTATCGGCATCACTTAGTGATTTATTTACTTTGTTAAGCTCATCTATTACAGGATTTACCCATGTAGTTAATTCACCAGGACCATTGGAAATTATAACTACTGCAACTGATTTTTTTTTCATTGCAGTCAAACCAGAATACATTAAAATGCGGACGGCGAGACTTGAACTCGCAAGGCCGAAGCCACACGCTCCTTAGACGTGCGCGTCTACCAATTCCGCCACGTCCGCAAAGGGTTTTCAGCAACCGAGGGGATACCTAAACCTTAAAAATATAATACATTATTGGCTGAAATAAGCATGTAGTTAGAAAAGAGTATTTTGGAATATCATTAATAATTTTTCTATTGCATAAAACAAATATTTATACATATATAACGTTTTAGGTTGTATTGTAAAAAATGTCCTCTGATTACTAAAAAAATTTGTTGAATACTTTGGCAAATAATTTTTTATTTTAAGTCATTTCATTTCTTCAATTTTATTTTCATAATGGTTGAAAAAGTTTTAATTGCTAATCGTGGAGAAATAGCTTTACGAATTGTCAGAAGTTGCAGAGAACTAGGCATTGCAACAGTTGCAGTTTTTAGCACTGTAGATAAAAAAGCATTGCATGTTCAGCTTGCTGATGAGGCGGTTTGCGTCGGAGATTCATTAAGTAATAAGAGTTATTTAAATATTCCAAATATACTTGCGGCTGCTACATCAAGAGGAGTTGATGCTATTCATCCTGGTTATGGATTTCTTGCGGAAAATGATAAATTTGCTGAGATGTGCAATGATCACGGCATAGTTTTTATTGGCCCATCTCCTAAAGCTATTAGATCTATGGGAGATAAATCTACAGCTAAAGAAACTATGGAAGCAGTTGGAGTCCCAACAGTACCAGGTAGTAAAGGCTTGTTATCAAATGTTGATGAGGCTTATAAATTGGCAGATGATATTGGCTATCCGGTAATTATTAAAGCGACTGCTGGAGGAGGTGGAAGAGGTATGAGGTTGGTTGAAAACTCTAATAATCTCGAAAAAATGTTTAAAGCAGCTCAAGGCGAAGCAGAAGCAGCTTTTGGTAATGATGGTTTATATATGGAGAAATTTATAAAGAAGCCAAGACATGTAGAAATTCAAATTTTGGCCGACAGGTCGGGGAATGTTGTTCACTTAGGAGAGCGAGATTGTTCAGTTCAAAGAAGACATCAGAAATTACTAGAGGAGTCTCCCAGTCCTGCAATTAACCCTGAACTAAGAAAAAAAATGGGGAACGCAGCTATTGCTGCAGCAAAAAGTATCGGCTACGAAGGAGCGGGAACAGTTGAATTTTTAGTTGATGATGATGATAATTTTTATTTTATGGAAATGAATACTAGGATTCAGGTTGAACATCCTGTTACTGAAATGGTTACAGGGGTAGATTTAATAGCTGAGCAAATTAAAATCGCAAGCGGAGCAAACTTGGAATTTAATCAAGATGATATCCATTTAAACGGTCATGCCATTGAATGTAGAATCAATGCTGAAGATCCTTCTCACAATTTCCGACCATCACCTGGAAAAATAACCGGGTGGCTTCCTCCTGGTGGCCCTGGTGTAAGGGTGGATAGTCATGTCTATACAGGCTATGAAATACCTCCTTTCTATGACTCATTAATTGGCAAATTAATAGTATGGGGAAAAGATCGTAATACTGCAATTAAACGTATGAATAGAGCTTTAAATGAATGTGCGGTCACTGGTATTCCTACAACAATTAACTTTCATCTAACTTTACTGAATAAATCTAAATTTAAGCAGGGTAAGATACACACTAAATATGTAGAAGAAGAATTATTGCCAAATTACTGAGAAATAGTTAATTATTGCTATGAAATATGTGTATGTAATGCAAGTTTTATAAGCCCTTGTTGACCGACTAAAATTTCTCTTAAAAAGCTTATAACTCCGATCCAAATTACGGGTCCAACATCAACACCTCCAATAGGAGGAATTAGCTTTCTTGTTAAATTAAGAATTGAACTTGATGGTATTGAAATTAATAACCATAAACCTTTACTTAAATCAATTTTTGGGTACCAAGTAAGTATTAATCTTATTAAAAAAACTATAGTTAGATATGAAAGAGAAATTCCTAAACTAATATCTAAAATTTTAAGAGAGTTAACAAGCAAGAAATCACAATTATTTAATTCATCTTAATAAATAACCCATTGAAACGTATTTAATTCGTATTATAAATTGAGAATTTAATATTTAAAAAGTGTTTCAAATCTCAAATTTATTAATAGCCGCAGATTTTTCTGCTGAAGTTGCAAATAATTCCGCAGTGGGAATGATAGGTAGTTTTATTGCTGCTGCCTTACTTATCGTTATTCCAGCCACTGCATTTTTGATATTTGTCAGCCAGAAAGATTCCCTCGATCGTACTTCTACTGGAAGACGCTAGTTTTTGTAGAAGTTTTAAGTACACTATATATATAGGGGATATAAGTAACCCTTAAAAAATAAATTTTTGGAGAAAGAATGTGGTCAATGCTAGTCTCAATTGGGCCAGTATTGTTGGTATAGTTCTCGCCGTATGTGGAGGAGGCCTTTATTTCTTGAGGTCCTTTAAGCCTGCCTTGGCAAGGGATTATGATGTTTTCTTCGCAGCAATTGGACTTTTGTGTGGAGGAATATTATTTTTTCAAGGCTGGAGGTTAGATCCTATCCTTCAGTTTGGTCAGTTTTTACTTGCAGGAACTACAGTTTTTTTCGCATATGAAAGTGTGCGATTGAGGGGAGTTGCTACTGATCAAGCTAGAAGATCATCTTATTTTGATGATGATCCTATTTCTGATGGTCCCAGAAATTCTAGAGGCCGATTTAATGATGATTATGATAGCTTTGAAGAATCTGAAAGACCATCCAGAAGATTTAAACCTCAAGAAGATGAATTTGAAGCAGACTATATGGAGGGGAGATCTCGTAGGAGGAATGTTTCAAGAGCGATACCCTCTGCTGCAGCAAGTAGAAGTAGGCCATCTACAAGGGAAATAAGTCAGTTTGAAAATGACGAACCTATGAGAAGGAGAAGACAGACTTCTGAAAATAGAAATAGTAAACAACCAGAAACAAATAACTTTGGTGAAAGAAGAAATTTATCTCGCGATGAAGTTAAAACAGGGTCTAGACCCAGAATGAATCGTACAGTTTCTAGACAAGATAATATCTCTGCTCCTAGTGATTCTTCTCCATTAAGAAAGAAACCTACTAGATCCTCTATTAGGCAGCAAACTTCAACAACTCAAGTAGAAGATGCTTCATTTAAAGATGCTAATCAAGCTAAAAAACCGCGTGAGACTGGTAGAGTAAGCTCTTCAGCTAGATCAAGTTCAAAAAATCAAAATAGTAGATATAGCGTTGGAACAAATAAGAAGAAACCAAGAGATAACAGTTCTAGATTTGATGATTAATTATAGAATTCCTGCCCATGTTAAAAACGATTGTTTACTAAATAATTCAATCAATACTATTGCTAGGAAGCCAATCATGGCAAACCTTCCATTAGTTATTTCAGAATAACTACTCCATCCAAATTTATATTCATCTTTAATTTCTATAGATTTTTCTTCTAATTTATTGTCTTCAATTTGTTCATTGATCTGATTCGGATCTTTTTGCTCTTCTATAAAACTCTCATTCTCTAAATTAGTGACTTCTGAGTTAGTTTGTTCTTCTTTAGAATTCATTTTTTTTGTTAATCCTTAAAATTATACTTATCAGAAGTCAATAATTTCCAGTCTCCTTGTCCATTTAATTCTAAAATATTTTCGTGAAAATCTTTTAAGCTAGGTCTATGTCCAACACTTATTAGAGAAAGTTCTCGTTCCTTTAGTAAACAATATAGTTTTTTTTCAGTGTTAATATCTAAAGCACTTGTTGCTTCATCAAGTACTGCAAATCTTGGAGAATTTAGTAAGAGTCTTGCAAAAGCTAATCTTTGTTGCTCCCCTAGGGAAAGAATTCGTGGCCAATCTTGTTTGATATCAAGATTAGGATACCGATCCACTAAAGTTTTTAAATTTACTTCATGTAGTACAGAAGTAAGATGTTCATCACTAAATTTCTTAACTTCTGTGGGATAACATAATTGTTCCCTTAAAGAACCAAGTAACATATATGGTTTTTGAGGTATGAATAATAATTCCCCAATTTTTGGTTTTTTAATTACTCCCTGATTGGGTTCCCATAAACCACTAATCATTCTTAGTAAAGATGTTTTTCCGCACCCAGATGGTCCTACAACCAAAAGTGATTGATTATTTTCGATGCTTAAATTTAAATTTTTAATTATTGTTTTATTTGATCCTGGTGGGCAAAGGTCAGCATTATTAATAAGAATTGAGGGGTAATCTGAAATAACGTTTTGATTACTTGTTGGGTTGGTTTGACTAATGGATTCAACTTTAGATTGGAATCCTTCTAATCTGCCAATACCAGCAGTAAATTTTGCAAGTTCTTCGATTTGATTAACAATGAAAAATAACGAACCTTCAACCATTCCAAATGCAAAGCTTGCCTGAATAAAGCGTCCATAATCAATTTCACCTTTAAAGTAAGGGATTGCCATTATTAAATATGGAAAGAAATTGCCAGCATAATTAATGGATCTTCTCATGACGTCAATTATTACTCTCCATATAATTAGTAAATTAAAGTTTCTCACCACTTCTCCTAAGCGTCTTTCAGTTTCAGTTCGTTCAGGATTCTCTCCAGAGTAAAAGGCTATTGATTCAGCATTATCTCTAATATGTACTAAGCCGTATCGAAAATCTGCTTCATATCTGAGTTGATCAAAATCAATCTTTACAAGATTTTTTCCAGCGATTAAAAGGATAGAAGTTGCAAATGCAGCATAACCAAATAAAGAAAAAGTAAGAGTTGTGCTAATACTCCACAAAATAAGAATATTAAGTGAAAATGTTAGTAGGGCATCAAAAATACCTAATGTGAAAGAGAGACTTTGCCCGGTAAAAGCTCGGGTATCATCTGTGATTCTTTGATCAGGATTATCTACATCGGTTTGTTCTTCATCATTGGGATTTAATTGGTAATAAGCTTTATTAGTCATGTAATCTTTGACTAAACTTTTTGAAAGCCATTCTCTCCAAATTATTCCTAACTTATATGTAAAAAATATTTGGGAAACACGTATTGGTAAAGCCACAGCAAAACAACAAGCGTAAATCCCTAATATCCTGTAAAATCCATCTTCTTGTTTTTCTACCAAAGCATTCGTTAAATCTCTTGCAATGAATCCAATACCTGCGTTTATTCCGTTTACCGCTAAAAGCATTAATACAATTATCGCAAGGAATAACCAATGTAACCATCTACGGTTTTTTAATTGACGTCTTAAGCTAAAAAAGCTCCCTGATCCAATTAAAAATAAAGCAGAGAAAAGTAATCCCCAGCTACCGGCCCATATTGAATTGACAGTACTTACTACACCTCCGAAATATTTTTCAAGAAAAATTGGTTGAAAGCTTTCAAAAAAACTGATTATTCCTGTAAGACCAACAAGTACTACTCCACCAACACAAAATAAAAGAGAAACCAAAAGCCATATGAATTGAAATCCATTACATTGATCTATTGGAAGAAAAAACGGCTGAGATAGCTTCCTTAATTTTTGTAATTGGTACAGTATTTTGGATTTATTATTAACAGCTTTATTCATTACTCGACTAGTGTTATGAAATAAATTATAACTTTTAGCAGTCTATTGACCAAAGCCAATAAATGAAAGTGCCCAGTCAGGTAAATTCAAGTAATTCAAGATTGTTGCATCAAATTCATGAACTTTTGGAAAAGATTTATCTAATGCCCACCATAGTAGGAAAGGTAAATTAAATAAAATTTGGAATTGCCATTTATAAGTTAAAACGTTCCAAATTTTTATTAACTTAGTTTTGAGTGAATCATCTAGCTCTTCCCAATTTTTTAAAATTAAATTGAATAAATTTCTAGATTCTGTATTTAAGGACTCTGGAGTATTCATTTTGTTTTTATTTATTTATAACCCATTAATATTTCTTTCGAGAGTTTTAACCTGGAGGCCAATTCATTTTTCTTCCAGATAAAAAATGAATATGTAAATGAAAAACTGTTTGTCCAGATTCTGCTCCAGTGTTAATTACTGTTCTCCAGTTAGTTAAATTTTTTGATTTAGCTATTTTGCTACCAACAAAAAGTAAATGCCCTAATAAATTTGCATCTTGCTCAATACACTCTAATAAACTGATTATTGGCTTTTTAGGAATCACTAAAAAATGTACTGGAGCTTGTGCCTGGATATCATTAAACGCAATACAAAACTTATCTTCGTAAAGCTTATCGCAGGGTATTTCTTCATTAATGATTTTTTGAAATATTGTTGTTTCAGTCATTAAATTAATTAATTGAGATAACGTCTTTTTCGTTAAACCCTTCTTTTAAAAGTTCTTTGTTCAAATCATCTTTTGATGTAACTCTATCTACAAATAATATTCCATTTAAGTGATCCATTTCGTGTTGAATACACCTCGCTAGAAGTCCATCTGCTTTCATTTTACGTGGTCGTCCCATTTCATCTCTAAATTTTAATTTTATAGTTGATGGTCTTACTACATTCAAATAGACGCCAGGTATACTCAAGCAGCCTTCTTCGTATGAATTAAGGGTTGTTCCAAAGTCTGTAATTTCTGGATTGATTAATATTAAAGGTTCTGCTGCTGAATCTTCAAAATTTACGTCTATGACAAGAAGCTCTTTGTTGATTCCAATTTGAGGTGCAGCAAGTCCAATTCCTTTAGCTGCATACATGCTTTGAAGCATTTCTCTAGCAAGTTTTCTAATCGATTCGTCAACTTTAGTTATTCTTTTGGAATTTTGTCTTAATACATCATCACCAAGTTTATAAATGCCTAGAGATGGCTTATCTGTTTGTTCTTTTGCAATTTTTTCTGCGTTTCCATTTGTTCTTGACTTTTTTGCAAGTTGTGAAAAATGGTTTGCCACGTTAAAAAAAGGTTTTTACTTAAGAGTTTAGCTATAAAAATACTAGCACTTTAATTTGTATTCTTTATAGTTTTTTTACATGAGTAATGGTGATAAGTTAAAAGTTAAGCAAACTGTATCTAAAAAAAAATCTTTTAAGGAATTAACTATTGTTAGAGATATCATTTTTTGGATTGATTTTGTTGGTGAAGGTCAAAATAAAAATGCTATTTTTGCAAGGCCATTTAATGAAAAAGAGGCGTTTCCTCAGAAATTAACAAGTAAAAAATATAATATTAAAAATAACTTTCATGGATATGGTGGTAAATCTTATAAATGTATCTATTTAAAAAATAATTTTTATTTGATATGGATAGATCAGATTACCAAAGCAGTGTGGTTTCAAATTTTTAAAGAGGTAGCATCAAATTATAGAAGTCAAAAAAGTTATCTCGATTCAGTTCAAGAACCGAGACAACTATCTAAATCAATTGATGGAAATTTCGATTCTTCATTTGTTATATCTCAAAAAAATTTTTTATATGGTATCTGTGAAATTAATAATAGAGATTACTTATTTTCTTTAAACTTAAAAAAAACTAAACAAGATATTTACCGAATAAAAAAATTTAAAAATTTCGCTGGAGAATTATCTTCTAATACTTCTGTTAGCTTACTTTCTTGGCTCGAGTGGGATTATCCATACATGCCCTGGGAGAAAAATGATCTTTGTTTTGCGCAAATTGAATTAGATGGAGAGATAACAAAAATAAAAAAATTTTCAGATAAGCTGATTAATGCCAAAAAAAACGTTTCTTTTTTTCAACCTTATTGGATAAGTGAAACTCTTTTAGTATGTTCTGAAGATAGTTCTGGATGGTGGAACTTATTGTTTTTAGATGCTAGTAAAATTGAGAATATTTTTATTAAAAAAAGAGTAGAGAGAAATTTTGTTGAATATGGAGTACCTCAGTGGGTCTCAGGAATAACATTTTTTTCAGGTGATATAAAAGATTTATTTTGTTTAGCAAAAAAAGAAAATAATTTAGTATTTGAACAATATAAAGATCTTCAATTCGTTAAAGAATTTTCTACTCCTTTTTCCTCAATTAGTGATTTTAGTGTTTTTGAGAAGAAAGTAGTTTTGAAAGGTCATGGATCTGATTTTCTTGGAAATTTACTTGAAATTGATTGTAAAAACGAAGTTTTATTAAATGTTTTTGAGGAAATAAATGCTGAATATTTAAAAGATTGTTCAAAACCTGAATCTTTTTGGTTTAAAGGTTTTGAAGATAAATCTACTCATTCTTTTTTATATAGGCCGCTTGTTGAAAAATTTAGAAAACCACCCCTTTTTGTTAGAGCTCATAGTGGACCAACTTCATTTTTTGATGGATCATATAATTCTGAAGTTCAATATTGGACGTCGAAGGGTTTTTTTGTTGCTGAAGTCAATTATGGAGGATCATCAGGATTTGGCAAAGCATATAGAGAGAGGTTGAATTGTAAATGGGGTATTGTTGATTCTTATGATTGCAAAGCACTAGCTCTTGAATTGATTAAATCAAATCAAGTTGATAGTGAAAAAGTAGTAATTTTTGGGAATAGTGCTGGTGGGTTAACTGCCTTGAATTGCTTATTATATGGGTCTATTTTTACAGCAGCAATTTGTAAATATCCTGTTATTGATTTGAAGGATATGCATTACAACACTCATAGGTTTGAAAAAGATTATTTAAATTCTTTGGTAGGAAATTATGCAAAAGACCATGCTGACTATATCAATAGATCACCGATAAATCATATTCACAAAATAAAAAAACCTGTCTTATTGTTTCATGGAAAAAAAGATACAGTTATTTCTTATAAACAAACTTTAAAAATTCAAGAAATTTTGATTCAGAATAATAAATATTCAGAAGTTATTTTTTTTGATAATGAAGGGCATGGTTTTAGAAATATTGAAAATAAAGAAGTAGTAATGCAAAAATCTCAGGAATTTTTAAAAAATGCTTTGAATATTTAAGAATTGATGTTTAGAAAATCAATAGTATCTTTTAATTTTTCTATAAACATATCAATTTCTTCCTTATTTGTTGTGAAATTCATGCTGATTCTAGCTGTTGATTTAATTCCAATGTATCTGTGAAGAGGTTGACAGCAATGGTGGCCGCTTCTGATGCAAATCCCTTTTGAATCAAGAATTTCGGCAATATCGTTTGAATGTATATTTTTAATATAAAAGGTGGCAAGTGAGGCTCTATCAGGATCTATCTCCGGCGATGGACCTATGATTTCAATATTTTCTATTTGATTTAATTTTTCAAATAAATATTTAGTAATAGTCTTTTCATATTCATGAATTTCATTCAATCCAATATTTTTAATATAATTAATTGCTTCTGCAAGACCTATCGCTTCTGCAATGGCTGGAGTTCCAGCTTCAAATTTGTGTGGTAACTCTGCCCAAGTACTTGTCTCTTCAAAAACATCTTGAATCATTTCGCCACCTCCAAAGAGAGGAGGAATTTTTTCTAGAATTTCTTGTCTTGACCAGAGGAAACCAATACCCGTAGGACCGCATAGTTTATGTCCTGATCCAGCTAAAAAATCTATGTTAAGATCAATCACATCTAGTTTTTGATGAGCCAAACTTTGGCATGCATCTATTAACACTAAAGAACCTTTTTGTTTGGCTAATTTAGTTATTTCTTTGATTGGATTACAGCAACCTAGAGTATTACTAACATGGACTAGGCTAACAAGTTTAGTTCTAGTTGTTAGTTTTGATTTAAAGTCGTCTATATCTAATTTCCCATTTTTATCTAAACCTATAAATTTTAATTTGCATTTATTTTTTGCTGCAACCATTTGCCATGGAACGATATTGCTATGATGCTCCATTATTGATAAGAGAATTTCATCGTTTTCTTTTAATGAATATTCGCCCCATGATCTAGCTACTAGATTGATTGCCTCAGTAGCATTTCTTGTGAAAATAATTTCTTTTGCTGAATTCGCTTTTATATATTTGCTAATTAAATATCGTGCATTTTCAAATTCTTCTGTTGCTTTAGCACTTAATTGATGTGCCCCTCTATGTACATTGGCATTAAAGTTTTTGTAATATTCATCAATTTTTTTTAAGACTTGTATTGGTTTTTGTGTGGTTGCAGCATGGTCTAAATAAATAATTTGCTCGTTACTTTTTAAGTTCTTATTTAAAAGAGGAAAGTCTTTCTTCGTTTTTTCAGGAAAATTTTGAGTCGTTTCCATTAATTCTCATTTAAAAGTTTATCAAGCAAATCCCATTTATCTTTTGAAATGGGAATAAAAGAAATTATTTCTTGAAAGTAAGAACTCAATTGTAGTTTACTTGCTTCTGTTAATGTGATCCCTCTTGTTCTCATATAAAAAAGTTCTTCCTCATTTAGTTGCGAAATTGTTGCTCCATGTTTGCATTTGACATCATCAGCAATTATTTCTAATTGAGGTTTGGTATCTATTTGTGCGAGATTTGATAAAAGTAAATTTCTGCTTAATTGGGAAGCATCAGTTCTCTGGGCAATTTTCGGAACTATTATTGAACCTTCAAATATTGCATGTGATTTATCATCAGCAAGTGATTTATTAATTTGATCTAGAAATCCATTTGGTCCATTAAATTCTATTTTTGTATAGGTTGAAATTTGCTCATCTTTTTTTGTTATTTGCATACCTTTGATATTTGTTTTAGCGTTTCCTGAAGATTGTTTAATACTAATTTCAAATCTCGCGTAATTGAATTTGAAATGTAAAGATCCTAAGTTGTATGCACTATTTTTTTGTTGAATTACATTGAGAGAATTTAATAGATTGGATCTGTTTTCACCGTAAGAGACAACACCATGATTTACGGAACTATTTTCTTTCAAGCAAAAGAAAGTTGATTGAGATAATGAAGAGTTTTCTTTACCAAGATTCACTTGTAATAATTCAACATCACAATTCTTTTCTAAAAATATTACGAGGGTTTTTGCGTTTAAAGAATTACTTGATGCATGACTAAAAATTTCAATAGGAGGAATTTTGGATCCATTTATTTTTAATCCCAAAATATTATTTTTACAACTTAAAGACAGATTTAGTAGGTCACTCCAATTTTCGTTTTGCTTAAAAAAAGATATCTGTTCCTTGATATATTTTTGTATTTCATCCTCACTTAATTGCTGTATTGAATAATTTTTTTCAATTAATTTAATTTGGCAATTCTCACCAATTATTAATCTAATAGTACTTGCAGAATTTTTCGGATATGGCATATCAAATTGTGAATCTTTCTCATTAATTGAGTAATCTAAAAAGTTTGACAATTTTGATTTATTTGAAAGTCTCCATAGTTCACTTTTAGGATTAGGGAGAGGGCTTGATTGTAATTTATGAAGACAGATTTTTTGTATTTCTGTTTGATTATCAATCGATTTATTAGTTTTTATTTTTTCAATTATTTCCATTTGTTTAGGTCTCTTTTATAAAGTTATCAGTCCATTCATAACCTTTTTCCTCAAGCTCTAGAGCAAGATCACTCTCACCAGTTTTTATGATTTGTCCGTCTGACATAACATGGACATAATCTGGTTTAATTTCATCTAATAATCTTTGATAATGGGTAATAAGTATAATTCCAGTTTGTGCATTAGATATTTTTTTAATTCCTGATGCCACTATTCTTAGAGCATCGATATCTAGACCAGAATCGGTCTCATCTAATATTGCTATCTTAGGTTCAAGCAAAGCCATTTGTAGAATCTCATTTCTTTTTTTTTCACCTCCGGAAAAGCCTTGGTTTACACTCCTTGATAAGAATGCGTGATCCATTTTCACAATTTCTAACTTTTCTTTAACTAATTCTTCAAAATCAAAAGTATCCAATTCTTCTTTGTTGAGGAATTTCCTTCTAGCATTAGTTGAAACTCTAAGAAACTCAAGATTACTTACACCTGGAATTTCAATTGGATATTGAAAACCAAGAAAAATTCCTGATTGAGATCTCTCTTCAGGTTCTAGAGAGTTGATGTTTTCACCTAAAAATTTTATGTCGCCATTTGTAATATTATACGAGGGATGTCCCGCAATGATTTTCGAAAGAGTACTTTTGCCACATCCATTTCTTCCCATAATGGCATGGATTTCTCCAGGATAGACAGTTAGTGAAACCCCTTTTAATATTGGAAGATTATCAGTAGATGCAGAGAGATTGTCAACTTCTAAAATTGGATCTGATTCTTTCATTTTACTTTGCATTTCAGTTCAGAAATTGATTAATTAACCTACTGATCCCTCTAGTTTAAGTGCCAGTAACTTATCTGCTTCAGCAGCAAATTCCATAGGTAATTGATTAAATACATCTCTGCAAAAACCGCTGACCATCATAGATACTGCCTCCTCAAATTCTATACCTCTGCTCTGGAGATAAAAAAGTTGGTCTTCTGAGATTCTACATGTGCTTGCTTCATGCTCAATTTCAGAATTGGGTTGTTGAGATTTGATGTAAGGGAATGTATTTGCAGAAGCTTGATCCCCTATTAACATTGAATCACATTGACTGTAATTTCTTGATCCTGTAGCTTTTGTTCCCATTTTGACAAGACCTCTGTAGCTATTTTTTGAGTTACCTGCACTAATACCCTTGCTAACAATAGTTGATTTGGTCTTAGGGCCAATATGGATCATTTTTGTGCCGGTATCTGCTTGCTGAAGATTATTGGTGAGAGCAACTGAATAAAATTCTCCTACAGATTCTTCCCCTAAAAGAAGACAGCTAGGATATTTCCATGTAATTGCAGACCCTGTTTCAACTTGAGACCAGCTAATTTTACTTCTCTTTCCTAAGCATTTTCCTCTCTTGGTGACAAAATTAAAAATTCCGCCAATACCTTCTTCATCACCAGCATACCAATTTTGCACTGTTGAATATTTTATTGAGGCGTCGTCTAATGCTACAAGCTCTACAACTGCTGCATGTAGGGTATTTGTATCAAACATTGGAGCTGTACAACCTTCTAGATAACTTACAGAACTTGATTCTTCAGCAATGATTAGTGTTCTTTCGAATTGTCCTGAATCTCCACTATTAATTCTGAAGTAGGAAGATAGATCCATAGGGCAGGTAACACCTTTTGGGATATAAACAAAAGAACCATCACTAAAAACTGCAGAATTTAGTGCTGCAAAATAATTATCATTAGCTGGGACCACTGTACCTAAATATTTTTCAATCAAATCCGCGTGATTTTTTACAGCTTCACTAATTGAGCAAAATATAACTCCATGTTCAGCAAGTTCTTCTCTAAAAGTTGTGGCTATAGAAACACTATCAAAGACAGCATCTACTGCTACATTTGTGAGTTTTTTTTGCTCCGTGAGGGGTATTCCTAATTTGTCAAAAGTCTCAAGAAGTTTGGGATCAACTTCATCTAAGCTAGAAATTTTCTCTTTTTGCTTGGGAGCAGAGTAATAAATAATATCTTGATAATCAATATTTTTATATCCTAATGCTGCCCAATCAGGCTCTTTCATTTTTTGCCATTTTTTAAAGGCTTTTAATCTAAAATCAAGAAGAAATTTTGGCTCTTCTTTTTTCTGTGAAATTAATTTTATGATATCTTCATTTAATCCCTTTTCTATTTTTTCAGTTTCAATATCAGTAACGAAACCATATTTGTAAGGCTCTTTTACTACATCTTTAACTAAATTTTCGTTGACCATGTTATCAAAAATAACCTATTACAATTAGCTTTATATACTTTAACGAAAGATACCCCCAATATTGAGTTTTTTTCCTTTATTAAAACTAAAAATTAATGTCTAATCATTTTGATCCCTTGTCTAACCCATTAAACATAGAAACTATACAAGAAATTGATAATCTTGATCTACCCATAATGCAAAAACATCATTTAAGAATACTCGCTCATTGTCTTCAGATTTTAAAAATTATCAATGTAGATAATAGTTTGGAATATCAAAATAAAAATCCCTTGAGAGAATGGTGTGATAAACAATCCAAAAAATTTGATGATAAAAAATTTAGTGATCTTTTTTATGAGCAGTTAGAATCCACCTCGAAAAAATTAAGTACTTTTTCAAAAAAAATAGGTAAAAGTATTGAGGATTTAGAGATAGATGATTTATTACTTCTGGTTGAACAACAACGATGAATTCTCTTTTATCTAAATGATCCCGAAGAAAAAATATATTTTTGTTGAGTCGTTAACAAATTTAGGTAATAAAATTTAAAAAAAAAGAAAATTAATTTACATTGCAAAAGGATCTGAAAATTAATTAATTTCTGTGATACCAACTGTTTTGAAGAGAAATATCAATTTTGAAAATTTTTTAGTAGTCAGAGGATCCTGACGACAGGTCAAAAAGACACACAATTCCTAAAAAAAAAGAACATACTGATCCCAAGCAAAAACGGAGAATTTAAAGTGGCTGACGGGATCATTAATAAAGATCAATTACTCTCACTAACCCTCAGACAATTACGTCAAGAAGCAAGTAAACTATCGGTTCCGTTGTACAGTCGCAAAACAAAAGCTGTTTTAGTTGATTTAATAATTAAATATCAAGAAAAATCTACAAAAAAAACATATATTTCACCTCCTGAGCCAAAATCTGAAGAAACTTCTAAGCCTAATGCTTTCAACAGTAGTGAAGAAGTTAAAACAAATGTAGTTTTCCTACCCCGAGACCCAGATTGGGCTTATGTTTTTTGGCAAATTTCTGATGCAGATAGAGAAAAAGCACAATCTTTGGGAGCCAATAAATTATGTTTACGATTATTTGATGCATCTGGTTCTGAAGGAAGCAATTTAAATCAAGGTACCCTAAGGGAGATAGCAGTTGATAGTTATAGCACTGAGTGGTACTTGCCAATTCCACTTGCAGATAGAGACTATAAAGTTGAATTAGGTTACAAATATGGTTTTAACTGGATGTCATTGGCATTTTCTTCGATAAGCCATGTTCCTGGGTCCCATCCTTCTGAGCAAATTCTTGATAAATTTGTACCTTTTAATCTAGATTCTACTTCTGAGTCAATCCCAGATATTTCTAATCCTGTTGTTTCAGAACAAAATGGCATTCATGAAAGGTTATACCAAGCAGCAACTAATATTCCTCTCAGAAGAAAAGTTGGTTCTGAAGAATTTATGGAAAATGTAAATTCAACAAACCTCAATGATAATCTTACAGATTCAGGTGCTGGTAAATGGTCATCAGGTTTAAATGATTCTGGAAGCGGAATTGTTAAAAATAGATCTTTTTGGCTAGTTGCTGATGCTGAATTAATTGTTTATGGAGCTACAGAGCCTTCTGCAAAATTGACAATAGGTGGAGAAGATGTACCACTTGCTGCAGATGGTACTTTTAGAATTCAAGTTCCATTTAGAGACGGGACTCAAAAATATGATATTAAAGCTGTTGATGTATCCGGTGAGCAAGAAAAAAGTATTTCAATGAATTTTGATAGAACTACACCACTTGACGATACTAATGAAAAAGATAATGCTGAGACTGAATGGTTTCAATAAATTAAATTAATGCTG
The DNA here is from genome assembly GCF_000760035.1 of Prochlorococcus marinus str. MIT 9314. GTDB lineage: Bacteria > Cyanobacteriota > Cyanobacteriia > PCC-6307 > Cyanobiaceae > Prochlorococcus_A > Prochlorococcus_A marinus_B. The sequence continues at coordinate 40,570 of NZ_JNAO01000007.1, forward strand.
AAAAAAATTGTAGCTTTTACTCCAATGTTTGGGGCATTAACGTTTCCACTAATAGTTCCAATTACAATTTCTAAATTTGGTGTTAACTATGGAATTCTTTGTGCATTATTAATTTCTTCAATATGGTTTATCGCTATGTTAAGAACATCCGAAATGCCTCATTAATTTAGTTAGATTTTTGGAAGTTTCTTAAAAATATGAATAAAGTTAGTGTAATTAATATTAATTCTCCTTTTCTAGATCAAAAACCAGGTACCTCTGGATTAAGAAAAAGTACTTTAAAGTTTCAGGAAGAACATTATCTAGAAGTTTTTATTGAAGCAATCTTACAATCATTAGAAGATTTAAAAGGTTCAACATTAGTAGTTGGTGGTGATGGGAGATATGGCAATATTGAAGCAATAGAAAAAATTGTTCAAATATGTATTGCTCATAAAGTTCAAAAGGTTATTGTTCCAAAATATGGTTTATTATCTACTCCTGCTACATCACATTTAATTAGAAAAGAAAATGCGATTGGTGGAATTATTCTTTCTGCAAGCCATAATCCTGGTGGGATTAATGGCGACTTTGGAGTGAAATTGAATATCTCTAATGGTGGCCCAGCTCCTGAGATAATTACCAATAAGATTTTCAAGGCTTCACAATTACTTACAAGTTATAAAATTTGTAAAATTAAATTACCTGATTTTAGTGAATATGGAACTTATCCTTACGACGAAACTACCTTAGAAATTATTGATGGATTAACAGATTATTCTAATTTGATGGAGAAAATTTTTGACTTTGATCAAATTAGTGATTTTTTAAAAAAAGACTTCTCGTTAATCTTTGATGCAATGAATGCGGTTACAGGCCCATATGCAAAAAATATTTTTGTTGAAAAAATGGGTCTTGCTCCTGATTGTGTAATGAATGGTAACCCGTTAAAAGATTTTGGAGGTTTACATCCTGATCCTAATCTTACTTACGCATCCCACTTGGCTGATTTAATATTAAATAAAAAATCTTATAATTTTGGTGCTGCATGCGATGGAGATGGAGATAGGAATATGATTTTAGGAAGTGGATGTTTTGTAAATCCTAGTGATAGTCTTGCAGTTATCACTGCTAACACAAA
>NZ_JNAO01000008.1 GCF_000760035.1 Prochlorococcus marinus str. MIT 9314
TTTACTAAACAAATGTGATTTAGTCAACGAAGAACAATTAAAGAAAGTCGAAAAATTCATTAATAAAATAAAAAAAGAACCAAGGATATTGAGATCAACCAATAGTGAAGTTGGATTACAAACAATAATGAGTGTAGGTCTATTTGAAACAGATACTTTTAAATACGATAAGGATAAAGAAGATGTAGAAGACAATTCACACGATCATTCTTCACATGCACACGATCATTCTTCACATTCACACGATCATTCTTCACATTCACACGATCATTCTTCACATTCACACGATTTGATCAATAATATAGAGGGTTTTACATCAGTTTCTTATGAGACTTTTGAACCATTTTCCTTAAGGAAGTTTCAATATTTCTTAGATAATCAAATCTCACAAAATGTATTTAGGGCCAAAGGAATATTATGGTTTATGGAAAGTGAAAGAAAACACATTTTTCACCTATCTGGAAAAAGATTTTCTCTAGATGATGAAGAATGGACCAAAGAAAAATCAAACAAGATAGTGTTAATTGGGAAAAATTTAGATCATCAAACTATAAAGAATCAACTTTCATCATGTAGATTTAGTAAAGATTAGATTATGCATATTAGGGTTTAATTAATTTTTGAAAATACTTATTAAAGGATTTAAAAAAGCAGTAACCGAATTAAAACTTTTTTATTTTACTTCGTTTATTGTTGCATTCCTAGTTATCATTCCAATTTCCAATTTTCTTCTTGAAGGAGTTCAATATGTTATTAGTGGGAATTTTTCATTAGGTATTGCTGGAGGAGAAGAGGTATTAGAGACTTTAAAAGTTTTAGTACTAACAAGTTTTTTTGGAGGAGGATTAGGCACTTTGAATGGATGGTTACTTTCAAATTGTGATTTTAAGTTCAGAAAAGTTCTCCGAATTTGTCAGCTAGTTCCACTTGCTGCCCCAGCATATCTAATGACAGCTGTTTTGCAGGATTTAGCAAGTATTTTTGGGTATCAAGTAACAGGTTTATGGTGGGGGGTATTAATACTTTCAATTTCTACTTATCCATATGTATTCATTCTTGCTAACGAAAGTTTTAATAAATTTGGAGTTAATCAAATCAATGCTAGTAGAGGATTAGGAGTTGGACCATGGAGGAGCTTCTTTAAAATCGCTCTTCCAATGGCGTTACCAGCACTAATAACAGGAATCAGTTTAATGTGTATGGAAGTAATGAATGAGTTAGGTACATTTGCATTATTAAATATTCCAAGTATTTCTACAGGTATAGCCGAAAATTGGATAATTGAGGGTAATCCAAAAAGTGCTATTGGACTATCTTTGGTAGCATTATTAATAATTTTTACTTTAATTATTTTTGAAAAATTCTCGAGAAGAAAATCAAAGAGGTGGAGTGAAAATCCTGCATCAAAAGATTCTCAAGGTTGGGAATTAAAAAAAACTAGAGCTCTTTTAGCAATAACCATATCTTTATTTCCTCCAATTTTCTCTTTTGGAATTCCATGTTTTTGGGTTCTGCTTAATATCGATCAAATTCAAAAAGGGTTATCTATAGAATTACTTAACCTATCATTGAGAACAATAAGCCTAGGATTTTTTACTGCATTAATAACTATGCTATTCTCTCTAGTAATTTCCTTAGCAAGACGCCCAAATAAAAGCTTATTACTAGGAATAATAACAAACCTTGCGGGAATAGGTTACGCAATCCCAGGCACTGTATTAGCTTTATCTTTAATAAGCATTTCTTCTTCAAGTTTTAATTTTATCGCTATTTGCTTACTAATTTGGGGTTATCTTGTCAGATTTCTAACTATTTCTAAGGGTTCTATTGATTCAAGTCTTGAAAGAATCTCTCCTAGTCTTGATGAAGCTGCACTTGGACTAGGAGAGGATTGGCTGGGTATCATCAAAAGAGTTCATCTACCTCTTCTCCAAGGACCAATATTCGTAGGCTCACTTTTAGTTTTTGTGGACACGATAAAGGAATTACCCATAACCTTTATTTTAAGACCATTCGATTTTGATACATTATCTGTGAGAATATATCAATATGCTGGAGATGAAAGAATGGTAGAGGCAATATTACCAGCAATTCTTATTATGATATTGGGCCTTATCGCATCAATGACATTGATACCAAGTTTAGAGAAAAAAAACTAAATTCTTTTAGATAGTTTTCTTATTAAAAAAGGTAAGCTTAACAACAAATCTGCCGAGGTTGATATAACCCTAAAATAAATTAAGCAAATGAGAATTATATTTTGTGGAATACTTTTGCCAACAAAAAAAAGGAAGCAGGTCTCAAAAACACCTACGCCTCCAGGAGCTGTTGGGATTACCAATCCTAAAGACCATGACAAAGAAAAGATTACTAATAAAAATATGCTATTGAGAGTATTACTTGTATCAAAAGTTTTTAAGCAAATATAAAAACTTATAAATTTAGATAAAACAAACCCAATTTCAAGTATTAAAGCTCTAGTAGGGAAAAAAGAAATAATATTTATTCTCTCTTCAAATAGGTCTTTTGATTTTGGAAATCTCAATACCTCAAATACTTTTCCTTTAATGGACCCTATTCTTTTTAATACAAGATAGATTAATTTCCTGTTTAAAAATACTAAAGGAAAAATTAAAAAAAAATAAATTGGTGAAAAAATTAATCCCAGCGATGCCAATAGAAAAGATCCACTTAACATAAAATAAGGTTCTATAAGAGTCGAATACAAAGCAATTTGCGGATTAATTATTTTTTTTAAAAAATTAAATCTTTCTACAAAATGCCAAATCCCTCCTGGAACATATTTAAGAATATTGGTTAAAACATAAAAAGAGACTAGATTATTACTTTTAAATTCTTTCCCAAACCACTTAACAATATATTTCCATGCATAAGCGTTTAGGTAAATACTTAAAACACAAAATAAAAATGATAAGGATAGATTTATTCCATTTCTTTCTAAATTGATATCAAAAGAAATTTGATCAATATTATAAAAAAAATATATGCAAAAATATAATAAGCTTGAAATAAAGAAAATACTCTTGAAATTACCAAATTTAATTTTTTTAAGGAATTTGAAATATGGTTGATTGATTGTATTAAATCTCATTTCCAGTTTTCAAATGCTTTAAATTTCTTACTTGACTCTTTTATTATTTTTCTTATTTCATGAGTTGATATTTTATGCTTTAACTTTAATCTCAAAACCTCATCATTTTCTGGTTTCATATTTATTGATCCATCGGGTTTCAAAGTTTGTTTAACTTTTATATTTCCAAAAGTTGTTAAACATTCTCCTCTACGTCTAAGTAATATCCACCGAGATTGGGTCCTTTCACGAACCCCAATAGTGTTGGAATAATCAAACCATAATCGTCTAAAAAATTCTTTTTTATCAATGGGCAAGATTGCTTGAATTGAAAATCCAATCCTATTTTTTTTCATATTTATAGCTTGATAGGAAACGTCGTAAGCCCCCTCAATTCTAAGTTTCTCCACAAAATTAGATATATCCTCGGGTGTTTGATCATCAATCCATGCTTCTTGAATAGATATCTCTTCACACTTTGGACTAATTTGTTCATTATCGTTAATAGAAGAATCCTCATATGAAGTAATTTTATAAACTCTTACCAAATTAGGGAATGGAAATTTGAGGTTACCAATGCCTACTCCATAAGAGTTAATAGAAAATTTTAAAGGAGGTTCTAGATAGTCGACTAAATTAGCTAGTAGAGCAATGCCAGTTGGTGTTGAGAGTTCACCCTCTATTGAGTCACGGTTTGATAAAACCTTAATATTTTTTTGTCTTATTAACTCTATTACAGCTGGAGGTGGTACAGATAATTTTCCATGTTCAGTTTGGACAAAACCTTTCCCCAACATTGGTTCATTACAATAAACCCTCCTTGGATTTAAGTAATTCAATGCAGCACACACCCCAATGATATCCACCAATGAATCTATGGCTCCAATTTCATGAAAATGAACATCATCAGATTTAATGCCATGAACTTTTCCTTCCGCAATTGCTAAAGATTCAAATACTTCATAAATTATTTTTTTTAATTTATCTTCTAAGTGACCATTTAAAATAATTTCCTTAATACTTCTCCAAGTTCTTTTGCAAGGACTACAATCAGTATTCTCAACCTTTGCCTTGATGCCTCGAATTGAAAAACTTTTTGACTCCTTAAAGTCTAGTTGATATAAATCCTGTAATCCAAGATCAATAAGTGGCTTTTCAATAACTTTTTTAGGCACCCCTAAATCATAAAAAGCTCCTAACAACATATCTCCAGAGATACCAGGAGAACATTCAATTAAAACATCATCCATAAATCAAAGATTTCTTGATTGGTAAAATTGCAGTGGAAATCAACCTTTCATTCTAATTATTTTTAGAAAGATTTTTTTCAATCACTTCGTAATTTATAAGTTTCAAAGAATTTCCATCTCTGTTGATATCTAAACTTACAAAGCTATGCAGAAGTTCAAGAGAAATCTCTCCTTTAATGACTAATTTAAAATTTTTATTTTTTAAATTTTTTGACTTTACAGCAGAACATATTTTAATAACAATTTCCTTCTTTTTAGTGTTGACAAACACTAATTCTCCTCTAACAGAAAAATAATTGTCTTTTAAATTTAATTCTTCTAGTAATTTTGAGAAGTTTGTTTTTGAAGAATCATTAGGGAAATCATTAAGTTGGTAGGGATCCCAGATACCTGCAACCTGTAAATGCAAGTTTTGAGTATTTTTATTCTTTGGATAAACGATCCAATAGTAACTTTTCTTTAAATCAATATGCTTTTTTAAAAGTGATAAGGCTTTACCTAGTACTACTGTTTCAATTTTTTCGTCTTTATTATCGATTAAAAAGCCTCTATTTAATTGCTCACTACTGAGGGGAGTAAATTTACCATTAATAATACCGATTGCTCTATGCTGTAATTGGTTAGTAACTTTTGGGATAGGATTTTTTAACATATTAAAAATTTGGAAATAAAAATTTATCGTATTAAATTTCCTGATTCCCCTCCTGACTATTAAATGAGTTTAAGGCATCGTCAATTGCATCAGAGGGATCGGTCGCATCGTTCATACTATTTTGTCTGCGTATCATTTCCACAAGTTCAAAAGGATTAGTTGGAAGAACTGAACTATCATCTTCTGTTTTAGTTGAGGTATCAATTTCCAATTCCTCAAATAAATATTCAGCATTTAGATATGCCCCTTTTAAGAAAATTAATGAAGTAAAAAAAAATACAAAAGTTATTGTTCTAGGCAGGCTTTTGCAAAAATAATCTTTCATTTTATTTAATTTCAAAATTCTTAAACACCAAAAAATTTTTGCTATTTTAATTTTACATAATTTGGTAGAAATTTGTTAATAGCAACTTGGAATGTTAACTCTATAAGATCCAGACTTTCACAAATAATAGATTGGATTAATAAAGCCAATCCAGATATTCTATGTTTGCAGGAAACAAAAGTAATGGATGATAGTTTCCCTATTGCACCTTTTGAAAAATTAGGATACTCAGTAGAGGTCTACGGGCAAAAATCATACAATGGTGTAGCTATTATTTCTAAAATAAAGCCGGAAAATGTCAAAAAAGGATTTTACGGTTGTAATGACTTTGATCAAAATATCGAAATTTTCCGAGATCAAAAAAGATTAATTTCTGCTGATATTAATGGTATTAAAATCATAAATGTTTACGTGCCAAATGGATCTTCTCTAGAGTCTAGTAAGTTCGAATACAAAATTAATTGGTTAAATTGTTTAGCTTCATTTTTAGATGAGCGAGAAAAAAAAGGAGAAATAATTTGTCTTATGGGTGATTTTAATGTTGCTCCGTTTAACCTTGATATTCATGATCCAAAGAAATATGAAGGAGGAATAATGGCTTCTGAGATAGAGAGAAATGCATTAAATAATGTTCTGAAAAAAAGATTAATAGATACTTTCAGGATTTTTGAAAAAAATACTGGTCATTGGAGTTGGTGGGATTACCGTAATAACGCATTTGTATTAAATAAAGGTTGGAGAATAGACCATATTTATATCAGCAAAGAACTGTCATCAAAACTTAAAAGTTGTGTCATAGACAGCTCACCAAGGGGTAATTCGCGTCCAAGTGATCATGCCCCAGTAATGATAGATCTTAACTTAAACGGCATAAATGTAGATTTTTTCGAGGATGAGGATGATCTCTTCGAAATATAAATAAAATAAATTGAATTTTTTCAATGCCTGAAAACGCCTATTAATAAAGAGTTGTATAAAGTAAGATTGTTTTTTATCATGATTTCTTTAAAATTAATAAGTTACAATCCAAACTATCGCAATAAAAATATCATAATGTAGAATTTCATTCTGATTGACAAAATTTTTACTTATTTCTAATTTAGAACATGACAAGATTTTTCTCAAAACATCATTTAGCTAAATTGTGACTGACATATTAAATTACACAAAATCTGAAGAAATTTTCTCTGCAGCCCAACAACTAATGCCAGGAGGAGTTAGTTCTCCAGTCAGAGCTTTTAAGTCCGTAGGTGGCCAGCCAATAGTTTTTGATAGGGTCAAAGGCCCTTTTGCTTGGGATATTGATGGAAATAGATATATTGACTATATAGGAAGTTGGGGGCCGGCTATATGTGGACATGCACACCCTGAAGTTACAACGGCATTACAGGAAGCACTCGAGAAAGGAACGAGCTTTGGCGCTCCATGCGTTCTAGAAAACCAACTTGCTGAAATGGTCATAGATGCAGTCCCATCTGTAGAAATGGTCAGATTTGTTAATAGTGGAACAGAGGCATGCATGGCTGTTTTGAGACTAATGCGAGCATTTACTGGAAGAGATAAAGTTATTAAATTTGATGGTTGCTATCACGGTCATGCAGATATGTTTTTAGTTAAAGCAGGATCAGGTGTTGCCACTCTAGGTTTACCTGATTCTCCTGGAGTTCCTCGGACAACAACTGCCAACACACTCACTGCTCCCTACAATGACCTTGAAGCAGTGAAAAAATTATTTTCAGAAAATCCTGATGCTATTTCGGGAGTTATACTTGAGCCTATTGTAGGTAATGCTGGTTTTATTACTCCAGAACCTGGATTCTTGGAAGGATTAAGAGAACTAACCACTGAGAATGGATCCTTATTAGTTTTTGATGAAGTAATGACTGGATTCAGAATAAGTTATGGAGGCGCTCAAGAAAAGTTTGGAGTTACTCCTGATTTAACAACCCTTGGGAAAGTAATTGGTGGAGGCCTACCTGTTGGAGCTTATGGAGGTAAGAAAGAAATAATGTCAATGGTAGCTCCTTCAGGACCGGTTTACCAAGCAGGAACTTTGAGCGGTAATCCACTTGCAATGACTGCTGGAATAAAAACTCTTGAACTACTTAAACAAGATGGTACATACGATAAACTTGATTCAACAACCTCTAGATTAATTGAAGGGATAATTCAGTCTGCAGAAAATAACGGTATCGCTATTAACGGTGGAAATGTAAGCGCAATGTTTGGATTTTTCTTATGTGATGGGCCAGTCAGAAACTTTGATGAAGCCAAAACAAATGATGCGAAACTTTTTGGTAAGTTGCATAGAGAAATGCTTAGACGAGGAATTTACCTAGCGCCAAGTCCATTCGAGGCTGGTTTCACATCTCTAGCTCACAGCGAAGAGGAAATTGACAAAACTATCGAAGCTTTTGACGAATCATTTAACGCAATAAAACAATAATAATTTACATTTTTAAACTCGATGAAAAAAATGTAAATTATTAAAATTATTTAGAAGGGTTATATTTTAAATAGTTATCTCTTACCACCGACTATTACTGGTGGACTTCCCCCTTCTGAACCTGGTAAACCAGGTACAACTTGCGTGCTGCCATCCCATTTGTCTAGAAATAATTTGAAAAGCACCTGATCGTCAAGGCTTCTGTTTAATGTCTCATATCTAAGGGCTTCTTGTTCAGCGATTTCAACTTCTGTCTTCGCTCTTAATAATTGCTGACCTGCTATTTGTTTTTGTTCAATCGCAGCTCTATATTCTTCAGCAATCTCTAATCCAGTAAGATCTAAACTTTTAACATCTACATAATCGAACGAATTTAGTTCTTGAGCAACTGTATCTCCAACTTTTTCAGAAATTACTGCGAATTCAGTGGCAATTGTTTCTAGCTCATATTGAGAAAACACAGATTTTAGAGCTTTTAGCAAAGATGGTTGAACAATTTTTTGATAAACATCGCTATTTCTACTTGCAATTGTTGCGAAGATCCTTCCTGCTTCGTTAGGTTTTACTGAGTACTTAACGGTAGCTGTAGCCCTAATCACTTGAAGATCTTTAGTTAAAGTTTCAAATTTTTCGGGTTGAACCTGAGTTTTTATATCAAATGGATAAACAGACTGAACAAATGGAAGTTTAAAGTTTAAACCAGCTCTCCTTGAGGGGCCACTTACTTTCCCTAATGTTGTTACAACTGCAACTTGTCCAGAAGGGACAACGAAGAGAGATTGGGTGAGCAAAAGAAAGCCGGTAAATGACAGTACGATCAATAATGTTGCTGTTCCACCTGGACCTGTTGGTGTTACATTTTTAAAAGACGTTGACATTAAATTTTTTCTTTTAATTAATCATATTTAAATAGACTAATTAGTGCATTGATAAGACATTTAATTAAAATATTTTTTTAATAATTGAAGATTTAATATAAATAATATTTACTAGATATTCTATTTAAATTCTTGCAAAAGTTCTAAATAAAGGTCTTCATCTATTTCTCTTATGTCATATTCAGAGGGTAGAACACCATGCTTATGCTCATGTACTGCCATCCAACAATATTTCTCTATTTCTTCTTTTGAAAAGCGAGGATATTCTTGTACTTTCTTAATCAATGATTTAATGAGAGATTCTGAATAATCTGTCATGCTTTAAAAATGCTCTTACTGAAGATTTTATCTAAAGTTATTAGCTTTTAGAGGAATGTTTAAAGACTCTTCCAACTCACTAACAAGCTTAATTGCTAATTGAAGATCATTTTTGCTCTTACTTGCAACTCTGAGTGTTTCTCCATTGATGCTGACATTAATTTTCTTTATTTGATCTCTAATATTTTTACTGATTTTTTTTGCGATTTCTTGTTTGATTCCTTGTTTTAATAAAATTGTCTGTTTTACTCTATTACCACTAACCATTTCAATTTCACCGTAATCAAATATTTTTAAAGATAAGTTTCTTTTTATTGCCTTTTGTCTAATTATGTCATTAACAGCATTTAAGGTTAATTCGCTGTTGGTGATTATAAAAATATTTTCTTTATCTAAATCAACTGAAGTGTCTGTTCCTTTAAGATCGTAACGCTGAGAAATTTCCCTTTTTACTTGATCCAAAGCATTGACCAATTCCTGTCTATCAAAATCAGAAACTACATCAAATGAAAAACTTTCTGCCATAGTAAATTATTAATAGCTAATTATTATTACCATAAATCATCTTTTAATAAGGGGAAATGGATTTATTTAATCAAAAAATAACAAACTAACCACTTTCCCCATTTCTTCCGCGCATCTACAACTATTTAACAAAGTTTCACTATCGTGAAAGGCAAAGCATATTAATTGATCGCACCTAGTAATAATTTCTTGATTACAAAGACTGCTTGCGAGTGGCAAAGGCAATTCATCATTTTCACTTTTTTCAACCAAATGCATAACCCTTTCGAGTTGAACCTTTATTTCGGGTAGTTGTCTATCAAGACTTTGTGGTAATAAAACAGTTAATAATGATGGATTAATATCTAAGACAGCTCGAATAACAGCCGCATTGACACCTTGTGATCCAGAAGTAAGGATATTATGTCCTTCATCTGCTAACGACCTTGCTATCAACTCAATTAAGTGGATATCGACAACTGGTACATGCCTACTGCCCAAAAAAGCAATTCTCCTTTTCCCATTATCTTGGAGTTTTGCAAGTTCTTGAGCTAAGGCATCAACGCCTTCAGTTGCCGGTAGATCTAAAGAGCGACTCAAAATAATATAGTTCCTATATTTGAAATTAGCATTTATCTGAAAAATTGCAGGGAAAATCTATCTTTTCGAGAATTCTTTGTAGATTTACATTCTCTTGAACTAATTGAATAGCATAAGAAGCTTTGATTGATTCATGTATTCTGACATGACCAAAAGCTTGTTCAATAATTTCTACGGAGGAAAGAGTATCTAATTCCACTTTTAAAATTGGCACCTCCAATTCCTCCGCTCTATGAATTAATTGCGACAAGGGGTCTCCTATACCAGTTAAAATTAAGCATTGAGTAGAAGCCTCCAAAGCAGCGAGTTGGATATCAGTTCTATCAGCTCCAGTAACTACAGCCATATTTCGTCTTCTCCTGAAAAATTCCATAGCGGAATTCACTCCCATTGCACCAATACTTAATGTTTCAACAAGCAATTGATCTTTTTCAGGGCAACAAATTACTTGGGCATCTAGTCTTCTTACAAGCTCTCCAACTGTGACACTTCTAAGAAGTGGTGATTTAGGCATTACACCAAATACTTCAATATCCAGATCTTTAAGAGAAGGTATTATTTCATTTTTTACTTTTTCGACTTCTTGTGGCAAAACCCCGTTCAATACAACTCCTGCCAATTTCTCCCCTAATTGTTTTTTCGCATCAAGTAATGCATCCACACTTTTACAATCTTCCCATAAATTCACTATTAAAACTTTCGCATCTAAATCCTTTGCTAATTGTGGGAGACTTAAGCCATAAATCATACCTTCATGCAGACTTCCAGCTGCCTCCAAAATATTCAGACCTTCAAAATCATCATTAAGCAACTCTTCAATCTGATCAAAACCTTTTCCTGGGAGTAAGTCTTTATTAAAGATTCTTTTTTCAGCTGATATATTATCCAATAATCCTACTGAGGAAATTAAATTCTCCTCTTCGATATTTAATGTAGATCCAATAAACTTAACATCATCATCTATTAATCCTTCATAAGACATTGAAGGAAGATTAGTAAGTTCAATACATGTTGCTAGTGGTTTTCCAATGCGTACTTTTTTTTTCTTCTGTAAAAGTTTTTTTGCTATCCCAAGAACCATTGCAGACTTACCACTAAATGGCTCACATGAACCAATTAATAATATATCGCTCATAATTAGTAAAATAATTTATCAATAGGTTTAAGATAATATTTTTTTAAGAACTAAACAAATATTTATTTATGAGTTTTTAAAAAATATAAATAACTTTTTTTGGTAAATTTATCTTAGTTCTTTGGTATCTCATCAAAATCAAGCAAATGATAAATTCAACCAAAAACGTAAAAACTATAGGTATTACTGGAGCCTCAGGTGCGCTAGGGAAAGAATTAACAAAGTTGTTTCGCCAAAAAGGATATAAGGTGATTGGATTTACTCATAGTAAAACTAATTATGAAATAAATCTTGAATCTCCAAATGAATGGATTAAATGGGAATGTGGAAGGGAGTCTTCATTAAAAAAACAATTAGAGAAGATAGACATTTTAATTTTGAACCATGGTATCTATGATTTGAGTAGAGAAAATTCCAATTTTGAAAACTCAATAGAAATTAATGCATTAAGCAAATTCAAATTTTTAAATTTATTTGAAGATATTGCTCTAAGCAATGATTCACTTATAAAAAAAGAAATTTGGATAAACACATCTGAAGCAGAAATATTACCAGCCCTAAATCCCTCATATGAGATTAGCAAGTCCCTCATTGGTCAATTAGTTTCTTTCAAAAAAAATCTTATGGATAAAAATACAAAGAAAAAATTCATAATTAAAAAAATCATATTAGGGCCTTTCAAATCAGAACTAAATCCTATCGGAATAATGAGCCCCAAATTCGTTTCTAAAAAAATTTATAATTTAGCTAATTCAAAAAAATATTTAATAATAATTAGTCCAAATCCCTTAACATACCTACTTTTTCCATTAAAAGAGTTTTTTAATTTTTTGTATTGCCAAATTATCTATAAGTACAAATAATAGTTTTTAGAAATCTCTATCTGTCAATATTTCAATACCATCTTTTAAAACAACTATTGTATGCTCCCATTGGGCTGACCATTTTCCATCTTTTGTTATTACGGTCCATCTATCATTTAAAGTTTTGCAAAATTTAGTCCCTTCATTAACAATTGGTTCCACAGCTAATGTCATTCCTTCACGAAGTACCACATTGGGCAATTCTTTGGTCCGAAAATTAAATACCGATGGTTCTTCATGGAGATTTCTTCCTACTCCGTGACCTGTATAATCCTCAACAACACTAAAACCATTTTTTAAAACAATATCCTCGATTTCTCCAGCAACATCTAAGAGTGTATTACCAGCTTTAATTTTTGAAAGCCCCGCATACAATGCTTTATAAGCTATTTCACTAAGTTTTTGAGCTTTTGGACTAACTTCTCCTACACAAATTGATATACAACTATCTCCATGGAAACCATCTAAATATGCCCCTGTATCAATTTTAACCAAATCACCATTTTTAATTATTTTATTTTTACTTGGAATCCCGTGGACAACCTCATTATTAATACTAGAACAAATACTAGAAGGGAATCCATGGTAGCCCTTGAAACTTGGGACAGCTCCAAAACTTTTTATCCTCTTTTCTGCGAAATCATCTAAATCTTTTGTAGTCATTCCAGGTTTAATTAAATCATTTATTTCCCTCAAAACAGTTGCTACAATCCTGCTAGATTTTTTCATTAAATTTATTTCCCGTGAAGACTTTATTTCGATTCCTCTCCTCCTCTGAATAAAAGGAACTTGATCATTAGCTTTGGAATTATTTTTTTTTAACAAAAGATCTGCAAAATGTCTCATTGGAATAAATAATAGTAATAGGTAAATATCTTCAAAATAGCCTTTATGGTCTCGGCTACCTTAAATCTATCAATAACAATGGGAAAGGAACGAAAATGAAAACTTTATTTAATTCTAGGCAATTTCATAAGGCTTTGGCGCCTTGGGTTTTTCTTCCATTATTTATATCTTCAATTACTGGTCTTCTTTATAGGGTTTCAAAAGATTTACTAGGTTACTCTAGAGAAGAAGTCCATTGGTTAATGTCTCTCCATGAGGGCGAATGGCTTGGAGATAATGGAGAACTTATATACGTAATATTGAATTCCCTTGGAGTTTTATGGATGCTCGTAACAGGATTTCAAATGTTTTCAAAAACAATTTCATTTACCAAAAAGGTTACTAAAGGCGAGTCAAAAGGTTAAGATATAAAACTTGTAGGACAATAAAGACCAAAATGGCCAAAGAGAAACAAGAGAACGAATTAGAAACCAGTATTAAAGCTGACTCATCAGTTGATGTAGCAGTTAAACAAAAAGAAAAAAATACGGTTTCTGAGACTAAGCAAACCTTAAGCGCATCAAATCTTATTAGGGAATTTGAGAATGAACAATTAAAAAAAGAATTACCTGAAATATATGTTGGGGACACTGTTAAAGTTGGAGTAAAAATTACAGAAGGTAATAAAGAAAGAGTCCAACCTTATGAAGGCGTTGTCATAGCAAAAAGGCATGGAGGTATTAACCAGACTATTACAGTTAGAAGAATTTTTCAGGGTATAGGTGTTGAAAGAGTATTTATGCTACATAGTCCACAGGTTGCCTCTCTAAAAGTTGAACGTAGAGGTAAAGTAAGAAGAGCTAAGTTATTCTATCTGAGAGATAGAGTAGGAAAAGCTACTCGCGTAAAACAACGCTTTGATCGATAAAGTTGTAAATTAATCAACTTATTGGTCACAAAGACGCTTATAATCATTTAAATGCGTCGTTAGTTCAGTTGGTAGAACGCAGGTCTCCAAAACCTGATGTCGGGGGTTCAAGTCCTCCACGACGCGTTTGATCAACATTATGTAAATCACTTTTTCATAAGATGGAGTCAGATCTTCAACCTGGGGACGTAGTTAAAGTCCTCGAATCAGCAGCTTTAGGATGGGTTCGTGCAAGAGTTATCAGAGTTAAGTCTGGTGGGAGAGTTGTCGTACAAAGTGACCAAGGCAGAGAATTTACTGCTAGAGGCAATCAGGTTAGGTTGATAGAACCTGCTGGTTTTAGGCCTCAAAAATAAATAGTTGTTTATACTGAAACAGGTAAAAAACTAATTATTTATGTAAATCCTCAAATTAATAAATTTTTTTTATTACAACCCAATAAATTAAGTATTATGATCTGATAATTTTAAGAATGGAGTTCTAAATAAATTTAGAACAAAACTCTGGGACCGTAGTTCAACTGGTTAGAGCACCGCCCTGTCACGGCGGAAGTTGCGGGTTCGAATCCCGTCGGTCCCGTTTTTTCTAAAAGAAATTTGGAAAAACGTTTAAGACTAGCCCCAAGTCCAACGGGTTTATTTCATATTGGGACAGCGCGGACAGCACTATTCAACTGGTTGTATGCAAAAAAAATAGGTGGGAAATTTCTTATCAGAATAGAAGATACAGATTTCCTTCGATCTAAATCTGAATATACAAAAAATATATTAGAGGGCTTGAAATGGCTTGGGCTTAAATGGGATGAAGAGCCTATAAAGCAAAGTGAACGAATTTTGATTCACAAAAGTCATATCAAAAAGCTATTGGAATGTGGAGCAGCATATAGGTGCTTTACAACAGAAGATGAAATATCTGAATTAAGAGAAGAACAAAATAAGAAAGGATTACCTCCAAAGCATGATAATAGGCACAGAAGTCTTTCAAAAAAAGAAATAGAAACGTTCATTTCTCAAGGGAAGACTTCAGTAATAAGGTTTAAGATTGATGAAAAAATTGAAATAAAATGGGTAGATCAAATAAGAGGTGAAATCAAATGGCATGGGAAGGATTTGGGAGGTGATTTAGTTTTGTCAAGAAGGGCAAAGGGATATGAGATTGGAGATCCTTTGTATAATCTTGCAGTTGTAGTTGATGACAATTTTATGAATATTTCTCATGTTGTAAGGGGTGAAGACCATATTTCGAACACTGCAAAACAAATATTGATTTATAAAGCATTAAATTTTAATTTGCCAACTTTTTCGCATACACCCTTAATACTAAATAGCGAAGGGAAAAAATTATCTAAAAGAGATTGCGTTACTTCAATCGACGAATTTAGAGAAATGGGATATTTACCTGAGGCCTTATCTAATTATATGGCCTTTTTAGGTTGGTCTCCAAAATCTGCCGAAAGAGAAATTCTTTCACTTGAAGAGATATCTGAAATTTTTGAATTATCAGAAATTAATAAAGCCGGAGCCAAATTCAGTTGGGAAAAACTCAACTGGATTAATTCTCAACATATAAAAAATATGGAAACAATAAAGTTAAGTGAGATCATGATGAAATACTGGAATGATAATGGTTGGGTGCCGCCATCTCAAGAATGGGGTTATAAACTAGCAATTTTGCTTAGAGACTCTATGACTCTTTTGAAAGATTCAATTGATCAATCAAAACCATTTTTCTTAATACCTACAATTCAAAAAGAAGGTCAAGATTTTCTGAAAAGCGATGATAGCAAATTATCTCTAAAACTAATCTTAAATTATTTAATTGAGCATCACACTATAAAACTTAATAAAGAGAAAGCCAAAGAAATAATAAACGAAATCTCAAAAATGCATAATATTAAAAAAGGGATATTAATGAAATCATTAAGAGTAGCTTTTTTTGGATCTCTCAGTGGTCCAGACCTAATTCAAAGTTGGGAGCTTTTTGCTGAGAGTAAAAGTGATAGAACTCGAATTGAAAGATGTATTTAATCAATCTAAATTATTTTTTTGGCCTAATTCAAGCTTATTTGCCAAAGGTTTAGCTGAAAGGCCTTGTATTCCTACTGTCATTAATATAGTAAGAAAAACTAAACCTTGGAGACGGCCAGCCCCAAGGATACCAGCCTGCTCTAATCTGATAGAAAAAAGAGAAGCAACAGCTGCAGTAACAATACCTCTAGGGGCTAACCAGGCTAAAAATATTTTTTCTTTTAAGTTCAATTCTCTTCCCATTGTTGCTATCCAGATAGAGATTGGTCGAACAATTACCATCAACATAAAAACGCAAACAACCCCTCCCCAGCCAAGCGGACTTAATTCACCCCAAGAAACGTCAGCGGCCAAAAGAGGGAAAAGAACTGTTATTGCTAATTGAGCTAATTCACCTATTAGATTATCCAATCTATCTTTATCTATAACTTCTCTTTTTCCTACAATAAAACCTGCCGCGACTGAAGCCGGCAAGCCTGATTCTGGTAAAAAATATTCGCAAATTCCATACACAAGGAAAATAAATCCAAGGGTAACTTGAAGCTCAATACCAAATGAGGCTTCATTTTTTATTTTTTTTAAAATTTCTGATAGTAGCCATCCTGCACTTAATCCAATTAAGACTCCTCCCCCTAATCTCTGCATTAATGCTATAAATACGTCATTAATCCCACGAAGGTCCCCTAAAGTCAGTTCTAAAAGCAGTAATGCTAGTACTGCACCAATTGGTTCAAGCAACAACCCTTCAGCTTTTAAAACTTCCGAGAGTGGGGAAGCTAATTTTATTTGTTCCACTAATGGAGAGACAACTGTTGGTCCAGTAGCTAGAACTATGGCACTATATATTCCTGCGACTTGCCATGATAGGCCAGCCAGCAAATGAGCAATAAAAATTCCAGCTGATAATGAAATAAAAAGTCTTACTAATGAAATTTTCAAAACAGTATTTCTTATATTACCCTCAGGCAATTTTAAATTTAATCCCCCTTCAAAAAGAACCAAACAGACCAAAAGCCCCACAATAGTTTCAAGACCTTGCCCAAGATCTAAAGGCTCAACGAGTCCTAATCCTGATCTTCCAATAAATAATCCAGAAAGCAATAAAATAACAACACTTGGGAATCCTGTAAAAGAAGAAAATAATCGAGCGCAAGCACCTGCAAATACAGTTATCCCCCACAGTAATCCAAGCCTTTCAGGCGTCATATAAAATTATAAATAATAAAAATATTACCTATTTTGATTAAATCAATAATCTTATCTCTAGTCCAATAAATACAATACTTTTTAATTTAATTTATTGGCTGAACAAAAGTAATTTTTATTAAATCGTTCAAAACTACTTTTAAGAAAATGAATTTTATTTCTATTAAGAAAACTGGCTTATTAAAGCAATAATTATAAAAATAATTCCTATACCAACAGTTGCCATCCTTCCATTCCATATTTCAGCTTGAGGGGTAAAACCTCTTTTCCACAAATTCAGTTCCTTTTTATCAACGAAGTTTTTTGTCTCTTTAATCTCGATTTTAGGTTGTTTGTTCATTGAAGTTAAAAAGGAGGATTTTCTTCATAAAGGGTATTTGCTTGTTCAATTGATAGTCTTCCTGCGACACCTAATTTAAGGGAACTTAAATGATCCTTAAATTTGATCCTGAACAACGCCGCCGCTCCAATCATTGCAGCATTATCTGTACAAAGATTAAGAGGAGCTAAATGAACTTTAATAGATTTTTTACTAGCTTCACTAATCATCATTTTTCTTAATGTATTGTTAGCAGCCACTCCCCCAACCAAAACAACATTATCCAAGCTATAGTCTTCTGCGCATTTTATTGTTCTCTCTACCAAGACCTCTGCCACTACTCTCTCAAAACTTGCAGCAATATCAGGAATTGGAACGGTCTTCCCATCCAAATTTATTCTCTCAATTAATCTTAGTACGGCAGTTTTTAAACCACTAAAAGAGAAATCATATTTAAGAAATCCACCTTTTTTATCAGAAATCCTACATTTTGGTAAATTAAATTTCATTGGGTCCCCTTTTTTAGCAATCTTTTCAATTGCCGGTCCTCCTGGATAACTTAGACCTAATAGTCTGCCAACTTTATCAAAGGCTTCTCCAGCAGCATCATCAAAACTTTTCCCAAGTCTTTGCATTCCCCTTCTATCATCAACTTTTATCAATTCAGTATGCCCGCCGCTAACAAGTAGTGTAAGAAAAGATTTCTTTGGATAGTTTTCTGAAAAAAGAATTGAAGATAAATGCCCCTCTAAATGATGAATTCCCAAAAATGGTTTTGAATGTAACATGCAAAGTGATCTTGCAGTTATAGAGCCAACTCTTAAACAACCAACTAATCCAGGAGCTACAGTTGATGCAATATAATCGACTTCCTCAATTTTGATTTTTGATTCTTCTAAAGCCTCATCCAAAACAAGAGGTAATAATTCTAAATGCTTTCTAGCTGCGAGTTCAGGCACAACTCCTCCCCATTTTGAATGATCTTCAATTTGAGAAGCTATAATATTTGAATGTATTCTGAAAGTATCGCCAATATTAGAAACTATTGAGACAGATGTCTCATCACAACTTGTTTCAATAGCTAAAACTTTATGCATTTTTGATTCAACTTGTTCTATTTTAATATTAATTTCTTACTTAACACACTACTAAGGAATTAAAGATTGCAACTTATGAAATTCTTTTTTTCAATCATAACCTCAGTTTTTCTGTTCCTCGGAATTACTCCAGTCGCTCTAGCTGCAAATGGGCCTGCCTTAAACGCAGATAGAGCTAGCACAGAATATACTGCTTCAGCCCTCACAAAATGCGCCGAAAATCCCAAATTCATTGAGAGAGCAAGTTCTGCTACTACACAAAAAGACATCGCAAGATTTGAAAGATACGGAAAAGCATCATGCGGAGATGATGGTCTTCCACATTTAATAATTGGTCCTCCTCTTGAGCCTTGGGGAGCACTTTTAAATAGAGGTCATGAAGGAGATTTACTTATTCCTGGAATATTGTTCATTTACATTGCTGGAATTATAGGTTGGTCAGGAAGAGAGTATCTAATTGAATCAAAAAAGACTAAGAATCCAGCAGATCTTGAGATCATTATTGACCTAGACTTAGCGAGAAAATGTCTTGTAAAAGGAGCGCAATGGCCTCTTCTTGCTAATAAACAAGGTAGAAATGGTGATTTAAGAGAGAAAGATAACAATATTACACTTAATGGTCCTCGCTAAAAATCTTTAAACTTTCATAAAAAAAATGTTCAAAATTCTAAACACAAAATTTGTCAGATCTGCTCCAGTGGTAGCAGCTATTTGGCTAAGCCTTACAGCTGGAATAATTATTGAATTTAATAGGTTTTTCCCAGATTTATTATTCCATCCAATGAGTTGAAAAAGAGAAAATAATCAAGTTTTTATTAACTTGATTATTTTTTTTGCTGTTTCATCAACATTGTTATTTGTTAATGCAAAATCAAATTGATTTGATACTGAAATCTCATAATTAGCCCTTAAGAGTCTTTTTTTAATTGCCTCTTCTTTTTCTGTACCTCTATTTCTTATTCTTCTCTCTAACTCTTCTTTATCCGGAGGAAGTAAAAATATTGACAGTGAATTAGGAAACTTATTTTTTATTTGCCTTGCACCCTCTACTTCAATTTCAAGTAGTACGGTAAATCCCTTTTCAATTTTCTCATTAACAGAAGACAAAGGCGTTCCATAGTAGTTTCCAGCGAATTGAGCCCATTCAAGGAACAGGTTTCGTTCAATCATTTCTTTAAACTTTTCTTGATTTAAAAAGTAGTAATTTTCTCCTTCCTTCTCTCCATCTCTAGGTTCTCGAGTAGTTGCAGATATTGAAAGCCAAAAATTTTTTTCTTTACCTAATATTTCTTTAATAACTGTTCCTTTACCTACCCCGCTGGGTCCAGTAAGGATAATAAGTTTTTTTTGATTTTTCATATTAAATTTTTTACAGTAAAATAAACGTCTTGTGAATTAAGAAGGAATAATGCAAAAAGGTGTTCCACAGATAATGGACATTACATCTATTAGATCTGTCTTGCATTATTTGACAAGGAATATCTTACCTACAAAGTTTGAAACTGCCCAACAACCAGAGCCCAATACAATTCAATTATGTTTCAGAGGAGTTGATTCTCAAACATGGTTAGAAGTTTCATGGAATGGAGACTCTCCTAGAATACTAAAGATAAATAAGCCAGAAAAGATTGGGAGAGAAAGCACACTTTCTAAACAAATAAGATATGGATTAAAGTATATGGCTTTAATTTCGATTGATCAAGATGATTTCGAGAGAGTTATAAAATTTAGTTTTGCGAAAAAACCTGGAGATGAAATTAATAAGTATTTAATTTTTGAATTAATGGGAAAACATAGTAATATTTTTTATCTGGATAATAAACAAAAAATAATTGCCGTTGGTAAACAAATTAAATCAAGTCAATCTAGTTTTAGAACAATTTCAACAGGATCAATTTATTCTGGCCCTCCAGTCAATCTCAAAAAACAACCTAGAGAAGATGAGTCTTTTCAATCATGGAAAGACTCAATTTCAATAGTGCCTGAGTCATTGAAATACTGTTTAATAAATACCTATCAAGGAGTAAGCCCTATCCTCACAAAACAATTAGAGGTTTTTAGCGCAACTGTTAATTCAGAAATAATGGAAAAAAATATTGATTTCATTAGCAACTCAGACTTAAAGGAGATATTTAAAAATTGGAAGATTTGGATAAATAGGTTTAAAAACAATAACTTTTATTTTTCTACATTCAACAAAGATTTTTATTGCGTTTGGTTTTTTAATAAGGAAATTAATTGCGAAAATAAAATAGATTTATGCACAAGTTTAGAGAATTATTATGATTATCATCTGAAACAAAAAAAGCTTGAATTATTGGAAAAGAAAATTGAAGGGATAATTTTTAAACAGACCAATACTGAGAAAAAGAATTTAAATATTCAATATGATCTTCTGACAAAATCAGAAAACTACGAGATATATAAAGAAAAAGCTGATAATATATTCGCCTCACATGAAATTAAAAAACAAGATATTACAAAGGGACAAAAACTATATAAAAAATCAAAAAAACTAAAGAGATCTAGAGAATTAATAAAAGAAAGATTAAGTATTTACAAAACAAATATAGAGAGATTAGACGAATTCACTACGCTTCTAGAAAATTTAAATTCTTTAAATCATGAAAAACTTTCTATGAGAATCAAACTGCTAGAAGAAATTATGGAAGAAATTTGTAACGAGTTTAATATCAATATCAAAAAGCAAAGAGAAGATCAGAAAAGTACATATGAGATAGAGTCTTCACCAATTCAAGTTGACACTCCCACAGGATTAAAGCTTCAGGTAGGGAGAAATATGAGGCAAAATGATTTAATAAGCTTTAAGTTCTCAAAAAAAGGCGATTTATGGTTTCATGCACAGGAATCACCAGGAAGTCATGTAGTTTTGAAGTCTTCATCTCAAGTAGCATCTGAACAAGATCTTCAAATAGCTGCAGATTTAGCTGCTTTATTTAGTAAGGCAAAAAGAAACATTAAAGTTCCAATTAATTTGGTAAAGATTAAAGATTTGCAAAAAATCAAAAACGGAGGACCGGGTTGCGTTTCTTTTAAGAATGGAGAAATTATTTGGGGAAATCCTACAAGAGGAGAAGATTACATTAAAAAAAATCTTAAAACAGAAATTTAGTTTATAATAAAAAAAATTTTTAAAACTAAATGTTTGATTTTCTTTTAGGCACTCATGAATTTTTAGGAAATCATAGTTTTCCAGAATTTATTGTTGGATATCTATTTGGTGCCGCATTAATAATTGGAGCTCCTACTGTTTTCTTACTACTTGCCTTCGTAAGCGCTTTAATGAAAACAAATGGGAAAATGGGTGGTTATAGAGAATATGAAACATATGGTGAATCATCTTTAAATGATGCCCCTCCTTTTTTATTACCAGATCCAACAAATCCTAAATTAAGCAAATAATTAAGTTAATCGAACAATAAATTGGACTTTGACAATAGTAGTTTTAAACCTTTTTCTTACACAATTTTTATCAAATAATAATGAAAGGTACAGGTCAAAGTGAAAAAAAATTATCAGATTCAATGAGTTTTAGTGATCATTTAGAGGAGCTTCGTCGAAGGATACTAAACTCAATTTACTCAATACTTATTTCAATATTCTTTAGTTTTCTCATCATAAAGCCATTAATATCTTTTTTAGAAATTCCAGCTGGTGATATTCATTTACTACAACTTGCTCCAGGAGAGTTTTTATTTGTCGCTATTAAAGTTGCAGGTTACAGCGGATTGATAGTTTCTATGCCTTATATTTTTTATCAAATAATATTATTCATTTCTCCTGGTTTAACAAAACAAGAAAAAAGCCTTATCTTGCCTGCAGTTTTTGGTTCAGGTCTTCTATTTTTTTTAGGATTAATTTTTTCATGGTGGATATTAGTCCCTGCAGCAATAAATTTCTTCATTAGTTTTGGTGCTGATATTGTTGAACCAACTTGGTCTATAGAAAGATATTTTGATTTTGTTCTCTTATTAATGTCTAGCACTGCAATAGCTTTTCAATTGCCAGTATTACAATTTATCCTTGGTTCTCTTGGAATAATCACAACAGAAAAAATGATTTCAAATTGGAAGATAGTTGTAATTTCCTCTGCAATATTATCTGCAGTGATTACCCCTTCAACTGACCCATTGACTATGTCATTACTATCTATATCGATTGTGTTTTTATTTTTTGTGGGTACTGGATTAACTTACTTATCAGAAAATCTTAAGTCAAAAACTCTTTCATCTTCTCATTAAGATCTAATTGCAAGCTGACAGCTCTACCTAACCTTGGCTTAGCATTGACTTTCTTTAGCCATTCCCTTACTTCTTCTGAATATCCACATCTATTTAAAATCTCGATTTTATCAGCTATTGATTTTTTATATTCATCTTCACTTAAAGGGAACGATTCCTGTCCAAGAAATCCCCACATCATTTGAAAATAAACGAATTTTCCTCTTCTAAAGAGTCTAAAATCATATTTTTTCCCCCAGCGATGAATCAAATAATGTATAACTTCATCTACTAGCAATGGGTTCATTTAAATCAATTAATTAAGACTTCCTAAACTTTTACTTTAAATTATTAAAAGTCCTATCTATTTGCAACAGAAAATGAACAATTTGATCCATAATAACTAATAAATAACAGAACCAAGTAGCGAATGACTCAATTAAGTTCCAATGATGTCCCTTCTATGGGTCGAAGGCAATTTATGAATCTTCTTACATTTGGTACTGCAACTGGTGTAGCTTTAGGAGCCCTTTACCCTGTAGCGAATTATTTCATGCCTCTAAGAGCAGGCGGTGGTGGTGGTGGAACTTCTGCTAAAGATGAATTAGGGAATCCAATAACTAAGACAGGTTGGTTAGCTACCCATCAAGCAGGAGACAGAAGTCTAGTTCAGGGTTTAAAGGGAGATCCAACTTATTTAATAGTTAATGAGGGTGGGGAAATAGGAGAATTTGGTTTAAATGCAATTTGTACTCATTTAGGTTGTGTTGTCCCATGGGATAGTGGTGCTAATAAATTTATATGTCCTTGTCATGGCAGTCAGTACGATACTAACGGGAAGGTAGTAAGAGGGCCTGCGCCTTTATCTTTAGCTTTAGCTCATGTCGATATTGAAGATGATGCTGTACTCGTCAAACAATGGTCAGAAACTGACTTTAGAACTAATGAAAATCCATGGTGGGCATAAAAAAATGAAAGGTCTTAAAAATCAAATCATGAAAAAAACAAGTTTATTTATCTGTACTTTGCTTTGCATTTCAAGCATTGTGTTTTACCCAAAGATCAGTTTTGCTTATCCATTTTGGGCTCAGCAAAACTACGAATCCCCAAGAGAAGCCACAGGGAAGATAGTCTGTGCAAATTGTCATCTAGCTCAGATGCCTACAATTGCAGAGGTTCCACAATCTGTTGGAGCAGACAGCGTTTTCAAAGCTGTAGTCAAAATACCCTACAAAAATGATTTAAAAGAGATAGGGGCTGATGGTTCGGAAGTCCCATTACAAGTTGGTGCTGTTGTAATGCTACCTGATGGCTTTAAACTTGCTCCACAAGAAAGATGGACCGATGAAATAAAAGAGGAGACAGAAGGGGTTTATTTCACTAATTACAGTGAGGAGAAAGATAATATCATTATCGTCGGACCTTTACCTGGCGATACCAATAAAGAAATCGTTTTCCCTGTACTTTCCCCAGACCCATCCACTAATAAAGAATATCACTATGGGAAATACTCATTACATATTGGAGGCAATAGAGGTAGAGGTCAGGTATATCCAACTGGAGATAAGAGCAATAATGTAGTATTCACTTCTTCCACCGCAGGAACTATAAATTCAATAGAAACAATTGAAGATGGTAGCTATCAAGTCAATATAGAAAACGATAATGGTGAAATAACTACTGAAGCAGTCCCTCTTGGTCCTCAACTTATTGTAAAAGAGCAAGACAAAATTAATATAGGTGACCCTCTTACTAATGATCCCAACGTTGGTGGCTTTGGGCAATTAGATGCTGAGGTTGTACTTCAGAGCCCTTATAGAGTTATTGGATTGATTGCATTCTTCATTGGTGTAGGCTTAACACAAATACTTTTGGTATTAAAGAAAAAACAAGTAGAAAAAGTGCAAGCAGCAGAGGGTATCTAACTTTCTCTAAATGCTTATACTTCAAGCTTTTATACAATCTCCAGGAGAAACTTTTTTAAATTTAGGATTTATAACTATTAGATGGTACGGACTTCTTATTTCGGTTTCAGTTTTAATAGGCCTATTTGTTTCTAAAAAACTAGCAAAGTCAAGAAATATTGACCCAGAGTACATTAGTGAAATACTTCCATCATTAATAATCTCTTCAATAATTGGAGCTAGAGCTTATTACGTAATTTTTGAGTGGAGGCAATATAGCGGAGAGAACTTTTTTACTTCTTTTGAACTATTCAAAAACATCATTCAAATACCTTCTTTTCTTGCAGTTTGGGAAGGAGGCATAGCAATCCATGGAGGTCTAATTGGAGGATTAATATCTATTATCTACTTCTGTAAGTCGAAAAAAATTAATTTAAAAACTTTTATAGATATATTAATACCCTCGATTATTCTTGGACAATCAATAGGAAGGTGGGGAAATTTTTTCAATAATGAAGCATTTGGAGTTCCTACAAATTTGCCATGGAAATTATTTATACCTATCCAAAATAGGCCTTTAGAATTTATTAATTATGAATTTTTTCATCCTACATTTCTATATGAGTCATTGTGGAATCTTTTAATTTTCATCGTCCTTATTATTACCTTTAATAAACAAAATAAAACAGATTTTTTCAGGCCTGGCTTTATTAGCTGTCTTTATTTAATAAGTTATAGCTTTGGAAGATTCTGGATTGAAGGTTTAAGAACTGACCCACTATGCATTGGTGGACTTCCACCTTTTTGTGATGGCGGTATAAGAATGGCTCAATTTATAAGTATTTTTCTATTTTCTTCTGGATTAATTGGAATATTTTTTTTAAGATTGAGAACATATAGTGGGAAAAATAGAAAGAATGGATAACAAAATATCCTTTATTGGTGTTGGTCCAGGCGATCCAGAATTATTAACTTTAAAAGCATTAAAAAAGATAAAAATTGCAGATGTTATTATTTGGACTGATTCTCTAATTCCTGAAAAGATATTAGATTCTGCTAAAGAAGGTTCTGAAAAAATAAAAACGAGTTCCCTCAACTTAGAGCAAATCACATCAATCATGATAGAAAAATTTCAGGCAGGGAAAACTGTTGTAAGGTTGCATGATGGAGACCCTTGCCTTTTTGGTGCAATTAGAGAGCAAATCGAAATTTTAAAAAACGAAAAAATTGAAATCGAGGTTGTTCCTGGAGTAAGTGCTTTTCAAGTTGCTGCAGCATATCATGAAGCTGAGTTAACCATCCCTGAATTAACGCAAACAATAATTTTAACTAGAGCAGGTGGGCGCACAGGGATGCCCGAGAAAGAATCCCTTAAAGATCTCGCGAAACACAATTCCTCTTTATGTCTTTATCTAAGTGCTAGGCATGTGAAAAGGTCTCAAGAAACTTTACTAGAGTTTTACCCTCCAGAGACTAAAGTGATAGTTGGATTTAGAGTATCTTGGGATGATGGTTGGACATCATTAATAGAATTAAAAGATATGGAAAAATTTTCTATTGAGAAAAAACTAATTAGAACAACCATTTACATAATTAGCCCAGCAATTAGTAATTCTCAAAAAAGATCTAATCTTTATAATCCATCTTATAAGCATCTCTTTAGGAATAAATAATCTTAAAGTTGATAGAAAAATATTAATTACTATAATTAGTAAAAATTTATTTGCTTTGAAAGAAATAAAATCTGTTTCGGGAATCAACAATAAAGGAGGAGATTCCTCTTTAAAGAGAATCGGAAATTTCATTAAAGAGGCTAGGTTAAGTAAAAATCAATCAATTGAAGAATTGGCTTCTGATTTAAAAATTGGAGCTCATCAACTTGAAGCCATAGAGGAAGGTAATGAAGAAAAACTACCTGAAAAAGTATTTATCAAAGCAATGATTAGACGGATTTCACAGAAGCTAAAACTTGATACAGAATTTTTAATGGATGAATTCAAGACAGAGAGGAAAGAAGTGAAAATTGAAGAAATAGTTGAAGAGGTTTCCAAAAAAAATTATAAATCTAGGCCATCTAAGAACTTTAATCCACTAGGATTCCTAATATTTATTTTAATTTCAGGCTTTCTCGGACTAATCGCCTCGTCTTTAATTTTCAATTTATTTTCAGATTCTTCTCAGAATCAAACTCCAAAACAAGAACTTATTAAAAAAACTAAATAACTTTTAATTCCAAATTCTTTAGTTCTTTTATTACATTACGGCATAATCCTAAGTTCCATTTTTCAAGAAGAAGATCATGGTTTCTATCTAATGGCAAAAGTTGAAATGTAAGATTATTTTCTTGCAATTTTATTTGAACTGAGGAGATCACCTTGTCAGGTCTTTGATCAAGAGCTGCTGCTAGTCTCAGGATTAATGACATTTCAAGAACTAATGTTTTATCTTCTTTGGATATTAAATTTTGCCAAGACTCATGTCTTTTCTTGGGTAGATTCTTTCTATGGTACCTAGCAATTGAAGCAATAATATTTGTTTCTGCTTCAGAATATCCCAACAACTCACAATTTTTTATTAAGTACCAAGAGTGTTTGTGATATGAACCAACATTCACATATTTCCCACAATTATAAAGATTAGAAGCTGCCCAAAGAAGTTCTTTAGCTTTAGGGTCATTATCGCTATGAAAGATATTTTTAGTCTGATCATAGATTTGAAAGGCAATATCAATAACTTTCTCAGCTCTTGTATTGTCTACTCCAAACTTTTTGGCCTGATGAACTATAGTTGTTTTTCTAATATTGCCTTGAATATTTAACTCATTTTTAATTATCCCTTTACGAAGCATCCAATCTACAACTAAACCTTCTCGAAGAGCCCTCTCACTTATTATTAATTCATCAAAGTTCAACATCTCCATTGCTGTGTTTAATATCAATGCTCCTGGAATAATTATTTCTGCTCTTCTCTCACTTAATGACGGTATTTTCTTTATTTCCGAAACCGGCAATTTAAGTAGTTTTTCCAATACATTTTGCAAATTTTCCCTGTTAAATTTATAACCATGCAACTTTTGTTTAGATTCTCCCAAATCATCTATAATTAAATTTCCTAATGAGGTTGCAGTGCCACTGGTTGCAATCAAAGATAAAGGCTTATCTCCCTTAGATCTACTCTTTATTTTTCGAACAGAGGGCTCTAAAGATCCTTTAATAAAAGTTGTTAGAAAACTCAATCTTTCTGAATTTATAGACTCTTTATTTAAAAAATCATTTTTAAGTCTTACCGCACCAATTCTCGAACTGGTTAGAGCTATAGCATCTTTTTTATCTGCAAGTATTAATTCTGTAGATCCTCCTCCAATATCTATAATTACAAAAGACTGATCTTTTAAAGCCATACCAGAAAGAACCCCAAGGTAAATTAATCTAGCTTCCTCAGAACCACTTATCATTTCTATTTGAATATCAGTTTCATCAAGAACTCTTCTAATAAAATCTTGACCGTTTGGAGCTTCCCTAACTGCACTTGTTGCTGCTGTTACTATTTGTTTTACTCCATTACTTTTACAATATTCCTTAAATCGCTTAAGAGTAACTAATGCCCTTTGGATTGATTCTTCAGTAAGATTTCCCTCATCATCTCTTTCTCCAAGACGAGTGGTTGATTTATCAGTGAATTTTATTGAAAATGATTTTAATTCTAGATTAATTTCTGCTACCAAGAGATGTGTAGAGTTAGTTCCAATATCTATAGAAGCTACTAAAATTTGCGTTTCTTGAAAATATCTTAAATCTTGTTTCTGTATCATTTCTTTTTATGAGATGCAGATATCTTTAATCCATTAATAAATATACCCAAGATTGATTATTAAATAATAGAAATCATTTAATACTAGTAAGATTATTTAAAGTTATGAAATATACAATAGGGTATATGCAGAATAAAAATCGACAAATTAGATTAAAGACTTTTTTTGAATTATTAAGGTGGAATAAGCCGACTGGAAGAATGATCTTACTTATACCTGCTGGGTGGAGTTTATATTTAACTCCTGGCGCTAATCCAACATTTTTAATGTTGTTAAAAATAATCCTTGGAGGGCTATTAGTAAGTGGATTAGGCTGCGTAGTTAATGATATTTGGGATAAAAAAATTGATCAAGAAGTTATTAGGACAAAAAATAGACCTCTAGCTGCAAATAAAATCAGTCTTAAAACGGCTTATTCAATTCTTTTCTTTTTAATTTTATGTAGTTTCTTTTTAACTTTGTCACTACCTCAACCTGGCAGGATCCTTTCGATTTCACTCGCTTTTTTAGCTTTGCCAATTATTTTAATTTATCCTTCTGCTAAAAGATGGTTTATATATCCTCAATTAATCTTATCCATATGCTGGGGTTTTGCTGTCTTAATACCCTGGGCCGCAAATGAAGGCAATTTGAATAGTATTGTTTTATTGTTTTGCTGGCTAGCTACTATTTTTTGGACTTTTGGCTTTGACACGATTTATGCCTTAGCAGATAAAAAATATGATATCAAAATTGGAATAAATAGTTCCGCTATTAACCTCCAGAACTATACAAGAGTAACTATCCAAATTTGTTATTTTTTAACTTCTATTTTTCTCGCATTATGCGGATTTATTAATCAAATGGATTTTATTTTTTGGCCAATTTGGCTTACGACGGCAATCTTAATGCAGCGAGATATACTAAAAGTATTTCCTGAGGAAAAGCAATCAATAAAAAATATTGGGAATCACTTCAAAAATCAATCAATTTATGGAGGAGTCCTTTTATTAGGAATTATTATTGCCTCATAAATTCTAAAAATGGTTTCCCTATTACAAAAAGGTGATCTAATAGATGTTTTAGCTCCAGGCTCATTTATTGATGAAGAGGAAAATTTTCAAAAAGGCATAGAAATCTTAAAAAACTGGGGCTTGAAAATTAATGAAAATAATTCCCTGTCAAAAAAATTTGGTTATTTTGCAGGTGATGATTCTTCTAGATTTGAAGAACTGGAAAAAGCACAAAATAGTAAGCTAATCATTTTTGCAAAAGGAGGTTGGGGTTCAGCAAGAGTATTAGAAAAAGAACCTTCTTGGCAGCATGGTTTAATGCTTGGATTCTCAGATACATGTTCTCTATTACTTTCTAAATATTCTCATGGATTTATAGGTTCTATTCATGGGCCTATGGTTACTGGCCTTTTCAAAGAGCCAGAGTGGAGTCTTGAGAGATTAAGAAATTTACTTTTTGAGGGATATGTTGAGGACATAAGAGGAATACCTTTAAGAGGTGGGAAAGCTAAAGGAGAAATTATTGTTTCTAACTTAACTATTGCCACTTTTTTAATTGGTACTCCTCACTTTCCAGATTGCAAAGGGAAAATAATAATTTTTGAAGATATTAATGAAGATATTTATAAAATTGATCGCATGTTGACTTACCTCAGGATGACTAAAACACTTACTGAAATTGCCGGTATTGGATTCGGAAGTTTTTCTAATGATTCTTGCGACCTTGAATGGAAAGATTTACTAAAAAACTGCATTATTGAAAGACTTAAAGAATTTGATTTTCCTATTCTTTTTGACCTCCCAATAGGCCACATATCGGGAAATGCTTGCATTCCTTTAGGTTACTACGCCACCTTAAATGGTGATGATGGCATTCTTAGTATCGATACACCTTTTTAACTAGGGGTTCTTCACAAAAAGTTTTGCTATTTTCAAATCTATAGGGGATGTGATTTTTATATTTGAATAAGTTCCTTCAATAATCTTCACTTTCCAATTAAGCATTTCGAATAGTGAGGCATCATCTGTGACTTTCCATTTTTTATCAATTGCCATCTTATGAGCTTTTTTTAATCTATCTACTAAAAAGCCCTGAGGAGTTTGCGCTGCCCATAAATAATTTCTATCTGGTGTTTCTTTAATAAAACCTTCATTATCAACAATCTTTATTGTGTCAGTTACCTTAGTAGCCAAAATTACAGCTTCATTTTCATCTAATTGCTTGGCACAAAGGTCTATCAATTCAGGATTAATTAGACATCTAGCACCATCATGTATTAAAACTTTTTTAGCATCTTTTGGTAAAGCTTTTAAACCATTAAAAACTGACTGTTGTCTGGTGTCACCACCATTAATCCAATGAACTTTTTGGGCAAAATCTTTTGCTGAATTTAATAATAAATTTTTATCATTCGGTTGCCCAATAATTCCAACCCAGTTTGTTGAGCCTGCAGAAAATACAGATTTAAGTGTCCAATAAATTAAAGACTCTCCCTCTAAATCAATAAGTAATTTATTTTTTCCAGCTTTCATTCTGCTACCGCTACCTGCAGCTGGTATTAAAAAGTGCACAATAGAAGGTCTTAATATTTTCTAGATAATTATAAATAAAAGCAATATCTTTACACAAATAGTACTACGATTAAAAATTATAAAATTTCATAATGTCCAATACAGATTCATTATCAGGCAAAGTTGCATTAATCACTGGAGCTAGCAGAGGAATTGGTAAAGAAATTGCTTTAGAACTAAGCCGCTTAGGAGCAGAAGTTTTCATTAATTACTCTTCTTCTGATGAAAAAGCTGAAGAAGTTGTAAATTCAATAAAAAATTCAGGAGGTAAAGCTCATAAATTAAAATTTGATGTTTCAAAAGAGGATTCTGTAAGTTCAGCTTTTGAAGAAATAATCAAAATTAATGGCACTATTGATATCCTCATCAACAATGCTGGAATTACTAGAGATGGACTATTGATGAGAATGAAATCGGAACAATGGGATGATGTACTAAATACAAATTTAAAAGGAGTTTTTCTTTGTACAAAATATGCTTCAAAATTTATGATGAAAAAAAGAAGTGGTAGCATCGTAAATATTTCATCTATTGTTGGAATAATTGGTAATCCTGGTCAAGCAAATTATTCTGCAGCCAAGGCTGGAGTTATTGGATTTACCAAAACTTGCGCTAAAGAATTTGCCTCAAGAGGTATAAATGTTAATGCAATAGCTCCAGGTTTTATAGAAACAGAGATGACTGAAAAACTTAATACTGAAGAGATCCTAAAGGTTATTCCTTTAGGAAAATTAGGAAGTTGTACTCAAATTGCAAACTTAGTGTCATTCTTAGTTTCAAGTGATGCAGGAAGTTACATTACAGGTCAAACAATTAGTATAGACGGGGGTATGAGTATTTAGTTATGTACTTTTGTAAGGCTGGCCTAATTCATCTCTCAACCTTCTAATTTTTTGTAAAAGTTTTAGTCTTCGACTTCTAGCAGTTAATGTCAAGAAAAATCTTAAAGGAAAGTAAATTAGTGTCATAGCAATCGCAAGGATTGCCGTAAGAACAAAAATAAAATTATTAGTTTCTTCCATAACTTAAAGATACTCTTATTTGAGTTAATTTGTATGTCTAATTAAAAGAAATTCGGCTTTCCCCACTTAATTAAATATCCCTTAAAAATGATTCTATGGGAGATTAGTATAAGACTAAAGATTGAGTAAACATGGCTAAACAGTTAAGTTTTTCTAATGAATCAAGAGAAGCGCTAGAAAAAGGTGTAAATTTCGTGGCCAATGCGGTAAAGGTTACTATTGGACCAAAAGCAAAAAACGTAGTAATAGAAAGAAAATTCGGTTCGCCAGATATAGTTAGAGATGGGTCCACAGTTGCTAAAGAAATTGAGATTGAGAACCCTATTTCTAATTTAGGTGCGAAATTAATAGAACAAGTTGCATCCAAGACAAAAGAGAGTGCAGGAGATGGGACAACAACCGCAACCATTTTGACTCAGAAGATGGTTCAAGAGGGGTTAAAAAATATTGCTTCTGGTGCCAGTCCTATGGAGTTAAAAAAAGGTATGGAGGTAGGCCTAGCTTTTGTTCTAGAAAAATTAAGTTCCAAAAGTATTTCATTAAGTGGTTCTGATATCCAAAAAGTTGCAACAGTTAGTGCTGGAGGTGATGAAGAAATTGGATCTATAATTTCTAAAGCTATGGATATTGTAACTTCAGATGGTGTAATAACTGTCGAAGAATCTCAATCATTAGATACAGAATTAGATATAACTGAGGGAATGTCTTTTGATAGAGGCTATAGTTCTCCATATTTCGTAACAGACCAAGAAAGACAAGTTTGTGAACTTGAAAACCCTAAAATATTTATAACTGATCAAAAAATTTCAACTTTGGTTGATCTAGTTCCAATACTTGAAGAAATTCAGAAGTCAAGCTCCCCTTTGCTAATTCTTGCTGAAGATATCGAAGGAGAGGCTTTAACCACATTAGTTTTGAATAAGAATAGTGGAGTGTTAAACGTAGCTTCCGTGAGAGCTCCTTTATTTGGCGAGAGAAGAAAAGCTGCCCTTGAAGATATTGCTATTCTTACTGGAGCTAACTTAATTAGTGAAGATAAATCGATGACACTTGATAAAGTATCAATTAATGATTTAGGCAAAGCAAAAAAAATAACTATCACGAAGGATAAAACTACGATAGTTGCCTTCGAAGACACTAAAGATTTGGTTAAAGCGCGAGTAGAAAAATTAAAGAGAGAAGTTGAAATTACAGACTCAGAGTATGATCAGGACAAAATCAATGAAAGGATAGCAAAACTAGCTGGAGGAGTAGCACTTATCAAAGTTGGAGCTGCAACAGAAACAGAGATGAAGTACAAAAAGTTAAGAATCGAAGATTCCCTTAATGCTACGAAAGCTGCTATTGAAGAGGGTGTAGTCTCTGGAGGAGGACAAACTTTAATTGAAATATCAGATGACCTTTTAAATTTAAGTCAAAAATCTTCCGATGATTTAAGAACAGGGATAAATATAGTAAAAGAAGCCCTTTTGGAACCTACTAAACAAATAGCCAAAAATGCAGGTTTTAATGGTGATGTAGTTGTCGCTGAAATTAAAAGACTGAACAAAGGCTTCAATGCTAATTCAGGAAAATATGAGGATTTAAAAGATTCAGGAATATTAGATCCAACCAAAGTAATAAGATTAGCTCTTCAAGATTCAGTATCTATTGCAGCTATGCTCCTCACAACAGAAGTTGCGATGGCTGACATTCCAGAGCCTGAAGCCGCAGCCCCAGGAGGGCAAGGTGGAGATCCAATGGGTGGAATGGGAGGCATGGGCATGCCAGGTATGGGCGGAATGGGTATGCCAGGTATGGGTGGAATGGGAGGCATGGGCATGCCAGGTATGGGAGGAATGGGTATGCCAGGTATGGGCGGAATGGGTATGCCAGGTATGATGTAAAAAGCTAACTAGCTTTTTTATCTTTATTAATCCATTTTCTTAAATTTTTAATATTAGGAAGTGGTAATTTTGGGGTTTTAATATATGTATTTATTTGATTAGAATCTTTTTTAGTATTAAAAACTTGATTATTTTTAGAAATTTTTAAGTAATTTGATTCACAATTTGTTTCTTCTAAATTTTCTAAATTTTTAAAAGACTCAAGCTTAATTTGTTCTTCATTTTCTTTTTCATAATTTTCATCAATTAAAGTTATTTGTTCTTCATTTTCTTCTTCATAATTTTCCTTTTTTACTGGACTATGAATTAATAAATCATTTAAAGAATCAATCCCAAATCTATGGACCCACTTAAGAACAATATTTTCTTTAAGCAAAAAATTATTTTCTAAAGAGGCTTTTTTAAAAACTTCTATTAGATGATTTTTTAAAAGCATAAATTTATTAATTTAACTTCTTATTTAACAGAGGCCTTATGATAATCAAGGATAAAACTGTTAAAGAAAATAAAATTGATATACAACTCTTACAAGTTAAATCACCATATGGAGCATGTAAAGCCACTAATTCTAAATTCATAGTTTCTGTATAAGCAGTCCTAATAGGTTCGATCGCAAAAGTTAATGGATTTAATGAAGCTATCCACCCAAGCCAATTTGGCATGAAAGAAATTGGAGCCAACGCAGTACTTGCAAAAAGAAGAGGCAAATTTATCACAAATATAAGAGCGATTAATTCAATATGTCCAGGCAAAACAAACGCCAAACATAAACTTATTGATGTCACAAAAAGAACCAATAGAATTAGTGTTGTAAAGACAATTCCTAAACCATATAAGTTGGGCCATCCATATCCCAAAGTGTATGAAACAACCATTATTACAATACTCTGAACAAAGCTCAGGATTGTTATGTAAAAAAAAGAAGATAAAACTATAGATAATCTACTGGTTAAAGGAGCCACAAGTAATCTATTAAGAAATCCAAACTCTCTATCAAACATTAAAGGAAGACCAGAGTTTAGGGCTCCGCTAAAAGCAGTAAAAACAATAAGTCCTGCTCCTAAAAAATTCCCATAAGAATCAACTCCTGGTAAAAAACCTTCAGGAGCTTTAGAGAATAATGCCCCAAATAAAAAAAGCCAAATTATAGGTTGTAATATTCCAGCTAAAAGAGTTGATGGTCTTCTTTTTAATTGAATAAATAATCTCTTTGTTAAGGCAAATGTTTCTTGATATAAAAAAAATAAATTATACTGTTGTAATTCCATAATTAGCAGTAATTAATTCTCATTATAGTTAGTTAACAAGATTTTTTTATCGCATTGATTGCTTTGATTCTTTTTTAAGGTCTCTTTTACCTGCCATAGAAATTTCGGCATCCAATAATGTTTTCCCGGTTGCCTGAAGATATACATCATCCAAGCTTGGCTGACTTTGAGTAAGAGAAAAAATTTCAAACTTTGAGAAGGCCAATTCCACTTTGAGCTTCGTGAGTAAATCTTTTTCCTTATCTGCTACAAAATTTATCGAGAAACCTTGAGCTTCATTTATGATAATCTGACTAATTCCATCTATTGAAGATAAAATTTGGCATATATTTTTTGCTTCTTCCTGATTACTAAATTCTCTTACTTTCAAAGTTACTCTATCTCCTCCTAATTTATTTTTCAGTTCTCCAGGAGCCCCTTGTGCTATAACTCTTCCATCATCAATTATCACTAATTTGTCTGCCAATTTATCTATTTCATCAAGATAGTGACTGCTTAAAATAATAGTCATTCCATTATTTCTCAAATCTTTCAAAAGTTGCCATATGATATTTCTACTTTCAATATCTAAACCAACTGTAGGTTCATCCAAAATTAATACTTTGGGCAAATGTAAAAGTCCAGCTGCCAGATCTATTCTTCTTTTCATTCCCCCTGAATAAGTTCCGCACTTACGATCAATCCAATCATTCATTTCTAATTGATCTATTAATTTCTTTATCCTTTCAAATTTTTTGTTTTTGGTAATGTGGTATAAATCTGATTGAAAATCCAAAAGTTCTCGTCCAGTTAATATTTTATCAAGTGCAATATCTTGGGCAACATAACCAATTAATTCTCTAATTTTCTTTGAATTTTTTATCAGATCAACATTATTTATAAAAACTTCTCCACTATCAGGCTCAATTAAAGTAGCGAGTATTTTTATTAGTGTTGATTTACCAGCACCATTTGGACCTAGTATTCCAAATAATGTGCCAGCTTCAATTTCCAACGATAAATTTTTTAATGCTTTGATATCTAAATAAGATTTTGAGAGCCCTTTAACTTTTATATAAATCATCAAAATTACAATTTACTTAAAAAACATTTTACATCTAATTTAATTACTAAGCAGGAACACTATAGATGAAAATATTTGCATAGATTGCTCCTCAAATTCTACGGATAGTTGGGTTCTAGAAATTAATAACAAAAGACAAATGCCAAACATATAAAGAATTGACCACCTAAAAAGAGACTTTGCTCTTGAAAGATCATCAGGAGATTTCTTTAATTCATTTATTAATTGCAAAAGTCTTCCATTAAACGGTAATAACATAATGCCGTATAAGAGACCCCCTTCAGGTAAAGCAAAGACTCCCATAATACTCATTAAAACTGTTGCCCATCCGTAACGAGAAATCGCTTTAGCAGTAAAAACAGATCCTTTAACAGAAGGGAGCATAGGAATACCAACAGATGCGTAATCATCCTTCAACAAAATTGCAAGTGCCCAAAAATGAGCTGGGGTCCATAACATTACTAGACTAAATAACCACCAACCACTAAGACCTACATGCCCTGTAGCAGCAGATGCTCCCACTAAGGGTGGTATCGCGCCAGCAACTCCTCCGAAAACAATATTTTTTGTTGTACGAGGTTTCAAAATAACTGTATATAAAATTACGTAGCTAAATAAACCAAGAAGAGTTAAACCCGCAGCCAAATAATTTACACCACTTACTAAAAGCATCGAAGCTGCCAAAGTACATGATACTGCAGCTAAAAATACAGTTTCAGATGACAACTTTCCTGCTGGCAAGGCTCTTTTGCTAGTTCTTGTCATCCTCTTATCTAGTTCCATTTCCCACAAACAATTAAGAGCTCCTGCTGCTGCTGCTGCCAAAGCTCCTCCTCCTAAAGTACAAATAAGTTTCGGCGAAGACAAAGGCCATTCTTCTGTTAAAGCCATTCCTCCCAAAGTTGTTGCCAATAAAAGTGGGATTAATCTAGGTTTTGCTACTTCAAGCCAAGGTGGTAAAGTTAATCTTTTTCTTGAAGGTACAACTTCATCCCTAATTGAAGATTTATAGTTCAAGTTTTCTAAGTTACTACTGTTCATGAGTTGATACCGACCGTTTGGGGATTAAGGGAGTGGTTTAGACCTTTTTTGGTAAAAGGATTTCTAAAAATTAATGTTGTTAATATCGCAATAAATAAGGAGGCGTTAAGTTGATGACCGATAATAAAAATAGGTTCATTCAAATTTGTTTTAAGACTTAAAACACCCAAAGTAATTTGGGAAAACAAGAGAAAAATAAGTGTTATGAGATATTTCCAATTTTCATTAAGCAAACTTCTTTTATAAATTGCAATAGCAATAATCAATAAAATTGAGAAAGTAATTGGAAAAGCAAATAATTTATGAGTATCTAGAATTAGACATCGTTTATTAAAAGACAAGCAAATATTTGCTGACCAAGTTGATGAAAGCCTTACTCCAATAAAAGATTGAATCAGAGTAAGTAAAAGTGGAACAAAAAATAATAGTCTCCACCAAATTAATGGCTCTTCAATGTCGTCATTTTCTAAATTTTGATTTATTGAAATTGTTGTAATGAGAAGTAAAAAAGCTATTAAAAGATGACCAGTAACAGTATATGAATCAAGCAGGTTTATTACTGTTAAAGCTCCAAAGGATCCTTGGACAATAACGAGAAAAAGTAATAATGAATAAGTTTTAGGTAACCAATTTGGAATTTCATTTTTCCAAATAAGTGAAAGCGCAAATTTAGAAAGAATTAATATTCCAACCAGAAAAGCATCTAGACGATGAAACCACTCTAGAAATACTCTTAGGTTCATATGGTTAAAAGGCAAAAAAGATCCATAACATAATGGCCAATCTGGACAGGCAAGTCCCGCCTCCATGACTCTCGTAGCTCCTCCAATTACGATTAGTGCGATAAGTGCAAATACACTATGAATTCCCAACCTTTTAAAAATTGTCAGATATTTTGATTTATATAATTGGCTATTAATCAAATGGATAAAACCTATTAATTTGCATAATAAATTAGATTCAAAAACCAAACATTAATTAAAAATTAATATGTTTAATTTAAAAAATAATTTACTAATTTAATCTTTTTTCCCTGACAATTAACTCTAAAAAGTTATTAATAATACGCCTTTTATTTCATAAATCTTAAGAAGTTGTGAATTTAAATGTTTTTCTTTTAACAAAGGATGCAGGATTAAAAAAATTGAATATCTTGAGTATATAAAAAACATATTTTTAGAGATCACTTGTTAAATAAAAACATTTATTTAATACTAATTATTTCACTCGTTTTTGCTATATCTTTTTGGATTGGTTTTAATGTAAATTTGCTTCCTGCGGAAGCAAGTATTAATGCACCAATTTACGATGAACTTTTTAAAATTCTTTTCATCACTGGATTAATTATTTTTATAGGAATGACAATAGCTGTTATTTACAGCTTATTTAAGTTCAGGAAAAGAAATGATCAGATAGGAGATGGTATAGCCTTAGAGGGGAATTTAAGCTTAGAAATTGTATGGACAATTATTCCTTCAATAATTGTTTTGTTAATAGGTTTATATAGCTATAACATCTACGATCGAATGGGAGGGATGAAAGAACTAAATCATAACCATGAAATGATGAGTTCTAATTCTGAAAAAATATGGGCTGGAATAAGTCAAACTTCTGATACTGAAATAGCAATTAATAATTTATCAATTGAAGTTTCAGCTATGCAATTTGCATTTCTATTCAATTATCCCAAGGGCAATTTCATATCAGGAGAATTACACGTTCCTGTTGATCAAAAAGTATCAATGAGAATGGAATCTAAAGACGTCATTCATGCTTTTTGGGTGCCAGAATTCAGAATTAAACAGGATATTATTCCTGGGCAACCTACTATTCTAAATTTCACTCCTACAAAAGTAGGAAAATATCCGATAATTTGCGCAGAATTATGTGGCCCATATCATGGAGGAATGAGAGCCTCCATAATTGTTGAAGAAGAATCTGATTACAACGAATGGTTTAACAAAAATAAAAAACCAGAGGTAAATTTATGACAATATCAATTGATCCACAAAAAACTAATAATGAAAACCTTCAACCTAAAGGCTGGCTTAGATACTTTAGTTTTAGCCTTGATCATAAAGTAATTGGGATACAATACTTAGTCTGCGGTTTTCTTTTCTATTTAATAGGAGGAACCTTAGCGAGCGCTATAAGAATTGAACTAGCTAGTCCAATGTCTGACTTTATGCCGAGAGATGTTTATAACCAAGTTTTAACTCTACACGGAACAATAATGATATTCCTTTGGATAGTGCCTGTAGTTAATGGTGCTTTTGGAAATTATTTAATTCCATTTTATGTAGGTGCGAGAGATATGGCATTCCCAAGATTAAATGCCGTTGCTTTTTGGTTAATTCCCCCTTCAGGTTTGATGCTGGTAGCAAGCTATTTTGTTGAGGGTGCTGCTCAAGCTGGATGGACGGCTTATCCCCCTTTGAGCATAACTACTCCTCAATCGGGACAAATTATTTGGATTCTGAGCGTTCTATTACTTGGAGGCAGTTCTATATTTGGTGGAATAAACTTTATCGCGACCATTATCAAACTAAGAAGGCCAGGATTAAAACTTATGCAATTGCCAATGTATTGTTGGGCAATGCTTGGAACAAGTCTATTAGTTGTTTTGTCAACTCCTGTTTTAGCAGGCACTTTAATTCTACTTAGTTTCGATATCATCGCTAATACAGGTTTTTTTAATCCTGTTTTAGGTGGTAATGTCGTAGTTTATCAGCATTTATTTTGGTTTTATTCTCACCCAGCTGTATACATTATGGTCCTTCCTGCCTTTGGTTTAGTTAGCGAAATACTTCCTGTACATGCTAGAAAACCACTGTTTGGATATACAACAATGGTTTTTTCAATAATGGGGATAGTAGTTTTAGGTTTAGTTGTTTGGGCGCATCACATGTTTACGAGTGGAACGCCCCCTTGGATGAGATTATTCTTTACTATCGCCACAGCATTTATTGCTGTTCCAACAGGCATAAAATTTTTCAATTGGGTTGCAACATTATGGGGAGGTAAAATTTCCATTAATAGTGCAATGTTATTCTCTTGCGGATTTATTATAAATTTTGTTTTTGGAGGTATTACAGGAGTTGCGTTGGCACAGGTACCTTTCGATATTCACGTACATGATACCTATTTCGTTGTAGCTCATTTTCATTACATAGTTTATGGAGGGACTGTTTTTATTATTTTCTCTTCCATTTATCATTGGTTCCCCAAAGTGACTGGGAAAATGCTCAATGAAAAATTAGGAATTTTACACTTTATCATAACTTTTATTGGATTTAACTTGTGCTTTGCACCTCAACATTGGCTTGGTTTAAATGGAATGCCAAGAAGAGTTGCAGAATATGATCCTCAATTCCAGTTAGTTAATCAAATTAGTAGCCTTGGAGCTCTTTTGATGGCTATAAGTACAATTCCTTTTTTAATTAACGTATTCCTTAGTGTTAGAAATGGAGAAAATGCTGGAGATAACCCTTGGAATGCTCTTACACCTGAATGGTTAACATCTTCTCCACCTCCAGTTGAAAATTGGGAAGGAGAAGCTCCATTAGTTGAAGAACCATATGGTTATGGTAAAGAAATTTCTGAACAGAAATAAAAACATATGACTACACTAGATAGCTCAAAAGAAATTCAAAAAAATAATTCTGAAGTCAATGAAACACATGAAGACTTCAGAATGTTTGGTCTTATAACATTCCTAATTGCTGACGGAATGACTTTTGCAGGATTCTTCGCTGCTTATCTAACTTATAAAGCAGTAAATCCATTACCTGATGGTGCTATTTATGAATTAGAACTTCCAATACCTACACTCAATACAATCTTATTACTTGTTAGTAGTGCAACTTTCCATAAAGCAGGTAAAGCACTTTTAAAAGATAAAAATTCTGATTCCCAAAAATGGTTATTTTTTACTGCTTTTCTTGGAATTATATTTTTAATATGTCAATTATTTGAATATTTTCATTTACCTTTTGGATTAACTGATAATTTATTTGCAAGTACTTTTTATGCTCTTACTGGTTTTCATGGATTACATGTCACTTTAGGCACTTTAATGATTTTAATTATTGCTTGGCAATCGAGAATCAATGGTGGAAGATTAACTAGTCAAAATATGTTTCCATTGGAAGCTGTTGAATTGTACTGGCATTTTGTAGATGGAATATGGGTTATTTTATTTATTATTCTGTATCTTTTATAAAAAATTAATTTTAAAAAATTAAATATATTTTTTATTAATTTATATTGCCACAGTTCTCCTTTTTAGTAAGAATATATAGTTAGAAATTTGTCAGATAATGCTAGAAGGAAAAGAACTTCTTGAAAAAGCAAAATTATTAAGTAAAAAATCTGAAGATAAGATAGCAAAAGGTTGTGGGTACGTAGGTCCTAGCGGAAGAATCTTAAGAAAAAGTTTTTATAGGGCGCTTATCGAAGCTAAGGGTTTTAAGGTAGTTAATGGACGCCAGGGGA
This sequence comes from Prochlorococcus marinus str. MIT 9314, assembly GCF_000760035.1. Taxonomy (GTDB): domain Bacteria; phylum Cyanobacteriota; class Cyanobacteriia; order PCC-6307; family Cyanobiaceae; genus Prochlorococcus_A; species Prochlorococcus_A marinus_B. Next base: position 41,759 of record NZ_JNAO01000008.1, read on the forward strand.
AAAATGGTAATAGAGCTTCAAGAGGCCGACAAACAGAATTCAAAACTAAAGTTCATGGCAATGGGAACCTATTAATTGGTAATGCCTACACCAAAAAATTAGGTCTAAAACCTGGTCAGGAATTTAAAATCGATCTTAAAAAAGATTCAAAAAAAATTTATTTGATTCCATTAAATTAAAAAATATATTTTTACCAACCGTTTTCTTTAAGCCATTCCGAAGAAATATTTTTTGAAGATAAATCTTGATTACTATTTTTATTAAATAAAAGTAATTTCTCCACATATTTAATTAATGCATCTGCCTCAAGGTTTACGCAGTCACCGACATTTAATTTATTCAGATTTGTATTGTGCCAAGTATGAGGAATTATCGCAATAGTAAATATTTCTCCTTCCTGCTCATATTTTGCAATTGTAAGACTAATACCATTTACACAAATACTGCCTTTATTAACTACATATTTCGAAAAATTATTATTTTTCCACTTTATAGATAAAAGCCAGGATTTCTCTAATTTTTCTATATTCTCAACTGTTCCAAGGCCATCAACATGTCCACTGACTATATGCCCTCCTAGACGGTCAGACACTCTAAGAGCGGGCTCCAAATTAACAATCTGAGATAGGTTCGACTTTACTCCTAAAGTTGTTTTTTTTAATGTTTCCTCACTAACATCAACAGTAAATTTATTTTGAAAAATCTCTTTAACTGTCAAACAAATTCCATCAACAGCTATGCTATCGCCGATTGCCATGTCAAACAAATTATCTAAAATTTCAATTTCTAAAATATTTTTTTCTTGTTTTAGTTTTCCAATTGATTGAATTATTCCTGTGAACATAGATTTAAGAAAAAAATTTTTGCAAAATTTTGTATTTACTTTAATTTACTTTAAATGATTTTCAACTATAAATAAATTAAAGAATAAATAAAAAGAAATTGATCATATTTAAATGATTATTAATTCACAAAAAAGATCATTTGGTAAAGGGGAGAAAGTGAGTTTATTCACTTTAGGGACAATGAGAGCAACTGAAAGTCTTGAAAAAATGTATAGCGTAATAAAAAATGCATATTATGTAGGAATTAACCACATAGAAACAGCGCCTTCTTATGGTAATGCTGAATCACTCATTGGAAATTCAATAAAAAAACTTGCAATAGAGGAGAATATAGAAGAAAAAAATTGGGTTATTACTTCCAAAGTTTTACCAAATGGTGATTTTGACTTTTTAAAAAATAATTTTAAAAAGTCTCTTAAAAATTTGAATCGTAAGAAAATTAATAATCTTGCAATTCACGGTCTCAACTTAAAACAACATCTAGATTGGGTTCTAGCTGGTGAGGGTAAGAAATTCATATCATGGATACTTGAGAAGGAACTAGTTGATCAAATTGGTTTTAGTTCACACGGAAGTTTTTCATTAATTAAAGAAGCAATTAACTGTGAAGTTTTTAGTTTTTGTAGTCTACATTTACATTATTTAGATCAATCTAAAATTACTTTGGCAGAGGAAGCTATAAAAAAAGGTATGGGAGTATTAGCAATATCGCCTGCGGATAAAGGCGGTAGATTATATTCTCCAAGTGATATTTTGTTAGAGGCCTCTAAGCCTTTTCATCCATTAGAATTAGCCTATCGATTTCTCTTAGCAAAAGGTATTACGACTTTATCCTTAGGGGCGACAAATAAAAAAGATTTTGAATTTGCGAATAAACTTAGAAACTCATTCGAGAAGCTTACAAAACTTGAAAAAAGTGCCCTGAATAAAATTGAGGAAGTTGCTAATAAAAAATTAAGCTCAACCAAATGTGAACAATGCAGATCTTGTCTTCCATGCCCAAATGAAATACCTATTCCAGAGATTCTTCGTTTGAGGAATATATCTATTGGTTATGGCCAATTAGAATTTTCAAAAGAAAGATACAATCTAATAGGAAAAGCTGGCCACTGGTGGGAAGAAAAAAATTCCTCATTTTGTAAAGCATGTAATGAATGTTTGCCTAAATGTCCTAGTCAATTAGATATACCAAATTTATTAAAAGAAACTCACAACTTATTAATTGAAACTCCTACAAAAAGATTATGGGGTTAAAGACTTATTCCATGAATTTTTAAGTTTAATTTTTTGTTCATTTGTTAGGACGGGGAAAGACCAACTATTTTCCCAACATTTTTCTGAAGGGCCTGAGTTGGGGAACATCTCAGATTTATATTTACTTTGTAAATAATCACTATTGAAGGGTAGATACCAACCCTGGCTTACTAATTTATCTACTATTGATTTATTTTCTAAAGATTTAATCCATTTAATTAATATTGCATTATTTAGTTTTGATCGACTAAGTAGGAAATGCCACATCAAAGGTACGCCTTGGCTTGGGAAAACTAAAGAAAGCCTTGGATCTATTTTTAAATATTTTGAGCAAATACTATAAGGAACTATTGCGACACAAGCATCAGAATTAATCAACCAATTAAGCATATTTTTATCATCAAATAACATTGCTTGGCTTTTGAGTTTTTTTAAAGAATTAGATGAATTAATTTTTTGAGAAATTGACAATATTATTCTGGGACTTTGCGGAAAAATTATTTTCCCAGTTAATTTTTTTGAAAGAAGAAAATCCCAAGAAGTTCTGGCGGAATTTATTAATTCTTTATTATTTTTAATGACAATTGTAAAAGGTACTACGCCGATAGGGAATAATTTACTTCTCTGACTTTGATTAAAACTTGCCAAAAAATCTATCGATCTCTTATCCAAATTTTCGATCAATGGATATTCATTTATTTTTTTAAATTCTGCAAAATCTAGACTAGTAATCCATCCATCGTTTATTAAAGTAAAGTCAGAATTTAAAATTGCGTTTCTATTCTTTTGTAGCTGGGTATTTTCAAAATTAATTTTTTCCTGCTTCCAATCTTTTGGAATCGAATCTTTAAAAGATTCTGGATAAAAAGAATTTTGAAGTGCAATTTTTACTTTATTAGGAAGATTACTGCAAGAGTTTAAGAGAAATAAAAGCGAAAGCTTACCATAATTTAAAAATTCTCTTCTTGTTCCAAATTTTGAAAACATTCAGCAATCCTTCTCTAAAGAAATTTGACCTAGGCCCTTCATTATTTCCAGATTTTGTTGACACAATGAAACTATTTCTTCATTTTTAAATCCATCTAAGAAAGCAAGCAATGATATTCCACCTGCGCCTACACCTTCTTTTACATGACCTAATTCATAATCCTTCAATTCTTTGTATTTTGAAGATTTGAAATTTAAAGGACTTCCTAAGCCTAATAATTTAACATCATATTTTTCATTTATCAGATTTAATAAATCATTTAGAGAATTATCTTTCAAAAGCCACCCAGTAGTCGCAATCAAAATATCTTCAATAAAGTCATCTTTATTTTTTTCATCTAAGAATTCTAATGCAAGTAAAATGACCGCTAGCATCTGACTTCCTCCAGACAATAAGACAGGCTGATTTGCTAACCTGGCACCAATTAATAGACCCATTGAGAAAGCTTGGAAAGGATCACCTACCGCAGCTAAAACATCAAAAGAGTCGAAATCAGTCTTGAAATTTGCATTGAAAAGTCCTCTTTTAACTACTTTTCTTCTCAGTTCTCTTGGAGCTTTAAATAAACTACTCCCTACTAAATTAGACACCTGCAAACCAAAAGCTTCCATTACTGCCTGAGCAGTTGTGGTGCCCCCTGGTACAGATTCAGAAATTAAAACTGGTTGTTTTAATGATTTTCCTATCGCAAGACCTTTTTCATAAAGATTTAAAACTCTCTCTTTAGTCATCGATTTACCAGTAGTAAGACAATTTGATGGGCCCAAATCTTTATCTTCTACAACCAAATGATTAAAACAAGGCTTTGCTCCTATACCCAGAGGAACAACAATTGGATAAATATTTATAAGCTTTGAACAAACATGACTTATTAGTGCCGGAGTTACTCCTGCATTGAGGAGTGGTAATTTATATTCATTATGTTTTGAAGCACCCTCAAGCAAAAATTCGGCATCTGCAAGCGCAGTTGTTCTCCTTGATTTTGCATTAATACCTGCAGCGGAAATTCCTGGAATTTGAGATGTATTAGTACCTGCAATTAAAAGAAATATTTTAAAGTTATTAATATTTTTTCTCAGTATTTCTATCTTATTTAGCTGTCTTTTTTTATTGGATTCATTGCCAAATAAATTTATCCCTAATTCTGTACTATACATTTTTACTTTGTTCAATTACTTAAATCAATTAAGCTATTTAATAATCTTGGAGGATCTGGGATATTTAATTTAAATCTTGGAAACAGAGAATAAGCAACTACATGTACTGTTAAAACATAAACTATTTCTTGAAAAATTATTAAAAAAATTGCACCTAATTGGATACTTAAAATTGAGGGGGAAAAAGGTAAATTTAATAATCCAATGAACTTTTCTATTAGACCATAACTTGCTCTTGTAATTAAAACCCAAAGATTATCGCCAACCAACGTAGATAATGCAATTACTCGTAGGAAAAAGCCAAGTGTTCCAATAATAACTCCGAAAGTTAAACTAAAACTCCAACTTTTTTCTCTAAACCAACACCAGCCCAACCAAAAAGCCAAGCTCCCATATGGAAATAAAAATAAAGTTCCTCTAACAGGACCCATAATTATGAATAAAAGTAGAAATTGTATTAGGAGTCCTTCCAATGCAGTTTTAGTTCCTCTTCTCAAGTGCAACAGGATGATTGGGAGGGGTAAAATCAACCTTAATAAAGCTCCCCCTATTGGCAAATAATATAATGCCACCCACAATAAAGACGAAAGAGATGCTAAATATGAGGTCTCGACAATATTTAATGCTTCAGTTTTTGTGGTTATTTTCATTTTTTGTTGAATATTTTTAGTTAATTTTTATTCATACTTTTATTTTTTGAATCTACGATACGTTCAATCTTTTCTATTTCAAAATTTACCTCAGAATTACTTAATATGGAACTTAATTCTTCAGTAGGATCTTTTGGATCTACATCTTTTAAGATGAATATTATTTTGTAAGATTGAAGATCAATATTTCTTTTTTTTGAAGAATTCTTAATTTTATTACTTTTTTGTTTTGGTATTTTTTCTGAATTTATATTTTTTTTATTTTCGATAAAATTTTCTAGCTTTTCTTCCTTCTTTATTTTTTTGTTTTTTTTATCATTAATCTCTTTATTCTCTTTTACTAATATTTTTTTATTTTCTGAAAAAGTTTTTGGCTTTTCTACTTTCTTTATTTTTTTGTTTTTTTTATCATTAATCTCTTTTTTCTCTTTTACTAATATTTTTTTATTTACTAAATTATTTTGTAAATCTTCATCTTTGCTTATTTTTTCTAAATCATTGAAACTACTATCAAGAAAATTTCCAATCCTCCCTCCAGAGCACGATTGTAAGACAATTAAAAAAATAAATAAAAAAATATCTTTTTTTTTTAAAATCATGTTTTTCTAACTTTTCGTTTTCCTTTTAGTTTTTTTATTAGTTATCTTTGTTTTTTTTAAAATTGGGCCTTTTTTATCTTTTAGTTTTTCTTCTAAAAGAGATATAGCATCATCTATGGTGAATTTTTCTAAGTCAGTATCTTTTGCAAGCGAAACATTAGTTTTGCCACATTTTAAATAGACCCCATATCTTCCATTTAATATTTGAATTTTTTCTTTAAATTCTTTAGGCTTTCCAAAGTCTTTAAGTACCTCTTGACCACCTCTACCCATTTTTGGCATCGCAAGAATTTCTAATGCTCGATTTATATCAACTGTAAAAACATCATCCTCTTTCTTTAAGGATCTGTTTTCAGATTCATTTTCATTTTTAATCCATTTGATATAAGGGCCAAATCTTCCTCTATCAGCCTCAACAACTCCTCCTGCAGGATGTACTCCTAACAATCTGGGCAAACTTAAAAGTACAAGAGCTTCATCTAGAGTTAGATCATCAGTTTTCAACTCTTTAGGTAATGAAGCTCTTCTTGGTTTAGCTTTATCTTGATCATTATTCCCCAATTGCACGTAAGGTCCATAGGGGCCAAATCTTAAAAAAACTTTCTCCCCAGTTTTTGGATCAGTTCCAAGATCTGATGGGCCACTTAAAATTTGATCAACTTGCTTTATATCTAAATCTCCAGGAGTAATATCCATTGGAAGATTACCTTTCGCCTGAATTTCATTACCAGATTCATCAATTTTTGTTCCCTCAAGCCAAGGTCCGTTAGAGCCTATTCTGACTACGCAAGGAAGGTCTTCGAAATCAACTTGTCTATAAGCTTTACCATCAATATCACCCTCTGTTTTCTGAACTTTTACCTCCAAACCATTTTTACCTTTATAGAAAGTTTCGAGGTATGGTAGCCACTCAAGATTACCTGAAGATATTTCATCCAATGAAGATTCCATTTTTGCGGTAAATGTAGTATCAACCAGATCAGGAAAATGTTCTTCTAATAAAGCAGTAACCGCAAAAGCTGTAAACGTTGGAGCCAAAGTATTGGAGGATATATTCGCATAACCTCTATCCACTATTGTCCCAATAATGCTTGCATAGGTAGAAGGTCTTCCAATCCCTTCTTTTTCAAGTACTTTAACTAATGCCGCCTCTGTATATCTTGCAGGAGGTTTAGTTTCATGAAAAGTAGATTCCTTATTAGAAACTACAAGACATGTTCCAGTTGTTAAGTTCGGGAGAATAATTTCTTGTTGTTCAAGGGATGAACTTGGGTCATCACTTCCCTCTACATAAGCTCTGAAGAATCCTGCGAAATCAATACTTTTCCCGCTCGATTTAAATAATCCGTCCCCCACGCTAATTTCAGCATTAATCATTGTTAGCCTAGCTTCCGCCATTTGACTAGCTACAGTTCTTTTCCAAATTAAATCGTAAAGAGATAAGTCTCTACCAGTTAGATTAGTTTCCTTAGGTGTTTTAAATGCCTCGCCTGCCGGTCTAATAGCTTCATGTGCTTCTTGAGCATTTCTTGCAGTTGAACTAAATTGTCTTGGTGAGTCAGATAAATATTCTTTTCCATACATAGAACTGACACATTCTCTTGCAGCTCTTGTCGCTTGTTCGGAAAGATGAACCGAATCAGTTCTCATATATGTTATGAAACCTCTCTCATATAGACCTTGTGCACATCTCATAGTTTCTCTTGCAGACAAACGAAGCTTCCTGTTCGCTTCTTGCTGTAATGTGCTAGTTGTAAATGGAGGAACTGGCTTACGAATGGATGGCTTTTTTTCGATTTTTGAGACTAACCAATCTTCTGAGGAAAAAGTCTTCAATAAATCATTTACTTTTTCTTCTCCAATTATTAAAGATTTGTTGCCTTGTTTTAATTTGCCCGTCTGTTCATCGAAATCTGAACCATTAGAAATTCTTTGACCGTTTAAACTGAACAATTTAGTTTCGAAAGTAACATTATCTTTTACTAGGGAAGCTTTAATTCCCCAGTAACTAGCTTTTTTAAAGGATCTTCTTTCTCTTTCTCTCCTAACAAGAAGTCTTACAGAAACTGATTGAACTCGACCAGCAGATAATCGTGGGGCTACCTTCTTCCAAAGTAAAGGAGATAATTCATATCCAAAAAGCCTGTCCAGGATTCTTCTTGTTTCTTGAGCCTGAACAAGTTCCATATCAATTTCTCTTGTTTGGTCTAAAGCTTTATTAATTGCCTTTTTCGTAATTTCATGAAAAACCATTCTCTTAGTTGGTATTTTAGGCTTAAGTATTTGCAGGAGATGCCAGCTAATACTCTCTCCTTCTCTATCTTCATCAGTTGCCAGTAATAGCTGGGTCGCACCTTTCAATGCATCTTTTAACTCTTTAACAACCTTTTTCTTATCTTTTGGAACTATATAAAGTGGTTCAAAATCTTCTGTTGTATTAACTCCTATCCTTGACCATTTTTCCTTTTTAACCGCCGCAGGTATTTCAGCAGCTCCTTTTGGAAGATCTCTTACGTGTCCCATTGAAGCTAGAACTTCATAATTAGAAGGCAAAAACTTTCTTATAGTTTTTGCTTTGGTGGGACTTTCAACAATAACAAGTGTGTGATCCAAGGTTTATTTCAAAAATTGGTGTTTTTGTTCAGTTAGGGCATATTATGATTATTTGAAGTTTTTTCAAGTAATTTCTTCTGAAAATTTCAAAATTCATACCCACAAATTATAATCAAGTTAAGATTAACTCTTAGACCCTTACAATCAAACATCTAATTTAATCCAATTTAATAAAGTGCCCAACGAAATCTTTACAATTAATTTAAATGCACAAGCCATTATTCCAGAGGCTTTTATTTTACTAGGTATTGTTGGAACACTTCTTGTAGATTTAGCTGGAGAAAAAACTGCATCAAAATGGGCACCAATAATTTGCTACTTATCAATTGGAAGCTCTCTTGTAGGTTTGGCATTGCAATGGAGTAATCCAGTAGGAAGCGCATTCCTTGGTTCTTTTAATTCAGATAATTTGGCAATCGCATTTAGAGCAATAATTTCTTTATCAACCTTAGTTTCTTTACTTATAAGCTGGCGATATACAGAACAAAGTGGTAGCCCAATTGGCGAGTTTGCTGCGATAGTTCTTTCGGCCACCCTTGGAGCAATGCTTTTGTGTGGATCTACTGACCTTATTAGTGTATTTATATCTTTAGAGACTTTATCTGTAGCAAGCTACTTACTTTCTGGTTATCTCAAGAGAGATCCAAGAAGTTCAGAAGCAGCCTTAAAATACCTCCTTGTTGGATCAGCTGCTGCTGCTGTCTACTTATATGGATCCTCTTTTCTTTATGGATTAAGTGGTTCAACAAACTTAGCGACAATAGGTTTAGAGATAATAAATAAGCCATCTTTTATTACGTCACTGGCTCTTGTATTTGTTTTATCAACAGTTGCATTTAAAATTGCTGCTGTTCCCTTTCATCAATGGACTCCTGATGTATATGAGGGTTCACCTACACCCGTAGTAGCTTTTTTATCTGTCGGCTCAAAAACAGCGGGCTTTGCATTTGCAATAAGAATATTAAGCACAACTTTCTCTTCTTTTGATGAAGAATGGAAACTTTTATTTACCATTTTGGCCATATTGAGCATGGCTCTAGGAAATGTTGTAGCTCTAGCTCAAACCTCAATGAAAAGGATGCTAGCTTACAGTTCTATTGGGCAAGCCGGGTTTGTAATGATTGGAATAGTATCTGGCACACAAGATGGTTTATCAGCAGCTGTTTTATATTTGGCTGCATATTTATTTATGAATTTGGGTGCATTTTCTTGTGTAATTCTTTTCTCACTAAGAACTGGTTCTGACAGAATTCTTGATTACTCAGGACTTTACCAAAAAGATCCTCTCATTACATTAGGCTTAAGCCTTTGTCTTTTATCTCTTGGAGGTTTACCTCCAATGTTAGGATTTTTTGGAAAGATATACTTGTTCTTTGCAGGTTGGGCAAATCATCAATATCTATTAGTAATAATTGGATTAGTAACTTCAGTAATATCTATTTATTACTACATTTCAGTGATAAAGATGATGGTAGTTAAAGAGCCACAGGAAGCTTCCGAAATAGTCAAATCATATCCTGAAATTAATTGGGGAATTGTAGGATTACCTCCCTTGAGAATTGCACTTTATACTTGCGTCGCAGTAACTGCTCTTGGAGGAATCCTTTCTAATCCTCTTTTTAAATTAGCTAATACAGCAGTTTCAGAAACTCCTTTCTTACAAGATATTATTGCGACAGCAAACAATATTACATAGAAGAATTCTTCGATAAATGTCTAAGAAAGTTGCTAGTTTAGAAAATATATCTAAAACATATGGAAAAGAGGATCTAACAGTTAAAGCCTTAGACAGCATAAACTTAGAAATTTATAAAGGTGATTATTTAGCTGTAATGGGAGCTAGTGGCTCAGGCAAAAGTACAGCTATGAATATTATTGGATGTCTAGATAGACCATCTGAAGGTATTTATAAATTAAATGGTATTCCTGTTGAGAATTTATCTGATGATGAGCTTGCGGAAATACGTAACCAAAAATTGGGCTTCGTTTTTCAACAATTTCATCTTCTTTCAGACGCAACTGCACTTGAAAACGTAACTTTGCCGATGATTTATGCTGGGATTGATCCTGAAAAACGATTAGAGCGCGGTAAGAATGCCTTAAAAAAAGTTGGCCTTTCAGAAAGAATGAATAATCGCCCAAACCAATTATCCGGAGGTCAACAACAACGAGTTGCTATTGCGAGGGCTATTATCAATAACCCCGCAATTTTGTTAGCAGACGAACCTACTGGAGCACTAGATTCAAAAACCACTGAAGATGTATTAGATCTTTTTGACAAGCTGCATGAATCTGGAATAACTATAGTTTTAGTTACGCATGAAGATGAAGTTGCAAATCGCGCAAAAAAAATAGCCAGATTTAAGGATGGAAGAATAGTTGAATTAAAAGTTAATTAAATTCAAAATCTTCTAATTACCTTCAGTTGAGTTTCATTTTCAATTCTTAAATTCCCATTCGAGTCAATATCTCTAATCATCCATGAATGAGGACAATAACCACTAGGTAAAAAACTTTTAGTAAGAAACTTATTTGCAGATTTAATCACATATTCTTTTTTCTTATTACATTCAATTGCATCATTAAAAGCTTTAAGAACTTTGGCTGTCCAATAATGATGATTAATATTTTTAGTTTGAAGTATTTTTGATAGTGAAATACCTTCTGATGGAGTGTAATTTAAAAAATTCATGCCAAGTCCTATTCTTACATAGATAATTTCTTTGCCTCTTGTTATTACCCTTGGTAAAAATCCAATCAACTTTTTTGAACCAAAAAAAATATCATTTGGCCATTTCAAACAAACATTTATATTCTCTTGTCTAAGCATTTCACATAACTTAATCCCTAAAGACAAATTAAATATTTGACATGCAAATTCTTTTGAAAATATTGGGTAAGCTGCACTTAACCAAATCCCGCCTTTTGGAGAAACCCAAGTTTTTGAATTTTGGCCAACCCCTGAGAACTGCTCTCTAGCGATTATCGCTACTGGCTGGTTTTTCTTTATTTCAGAATATTCAAGCAAGTTTGTGAGCTCATTTTCGGTACTTTTACATTTTATTTTGTAATGAAGTCTCCAGGTTGGATATTGACCCTGAATTTTTTTTAAACAAAAAACTGTCTTAGCTGCAGATCCAAAAACTTTCACAAATTCTTTATTAAAACAACGAGCATCTTTTTGAAGATTAGATTAACTTTAGTCTTAATAAGTAAATTTTACAAATTGGACAAACAGTATTTGCCAATAGTGAATAGAAGGAATCCACATCCATTAAAAAATTGTCTTGATAATTTCAAAAAATCCTTCGGAGACTTAGATAAACTTTCTAAAATCAACGAAAATTGGAAGAACTTAATCGGATTGGAACTATTTCAAGAATGCAAACCATTAAATATCGAACAAAAAATACTTACTATTGCAGTAAATCATCCACAGTGGCGCCAAGCTTTAATCTATAACAAGCATAAATTAAAAGAGAGAATCGAGAAAATTGGAATAACTTTGAATGAGATAAAAATAATACAAAATTATGAAATTAAAAATAAAAATATCAAAGCTAGTAATGCAAAGATAGTTTGGGCAAAGCATCCAAGCAGAATTCATCAAAATAATATGTGCATTTGTACTCTCTGTAATTCCCCTACTCCTGAGGGCGAAATCAAAAGATGGGGAAAGTGTTCTTTTTGTTGGAGAAAAATAAAAAACTAAATTCTTTATTTAGTTAAAATTAGTATTCCCATTTGCCCCCCCCCAATAGTCCTATATTCAGCTTTTTTAAATCCAACTTCCTTAGCAATATTTATAAGCATATTTTTTTTTGGAAAATTTCTAATACTTTTTTCAATATATGCGTACTCTGGACTTAAATTAAAAAGCCGCGAAATGGTTACTACTATTAATCTCAAATAAATTTTCTGAAAAATATTGGATAAAGAGTTTCTTGTTGAGTGATTAAAATCCAAAAATCCTGCCCTTCCCTTATCCTTCAAAAGATCAAAAACTTTTTTTATTCCTTCTTCAACATTATTCAAGTTTCTAAGTCCATATGACATGCAAATCCCATCAAATTTTTTTGAATAATCATTAATTTCTAATACATCTTTAATTTCCCACTTAATAAATTTATTTTTTTTAAGCTCTGATTTTTTTTTTGCAATATTTACGATATTCTCTGCACTGTCAATCCCAGTAATTGAACCCCTTGGACTAACTCTCTCAGAAATTAAAAATGCTAAATCTCCAGTTCCACAGCATAAATCAGCCCAATCTTCACCATTTAAAGGTTCCAATAAATTAACTAATTTTCTTTTCCATAATCTGTGCAGCCCAAAACTTAATAGATTATTTAAAAAGTCATATTTATGAGAAATTTTATTAAATATATTTTTGACTTCGATAGTTTTTGTGAATTTCATTTTTAAATTTTTAACTTTTTACTTTTTGGTATTAAATTTAATTTTTTATTCATATGGTCTAATTGGAAGTTTTTTTTCGAGGAGGAAAGTCTTTATTTCTCTTAAAGAAAGTTTCTGATCATGCAGTAATGATGCTAAAAGTGCTGCAGATGCCCTGCCTTCATTGAAAACATCATAGATATCTTCTAAACTACCTGCTCCTCCAGAAGCAATCACTGGGATGTTAACAATATTGGTAACAGATTCAGTCAGATGTAAATCATATCCATTCTGCGTGCCATCACCATCCATTGAAGTAAGCAAAATTTCCCCTGCACCTAACTCCTCAACTTTCTTTGCCCAACTTAATACATCTATTCCAGTATTTTCCCTCCCTCCTTTTACATACACCTCCCATTCATCAGTTTTATTAACTTTTCTTTTAGCATCAATTGCTATCACGATACATTGATTACCAAATTCTCTAGAACTTTTAGAAATTAAATCTGGATTTCTAACAGCAGAAGAATTCAAACTCACTTTGTCCGCTCCAGCTCTTAAAAGATCATTAATTGAAGAAACAGAATCTATTCCTCCACCTACTGTAAACGGGATTTTTACTGATTTTGCGGTCCTAGAAACAAGGTCAACTAATGTATTTCTATTTTCTACACTAGCTCTAATATCTAAAAATACTAATTCATCTGCGCCCTCATCAGAATACCTACAAGCCAATTCAACAGGATCTCCTGAGTCTCTCAAGTTAACAAAATTTACACCTTTAACCACTCTGCCATGGGCGACATCTAAACAAGGAATTAAACGAAGAGCTACCATTTTAGTAAAAATTGTCCAAATGCTGTTAATCTTGCATAATAGCTTCCATTTTACCTCTTATGGCTGAAACAAAATTATTACCTAAAATCGGTAGTAAAATCAAAATTAACATTAACAAAGTAAAAGATAGACTACCAGCTAAATTAATCGATCAAATATCCTCGAATCCTAAAGCCGTAATAACAGGCTATAAAATGACAGACGGAAGAAGTATTGGAATCACCGCAAAATTTCAGAATGGTGAGCAAAATTGGTTTTTCCCAGAAGAAATTGAGAAAGGTTAAGAGTAAAGTGAATGATCCAAAACAACTATTAGGAATTAAGGGCGCCTCAGAGACATCAAGTATATGGAAACTCCGTATACAGTTAATGAAACCCATAACGTGGATCCCTTTGATATGGGGAGTTATATGTGGAGCAGCTGCAAGTGGGAATTTTGAATGGACATTTAGTAATGTTCTAGCTTCGTTAGCATGTATGCTTATGAGTGGACCACTTCTGGCTGGTTATACCCAAACCATAAATGATTTTTTTGATAAAGAAATTGATGCAATTAATGAACCAAATAGACCAATTCCTTCTGGGAAAATTTCAATTAAAGATGTAAAAATACAAATCTGGGTATTACTTATTGCGGGTTTAGTAGTTGCTTTTCTATTAGATTTATATGCTAAGCACAGCTTCCCCTCAGTCTTACTTTTGGCATCAGGAGGTTCCTTTGTTAGTTATATATATTCGGCTCCGCCACTCAAATTAAAACAGAATGGTTGGCTTGGGAATTATGCATTAGGAGCATCTTATATAGCTTTACCTTGGTGGGCAGGACAAGCCTTGTTTGGGAAATTAACTATCGTAACTGCGATACTAACACTTGCTTATAGTCTCTCAGGACTTGGAATTGCTGTTATTAATGATTTCAAAAGTGTTGAAGGAGACTCGAAGCTAGGCTTAAATTCTCTACCAGTAGTATTTGGAATTAAAAATGCAAGTAGAATAAGTGCAGGACTGATTGACATTTTTCAATTAGCAATGGTTGTAGTATTAGTCATTATTGGTCAACATTTAGCCTCTGTAATTTTGGTTTTATTGGTAATTCCACAAATTACATTTCAAGATATGTGGTTACTAAGAGATCCCCTAAAGTTTGATGTCAAATATCAAGCCAGTGCCCAGCCGTTCCTTATAACTGGAATGTTAGTTACAGCTTTAGCGATAGGACATAGTTTTTTAGTTGCTTAAGGTGCAAAAGATTAAATTCAAATCTTTTGTTTTAATAATTCCAATATTAATTTTTTCTGGAATATCTTTTTATCTTTTTAGCTTATTATTTAACACGTTAAAGTTTGACTTATCTAAAAATAAAAAGTTTCGGGAAACCAAATATTCTTATGTAATATCATCTTCTGATAATAAGATACTAAGCAAATTAAGCCGCAAATTTGAAATAGATGATACTTATCATAAAATTCCATTTTTTCTTAAAAATTCTTTTATATCTTCTGAGGATAAAAAATTTTATAAACATAATGGAATAGATTTAAAAAGTATTTCACGAGCCCTTATTCAAAATATTAGAAGTGGTTATGTTAAAGAGGGAGGAAGTACGATTACACAACAAGTTGCTAGATTACTTTTTCTAAATAATGATTTAAGTTTTCAAAGAAAAATCAAAGAAATATTTATATCACTCATACTTGAATTTAGATATAACAAAAATCAAATTTTAAAATTATATTTAAATAATATTTATCTAGGATCAGGAGCATACGGGGTAAACGAGGCTGCCCAAGTTTATTTTGGGAAATTTATAGAAGAATTGACATTATCAGAGATCGCATTAATTGCAGGATTAGCTCCAGCTCCATCAATTTATTCACCTTATCAAAATTTAGATCTAGCTGTTAAAAATAGAAATAAAGTTCTTGAATCAATGTATGTTGATGGATATATTTCTCTTGCAAATAAGAATAAGGCTATTAAAGAAAAAATAAAATTAAATTATCAAACAGGGGATAATTTTTTAGATGATAAATTACTAATAAACTTTATTCTTCAGGAAACAGATAAAAAAATTGGAAGTACAAATGATTATAAGTTTTTAGAAATTAAATCTTCTATCAATAAAGATTGGCAAGAAAAAGGTCAAAAAATATCAAGATATGCTGGGCCCAGAGAACTTGAATTTGCTCTGTTATCTATCGAATCAAACACAGGACTAATCAGGACAATGATAACCAGCAAAAATCCATCAATTAATGAATACAATAGAGTGATTTCATCTGTAAGACCTTTAGGTTCTACTTTTAAAATAATCACTTATGCTGCTGCATTAATAGAAGGAATACAATTAAGCGATAAATTTGAAGACTTACCAATATGCTGGGAAAGTTATTGCCCAAAGAATTTTTCAGAAGACTATAGAGGTTCAATATCTTTGATTGAATCATTTAAAAGTTCATCAAATATCGTTCCAATATCATTAACAAAAAAAATCGGCTTAAAAAATATTATTAATTTAGCAAATTCATTTGGACTAGGTTATAAGCAAGAGTTTGAGGAATACCCTTCATTAGCTATTGGCTCTTACGGAGATAATCTTTTAAACATCACAAATGCATATTCTGCAATAAACAATAATGGGAATATTCAAAGCCCTGAAATCATAGAAAAAATAGAATCATTTAAAAAACAACCTATTTGGAGAAATAAATCTATTTCCAAGAAAATATTAGATTTAAAAATAAACAAGAAAATAAATAAACTTCTTGAAAAATCTGTAAAAGAAGGGACTTCAAAAGCAGCCTTTATAGAAGGAAAGCAAATTTATGGGAAAACAGGAACATCTGATGGAAATAAAGATCTCTGGTTTATTGGTTCCATTGATAACCTTACAACAGGGATCTGGATAGGTTACGACGATAACAAGGAATCTGAATTATCTAGTGGGAATGCAGCTTATTTATGGAAAAAGTTCATATCTAAAATTTATAAAATTCCAATTAAAAAATAAATTATATTTTTAAGATTTATAAGAAATTATTGCAGAATAAAATCCATCACCAGGATAATCCAAGCTAGGTAAAATTTGCTTTTGGCTAATCAATTTTAAAGTTTTGTTTTTTTCAATAAATCGTTCAATTAATAGATTATTTTCATCAGGACAAATAGTACAGGTTGAATAAACTAAAGTACCATCTTTTTTCAAAAGAGGGAAAATATTCTCCAAAAGTTTTTCCTGTAATAAAGTTAAAGATTTTATTTTTTCTTCACTTAAAGACCATCTAGAATCTGGATTCCTGGAAAGAGTTCCAATGCCTGAACATGGAGCATCTAATAAAATCTTATCAAAATAAGATATAAACTTAGGATTTAATTCAATCAAACTCGTAGCATCAGCCTTAAGGGTATTAACAGATTTCAAATTTAACCTTTCTAAATTTGATTGCAGTATTTTCAATCTTTTTGCTGATCTATCTACGGCAATGATTTCTGCACTATCATTTGTTAATTCTGCAAGGTGGGTAGACTTACTTCCTGGAGCTGCACAAGCATCTAAAATCTTTTCACCTTCTTTTGGATTTAAGAGAGGTGCTATCCACTGAGAAGATCTATCTTGAATTGTCCAAAGTCCATCACTATATCCTGGTAAATTTTTTATTGATCTTGGATTAGATTTTAAAGTAATTCCATTATGTAAATCATTAATAATTTCAGCATCAATATTATTTTCATGAAGTACTTTCAAAAAGTTATTTAAATTAGTTTTTAATTGGTTAATTCTCAAATCAATTGATGGTTTTTTATTAAATGCCTTAATGATATTTTCACCCTCGCTATTGCCGACCCATTTATAAAGATCCTTCACAAGCCATAATGGAAATGATTCAAGATATGAAATTCTTTCTTTTCTATCAGAAGATAATTCCGGAAAGATTTTTTGTTCTAATTTTCTTGATGCATTTCTCAATATCGCATTTACAGTTCCCGCTAAACCATTTAAATCTGTTTTTTTAGCTACTTCTACAGTGGTAGAAATAGCAGCAGGAAATGGGATTTTATCCATTTTCAATAGTTGATACAGACCTATATGTAGAAGCCATCTTAACTTTGGAGGCTGCTTTTTATGAGTAATTTTTGATGTATGATCCATCCAAAGATCAAGAAATTTTCTATACCTTATGCATCCAAAAGATAATTCCGTAATAAAAGCTATATCAAGAGGATTAAATTGATAATTTTTTAAAACCTTTTCAAGAGCATGATCAGAAAAATCACCAGAACTAACTTTTAATAAAATTTCCCAAGCTGCCTTTCTTTGTAAATATCCTATGCTCAAAATATAATTATTTTTTTTAAGATAACTTTAATATACAAAAAATTCAAAAATTTAAACTACTTTTTTAATTGCAGAATTAAACCAAATAAATCCTAAGGTAGAAATAAGTGAAAGATTAAATCCTAAAAAAAGAAAGATATTTAAAGAATGGATTCTTTCCCGAAAAAAAATTTTTTTCTCTTTTTGATACTTCATTATTAAAATAAAAACTTATTCAGGATTTCAAACGGCAACCAATATTGATAGATCCTGCATCAAGCATTCTGCCTAATTTAATTGCTATGGATTCCTCCAACCTATTGAAATTAGATTGATGGCTAGTTATCCAATCTAATTCAGAAAAAGTAATAATTCCAGTCGAATTACTTTTTTAAAAAAGCGTTCCAATTTCCATTAGATAAATCTAATTTTTCCTAAACTAACATCCGTACTTAATATTTCTTCATAACATAATATTCTTTTAATTTTTCAAAGACAACTGTAGGTTATTACTCTTAATTTATTGAATATCTCTTAAAAATTTATCAGCCGTTTTTAAGTGATTATTTAATTTCTCTTCTGACATTTTATCGAGATTTCTCGTTAACATTGCCAGACGATATTGCTTTCTAAAAAAGCTTTCATTATCTTTAATAAATTTCCAAAATAATCCGTCCCATATTTCACACCATGGGCCACTTTTAAAATTAGACATTTTTTTTACATAATTAGAACTTGATATATATGGCTTTGTTGAAAAGATACCACCATCACTAAACTGACTCATTCCGTAAACATTTGGGACCATAACCCAATCATAGGAATCAATAAACATTTCCATAAACCATTTATAAACTTGGTTAGGGTGAATTCTACATAGAAGCATAAAGTTGCCAACAATCATTAGCCGCTCAATATGATGACAATAACCAAATTTAATAATATTTTTTATAACAACGTCTACTGGTTCAATTCCTGTATTTCCTTGATAAAAAGATTTTGGAATTGGCTTATCTTCAAAATTCCAAAAATTACTATTTCGCATCTTTGTTCCGTACTTTTTATAGACAAGGCAAATAAATTCTCTCCATCCAATAATTTGACGAATAAAACCCTCTAAAGAGTTAATAGGAACATTATTATTTTTTGCAAAAAGTAATGCTTTATTTACTACTACATCTGGGGTTAATAAGCCGCTATTTAAAAGAGGAGAAAGTAAACTGTGCCATAAAAAGGAATTTTCTTTAGAAATAGCATCCTCATAATCTCCAAATAAGAAAAATCTATGTTTAAAAAAATCATTTAACCATTCATCTGCCTCTTCAAAATTAGTTGGATATAAAAAGTTATTACTTTCTCCAATAAACTCAATATCAAAATTGGCTAATGACCTTTCTGCATTAACTACAAATTTATTTTTTTGTAATTTAGGTGTATCGGGTATATTTATTTTTTTTGGTAATTTTTTTCTGTTCATTTCATCGAAACTCCATTTACCACCTTCAGGAGTATCATCAGGATTAACTAATATCTTTTGGCTCTTTCTTTGATGCTCATAAAATCTCCCCATAAGAGGTTTTTTTGCATTTGATGCAAATAAATCTTTTAAATCTTCACTGCTCATAAACATAGGAGAAGGTAAAATATTTAAAGCTAAATTATTACTTTCAACAAAATTATTAATCCTCTTCATTATTAAAAAATCATGAGGGTCAATGAGATTTATTTTCTGATATTTATTTTGAATAATTTCCGAAAAGTAATCAACTGTAGAAACATTATTCTTGTTTTCGATATATAAAACTTTAAAGCCAGATATTTCTAAATAATTTTTATAAGCGAGCATAGATGCTCTATGAAAAACTAACTTATTTTTATGATTAATTAATTTATGAAATTTATCATTTCCAAAAAATAATGAGTCTTCCAAAATCAAAACTTCACAATTTATTTTTAAGATTGGGCTTTCTCTAAAAAGTTGATTCGGGAAAATAATTGATACTTGTTTCATCTTTGCGACTTCCTGTTACTGCATCTTTTTGAACAGTAGATAACATCATCCCAACAGTTTTTCCATTTTTTACGCCATTCAAACGGCCTATTGCAAACAGGACAAGTTTTAGTAGAAAGATTTTTCAAAATTTATAATTTTCTTTTATGAGTAGATTTAAATCTAGTTGAATCTTTAAGGGCCATATGTTTTGTATTTCTTCCCGAAACTCTCTTTCTCCAGACTTTGAAAGATTTGGGTTTGAGATTTTGACGCATAATTTTTATCGCATCTTCCTCTTTTAAACCAAATTGATACTCGATAGCTTCAAAGGGTGTTCTATCTTCCCAACACATTTCTATTATTCTGTCTATATCGATAATTTCCATATTTATTGTTCACATTGTGAGGTACAAAGTTTTTCAATATCGGATCTACCTGTAATTTGAAGTCTATATTTTGCCCAATATCTGTAAACCAATCTCAATAATGGAGATAAGAGCTTAATCTTCAAGGGATAATAAACCCAACCTAAACCAACTAATTCATAAGAATATGCAAGTACATCTAGTCCCCTAATAATTTCACCATTTTCAATAATCCCATGAAGGTTTGACATAGCTTCTGAATATGAGATGTCATTAAAAAGACTTCGATCATAATCCTTACTATTAATATCTATAAATGCAATTTGATTTAAGGTATCTCTTTTTTTAAGAAAATTTGTTTCTCTCAAACAAAGTGGACAACCACCATCGAATAAAAAAGTTAATTTATTTTTCATATTTTTATTCAAATATAGAAATTAAATAACTTTTTTGTGGAATAAAAAAATTTTTTTTGAGTACAAGCTTTATAAAGCCTTAATAATTGCCAGTTCTAATTTAGTGAAATTATATTATCTTATAAATTAATAAGCCATTGATTAAGGGATACATCAATGGTTTAAAACTATTAATGATCAGTCATCTAGAAGATGAACTCCTTCTCCTACGTCAGGAGTAAATTTACAATATTTTTCGAAAATAAGTCCAACACCTCTCATTTTTTCTCCTAATTCATCGTTAAATTTATTCCATTCTTCCGATTCACGATCAGGTAAATCCCACCCTTGTTTTTCTACCATACTTGTTATTACTGTATAGTCCCATTCTATGTATGCCATTGAGTTAACCTAAACTACTAAAATATTATAAACCAAGAGATTTAATAGGTAATCAATATTTTTTGAATATAATTTAAAGGTGTGAAAAAATTATAAATGTCAATTTTGCCAAGAAGATTTGAACGAATCAAAAGTGTTTTAAATTGCAGAATGAAAAACTTGACTGTTTTAGTTGAGGATGTAAATAAACCACATAATTTATCTGCGATATTAAGGACATGTGATGCAGCAGGAGTTTTCGAAGCAAATTTTATTAGCAAAACAAATGCCGTTAAGACTTTTAATAGTACTGCTCAAGGAAGTCAAAAATGGGTAAAGCTGAATAATCATGAAAACACTATCACGGCAATATCTGATTTAAAGAATAAGGGTTTTAAATTATATGGAACGACTCTTAATAGTGAATCAGTAGATTATAGAAATTTTGATTATTCTCAAAATACATGTTTTGTTTTAGGAGCAGAAAAATGGGGACTAAGTAATGAACTTATATCAATGGTTGATCAATCAATTTTTATACCTATGAGAGGTATGGTTCAATCTCTGAATGTTTCAGTTGCTGCTTCCATATTATTATTTGAAGCTGTTCGCCAAAGAAAAAATAAAGGTATATTGCCCGATAATGGAGAAGGGTTAAATATGGATGAATATCAAAAAACACTTTTTGAATGGTGTTACCCAGAATTAGCTGCGGTGTATAAAAAATCAGCTAAAGAATATCCAAATTTGAATGATCAAGGAGAACTTGATCCTATTATAGATAACTAAACTTATTCAGAATTTTGACTATCAAAAATTTCTTCAAGGTCCTCTCCTATAAAAGAAAGACCTAAAACTAAAAAAAACATTGCCAAACCTGGGAACAAAGCCGTCCACCAGATACCTGTCGGTAAAGCGGCAAGAGCCAGATTTAAATCACTTCCCCACTCTGGGACATCTGCAGGAACGCCAAGGCCTAAAAATCCTAAACTTCCTAATACCAAAACAGCATCTGCAGCATTTAGGGTAAGCAGAATAGGCAATGGTGTTATTACATTTGGGAGAATATATTTAAAAATAATTTTTTTAACATCAGCTCCTGCAACTTGAGCTGCCTCCACATAAGTTTCGGATTTAACCAATATTGTCTGATTTCTGATTAATCTAAAATATTGAGGAGAGTAAACAATACACAATGCCAAAGCCGCGTTAAGGATACCCTTACCCAATACAAAAGCCACAACAACTGAAAGCAAAATTACAGGTATTGAAAAAATAGTATCCATTATTAGTGATAAGCATTTATCAAAAAAACCACCAAAATACCCACTTAATAATCCCAATGGCAAACCCAAACTTAATGAAAAAAGAATAGCTAAGAATACAACTTCTATAGCTAATGATGATCCTTGCAAAGTTCTTAAGCAAACATCTCTTCCTAATCTATCGGTGCCACAAAAATGATTAAGAGAAGGAGGGGCAAAGATATCATTGCTTAACATTGAAAATGAATAGCCAAAAAAATTATTGGCCTCTAAAAATTTCATTATTAAAACAACAAGAAGATAAAAAAGTACAATTAAAAATCCAGCTTTTCTGATATTTGCGCTGACACGATTAGATGAGTTAATATCCAAAATCTTTTTTTAAAGATATAAATGAAATATACCCAATTCTTTTAAAAATAAATAGCTATGAATTTAAAATTAAAAGAAATTACTGGTTTAATTTCAAGACTGCCATAAAAGCTTCTTGAGGGACTTCAACTTTACCCATTGCCTTCATCCTCTTTTTACCTTTGGCTTGTTTCTTTAAAAGTTTCTTTTTCCTAGAAATATCCCCTCCATAACATTTAGATAAAACATCTTTTCTCAAAGCACTTATGCTTTCACTTGCAATAATCCTGCTACCGATTGATGCTTGAATAGGTATTTTAAATTGTTGTTTTGGAATAAGTTCTTTTAATTTCTCAACTAAACTTCTGCCAATTCCATAAGCCTTATCTTTATGAACAATAGAAGTTAATGGATCTGCTCTTTCTGAATTTATTAGAACATCTAATCTAACAAGGTCATTTTTTCTATAGCCAATCAAATGATATTCCATTGATGCATAACCTTGGGTTCTACTTTTCATTTGATCAAAGAAATCTGTAACAACTTCTGCTAATGGAATTTCATAAATCAAGGTAACTCGATCTGTTGTTATGTATTTCATATCTATAAATACTCCCCTTCTTTCCTGACATAAACCCATTAATGTTCCATTAAATTCATTGGGAGCATAAATTTCCATTTTCACATAAGGCTCTTCTATTGATTCTCTAAGTTGTGGATCAGGAATTGTGGAAGGATTATCAATAAAGATATGTTCCTGCTGATTTAAATTAACTTTATAAATAACTGATGGTGCCGTTACGATTAGATCCAAGTCATATTCTCTTTCTAATCTTTCTTGAACAATCTCCATATGAAGAAGTCCTAGGAATCCGCACCTAAATCCGAAGCCCATTGCGCTACTGGTTTCGGGCTCATATTTTAAAGCTGCATCAGATAATTGTAATTTTTCGAGTGATACTCTTAAATCTGGGAATTGATCAGCATCAGTCGGGAATAAGCCACAAAAAACCATAGGATTTGCTGTCTTATATCCAGGCAAAGGATCATTGGCAGGTGAATTTAAAAGAGTAATCGTATCTCCCACTCTTGCATCAGCAACTGATTTTATAGAAGCAGCTAAATATCCAACTTCTCCTGCATGTAATTCATCAACTTGCTGCTGATCAGGCGCCATTATTCCTATCTCATCTAGTTCATAATTTTTCTTACTTGCCATTAATAATATTTTTTCTCTCTTATTTAGAGACCCAGATATCACCCTGAAATAAACAATAACTCCCCTGTACGGATCATAATAAGAATCAAAAATCAGTGCCTTTGTAGGTAGTTTAATTTCATCTTGAGGAGGAGGTACTCTTCTTACGATTGCTTCCAAAATATCTTTAATACCAACTCCAGTTTTTGCTGAACAATTTATTGCATTAGATGTATCAAGTCCAATAATTTCCTCTATTTCTTGTTTTATTTTTTCAGCATCAGCTCCTGGTAAATCAACTTTATTTAAAACAGGAATTATTTCAAGATTATTTTCTAAGGCAAGATAAACATTAGCTAAGGTTTGAGCTTCTACTCCTTGACTTGCATCAACAACAAGTAAGGCGCCTTCACAAGCTTGAAGAGATCTACTAACCTCATAAGAGAAATCAACATGCCCTGGAGTATCTATTAAGTTCAGAACATATTCTTGGGAATCGTCAGCTTTATATTTCATCCTAGCGGCTTGTAACTTGATAGTAATTCCTCTCTCTCTTTCAAGATCCATACTGTCCAAAAATTGTTCTTGCATATCCCTTTGCTGCACAGTACCAGTATCTTGAAGCAACCTATCTGCAAGGGTAGATTTACCATGGTCAATATGAGCGATTATGCAGAAATTTCTAATTTTTGAAACCGATATATCAGTCATATAGAAAGAAAAATTCTCCTCTTATTACATCTTGATCAATATTAGCTAATTAGAATTATGGATGGAAACCAAAAATGGAATTATTTCTTTTTTTAATTTCTTTTATTAAGATACTGTAATTTTCAGAGACTGATAGTTCTGGATAAATTAAGTCATTTATTTTTTTCTTAAGATTATGCTTATCGTTTAAAAATAAAACAGATTTTTCTAGAACCTCGACCATAATTGAAACCGCAGTACTTGCTCCCGGAGAGGCTCCTAACAAAGCAGACAATGATCCATCAGATGAATTTACAATCTCAGTTCCAAATTTCAAAGAACCACCACTTTCAGTTTTTTTAATTATTTGGACTCTTTGACCAGCATTCTTTAAATACCAATCAGAAGGATTAGCTGATGGCATCATATTCTTTAAATTCTCAACTCTTGAGTTATGGTTCTTTAATGATTGTGATATTAGGTAATTAATTAAATCGTTGTTCTTGAAACCAACGTCTAACATAGAAAAAATATTATTCTTTTTAATAGAACTAAATAAGTCAAAATATGAACTTTGTTTTAGAAATTTCGTTGTAAATCCAGCAAAAGGTCCATATAAAAGAAGTTTTTTATTATCAATCCATCTGGTGTCTAAATGAGGCACAGACATTGGTGGCGATCCAATATCAGCTTTACCATAAACTTTTGAGTTATGTTTTTCTGTTAGATCTTTTTTCTCGCAAATAAGCCATTTACCACTAACAGGAAATCCGCCATAACTTTTTGCTTCTGGAATTTTTGATTTTTGTAAATAATTAATTGTTTTTCCACCAGCACCAAGAAAAACGTAGCCAGTTCTAATTGAAGTTTTTCTACCTTCAGAACTGATTTCTAGTTCCCATTGTTTTTTATCAATTTTCTTTAAATCTACTAATTCTGTTTTGTATCTTATTTCAACATTTTTGTTTAAAGAAACTAATGACAAATACTCTTTAGTTAAAGCCTCAAAATTAATATCAGTTCCTCTACCTATTCTGGTAGCAGCAATTTTAGTAGATGGATTTCTATCTTTTGTTATTAGAGGTGCCCATGATGAAATTTCATCAAAAGATGTAGAAAATTCCATATCGATAAATTCAGGATTATCGGTCATTTTCTGAAATCTTTTTTTTAAAAAAGAAATATTATCCTGACCAGACACAAAGCTAATATGAGGAATAAATTTTAAAAACTTTTTAATATCAATTTTCCCTGCTTCATACAATGAGGCCCATAAAGACATGGATGTTTCAAAAGAACGATTTATTGAAAGCGCTTTATCTATTTTTAGATTTCCTTTTTCATCTAAAGGGGTATAGTTTAATTCGCAATTAGCCGCATGTCCTGTACCTGCATTATTAAAAGCGCCAGTACTTTCACTTCCCGGAGCATTTAATTTTTCTATAATAAGAAATCTTATATCTGGTAAAACTTCTGAAATTAGGAGGGCTAAAGTACTACTCATTATCCCTGCTCCTACCAAGACTGCATCAAAGTAGCTATTATCATTAGTGGGATTTTTAGATGAAGTCACAACAGAAAATTATCTTTTTTGCAATTAATCAGATTTCTTTCTAGGCTTATTATAAAGTTAAACCAAAATTATGAGTACTGAAACACTCTCGCTGACAAATGAAAATGTAGAAAAAGTCCTTGACGAGCTAAGACCTTTTTTAATTTCTGATGGAGGTAATGTAGAGATTGCAGAAATAGATGGTCCAATTGTCAAAGTTAGACTTCAAGGAGCATGTGGTAGTTGCCCAAGTAGCACTATGACTCTCAAAATGGGTATCGAAAGAAAGTTAAAAGAAATGATTCCTGAAATAAGCGAAGTTGTCCAAGTTTTATAAAAATTTTTAACTGAAATATATTATTTAGTTTTTAATTCCTTCAACAAAGATGATTCCATATCAAGACAATCAATTGGAAGTCCTTGACCAATAGCGATTAAAAGGGGTGCAAGAATTCCTAATGTAAAAACTAAATTTGATTGGCTTACATCATATTTACTCAAAGTAAAAGTTATCAAATAAATAATTGAAAAATAAGCATGTAGTGAAAAAAATTCTTTTGGCTTTAACACTGGCCACCTTAAAGTATTTCCCAAGAAATATAAAAAACCTGTCATAAATAAATAGTTACATGAAGATTAAACCAAATATAAACATAAACCTTTTTAGAGACTATTTATAAAAAAATTTACCTAAGATAATAATTAAAAAAACATTAAAACTTCGTTTCTATTTGTAAAAGCTAGACATGTAGTTAAAAATACGCTTATAATAATTTGGTAGCAATCGCTACTTTTTCGTTCACCCTCATTTGAGGGCGCAGTTCGAGTCATACCATGGAACGGGGGATGGCCGTGTTGTCACATCGAAACATGACTACTTTAACTTACAGAGGTAAAAACTACGTTCAAAACAAAGAAGCTGCTAAAAAGCAACTTGTTGAACTTACCTACAGAAGAAACGTATACACCAACAGAATGGATGACGCTTCTTCAAGTAATGAAAAAGCAGAATTAAATTACAGAGGTGTTAATTACACTAAATAATTTAATTAAACAATTTAAAAGCCCCTTTTTCAGGGGCTTTTTTTTTTGGCTATAGTTATCAAGAGTCCTTTAAAAAATATGTCTGAAAGTTGCTGTAATACAAACACATCGAATAAAGCACCTAATCAATTCGATCATAAAGATGCGATTCAAGATAGATATGGCTCAGCGGCACAAGAAAAAGAAAGTTGTCTTTGTACACCAGTTGGGTTTGATCCCGTTTTACTAGAAGCAATTCCTCAAGAGGTTATAGAAAGAGACTATGGGTGTGGTGATCCAACAAAATATGTTCAAAAAAATGATATAGTTTTAGATCTTGGAAGTGGTAGCGGCAAAAATGCTTTCATTTGTGCCCAAATTGTTGGGAAAGAAGGGAAAGTTATTGGAGTTGATCAGAATCCTGACATGCTTTCTTTATCAAGATCAGCATCTAAAGAAGTTACAAAAAATATAGGTTTCAAAAATACAGAATTTCTAGAAGGTTCAATTGAAAAACTTGATGAATTAGATGTAGATTTAAATCCATTAATCGCAGATAATTCAGTTGATATTATTTTAAGTAATTGCGTTTTAAACTTGGTAAGTCCAGAATCTAGAAATAACCTTCTAAATAACATAAAAAGAGTTTTAAACGATAATGGAAGAATTGCAATTAGCGATATCGTCTCTAACAAAAAAGTTCCTTTAAGATTGCAAAATGATCATGATTTATGGACAGGATGTATTAGTGGAGCATGGTATGAGCCAGAGTTTATAAGTGATTTTAAAGAACTAGGATTTAAAAATTTAAAATTTGCAGAAAGGAGTGCTGAGCCTTGGAAAGTAATTGAGGATATTGAATTTAGAACAGTAACTTTAGTAGGCAATATTTAAAAAAATTCAAGAGTTGAAAATATAATATAAATTTCCATGAGAAATAATCTAAGAGATCAAATACCCGCATTAAAAAATAAGTATTATTTCAACTATGGCGGTCAAGGACCATTACCAAAATCTTCTCTAGAAGCAATAGTTAAAACTTGGGAAATTATCCAAGATTTAGGACCATTTACCAATGATATGTGGCCTTTTATTTACAAAGAAATATTGACCACAAAAAGAATAATTGCGCAAAAATTAGGTGTCAATTCAAAGAATGTAGCTTTTACCGAAAATATCTCTTCCGGTATGATTTTGCCCTTTTGGGGAATAAAAGTAAAAGAGGGAGAAGAGTTGTTAATAAGTGACTGTGAACATCCTGGAGTAGTGGCTGCAAGTCGAGAATTTTGCAGAAGAAATAAATTAATATTCAAAATTTTGCCAATCCAAAAAATTAAAAATCTAAACGACGAAAATATAATTTTAGAGATTTTGAAAAATCTAAATAGTAAGACTAAGATCCTAATTATTTCTCATATTTTATGGAACTTTGGATATAAAATTCCTTTAAAACAAATTTCTATCGAATTAAAAAATAATCGTGAAAACTCTTATTTACTTGTTGATGGTGCTCAAACCTTTGGGCACATAAATATTGAAAAAGAAGTTTTTTATTCTGATTTATATTCAATAACTTCTCACAAATGGGCATGTGGACCAGAAGGACTTGGAGCCATTTATCTCTCAGATAGATTTATTCGTGAAACAGATCCAACAATAATTGGTTGGAAATCATTAAAAAAAGAACAAGGCATTTATGAGCCTTCAGATAATCTTTTTCATGATGATGCAAGGAAATTTGAAATAGCTACCTCTTGTATTCCTTTACTTGCTGGACTTCGGAATTCTTTAGATCTTTTGGATAAAGACTGCCATGAAAAAGAAAAAAACAAAAATATCAAAAAATTAAGTGGAAAACTTTGGGATGAATTAAATCAATCTAAGGGTGTTGAATTAGTTTTAGAAAAAAAATATTTAAATGGGATTGTTAGTTTTAATATCGAAAATATTAAAGATAAGGATAAATATGTAAAGAAACTTGGAGAAAAGAAAATTTGGATTAGAGTTTTAGAAGATCCAAAATGGTTTAGAGCATGCGTACATCAAATGACTACAGAAGCTGAGATTGATTTACTTGCTAGAGAAATAAAAAAAATATTGACTTAAAGATCTATTAATAAAAAAATTTAGTTTACCAAGGTATCTCCGAATTGTCCCATGCAATAAATTTTCCTGTAGATTCTGGTGATTGATTTTTAATAATATTGATCAGGAATTGGGAGGATTTTTCTTTACTAAATAATTTATGTTCTGGAACAAATTTATGAAAAGGTCTAGATAAATCAGTATCTACTGTCCCTGGATGAAGCAATGTGATGGCAGCCTTTGGGAAACGCCTAGCCCATTCAATACTTAAAGATTTAAAAAACTGATTTTGCGCAGATTTTGCAGCTCTATATGAATACCAACCTCCAGTTTGATTATCTCCAATGCTACCAACTCTTGCACTTATACTTGCAAAATTAAAATCAAAATCTTTTGGTATAAATTCTTCAATTGCTTTAGCTAATAAAATAGGAGAAAAGGCATTTATTGAAAAACTTTCCATCATATTTTTTTTATCAAGATGTTGTAATCTTTTTTCTGGTTGAAGAGAATCACTATGAAGTCTACCTGTAGCATTAACAACTAGCCTTAATTTTGAAGGATGATTTGATATTTTATTTTTCAAATGCAAAAGGGATTTAGAATCCTCTATATCTAATTCCCAAAAAGGATTAAATTCACTTTTTCTTCCACACAAAACAACATCTAAATCTTTTTCACTTTCATTCAGATCTTTAGCTAGTTGTGTTCCAATTCCACCTGCGCCTACAACTAAGGCTAAGCCTTTCATTTTATTAAAAATAACTACATTGATTCTAAGAAACTTTTCTTGTGATTTGCGTAAAATCTTTCTTATTTGATTGGGAAATTTTATTGAGATTTATTTTTTTCTTTTAATAATTTATAAGCTATTTTTCTATCATCAAAATTAATAACCTTATCATTGAGAATTTGGTAGTCTTCATGTCCTTTTCCTGCAATTAAAACAATATCTTTTTTATTGGCAAATTTAATAGATTCATTTATTGCTTTAAATCTATCAATTTCAATTGTTATTTTTTCTCTTTTTTTTATACCCATCAAAATATCATTTACTATCTTTTGGGGTTCCTCTGATCTTGGATTATCTGAAGTTATAAAAAGTTGATCAGACAACTCTTCAGCTATTGATCCCATCAAAGGCCTTTTACTACGATCACGATCTCCGCCACAGCCAAAAACAGTTATTAGTTTCCCTTCACAAAGTTTTTTAATTGATTGCAAAACTTTTTTTAATCCATCAGGAGTATGGGCATAATCAACAATTACTGTAGGAAGAGATCTTGAAACGTCATTTTCATCAATTTGTATTTTCTCCATTCTCCCAGGAGCACCAGGGAAAGATTGTATTAACTTTGATAAATCTTTTAAAGAAAAATTCAGTTTATACAAAATTGTTATTGCTTGAATCGCATTCATTAAATTAAATTCACCAACAAGTGGAACAAAAAGTTGAATTTTTTCCCTAGGTGTATGAAAAATACAAGTGGAACCACTTTCAGTAAATTTTTTATCTGTTACGAAAAAAAAATCATCATTTTCAAATTCACTTTCAGTAATCTTTGTAGACACTAATGAAGATCTTTTTTCAAGATCAGACGATAATTTAGATATCCAATGGTCATCGTGATTTAATACAGAAATTCCATCCTTTTCTATTAAATAAGGTGGGAAAAACAATTTTCTTTTTATTTGAAAATAAGATTCCATATCTGAGTGATAATCAAGATGATCTTGAGTTAAATTAGTAAAAATAGCCGCCTCAAATTCGCATCCTGATATCCTCTTTTGAGCAATAGAATGAGAACTTACCTCTAATATCGCGAATTCAGATTCTGCCTCAACAGCAGCACTTAATTTCTTTTGAAGTTTATCGGCGAAATCAGTTGTATGAGAAGCTACTTCTGAGAATCCAGGCCATCTATTAAACAAGGTCCCAAATAATGCAGTCTTTTTCCCTAATTTTTTTAAAAGATATTCCAATAAGAAAGTAATTGTCGTTTTTCCATTAGTACCAGTAACACCAATAAGTTTAAGTTTTCTTGAAGGCCTATTCCAAAACTCAGCGACAATTTGACCAAAAATATAATCTAAATTATCCTCAATAACCAAAATCCTTTCTCGATCAATAGATCCAATTCTCTCTTTTGCAGCAGACCCAATAATGGCAGCTTCCGCGCCATTTTCAATTGCCTCAATACAAAATTTTCCTCCATCAACATTTAAACCAGGCATTCCTAAAAATAAAGTTCCTTTTTGTACTTCTTTAGAGTTAAAAGAAATATTATTTATTTCATGATCAATTAAATCTAATGAAGGAATAATTCCTACTAAATCTAAAAGTTTATGTAATTTTATGGATCTCATATAAAAAAATTATTTCTCCAGAATGGTGCTAATATTTTTTTGAAACCAATTCTTTAATTGATCATCTTTTAATCTTGGAGAAATGCGAGGCAATTCTATTATTTTCTCAGACCTAATTCTTTCAATAGCAATAACAGGTACTTCATAATCATATTTTTTATATTTATCTTTATATAAATCGAACCTATCAATATCAATTTCTTTAAGCTCTTCTAGATCAGGGAATAACTCATTAAGATTTATTTTTGCCAGTTTGTTTTTTAATGAATCACAAAGGCAACATCCCTGCCTAACAAAAATAAATATTTTCATTCATTTAGTCAGGCACAGGGTCACATCCACAGGGAGTTAAAGGATGACATCTGCTTAATCTTTTTAAAGTTAACCACCCTCCCTTCCAAGGACCATGTCTAGTAATTGCCTCATATCCATAAGAGCTGCAACTTGGAATAAATCTGCATCTTGGTCCAAAAAAAGGAGAAAACCACTTTTGATAAAACGAAATCACAAAAAGAAGTATAGAAGTAATTGATTTATTAATAGTTTTGAACACTTTAATGATGTAAAATAATATTTCCTGTAGTAATTAGTTTAATTGAATTTAATCAATTATCCAATTTATTGCAAATTTCTATTTAATTTAAAATTATGTCAAGATACCGCGGCCCCAGATTAAGGGTTACGCGTCGCTTGGGAGAACTACCAGGTCTCACTAGGAAAGCTTCAAAGAAGTCTAATCCTCCAGGTCAGCACGGCCAAGCCCGTCGCAAGCGATCAGAATATGCAATTCGTCTAGAAGAAAAGCAGAAACTTAGGTTTAATTATGGAGTTTCTGAAAAACAATTAGTTCGTTATGTAAAAAAAGCTAGAGCTCAAGAAGGATCTACAGGAACTAACCTACTAAGACTTTTGGAAAACAGACTTGATAATGTTTGTTTTAGATTAGGTTTTGGAGGTACCATTCCAGGCTCAAGACAATTAGTAAATCATGGCCATGTAACCGTTAATGGAAAGGTTCTTGATATTGCTGGTTATCAATGTAAATCAGGCGATGTAATCGGAATTAAAGAAAACAAAGCAAGCAAAAAACTTGTTGAAGGTAATATAGAATTCCCTGGCTTAGCAAATGTTCCACCTCATCTTGATTTAGACAAACCTAAATTAACGGGAAAAATAAATGGAAAATGCGATAGAGAGTGGGTGGCTCTTGAAATAAACGAACTACTTGTTGTTGAATATTATTCAAGAAAAGTTTAATACTACTTTTCTTTGGATTATTAAATCTCTCATTAAAAATGAGAGACTTAATTTAATTCTTATTTTTAAAAATAATGGGAAATAAGGAAAATAATATCAAAAAGCCAGGTTTTAAGACCCTATCTATTCACCATGGGGTAACATTTGCAGAAGAAACTGGATGCGTTATGCCTCCTATTTTTTCTACATCCACTTTTAAACATGGAAATAAAGATAATTTCGACTACACCAGATCAGGCAATCCAAACTTTAGAATTCTAGAAAGCGTCCTTAAATCAATAGAAGATTCTAAATACTGTACAGTTTTTGGATCTGGAATTAGCGCGGTAACTGCAATTTCATCAACACTAAAATCAGGCGACAAGATACTCTGCGAGTCAAATCTCTATGGTTGTACAGTGAGGATGTTCGAAAAAGTTTTTAAGAAATTTGGGCTAGAAGTTTTATACACAGATTTTACAAACGAAAATAATATCAAAAAGATTTCATACTTCGAGCCAACGTTGATATGGCTAGAAAGTCCAACTAATCCACTTTTGAAGGTAGTTGATATTAAGGCGATTTGTGATGAAGCGAATAAACTACAAATCCCAGTAGTAGTAGACAACACCTTTTCAACGGCACTTATTCAAAAACCATTGGACCTTGGTGCAACACTATCACTCGTAAGCACAACAAAATTCATTAATGGACATAGTGATGCACTTGGTGGAGCAGTACTTACAAATAATGAGGTATGGAATAGTAAGATGCTTTTCTCTCAAAAAGCTCTAGGGCTTCAACCATCTCCTTTTGATAGTTGGCTCATTACGAGAGGAGTAAAAACTCTTCCTTTAAGAATCGAACAACAAACGCAAAGTGCAAAATTAATTTCTGAAGAATTAGACAATCATAAAATAATTAGTAAAGTAATTTATCCTTTTAATCAAAAACATCCGCAATTTAATTTAGCAAAATCGCAAATGAGAGCTGGAGGTTCGATGATCACCATAAAATTAAATTTAAATAAAGAGGATACTTTTAAATTTTGCAAATCTCTCAAATATTTCTCGCTAGCAGAAAGCCTTGGAGGAGTTGAAAGTTTAATTTGTCACCCCGCAACAATGACTCATGCTTCTGTTGATGATGAAACAAAAAATCTTTTAGGGATAAATGATGCTCTTGTCAGATTATCGATTGGATGTGAAGAAACAAACGATTTAATCTCAGACATATTATTTGCTTTAAATAAATTCTGAAAATTGAGAGATTTACTTAAAAACCCTATATGGAAAAATTTAGAGTTGGGATATTCTATTCCTGATAGTATTCATGCTGTTTCTGTAGCATTACCAACTTGGAATGATGTAATAAATTACGAGGAAAAAAATCAAGCATGCATGAATTTATTGAAGTCCATTTACCCAAGATTCGGGCTAAACCCCATAGTGAAAAGATTATGTGAAAAAGTAAAAAAAGAAAATTATTACAACAATAAA
Organism: Prochlorococcus marinus str. MIT 9314; assembly: GCF_000760035.1. Lineage (GTDB taxonomy): Bacteria > Cyanobacteriota > Cyanobacteriia > PCC-6307 > Cyanobiaceae > Prochlorococcus_A > Prochlorococcus_A marinus_B. The sequence goes on from NZ_JNAO01000008.1 coordinate 75,815, forward strand.
AGTATCTGGCCATATCCGAATGAAAGCATAGCTTTTAAAGCTAAAAAATACATTGATAGAAATACTTCTGAACAATTCTCATTTATAGAAAAAAGAGATAATCTAGCTTTCTTAATAACTGAAAAAGAAGGCAGTATTTATGCAAAATCTTTTTGGCAACATACTGGTCTTGGCATATCTTCAAGGGCTGCTGCTATAGAACTAGGTCTTGAAGATTGCCCTCCAAAATCTTATGTAAATGAATGTTCTCAAAGAATAAAAAATAGAATTTCTAAATCTACAAAAATTAACTCTGATGATATTCACTTAACTTCATCTGGTATGTCTGCATTGCATACATCATTAGAAATCATATATGAATTATTTCCAGCTAAGCCAACACTACAAATTGGTTTCCCATATGTAGATGTACTTAAATTACCAATGAATATCTTTTATGGAGCCAAGTTAATTACTGAAGAAAATTGCGAGGATATTGAATTAGAAATCAAAAGCATAAATCCATCAGCATTAATTATTGAACTACCGAGTAATCCAATGCTCAAATGTGTAAACATTAAAAAAATTTCAAAAATAGCTAAAAAGTTAAATATTCCATTAATTGTTGACGATACGATTGGATCAAATTTAAATATAAATTCCCTAGAACATGCAGATATAGTTTTTACTTCACTTACAAAAATTTTTTCAGGTAGTGGTGATATTCTTGCGGGATCATTAATACTAAATCCAAAAAGCAAATGGATTGATCAATTTAGAAATGTATTAAACGAGATTAATCTTCCAACACTTTCCGATGGAGATACAGTTTATCTAGAGAAAGTTAGTAGAGATGTAAATCAAAGAGTTTTTGAACAAAATAAAGCATGTTTAGAATTAAAAAAAAGATTAGAGACCCATAGCGAGATTAAAAATATTTTCCATCCTGAAAATTGTCCAAATTTTAATTCTTTACTTACTTCTGATGGAGGATACGGCTGCTTATTATCATTTGAGTTAATTGGAGGATTAAACAAAGCTAAAAAATTTTATAATTCTCTAAAAGTATCTAAAGGACCTAGTTTAGGTACAAAATTTACTCTAGTTTGTCCTTATGTTTTACTAGCCCATTATGACGAGTTGGATTGGGCTGAAAGTTTTGGTATACCATCGCACCTTATAAGAGTATCAGTTGGATTAGAAGACCAAGATCAATTATGGAAAAGCTTTTCTGAAGCACTAAATAATTTCTAAATTCCTAGTATTTACCGTATAAAACTTATATACTCTTTTTCTGAAAAATAGTTAGTATTAATATATATTTTCTCAATATATAAATGGCAAAAATTTATGAGGACAACAGTTTTGCTATTGGAAACACTCCATTAGTAAAATTAAAATCAGTTACTAAAAACGCGAAAGCTACAGTACTTGCAAAAATTGAAGGTAGAAACCCCGCTTATAGTGTCAAATGTAGGATTGGCGCAAACATGATCTGGGATGCAGAGAAAAGTGGGAAGCTTACAAAAGACAAAACTATTGTTGAGCCAACTTCTGGAAATACAGGAATTGCTCTAGCTTTTACTGCTTCAGCAAGAGGTTATAAACTGATCCTTACAATGCCAGAATCCATGTCAATTGAAAGAAGAAGGGTTATGGCAGTGTTGGGTGCTGAAATTGTTTTAACAGAGGCATCTAAAGGTATGCCTGGAGCAATAGCTAAGGCTAAAGAAATTGCAGAAAGTAATCCTTCTCAATATTTCATGCCAGGTCAATTTGATAATCCAGCAAACCCTGAAATTCATTTCAAAACTACTGGACCAGAAATCTGGGATGATTGCGATGGCGAAATTGATGTCCTAGTTGCAGGGGTTGGAACTGGCGGCACAATTACAGGAGTTTCAAGATACATTAAGCAAGAGAAGGGCAAAAATATTACTTCTGTAGCTGTAGAACCATCACATAGTCCTGTTATTACTCAGACAATGAATGGAGAAGAGGTTAAATCCGGACCACATAAAATCCAAGGAATTGGAGCAGGATTTATTCCTAAGAACCTTGACTTATCAATTGTTGATAAGGTCGAACAAGTAACAAACGACGAATCAATTGAGATGGCTCTTAGGTTGGCTAAAGAGGAAGGTCTATTAGTAGGAATATCTTGTGGGGCTGCTGCTGCTGCTGCTGTAAGATTAGCTGAACAAGATGAATATGCTGGGAAGACAATTGTAGTTGTTCTACCTGATTTAGCAGAGAGGTATTTATCGTCAATTATGTTTACTGAAGTTCCAAGCGGAATCATTCAAGAACCAGTCAAAGCCTAAATCCATTTTTCTCCAGAAGTGAATCTGGTGAAATATACATCGCATCGCCATAAGAGAAGAATCTAAATTTTTCTTTTATGGCTTTTTTATACAGATCTAATAATCTTTCTCTACCAATCATTGCACTTACTAAAAGTAATAATGAACTTTTAGGGAGATGAAAATTAGTTAATAATCCATCAACTACTTTAAATGTATAACCTGGCTTAATTACTAAATCTACATATTTAGCTATTGGAATAAAGTCATTAATTTCGTGAGAATAACAACTTTCAAGAGCTCTTACGCTAGTTGTACCAATAGCAATTATTTTTCTATCTGTTTTCTTTATTCTTTTTATTTCCTCCACTACTTCCTTATTAACACTTACCCATTCTTTATGAAGTTTTAAGTTACTTAAATCTTCTTGATCAATTGGTTTGAATGTTCCATAACCTACGTGCAAAGTTATCGGTAGGATTATTACGCCTTTTTTTTTTAGATTGGAAATAAGACTTTTGCTTAAGTGTAAACCAGCTGTTGGTGCAGCAACTGCCCCTGGATTTGTTGCATACTCAGTTTGATAACTTTTCTCATGAAAAGATTCTTCTTCGGAATTTTTTATATAAGGAGGAAGAGGGATTTCCCCGTATTTATCAAGAAGTTCATTCATTGAATTGAGACAAGTTATATTTTCCGGAAATTTAATAAATCTCCCTCCAGTTTCTCCATCAACTCCATCAACAATCAAATTAATATCTTGTACTAATGGAGATTTTAATTTTAATTTTCTATTTATTTTTAACTTTTTTGCTGGCTTTGCCAAACATAACCAAACACATTCATGGGATCTTTCTAAAACTAATAATTCGACAAATGTCTTATTTTCTAATTCAACCTTTAACCTAGCTTTCATAACTTTAGTATTATTTACAATTACAAGATCCCCTTCTCTAAATTCATCTAAAAGATTCTTGGTAAATTTATTAGTTAAACAGTCTTCTTCTAAAAGACTATTTCTAACTATCATCAATCTTGATTCATGCCTAATTGCAGAAGGTTTACTAGCAATTAATGAAGGATCAAGTAAATAATCATAAGCTTCCAGCTTATAATCTCTTTCATCATTATTAATTTGAGAAATCAATTAAATTTAGGAGACAAGAGTCTCTGGCTCATCTTCAATTAGGGAAGCCAAGTCTTTTAAGAATGAAGCTCCATCAGCTCCATAGATCACTCTATGATCAGCTGTTAGATTTACTTGCATTATTTTTTTAACAGATATTGAACCATCACTATTAGCAACAACGGTTGGTTTCGATGATGCTATGGCTAAAATAGCACCGGTACCTGGAGGAAGAATTGCGTCAAATCTATCAACTCCAAACATCCCAAGGTTAGATAAAGTGAAGGTTCCGGTTGAGTATTCATCAGGTTCTAATTGTTTTGATCTTGATCTTTTTACGAGATCTTTCCATTCCCTAGACAATTCAAATAAATCAGTATTGCATGGTTCTTTTAAAACTGGAGTTATTAGTCCACCATCTTCCATCGCAACAGCAACAGCTATATTTATATTTTCTGGATAAGAAATTCCATCCTCTGAAAAACTTGAGTTAACTTGAGGATGTTTTTTTAGTGTCTTTGCAACTGCCTTTACTAGTAAAGCAGTCATAGTAACTCCGTTCTGTTTTACTTTTTTGTAGAAATTATCTAATTTATCTGTGTTAATGGAATAACCCACCCTAAAACATGGCACATCTAAACTAGATTCCATATTTTTATTTACCGCTTTTTGAAGGGTATTAAATTGAACTGTTTCTCCGGGATTACCAAAACTATTTCCTGAAGTTTCTGGTTTACTTTCAACTCCCAAATTTGCACCAGGAATACTTGCAGGAGAACCACCTTCACCTATCCATGGTATAGAGACTGGTTGGCCATTAGCTTTTAAAATATCATCGGCTTGAATCCTTCCGTGAGGTCCTGATCCATGAACCTTTGCTAAATCAACACCCATTTGAGAGGCAAGTTTTTTAGCTCTTGGAGATGCAATCACCCTCGAAGAAACATTACTCGTAGCAGCATTTATTTGATCACTATTAAAAGATGAGGCTGCCTTTTCACTCATTAATACGACTTCTTTTTCTTGTTTTTCAACAATTTCACTTTGATCCACAGGGTTTTCTTCTGTTTTATTGCTTACCAATTCAAGTTGATCCGAACTAGAAACTTCGGGTTGATTTCCTTTATTTTGTTCTTGAACAGAAGCTATCTCATCCTCATTTTCTACAATAAGACCGATAGTCTCTCCTACTGGAGCAGTGCTGCCAGCAGGCATTAAAACAGCCGCAAGATATCCATCTTGAAAAGATTCAACATCCATGTCTGCCTTGTCAGATTCAACAACCAAGACAGATTCACCTCTTTCAACTTTATCTCCTGGATTTTTCAACCATTCCACAATCTTGCCCTCCGTCATAGTAGAACTCAAGGCAGGCATGAATATTTCGTGAGACATAAGAAAATTGTTATTGCATAAGTTTCAAGGGATTTCTACCAAACTTCCTAAAGTTTTTATGGTTTAGAACCCTTTAAACTCTTGTTTTAATTATACGAAATCATTTTCACAGTGGGAACTCTTAAAACTTAAGAAAGTAATAATTTAGATCGATTAAAATTTAAAACTTTTCGAAATTAAGATTTACTTATATTTATCAAAAATACTAAATCTTCTCTTTAATTATTATCTATAGATTGAATAACTCCATCCTTAACAGTAATCGATACTTGCATTTTTTCAATAAGATTGTCTCCCACAGTGACATCACAGAAACTATCCACTTGCCCTTGATCAACAATTTCGTCCATTTTTAATTCGCGAACTTGACTTTGTTGTTGAAGAAGATTTCTTTTTTGTTCTTCAATTTCATTTCGTTTTGCTGCGACTTGTTGTTGCACCTGACTAACCTGTTCTTGAACCCTTGGATCTAGGGGATTAACCGATTGGGATCTAATATTATTTACTATTTGCTGCCCCTCTTGCTCCAGTTGCGATAATTGCTGATCAATGTTTGAAATTGCTTTGCTTAATTCTTTTTCAGCATCTTCCTTCCAATTTGGTGTAACTACAGCTTTAATAGCTATTGAGCGCTTTATAGATATTGAGTTTTTTGTTTCCATAAAAAATTAAATTACCTTTTCAATATAGATAGAACAAATCAAATTTTCTTACTAAATTTGTTTTCATACATATTTTCTATTTGTAATGAATACTTTTTTTCTATTTCTTTTCTTTTTTGTTTAAGAGTTTGTGTTAATAACCCATTTTCTAGAGTAAAGGCATCAACAAAATAACAATCTAATATTTGTTCTTCTGATCTTGCTCCTAATCGACTTTTAAGCAAATTATTAATTTGTGATTTGAAAAATGTACCAATTTTCTTATTCAGGTTTAATTTTGAAAGGTCTTCTTCCAAAAACTTGCTTTTAACCAATTCGACATTAGGAACTACAAGGGCTGTTAAACATTTCTTATCTTGTCCTACTAATTGAATCTGATTAATAAATTCAGAACTAAGAATTTCAGTCTCTAGCGGATTCGGTTCTATATTTTCACCACTTGATAGTACTATTGTATCCTTGGCTCTTCCCGTTATGAAGAGAGAACCATTTGGTATTAGAAAACCTAAATCACCAGTATCAAACCAACCATCCTTGGATAAAACATTATTTGTGGCTATTTCATTATTAAGATAACCTTTCATTACTTGCGGCCCCCTAACAAGAATTTTCCCGACTTCTTTGAACTTCAGAATCTTTTTTTTATCATCATTCACTATTTTGATTTCAGTAAATGAAAGAGGCTGCCCAGATGATCCTCGAACATTTAATTCTCTTCTCCTACAAGTTAATACTGGACTAGTTTCTGTGAGTCCATATCCCACCAAAACATCTACACCTAAAGATTCAAAAAAAAGATCTACATGTTCTGGCAATGCACCTCCACCATTAATGGGAAATTTCAGTTTTTCTCCGCATAGTTGTCTAAGAATAGTCGGCCATAAAAAAATAGTAGACAATTTATGTAAAGGATATCGGCTAATAACAGAACCCAGTAAGGGGATTTTTGATTTAAAAGTTATTTGATTTATATCTATATTTCTTATCTTTCTAAGACTTTTTTTGAAAACCGAACTATTACTTATCAAAAACTTAATAAGTTTTTGCTTTTTGGAAGGCATTTTTTTCAAAGCCTGAAAAAAACCATCATGTATTGCTTCCCATAGTCTCGGTACAGTAGCCATGACAACAGGTTTTATTTGTGTAATATCATCTTTAAGAAATTTTGGAATTGTATAGTATTGAGAACAACCGCATGAAAAAAAGAAGTATTCAGCACTTCTCTCATAAGAATGCCAGATAGGCAAAACGCTTAATACAGAGGTCCCTGGTTCTGGATCAGCGATATAGGCTAAATTGATTATTTGATGTAAAAAATTTGCATGAGTCAAAGGCACACCTTTAGGTTTTCCGGTCGTACCAGAAGTGTAAAGAATAGTAGCGACGTCATCAATTTCTGGATTAAATTTTTCAAGATTATTATTTTGTGAATTTTCTTTTTCTACTGAACTTATGAATGTACTCCAACTTATTAAACTTTCAAATTGTTCATCTTCTAAATTGATTATAAATTTTAGTCTTTTTTTTAATTCTTCTTTGTTGTTTAACTTTAGCCAAATTTCCTTAGATTGAACTATTAGTCCTACTGAATTAGAGTGCCCAATAATATAGTCTAATTCTACTGAAGGAGAATTAATACCTCTCACTGCATTTATAGCTCCTAAACGCATTAAGCCTTGATCTACTGCAAGCCATCTTGGAGAATTTTCAGATATTACAGTAACTACATCACCCTTTTTTAAACCATAATTTTCGAAAGAAAAAGAGACTTTTGTTATTAAATCAGCCAGCTCAGAATAAGAAAATTTTTCTTTGTATTTCCCTCTTAAATCGCAAACAGCTAAAGTATCGCCACATTTAATTTTTAATTTTTCCCAAATTTGATCTATATGATCAAGGTTCTTAATAAAATCTCTATTTTTGGCAAATGTATTTTTTTTAGAAAGAGGTTTGGCTGCAGACCAATACGCTAAATCACCCATATTAAATTGATTGAGAAATTTTAATTTCTATTTTGATATAAAATCAAAATTAAATTCTTCCTCGATGGTTTTTTTAACAATTCTCTTGACTTCTTGAATATTTAAATTTTTGTTGTAATCAATCATATTTGCCATAAGACAATTTTCTATTCCGCAAGGAACAATCTTATTAAAGTTTTCTAATTCGCAGTCAATATTGATTGAAAATCCATTTATCGTAATCCATCTTTTACACCCAATTCCAATTGATGCGATTTTCTTATTTCCTATCCAAACACCAGTAAAACCTTTTCTAGAGTGACAATTTATATTAAAAGCTCCAAGGATTTTTATAATAATTTCTTCAATTTTTCTTAAATACCAATTTAAATCTTTATTAAAATTTTTCAAATCTAAAACCAAATACGTTACTAATTGTCCTGGCATATGACAAGTTACCTCACCACCTCTATCAATCTTAAAAACATCATATTTAGCATCATTTAGCGAAAATAGTAAATTATCGTAATTAGATCCTCTCCCCAATGTATAACAGAGTTGATGCTCCCCTATCCAAATAAAATCAGGGTTAGAATTATCTAAAATCAATGCCTCCTGATATTCTTTTTGTAATTTATAAACATCATTAAAAGAAGAAATATTATCAGGTTGTTTAATTATTGCTGTTCTATTATCCATATTTAAGTAGATTTAGAAAGTAAGTAAATATTTTTAGATTTGTTATGAAAATTTTAATCCATGGAAAGAATCTTGAGCTCACTGGAGCATTAAAAGAATATACTGAGGCAAAGATAGAAAAAGCAACACATCATTATAAGGATATCGTTAAAGAAGCTGATATACACCTTTCAATTGAAAAGAATCCAAGAGTCTCGTTCCAAACTGCAGAAGTTACTATTTTTGCAAATGGTACCGTAATTAGAGCTGAAGAAAAAACTGAAAATCTATACTCAAGCATTGATTTAGTTTCAAATAAACTTTGTAGAAAATTACGCAAATACAAAGAAAGAAACAATAAAACATTTCATAATAAACAATTTAAAAATAAAGATTCTTTACCAATTGAAAGTATGGAATCAAGTTTTTTAGATAAAGCTTTTTTTAAAGACGGAACTGAAGCAAGTCTGCCTGAGCCATCTATAAAAAATAAATACTTTGAAATGACTCCAATTTCATCAGACGAAGCAAGAAAACAATTAGATCTAATTGATCATGATTTTTATGTTTTTCGAAACAAGAAAAATAATGAACTTCAAGTTATATATAAAAGGAATCATGGAGGTTATGGATTGATTCAATCTAAATAAGTTTTAAATGCCCAATATTGAATATGAATTAAACGAGAAAATTCATGCGATTCTTATTAACCCTTATTTATCATGGGAAGATTTCTGTGTGAATTGCGATTTAATAAGGAAATACAATATCAAAAATATTTCTACTTCACTAAATTATTTAACTGATCTTAAAAACTGTTTAGGTAATTACAGTGCGGATATAAACACACTTATTTCTTACCCTTTAGCAGATTTACCAGTTTCATTTATTGAAGAATTAGTTTGTTTTGCAAAAGATAAGGGTGCAAAAGGAATTGAATATATCCCAAACTTTATCAATTTATCCAAAAGAAGTTTAGAAACTTTCGCTGCTGAAATTGAGCAAGTTAAATTATCTGGATTACCAGTTTCAATAATCATGAATAAATCAAAACTAAAAGAAGAAGTTTTTATTAATGCGATAGAAATATGTTTGGAATTAGGAATAAAAAATTTTCAATTCGGGGACGGGTTTGGATCTCCTCTTACATCTAATGATGTCCCCGAAATACTTAAAATAATAGGCTCTCAAAATCAAATAAAAGTTGTAGGTGGTATAAAAAAACTGTCACAAGCTATTGATTTGTTTGATAATGGAATTAGTTGCGTTGGAACTTCTAATTTTTGTGAGATTTTTCAAGAAGTAAAGGTTATTTAAATGTCTGCTTCTGGTGAGTGCAGACTAGAAGGTCTCTGTATTAAAGCTTCTCCATTAGGCGAGAATGATAGATTAATAACTATTCTTACGGATGAGCAAGGGATTGTTAGATTAGCCGTACCTGGTGCTAGACGTCCTAAAAGTAGTCTTGCAGCAGCTACTCCGTTAACATATTTAAGTCTGCAAATTTTTGGGAAAAGAAATCTTAAAACTGTACGTCAAATTAAAATATTAAAAAGCTATTCTGGTCTAGGGAAAAATATTGAATGTCTTGCAGCCGCACAAGCAATAACTGAATTAACTTTTTTATTAGTAGGTAATAATGACAGGCAACAAAACTATTTATCTTGCGTTCTTGCACATCTAGATAGGATTTATTTGTATGAAGAATCTGAAGAAGAAGATATTAAAATGCTCTCAATGAGTATTCAATCTTTAATCCATCTATTAGCCATTGGAGGTATTAATTTACCAATTCATCATTGCTGTAAAACTGGAGAACCTATTATTCCGCCTTTAGGAAATTGGGAATGGAGTTGTTATTTTTTGCCAAGTGAAGGGTTTTCGTCAATGGAAGATCCTCAAAGTAATCTAAAAATAAATGCATCTGAAGTTGCTCTATTACAGAGACTTCTTTTCCCCGAATTACCAATAAAATCTAACGGAGAGTTATTGGGACCTAAAAAAGTCTGGCTTAAAATATTATTTATTATTGAAACTTGGATCTCTACTCAACTAGAGAAAGATCTATCTTCACTTAAAATGTTGAGAGAAATATACAAATAGCATTATTATGAACCATTAATAAATTTTAAAATTATGTTTATGGCAACTTTGACTGTTAACTTTATAAATAGTTAATTCAATTAATGTGGTTCATATTGCATGGTTGGGTAAAAAATCCCCTTTCTGTGGAAATGTCACTTATGGTAATTCAACTACTGAGGCATTGAAAACCAGAGGACATAAAGTTAGTTTTATTCATTTCGACAATCCTTCGAGTTCAAATTCATCAAAACCATTATTTCTGGCCAATGATCCTGATGTAAGTCTTCCATATTTAATTAAGTCCCAAGTTTATACAATACCCTCACCAAGAGCAGAAAAAGAGCTAAGGTTCTCATTGGAAAGATTAAAGCCTGATTTAGTCCATGCAAGCTTAACTTTATCTCCTCTAGACTTTAGACTTCCAGAGATTTGTAATGAAATTAATCTTCCACTCATAGGAACATTTCACCCACCATTTGATGCAAAAAATAGAAATTTAACTGCTAGCACTCAACAGTTAACATATCAACTTTATGCTCCCTTTTTATCAAAGTTCAATAAAATAATCATTTTTTCCGAACTTCAAAAAAATGTTCTTTATAAATTAGGAGTACCTAAGGAAAAACAAATAATTATTCCAAATGGTGTTGATGAGAATATTTGGAAACCTTTCTGCGAAAAAAATAAAAAATATGATCAGGTAAAAAACAAACTTGGAAATGAAAGAATTTTTTTATACATGGGTAGGATTGCTAATGAGAAAAATATCGAGGCACTTTTACGTTCTTGGCGCCAAACAAAAACTCAAAATTGCAAATTAGTTATTGTTGGAGATGGACCAATGAAGCCAACACTTGAAAACAGTTTTTCTAACCTTGGTAATGATAAATTAATTTGGTGGGGTGCCGAATTAGATTTAGAAACAAGGGTCGCAATAATGCAAATAGCTGAAGTATTTTTCTTACCAAGCTTAGTAGAAGGTTTATCATTATCACTTCTAGAGGCGATGTCTTCTTGTACTGCTTGTGTAGCTACAGATGCCGGAGCTGACGGTGAAGTTTTAGATAAGGGAGCAGGAATAGTAATTTCAACTGATAATGTGGCTGCACAATTAAAAACTATAATCCCAATTCTTGTAGAACACCCTTCATTTACAAAAGATCTTGGAGAAAAAGCTAGAGAACGTATACTTGAGAGATACACAATTACTAAGAATATAAATTCACTTGAAAAAGTTTATATGAACTTAAAAAATAGTTTAAAAATCTAACGAAACTCCTTACTTCGATTACTAGCTGAAACTATTGATTCAATTAATGCTGACCTAACACTCTTTTTTTCTAAAACCCTTAAAGCAGAAATAGTTGTTCCTCCTGGTGAGGTTACTAAATTTTTTAGCTCAGAAGTAGTAAGTTTATTTTCCTTTATTAAACATATAGTTCCTAGTATCATTTCCATAACGAGTTCCTCTGAAATAATTTTTGGTAATCCCCCGCTTAATCCTCCATCGCTTAATGCTTCTATAATTAAAGCAATAATTGCAGGACCTGATGAAGTTAAAGCTAAAAATATATCAAGGTAATCTTCAGCAAATTCATAAATTTTACTAGTATTTTCAAATAATTTTTTTGTAAATTGTTTCTGTTCTTCTGTAATTTCTTCTCCCCAAGAAATCCCTGTTAAACCTTTTCCAATAGTTATTGGAATATTTGTAACTACCCTCACACATTTATGATTAGGGAACTTTTGAGTAAGTCTATTAATTGAAACCCCCGCAAGAATTGAAACTATTAAATTATCCTTGTTTTTTATACGATAGGCCTCACTAATATCATTAAATTGTTGGGGTTTTATCGAAAGAAGTTTATATTGACAATCCCAAATTATTTTTGACTCTTTAGAACCTGATCTATAAACGTTTATGTTATGTTTATAATTTTCTTTTATATTTTCTAAACTTTTTTCTGTATTTACAACGCAAAAAACATTCTCTGGCTGAATTAATTTGTTATCTAATAGAGGGGTTACTATAGCACTTGCAATATTTCCAAAACCAATAATCGCAATTTTATCAGTCACAGATTAATCATGAATAAGCACTTAATTTAGAATTGCCCCATGCTGGTTCAGGAGTAGTATTTTTGCCCAAACTATATTGTGGTGTGTTTTCTGTAGAAACAGAAGAAGGAGAAGCTTCCTCTGGAGAAGAACTAGTCACATTTACACAACTTGGAGCAAAAAGAAAAATACTTTCACCGACTCTCTCTTGATGTCCATCAATTGCATATGTGCCCCCAGCAATAAAATCAACCGCTCTTTGTGCTTGATCAGGATCCATCATAGTTAAATTGAGAATTACAGTTTTTCTCTCTCTTAATGCTTGTATAGCTTGAGGCATCTCATCAAAACTTCTTGGTTCCATTAAGCTTACTTCTGAGGATGAATTTGAAATTCCAGGCATCCCGACTACTTTTGATGATCTGTTGTTATTCATAAAATCAAATGGATTTGAATTTGCAAGGGGGTTTGCATTCTTTGGATTTTGTTTGAAATTATTAATATCATTTAATTCATCCTCTGAAGCATAATCCAACTCATCAAAATCATCCTCGAGATACTCATCTCCTGCAACAACTGCCTTTAATCTAGAAATAAGTGACACCTTTTAAATCCTCTTGAAATTGATTACTAAGGTTTAAGAACCTTAAGTAATAAATCCATTTTTTAAATGAATAAACTACCTATACTTAAATAACGTTAGTTGAACTTTACTGCAAGTTTATAGATAAGATTTTTATAAAAAAATAACTAATTAGGATCTACCTCCAAAAATCAATGATCCTAATCTTAACCAAGTTGATCCAGCGTCAATAGCTTCCTCCCAATCACCTGACATTCCCATGGAACAATCTGGTAGTTTCAGTAAATCAGCGAGAGCACGACATTTTTTAAACAACCCTAAATTTTCTTTAGAGCTAAGTCCTTTAGGATTGATAGTCATCAAACCGGTTAATGAAATATTTTTCAGCTCTTGAATTTCTCTCCATTTAAATTTTAAAAACTCAGGATTAAACCCTCCTTTAGTGGGATCATCAATCAACTTAACCTGCAACATTATTAATGGATTTTTCTTCTCTTCACTTGAAATATTGGAAATTTTTTGCAACTTTTCAAATGAATCTACTGAATGAATGTATTTAAAATTTTGCACTATCTTTCTTATTTTATTACTTTGTATTCTTCCAATAAAGTGCCAATTTATTTCTTTAAGGTCTTTTAAGATTAATTGTTTTTCAAACGCTTCTTGAAACTTACTTTCACCAAAATCATTCTGACCAATATTTTGAATAGTTTTGATTTCTTGACTTTTAAATCCTTTGCTTACCGCAAGAATATTTACATTTGATGGGATTTTATTTTTTATTTTTAAATAATTTGCAGGGTTCACCTTTTATAAGAAAGTTTGCGTAAATAAATTCTCCCATTTAGAAAGCTCTTCAGATCCTTTTCTTTTAGCTTTTTGAAGGTTTAATTCGGCTTGGTTTCGGGCATCTAAATAAGGTATAACTTCAAAAAAAACTTCTCTCTGACGAACTTCTACCATAAAAAACATTTTTTGAGCGTATAAAGTTGCATAAATATCCCTCCCATCATTTCCAGGAGAAACTTGGTACAACATGCCAAATGTTGGATGGTTTAAATAACGCTCAGAACTCAAACCTAAAATATTGTGTTATTTATAATGCACCATACAGTTTTCTAAGAAAAATTGCTATGCAAATAAAACAAATCGATAATGTATTAACAATTACATTGAGAAATTTTGAAGGATAAAGAGTTCTAAATCTGTTGGTTTTTATAATAATTTTTTTCTTTGAGAGTAATGATTCTGCTCCGTGATCAATTCTCAGAAATATATTTTGAAATAACCTTTCTAATAAGATTAATAAAACATTCAAGGATTTCTTTAATCCTAAATTTCGAAAATTTATTGATCTAACTGACACTGATTTAATGATATTTTGAAATTCTTCCTGCACTAAAGGAATAAAACGTAATGCAATTAACAACTGAAAAAGCCACTTACTAATTGGCAATCCAATCTTTCTTAATGGATACATAAACCAACTTAATCCCCATACAATGTCTTCCTGCAATGTGGTTAAAAGCATCAAATTCACACTATGAATAACGGTAAATATCAAAGTGGAGGTTTTTATTCCTAGTTCAAATGCTTTTCTTGATAAGTTATAAGGACCAAAATTAATAAACCATATCTTCTGCGAAGGAATTTGCAAAATATTCCATTCTTTTTGGCTTTCCAGTACTACTTGCAACTCATTGGGATTTCTTAAGTAGCCATCAAGAGATTGAATATCAGATGAGGCAAGTATTGATATACATCCAATTAATAGTGATAAACATGATAGAAAAAATAATGATCGCCACCATACCCTAGATGGCAATAAACTTAAAAAAGTAATTAAAAGTAAAAAACCAACCAAACTCAATCTCCATATTGGACCTGACCAAATTGGAGTGATTAAAAATATCATTACGATAATTATTTTTAATCTACTATCAATAATTCTTAGCCAACTTCTATTGCCATGAACGTATTGACCAACAGAAAATTTGGTTAGCAAATTCATTAATCTTTTTGAATTAACTCAATATTTTCTCTTTCGACTTCTTTATTTAAAGCTCTTTGCTGTTTTCCTCTCCAAAGTAAAATGAGGGGTGTGCCTTCAAAGCCTAAATTTACCCTAATTTGTTTTTCAATATATCTTCTATAAGTTATTCCGAATAATTTAGGATCATTTACAAAAAGAGTAAAAGTGGGAGGTTTGTTCTTTACTTGAGTACCGTAATAAAGCCTACCTTGTTTGCCGCTTCTCTTTGTTGGAGGACTTTTCCAACTGATTGATTCTTTAAGTACTTCATTAACTACAGATGTTGTAACTCTTCTTCTATGTTGATTTACAGCATTAAGAGCATGCTCAAAAATATTATCAACTCTTTGACCAGTTAGAGCAGATATAAAAATCATTTTTGACCAGTGTAAAAAATAAAGTTTAGATCTAAGTTCTTTTTCTACTTGATAAATTGTTGAACTATTTTTTTCTACAAGATCCCATTTATTAACAACAATTATGCAAGCTCTGCCTTGTTCTTCTATGCGCCCAGCCAGCTTCTGGTCTTGATCAGTTACTCCATCTATAGCGTCTATAACTAAAACACAAACATCACTTCTATCTATAGATTTAAAAGCCCTATTAATACCAAAGAATTCAGTACCATATTTAACATTTTTCTTTCTTCTAATTCCTGCAGTATCAATAATTTTCCAATGATTATCACCTTTTTTAATAAGCGTATCTATTGAATCAGTTGTCGTGCCACTAATATCACTAACTATTGCTCTTTTTTCTCCACAGATTGAATTTAACAAACTAGATTTACCCACATTAGGCCTACCTATAATTGACATCATTATCTTTTCTTCATCATCCTGGATATTATTTTCAGGAAGTTCGCCAATAACGAGATCTAAAAGATCACCAGTACCTGAACCATGAATAGCCGAAACAGGGTTAGGTTCGCCCAGTCCTAATTTCCAGAACTCCGAAGCTAGGGATATTCCTAGATTAGTAGATTCGCATTTATTAACAGCAACAATTGTTTTACAGCTTGAGTTTCTTAACCATTTTGCTATTGATAAATCACCATCAGTAACGCCTTGATTCCCATCAACTACCAGTAACGCAAGTGAAGCCTCTTCTAGAGCCAAGAAGACTTGTGTCCTTATCTCTGGGAGAAATTCACTATCATCATCAAAAACTAAACCTCCAGTATCAACTATTTGAAATTCCTTACCTCCCCATGAAGCATTTTGATAAGTTCTATCTCTTGTAACACCAGGCTTATCAAATACTATTGCATCATTACTTTGGCAAAGACGATTAACTAACGTAGATTTCCCAACGTTAGGTCTTCCAATAATTGCTATTGTAGGAAGAATCAATTCTTCTCTCCAAAGAAAGTAGTATCCATTACAACTATACCTTTAATAGAATCATTTACCTTTTTCAAAAAAACTTATTTAATTTCTGGATCACCAGAATGTCCTTTAACTGGATTTACAGGTGGTGAACTAGGACTTGGCAATAATCCACTATCTTTTGAAAAACAATCATTTTCAATCGCCCAATAAATCAACCAATTTACTGCCGTCGCTCTTCTAGTTCTTCTTGGATAGAGTTCATTAATCTTATAACCTTTAAAATTAAGAAAATTTTTTAATCCTTGTTTATAGTCTTTTGGAATTGATCGAGTCAAATGTACTGAGGCTGGTCGCTCTGAAATGATTTGTGGAGCTTTTTCAAATTTTTCTGACCAATAAGAAGGAGTTAATGCGCTAAAGGCCCAATCATTTATAGAGAGTTCTTTGGTATAAAAAAGTCTTTCCCAAACCAATTCACAAACAAAAATATCACTAACCCTATCTTCGAGAACAAAAAATAATAGATCCTTACATATTGGCCATGTAAATTGATTTTCAATTAATTTTTCTTTTTTATACATTAATCGAACCTTATCAAAATCAAAGAGAAATAAGGCATAAATTCCTTTTTATATTGTGATGCATATTGAACAATTTGATCAGGCATCCCAACACTTAAAGCTATTAATGATGTATTGATGATATCCTCTTTTTTTAAAATTTCCCTGACTAAATTCCATCTTTTGCCAACTTTCATAATTGCCAATACCGTTTTATTTGCCTTACTTTCACTAATAAGGGTTGTTAATTCAGATTCTGAAGAAGGGCATTCTTTGATGATCAATGTCTCGCCTTTTTTTGCCAAATCAAAATCATTCAAAGCTGCTGCTGCTGAAATAGAAGAAATACCAGGTACTGTTTTGGTAATAATTTCGGCATGATTAATTTTTATTAACCTCAAAATATTAGAAGAACTTGCAAATAGTGAAGTATCTCCAAGACAAAGTAAAACAACTGATTCGCCATTTTGTATAAATTTCACAATTTTTTCTACAGCATTAGACCATATTTCATCTGGATCAAAATCCTTCCTAGCCATTGGAAAGATGATAGGAATATTTTTTTTAAATTTGGTGTACTTCTTGACTATTTCCGCAGCGAAACTCTTTTTATTATCATCTGATATTGGGAAAACTATAACTTTCGCTTTTTTTATTGCATCCACAGCAGCAATTGTTAAAAGCGATGGATCTCCAGGGCCTACACCAACGATGGTGAATGTTGGTAAATCAGTTTTATATCGATTAAGTAAACTTAAGAACTTGTTTATTAACATTTTTATTTTGTTAACTTTAGCTATGTACCCTTGGCAATACAAAAGTTTCAGCTAGTATTGATGACTCAATTTCAGACAATTCCTCTAACCTTTTGAAAGTTTGATTTTTAGAGAATTTAGTTTGCGCTAGTTTCCAGTAAGCTCCAAAATGTCTTGCCTCACTCTCAAGCAGAGACTCATAAAGGGATTTAAACGATTTATCTTCAGAATTAAGAGCAAGCAAGCTTAATCTTTCATGACTTCTTGCTTCAATAAGTCCTGCTATTAAGAAACTATCAAGCATTCTATTGGGCTCTTCCTTTCTTATATTCTTGGACAATTCAGCTCCATATGGAGGCGGTTTTAAGGACTCAAGAGAATGTCCAAGGTCCTTTAAAAAATAAAGTATTTTTTCAAAATGCTCTAATTCCTCTCTCGCTATTGGACTTAGAACTTCAGCTAAATTTGGTTCAGATGGATATCTAAACATCAATTGAATAGCTACTCCTGCTGCTTTTCTTTCACAATGAGCATGGTCAATAAGAATATCGATTGGATTAGATAATGCGAGTTTGATCCACTCACCTGAGGTAAATGAAGATAAATATTTAATATGTGAAGTGGGTCTTTTGAAATCAATTAGCATTTAATCTTTACTACTTAAATATCCAATGATTCCTTCAAGAGCTAAGGAATAACTTGATATGCCAAATCCACTAATAATTCCTATAGCTTTATCTGTAAGAAAAGATTCTTTACGAAAATCTTCTCTACTGAAAATATTTGAAATATGTAACTCTACAAACGGAATTTTTGATCCAATTAAAGCATCACGAATAGAAATCGAGGTATGAGTAAAAGCGCCAGCATTTATAAGAATTCCTTGAATACTTTTTACAGACTCCTGAATTTTATCTACTATTTCTCCTTCGTGATTACTTTGAAAACATTCAAGATTAATACTTTTTTCTTTAGCAACTTTAGTTAAATCTTTTTCTATATCACTCAATGTTTTATTGCCATATATTTCAGGTTCTCTAGTTCCCAAAAGATTTAGATTTGGTCCATTTATCAATAAGATATTCATCATCAATAAAGTCTTTTCTATTAAATGCTATCTAGAAAGAAACAAAAAAACCAAAACATTTTCACACAAAGTGACCATTAACTGATAAGTTCAAATAGTGGGGGTCGGTGCCCGAGTGGTTAAAGGGGGCGGACTGTAAATCCGCTGGCTCTGCCTACGTTGGTTCAAATCCAACCCGGCCCACTTTAAAATTGCCCTTGTAGCTCAGCGGTAGAGCACTCCCTTGGTAAGGGAGAGGTCTCGGGTTCAAGTCCCGACGAGGGCACTTGAGCATTTGATTAAAGTAACTGAGATCTCATAGATCAGCATTTTAAATAGAATTCGAATATATTAAATATAATTTGTCTTTAGTAATGGCACTATCGTCATACCGGATGCACAAAATATATATTGCAGCAACAATGAATTATGGTCTTGGTTCTGATGATCCAGAGGAGTTGGCCTACTACAACAAAATCAGAAAAGAGATGGATGATATGAAAAAACAACCAATTAATAAAGGGATTTCCTTCAATTGGGATACTCCCACAGGAATGGATAAATGAACCTAAATACTTTTTTATTAATTGATGGGAGTTTGATGCTTATTGGTCTACCTTTTTTGATGATTCTTAAAGGCAAAAATTGATCAAAATTTCTTTACATTTTACCCATATTTAAATTCAATTGTTGATCCTTTATCCGTATATTAGAGTACCTCAAACCGTACATATTTATTAGTCGAATGGCCTCACTAACTAGTTAGAACATAGATGTAGCCGTATTGAGCAAATGTCTACCAAATCCACACTAAAAGAAGATTATAAATCTGAGATTGAAGAAAGATCAGAAGAAGAACTTCTTGAGGAAGAAATCAGAAATCAGCAAACATTGGATAACTTTGTTGAATCTGATAAAAACTGGAGCTGATTAAATTTTATTTATATAGGAGAAAGTTATGAACTTAAAAAGATCACCATTCTCAATTCTGGACAAAGAAAAACGAGAAATGGACTACATCAAAGGAGTTTACAAGAGAAAAATTCAAGCTGAAATTGAATCTTATCAAGATTCCGAAGACGAAGATAAGAGAGATACAATCCAAGCTCAAGATGTATTGATGCTTGATAGGATCTCAATCTAGTTATTTTTTTTCTTCTTCTTATCTTTCTTTTTCTTCTTTACCTTTTCATAAATCTCATCAACCTTCTGTTCAATACTGTCCAGCTTATTTGAGATTTCTTTTATAGCTTCTGCTTTTCCTTCTTTAAATACAGTATCTTTTACCTCTATAATTTTAACTGGCTCTCCTTTAACTACAGTATCTTTTGTCTCTTCAGTTTTAATTCCAAACTTACCTTTAGTAAAATTGGCTATAAAAATAAGAAC
Source organism: Prochlorococcus marinus str. MIT 9314 (assembly GCF_000760035.1). GTDB lineage: Bacteria > Cyanobacteriota > Cyanobacteriia > PCC-6307 > Cyanobiaceae > Prochlorococcus_A > Prochlorococcus_A marinus_B. Next base: position 95,778 of record NZ_JNAO01000008.1, read on the forward strand.
AGGTACATGAGCTAAACCGCCTATTACTATTCTTGTTTCTGAATAAGCCATTTAATAGTTAAAAATTCTCAGATATTTAAGCATAAATTTAATTTTTAAAGTCGTTTTTTAAGCCAATAAATATTAGTAATCATTTTTTGATTCGTAGATCAAAAATCTTGCTATTAATTAAATAGAGACTTTTTTATTAAATGCCATTAGACATATTTCTAATAAACATGTGTGTTGTAGTTATAGCATTGCTTATCAGAAGAGAAATCAAACTTAAGAAAGCGAGATAAATTATGAAAACACAAATTTTAAAAGAGCATTACATTCCAAATATCCATGCTATTACTATTTTACTAATGCTTCTTCTATGTCTATGGTTACCTCTAGCACTTAGATTCTTATTACTAATTTAGTCGAACTAATTAGTTAATACTCTTATCTTTAAACTCTGATATAACCTAATTTTGTTTTAAAAATCTTATACGGAAATCCTGTTTCGCATTATTTGCATAGGTTTAAATAGTTAATGTTTCGACTACTCAGAAACCCAACTTGTAATTTTCGTTGTGCTATAAATATGCCCTCCAGATTCTATATTCTTGATGGTTTCTGGATCTGAAAAAACATGCTTAGCCACACCTTCTTCTGCTTGATGAATAACAATCACTTCTTTTGGATCTATTAAACTTTTGCCACGATATAAAGGAGTAAGGCCTACCGTTTTATGAAATGCATCTATCTCTGGACTATCAAACATTTTTACCCACTCCTCAAATGTATTTGAAAGTTTAAATGTGAAAACAGTAGTTTCAAGAGACATTAATTTATAGATAATTCTCCTATCTTTTTAGCAACTAATCTCGATAAACAAGTTAAAAATATGGATTATCTAAAAATTAAGAAAGTTAATTTGGTATCGCATGTACCGTTTATATGTTTTTTGAAAGCTATTAATTGGATATGAGTTATTTTGCTGAACCAAACCATATTGAATATGATGCATGGTTCGATGCAAACATCGACCCAGTAGATCTTGTGAATTACTCAGATGAAAAGGAGTTCAGTGATTCGGTACACTTTAAGTTCCATAAGATGTCCACTAAAAATTTAACGATTGGTTCTTCTGATAATTTTCAATGGTAAATAAAAGATTTTTCACTCTATAGATATTTATGAATCTTACGCAGAATATGTTCCATCACTTTCTCTTCTTACCTTAGCTAATACAATTTCATCTACAACTTTTTCAATCATGTAAGCACTTTTTTTACCAAAACATTTTTCTTTTTTAATACTCTCAAAATCATTTGGGATTAAATCATTATGTTCACAACAGTCGCATTTAATATCAATTTTCTTACCTCTGAAAACCTCTAAAGCTCTAGAAAAAATCCATTGCTGAACTGAAATACTTTCCCAACCATCAAAATTAGACCATTCATCAAAATCCCTATTAAGGATGCCTTTTAATCCATCAGCCTGATTGACATATACTAAGTGTGAATCTTTTCTTGGTTCATCATTAATACCAATTGTTTTGACAGAATTTTGATTCATTAAATATAGATTGATTGAGTAACCTTATAAATCTAGAGGATAATTTCAAAAATATAAACAAAAAAATATCTCAAATAAGATCATTAATTGCTTTATCCAATCTAGAAGTATGATTTGTATTTCTGAGTAATTCAAAATCCTTAAAATCAAAGCCAGGGCCAACACAACAACTCACTAAAGTAAATTCGCCTGTACTTTTTGCAGCTTGCCAATATCCAGATGGGATCATTTCTACTGGATTATTGGAATCTAAAATTAAATTTCTTATTAACTTATTATCATTATCTAGGCACCATAAATTCAGAGGATCGCCCCTTAAATAAATCCAAATTTCATCAGCATTTTTTACTCTGTGCCAAGCACTTTTCGCATCTCTCTCCAAAAGATAATAAATTCCCGTAATAAAGTTTCTACTTTGACCATCTTCCCTTATTAGAGAATTCTCACTTCTTACAATCTCTCTAAACCATCCACCCTCAGGATGAGGAGATAAATTGAATTGTTTAATTATTTCTATGTTTTTTTTATTAGGATTCACATCACAAAAATATCTTTTAAATTTCTCTTATGCTTAAAAGCTAACTGAAAATAAATCAAAATAAACTATATTTTCTAAAAAATTAAGCACAAATAACTGACAAATCTACAAAATTTTTATTTTCATCTGCCAGTTCAGTAATGATTCTATTGAGCCATTCAGAGGTCGTTTCACAATAGCCTACATTTAAAATGGTTTTTTGCTTTGCTGTTTCTTCTTTATTCATAATTAAAGTATTTTCATATAAATTAGTCTTTAATTAAATCTATGTGAATAAGTCTTAATTACTATCTATTTCAAACAGTTGTATTTAATACATATTTAAGAACTGCTAGTAAACAAATAAAATTAAATCGTTGACAAGAAAATGTATACAAGTAAGAGTAGAAAAAATTTATTATTTAACCTATGAATAACATCAAGATTGAGGAATTGATGAAAGTAAGGTTCGATGGTATTGCTAATAGAATTGGGCAATTAAGCAAAAGGGAAAGTGAGTCTTTATTACTTGAGCATCTTGAGTGGTTAGAGGGAGGATGGGAGACTGAAGAAATCTTATTTTTAAAAAAGCCTTACAGAAAATGGTGGTTCTAACTCCACTTCAATAAATAATTAATGATGGCCTAAGGGACCAGGGCCAGATCCTATTTTATAAGAATTGTCTAAAGATTTCTCAACAAATAATTTGGCTTTTTTTATGGAATCAAATAGATCAAAACCTAAAGCCTTGTAACCACAAATAGCAGCACTCAAAGTACAGCCGCTACCATGGGTATTTTTTGTATTTATAAAATTATTAAATAGCCACTCTTTTCTACCATTTAAATCAAGGAAAAAATCCTTCCCTTTCATATCTTTTAAACCGCCACCTTTTATAAGTACCGCTTTAGCTCCAAGACCAATAATTTTTCTTGCTGAATTTTCGATATCTTCTCTACTCCTTATTTCTAAACCAGAAAGAAGATTCGCTTCATAAATATTTGGAGTTACCAAATCAGCAATTGGTAATAAGAGTTTTTTATAAGCATTAATAGCAGAATCTTCCAGTAATTTAGAACCAGTTCTTGTAACCATTACTGGGTCAATAATTTTAGTTATTTGGTATGTATTTATTTTTGAAGCAGTATCATTAATTATCCTTTCATTTAATAACATTCCAGTTTTTAAGGCATCAATACCAAAATCAGAAAATAAAGTATCTAATTGATTTAATAAAGTATTCTTCTCTACTGGTTGAACGCATGTAACCTCTATACTATTTTGAGCGGTAATACATGTAATAACAGAACATCCATGTACTTTAAGGGCCATGAAAGTTCTCAAGTCAGCCTGTATGCCTGCTCCACCCCCGGAGTCACTACCGCCTATTGAAAGTGCAATTTTAGAATACATAATTTATTAACTCGTTTTTGAAAGTACTATAAATAAATTTTAATTTAAATCAGAAATCTGAATATGCATTAAAAAAATCTAACTCCAATTCCATAGCTCTCCTGTATAAATATTTTGCCTGATTAATATCATATGTTTCTTTATTAGTCTCAATAAGATTTTCAAGTGAATCTGCTAGCTTTTCAAAGCTCTCATCAGAATAAGTAATTATCCATTCTTTATATTTAATGTCAAAATCCTCCTTATACAAACTTTTTCCTATCCAAGAATAAAGTCGCATACATGGAGTCATTGCAAACATTATTTCAACGGAGTTAAGTCTTTTGGAAGTATCATCAAGAAAATCTGTATAATTTTTAGTGGCTTTTTTTATATAGTTATTAGACAAATCAATATCCCATTCTCTTGCATACGTTTCATGAAGTATTAACTCCTCTGAAACACCCATTAACAGTTCACTTAACTTCCTTATTGAGTACTTATCTTTTGATTTGGAAACAGCAAGACCATAAGCCTTAGCAAAAGTCTCTAAAAAGAAATAATCTTGAGCTAAATATTCTTGAAATATATTTTTAGGGAGACTTCCATTCTTTAAACCTTGAACAAATTTTGTATTTAAACTTAATAAAGCAATCTCATAATTATCCTCCCAAAGTATTTTTGTTATTTTCATTTTTTTGATTTTTAGTTATTCTAAAATTTTTTATATTTTTTACCTACAAACTTAATCTTAGTTTTCTAGGATTAAAACAAAAAATTATGAAAGAAATAAATATCTTATGGTTTAAGAAAGATTTAAGAATTTTTGATAACGAAGCTCTTTGTGAGGCTATAAAAGATAACGATATTTTACCTATTTATATTATTGAGTTAGATATTTGGAGCCAAAATACTCATTCAGATAGACAATGGCAATTTTGCAAAGAAAGTTTAATAGATTTAAGAAATGCACTTGCTGAGATTGGACAACCATTAATTATTAGGACTGGCAATGTTATTAATATTTTTGATGAAATTAGTACAAAATTTAAAATCAAAGGTATATATAGCCATCAAGAAACCGGAGATTGGCTTACTTATAAAAGAGATCAAAAAGTAAGAGAATGGGCTTTAAGCAAAAATATTATTTGGAAGGAATTTCTACAATTTTCAGTTTTTAGAGGAAATTTAGATAGAAATAATTGGTCTAAAAAGTGGCAAGAAAATTCCCAAAAAAACTTACTAAAAGCTCCATTAAAAATTAATTCTATTAACTTTAATATTGGAGAAATACCCTCAGACGAAATTTTTACCTTTAAAGAAGAAACTTGTCCAGGAAGAATGCAAGGTGGGAGAAAGAAAGGTTTAGAGAGAATGCAATACTTCTTTAGTAATAAATTAGATTCTTATTCAAAAGATATATCTAGCCCAGAAAAATCATTTGATAGTTGTACAAGACTATCACCATACATTTGTTGGGGATGCATTTCATTAAAAGAAATTTTTAAAAAAGCAAATATATCAAAAAACAATAATTCAAGGATGTTAAAAAGCAGATTAACTTGGCATTGTCATTTTATTCAGAAACTTGAAAGTGAACCAGAACTAGAGTTTAGGGAATACCATCCTTTTTTTAAAAATATTAGAGAAAAAAATAATGAATTACTTTATTCATGGAGTTCAGGTAATACGGGCTTTCCTTTTGTAGATGCATGTATGCGTTCATTAAATTGCAATGGATGGATTAACTTCAGGATGAGAGCGATGTTAATGTCTTTTGCTAGCTATAATTTATGGCTACCATGGCAAGATTCAGGTTCTGAATTAGCAAATAAATTTGTAGATTATGAGCCTGGAATACATTGGAACCAATGCCAAATGCAATCTGGAACTACTTCTATAAATACTAATAGAATTTATAATCCTATTAAGCAGGGAAAAGATCATGATCCGCAAGGAAAATTTATAAAAAAATGGATACCAGAATTAAAGGATATATCACTTAATTTCATTCATGAACCATGGCTATTATCTAGATTTAATCAAGAAGAATATGAAAAAATTAATTACATAAGACCAATAATTGACATCACAAATAGCACTAAAACTGCAAAGAAGAAAATCCAGGAAATCACTAAAAAGGATGGATATTGGGATATCTCAAAAGAAATTTATTTAAAGCATGGCTCTAGAAAAAGGCTTAGAAAAAATATAAATAATAAAAAAACTGTTTCTAATGAAAAGGGAAAACAATACGAACTGAAATTAGATTTCTAAATTTTATTGTCAAAAATTTCTAGATTCTTTTTAGCGCCAAGGAAAGCTTTTTAAATGTTGAAATTAGATATATAAATCCACGATGAACTAATGCAAGCTTTAATGTATTTATTAGATTTTATTAATTATGTCTGAAAGATTTGAATGGGACGATACCAATAGTTCAGGTATATGGTGGAGTACTAATGTAAGTATTAGAGACGAGTGCATTTTGCTCAAAGAAGATACTAAATGCCAAGATTCTGATATCGTCGAACTTCTTAGGAGTATTGCACAAAATATTGAAGATAATGGCCTTTAATTTTTAAAGGAATATTCTCTCTTTTAGCGATTTTGAATTCCTTTTACAGCTTTTATTAGTTCGATAGTAATACCTTTTTCACTCATTGAATGACCAGCATCATCAACAATAATTAATTCAGAATTCTTTAATTTTTTATTTAGATCCCAAGCACTCCTAACAGGACATACTACGTCATACCTCCCCTGAATTATTTTTGTTGGAATCGATTCTATTGTTTTTATATTTTTCAAAATAAAATCATCCTCTAAGAAAATATTATTAATAAAATAATGACATTCGATCCTTGCAAAGGCATCTGAAAAAGAATTAACTTCAGACTTATCAAAATCAAATTTTTTATTTATTAAATGACTTGTTGAGAGTTCCCATTTTGTCCAAGCTGCTGCTGCTTTTGATCTAAGATTTGCATCTGATGATGTTAGATATTTATAAAAAGAACTTATTAAATCATTTCTTTCTTCTTTTGGTATTACAGAAATATATTCTTCAAATTCATCGGGGAATATCTCACTTGCACCATATTGATAGAACCACAATAATTCAAACTTTCTACATAAAAATATTCCTCGCAAAGTTAAGCTGATAACTCTTGAGGGATTTTTAATCGCATATATAAGTGAAAGTGTTGAGCCCCAAGATCCACCAAACAAATGCCAACTATCTATTTTTAAAAGGATCCTTAATTTCTCAATATCATCAACTAAGTGATTGGTAGTATTTTCTTTTAATTCGGAGAAAGGACTTGAAGAACCGCAACCTCTTTGGTCAAATTGAATAATATCGAATTTATCTGGGTCAAAGTATCTTCTATATCTTGGTTGACTTCCTCCTCCTGGACCTCCATGAATAACAAGAATTTTTTTGCCTTTTGGATTACCAGATCTTTCCCAATAAATAGTATGAATATCACTTACTTGTAAAAACCCCTTTTCACGTACTTCAATTTTCGGAAACAAGAATTGATCTTTCATTTTGAAATATTTTTAATCACTTTATTTATCCATATTATCCAAAAAGAAGTATAGTTTAGAAGTATTTTGTTAAACAAAAAAAGGACTGCTTATACAGTCCTTTTTAATATTTGATTTCCTTCTTACAGGATATAAGATTACATATTTTAAAGTCTATTTACTCATAAACCTAGAATACGTGAATTCGGGGATTTCTTTCTATAATTTAAGTCCCTATTGTCGCTAGTAATTATAAAGCGAAGTCTTATCAGACTAATTGATTGAACTTTAATTTTCGAATAATCCCATTCTCAGGAATACGCTTCCTATATTTTGGAATTTACTAAATTTCAGGCGGACTATCAATCATTTAGATTGCCTCCGAACTCAACATCTATAAATTACTCCTTTTTATATTTTCAGTAAATCCGTAAATATGCTGATTTACTTTTTTCTTAATTTGTAAGAGGATTTTAATGATTCTTTGTTTTTTATAGATAAATCTAAAATTTAAAGTCTATAATCCTTAGTTATTCAGATTCATAAAGCAAAATAGATTCAATTATTCTTTTATCACTATCAGAAAGTTTATAATCTTCTAATTTCCACTCAACAAACTGTACACACTCATCAATAGAAGGATTCTTATCCCAGCACTTACGCCACCCTCTAATCCAATCTGCCAAGGCAAAAGTTATTTTTGTAGTAAGCATATTTACCAATTAGGATAATTAAAATCTCTGCCAGTAGGTTCTTCATAAAATCCCCCCTCCTTTATACCTTTATAATATTTTTCAATAATCTTTTTAGAAGAAGCTATTGAGGGAACTAAATCTCCTAAATATATTGACTCCATCGTAATTGATATAATGATTTAAATTATTTATTCTTCTATATAAGAATTCAATAAATAGATTATCAATATTCATTATGGATTTCATCAAAAAGAACAAGATCTTAACATTAATGGCGGTAATTGCAGTTTTATCATTTGTATTAGAAAAAGTAGGCATAATACACCCTTAAATTAATTAAGTTTATTTGATAAATACTTCCTAATGATATAAGTAAACAGATACTATTACTGCAAAAATAAGCAATGGAGATAATAATGTAAAAATTAAAGTTGAAAGATTAATAAGCATAAATTTTAAATAAATACACAAATTTAATAAACATCACTTTTAAGCATTTGCAATAAGTAAAATTTAAATTATTACGATATAAAAAAACATTTGATTAAAGAGAGATATAAAGAAGAATATGAAGAGGGCTCAGACTTACTATGGCCTAGTGATAAAGAAGATAAAATAACTCGGCAATTTTATAAAGATTTATCTATTCTTTCAAATAACATAAACTATAGTAAGAAGAAAAAGCTAAAACTTTTTGAACAAGTAGTTAGAATATTAAAAGGCAAAGGCTGGGGTTAATTGATATTCAAATTAAAATGAAAAATGTAATGATACTAATTAGAAGTTTTTTTCTTTTAAGACCAAGATTTTTATCCACTATATTTTTTATTCCTATTCTTTATGGCATTGGCTGGGCTTTATCTCAGCCACTTTTATTGTTTAATTTTGAAAAAGAAAATTTATCCTTAATTGGTACTATTATTACTTTCTTACTTTTTATCCTTTTACTTCCATATTGGTTTTATATCAAAAGAAACAAATCAAGTGCTTGGATAATTCTTGGGATAACAAAAGACAAATTCTTAAAAAACTTTGTCAATTTTTCTCAAGGTATTTTATTTGCTTTAGTTTTAATAATTCTAATTCTGGTACCACTATTGCAAAAAAATTATATTTCTTGGATAGGTGAATTCTCGCCAATAATATTGTTAAATTCCATTATACTGGGATTAGGTGTTGGATTCGCAGAGGAAATAATTTTTAGAGGCTGGTTACTTGAAGAATTAAAATTTGAATATGGCACAAAAATATCAATATGTTTGCAAGCTATAATTTTTAGCTTCGTTCATAATTTATCAAATGAGATCTTTTGGGACATAGCAGGATTACGTTTGGGATTTATTTTACTTGGGATATTTCTATCATTAGTAAAAATTAGAGATAAAGGTTCTTTATGGAATTGCATAGGAATTCATGGAGGACTTGTGGGCATTTGGTTTTTATTGAATAACGGATTAATAGAATTCAAAGAAAATACACCTTCTTTTTTAGCAGGGCCTTCTACACAAAATGTTCCGAACCCAATCGGAAGCTTTAGTGCAATTTTAATATTACTTTTGTTATGTATTTTTTATACAGTAAAATCAAAGAAGATTTTTACTAGACGTTTTAATTAGATATAAATACGGATTGATTTTTGATTAGTAATTGTCATATTAAAATAAAGCTTAATATTCATATGAACTTTGAGGCAGGAATAAGGTTTATTGTGTTTTTAATAATTTTTGGAGTTACAAACTATCTAATGATGTTGAGAAGATATGAAAACGACATCAAAAAAAAGAAATATTTACAGGAGAAAAAAATTTCCAGGCTATACCCTAAAGGTTCATTTATTTTCTGAAATTAAAAAAGGTTTTTGTAGAATTTCCTCACCATTTTTTATTAGTTTTTTGCCAACCTTCATTTAACAATTTTTGCCATAATAATCTTGCTTCTTCAATAACAATTTTTTTTCTAGTTTTCATTAATGGAGGATTTTCACCATGTATTCCCATAATAATTCCTTCTTCAATAAACATATAATCAATAGATTTATCAGAATTATCTATATCTTTGTAGAAACGCATCACCCCTACAAAATTGGAGTCAATTAACCAGAAATCATTAGTTGTATTCAAAAATCCAAAATGAAATTAAATTAATAATATGCTTTCATTACAATTTGCGAGGGAAATATTTATTTAGTTTATTCAAATTTGATATGTTTTTTCTTTTTGTCTACTTTTTTTCAATTCGCCACGTTTTTTCTTAACCTCAACTCTTATCTTTTGTGATGCTTTAGTGGGTTGTGTATATTTTCTTAATTTAAAAGGTTTATTTAAAGCATTTTTTATTATTGAACTAAATTTCATTAAAGCTAGCTGCCTATTTAATAATTGATTTCTGTGTTCTTGAACCGCTAAACGTAAGCTATTATTCACTAATTTATTTTTCAAGTTTCTCTTAAGAATTTCTTTCTGATAATCATTTAATACTTTGGAATCTTCTAAATTAAAAATAATCTCTACTCTGCTTTCAATTTTATTTACATTTTGTCCTCCAGGACCGGAGGATCTGGAAAATCGCCACTTAATTTCGTTGGATGGGATTACTAATGTTTTAGTAATTTTTAAATCCATTTTTAGTTCTTTTTGATTTAGATCTTTAGAATCATCTCCTTAATACTTTAAAACATACCTTAAAATTCGATCGGTAAATACTGGGCGGTTAAGTTAGGTAAACCGAAATTCGGTGTATTTGCCGTATCAATATCTTCGGTATTTATCCTTTCATATTTCAAAGAATTATCAGATATTTAATTTGTACTAATTCAAAGGTCACTTATGTATTCAATGTTTGATCTTCTTTTTGAAACACCTTCATATCGCCCTGTATATGTTATTTCCGATAGTGAAATGAAGGAGTTAAAGAAAAACCAACATCAAGAAGAGCTTGATGAAATTAAAACACAAAAAGTAAGACTTGAAGATGCTTTTAAAGCTCAACTAAAACATCTTGAAGAGAGAGAAAAAGAAGTAAAAAAAGAACTTAAAGTACTCTCAGCCTCAAAAGATAAATAATTTATTTTTAGAGAAATTACTTTTTTCAAAGACGGTTAAAAACCGTCTTTTTTAATTCTTATAGTTTTAAGGGATATAATAAATCCACAGATTTTAAAAATATTTTCCATAATTAAAAAATGAATAACAACAAAGAAAAAATAAGAATGTTCTTACCCTTTAGTTGGGTAATCTGTGCAGCAATATCTTTTGCTTATATAAATTCGCATTTAATAAATACCTAATATAAATGTCATATCCCTCAAGAGACGAAATACTTGCATCTTCAAAAGGGTGGGTAGCGTCTTTTTTAAATTTTCTTCCTGGTTTAGGATCGGGTTACTTATATCAAAGAAGATGGAAACCCTATTTTTTTACCCTCACTGCTAGTACTGCTTGGTTCGCTTTAGGTATTTTTTTACAAGGTGATTCTGAGCCTTCTCAAAATGAACAAATAATTGGAATTTCTGGTCTTTTTTTCATATCAATAGTTACAGTTATAGAAGCCAACTTGGCTTTCAAAAAAGCAAGTAATAAAACAAAAGCTGAAAAAGAGAAAAGAATATCCACTACCAAAAAAGGATGGTTTAAATAATTCAAAAAATTAGATCTAAAAAATATTTTGTTAGTTCTAAGTTTTTTAATTTAAGTAAAAAAATCCCATATATTATTTTTAAGATAATTTAAAATTTTTTTTAGTTATAAAAAAATAAAATTTCCTTTTCTTTGAGACCTTCCCATCCCGAGTCTATTAATAATTGATTCAATGTTTCTTTATCAAAATGCTTAGAACCCGTTTTGACGCATCTATTTCTCATTGATTTTTTAACACCACTCCTTTTTCTTTTATTCTCCTCATCCATAATTCTATTGTATAGATCTAGCATTTTCTGAGGGATTGGAGTACCGTCAAGATCCACTCCATTTTGAATAGCAAGATCAACAGCCTGCATTCCCATTTTCTCCATATATTAAAAAAAAGCTGAAACTATAATAAAACAAAACTAATTAATCTAAAGTTCTTTGAATAATAATTTATTGATTTTGAATTTCCTTAAGTACTCTAATAGCCTCTTTAATGTGTTCAGGACCATTCAATAAATCTCTAAAAATATGCCTAACTGTTCCTTTGCGATCAATAACGTAAGTTACCCTACCATCCATGAAACCTAATACTTTAGGAACTTTAAAAGTTTTCCTTAGAGAGTCATTCGTATCACAAAGTAATGGATATTGTAATTTATTTTTATTAGCAAATGCCAAATGACTTGAGGTACTTCCATTACTTACTCCCCAAACTTGTGCCCCTAATACTTTAAATAAGTCATATTTATCTCTAAATCCGCAAACTTCTATAGTGCAACCCGGCGTATCATCTTTTGGATAAAAAAACAAAACAAGGGGGGTTTTTAAACCCTTATTTGATCTTTTAACTCCATTTTGATCCAGTAAAGAAAATTCTGGAATTTTTTCTCCAATCTGCAAAATGATTCTTATAAAGTTCCATATTAGAGGTTAATATGTTTTTTTTGTGGCCTTAAAGTAAATAACTGATATTAAAGTCAGTTTTTTTGTTTTAAAAGATACTAAAAAATTATTGAAATAAACTAGGGTGAATTTATTAATTCAATAATATGGAATTAATAATTTATATTTTTTTATTTCTAATTCTTTTTTTGGGAGTTATTTTTAACTTAAAAATAACTAATTTTAAAAAAATTAAAGAAATACGAAACAAAGCCAAATATTATTCAAAAAAGAATAATTAAAAAAGTATTGCTAAGATTAAAATTCAATTTTTTCATTTGGAGTAAATACTGAGCAATATTTTTTTACTAAGTCCTTTGACTGACTAGTGGAAGAATTCATTAATTTTAATTTTAGTTTTTCTATAGCCTCATTAGCATTAATCTCACCTAGTCGATATCTTGCACACGTATCCAATACTTTAAACATTTTTGTGGTAACGGCTTCAGCTGGATAAATTAGAAAAAAAAGGTAAAAAACAACAAATAAGTACTTCATTTTTTTTTAAGTAGTAAATATTTAGCGAATAGTTTCAATAATTTAGAAAAAAATTAACTTAGAAAAAGATTAAAATTTAATAAAATAATCTAATTTGAGTAGAATCTAGGATTTCTATATAATAGTAATAATAAAAGAAATTAAGATAAAATAAGTGATAGCAATAAATAATCTCGGTAAAAATGAGAAAATTAATAGATAAACATATAACTCTTATAAATTGGTACCAAAAAAAATTCAAATTGAGTGATTATCAATTACTTTGGTTAGTTTTCTTTAAAGGAGTAATAATAACAATAATATTTGTCAAAATTTTTTAATATTAAAAAAGCTCTTCAAAGAATGAAATTTTCACATGATTTGACTATATTTAAAAGTAGATTTCCTAATAGTTAAATAATTATCAGTTATGAATATTTTTGGCGTAGGTTTGCCTGAAGTTACTGTAATACTTATCTTAGCTCTTTTAATTTTTGGTCCAAAAAAACTTCCAGAATTAGGTAAACAACTTGGTAAAACTTTGAAAAGTCTTAAAAAAGCGTCGAATGAATTTCAAAATGAAATCGACCAAGTTATGAACGAAGAAGATAAAGATGAATCTCCTAAATCTATAGAAAGCAATCAAACCAACGAAATTAATCAAAAAAAAATAGATTCAGAAAACAGCAAAAAATAATATCTTGGATAGGCCCATAACCCCCGTAGAGGAATTTGAAAGAGCATTAGATAAAGCAGCTCTTACTAAAGAGGAATATGAATTGATAGAGTATATTCGCTATACAAGTGTTTTTACACAACCTAGTCTTGTTAAAGATTTAAAAAGGCCATCAAAACCTCCTCTTTTGTCAGTTCTATGTCAAATTTGCAGAAAAATTGGTTCGGAAATGCCAGATCATTTCAAAAAAGTAATTGAGTGGTCAATTGAAATAAGTGATCACAATACAAAATGGGATGCTCATTTAATTTGCGCAGAGGCAATGAATATAGACAAAATTCCATTAAGTCCTATCCATGGAACAACTTTATTTGATGTTCTTGTTGTACACAAAGAATTATTTCTTGGATTTGATTGAATTAAATTAAATTAATCATCTAAAGGCACAGAATCAGTATCTATAACTTCCGCATCATCATACTTATTTATTTTATTTTCAATCCAGTTATTTATATAACTAACTAGAGGTAATGAACCTCTAAAAATAAAAATAGAGGTAGGCAAAGCGCTTAATAAACCGACTATAGGACTTTTAAAAAGTAATCTTCCGGCTTTTATGTTAAATAAAATAATAAGCGCTGAGGGAACTATAACTTTAACTACTGTTTTGAGCGCCTCAAGCCAACCGACACGATATGTCCACCATATTAAAATTATGCAAACTATATAGAGAAATAAGTAAGTCATAAAAATAGTATAATAACTATCTATTTATCTTGTTCTTGCTAAGAAAAAGATTTTATAAATTTCTTTAACATCAATCAATCGAATTCTACTAATGAGTTTTTCTGAAATAAGAAAATTTTTAATTAAGATGCAATCTGATGAAGAATTAAAAAAGCAGGTTACGACAGCCTCTACAGCAGATGATGTAGCCCTGATAGGTCAACGCTTAGGTTATGACTTTTCAGGAGATGATCTCTTAAGATTTAATGGACAAAAAGTTGATAAAGTTACCGTAAGAAAGGTAGATCATCCAGGAGAATACCACTAAATTAAGACTTAACCCATATTGCAAGCCCTCCGCCCCTGCCGCGAGCACATAACCAATTATCTTTAGTGCTAATTCCTACAAGTGAGAAAAAAGGCATTTTTTTATCTTCTGGTTTTTTTAATTTCTTATTAAATACAAGAAGGCTACTAATACTAATTTTCAATTCTTCAAAATAGAAAGCCAATAAAGGTCTAATACCTTTTAATTCTGCGCTGCCTATAAAAGTAATATTTAATAAGCCGAAATTAATTGAATTTTTTATTTCGTATTTTATTTGATCATCTTTATTTTTACCTTTCAATTCGAGTCTTGCCGACAATACTTGGAGAATCGAACTGGGTATATTTTTGATTTCATCTGACTTCTTTCCCCATACATACTTAAACTTCCATATTCCTAATAATTCCTCATATACAATTCCGGTACCATTTTTTTGGGATTTTTTTTCTAATAGTTTTATCTCATTAATATCAGGAAAATGTTTCATAATAGATTTTAATCTAAGAATCAAATACTAAGATAACTTCATAAAAAATGTTCTTAGTTAAAAAATCTCTCCAAAAAAGATTTCTTTGTTTCAATATATTTTCAAAAAAATAATTTTTTGGCACACATAAGGAACAAGATCTCGTTAGTATGTTTACATAAAGTAACTAAATTAATGGACTTCATCTCTAAAAGCCAAGGATACATACCTCTAAAAGCTGTCCCTTACATATTTTTCCTTGCTGTTGTTCTAAGTATTACAACTACAACTAATACATTTGTCTAAAAAAGCATAAGTTTTTACTTGAAGAGTAAAGTTAATATTTAATGAAAAAGTACGATGTTGTAATAGTTGGTAGTGGAATAGGAGGATTATGTTGTGGCTCAATTCTAGCTTTATCAGGTAAAACAGTTCTTATATGTGAAGCACATACCCAGCCGGGAGGTGTTGCACACAGTTTCAAAAGAAAAGGCTACACTTTCGAATCAGGTCCTTCATTGTGGAGTGGAATAGGTAAGTGGCCGACAAATAATCCCCTAGGGCAAATTCTTAAATTACTTGATGAAGAAGTAGAACTATTTCAATACAAAGGTTGGCAAGTAATTGTCCCAGAAGGCAATTTTAATCTTGATGTTGGGGAAGAACCTTTTAAAAAAACAATTAAAACTTTAAGAGGTGAGAAATCTGTTAAAGAATGGGAATCATTTATTTCTGGAATAAAACCTCTGAGCCAAATAATAAATGAAATACCTTTACTCTCATTTTCTCCCGAATCAATAAATTTCTTAGATCTAATAAATTTAACCTCAAAATTTTTACCTAATATCAATCAAATACCAAAAATTAATAAAGGCTTTGGGAATTTAGTTAATAATTATCTAGAGGATCCTTTTCTGAGAAATTGGGTTGATTTGTTGAGCTTTTTGATAAGTGGTATGTCAATGCATGATACAAATACAGCTGCGATGGCTACTTTATTTAACGAATGGTTTGAACCAAATTCATATCTTGAATACCCCAAAGGAGGTAGTGAATCTATCGTAAAAGCCTTAACTAATGGATTTAAAAAAAATGGAGGAGAATTAATTCTTTCTTCGAGAGTAAAGACAATTAACTTCAATAAAAATTTAGCCACAGGTATAACTCTTAATAATGGTTCTAGTTATAGTTGTGAATCTGTTGTCACGAATACTGATGTTTGGAATTTAAAAAAGTTAATTCCAAATGAAATTTCAAAAAAATGGAAACCCAAAGTTTTGAACCCTAATAAATGTGATTCTTTCCTTCATATACATCTAGGTTTTGATGCTGATGGTCTTGAAAATTTGCCAATACATGCGATACATGTGGATGAGTGGGAAAAAGGTATAACCGCAGAAAGAAATATAGCTGTATTTTCAATCCCATCTGTTTTAGATAAAAATATGGCCCCTGAAGGAAAACATGTTCTTCATGGATATACTCCCGCAAATGAACCTTGGGAAATTTGGGGAAACCTAAATCCAAAGGAACTAGAATATAGAAATTTGAAAGAAGAAAGATGTTCAATATTCCTTAATGCAGTGCGAAAATTCATCCCTGATATAGATGAAAGGATTGATTTAAAGATGCTAGGAACCCCAATCACTCATAAAAAATTCACCAATACCTATTGCGGTAGTTACGGCCCTGCATTATCTGCAGCAAAAGGTCTTTTCCCAGGCTGCAAAACTCCAGTGAAAAATTTATTTACTTGCGGTGCAAGTACATTTCCAGGTATTGGAATTCCTGCTGTTTCAGCAAGTGGCGCTTACGCAGCTGAAAAAATTATTGGTAAAAAAGAATTCAAAACTCTTCTTAAGAAAATAAATTTATGAATCAAGTTCTTTTTTATAACTCTACTAATACTTAGTTAAGAAATAAGAATAAAGAAAGCAAAAAGGTTCAATAATGATAATCTTTATCTGAACATAAACTTAACTTATAGCTCTTATATGTTTTTCTTATCAATTCCTCAAGCCTGGCATTTAGTTGGCACTTGGTCAGAACAACTTCCAAACGAGTCAAATCTTATAGGAATGGGCCAAACAGAATTAATGATGACTTTACATTCAATATTCGTTCCTCTCTTTCTTGTAATTTCATATTACCTATTCAATAGAATTAATAAAAACGAATCAAAGAAAATCAAAGGATGATAGTTTAAGGTTTATTTAGCTGAACTTCTTCTGACTACTTTTCTGCCAGTGGAAGTATCAACTCCGCTTGAATCTTTAGTTTGTGGATTAGTTTCAACATTATCAACATCACTTTTATCCATTTCTGCGCAAACACCTACTACCATGGCAGCTTGCATTTGATCTGGTAAATCTCCAATAGTTAATAAGGCCTTTAAAACTAATTGAAGCCGAGTTTGCCGATCTATTTCAGGTCTTAGTTTTTTTACGGTATTCCAAAGTTCTTGGGTAACTTCTTTTAAAAGTTCTCGATCAACAGCCAAATTAAATCCTTCTTGTATTTCTACTAATCTAACAAAAAATTGGATCTCGTAAAATAATATTCAATAAAAAGATTGTAAGTTAATATTTTTCTATCCGAATACAAGTTGCATTTGTTGGTGCAATTCATTCTTCTCTTGCAAAAGTTTATCTTTTTCAATCTTTTTTAGAGTAAGAGTTCTATAAAATTTTTTTTGAATCTTTATTGGAGTATTTTCATACTTTACATTTTTGCTTATTAGAGAATTCCACTCTTTTGAATTAAAAGGGGCATAAGGAGAAGATGAAATCACTTTCATGTCTTAACAATACATCTGTACTAAGAGTAGTACAGATTTACTATTATGCAACAATTGTGTCGACTTTTCTTAATTTTAAAGTGTCTTGGAGAATGGATTGATTTTTTTTATCTAATTTTTAGGAATTATAAGTTTGATAAATGAATAAAAGTATCATCAGTAACTTATTGATCCCTTTTTTTAGTGTCTTAAGACTTTTCTTGCTTAAAAACCTCTTAAAACAGTTAATTTGTTGAAATTAACATTGACAAGATATATTTAGTAATCCTTCCTATAAAAAGAATAATAAATTGATCAAAAATGCTTCTTAGTAATTCTAAAAGACTAAAAATCCAAGGAATAATTAAAAGAATTGCTCAAGATAAATCAATTACATTAGAAGAAAGGATATATGTTGAGAAATTTGCACACCATAATTCGACAATTTCTCTTTGGCTGAAAAAAGCTAACAGCTTTAGAAGGAATGGTACAAAAAATGATGGAGGGATTGATAACCTCTTACAATCATTTGGGATAGATGGACTAGATAAAGAAAATCATTTCAACCCAAATGAAGATGATATATCGGATTGGTTTGGCGGTGCTCCTGGTTGGCTAAGGAGAAGCTAGATCCATTAATTATTCAATTTACCCAAGCTATCTTACACAAATATATACTCATAGAAGATATGAATACCCAAAAAACCCATGGTATAAATTTAATCGGCACTAAATATTTTTTTGAAAAGGTTTTCATATAGATTTTTCTTTTAGATTATTTCTTCCTTACCGTTTTTGAGAATAGGTTTAATTGCTCTATTTATAAATTAAACAATATTCGAAACCTCAAAGATATTAAATCGCTTTAAATAGATAAAGTTAATCAGCCTTATCATCGCAATCTAAGCAACTTGATTTTCAATGCTCCTTGAAAAATTTACTATTTTTGCCTCATCATGGTCTGAATCATTCCAATATTTGATGAGTCTTTCTAATTCATCAATCCTCTTTTTAGCATTTGCAATTTTTTCAGTAGTTGTCATATAAAATTTTTATCTATCCAATTAATGCATGAAAAAAAAATATTTCAATGAAAGTAACAATTTTTAGACTATAAAGATTAATTTTTGGTTAATTACTTCAATATATTATGGCCCTCGAGTGACTAAGTAATTATACTTAAAGAAAAACTAAATTTATGAAGAAATTAAATTCTTTGATTTTGAATAGTACAGTTAAATTCTTAGACTTCATATACTCTGGTAGATCTTTACAAAGATTTTGGGTTTTAGAAGTTATAGCTAGATCACCTTATTTTGCATTTCTCTCAGTTCTTCATTTTAAAGAATCCCTAGGAATTAAAAATGAGAAGACAATGATTTTAATGAAAGAACATTTTTATCAAGCTATTAACGAAACTGAGCATCTTAAAGAAATGGAGAAAAGAGGAGGAGATAGGTTCTGGATTGATAGATTTTTTGCGAGACACCTTGTGCTTGTCTATTACTGGGTCATGGTTTTTTATTATTTCCTCTCTCCGGCTAATGCTTATGATGTCAACATAAAAATCGAAGAACATGCATTTGAAACTTATTCCAAATATTTAATAGATAATCCAAATGACCAAAAAATAAAAGAAATTGCTCAAGATGAATTAAATCATGTCCAAGAACTTAACCAAGCCTTGTCAATGCTTACAAAAGTTTAGCTTAGTGCTGAGAAATCTATTAGCAATATTGTGAGCATCACCGAAGAAGAAATTAATCCTAGGCTAATCATTAATGAGACATAACCTTTTTTTCTAGGCAATTTATAAAAAGATATTCCAATAATTAAAATCATTATTAATGCGAAAAAAATTATAATTTTTTCATTTACTAAATTAAGATGTATAACTAAATTTTTTTCTTCAAAAAATTTGAGAAATTCAGATAAAACT
Organism: Prochlorococcus marinus str. MIT 9314; assembly: GCF_000760035.1. Taxonomy (GTDB): domain Bacteria; phylum Cyanobacteriota; class Cyanobacteriia; order PCC-6307; family Cyanobiaceae; genus Prochlorococcus_A; species Prochlorococcus_A marinus_B. The sequence continues at coordinate 115,417 of NZ_JNAO01000008.1, forward strand.
AATTCTTCTTCTATTTTCTTAAAATAGTCAAATAAGCTTATAAAAGCAGAACTTAATAAAGATAATGCAACCAGTGCAGTAACTGGTTTTGTTAACCTGTTTAGTGTTCTGTTAAAACTTGCTAATAAAATAAGAATAAATAAAGAGGTTACTAAAGGTATTAAAGGTATAAGAGTTGTTGAATTTATGAAATTTCCCACGGAAATAATATGTATCTAACTTAAAATTTTATATTATTTCGACGCGTTATTTTATTAAATAAGATTTTTTAAAATCTAAAATGTAATTAGTACCTATTGCATTCTGTGTAAATTGATACCAAAATTGTATTAGTATTGAAAAATAAAATGTTAGCCATTTCTGAAATTATTATTGCAAGTGCTATCTTCCTAGGAATTGTATATTGGGAAGTTAAATTCCTATATACCAAAACTACTGTAGCGAAATAAATTCACTCAAAACAGGAAAATTAAAAAAGTAGAAAATTTAAATAAAATTTAAGAATTTAAGTTGACAAAAAAAGCTATAAATATGAGAGAATAAACACAAATATAAAGTCCCTCTAATGAGCGAAGTCCAAAACCCTAATACTAACTCAACTCAAGAGCAACAGCAGCAACAGCAGCAATCCTATTCAGACAGCAAAATTAATTCTGCTGAGAGCGAGAGACTTTATCTAGAGATGAAAGAAGCTTGGCTTTAAATTTAATTCGTGTTTGAAATAATATCCCTATAATTTTTTTTTAATTTTGAATTAATCAATACTTTTTTATTTCCTATACCCTTTAAATTCTATTTAACAGCAAGGGTAATTTTTGAGAAAACTAAAGCAGTTAGAAAAAATTAACGGAAGGCTCGCAATGGGAGGGTTGATATATCTAGTTTTTACAAAATTAGTTTCCAACCGTGCCGACATATTAGACCAGCTTAAATCTTATTTAATTTAAAAAATGAATTGGAAATATTATCCAGGAATATTTCTTTCTATATAAGCGTCAGTTAAAGCTAGGATTAACCCCAATAATGTTGAAAATATAGCAATTTCAGTTGATTCCATTTTATTTTTGAATTACCCCTAGTTTGCTAAATAATTCAAAGCTCAGCAACAAAACTAATAACCTACTATAGTACGTATATACTATTAGTTATTTATTGTGAGCTCGGCAACTCCTGAGTTTCTTTTCGTTAGGCCTGGGGATTATGTCGCAATTAAAAAAGAAAATTGCGAAGATACTAAGGAAAAGGATGGAAATTATTGGGTCGGTCAAGTTATCGACTGTATTGGAGGAGCTAGAAATCCAAATTCATGGACCTTGTTTCAAGTTGCCAATATTGACAATGGAGAGATCACTATAATCAACGCCGATATTGTAGAAAAAATTTTGAAATCTTCTGGAAGTTAATCTTAATCAAACAAATTTCTTTCAGTATTACAGAAACAAAAGGGGGAATGAACGCTTTAAAGGAGATCACCCAAGTTCCAAGCAGGCAAGTCCATATACTTGATTCATAGGGCAGGGAGGTTGAATGCCTTTATACATTCTGTAAGTTTTTGATATTTCCTCAAATCCCAAACTTGATAAAAGATAATTTGCATAAGGGTTCAGATTAGAGCAATCCAATAAGATTTGAGCATCTAAATCACCAACTAACTCCCTTATTAATAATTCAGCAAGTGGTGGAGTATCCGCTAAAAGTGGGCCAATTCTCCAGCCTTGTTCATTATCCTCCAATACACAAGGTCTTATCCTGCCAAATCCATGGCACATCCCATTATTATCGACAATTGCACTGACATTACCATGAGAATTTTTCAACCAGTCATTTAGAAAATGTGGTCTGGGACTAGGTTCTCTTTGAGCATCATAAATTAAGACTGCTTCAGCAGAAATTTTATTACCCGGGACAACTTTAAAAGAATGAAATTGATCATTATAGAAATTTCTCAATGGCAAATCTTGAGAACCATTTAATTTCCATCGATTTGTAATGGAAGATTTTCTAAAACTCCACTTTGCGTAATCATTTAATCTATTTGGGGCAGCCTCAAGACCAATACAATCAACATTTTTCAAATATTCGAGGGCATGTTTCCATAATCTCACTCCATATCCATTATTCCGAAATTCTTTTTTAACGATAAATAAACCTATAAAACCATACGAGGAATTATATTTTATACACGCAATAGAGCCTATAGGATTATTGTCTAGACAAGCTACCCATACCCCTTGTTTATCTGTATTTCTATAAATTGATAAATCATCCATTCCAGGAGAAAATCCTTCTAACCTTGCCCAGTTTGTGACTTCTGGTATTTCATTTATAGATATCAATCTAATTGAAAAATTTTCCCTCATAAAAATATACTAACCAAGTAAAATTTGAATTTTCAAAAGCAATATTAATAAATTTGATTATTTCTCATGAATCATTCGCTTTGATTTAACTGCCTAAAAACCTTAGTTATTTATAATTTATCCTCTGATATATTTAATACTATTCAAAGGTAAAAAATGAAAATTTCTGATAAATTTCATTTAGAAGACATCTATAAATTAAAAAATACAGTTCTCACTGGTAAAACTGAAGATATAAAATGGCGGATCCATCATATCAATATAGTTTCTAAACTTTTGGATGAAAATAAAAAAGAGATAATTAAATCACTTTTTGTTGATCTCGGCAAATCTGAAATTGAAGGGCTTTCAGAAATCCTTTTAGTGAAAGAAGAAATTTCACTTATAAAAAAGAAACTCAATTCTTGGATGCGACCAAAAAAGATTGATACCCCTTTTTATCTTTTTCCATCATCCTCCAAAGTTATTTATGAACCTCTTGGGTGTGTCTTAATTCTTGGTCCTTATAATTATCCATTACTTTATATTTTAAAGCCATTGGTAAATATTTTCTCAGCAGGAAATACTGCAGTTATAAAACCATCAGAGAAATGTCCTGCGACCTCAAAACTTATTAAAAAGCTTACTTCCAAATATTTCCGTAAAGATGTCCTAATGACAGTAGAGGGTGATAATAAACAATCCATAAAATTAATTGAACAAAATTTTGACCACATTTTTTTTACAGGAAGCACTGAAACTGGAAAATCTATAATGAAATTAGCTTCAAAAAACTTAACTCCATTAACTCTTGAGTTAAGCGGAACAAATCCTGTAATTGTTTTCAAGAATGCAAATTTAGAAGTGGCTGCAAAAAGAATTGTTTGGGGTAAATTTTTTAATTCTGGTCAATCCTGCATGGCTCCGAATCATATCTTTGTAGATAAAGAAATTGAAAATATTTTTATAGAAAAATTAAAGAAATACATAGTAAATTTTTACGGAGATAATCCAATTATTTCCGAAAACCTATCAAAATTGGAGAAAAAACAATTTACATCAACTGTAGAAATTCTCAAACAATATGAAAAAGAAAAAAGAATTTTATTTGGGGGGACTTTTAGCAAAAAAAAGTTGAAAATATCTCCTACAATTTTGAGAACTAAATTAAATGAAACAGATATTTTGCAGAAAGAATTATTCAGTTCACTACTTCCTGTAGTTGGAATTAATGATAAGGAATCAGCTTTAAAACAGATTAGTCAAACATCAAAACCCTTAGCAATCTACTTATTTGGAGGCAATAAAAAAATCCATAATCATATTTCAAAAGTAACAAGCTCTGGAACAATTTGTATAAATGATGTGATGTTACCAGTCCTTATTCCAAATTTACCTTTTGGAGGCGTTGGGCAAAGTGGTATTGGTAAATTTCATGGAGAAGAAGGTTTTCGAAATTTTTCAAATCAAAAATCTATTACTTTTAAAGGTTTTTTATTTGATTCAAATCTGCGGTACCCCCCCTATGAAAGAGTAAAGAAATTTTTAAAGTTTATTTTTCAGGTTTAAATTACTTAAATTGTTTTCAAAAACCTAGCGATTTTAAATTTAAAGATTATCTTTAAATAAATAGTGAGTTTTATGAAATTTGCATTTTTAGTAATTGCCATATTTATTAATTTTTTTAATCAATCATTGATAAAATCAGAAGAACAAATAATTCCATCAAAAAATAAAATTGAGAATTTTGCTAGAAACGAATCAATTACTGAAGAAAAAACTGAAATAAAAAAATTTCATATTGTAAAAAGTGGAGATACGATATCAAGTATTTCAAAATTCTATTCAATTAATAAAGATTTAATTATTAAATTGAATAACTTAAAAGATGAAAATTATATCTTTGTTGGCCAAAATCTTATTATCTCCGAATCTTCTGAAAATCTTACAAAACAATCAGATTTAATTAAAAATTATCATATTGTTCAAACTGGTGAAAATCTTACTGAGATATCAAACAAATATGATTTAAAAGTAATCGATCTGATAGAGATTAATAATATCAATAATCCTGATTCAATAAAAATTGGTCAAAAGCTCACAATAAGAAAAAAGAACACAATTAATTCAGAAAAATATGAAACAACCGAAAATAAAAAAAATAATGACTTAATTGAGTTAGATAAAAAAATTTATGGTCCTATAATTATCCAAAGTAAATCATATAAAGATATTAAAGGTAGAAAAGTTTTAAACGTTCTAAATCAAGAAAATAAAAAACTGATTATTTCAATCAATTGTGATAAAAATGAATTAGATGTAAGAATACCTGGCAGGAAATGGATGGGAAGTAAGCCTGTTAAAGAAGAATTCGAAAATAATTTAATAAATGATTTTTGTTAAAACTTTAATTAATATGTGTGAATAATTTGTCTAAGAATATTAATGATGAGTTATTCTACAAAAAGTTAAATTAATAGTAATGGCTATTTCAAGAGGAGATCTCGTAAGAGTAAAAAGACCAGAGTCATATTGGTATAATGAAATCGGTAAAGTTGCTTCAGTTGATACCTCAGGCATTAAATATAACTGCGTAGTCAGATTCGATAAAGTAAATTACGCAGGGATAAGCGGAACTGATGGTGGAGCAAATACAAATAATTTTGCTGAAAGTGAATTAGAGAAAGCTTAAATAATTGCCTGAATTACCTGAAGTTGAAACAGTTCGAAGAGGTTTAGAGCAAAAACTTAATAACTTTATTATTAAAAAAGTAGAAGTCTGTAGATATTCAACTGTTGCATTCCCAACAGACAAAGAAGAATTCATTCAAGGGCTTCGGAACTCACTTATTTATAAATGGGATAGAAGAGGAAAATATTTAATAGCCCAATTAAAAGAAGTACAAAATGAGAAGAATACACAACTTCCTCTAGAAAATTCACAAAATAATGGATTTCTTGTAGTTCATCTAAGAATGACTGGATATTTTAAATTTATTGAAAACTCAAGTCATCCCTGTAAACATACAAGAATAAGATTTTTCGATAAAAATAATAATGAGCTTAGGTACATTGACGTAAGAAGTTTTGGTCAAATGTGGTGGATTAATAAAGACCTATCGCTTGACAAAATAATTAAGGGATTAGGTTCATTAGGACCAGAGCCATTTTCTAAAGACTTTAATGCAAATTACCTTAAGAAAGTTATTTCAAAAAGAACAAAATCTATAAAAGCTATCTTATTAGATCAAACAATAGTGGCAGGTATAGGTAATATTTATGCTGATGAAAGTTTATACTCTGCTGGCATCTCACCTTTTAGAGAAGCTCGAACAATAAAAAAGAATGAATTAATTAAGCTTAAAGAATCAATCGTAACTATATTAAAAAAAAGTATTGGTTCTGGAGGGACGACATTTAGCGATTTTAGGGACTTGGAAGGAGAGAATGGAAATTTTGGTTTGCAGACAAATGTTTATAGGAGAACTGGAAAAGAATGTCGTAAATGTGGAAATTTAATTGAAAGACAAAAAATTACTGGAAGAAGTACCCATTGGTGTCCTAAATGTCAAAAATAAAAAAGGGCTTACTCAAGAAGAGTAAACCCTTTTAAATATTTTTACCTGGCATTGAGCTATTTTCTCAAGGGGCTACCCCCTAAATATTTTCGCCGCTGATGCGTTTCACAACCGAGTTCGAGATGGATCGGAGTGGTTCCACATCGCCATGAACACCAGGATAGGTTGAACCTTGAGAACTGCATAGAAAATTATATAAATTAAAAACAATAAATTAAGTTTATTTGGTCAAGCCCTCGGTCTATTAGTACTCCTCCGCTGCACTTGTTACCAAGCTTCCACGTAGAGCCTATCAACGGGTGTTCTTCCCGTGACCTTACTGGCTTAAGCCATGGCAATACTCATCTTGAGGTGGGCTTCCCACTTAGATGCTTTCAGCGGTTATCCACTCCGCACATGGCTACCCAGCGTTTACCGTTGGCACGATAACTGGCACACCAGAGGTGCGTTCCTCCCGGTCCTCTCGTACTAGGGAGAAATCCTCTCAATATTCCTGCGCATACACCGGATATGGACCGAACTGTCTCACGACGTTCTGAACCCAGCTCGCGTACCGCTTTAATGGGCGAACAGCCCAACCCTTGGGACCGACTTCAGCCCCAGGTTGCGATGAGCCGACATCGAGGTGCCAAACCTCCCCGTCGATGTGAACTCTTGGGGGAGATCAGCCTGTTATCCCTAGAGTAACTTTTATCCGTTGAGCGACGGCCCTTCCACGCAGAACCGTCGGATCACTAAAACCGACTTTCGTCCCTGTTCGACTTGTAGGTCTCACAGTCAAGCTCCCTTCTGCTTTTGCACTCAACGACTGATTTCCAACCAGCCTGAGGGAACCTTTGTGCGCCTCCGTTACCTTTTAGGAGGCGACCGCCCCAGTCAAACTGCCCATCAGATACTGTCCGCTTCCCGGATAACGGGTAAGCGTTAGAACCCTAGCTCTGAAAGAGTGGTATCTCACCGATGACTCAATAATGCCCACAAGCACTATTTCAACGTCTCCCACCTATTCTGCGCATTCAGAGCCCGAGCACAATATCAAACTACAGTAAAGCTTCATAGGGTCTTTCTGTCCGGGTGTATGTAGTCCGCATCTTCACAGACAATTCTATTTCGCCGAGCCTCTCTCCGAGACAGCGCGCAAATCGTTACACCTTTCGTGCGGGTCGGAACTTACCCGACAAGGAATTTCGCTACCTTAGGACCGTTATAGTTACGGCCGCCGTTCACCGGGGCTTCAGTCGCCAGCTTCACTAAAAGCTAACCAGCTTCCTTAACCTTCCGGCACTGGGCAGGTGTCAGCCCCCATACATCGTCTTGCGACTTAGCGGAGACCTGTGTTTTTGGTAAACAGTCGCTTGCGCCTCTTCACTGCGACCAGCTCTCGCTGGCACCCCTTCTCCCGAAGTTACGGGGCCATTTTGCCGAGTTCCTTAGAGAGAGTTATCTCGCGCCCCTCGGTATTCTCTACCACCCCACCTGTGTCGGTTTCGGGTACTGGCATTTGTGTCTTAACGAGTGTAGGGCTTTTCTTGGAAGTATGACATCACCAACTTCGCTGCCGTAGCAGCTCGTACTCACGCCTTAGCTCAAGATGTTTTCTCCATCTCTCAAAGCCTCGAACGCTTGAACCAGTAACCAACATCTGGCCTGGTTAGCCTTCTCCGTCCCCCTTCTCAAAACACATCTGGTACAGGAATATTGACCTGTTATCCATCGACTACGCCTTTCGGCCTCGCCTTAGGTCCAGACTAACCCTCCGCGGACGAGCCTGCCGGAGGAACCCTTAGGGTTTCGGGGCATGGGATTCTCACCCATGTTTTCGCTACTCAAGCCGACATTCTCACTTCTATGCTGTCCACGTCCGCTTACGCTAACGCTTCACCCTACATAGAACGCTCCCCTACCATAAATAAATTTATCCGCAGCTTCGGTATAACGCTTAGCCCCGTTCATTTTCGGCGCAGGATCGCTCGACCAGTGAGCTATTACGCACTCCTTTGAGGATGGCTGCTTCTAGGCAAACCTCCTGGTTGTCTGGGCAATCCCACCTCCTTTATCACTTAGCGTTAATTTTGGGACCTTAGCTGGCGGTCTGGGCTGTTTCCCTCTTGACTATGGAGCTTATCCCCCACAGTCTGACTGCCTAGTTACACACAGGGTATTCAGAGTTCATATCGATTTGGTACCGCTTTCGCAGCCCGCACCGAAATGGTTGCTTTACCCCCCTGCTGGAGCACTAGACGCTACGCCTCAACGTATTTCGGGGAGAACCAGCTAGCTCCTGGTTCGATTGGCATTTCACCCCTAACCACAGCTCATCCGCTGAATTTTCAACTTCAGTCGGTTCGGACCTCCACTTGGTATCACCCAAGCTTCATCCTGGCCATGGTTAGATCACCAGGGTTCGGGTCTATAAACACTGACAAACGCCCTATTAAGACTCGCTTTCGCTGTGGCTTCACCATTTCCGGTTTAACCCGCCAGTGCCTATAAGTCGCCGGCTCATTCTTCAACAGGCACACGGTCACCCGATTAGTCGGGCTCCCATTGCTTGTAAGCTCACGGTTTCATGTTCTATTTCACTCCCCTCCCGGGGTTCTTTTCACCTTTCCCTCGCGGTACTGTTTCACTATCGGTCACACAGTAGTACTTAGCCTTACGAGGTGGTCCTCGCAGATTCACACGGAATTCCACGTGCTCCGTGCTACTCGGGATACAGCTAGGTCAACTTATCTTTCGATTACGGGGCTTTCACCCTCTGTGGCACGCCATTCAAACGTTTCTTCTAGACTTATTGATCCATATTGCTGTCCCACAACCCCGATAGTCAAGACTATCGGTTTGGGCTGTTCCCCGTTCGCTCGCCGCTACTGAGGGAGTCGTTATTTACTTTCTCTTCCTCCAGCTACTAAGATGTTTCAGTTCGCTGGGTTAGCTCGCACCAACCTATATATTCAGTTGGCCGTACATGGGGTTGCCCCATTCGGAAATTCCCGGATCAAAGTGTGCTTCCAACTCCCCGAGACTTATCGCAGGTAACCACGTCCTTCATCGCCTCTGTGTGCCTAGGTATCCTCCGTGAGCCCTTTGTAGCTTGACCAATAACTTCAAAATTGAAGCATCAGCTTAATAGAATTGTTATTAATGCATTCGCACAAATAATAAATCTGCATCATAAAAGATGCTAATTGTCTTTAAAAATAATCTATGCAGTTGTCAAGGTTCTCTGAAAACAATGAAATTAATTCAATGAGTCCAGCATCTTAATAATTTAATTAGGAAGCTAGATTCGTTCAGAATTTGATCACAACTCAATACATTTCCTTTCTACAGATTACGAAAGAGGTGGTAATCAGTGGAGGTAAGCGGACTCGAACCGCTGACATCCTGCTTGCAAAGCAGGCGCTCTACCAACTGAGCTATACCCCCAACATAGAGATATGGGCCATCCTGGACTTGAACCAGGGACCTCACCCTTATCAGGGGTGCGCTCTAACCACCTGAGCTAATGGCCCAGGAAAAATAATGGGTGTGACCTAGAAAAACTTAGGAAATGAAATTCTTAATAAATTAAGAACGTGAGATACCGATCGACCTAAGGTGACAAAATAATATTAAACATTTTGTTGTCTCCCTGTTAGGAGGTGATCCAGCCGCACCTTCCGGTACGGCTACCTTGTTACGACTTCACCCCAGTCATTAGCCCCACCTTCGGCGTCCTCCTCCACAAGGGTTGGAGTAACGACTTCGGGCATGGCCAACTTCCATGGTGTGACGGGCGGTGTGTACAAGGCCCGGGAACGTATTCACCGCAGTATGCTGACCTGCGATTACTAGCGATTCCTACTTCACGTAGGCGAGTTGCAGCCTACGATCTGAACTGAGCCACGGTTTATGGGATTTGCTAGCTCTCGCGAGTTTGCTGCCCTTTGTCCGTAGCATTGTAGTACGTGTGTAGCCCAGGGTGTAAGGGGCATGATGACTTGACGTCATCCACACCTTCCTCCGGTTTATCACCGGCGGTCTTTCTAGAGTGCCCAACTAAATGCTGGCAACTAAAAACGTGGGTTGCGCTCGTTGCGGGACTTAACCCAACATCTCACGACACGAGCTGACGACAGCCATGCACCACCTGTCACTGCATTCCCGAAGGCACCCTCAAATTTCTAAGAGGTTCGCAGGATGTCAAACCCTGGTAAGGTTCTTCGCGTTGCATCGAATTAAACCACATACTCCACCGCTTGTGCGGGCCCCCGTCAATTCCTTTGAGTTTCACACTTGCGTGCGTACTCCCCAGGCGGAACACTTAACGCGTTAGCTACGACACCGAAGGGGTCGATTCCCCCGACACCTAGTGTTCATCGTTTACGGCCAGGACTACAGGGGTATCTAATCCCTTTCGCTCCCCTGGCTTTCGTCCATGAGCGTCAGTAATGGCCCAGCAGAGCGCCTTCGCCACTGGTGTTCTTCCCGATATCTACGCATTTCACCGCTACACCGGGAATTCCCTCTGCCCCTACCATACTCAAGCCTTTCAGTTTCCACTGCCATGATGGAGTTAAGCTCCACGCTTTAACAGCAGACTTGAAAAGCCGCCTGCGGACGCTTTACGCCCAATAATTCCGGATAACGCTTGCCACTCCCGTATTACCGCGGCTGCTGGCACGGAATTAGCCGTGGCTTATTCCTCAAGTACCGTCATATCTTCTTCCTTGAGAAAAGAGGTTTACAGCCCAGAGGCCTTCGTCCCTCACGCGGCGTTGCTCCGTCAGGCTTTCGCCCATTGCGGAAAATTCCCCACTGCTGCCTCCCGTAGGAGTCTGGGCCGTGTCTCAGTCCCAGTGTGGCTGATCATCCTCTCAGACCAGCTACTGATCGAAGCCTTGGTGAGCCATTACCTCACCAACTAGCTAATCAGACGCGAGCTCATCCTCAGGCGAAATTCATTTCACCAGTAGGCATATGGGGTATTAGCGGTCGTTTCCAACCGTTATCCCCCTCCTGAGGGCAGATTCTCACGCGTTACTCACCCGTCCGCCACTAACCCGAAGGTTCGTTCGACTTGCATGTGTTAAGCACGCCGCCAGCGTTCATCCTGAGCCAGGATCAAACTCTCCGTTGTGTTCAAATCCTTTTGTAGATAAATCTACTCAAATTGAATTGCTTTATCCAAATAAAAAATTCAGTTTTTGTATTTAGCTTCAGCCTCCTTAAAATTTAAGGATTACATTGAGTGCACATTAAAATATTTCTAAAGTGACTTTCCAAGATCTCAGATCCGTTTACATCAAAGCAAAAGTTAGCAATTGATGACATTTTTATATATTCTTGACGGGACCTCACACCTTTATTGCATATACATCATGAAATAACTAAAAAAATTTAGTTGTCATGACGCAATAAAAGCATCAGTTCCTAAGTTTTTAAATTTTCTAGGTGCAGAGCTAAACAACATGTGAATAACTCATTTTGAAGGGAAAACCCTTCTTCTGGCTGAAAATAATGATCTAAATCAAATCTCCAGAAGATTCAATCACTTACCAAAAATTAGATTTAAGGTAAATTGCTTGAATGATGCAAAAAGAATATTTTTGCCCAGAAGAAAATACTAAACCATCTGACTGTAATTGTGCAACCTTTTATACAAAAATTTTTTATTAATTTTTTATTTGTTCAAAGTCTCTTTAAACAACTAGGCTTAAATAAAGGGATATAAATGAAATGGCAGAAAGATTTAGTCAAAAAAATTTAAGAGTAAGGCCAAGTTCCGATGAAGAAAAAATTGTAACAAATGCAAAAAAACACTTCGAAAAGACTTTGGTTGAAATATCAGGAGAGTTAGTGGGAAGTGTTGCTGCACTAGAACACCCAACAAAAAACAAAAAATTAAATTATGGTGAAATATTTTTAAGAGACAACGTCCCTGTAATGATTTACCTCATTACCCAAAAACGGTACGAAATTGTAAAAAAGTTTCTAAGTGTATGTCTTGAATTGCAAAGCGCAAATTACCAAACACGTGGGGTATTTCCTACAAGTTTCGTTGAAGAAAATGGAAAGCTCATTGGAGACTATGGTCAGAGATCAATAGGGAGGATTACTTCAGCAGATGCAAGTTTATGGTGGCCAATTTTATGTTGGTATTATGTCAATAAAAGCGGCGATTATGCCTTCGGAAAAAGTCAAAGCGTTCAAAGAGGTATTCAACTCCTATTAGATCTAGTTCTACATCCAACATTTGAGGGTACCCCAGTACTTTTTGTTCCAGATTGTGCATTTATGATTGATAGACCTATGGATGTATGGGGAGCACCTCTTGAAGTTGAAGTTTTACTTCATGGTTGTCTAAAAAGTTGTATAAACCTAATGGAATTAAGTAGAGCAGATCATGTTAGTAGACTTTTAGACCAAAGACTTATTCTTACAAATCAATGGGTTAAAGATTTAGGAAGTTTTCTTTTAAAACATTATTGGGTTACTAGCCAAACAATGCAAATTTTAAGAAGGAGGCCAACTGAACAATATGGAGATGATCAACACTTCAATGAATTTAACGTTCAACCTCAAGTAGTTCCTTCATGGCTACAAGATTGGTTAGAGAATAGAGGTGGTTACTTAATTGGAAATATTAGGACAGGAAGGCCTGACTTTCGATTTTACAGTTTAGGTAATTCTTTAGCATGTATGTTCGGAGTACTGCCTGCAGAAGAACAAAGAGCATTATTTCGATTAGTTTTACATAACAGACAGCATTTAATGGCTCAGATGCCCATGAGAATTTGTCATCCTCATATGGATGTTGAAGAATGGCAAAATAAAACTGGATCGGATCCAAAAAATTGGCCTTGGAGCTACCATAATGGTGGTCATTGGCCAAGTTTACTTTGGTTTTTTGGTGCAGCCGTTCTATTGCATCAAAAAAATTATGGTTCTGATGATGTGATTCTCATGGAAGAAATGAAATCCTTAGTAGAGGAATCGTATTGGTGTCAACTTAATCAATTACCTAAGCAAGAATGGGCAGAATATTTTGATGGACCTACAGGTACTTGGGTTGGACAACAATCAAGAACGTATCAAACCTGGACAATTGTTGGATTTTTATTAATGAATCATTTTCTAAGAAACGAGAATAATGATTTAGATATGTTTAAAATTTAAGCCTAAAATAATCCTAGGGTTAGTGATTTATCAATTGGCAAACAGGCCCCAATTCCAAGATATATTGTTAAGAAGGTTCCAAACAAGAAAGCTGACATTGCTATTGGTCTTCTAAATGGGTTTGAAAACTTATTAACGTTTTCAATAAAAGGTAAAATCATTAATCCAAGTGGAATTAATGTTTGAAGTGCTATACCCAAAAGTTTATTAGGAACTACCCTGAGTATTTGGAAAACTGGGTATAGGTACCATTCGGGTAGAATTTCTAAAGGGGTAGCGAATGGATTTGCTTTGTCTCCAAGCATCGCAGGATCAAGAACTGCTAGACCAACTACACAAGCAATAGTGCCTAAAATAACTACTGGAAATATATATAATAGATCATTAGGCCAAGCTGGCTCACCATAATAATTATGACCCATACCTTTAGCCAGTTTTGCTCTTAATTTTGGATCAGATAAATCTGGTTTTTTTAATGTAGACATGCTAAAGACTTGAATTGATTTAAGTATAAAAGTTTATAAGGGACCTGAAATACCCTGTTTACGAATCATTAAAAAGTGCATCAACATGAATACTGCTAATGACCAAGGCAATACGAAAGTATGAAGACTATAAAATCTTGTAAGAGTTGATTGCCCAACACTTTCCCCGCCTCTGAGTAGTTCGACCATAAAATCACCAATAACTGGTATTGCAGCAGGTACACCTGAAACAATTTTGACTGCCCAATAACCAACTTGATCCCAGGGCAATGAATATCCTGTCACTCCAAAAGCTACTGTTATAACTGCCATTACAACACCTGTAACCCAAGTTAATTCTCTAGGTCTTTTGAAACCACCGGTAAGATAAACTCTAAAAACATGAAGGATTAACATCAAAACCATCATTGATGCACTCCATCTATGAACAGATCGTATTAACCATCCAAAACTCACATCGGTCATCAAATAACTTACTGAACTATAAGCTTGAGTAACTGTTGGCTTATAGTAAAAAGTCATTGCAAAACCTGTTGCAAATTGAATTAGGAAGCATACTAAAGTTATGCCTCCTAAACAATAAAAAATGTTTACGTGAGGGGGTACGTACTTGGAAGTTACGTCGTCAGTTATGTCTTGGATTTCAAGCCTTTCTTGAAACCAATCATAAACAGATGAAGAATTCGCCATCCAAAAAAATTAGCTTTGATATAAAGAGCTTACTTAAAATTCTTATACTTGGTGTTAACACTTAACCCAATGAATTCATCTTTTAACAAACTTTTAACATTCAAAACTATGATCACTGCATTAATGATCATCGTTTTTTCTATTCATCTTCTATTGATTGAAAGAGTGGATGCTCTCAGTGATAGCAGGCAATTAGTACTGGACGCTTGGACCTTGGTAAACGAAGGTTTTTATGATCCAGAAAAGTTTGATGAAGTCCAATGGAAAAGAATTAGACAAAAAACATTACAGAAACAAATTGAAACAAGTGAAGAGGCTTATTCCGCTATTGAAGACATGTTAAGACCTCTTGAAGATCCATATACAAGAATTTTACGTCCAAAAGATTATGAACTACTAAAATCAAGTAATTTTGGTAGTGAAATTAATGGTGTTGGGCTCCAATTAGGTGAAGATGATGACAAAAAAGTTAAGGTTATCTCTACTCTTGGAGGTTCGCCAGCTGAAGAAGCTGGAATAGAAAGCGGGGACTTTATAGAGACAGTGGATGGAATCTCATCAGAAAAATTAGGGCTTGCAAGTACTGCCTCTAAGTTAAGAGGTGAATCAGGAACAAAAGTTTTAGTTGAAGTATCTTCGGAATCAGGAGAAACTAGGGAAGTTGATTTAGAAAGGAGATCAGTAGATCTCAGACCAGTTAGAACAAAAAGATTAAGAGACGATTCTCACACGATAGGATATTTAAGGATTACTCAATTCAGCGAAAGTGTACCCAAAAAAGTTGAAGAAGCACTTCAAGAGTTAAAAGATAAAGAAGTTGAGGGCTTGATTTTGGACCTTAGAAATAATTCAGGTGGACTAGTAAGCTCAGGTATAGCAGTTGCAGACTCATTATTAAGTGAGAAACCTATAGTCGAGACAAAAGATAGAAATGGAATCAAAGATGCAATTATTTCTCAAAAAGAGACATCTTTTGATGGACCAATGGTAACTTTAGTAAATAAAGGTACTGCAAGTGCCAGTGAAATATTAGCTGGTTCTTTACAAGATAATGAGAGATCAATTCTTATGGGAGAACAAACTTATGGGAAAGGTTTAATTCAATCCCTAAAAAGTTTGGGAGAGGATAGTGGTATTGCTATCACAGTTGCTAGTTACTTAACCCCCAAAGGCAATAATATTCAAGGCCAAGGTATGACTCCTGACAAATTACTTGATCTCCCGGATTCAAGTGATTATGGAAGTACTGACGATAAATGGGTGAGAAATGCAGAATTATTTCTGGGCTCACTGCTAGAAAAAGAAGAAGTATCAGTTCAAACTATTGAATTAAACGATGTAGAAAATAAATCTTGAAATGGCTAAAGATTGAAAATAAAAAATCTTAAAAATTATGAGCATTAAGAGAATTTTTCATGACCCAATTCATAAAGAAATAGTATTTGATGCAGGGAAGCCAGAAGAGTTAATGATAATGGAATTAATTGATACAGTTGCTTTTCAAAGACTAAGAAGAATAAAACAATTAGGAGCGGCATCATTACTTTTTCATGGTGCCGAATCGAGTAGATTTACTCACTCAATAGGTGTTTTTTGCATAGCTAGAAAAATTTATAAGAGATTAATTGAAAGAAAATCTTCATTTTGTGAAAATAAATTTGTTCTTTACGGAGCAGCTCTACTACATGATTTAGGTCATGGACCTTTAAGCCATACTAGTGAAACAATATTTAGGCATAATCACGAACAATGGTCTGAAAAATTAGTTAAAAATTATTCTCCAATAAATTCAATACTCAAAAAGTATGACAACGAATTACCCAGAAAAATTGCTGAATTATTTCAATCAAAACAATTATTTTCAAAACCTTTAAAAACATTGATAAGTAGTGAGATAGATTGCGATCGTCTCGATTATCTATTACGCGATAGTTACAACACAGGTACTAATTATGGCTTGGTAGATTTGGAAAGAATAATTTCGGCACTGACTTTTTTACCTGATGGGAATATTGGAATCAAACCAAAAGGAGTGATTGCTATCGAGCATTTCCTTGTACTAAGAAACTTGATGTATAGAACAATCTACAATCACAGGATAAACGAAATATCAACATGGATTCTGGAAAAAATATTACACACAATAAAACATAATTATGAAAAAAAAATTTGGTTGGATAATTCTTTATATAAATGGATTTTTTCACCTTCAAAGGTTGATTTTGATGATTTCATAAAAAATGATGATATAACCTTTTATTATCATTTGATTAGATGGAAAGATGAATCTTATGAGCCACTTTCTACACTATGCAAAATGTTTATTGACAGAGATTTATTAAAGGCATCAGACATAAGTTTTTTAAGTAAAATAAATAGATTAAAAATCCTTGCATTTGCCAGAAAATTATGTGAAAGGAACGGTTATGATTCAGAAATATTTTGCGGGATTAAGGAAAGGTCTTTTAAAGGTTTTGAATCTAACAATGCACTTAAAATTTGGGACGGCACTTATCAAAGCGCATTAGAAAATAATTCTGCATTAATAAAAACTTTAATGAGATCCGAGGAAAGCTCTTTTATTATTTATCCAGGTATGATCAAAAATGAAATTAAAAATGAAATTGCATTAATAAAAAATAAGTCCTAGATTTAATTCAATGGAAATTGTTTTTATTAACACCAAAAGTAAAAATTCAGAAATTTTTTCTTTATTAGATTTAGATAATATCCACGAAATTTTAAAAAGATTTTCTTACATAAAGGAACCTTTAGAAGTAAAAATTTTCGCAATTAATGAGTCAATAAGTTCTAATAAATTATCAAAATTAAAAAATCATTTTGACAAAATTAATATTTGTTCCTTATGCATTTACTCAAATAATAGAGATACAATAATAAGTGGAAAGTCTTTAAGAATAAATTCAGCTTTTAATAAAGAGCAAGAGATTAAAAATAAATTAATACTACACAATCCAAAAAAGAAAGACGATTTTCTTCACAAAGGAACAATACGATCGGGTGAAAGAATATCTTCAAATGGAAACCTATTCATTATTGGAGACGTCAATCCAGGAGCAATAGTTTCCGCCAAGGAAAATATTTACGTTTGGGGCAAATTGCTAGGGATCGCATTTGCAGGGAAAAGTGGAAATAAGAATTCCTCTATTGCATCACTTTATCTAAAACCTTTGCAGTTAAGAATTGCGGATGTAATAGCTATTGGACCAAATGAAAAGCCCAAAAATTATTATCCAGAAATTGCGTTAATAGAAAAACAAACGATAATTATCAAACCACACCTAATCGAAAGTAAAAATTAATCAATCATTTGCAATAAATTAATTCAAACAAGACAAATTTAAGAATTACTTAATATTTAAAATATTTAACTTTCTGCAAGTGGCTTTATTATTTGGAAAATCTTTAAAATCGTGGGGAAGAATACTCGCACAATATTAATTTGTTCAGGCAAAGGTGGGGTTGGTAAAACAACTTTAACTGCAAACCTAGGAATAGCACTTGCTAATAGTGGAGCAACAACTGCTGTTTTAGATGCTGATTTTGGCTTAAGAAATTTAGATCTTCTTCTAGGATTAGAAAATCGCATTATTTATACAGCTCAAGATGTTCTAGACAATAATTGTCGTCTTGACCAAGCATTGGTTAGACATAAAAAAGAACCTAATCTTGCCCTTCTACCTGCTGGAGATCCAAGAATGTTGGATTGGATGAAACCCGAAGATATGAAAAAAATTAGTGAGTTACTTAGTGAGAAATTTGATTTTGTCTTAGTAGATTGTCCGGCTGGTGTAGAAGATGGCTTTAAGAATGCACTTGCAGCCTGTAAAGAAGCTATTGTTGTTACTAACCCAGAATTATCCGCAGTGCGGGATGCAGATAGAGTAATAGGGATTCTCAATACGTCAGATATTGAGCCTATCCAGCTTGTAATTAATAGAGTTCGCCCTAACATGATGGCTAGTCAAGAAATGTTATCTATCGAAGATGTTCAAGGGATCCTTTCTTTACCTTTGTTAGGTATTGTTTTAGAAGATGAACAGGTAATAATAAGTACAAATAGAGGAGAGCCACTTACGCTTTCAGATGGTAGATCTCCTGCAAAAAAATGTTATTTAAATGTTTCTCAAAGACTTACAAATAAAGATGTACCAATTATCGATCCAAAAAAAGAAGGCAAAAGTCTCAAAGATAAATTCATGAGATTAATGCAAACAAAGGTTTTTTAAAATGATGACTCTCAGAGATCTTATAAATAAATTACTAGGCAGAGAAACGTCTAGCGCAAACACTGCTAGAGAAAGATTACAACTTGTACTTGCTCATGACAGAGTTGATATGAGTTCCTTAACAACTGATCTTTTAGATAAAATGAGGAAAGAAATTCTTGATGTTGTTGCTAAATATGTTGAAATTGATTTTGATGAGGTGGCAGTAAGTTTAGAGACTGAGGATAGAATGACTGCATTAGTTGCCAATTTACCAATCAAAAGAACTATTTCAGGAGAAATAAAATTCAAGAAAACTGATAAAACTGATAAAACTGATAAAGCTAGTAAAGATATCAAAAAATAATAAATTTAAAAAAAGCTAAAAAAATTCTTATAATTGTTCCTCCCTAATTGTAAGATTAAGAAATTGCCGGCTTAGCTCAGCGGTAGAGCAGCGCTTTTGTAAAGCGAAGGTCATCAGTTCAAATCTGTTAGCCGGCATTTTGATTTATTTAATTCTGTTCAATATTCTTTGCTGAAAATAAAAAAACTAAACCTATCAGAGCAATTATAGGAAATGATCTTACTTCGAGAATATATTCTAAAAAAAATGCGAGGGGTTCAAATATCCAATAAGTAAAAAATTGAATTAATAAAACGAAAAATAATAATGAAAACATTAATTCAATTCCTTAACTAATACTTCTCCTTCTCTAATCAGTCTCCAATCTCCACTTTTCTTCCAAAATATGATGGTACTAGCTTTGCCACTTCTTTTTCCCCAGGGGATAGGGCCCAAAATTTTTACAGAAGGGAAATCTTTAGCAATACCTTCAACTGTAGTTGAACCTTCAAAACCTGAAATATTTGCACTTGAAGTTAACAATGGGCCTGTTTCTTGCAGGAGAGATTGAGCCATATATGAATTTGGAATCCTCAACCCAATAGTAAGATCATTGCTTGTGAGGATTGTAGTCTGCTTTTCTGATGCAGGAATAACTGTTGTAAGAGCTCCAGGCCAATATTTTGAAGCTATTTTTTCGTAATCTTCTTTAGCAGATTCATGAACAAAATCGATTAGTTGTTTGTATTCTGATCCCATAAGAATTAAGGGTTTATCTCTATCTCTTTTTTTAAACTTATAAATAGTATTTGAAAATTTTGGCAAGCATCCAATTGCAGGTAATGTATCAGTTGGGAATATAATAGGTAAACCACTTTTAAGAGTCTTCAAGGCGGATTTGCAGTCTACTAAATTCATTTAGATTATGAACATATAATAATTTATTTATATCTTCCAATGGTAAACCTACCAATACCTGAGAGATCTTTCACAATTTCTATTGATGTAAATTTATTTTTAATAAGTAGTTGTTTTACTTTTTCACCTTGATCAAAATGGTTCTCTAAAATTAGCCAACCCTTCTCTTTTAAGAATAATGGGGCTTTTTGTATTATTTCCCTAATATGTTTTAAACCATCTTCGCCGCCTAATAAAGCAACTTTAGGTTCGAAATTCTTCACTTCTTTGGGTAATTTTTCATAAATATCTATGGGAATATATGGCGGATTTGAAATAGCAAGGTCTAATTTTCCTTTAAAACTTTCAAGAGGTGACCACCAATTTCCACAGTAAAATTTCAAATTTGATTGTTTAGAAGAATTTATAAAATTTTTATTAGCTATTTCTAATGCATCTTGCTCTATGTCAGTTGCTACTCCCTTACTCAATGGATAAGCCAACGCCAAAGCGATACTAATTGCACCTGATCCAGTTCCTAATTCAGCAAAAAATAATTTTTCTGATTTCTTTCGAAATATACTGAAGACGATATCAACTATGAGCTCTGTTTCTGGTCTGGGAATAAGTACTTTGTTTGTAACTTTTAATTTTAAGTCTCTCCAAAAAGTTATTCCACAAAGATGTTGAATTGGGCAAGATGTAAAAAGATGATCATCCCAAACAGATTCCAAAAATTCTAAATTTTTTTTTAAATGTAAATTTCCCCCAGGATTTAAACTTTTCAAGTTTAGATCGCTAGTCGATATACCGCCTATACAATCAAGTAAAACAGCAAAAGAAGGTTGATCGCCTCCTTTAGAAAGTTGTTTTTTTTTCCAAAATAAAAATTCTTTTACAGAAATGCAAAGCATTTATTAAAGCATTAGCGTTTTGGCCCAAGCCTACCTTTACTAGAGTCAGAGTAGAAACTTGATTTTTCTCCATCTTGTGTAGAAATAAATAAACCTATTAGGAATATTGTTGGCACCCCCACAAATAAAAGACTAGCTACGAATCCAAAGTTAGTTGTTTCCATTTAATTGGTAGTTCTATATTAGGTATTAAGACTATAGACGTATAAATTGGAATAAAGTGGAAAAATAAACAAATTTTATAAACTGATTAACAGTCTTAAACAATTTATCGAGGTAATTTTTTATTTTCACTAATTTTTTTTAGTTCTTCCAAATTTGAGGGGGGGGATTGTGGTTTTGTTAAAATTACGGCAGATGATTTTATCAATGTTTGACATGCAAGACGCCAATTTTCTGGTCTGTTTTTGAGTTTTTCTTCTTCAACAGATGTAAGAGGACTCAAAGAATTTTTATTTCCGCCTTCAACTGAAATAAAACATGTACTGCATTGTCCTGCACCTCCACAATTTCCTAATATGCCTTTTAATCCATAAAGCTGTAAATTCTCTTTCATTACAAGTTCCCTTAAATTTTCACCAGGATTGCATTGAACCTCTAAATCCTCACGAATAAATCTGATAGTTGCCATTTTTTTAGTTATTTTTCTTATTTTGACGTTTTACTTTGAGAATTGTGACCAAAATATTAACAGTTTTTAGCCAAAAATTCCTTATAAACTTAGTTGTGCTAATTGATTTGCCCAATTTTTGCAAGAAAATAAATTTATTTACAAAAATCCCTCAAAGACTAAAAAACCCTTACTATCGTGATGTTTAGCTGTTTATACAGCATAGTTACTAGAAATTAACCGATGGGATTGCCTTGGTATCGAGTTCACACAGTAGTTATTAATGACCCAGGTCGACTACTTGCTGTGCATCTTATGCATACTGCATTATTAGCCGGCTGGGCCGGTTCAATGGCTCTTTATGAATTAGCCATTTTTGATCCTTCTGATGCTGTTCTCAATCCAATGTGGAGACAGGGGATGTACGTTATGCCTTTCATGGCAAGACTAGGTATCACAAGTAGTTGGAATGGATGGGATATTACGGGTGCTACTGGAGTTGATCCTGGATTCTGGAGTTTCGAAGGGGTTGCAGCAGCTCACATAGTATTTAGTGGTCTATTGATGTTGGCCTCTATTTGGCACTGGACCTACTGGGACTTAGATTTATGGGAAGATTCAAGAACTGGTGAGCCTGCTCTTGATTTACCAAGAATTTTCGGAATTCACCTTCTTCTTGCAGGACTAACCTGTTTTGGTTTTGGAGCTTTTCATTGCGCAAATGTGGGGATTTGGGTTTCTGACCCTTATGGGTTAACTGGTCATGTAGAGCCTGTAGCGCCCTCATGGGGAGTCGAAGGGTTTAACCCTTTCAATCCAGGAGGTATTGTAGCGAATCACATTGCGGCGGGACTTATGGGTATTATTGGAGGTATTTTTCATATCACCAATAGACCTGGAGAAAGACTTTATAGAGCACTAAAACTTGGAAGTCTTGAAGGAGTCTTAGCAAGCGCTCTAGCAGCTGTATTATTTATATCTTTCGTTGTTGCCGGAACAATGTGGTACGGTTCAGCGACAACCCCAGTAGAGCTTTTTGGTCCTACCAGATATCAATGGGATTCAGGCTATTTCAAAACTGAAATCAATAGAAGAGTTCAAGCAGCTATAGACAATGGTGCCACTAAATCAGAGGCATATGCATCGATCCCAGAAAAACTAGCCTTCTACGATTATGTTGGCAATAGTCCAGCTAAAGGAGGACTATTTAGAGTTGGAGCTCTTGTAAATGGTGATGGATTACCAACTGGTTGGCAAGGTCACATTGCATTTCAAGATAAGGAAGGTAATGAATTAGAAGTTAGAAGAATACCTAATTTCTTTGAAAACTTCCCTGTCATTCTTGAAGACAAAGAAGGTAATGTAAGGGCAGATATTCCATTTAGGAGAGCTGAAGCAAAGTATTCATTTGAACAGACTGGTATCACTGCAACTATCTATGGAGGAGATCTAGATGGACAAACATTTACAGATCCTGCAGTTGTTAAAAGATTAGCTAGAAAGGCTCAACTTGGAGAAGCATTCAAGTTTGACAGAGAGACATATAAATCTGACGGTGTATTCCGAAGCTCACCGAGGGCATGGTTTACATATGCACATTTATGTTTCGGATTGCTATTCTTGTTTGGCCACTGGTGGCATGCTTCAAGAACTCTTTACAGAAATTCCTTTGCTGGTATTGATGCTGAGATTGGAGACCAAGTTGAATTTGGTTTATTCAAGAAACTTGGTGACGAAACCACAAGAAGAATCCCAGGAAGGGTTTAAACTAAACTTATTTACTTAATCTTATGGAAGCTTTTGCTTACGTTCTTATCCTAACTCTCGCAGTTGTTACATTATTCTTTGCTGTCGCTTTTAGAGATCCACCTAAATTCGATAGAAAATGAACTTTTAAAAAACCTCTTTACTAAGAGGTTTTTTTTTTACTTTCCATAATTAAAGTATTACTCTACTATTAGGGTTAAAGTGTAACTTATTTCACCACATGCAGTGTCCAACCTGTCAAAACACAGATAGCAGAGTTTTGGAATCAAGATCTGCTGATAGTGGTAAAAGTGTTCGAAGAAGAAGAGAGTGCTTAAATTGCAGCTTTAGATTTACAACTTATGAAAGAGTTGAATCAATGCCAGTTTCAATTATAAAGAAAGACGGTAGCAGAGAACTGTTTGATAAACAAAAATTATTTACTGGTATATCAAGAGCTTGTGAAAAGACTAACTTCAGTAGTGAAGCAATTATTAATTTCGTAGATGGAATTGAATCACAAATAGTTCAAGACTCTAATAAAGATATTAAATCCTCAAAAATCGGAGAATTAATACTTAAAAATCTTAGGAAAGAAAACGAAGTTGCCTATATAAGGTACGCCTCGGTTTACAGAAAATTTAATGGGGTCAAAGATTTTATTTCTACTCTTGAGTCTCTCAAAGGAAATTCAAAAAACCAATTAGCTTCAATTTCATAAAATACAGCATCTTAAAGTGTAGAATACATATCACAAATGTTCTTTGCTATTAGTTTGCAGGCTTGTAGCATTCCTTTCTAACTACCTAAGGTAGTCTGCGATACAAAAAATGAACGAAAATTCTTCTCAAACCATTAAAGAACTTTCTGAAGATCAAGAAATTAAAAATTCATCTGAATTAGGCAAAGATTCAGAATCCCAAAATGAGGTAGATTTATCATTTGAGAATACCGATATCCCTTCAGCAGACTCTTCCTCGAGCAGAACAAATACCGATTTTGAAAATGCAGGATTCACGCAAGAAGAATTTGCATCACTTTTAGGTAAGTATGACTATAACTTTAAGCCTGGCGATCTAGTTAAAGGTACCGTTTTTGCTCTAGAGCCTAAAGGAGCCATGATAGATATAGGGGCAAAAACAGCTGCTTTTATGCCTGTCCAGGAAGTTTCAATAAATAGAGTTGAAGGACTTAATGATGTTTTACAACCTTCAGAAAGTAGAGAATTTTTTATAATGAGTGAGGAAAATGAAGATGGCCAATTAGCCCTCTCCATTAGAAGAATTGAGTATCAGAGAGCATGGGAAAGGGTTAGACAACTCCAAAAAGAAGATGCAACTATATATTCTGAAGTTTTTGCAACAAACAGAGGTGGAGCTCTTGTAAGAGTAGAGGGCTTGAGAGGTTTTATCCCTGGCTCTCATATAAGTGCTCGAAAAATTAAAGATGACTTAGAAGGCGAATATTTACCTTTAAAATTTCTTGAAGTTGATGAAGAGAGAAATAGATTAGTACTAAGTCATAGAAGAGCTTTGGTTGAGAAAAAAATGAACCGACTTGAGGTAGGAGAAGTTGTTGTTGGTTCTGTAAAAGGTATTAAACCTTATGGAGCCTTTATTGATATTGGTGGAGTTAGTGGTCTATTGCACATTTCTGAAATTAGTCATGAACATATTGAGACTCCTCATAATGTTTTAAATGTGAATGACCAAATGAAAGTTATGATAATTGACCTTGATTCAGAAAGAGGACGAATTTCATTATCTACTAAAGCACTTGAACCCGAACCAGGAGATATGCTAACTGACCCTCAAAAAGTTTTTAGTAAAGCTGAAGAAATGGCTGCTAAATATAAACAAATGTTATTTGAACAAACTGACGAGAACGAAGAGATTCCCTCAGCTTCAGCTGAATCAGTATAACTTCACTTAATTTATTTTGTGCACGAATATCAGAACTTAAGCCTCATTATTCTTATACAAGTATTTTTAATTAACAATAATTGATTTGTAACGATAATCTAATTTAGGATATTTCCTAATTCTAATATTATTTGTAAATGAGTGATTTCATTTTTACTTCAGAATCCGTAACTGAAGGTCATCCTGACAAAATATGTGATCAAATTAGTGACGCTGTTTTAGACGCTTTATTGACAGAAGATCCAGAAAGCAGAGTTGCATGCGAAACAGTTGTTAATACGGGTCTTTGTTTACTTACTGGAGAAATAACTTCAAAAGCAAAAGTCGATTATATAAAACTTGTAAGAAATGTAATTAAAGAAATTGGATATGAGGGCTATAGAGCAGGTGGTTTTGACGCAAATAGTTGTGCGGTTTTAGTAGCACTTGACGAGCAATCACCAGATATTTCTCAAGGAGTAAACGAAGCAGATGATGATAACGATGATTTGGAAGAAAATACAGGTGCTGGCGACCAAGGCATAATGTTCGGCTATGCATGCGATGAGACGCCTGAATTAATGCCCTTACCCATCAGCTTGGCTCATAGATTAGCCATTCAACTCTCAAAGGTAAGGCACGAAAACGTACTTAATTATCTACTCCCTGATGGTAAAACTCAAGTAAGTATTGATTATAAAAATGGAGTACCACTATCGATTAATACCATTTTAATTTCAACTCAACATAATCCTGAGATAGATGGCATGACAAATGAAGAAGAAATTCGTCAAAGAATAAAAGAAGATTTATGGAAGAATGTTGTAATTCCTGCTACTGAAGATTTAGAAATCAAACCAAACATTCATACAACAAGATTTCTAGTAAATCCCACGGGCAAATTTGTCGTAGGGGGGCCTCAAGGAGATGCCGGACTTACTGGAAGAAAAATTATAGTAGATACTTATGGGGGTTACGCAAGACACGGAGGAGGGGCATTTTCGGGTAAAGATCCCACAAAAGTGGATAGATCAGCTGCTTATGCAGCACGTTATGTAGCTAAAAGTATAGTTAAGGCAAAATTAGCAAAAAAGGCAGAAGTACAATTAAGTTATGCAATCGGAGTTGCAAAACCGATTTCCATTCTTGTTGAAACTTTTGATACTGGCGTTATTTCACAAGCTAATTTGACTGAGCTCATTAATAAGTACTTTGATTTAAGACCAGCAGCAATTATAAAAGAATTTGATCTAAGAAATCTACCAAAAAAAATGGGTGGTACATTTTTCAGAAAGACTGCATCCTATGGACATTTTGGCAGAAGAGATCTAGTTCTCCCTTGGGAAAAGGTAGAAGAAAAAGCAGCCCAATTAGCGGAGGCCTCCAAAGTATTTTTATAAAAATATTAATTCTATGCCTGATAATTTTTATGGGGGATTAGATTTTGGAACTAGTGGCGCAAGAATATCTATAATAAATATTCATAAAGAATTGATATATTCAAATTCAGTTCCTTATTTATGTAGCTTTAAAAATCCAAATTCTTGGATCAATTCTTGTGAAAAACTCTTAGGGTGTTTACCTATTGAGGTAAAAAGTAACCTTCAAAAATTGGCTATATCTGGCACATCAGGAACTTTAACAGCATCAACTTTACGAGGAGAGTCAATAGGAGAAGCAATATCTTATGACCAAGCATGTAATGAACATAAGATCCTTCTTGAATCATTAACTTCTGGAGAAGATCATCTGCGAACTCCATACAGTAGTCTTGCTAAAGCATTAAAACTAATAGATAAATATGGGACAAATATACTTTTACGACATCAATCTGATTGGATCACTGGTTGGTTTTTAAAAGATTGGACTTATGGAGAAGAAGGTAATAATCTAAAACTTGGTTGGGATCTAAAAAAAGAATCATGGCCAAAAAGCTATCTCAATACTTCATGGGGAAAATGCCTGCCTCAAATAATAAAAAGTGGGAAAATTATTGGACAAGTGAACTTTGATTTAGCAGAGAGATTTAACTTGAATAAGAAATTAATATTAATCTCAGGCACTACTGACTCTAATGCAAGTGTAATAGCTGCAGGTTTAGGGAAAGAAGATGGTCTCACAGTTTTAGGAACAACTATTGTAGTTAAGAAAATTATTGATAATCCTATAAAAAAACAAGGAATTACAAACCATAGAGTAAACGGCAATTGGATATGCGGAGGGGCATCAAACGCAGGCTGTGGTATATTGTCTAAGTTTTTCTCTGATTTAGAAATAAAAGAGCTCAGTCGACAAATAAATCCATCAAAAAACACTTCTTTAAATCTTTTACCTCTTAATAGCAAAGGAGAAAGATTTCCTGTTAATGATTCTAATTTAAAGCCGATACTTGGTCCAAGGCCAGTAAGCGACTCACTTTATTTACATGCATTATTCGAGGGTCTAGCTAACATCGAACTAAAAGGATGGGAAAAGCTAGGCGAACTAACAGGTTCACTTCCAAAAAAAATTATAACTATTGGTGGAGGTTCAAAAAACCCTCAGTGGAGAAAAATAAGAGAAAATATAATCAATATACCAATAGTTTCATGTAAAAAAACCACTTCATTTGGTACAGCCTTGTTAGCGATGAACGCAAAATAAAAGTTTTTTTTAGATATTTGATGAAGATATAAAATTTTTAATTAAAAGGGTTTCACAAACTACACATCTTAATTTAAAGTATATAGGTTAGAGCCGGGATAGCTCAGTTGGTAGAGCAGGCGACTGAAAATCGCCGTGTCCCCAGTTCAAATCTGGGTCCTGGCACCTTTAAAACCTCTTCTATGAAGGGGTTTTATATTTTCTAAAGTAGTAGAAACTTACTTTTTATTTTGTTTCTAGAATTTAAAATTTGTTAGTTTTCTACTCTGCAGACTTGACCAATAACACCCAAAATCAATTCATCACCATTTGGATCTTGCCAATCAGCTAAATCATTAAAATTACTATTTACTTCATCAATAGTGACATCAACGTCTCTAAATGATTTTTCAAAACAATTTATATCCATTGTATAGAGAATATCCTTAGTAATATCACTTTTTGTTTTAGGAATATATTTACTCAATACTCTCACAGAACCATCCTCATTCCTTTTAATACTTTGCCTATCCCACAACTGTTCTCCATATTCACTCTTAGGGACTCCAACCCATTCATGAGGCAAAGCATTTGCTTGTTTTATAAAAATACAAATGGAAACGATTATTGACAGAACTAGGCCAATGCTATTGCTAATAAATATTGAACTAACTTTATTCTTAGAATCAACCATGAATACTTGTTAAATACAAAAATCTTTTATCTAGAGTAAATATAAGATTAAAAATTTGTAAAAATTTTTATTGATTAGTATTTCCATTATAGATAGAATCAAATATTAAACTCAAAAATTACTTCCAATAAGTTAATTAGAAAGATAATGAATAAAATACAAAAATTTCTCTCAGTAGTTTTTTTTATAGCAATATTCGTTGTATTGATTTACTTAATCCAAAATTATGGGATTGAACCTCTGAGAAACAAAATAGAAAGTATGGGAATTTGGGCACCTTTTGGAATATTCATACTTAGAGGAGTAAGTATTATTTTACCCGCTCTTCCAAGTTCAGCTTATTCTCTGCTAGCTGGTTCATTACTAGGATTTCAAAAAGGTTACATCACAATAATCTTTTCTGATATTGTTTTTTGCCAAGCTGCTTTCTTTATTGCAAGAAATTTTGGTCGAGTTCCTGTACGTAATTTAGTAGGCCCGAAAGCAATGAAAAAGATTGAAAGTTTTAATCAAAACCAGCTAGAAGAAAATTTCTTTCTTATGACTGGTTTACTAATGACTGGCCTTTTTGATTTTCTAAGCTACGCAATTGGTATTGGAGGAACTCGCTGGAAAATATTTACTCCTGCATTATTAATAAGTCTTCTAATCAGTGACTCTATACTTGTCGCAGTAGGAGCTGGAGTTAGTCAGGGAGCAGGATTATTTCTTGGGATTGCTCTATTGGGAATGTTTGCTTTAGCGACTATTTCAGGATTGGCAAAAAATAAAATGCCTAAATAACAAAACAGTTGATAATTTTGCAATCAAGAAGAAAGATATGACATTTTCGCAAACAATAACTATATAAATAATGATTCATGCAAGAATAGAAATCGATTAATTTTTAAAGTTATTAGATGACTCCATTTAGACCAACTTCATATGATCGCCCTGGGGAACAAATATCAACTACTCCTTCTGGATTAAAAGTAACTACTGCAAAGAGATTAATGGTGGATTCAATGGTAAGAATGATACAAAAAGCAGAAAATCATTCTGTAGAAGATAAACTTGACGAAGAATCTAACAATAATTAATCAATTCATTGATAAAAGTATAGGAGAGTGGAAATCTATTAGAAGTACTCACACTCTAGCTTTTCAGGAATTTGAAAACTCAACCAGTAAAATATACATAAAACATATCAACAAAAAAAATAAAAAAGTCGTTGAAATTTTTAAAAATTATAAATTTAGTTTAAAGCTAGAGAGCATAGCCATTTCTATAAACTGGCAAGCAATTAGTGATTGGGACAATAACGATATCCGTGAGGGAGATGAAACTATTCTGATTTTTTTACCCAAAGATGAAAATTCAGGAATTGTTTTAAGAAATAAAGGTTATGCAGAATCCTTCATTTCATCATCCAATTATTTTGTTGATGAACAAAATAATTTACACATTAAAACTATTTATAAATCAACAATTTCTGAAGAAAGAATTTCCTTTTTATCCACGCATGTAAGATCCAGATTTTCTACTATTAAAAATCTTGAAAATAACTCAGTTATACAAACGTCCCATACTTCAGAGATAAGGAATTTAGCTAGTTTAAAAGATTAATTATCCTTTCAAATTGAAACTCTGTTTCAGATATTAATTTAGGAAGAAAGCCTTTGTTTCCACGCATATTATTAACTGTTGAATTCAAATCAGAGATAGTTGCATCTCGCATTAATTCAAAAACCCTTCTTGCATTTCTTAGAGGTACCCCAAGAGCAAGATAAGTATTTTTAAGATCCTTCAAACAACTTTTTTCTAAAACTGATTCGTCATTTGAAATTAAAAGATAAGCAACAATCCTTAGGATTATTTCTCCATCTCTTAAACAAACGGACATCTTGTTAGTTGTATTTAAAGATATTTTTGAATTAAGTGAATCTTGATTTTCACAAATCATTGCTGTTACAGCGTCTGCTGCGATTGCATGTGAATTATTGGTTATTGAGGTTATTGCATCTAATCTTGAGTTTGCAGTATTAATAAATTCTTTTATATTGCTTAAATCATTTAATTTCTTATCGGCTGACAATAGTTGATTATTCTTTGAAACTGACATTCCTGTAGTAAAAAATTAAAGACCGATCTTAAGAATAATACAAAGGTAGTAAAAACAATATAATTTCAAACTTAACGCAACGCTTCTTAATTAATAACTTCATTCCAAAGTGATAGTTGAAATAATTCAAATAAAAAATTTTTTTCCGCTAAAATAAAACTACATTTTAATAAAGTTTTGGATCAACAGGATTTAAAATTATCA
This sequence comes from Prochlorococcus marinus str. MIT 9314, assembly GCF_000760035.1. Taxonomy (GTDB): domain Bacteria; phylum Cyanobacteriota; class Cyanobacteriia; order PCC-6307; family Cyanobiaceae; genus Prochlorococcus_A; species Prochlorococcus_A marinus_B. The sequence goes on from NZ_JNAO01000008.1 coordinate 145,934, forward strand.
AAGAAACTTATTTCCTCTTATAAAAAGAGATTGGAAAAAGAAATTCTAGACAGAAGTATGAAATTAAAGATGCCTCAAAATAAATTTGAAGAAATAATTAATAACAATAATGAACTTATCAATTTAAAAAAAATGTTAGAAGTTCTAGAAACGGAATCCGAATCTCATAGTAAAGTCTGATTTTTGAAAAACCCTTCCAAAAGTGCCTCAAACCAACAATTTCCTTTTTAAGTCCCTAAACAATCAACAACTTCAAGCGGTAAAACATGTTTATGGACCACTATTAGTTGTTGCCGGTGCAGGTAGCGGAAAAACTAAGGCTCTTACTCACAGAATTGCAAACCTTATTGAGGGTAACTCTATAGATCCCTATAACATTCTCGCAGTCACTTTCACTAACAAAGCTGCCAAAGAAATGAAAGCAAGATTAGAGGTTCTTCTAGCCCAAGAATTAGCTTTAAATCAATTTGGTCAGCCTTGGACAACTCTCAAAGATATTGATCAAAATCAATTAAGAACAAACGTTCACCAAGAAAGGCTTCAGAACCTTTGGATCGGTACTTTCCATTCTTTATTTTCAAGACTTCTTAGATACGATATTGAAAAATATACTGATCCAGAAGGGCTAAAATGGACAAGGCAATTTTCAATTTACGATGAAACAGATTCTCAAACATTAGTAAAAGAAATTATTAGTCAAGATATGAATCTTGATCCAAAAAGATATGATCCCAAAAAGATTAAAAGATTAATAAGTAATGCTAAAAATCAATGCTTAACTTCTAATGATCTTTTAGAAAAAGCAGATAATAATTTTGATAAAACAGTTGCAGAAGCCTACAAGAGATATAGAATTTCTCTCTCAAAAAATAATTCTTTAGACTTTGATGATCTTCTACTTTTGCCAGTTTTCTTATTGAGGCAAAATGATATAGTCAGAGATTACTGGCACAAAAGATTTAAACATATTTTAGTTGACGAATATCAAGATACAAATAGAACACAATATGAACTTATAAAATTAATTACGGCTGGAAATACTGAACCAAAAAAATTCTTCAATTGGGAAGATCGATCAATTTTTGTAGTTGGGGATGCTGATCAAAGTATTTATAGTTTCAGAGCAGCTGACTTCAGAATTTTAATTGGTTTTCAAGAGGATTTTAAAACTTCTCTTAATGAAGAAACAAAATCATCTTTAATTAAATTAGAAGAAAATTATAGGTCATCTTCTAATATCCTTGATGCTGCAAACTCACTAATTGAAAACAACTCTGAAAGAATTGACAAAGTTTTAAAGGCTACTAAAGAAAAAGGGGAACTTTTAACTTTACTCAGCTGTGATGATGAAATTTCCGAGGCAGAGGCAATTACCAATAAAATAAAATCACTCAATAACCATAATCAAAAACCAATTTGGAAAAATTTTGCGATTTTATACCGAACCAGAGCTCAGTCAAGAGTATTAGAAGAGTCTCTTGTAAGGTGGCGCATTCCTTATACAATATTTGGAGGATTGCGTTTTTATGATAGAAGAGAAATTAAAGATGCAATCGCATATTTGAAAGTTCTGGTTAATTCTTCAGATAACGTTAGTCTTTTACGAATCATAAATGTTCCTAGAAGAGGGATTGGTAAGACTACTATTCAAAAACTTAATGAACTATCTAATAGGTTAAATATCCCATTATGGGAGGTTCTCAATGATAAGCAAAGTCTTGAAGAAACAATAGGCCGATCATCAAAAGGAATTAATAAATTTACTGAAGTTATGAATGATCTACTTTGTTATCTTCAAAATTCAGGCCCTGCTCAACTATTACAACTAATCTTAGAAAAAAGTGGTTATTTAAGTGACTTACTTTCTAGTGGGACCGAAGAATCTGAAGATAGAAGAAATAACTTACAAGAACTAATTAATGCAGCTACTCAATATGAAGAAGAAACAGAAAGTGGAGATGTAGAGGGATTTCTTTCTACAGCAGCCTTAACAACAGATAATGATACGAAGAAAAACAATCCCAACTCTGTAACTCTCATGACTCTGCATAATAGTAAAGGTTTAGAATTTCAAAATGTTTTTATCACTGGACTAGAACAAGGTCTCTTCCCTAGCCATAGATCAATAGATACTCCCTCACTTCTTGAAGAGGAAAGAAGATTATGCTATGTAGGTATTACTAGAGCTAAAGAAAGAGTTTTCTTAAGTCATGCCAGAGAAAGAAGATTATGGGGTGGAATGCGTGAAGCAACAATTCCTTCAATATTCCTTTCAGAAATACCTGAAGATTTATTGGATGGCGAATTACCACAAACTGGTGGTGCTTCAATTAGAAGAGATTGGCATCTTGATCGTTTAACTAGAGTTGATCGAAACAATCCAAATGAATTTGTTAGCAAACCAATAAATGCAGTAAGGAAATTATATTCAGGTCCCAGTAAAGGGAAAAGCTGGATAGTTGGAGATAAGCTAATTCACTCAAAGTTTGGGAAAGGTGAAATCATACATATTTTTGGGAGTGGGGAAAAAATATCTTTAGCAGTAAAATTTGGTGATAAAGGAAGTAAAATTCTAGATCCCAGATTAGCTCCAATTCGTTATGTAAGTTAAAACTCATGAACGATATCTCTGATTACATCCAAGGGGAATTAATCAAAACTCCATTTAATCTATATAACCTAATTGCTAAATACATAGAATCCAATAACAATACTAAAGTAGCTTTCGTTGGGGGTTATTTAAGAGATTTATTAATTAGTAAATTCCACAAAAAATCGTTTTCTAAACCTGTAGATATAGATCTTGTTATTGAAGGATCCTCTATTTCTCTTGCAAAATTTATAAAAAAGAATATTGTAAATGTAGATTTATGTTTAATCAAGGAATTTAATTTATACAACACTGTAGAAATAAATATTAATGATTATAAAATTGATATTGCTTCTGCTAGAAAAGAAATTTATTCTGCTCCAGGCGTAAATCCCATAGTAAATAAAAGTACTATTGAAGAGGATCTTAAGAGGAGAGATTTCACTATAAATTCAATCGCCTTCGAGGTCTCGACAAGGAAAATCTATGATCTTTATGGAGGAGTTTCTGATATTAAAAGTAAAAGATTGAACTTACTTCACAGTAATAGTATTTCAGATGATCCAAGTAGATTAATTAGATGTGCAAAATATGCTTCAAGGTTAGATTTTAATATTTCAAATAATTCCCTCAAACAATCTCAAGAAACAGTTAGACAATGGCCATGGAAAAGTTCAGAAACTCATCAGAAAATGATTTACCCTCCTGCACTAGGCGTACGAATAAGGATGGAACTAGCTGAAATATGCAAACAAGATAGTTTGACTAATGTAATTTCGATAATTCATAAATGGGAAATTATCTCAATCTTAAATGAAAATATTAAAGTCGATAAAAGGTTTTTAAGAGGACTAAATTGGATTAAGAAGTTAAAGGGAAATCATATGCTTTACTTATTAAAAGATTCAGAGGATTTAGACAAAGCATGTCAAAGATTTTTGGTCAATAATAGTGAGATAAAAATATTAGAAGATTATTTAAAAATCAAAAAGATTTTAAATACAAACCAAAAAAATTTCAATCATTTTTCTTCATCAAGTTGGACAGAATTTATTGAGGAGAGAAACCTTAATGATGAGACGGTCAAATTATTAATTTGTGATGGAGGACCATACTGGCGTAAATTGTTTAAGTGGTTATTTATTTACAAATTCATAAAATCAAAAAAAGATGGAGAAACATTAAAAAAAGAAGGATGGGATCCAGGGAAGGAGATGGGAAAGGAAATCAAAAGATTGAGATATTTGGAAATTGACAAATTAAATAGAAATTAATTACATTTTTACAACCTCTCCAACCTTGTACCATTTATCCTTTAAAACATTTTCATATTTACGATTGCAACTAATCAACAAGGGTCCACATGTTTGAGGATCTAATAATAATGATATTCTCTCGTTAAAAGTCTCTTGCTCTAATGAATTTTCGTTTAAAAAATTAAGTATTCTTTTTTGCTTATTTACTTTATAAATTTTGTCAAAAATTTCTTTATTAGATTCAAAGAAAGTACTTTTAACATCTTTTTTTATTAAATCAAATACTCCAGGATAAGCTTTAAATGCAAATAAATCTAATAAAACTTTTAATGGCTCAAGATTATTGCTTTTCCTATATAAATTTGATGATTCAACCATTTCCTTAAGATGTCCAATAAATCCATATCCAGTAATGTCAGTAGCAGCATTGACTAATGATTCTTTAAATTGATTTTGAAAAAGATAAATTTCATCAATTAAATATTGCTGACTCTTTACTAAATTATTAATTACTTCAGAAGAACTACCTAGCTTATTAATATTTTGCATTTGACCGGCAAAGTAAATCCCAACGCCCAGAGGTCTAGACATCATGAGAATATCTCCAATATTCATTCCAGATTTAAGCCATGGTTTTGCTCCATTTTTTAAAATACCTTGAACTGTTAAAGAAATATCTATTCCTAATGAATAAGGTTTATTTACTAAACTTCTTGCCTCGAAAGTATGGCCTCCAAGTAATTCACCTCCATGATCATGAACTGTTGATTTAATACCTTGAAGTGATTGAGAAAAGAGATAACTCTGAAATTCCCTTTCAACTTTTGGTAATGAAATTAAGGCCTGCGCGGATGAAAGTTTTGCTCCGCATGCCCACAAATCTGAGCATGCATGCAAAGTAGTAATTTTTGCATTAAGCCAAGGATCACTTACCAAAGCAGGAAAGCCATCTAAACTTTGTAAGATAATATCTTGACCATTTTGATATATCTCCACTGAATCTTCAGGAGATGAAGCAAAAGAATTTAAATTAGAATTTATTAATGATTTATTCAAAACAAACTGAGGAATTTTAGCTGCACATCCTCTGCAATCATTCAATGAAATATTTTTTTCACTACTTTTCATAATTAGCCTTTTTGCTCTGAACGTTTTGATAAAATTGAGATCAATTTTATGCTTTAAAATCCAAAAAATAAAAGAAGGGCCGAAAACAAGATTGCGATAAATAGCAAAAGCCTTTGGATGATGGCTTGGAAATATATTTACTATTTGCAATCCGATTTTTTGAGGAGACCACTTTTTTAATGATCTTCCCTCTATATCTTTTTTTAGATTTTGTACTAATGTATTTACAACTTTTACTGCAAAAACTCCCGATGCTGGTCTTTTTGCTGAACCTACAACTGCGCAATCACCAATAGCAAAGATTCCAGAGAAACTTTTTATCTGCAAATTCTGATTTGTAATTATTCTGCCATAAGAATCCGAATCTAATAATTTTTTTTGTGCCCATGACGGAGACGTATTTCCAGTACATAAAAGAATCTTGCCATAATCAAAATTAAGTTTTTCAACTAAATCAATATTGGAATTCCGTAAACTTTTTAGAATTCTATTATTAATTTTTCTTGAATCACATAATAGTTTTAAGGGTCTATCTCTCCATCTTTTTCTCAAAGCATATGATACTTCAATTGCAGCAAGGCCACTCCCAACAATTACAAATGGGAGTTCATTAACTGAATCAAAAATGTCCTCTTTTAGTATTGAGTCATAAGCCCTTAAAAAAGGTTTAATTGAAAAAGCATTTCGATTTTTAACTAGTGATTCAAATTCTTTTGGAATTATTGTTTGACTTCCATAATTAAGCACCAACTTCGAATAATTAATTGAAGGTCTATTACTTAAAACAATTTTCTTTAAATTGAAATTAATATCCTTTACTTCTTCTTCTATAAAAGATACTTTTGCATTTTTTGCTAAAGATCTTACATCAATTAAACTCTCTTCTAAAGTGATTGATTTTGAAATCACCGATGGGAACATCGCCGAATAAACCAAATGAGAATCTCTAGATATAATTGAAACAGGAATTTCTGGCATTAATTTCGGAAACATTAACCATTTCTTCAATAAAGAAACATTTGAGTGTCCCCCTCCAATTAGTACCAGATGATTAAAAGTCATTTACATCACTATGAATAAAGAACATTTATTACCAATTGAAAAATCAAGATTAGGAGTGATTGGTGGAAGTGGATTTTATTCAATGGATCAAATAGAGTACTTAAGAGAACTAGAAATTAATACTCCCTATGGTAAACCTTCTGATTCAATAAAAGTATATAATCTTTGAAACCTAGAGATAGCATTTATTCCTAGGCATGGCAGAACACATAGTTTAAATCCTTCTGAAATCCCTTACAAAGCTAATATTTGGGCTCTAAGATCAATAGGAGTAAGATGGATTATTGCTCCATCAGCAGTTGGTTCATTACAAGAACAGATAAGGCCACTTGATATAGTGGTTCCAGATCAATTTATTGACCGGACAAAAAATAGACCTGCAACCTTCTTTAACGAGGGAGCTGTCGCTCACGTAACTATGGGAGATCCCTTCTGCACAAATTTATCACGTATACTAAGTGAAATCGGAGAAAAAAATATTCCTGGCGGTAGACAATTGCATAGAGGGGGTACCTATCTAGCAATGGAAGGTCCCGCTTTCTCAACTAGAGCAGAATCTAATTTATATTAGGAGTTGGGGATGTTCAATAATTGGAATGACGAACCACACAGAAGCAAGATTAGCTAAAGAAGCTGAAATAGCTTACTCCTCCTTATCTATGGTTACTGATTATGATTGCTGGCATCAAACTCATCAAGAAGTTTCTGTAGAGATGGTTTTAGATAATCTTAGATCAAATACTGAAGTGGCTAATAAAATAATATATGAAGTAGCTAAATTAATTGAAAAAGAAAGACCAAAAAGTAAATCCCATTTTTCATTAAAAGATGGATTGATAACCCAAAAAGAAAATATCCCAAGCTCCACAAAAGATAAACTAAGGATATTTACTGATTCTTATTAGGCTTATTTGATATAAGTGATTGTCAGGTCAAGGTAAGGATTTGTTAGCCTCCAGCTCCAACGCCTTGGTATGAACCATAGAAAAATATACCTAAAACGAAGATAACTGCAATCCCTCCTGCTGTAGCTACAAGCCATAGAGGAAGAGTTCCTTCAGTCCATCTTCTTTCCCATGCAACTGCTGGTCTACCGTCTGGAAGTCTATCTGGAATTCTTCCATCTGGTCCTTTTAATTTACTCATGATTTTAATTTAATTGAAAAAGTAACTGGAAAATAAAATTCCCAATACAAAGACTGATAATAAGCCTAAATAAAGGCTTGTACGATTAAGTTCAACTGGAACTTTGTTAGGATTTTCGTTTACTTGCATGATAGTTAAATTTATCGGGCTACAAATTGCATAGCAGCAATAGAACCTAAAAAGAATACTGATGGGATAGCTAGAGCGTGAACGGCTAGCCAACGGACAGTAAAAATAGGATAAACGCGGACTTCCGCAGCCTGCATTGGAGCTTGAGAATTAGTCATTGTTATTTTGTTCTTAAATCTAGTTGAGATTTGGCTTCATATCTTTGTGTTACAACAGGTGCTTTAGATTCAGATGATTGGAAATAACTATCTGGACGAGGAGTTCCAAAAGCATCGTAGGCTAAGCCTGTATATACAAATAAAAAGCCTGCTATAAAGATAGCTGGTAATGTTACTGCATGAATAATCCAGTATCTAATACTGGTGATTATTTCAAAGAATGGGCGTTCACCCGTTGAACCTGCGGCCATAATCACAAATGTTTACCATATGATCTTACAGTGTAAAATCATAAGTTCGCGAAGAATTTAACAGCTTGGTTACAGACAGTTGTTAAATTAATCCAAAATTAATATTTTTTTTATTATTTTTTTTTAGTTATTACAGATTTAGCCATTCCATTTAAGAATGTAACCACGCTCGCCAAGTATGAATCCTTTTTGATTATCTAAAGACTCCTTATCAAGAAAAACTATTTTTATATAGTTAGTAGGCAATGCAGAAGCAAGAGGATCTGAATTCCAAGTTTCACCTTGATCTTTACTTACTATTAAAGTGCCATTACCACCGCCAGCCCATATGTCACCATTTGGATCCCATCCCATATCTAAATAATTGTAACCATTAAGAATAGGGATAATAGGCTTTGACCAACTTTCTAGATTATTAGAATCTTCATTAAATCTAATTTCCGCACCTCTTGAAAGCATCCATAAACTTCCTTCTGGATTGAAACCAATGCTTTGCACTCTCTTACTACTTGCTCTTTGGTGAGCAATCCAAGTATTACTATCACTATCAAGAGTAGAGAAGAAATTTCCAAGACTGCTTACGCTCACATAATCACCGCTAGATGTTCTTCTTAAATCTCTTATACCTCCCTGTTCCGAAGGATCTGACACTTTTGCCTCCCATGTTTCACCGCTATTGGAAGTTTCATAAATAGCTGCTGAGGTTGTTGCCAATTGAGCAACTCCTTCATCAATAGTGGTAACTAAGAAAGGTTGGCCTGGTAACTTCCCAAGTGAAAGCCTAGTCCAATTTTTACCTTCATCTAAAGTATGCATTACAAGAGAGGGTTGCCCTATTAACCAACCTTCAGAACCCTTAAAATCGATATCGAGAAGGCGAAAGTTCTCTTCCGCAGAAATATCTAATGATCTTTTTTCCCATGTTTCACCACCATCAGTAGATTCCATAATCAATCTGTTTGAGCCTACTAAAAACCCATGATTATCATCTATAAAATCAACATCTAAAGCATTAGCCTGATCTTCAAACTGAATTGTTTTCCAAGGGCTGCTTTCATTCATCTTGACGCCTGTAGATGAACAACTGCTTAAAACAAAACAGAGAACTACAGATAAAAGGAGGTTAGGAATACTGGTAAAAAAATTTTTCATTTAATTATTTTAATGCAAAGAGTACAAAGAAAGGAACATAGCAGCAGCAAACGCCAAACCTCCAAAAATCAATATATTTTTTTGTCCAGGAGGTAAACTATTAAATCCAAATCCATAAACTAAATTCTCTTCAAATCCACTAGGTTTTGCTCTAGATCCAATATCCTTATAAAAATTTTTACCGGCTCGACAAACAGGGCAAGCAAAAGTATTCCCATCCAACTCTGAAAAAGGAGTATTTTTAGGTATGTTTAATTTTTTATTTCCTTCAGACGGATCATAAATGTATCCACAACTTCTACATTCGAATCTATTTTGTTCTAAATTAAGAGTAGGTTGTTCAACATTTACTCCTGTGGAGTTTTCAGAAAGGTTTTCTTTCTGAGAGTCTTCAACTATTTTGTTTTCCTCAGAGGCTGGTTGAATGTTTTCACTCACGGTTTATTATTGTTCTTTAAGAACTTTAAAAGATTTTGCTTAATTAAGCGACTTTTATTCAAAATTAATTTTTTAAGATGTTTTTATTAACTGGCTATGAATACTTTTTAGGTTTCCTTCTAATTGCCGCAGCTGTTCCAGTATTAGCTCTAGTTACTAATCTCATCGTTGCCCCAAAAGGCAGAACAGGGGAAAGAAAACTTACATATGAATCTGGAATGGAGCCTATTGGGGGAGCATGGATTCAATTTAATATTCGTTATTACATGTTTGCCTTGGTTTTCGTTATATTTGATGTTGAGACAGTATTCCTTTATCCTTGGGCTGTTGCCTTCAATAGATTAGGCTTATTAGCTTTTATTGAGGCTTTAATCTTCATAGCAATACTTGTTATTGCCTTAGCATACGCATGGAGAAAAGGTGCTTTAGAATGGAGTTAAAAAATTGAATCCACAATTATCCCCAAAAGCAATAAGAGAAATTCGAGAAGGGACTTGCAACCCTCTTGGGGCACCCCAAGTTACTACAGATTTAAGCGAAAATATTATATTGACAAGCTTAGACGATCTTCATAATTGGGCCAGACTAAGCAGTCTATGGCCTCTCTTGTACGGAACTGCTTGTTGTTTTATAGAATTTGCTGCCTTAATTGGATCAAGATTTGATTTTGATAGATTTGGATTAGTACCTAGAAGCTCACCACGGCAAGCAGATCTAATAATAGTTGCAGGGACAGTAACAATGAAGATGGCACCCGCGCTTGTAAGACTTTATGAACAAATGCCTGAACCAAAATATGTGATTGCCATGGGTGCTTGCACAATCACAGGCGGAATGTTCAGCGCAGATTCTACAACTGCTGTAAGAGGAGTTGATAAATTGATACCAGTTGATTTATACCTTCCAGGATGTCCACCAAGACCAGAAGCAATTTTTGATGCTGTTATTAAATTAAGAAAAAAAGTTGGTAATGAATCAATTTTAGAGCGCACAAAAACAGAGCAAACCCACAGATACATAACATCTGATCATGAAATGAATCTCGTTTTCTCTGAAAATACAGGTGAATATCTAAACAAAACTTCAGCTAACGTAATAACCCCTTCCAAAAAAGAAAAAATAACCGAATTACCTGAAAATACCGAAAAAACTAAAATTATTAATCCTGTAGAAGATTGATGGAAAAAGACGGTACAGCCACATCCTCAGATACTTTAATAGAAAAAGAAGGGTTTATAAGCCAATCTTTGTCTAAAGATGGAATTCCAAATCAATCTTTATCTGATGATCACATAGGAATTGAAAACATTTCTGTGGAACCTAGCAAATTATATGAAGCAGTATCTGCCTTAAGAAGTTACGGTTTTAATTATCTCCAATGTCAAGGAGGATATGATGAGGGACCAGGAAAAAATCTCGTGAGTTTCTACCATTTTATAACTGTTGATGATTTACAAAAAATTGAAAAAATTAAAGAAGTCAGATTAAAAGTTTTCCTAAAAAGAGATTCTGATTTATCAATCCCTAGTTTGTATAAAATTTTTAAAGGAAGTGATTGGCAAGAAAGAGAAACTTTTGATATGTATGGAATAAATTTTATTGATCATCCAAATCCCAAAAGACTATTAATGCCCGAAGATTGGAGAGGATGGCCATTAAGGAAAGATTATATTCAGCCAGATTTCTACGAACTTCAAGATGCTTATTAATTTAATTTTTTTAATTTTCTGTATATAAACATAACTGCTCTTGCAAGTCTCCTTGGATCATGTCTAAGAGTTGGAGTTATTCTTCTTGAATACAATGGTGCTTGCAAAACATAATAACCCTCAGATAATAATTTTTCTTTATTACATTGGACAGGCTCTGCCCCTCTACTTTCGTAATAGTCTACTAATGGAGATTTTTCGAATTGAGTCTGAGATAATATTGAGTTAAAAATTCGAGTATTAACTCCAAAATTTGATAATTGTTTTTCTATTGCTTTGATATGTTGATAGACATCGAGTCCATCTGTTTCTCCAGGCTGAGTCATCAAATTACTTATATAAATTTTAGGAGCATTACTTTGCAATAAAGCATCTACTATCTCTGGTACTAAAAGATTAGGCAATAAAGAGGTGTATAGACTACCTGGGCCGAGAACAATTAAATCAGCTTCTTTTATAGATTCAAGAGCACTTGGTAGAGCTGATGGATTTTCTGGTAAGTAACCAATTCTCGAAATTAATTTTTTTGATTTACTGATCTTGCTTTCACCATAAATTTTTTCACCATCTTCTAATTCGGCCCACAACATAACATCAATATTTGTTGCAGGTAAAACTTGACCTTGTACGGCCAAAACCTTACTAGAGGCTTGAACTGCTTTTTCTAAACTGCCTGTAATTGTTGTTAAAGCTGACAAGAATAGATTTCCAAAACTATGACCTTCGAGACCACTTCCCCCTGAAAATCTGTACTGAAATAATCTTGTTAAAGTAGGTTCTTCGTTTGATAAGGCTGCCAAACAATTTCTAATATCTCCTGGAGGTTGTACACCTAATTGTTTTCTGAGAATTCCACTACTTCCACCATCATCAGACACAGTTACGATTGCTGTAATATTGCTACTGTAATTTTTTAAGCCTTTCAGTAAAGTCGATAATCCTGTACCGCCCCCAATTGCAACAATATTTGGACCTCTATTTAATTTACTTTTAACTCTTAATGCATCAACTAAATATGTATCTTTTTCTGGAACAAGCGCTTTTTGAATAGCATTAATACTTCTATTTTGTCCAATCCCGATTAATATTAATCCAATAAAAAAAATCAATGGTCCCATTAATGAAACAGGCAAAATACGTGTTAAACCTGTTATTACCCCAAAAAAGATTTCAATAAGCCAATAGAGCGGTCTTAAATTTGTCCAAATTACCAAGCCAAATAATGTAGTCAAAAATCCTATCGCCGATGTAAGCATCCATCTTTTTATTACCAGTCCTGGCAAAAGCCAACTCAAAATTCTTAAGATTTTGTTTAACAAGACAAAATTAGTCTTTTTAAAGTTTTTATAGTACCTTCTTACCCTTTTTTTACGCTTATTCATTAAAAAACCTCTTAAATTATTTTTCTCAAATTTCTAGACTATATAAAATCATTATAAATCAAATTCATACATCCTTTTTTTATTTCTAAAAATAGGCAAAATAAAATATATAGATGTTTTTATATAAGTTTTGAAAAAATCAAAGCATGCAGTTGAAACAAAAAACCTCTCAATAAGCTGGGGGGAAGTTAATGTGCTTAATCAAATAAATTTTGAACTTAATGATGGAGAAAAATTAGCTATTGTTGGCCCCTCAGGTTCTGGTAAATCAACCATATTAAAAATATTAGCAGGACTAATTTTACCTACCAAAGGAGAATTAAGAATATTTGGTGAGAAGCAAACATATTTGAGATTAGATCAAAATAATCCACCTGATGTAAGACTAGTTTTTCAGAACCCGGCTTTATTAGGATCTTTAACTATTGAAGAAAATGTTGGCTTTCTCCTTAAGAGAAATAAAAACCTATCTAAAAATTTAATTCACGAAATAGTATGTGAATGCTTAGCTGAAGTAGGATTATTTAATGTTGAGAATAAACTCCCAAATGAATTAAGTGGAGGCATGCAAAAAAGAGTGAGCTTTGCTAGAGCTTTAATTACTGATCAAACTCTTACTACAAAAACTAAACCCTTATTACTTTTTGATGAACCAACTGCAGGCTTAGATCCAATTGCCTCATCAAGAATTGAAGATTTAATTAATAAAACAAATGATAAAGCTAGCGGATCATCTATTGTGGTTAGCCATGTTCTTAGTACTATAGAAAGGACTTCAGATAAAGTTTTAATGCTTTATGGGGGTAAATTTAGATGGGCAGGTTCAATCGATGAATTTAAAGAGAGTAATGACCCCTATGTATTTCAATTTAGGAATGGAAAACTCGATGGTCCAATGCAACCCAAAGACATTTAGATATTATGCGTAGAAGCTTACGAGATTCAATAGTTGGGTTTTCCTTATTAGGGGGAATTTTAATATTCACATTTTTTTCTTTCTGGCTCAGAGGAGTAAGATTATCTTCAAAAAATTGGTACCTTTTTGCAGAATTTAATAACGCAAGCGGTTTATCAAAAAAATCTCCAGTTACTTACAGAGGAATTTTAGTAGGATCGATAGAAGATATCTTGTTTACGAACGAATCAATTAAAGCAAAAATAGTTTTAAATAATCCTGAAATTATTCTTCCTAGGCCAGCATTTGCAAGGGTAGTTACAAATTCTTTCCTTGGAGGAGATGTTCAAGTCGCTTTAGAAACTAGTGATAAGACAATTCCCAAAAACATTGCAAAACCTATATCCGAAAAATGCGATACCAAGTTAATTATTTGTCAGGGAGATACTATCACTGGTAAACAACTATCAAGTCTCTCAAATATAACTAATAGAATTAGCCAACTTCTAAAAGAAACAAATCAAGAAAACTTAATTGAGAACATCGTGAACTCAATTGACCAGTTTGATAGCACGCAAGAAAATCTTGATGAATTAATTTATTTGTCCAAACAAGAATTACAAAGAATTGAACCTCTAATAAAAGAAATTACAATTGCTGCTAATCATTTGAATAACATTTTGTCTACTATTGATGACAAAGAAACCCTTAATGATATTAAATTGACAATTAATGCTGCTAGGTCTATCTCAACCAAAATAGATGATATGAGTGATGATTTTAAAAAATTAACACAAGATAAAGAATTAACTAAATCTATAAGAGATCTAACGATTGGACTTTCAAAATTCCTTAACGAAATTTACCCATAAGAAATATTTAGAATTCATTTATTGCATTTAAAGCCATAGCTGCGATTGCTTTATCTGTAGCTTTTGGCAGTTGAACATATTTACCTTGAGCTGCCTCTGCTAATTCTTTACCAAATCCACTCGCTATAAATTTTCTCTCTGTATCAATAACTAAAAGTTTTATTCCAAGCATGGGATATTTTGCAGCGATATCAAGAACCTCTTGTTTTAAATTGATATTTTCATTATCTTTTCCTTCAACCTCATTTTGTCCTAGAGATAATCCTAATGGTACATTTCCTCTGCCATCAGTAATCCCCACAACAATCACTTGACCTATATCTCCTGTTGAAAGAGCATTTTTTGCTACTTTTGCTGATTGTGTTAGTCCATGTGCCAAAGGAGATCCTCCACCACAAGGCATTGTTTCCAATCTTCTTTTTGCAGCAGTTATTGATCTTGTTGGTGGCAAAAGCACTTCGGCCTGATTACCTCTAAAAGGAATAAGAGCTACTTCATCTCTATTCTCATATGCCTCTGTTAAAAGTCTTATGACAGCACCTTTGGCACTTTGCATTCTATTTAAAGCCATTGAGCCACTAGCATCAACTAGGAAAATTACTAAAGCTCCCGCCTTTTTTTGAAGAAGCTTTGCCCTAAAATCATTTTCTTCAATAATTATGGATTTATTGGGATTCCTTAATCTTCTTGATTTTTGATAAGGAGCGGCAGCTCGTAATGTTGCATCTACAGCAATTCTTTTGACTTTACCTCTTGGAATTATGGGTTTTACATATCTTCCTCTACTGTCACTAAATATGACTGATCTACTACCACTATTCCCTGCTTTTGCCTTAGCTGATGAAAAAAGCAATAAATCAGGATCAACATTACATGCCTCAGGATCAAGTATGAATTCTTCAGGTATTTCGGGAGTAGATTCTTCTTCTCCATCAGAATTATCTTCTTCTTGTTCTTGGTCTTGCTCATTATCATTTTCACTAGTTTCAGGTTCAGACTCTTCATTGTTTGATTGAGGTGGGGGTGGTGGACTCTGATCCTCTGGAGGTGGTGGTTGAATATCATCATCTTCTGGAGGTATTTGCATTGCTCGTGGAAGAATGACTAACCTTACTGCTACTTTTAGGTCTTCAGAATTTACATTCTCATCGCCTCTAAGAGCTGCATTAGCCTTTGCTACTTTCACTGCAAATAATTCTGACCTATGCCCTTCTACTCCTCCTCTAAGAGCTTCGTTCACTAAATAGGTTATTTGCTCTTTTGTTATCTTGACATCCTTTAACCATTGCCTTGCCAAAATTAATTGAGTGGATAAATTATCAGATTCTTCCGACCATTTTTCTGAAAATTTAATATTATTTTCTGCGTGGGATAAAACAGATTTTGTAATCTCAACTCTTTGAGCATTATCAATAGATTGATCTGCGGAAAGCACGATGGCAAAACGATCTAAAACATGATCTCTTAGGGCACCTTCTTCAGGATTATAAGTTGCTATTAAAAGTGACTTACAAGGATGAGAAAGGCTTAAACCATCTCTTTCAATATTATTTTTCTCTCTACCTGTGGCTTCAAGAATTAAATTCACAATGCCATCATCCAATAAATTTATATCGTCTACATAAAGAACACCTCTATGAGCCTCTGCTAAAATTCCAGGTTGAAAAACTTGTTCCCCCGTACTTAAAGATGCAGCAACATCAATTGATCCAACAAGCCTGTCTTCAGTTATGCCAATAGGAACTTGAATAAATGGGGCCTCTCTTACTTTTTTTGGAATTTCTTCAATTTGATTCAAATAATCACTTCCAATTACCTGCTCCAACAATTTATTAGTACTAATATCCCATTCCTCTGGTTTATCTGGATCTAGGTTCCTGCCAATAGGTCTTAATGAAATTCCACTATTTTTCTCAGTTAGCTTTTCCAGTATTAATTCATTATCTAATACCTCAATAGGAGGAAGTAAAGTATGTAAACCCCTTGCTAATACTGACTTACCAGTACCTCTTCCGCCAGCAATAATCACTCCCCCTAAACTGGGATCAACTGCTGCCAAGAGTAAAGATAATTTCAATAAGCTATGACCTGTAATTGCTGCCAAAGGGAAAGCTCTAAAAGAATCCTTTGACTTCATTAAATCTTTTATTTCTTCTTTTTCTTTTAACTCGGGGTTCAAAATCACTTTAAAAATGCCTGATATAGAATTTATCCAATAACTTTGTTTTTTGTAGTGGAATTATCAAATCTTAATATC
Source organism: Prochlorococcus marinus str. MIT 9314 (assembly GCF_000760035.1). GTDB lineage: Bacteria > Cyanobacteriota > Cyanobacteriia > PCC-6307 > Cyanobiaceae > Prochlorococcus_A > Prochlorococcus_A marinus_B. The sequence continues at coordinate 162,359 of NZ_JNAO01000008.1, forward strand.
AAAAATGGACTATGTATATCCCTCGGAGCAAATATTGATAGTAAATTCGGAAGCCCTCTTGAGTCACTATTAATTTGCAAACCAAAAATAGAGGAAATAATAAATGAGTGGGGAGATAGTTCTAACAAAAAAAAAGAAGAGAAAAAAAAATTTCATGCAAACTTTTTTTGGTCTTCAATTTATGAGACATTACCTCATGGTGTTGAAAATGAGCAGCCAAACTATTTAAACACTCTGTTACTTATAAAAAGTAATTCTTTCCCAAAACCATCAAATAAAAACGCAAAATTACTTTTAAAAGAGCTAAAAAAGTTAGAGAGATTTTTCGGACGAGAAGAGACCCCAAAGGGTAAGAAATGGCTATCAAGATGTCTCGATTTAGATATTCTTTGGTGGGAAGATTTTCATATGTTTGAGGAGGAATTAACATTACCTCACCCTAGATTCATGAATCGGAATTTCGTTATTACACCACTATCTGAAATCTTAAGTAGAAGCCAAAAAATCACAAAGTTTGATGACCCAAAATGGTCTATTTATTAATTTACAAAACCAAAAAATAACTGTTAGGCTATTTTTATTTAAAAATTATGGGCAACAAAAACCTTAAAAAAAAATCCATTTTTAAAGAAAAAATATCTGAGTTAAAGTCAAAAAAATTTAGTTTCGAAATAAATAGAATTGAGCTTCCAAATGGACATGAAGGTGAATATGGATACATTAAGCATCCCGGTGCAGCATTAGCCGTACCTATTACAAAAGACAATAAAGTTATCATTCTTCGGCAATATAGATTTGCTGTTTCAAGGTATTTATTAGAATTTCCAGCAGGCACATTAGAAATAGGTGAAACACCTATTAATTCAATTAAAAGAGAAATACAAGAAGAAACTGGATTTAGTGCAAACAAATGGGATGAACTAGGAACTCTTGTCCCAGCTCCTGGTTATGCAGATGAGGAAATTTATTTATTTTTAGCACGTGATTTGAGCAAACTAAATTCCGAGGTTAAAGGAGATTTAGATGAAGATATAGAAGTATTAATTTTAGATCCGAAGGAACTAGATAATCTTATCTCTAGTGGGGATGAGATTCTTGACGCAAAAACTGTGACCGCATGGTACAGGGCTAAACAATTTTTAGAAAAATTATGAATAAACCTAGAATACTTTTTTGGCATAGAAAAGATTTAAGAATATTTGACAATAAAGCTTTAATCAAAGCATTTTCATTATCAAATGCTATTACTTCAACTTACATATTTGATAAAAATTACCCACACGATTTCAATGCAAGTTCAAGAGCTTGGTTTCTAGGAAATTCGCTTCAAGAATTAGGAAATAATTGGAAAAAAATGGGTAGTAGATTAGTTATTAAAGAAGGAGATCCGGTATTAATAATTCCTCAATTAGCAAAAAAAATAGATGCTAAATTTGTTTTTTGGAATAGATCAATTGAACCTTATGAGATTAATCGCGATTTAAAAATAAAAAAAAATTTAGAAGAACAAAATATTAAAGTTATTGAAACTTGGGATCACTTATTAGTAGAACCTTTAAAAATATTTTCCGGAAATAATAAACCTTATTCAGTTTATGGCCCTTTTTATAAAAACCTTAAATCAAAAATGAATTTATTAGGTCCATATGACCAAGATAAAGTTGTTTTCCAGTTTAAAGATATAGAAAATAAATTGAAAGATAAGACAATAAATTCATCTGATTCGGTTCTAGAGAAATTTATCATAAATATCAAATTTCCTAGTTCGAATATTTGTCCATGTAGACCTGGAGAGAATGCTGCAGAAACATTATTAGAAAACTTCATTAACGATAAAAAAATATATTCTTATAATTCTGCACGAGATTTTCCTTCTCATAATGGGACATCTTTTCTAAGTGCATCTCTCAGATTCGGCACAATTAGCATTAGAAAAATTTGGAACGCCACATTAAATTTAAATTCAGATTTTGCAAATCAAGGAAATTATCTATCGATCGAAACTTGGCAAAAAGAACTTGTTTGGCGTGAATTTTATCAACATTGCTTATTTCATTTCCCTGAGCTTGAAAAAGGTCCATATAGAAAAAAATGGGATCACTTTCCATGGCAAAACAATAATGAATGGTTTCAGCATTGGAGCAACGGAGAGACCGGAGTACCTATAGTTGATGCTGCAATGCGTCAACTAAATAGTACTGGCTGGATGCATAACAGATGTAGGATGATAGTCGCTTCATTTCTGGTAAAAGATCTTATATGCAACTGGCAAATGGGCGAGAAAAAATTTATGGAGACTTTGGTTGATGGAGACTTAGCTGCAAATAATGGGGGATGGCAGTGGAGCGCCAGTAGCGGCATGGATCCAAAACCTCTTAGAATTTTTAATCCATATACCCAAGCAAAAAAATTTGATCCTATTTGCGAATATATAAAATATTGGATTCCTGAATTATCTAAAGTGTCAAATTCAGAATTATTAAATGGGGATATATCTAATTTAGAAAAAAATAATTATTCAAGCCCTATTGTCAATCACAACATGCAGCAAAGATTATTTAAATCACTTTATGCTGAAATTTGAATTTCTTCTATACAATTCTTTAAAACTTTATTTAAATTTTCTGCTACATAAACTTGCTCTTCATAAGAAATTTCAGGAAACATTGGAAGACTAAGGACTTCTGTACAAATTCTCTCTGTATTAATAAGTTTTGTTCTAGAAAAATTTTTATTTTTGTAAGCTATTTGTGCGTGTATTGGAATTGGATAATAAATAATTGAATTAATACCTTTTTCAAAAAGTTGTTGTTTTACCAAATTCCTTAAGGAATAGTATTTTTTGCAATCAGTATCAAATAAATTTGAAAAATCTTCATTTAAAAAATATTTATCGTTTCTTAATTTGATTACAAATTGATTCCAAGAATGGGAAATTGAATCAGAGCTAATTTTTGGAAAACTAATAAATGGATTTTTTTCTAATAAATCAAGGTAATTATTAGCAATTTTTTGGCGATTATTAATCCACTTTGAAATATATTTAAATTTAATATTTAATATGGCAGCTTGAATAGTATCAAGTCTGCTGTTATATCCAATTTGGGTATGATGATATCTTATTGGGCTGCCATGAACAGCCAGTTCTCTAATTTTTTTGGCAATCTTCTGATCTGAAGTTGTTACTGCTCCACCATCTCCAGCAGCTCCTAAATTTTTAGTAGGGAAAAAGCTAAAACAGCCTATATCACCGATACTACCAACTTTGGAAGTTTCCCACATTGTGCATGTTGCCTGAGCACAATCTTCGATTACTTTTAAGTTATATTTCTTGGCCAAAGATTTTATTAAGGTCATATTCACTGCATTGCCAAATAGATGAACTGGCATAATTGCCCTGGTATTAGAATTTATTTCTTGTTCTATTAGTTCAGTATTAATGAGATAAGTTTCTGGATCTATATCTACCAAAACAGGATTAGCACCGACGGCGCTAATAGCCTCTGCAGTTGCAAAAAAGCTAAAAGATGAGGTAATAACTTCATCACCAACACCAATATCTAATGCGCGTAAAGCTAATACTAAAGCATCAGTTCCACTATTACATCCAATAGTATTTTCAACACCAATCAGATTTGAAAAACTCTCCTCAAATTTGGCAATTTCTTGTCCTCCAATATACTGGCCCCCTTTTAAAACTTTAGAAACCTCACTCTCAATTTCAGAGCCAATTTCTTGGAACTGCCTATCTAAAGTAAATGGAGGTATCTGCATAGTAAATATATTAACCCTAAACCATATTTCTATGGGTAAAAAAAATTTTTAATTCATTTAAACCAACTTGGTTCTTTACCAGGAGTCCATTTTATATTGCAACCTAAAGAAGGCATTTGATTTGAAGGATAAGAATTATCTTGATTCAAATCTTTTACGGCAGAGCGCAAATCTTTTCCGGATAGAGGGATATTATTACCTGGTCTACTATCGTCTAATTGGCCATGATAATACAATAAAAAATCACCATCTCCTTCATTTGAAAAAAGATAAAAATCTGGGGTGCAAGCCGCTTTTAATTTCTTAGCAAAATTTTGATTTTCATCATATAAATAAGGAAAACTCCATCCCTGTGTTTGTGCTTGTAATCTCAAATTTTTAGGAGAATCTGAAGGATGAGTGACAATATCATTACTAGAAATTGCAACTGTTTGAACAGTATTTTGAATTTCTTTACTTAAGGTGAAAATTTGATTCTCAATATATTTAACAAATGGGCAATGGGCACAAATAAACATTAAAAGTAAATGCCGATTATCTAGATTATGAAAATTAAAATATTGATGATTTGGAGAATTAGCATTTAACATTTCAAAATTCGGTAATTGAAAACCTAATTCCAAAACCGTAGAATTTGTTCTTACCATGTTCAAGTTAAAAATTCTTTGATATTTGAAAATTATTGTATATTTTGCAGTAATCCGTAAAGATAGGTACTTTTATATAGGAGAATAATAGAAATAATAAACAAAATGCTTCTAAATCTAACTGGCAAAAAAATTCTTGTTACGGGAATTGCCAACAATCGTTCAATAGCATGGGGTATCGCTCAACAACTTTCAAAAGCTGGCGCAGAACTTGGAATCACATATTTGCCTGATGATAAGGGAAGATTCGAGTCTAAAGTTAGAGAACTAACTGAACCTTTAAACCCGTCGTTATTTTTGCCTCTTGATGTTCAAAATCCAGCTCAAATTGAAGAAATCTTTAAAAATATAAAAGACAATTGGGGTCAAATTGACGGATTAGTTCACTGCCTAGCATTTGCAGGACGCGATGAATTGATTGGAGATTATAGTGCTACCACTTCAGAGGGTTTTGATAGGGCTCTTAATATAAGTGCGTATTCGTTAGCACCTTTATGTAAAGCAGCAAAACCACTTTTTAGTGCTGGTGCTGGAGTTGTCTCATTAACTTATTTAGGTTCAGAAAGAGCGATTCCTAACTATAACGTGATGGGAGTTGCAAAAGCAGCTTTAGAAGCTTCAGTAAGATATCTTTCTGCAGAACTTGGTCCAGAAAAACAAGTCAGAGTTAACGCAATAAGTGCTGGGCCTATTAGAACACTTGCTAGTTCTGCTATAGGTGGCATTTTAGATATGATTCACAATGTTGAAGAAAAGGCTCCTTTACGCAGAACAGTCACTCAAACAGAAGTAGGTAATACAGCTGCTTTTTTATTAAGTGATCTCTCTAGCGGCATTTCAGGCCAAACAATTTATGTTGATGCGGGTTACTGCATTAATGGAATGTAAACTAAGTTTTTTGCATAAAAATGTCATCTCTAAGGCAATCTGAAATAAAAAGAAAAACGAATGAAACAGATATTTCTGTATTTATAAACTTAGATGGAAATGGAATTTCTGAGATTGATACCGGAATACCATTCTTAGATCATATGCTTCATCAAATATCCAGTCATGGTTTGTTCGATTTAAAAATAAAAGCAATTGGAGATACCCATATTGATGATCACCATACAAATGAAGATGTAGGAATCGCATTAGGAAAAGCATTTTCAAAAGCCTTGGGAGAAAGAAAAGGAATAAGCAGATTTGGACATTTCTTTGCCCCATTAGATGAAGCATTAGTTCAAGTCACTTTAGACTGCTCTGGTAGACCGCATCTATCTTATGATCTTCAATTAAAAGCCCCTAGAATAGGAAATTATGATACTGAACTAGTAAGAGAGTTTTTTATTGCCTTTGTAAATAACAGCGGTATTACTCTGCATATTAACCAAATACGAGGAAGTAATTCACATCACATAGTTGAGGCGTGCTTTAAAGCTTTTTCAAGAGCAATGAGAATGGCTACCGAGATAGATCCAAGAAGATCTGATTCAATTCCAAGCAGTAAAGGAATGTTAGAAAAACAATAAAATAGGAATTTTTTCGAATCAGCCACAATTCTGTTGATTTTTGGCGAAAATAGATAAAGTGATTATTTTGTTGTGACTAATTTACAAGATAAAAAAATTAATAAATTCAATATTTTTAAAAAACAAGATTGGTCAAGTGCTTATCAAAATGTAAAAAATGAGCTAACTAAAGAGCCTCTAAAAATTAGTAAAGGTAATAATATTAAAAATTTAAATGGAACACTATTAAGAAATGGACCAGGAATATTAGAGAGAGGTGGACAATGGGTTCATCATCCATTTGATGGTGATGGGATGATAACATCCATAAAATTCGAAAATGGTCAGCCATTCTTAACAAATAGATTTGTTAAAACTAAAGGCTATTTGGAAGAAGAAAAAATAGATAAATTTATTTATAGAGGTGTTTTTGGAACACAAAAAAATGGAGGAATTTTAAATAATGCATTAGATCTAAAATTCAAGAATATCGCTAATACACATGTCATTAAATTAGGAGATGAAATTCTCGCATTATGGGAAGCAGCAGGTCCACATGCAATGGATCCTGATAGTCTTGAAACTATTGGTTTAACAACATTAAAAGGAGTACTCAAGCCTAACGAAGCATTCAGTGCTCATCCCAAAACAGACCTAAACTCAAATGCATCTTCAGAACTTTTAGTAACCTTTGGAGTACAAACCGGGCCAAAAAGTACCATTAGATTAATGGAATTTGATAATGCTGGTACAAATTCTGGAGAGCTCATTTTTGACAGAAAAGATACCTTTAATGGCTTTGCATTCCTTCATGATTTCGCAATTACAACTAATTGGGCAATATTTTTACAGAATGCTATTGATTTCAATCCTCTTCCATTTGTAATGGGTCAAAGAGGAGCAGCACAATGTCTAAAGTCAAACCCAAATAAAAAGGCAAAGTTTTTCATTATCCCCAGAGAAAGTGGATTGTTTAGAGGACAGCCTCCTTTAACAATAGATGCTCCAGAAGGATTCGTTTTTCATCATGTAAACGCATTTGAAAAAGATTCCAAAATCGTATTAGATAGTATTTTTTATGATGATTTCCCATCAGTTGGTCCAGACGAGAATTTTAGGGATATTGATTTTGATAAATATCCAGAAGGAAAACTGAAAAGATCAATTATCAATCTAAAGACAAAAACTTGTGAACTTGAAACTTTCAGTGAACAATGTTGTGAATTTGCTGTTGTTAATCCTAAAAACTTAGGATTAAAAGCAACTTATAGTTGGATGGCAAGCACATCTCAAAAGCTGGGGAACGCTCCACTTCAAGCAATAAAAAAAATAAATTTAACTTCTAAGGAAGAGATTTTTTGGTTAGCAGGTCCAAGTGGATTTGTTAGTGAACCAATTATGGTTCCATCAGAAAACTCTTCAGAAGAAGATGAGGGATTTTTATTTTTACTTCTATGGAACGGAGAAAGGAGAGGAAGCGATTTAGTAATATTAGACGCAAAAGACTTAAAAGAATTAGCTATTTATGAATTACCCATTTCAATTCCTCATGGCCTTCATGGATCTTGGGTTAATTGAATTTAAGAAAAAATTTCAATTAAATCTGGAATAATTTTTTTTAATGCTTTACCTCTATGACTACAAGAGTCTTTAATATCATTATTCATTTCTGCGAAAGTTAATTTGGTAGAACTCTCCTCAAAAATTGGGTCATACCCAAAACCACTTTTTCCTCTTGGGTTTAAAATAATATTGCCATGACATTTGGCATCAGATTCAATAATCACTTCACCATTTGGGGAACAAACACAAATATTAGCAATAAAGAAAGCACTTCTATTTTGAACACCATCAAGTTCTCTTAATACTCGTTCAATTCTCTGCTGATCATTTTCTGCATATCTAGATGAGTAAATGCCAGGCTTACCACCTAGTGCTTCAATACAAATGCCTGAATCATCTGCTATTGAAAAATTATTCGTTTTTCTCGAAACTTCACTCGCTTTTTTAATTGCATTATCTCTAAATGTCAGTCCATCCTCTTCAACTTCTAATGATTCTGGCTGGAGTAACAATTTACAATTAACTCCAGCAAGCAATTTTTTATATTCTTCAATTTTACCTTTATTCTTACTCGCTAAAAATAAATTTTTCATCCTTATTTTCCTGCCAAATTTATAAATTCTTGACCCCACTCTAATACCTCAATTAGATAAGATTCTTTTGGTGCTTCACAATATAACCTTAAAAGAGGTTCCGTTCCTGAAAACCTAAAAAGAAGCCAAAAATTTTTATCAATTCTCAACTTTATTCCATCGATCTTTGAGATACTTTTTAACTTGTGATTATTAATATTCTCAGGAATATTATCTATAATAAATTCTTTTACGTTATTTTTTTCTGACTGATTTGGGAATTTAATATCAATTCTTTTATAAAAACTTGGCCCAAAATCTTCTTGAATTTTATCTAAGGTTTCATATAAATATTGAGATTTTTCAGCAATTCCATTTAATAAAACCATCGCTGCATATAGAGCATCTCTTTCAGGCATAAAGTCACCAAAACCAACTCCCCCAGATTCTTCTCCTCCAATAAATATTTTTTCTTTAATCATTTTTTCAGCAATATATTTAAAGCCAACTGGAAGTTCAAAAACATCTCTATTTTGACTCTCTGATATATTTTTAATAATATCTGAACCACTAACAGTCTTTAAAACTGGATAAGAATTATTTTTAATTTCGCCCAAATAGCTAATAAAGTATGGGAGTAAATCTTGTGTACTAGAGTATCTTCCTTTTTCATCAATTGCCGCAATTCTATCACCATCACCATCAAATATAATTCCTAAAGTTTTCACTTCACTTGTTGAATTTTTCATCAGTGTTTGTTTTAGATCATCTGCATAATTCAAAAGAGGTTCAGGAGGTTTTCCTCCAAAAAAAGGATCAGCATCTTCCCTGATTTCTGAAATAACTTCTAAATCATTAGAAGCAAAAATCTCAGCCATACAATTTGCAGCTGCACCATGCATAGAATCTACAAAAATTCTCAAATTCATTTTCTTTAATGTCTTGGAAATATAGTCAATATCAAAAAGGGATTTAATTCTATCTAAGTGAAATTTCTTAATATCTACCAATTGATTAACACCATCTATTTCTTCAATTGAATTTCCAAGCATTAATCTTTTTTCAACTTCAGTTGTAAAAGATTCGTCAACAGAACATCCATTAAAGCTCTTTATTTTCAGACCTAGCCAATTATATGGATTATGACTTGCTGTAATTACTAACGCACCGAGACAACCGACTTCTTTGGCATAGAAACTACAAGAGGGTGTTGTAACAAAGCTATCAGATAAGATCGGTTCGAAACCACATCCCCTTACAAAAGGCACTACTTGCTTGGCGAATTCACAAGCCATAAATCTACGATCATATCCAATAATAATTTTCTTTGAATTAACTTCTTTATAGTATTGATAATGCAACTCCTGACATGCAGCGACAACAACTCTTGAAAGATTTGACAGGTTAAAGTCAAAACCAATAATTCCTCTCCAACCATCAGTTCCAAATTTTATTTTATTTAATTTATCAGCTCTCAAATTTCAAATTACCTTGATTTCTTTTAATTATCTATACTAATTTATATGTGTAAATTTTAAAACCGCCCTTAAAAAATAATTTGAATTCTCTTCATTTAAAAAGTTTTACAAGATGTAAAAGAAAAGCATGGCTCGATTTTAAGGGTAAAAAATCTTATGAAGTTTGGTCTCCCCATAAAGCTATAGATAAAATTAATCAGTTTCAAATTTTTTCTGAATTTTGTAATGGTGAAATATATACAGGATTAAAAGCCTGTGAAAATGGTTATCAAGGGGTAATTGGATTAAAAATCAAAGGGAACCTTTTCCAAAATATAAAAGCAGAGATACTTCCACAATTACTTTTAAAGACTAAAGGTAAAAGTAAATGGGGACAATATAAATATTTACCTGCTGTTTATAAGTTAGGCCACAAAACAACTAAAGAACATTTATACGACTTAGCTTTTTGTTCTATGCTTTTGGAATCTTTTCAAGAATCTAAAATTGAGAAAGGATTAGTAATTTCAACTTTTTATAAAAAAGTAAAAGTTGAAGAAATTTATTTAAATAAAAAATTAAGAAAAAAAGTTTTAAATGTTTTATTAAATTTGAATGAATGCTTGGAGGGATCTATACCAGAAATAACTCAAGATAGAAAAAAATGTACTATTTGTTCCTGGCAAAAATTTTGTGACAAAGAAGCAAAAGAAAATGGATATCTAACAGATATAGATGGAATAGGGTCCAAAACGGCCTCGTTACTCAAAGCAAACGGAATAACTAATACCCAAACATTAGCCTCCTGTAGCGAAAAACAACTTGGAGAGAAATTATCTAAATTCAAAGATCAGAAATATGAAAAAGCATCCATATTTGTAAAGCAAGCACAAGCATATATCTCTGGAGAACCATATTACATTTCTAATAAAAATAATACGGAAGATCTATTAGAAAAAATATGTTCGGGATTTTATATATTTGATATTGAGTCAAATCCAGATGAAAAGCATGATTTTTTATATGGATTTTTAAAAGTAAATAATTTGTCTATAAAAAAAGAAGATCTTATTTATGAACCAATCTTAAATCTTAAAAACAATAAAGGAGAATATTACAGGCAAATTTTTGAAATACTTTTTTCACAAAAGGAATGGCCAGTTTTGCATTACGGAGAAACCGAAAAAATATCAATAATAAATATTGCTAAAGAACTAAATTTTAGTTTTGAAGAAATTAATTCACTTTCTTCCAGATTTGTTGACTTACATACCTTAATAAGAAAGTCTTGGATATTACCACTAAAAAACTATGGCTTAAAAACTATTTCTAATTGGCTTGGATTTGAATGGGCGCAGAAAAATGTAAGTGGCTCGAAAGCACTTTATTGGTGGATTCAATATCAAATTACAGAAAACCAAATATTTTTAAAGAAAATTATCCAATATAACAAAGATGATTGTTTTGCTACTCTACAAATTGCAGAATATTTAATAAAAAATCGATTAAAGAAAAATTGATCCTACAGATTTATTTATAATAATTTTTCCAAAAATTGCTGAAAAAAAATAACTTTCTTCCTCTAAATATTTTCTTTTTATCATAGCTAGACCTTTTATTTGACAATCTGATTTAAAAAAACTAGTTATTTTGCCCACAGAAATATCCTTGGCAGAATTTATATATAAATTTTTATCTTCTAAGTCTAAATTCAAATTAGATTCAATTGATTTCCAAATTCTTATTTCCTGTTTTAAAGAAGAAACATTATTTATTTTTGACATTGTTTCTTGTCCTAAATAACAACCTTTATTAAAATCTATAAGATCTTGTAATCCAAGCTCAAGAGGATTATTTTTTCCGTTTATTTCCATTTCTAATGAGGGTATTGCCTGATTAATCTTCCAAAGTTTTAAATCATTGGGATTTAGTAAATTTAGTTTATTTTTATATATTTCAAATTCTTTATCTTCTGTTATGAAGAAAATAGGCTGGTAAGTTCTCCATGAACTAGATTCATCAATTTCCTGAATTCTATTTATCATGGAAGGCTCACTCAGAAGTACATCGTCCGCTGGAAAAATAATTTGATTAAAGTAATCAATTATTTCATTTGTGTTACCCGCCAAGATAATTACTTTTAAGCTTCTTTCAAAAAAAATAATTTCAATTAATGACCTTAGAACTCCATTTGGAGTTAACCAACAAGTTTTGATTACTTTATTTTCTGAATTAAGAATATTACCAGTTGTTATTCCATTCAAAAATTTTCTGGCATCTTTTCCAGTAATTGAAAAACAATCAAATTTTTCAAGCCAAAACTTTTTCTTTGTATCTTGCATTTTGAAATAATTATAAAAAGTCTTTTATTGTAAAAAGACTCTTTAATTTAACATTTTCATCTTCGAGGGCTTCTAATCCTCCTTCTTGCCTATCAACTATAGACAAAACTTCCTCAACAACATAATTATTTTCTCGTAATTTTTTTATAGCTTTTATTACTGAACCAGCAGTTGTAACCACATCCTCTAAGACAGTTACCAAAGTTCCTTCTTCTAATATAGGGCCCTCTATTCCAGCTTTGGTACCATATTTTTTGATTTCTTTCCTAATTATTAAACCATCAAGCTCTAGTCCATTCAAAGCTGCTTTAACAATTAATCCACTTACTAAAGGGTCTGCACCTAATGTCAATCCTGCTACAGCTTTTGACCTTGAGTCTTTTAAATCTAAAAATAATTCACTTATTAAGCTTAAGCCTTCGCCATTTAATGACACTGGTTTACAGTTCAAGTAATGACTGCTTTTTTTTCCTGAAGATAAAGTGAAGTTTCCTTTCTTGTAAGATTTTTCAATTAACTGTTTTAACAATTTTGCTTTATTTAAATCATAATTATCCGAAAATTTGTCCATTAGTAAAAGTTTAATTTATATTTAAAGATTAGAAGAAAAAAAAGAAATCTCACAAAAACTTCCTAATGAGGTGTTTTTTGAAATATTATTTTTATATTGTATATTTAAATTTAAAGTAATTAAATTTACAAATCTCATTGGGGGTGTAGCAATCTGGTGAATGCACCAAACTCATAATTTGGCTAAGGCGAGTTCGATCCTCGCCACCCCCATTATTCATTTGTCATTGAATGAAAATAACTCTACTTTTATTTCTTTTATTTTTTCCAGCTTTTTTTGCAGCGAGTGAACTCTCTTTTTTATTAATAAGGCCAAGTAAAGTTTTAAGATTAATAGAAGAAAAAAAGAAAGGCGCATTTTCAATTTTAAAAATTCAGAAGCGATTTAGATCTTCCTTAATTGCTTCTCAATTTGGTGTAACAATTTCATTAATTGCAATTGGATGGCTCAGCAATAACCTGGCTAACGATTATTGGAAAAGAAATGTTCTGCCAAATAGATTTTATGATCTTCTATTATTTTTATTTGTTGTTTTAGTTGTTACTCTTGTTTCTGGACTAATTCCAAAAGCTTTAGTAATTAACAATCCAGAATCTGCCGCCTTAAGGTTAACTACAATATTCGATGCCGTGAGAAAAGCTATGAATCCTATAGTGAAAACAATAGAATTCTTTGCTAGCGCCTGTTTAGGCTTGTTCAATTTAAATAACAAGTGGGATTCTTTAAACTCGGGCTTATCTGCTGGAGAATTAGAAACTCTTATAGAAACAGATAACGTAACAGGTTTAAAACCAGATGAGAAGAATATTCTTGAAGGAGTTTTTGCTTTAAAAGATACACAGGTTAAAGAGGTGATGATTCCAAGATCTGAAATGGTAACTTTGCCAAAAAATATAACCTTTTCAGAACTTATGAAACAAGTAGATAAAACTCGACATGCTCGCTTCTTTGTGATTGGCGAGTCTTTAGATGATGTATTAGGTGTATTAGATTTGCGTTATCTAGCTAAGCCAATATCAAAAGGTGAAATGGAAGCGGATACATTATTAGAGCCCTTTCTTTTACCAGTAACCAAAATAATTGAAACATGTTCATTAGCAGAAATATTTCCAATAGTAAGAGACTACAATCCATTCTTACTAGTAGTTGATGAACACGGTGGGACTGAGGGACTTATAACTGCAGCTGATCTAAATGGCGAAATAGTTGGAGAGGAAATGCTTAATAATAGAATTTATTTAGACATGAGAATGTTAGATAATTTCTCTAAAAAATGGTCAATAGCTGGAAAATCAGAAATTGTTGAAATCAATAAAAAAATAGGATGTTCTATTCCAGAAGGTAATGATTATCATACCCTCGCTGGATTTATGTTAGAAAAATTTCAAATGGTTCCAAAAATTGGAGACGTTTTAGATTTTAATAACATTAAATTTGAAGTTATTTCTATGTCAGGTCCAAAAATTGATCGTGTTAAAATAATTCTTCCCAATAGCTAAATGTGACTCCCCATAGAGGATAATGATAATGAATATATGGATCTGAAATTATGCAACCAACCTCATCATCCGTAAAGGTTGGCGTCATAGGGATAGGAAATATGGGCTGGCATCATGCTCGAGTACTAAGTTTACTCAAAGATGCAAATCTCATTGGAGTGGCAGATCCAAATGAGGAGAGAGGTAAATTAGCTATTGAGCAATTTCAATGTGAATGGTTCAAAGATTATAAGGACCTAATTCCAAAAGTTGATGCTATCTGTATCGCTGTCCCTACACTACTTCATCAAAAAGTAGGACTAGATTGTCTCAAGGGAGGTGCTAACGTTCTCATTGAAAAACCAATTGCAGCTAACGAGTTAGAAGCAAAATCTTTAATAGAGGCCGCTAATGCAAGTAACTGTCTATTACAAGTTGGGCATATTGAAAGATTTAATCCTGCTTTTAGAGAATTAAATAAAATAGTAAATAATGAAGAAATTGTTGTTTTAGAAGCAAGGAGGCACAGTCCTCATGCAGACAGAGCAAATGATGTATCTGTAGTAATGGATTTAATGATTCATGACATTGATCTTATTTTGGAGCTTGTAAACTCAAAAATACAAAAATTAGCGGCAGTTGGAGGAAGAAATAGCCAAGGATTAATAGATTATGTCAATGCTACTTTAGTTTTTAAAAATAATGTTATCGCAAGCCTAACTGCAAGCAAAATGAGTCACAAAAAAATTAGAAGTTTAAGTGCTCACTGCCAAAATGGCCTAGTAGAAACTGATTTCTTAAATCATTCTTTACAAATCCATCGAAAGTCTCATGAATCATACACAGCAGAGCATGGAGAATTAGTTTACAGAAATGATGGATATGTCGAAGAAGTTAGCACAACCTCCATTGAACCTCTATATGCAGAACTGGAGCATTTTCTTAAATGCGTTCAGGGCAAAGAAATACCTGAGGTAGATGGTGAGCAAGCCTCAAGGGCATTAAAAATTGCTGATTTTATAGAAAGTGCTGTAGATAATTCTGGAGATGCGATTTTACTTGAAAATCCCTTCTAATAAAAATAATCTAAACCAAAAGAATTTTATTTAAATCCAACCGCAGCTTGCCAAACAAATACCAATAAAAAGAAAAATAAAGGAATAAGTGGAAGAACATCAACAGTTGGAGCAAAAGCCTTGTAAGCCTCGGGCAATTCAGCGAATGTATTAAATAGAATGAGCACCTTTTTTGATAATTTAATTAATTATGATAAGACGTTACCACGTATAGTGAGCAATAGAGGATGTTTTCCAAGGAGCGAAATCATTTGTAAAACAATTATCTCTAATTGCAGTAGAAATTGCATCGGTAAATCTTATTAAATGAGCAATATTATGCAAACTTATGAGGGTTAGGCCTAATATTTCGTCATTTCTAATTAGATGATGCAAATATGCTCGAGAATAGGATTTACATGTCTCGCATTTACAAGTTTTGTCAATTGGAGAAAAGTCATTTTTAAATCGAGCATTTCGCAAATTCAATCTTTCATCATTAAAAAATGCAGTGCCATGTCTTCCTAGTCTTGTAGGCAAAACACAGTCAAATATATCGAATCCATTAGCAACAGCTAAAGAAATTTCTCTTAAAGAGCCAATTCCCATTAAATATCTTGGTTTATTTATTGGCAAGAATTTTGGGACGTAATCAATTACACTATGTATTTCTTCCACTGCCTCGCCAACACTTACACCTCCCACTGCTATTCCAGGCAGATCAAAAGAACTTGTATATTTTGCGCTATATTCTCTCAATCTCGGATACTTACCACCTTGAACTATACCGAATAATGCTTGATTAGATTTCTTATGATTCTCAACACATTTTTGCAACCATGAATGAGTTCTTTGTAAAGAGTCCTCAATATCATTTTCATTAGCTGTATGCGGAGGACAATGATCAAAAGCCATCGCAACATCCGATCCAAGATCCATTTGAATCTGTATTACTTTTTCAGGTGATAAAAATACATGACTACCATCTCTTGGATTTTTAAATTCCACTCCTTTATCAGAAATATTATTTAATTTGGCCAGACTAAACACTTGATATCCTCCTGAATCAGTAAGAATAGGCTTTGGCCAATTCATGAACTTATGTATTCCACCAGATTCTTTAACTAGTTTTTCTCCAGGTTGTAAATGAAGATGAAAGGTATTTGAGAGAATCATTTCTGATCCTGTAGAGGTTAACTGCTTAGATGAAATTCCTTTAACCGTTGCCAAAGTACCCACAGGCATAAATTTCGGTGTGTTTACCTGACCATTTGGTGTATGAAATATACCAGTTCTTGCCGCTGTATTACTGCAATTCGATGTAATTTCAAATTCAAACACGATAATTTATAAAATTTTTTGATCCTTTTTTATTAATCTACTCTATTATTTAATATTGAATCTATTTTTATCTCATCAAAAAATATTTAATAAAAAATTTGGCAGGATCTTGGATTTTCTATACGACATTTCCAAAGATACCTTTAATTAATCCCGAATTTAAAAATATTGCACAATTTGCTCCGCCGTTAGGATTTTTGATTGGAACAATACAGAGTTATATCTTTCTTTTTTTTAGAACAAACTCTTGGTCAATTTATGCATCTGCATTAATTTGTTTGGCTTCAGGATATTTAATTACTGGTGGTCTACACATTGATGGTTTAATGGATACTTTCGATGGTATTTTTGCAGGTAAAAAGAAACGTTTAAAAGCCATGAAAGACAGTAAAGTTGGTTCCTTTGGCGTTCAAGCTTTAGTTTTTATAACTTTAATTCAAATTGCTTGCATACTGAAAATTCAAAACCTAATAATTTTTGTTTTACCTATATGCTTATTTTGGGGAAGATTTTCAAATTTATTTTTTATAGAAAAATTTAAATATATGAGTTACAAGAAAAAATCTATTAGCCACAAAAAGTATTGGAATGGATTTAAAAAAGAATCTTTGATCTCCATTTTTTTTCTTTTAATTTTCATTATTTACCAATTATTTTCAATTACATCCCAAGCAATATTAATGAAATTTTTAATTCTTATTTTGATTGGTATTTTTCTGAGCTATTCTATCCCAAACATACTTGGCAATAAAATTGGAGGCTTCAATGGAGATGCGTGTGGTGCAAGTGTTGTACTAGTTGAAACTGGCATGTTGTTTATACATGCAATTCTTTTATAGGTAGTTCTAAATAGAAAATATTTTTCTTCTTAAGATTTTTTAATTTCTCAGTATTATCAATCGAGTTTTCTTCCAGCAATCTCAAATCTCCTCCAATATGTTTTGCCAGTTTCCTCGCCAAAAAAAGTCCTACACCAGTGCCGTCCTTCTTCTTAGCGGCAGATCCTCTAAAACCTTTTTCAAAAATTTTCTTGTTTTCATTTTTGGTTATTTTTTTACCATTATCAAATATACAAAGTCCATTATTCATAATTGCGAGTCCAATTTCAGCATCTTTTTGGGCATATTTAAACGCATTTTCTAATAAATTGGCCACAATTTCAGCAATTACAGCATATTCTGCCTTTAATGGCGAAATAGTCCAATCTGGCCAAAGAGAAGGTTCAGTCCAATCTCTATTCTCTAAGTCCGCATTAGCTTTACCCCTTTCTAATATTGGCCTCAATAAACTTTGAACAGTTATTACCTTTTTATTATCTAAATTTGGTGGTAATAATAATCTTTCCTCTCCAATTTCCAAAGGAAGTTGCATAGATGAATTTAATTGCGCAAAAGAATCCATATATTGATTAATTTGTTTTTGCTCTATTATCATGCGTTCGACTATTTCAATAGAATCATCATCTGAACCAAGTCTTTTTATTAGTAATTTTGCATATGTCCTAATAGCAGCCAACGGATTCCTTAATTGATGGACGATGACATTAACCTGATTTTTTAAATAATTGATTTCTTCATTTTTATTTTGACGTTCTAATTCGATAGAGACGCATTTAGCTAGAGATATTGAAAGCGCTTTTAATCTAGAATCAAGTGATACTGGCCAATTCCCCCCTCTCAAATCTGTTTCTACCCTAAGAACACCAAGTAGAATATCGTTTTCTTGAAGCGGGTACCATCTTCTATTAGGCGATGAAACTTTTAGTGAAGGATCATCTTCTATTGATGTAAGAAGCCTATCAATTTGCGGCCATTGACCAATCATTTCAAAAGATGCTTTAGTTCCTTGCTTAGCTGTAGCAAGATACATAACTAAATTAGTTACGCCCATTGAGCAACCAAAACTCTCTAGCTGTTTTATAATCAGTTCTTCAAATTTTTTTGAAAGATTCATAATTAATGAAATTTTTGAGGAATTTATAAAAAAAAAACTTGAAAAAGGGCTTGTAAAATATGAAAAAAGTATTAAGATGTATAAATAGGTCTGACTTTAGCCAGCCTTAAATATGAATATTTAATCATATTTTAAGCTACATCAGGGGTTGATGGGTCCTCTATGTAATTTGAAGTGAATTTTAAATCACATATATAAGATTAGTAACAATTAATAAGACTAATCACATTAATAATTTCAGGAGTACCAATCAATGTCAAAAAAAAGAAAAAGAATCAGCAGAAGAAGATTGGCTGGACAAAGAGTAATGGCACATGTACCTATTTATCATATCGAAACCGGTAAACATAAACCAGTTACAGCAGCAAGAAGATTCATAGCCGAAAATGGTCTTTCTGCACCTTCAGTTTTCAATGTGAGAAGGAATGAACATACAACCGATAGGTTTTTTTGGGGTGAAAAAGGGTTATTCAGCGCCCAATATGCTGAAGAAAATCATTTTCTATTTCCATCACTAAAAGTTGTAGTTGAAGGAATTGGTGAAGAAAAAATATTCGAAGGTCTAGAACTTACTGCAGATGATTGGGAAGAGATTGAAGAATACGAATACGCTTTTGTTTAAAAAATATTACTTATATTTGAACTTATAAAATTAATTAAATTTGAATCAATTTGATGAAATCCATCGAATTCTAATAATTCACAAAATTTAGAAGACTTGCTCTTTACCTTTTCATAAATAGTCCTAGAAGCATCTATAGGCACGACGTTATCGAATAAACCATGACTAATAATCAATGGTGAGCATTTTTCTCCTGGCTCCCAGTTTGGATGCGGATAACCACTACAAGCAACAATTAATCCAAAATTTAATTTAAATCCTGCATCAATTGCCATTGCCGCCCCCTGAGAGAACCCCAACAAAATTGTTTTTCTTAATGGAATCTGATCAGTATCAAACTTTTTTAATGTAACTAAAAGTTTATTTACTTCAATCTCAGCTCCATTCCAATCATGTGGGTATAGTCCATACCATTGTCTTCCCTGACCACTTGGATGTAATCCAGAAGCCCTCAAAGAAATTACCTCAAAATCAAGATTTATTTCTTCAGTCATCTCCTCTCCAAATGCTAAAAGATCATCTGAATCAGCTCCCCAACCATGCATCAAAATAATTCTATGAGTTGCAGTTTGAGAGCTAATCGAGACAAATTCATGATTGATAGCATATTTCATGTTTATATTCTTAAGTAAGTAAACTTTCCCATAATGTCACCATTAGCTTTAGTAAGTGTCTCTGATAAAAAAAATATAATCCCATTTTGTAAGGAATTGGTAGAGCAATTTAATTATAAAATTCTATCAAGTGGAGGCACTGCAAAATATCTTATGGAAGCAAAAATTCCAGTTATTAAAGTTGCAGATTTTACTAATTCTCCAGAAATTCTTGGAGGAAGAGTTAAAACTTTACATCCAAAAATACACGGGGGAATATTAGCTAAAAGAACTGATGAGGAACATAAAAAAGATATAGAAGCTAACAATCTTGAATTTATTGACTTAGTAGTTGTAAATTTATATCCTTTCAAAAAAACAGTAGATCAAGGAGCTAAATGGGAAGATGCTATTGAAAATATCGATATTGGAGGACCATCAATGATTCGTTCTGCAGCTAAAAATCATAAAGATGTTTCCGTTTTAGTTGATCCTAGTCAGTATCAAAATTTTCTTGAAGAAAGTAAAAAAGGTGCATTAAAGGACTCATATAAAGCAAAATTAGCCCTTGAAGCTTTTCAACATACAGCAGACTATGACTCTGCAATATCTAATTGGATAAGAAAAGAAAGAGGTTTACAATCTTCCAAATATATTGAATCTTATCCACTAATCAAAACCTTAAGATATGGGGAGAATCCACATCAAAAAGCTTTTTGGTATGGTTTAAGTAACATTGGCTGGAACTCAGCAGAACAATTACAAGGTAAAGAATTAAGTTATAACAATCTATTAGATTTAGAAGCAGCACTTTCAACAGTTTTAGAATTTGGCTACACAGAAAAAGATGAACTTACAACCGACATTTTCGCTTCTGTTATTCTAAAACACAATAATCCATGTGGTGCCTCTATAAGTAATTCAGCTTCTCAAGCATTTTTGAATGCTTTGGAATGCGACTCTGTTAGTGCATTTGGAGGAATAGTTGCTTTTAATTCAAATGTTGATAGTGCAACCGCAATTCACCTCAAAGATATTTTCTTAGAGTGTGTCGTTGCTCCATCTTTTGATGAGGAAGCTTTAGAAATTTTAAAAGTTAAAAAGAATTTAAGAATTTTAAAGTTTTCAAAAGATAAACTTCCAAAAAAGGATCAAACTTCTACTAAATCAATAATGGGAGGATTACTCATACAAGACACTGATGATTGTGAAGAAAAAACTGAAAATTGGATTTCAGTAACCAATAAAAATCCGAATAATCAAATTAACTTAGATCTAAATTTTGCATGGAAAATTTGTAAACACGTGAAATCTAATGCCATTGTTATTGCGAAAGACCAAAAAACTATTGGTATTGGAGCTGGACAAATGAATAGAGTGGGAGCAGCAAAAATTGCATTAGAAGCAGCTGGAAGATTATGTACTGATGCAGTCTTGGCCAGCGATGGGTTTTTCCCATTTGCAGATACTGTAGAACTAGCTAATGAATATGGAATAAAGGCTATTATTCAACCTGGAGGAAGTCTAAGAGACCAAGAAAGTGTTGATATGTGTAATTTGAAAGGAATCTCAATGGTATTTACGCAAAAAAGACACTTTTTACATTAAATTATGTTGATTTTGGATAATATGTAATCTTGTTTGTTTTTCTGAATAAAGATAGCCTTCCTGGGCCTGCACATAGAAAGTAGAGAGAAATAGCACCATATATAAAAGACAATTCGAAAGCATAATTATGACCTTCAACCACTGCCAAAGGAAAACCTTCAAGTCCTGTATCAAGGAGATGAAAATAAACTGCAAATGCCATGGTAGAGAATAGACCTAGAGAAGAAAGCCTTGCAAAAATACCTAAAGCCAATCCTGCTGGGCATACCAATTGAGTAATTGCTGCTCCAAAAGTCCAAATAACAGGATCACCTGGCAAAAATGGGAAGTACTTACCAACTACAAACTCAGCAAAACCCTGCGGATCCTGAAGTTTCTCCAAGCCATGATGGATCATCAAAGCACAAAAACCTATTCTTAAAACAAAAATCGATAGTTCCCCAAGGATATTTACTTCTGATCCTGAAGATGAGTTGGCAACTACAACTTCAACTTTTTGGGGCGCTTTAGTTCTATTCATACTTGCAGTTTGAACCTCATTAGCTTGTGCTTTGTCTTCCATACTTCATAAATTTTTCATTATTCTAGTTAATAAAGTAGATCTTTTGGAATTATCTGAACAATAAATTAAAAAAACTAAGCAAATTTGTAACTGAATAACTAATTCAAGAAGCAATATCAATTAACTTTTCAATAACATCTGCAACGACCTTATCAGGAGTGGATGCACCTGAGGTAATTCCAACATTAATTTTTCCACTAGGTAGAAAATTTTTTTTAAGTTCTAATTCTGATCCTAATGGTTTATGAAATATTGAGTTTTCATTCACTGATATCCTCTCTGGCGTATCAATGTGAAAAGAAGAAATATTTTTAGTAATTGCTATTTCTTGTAGGTGAGTAGTATTGGAAGAATTGAAGCCTCCAATAACTACTAGAATATCAAGGTCTTCATCAACCAAAGAGAACATTGCATCTTGCCTTTCTTCAGTTGCATCACAAATAGTATTGAAAGCTAAAAAGTGACTATTTAAGTTTTCTGGTCCAAATTTTTTTAACATCGTCCTTTCAAAAACCTTTCCAATTTCCTCAGTCTCGCTCTTAAGCATAGTTGTCTGATTTGCAACTCCCACTCTATCTAAATCTTTATCAGGATCAAATCCATTAGAACAAGCCTTAGCAAATTTGTTCATAAACTCATTTCTATTACCTCTTCCGTGAATATATTCAGATACGTAGTTTGCTTCTTCTAAATCAAGCACAACTAAATATTTTCCCGCAAATGAACTTGTTGCGAGAGTTTCTTCATGCTTAAATTTTCCATGAATAATAGATGTGAAAACATGTTTTTTATGTTTTTCAACTGTATGCCAAACCTTAGAAACCCATGGACAGGTTGTATCAATAATATGACAACCCTTCTCATGCAAGAGTTTCATTTCTTGAACAGTAGCTCCGAAAGCAGGAAGTATAACAACATCACCATTAGACACTAAAGAAAAGTCTTTTATTCCATTTTTAGCTGAAATGAATTTTACATTCATTTTTCTTAAATGATCATTAACCGAGGGATTATGAATTATTTCGTTTGTTATCCAAATATTCTCATTTGGGTAATGTCTTCTCGTTTCATAGGCCATCGCCACAGCTCTTTCAACTCCCCAACAGAAACCGAAAGCTTGGGCTAACTTAATATTTAGTCTGCCTTTAGTGTAAGTAAAACCATTATCCCTAATAGAACTTATTAAATCACTTTGGTAAGCTTCTTCTAACGCTTGGGCTCTTTTTGTTGGAGAATCGAAACCCCTTCTATTGTATCTATCAGAATGATGAAGAGATCTTCTAAAAGCTTGAGTATCCATTTTTTTATATTACAACGTTTTAAATAATTTTTCGTAAAAAAAAAGAAACCTGACATAAGTCAGGTTTCTTAAATCAATTTTTTGTTAGATTATTTAGCAGATGCAAAGTCTGGATATGCTTCCATTCCATGCTCTCCTATATCTAAGCCTTGTGTCTCTTCCTCTTCAGATACTCGGATTCCACCGAATAATCCTCCAATTACAGACCAGGCAATCCAGCAAGTAACTAGTGTCCAAATAGCATAAGCTGCGGCACCAAGAGCTTGAACTAGGAGAAGAGTAATGCCTCCACCATTGAACAATCCCATACCTGCTCCATCACCTTGTACAGCTGTACCCCAAAGACCGATAACTACAGTACCCCATACACCACAAACTCCGTGAACAGAGAATGCACCTACAGGATCATCGATCTCAGCGGCATCAAGTGCTGCAACAGAAAATACAACAATAATTCCGCCAACTAGTCCTGCGAACCAGGCGCCAGCAAGAGTCATATCACCACAACCAGCAGTGATACTAACTAAACCAGCAAGGATACCGTTAATTATCATTGTAAGATCAGGCTTACCAGAAGTTAAAGTTGAAACAATAGTTGCACCAATAGCTCCTGCTGCTGCTGCTAAAGTAGTTGTTACAGCAACATATGGAACCCATTGATCCATAGCAAGTTGAGAACCGGGGTTAAATCCGTACCAACCTATCCATAGGACTAATGCACCTAGAGTAGCTATAGCCATATTGTGTCCTGGCATAGCCTGTGGTTTCCCATCAGAGTATTTGCCAATTCTTGGTCCAAGAAGCATAGCTCCTACAAGACCCGCCCATGCTCCAACTGAGTGAACAATTGAAGAACCAGCAAAATCAACAAAACCTAAAGAATCAAGCCAACCACCATTCCATTTCCAGCTACCAGCAATTGGATATATAAATGCAGTTAATACAACGGCAAAAACAACAAATTCTCCAAATTTAACTCTTTCAGCAACAAGACCGGAAACGATTGTTGCCGCAGTTCCTGCAAAAGCAGACTGGAACAAGAAATCAACAGTTGGGACTAATCCAGCATCAGTTACCATATCTGCAGTAACTGTTGGATCAAAAAATAAGCCGCCAAAATAAAGCCAACCGTCGGCAACACTTCCTCCGTACATTAATGAATAGCCGATAAACCAATAAGAAGTTACAGCTAGAGCAAATACAAAGAGGTTTTTAGCAAGAATGTTAACAGCGTTCTTAGAACGGCACATACCTGCCTCAACCATAGCGAAACCGGCGTTCATAAAGATCACTAGAATAGTAGCGATCAAAAGCCATAGATTGTTAGCAAGAAAAGCTGCATTCAACTCAGGTAAATCAGCTGCGTGAGCTGAAAGATTAAAAATACCTAAACCAAACAAAGCTAGGGGAACAGTTGCAAGCCACAACATTGAGCGGTTTGAACTAAATCCTCGAATACTCCTCAAAAGGAGCATAGGTCCATTCACAAGACTTGCATCTTGAAGTTTGGACCTAGAGCGCCTTTGAGGCGTTTGCAAAGCAGTGGTCATAAAAAAAAATTAGAGCTGCAAAAAAACAGTTTTACTGTTTCCTTTCAAATTTAAATTTATTCAAAAAACTTATCGGTGTCTAGTAGTTGTTGATACCATTTTTATAGTTGCACCTCAAAAATTTATTTGTTACATTAAAAAAATTTATTTTTAGAAGTTTCAAAATATCAAGATTTTATTTATTTCAAAGGTTGAATTCCTCTCCATGATATGTGATCTTTATGAAATTCAAAAGAACAAGGAATCGTGATCATTCCTGCACTTAAAGATTCTCTAAAAAGATTGCCGTATAAGGGATCTGCCTGATCTCCGGGGGCAAAAAAACAAGCGTCTTTTCTTGTAATACAAAGAACTAATACACTTTTACTTTCAGGAATTAATTCCTTTAATTCTATGAGATGCTTTTGGCCTCTTTTCGTTACTGTATCAGGGAATAGAGCTACATTTTCTCTAATCCAAGTCGTATTTTTAACCTCTACGTAAATGTTACGTTTATCAGGATTTGAAGATTTTGGAGTTAAAAAAAAGTCAATTCTGCTTTTTTTATCTTTTCCATAAGGAACTTCAGATTTAATTGTCTCTATTTCTCCAATTATTTCGTCGAGCAAATTTTTCTCAATAACCTTTTTGATTAACTTATTTGCGAATAGAGTATTGATACCAACCCATACCTCCTCATTTTTTGCATTTAAAACACATATCTGTTCCCAAGTAAACGGTAATTTTCTTTTTGGAGAAGGGGAAACACTTATTCTTACCTTTGCCCCCTCACTCAAAAGTCCCTTCATTGGGCCTGTGTTGGCACAATGAGCAGTTACCACCTCTCCGCTCTCTAATTTTATATCTGCAAGAAACCTTTTATACCTCTTGATTAATACTCCTTCAATTAATGGATCAAATTCAATTATCCGAACATTCATAAATATGTCGTTAGTTAAAAATCAAATATAATTGAAACTTAAACTTCTTGAAAAATTTAGACAAATCCAAATGCATTCATTTTTAAAAAATAATGTTTTTTCAATTTCATTTGGTACTAGTCTAAGTAAATTAGCGGGATGTATAAGACAAATATTTATAGCTGCTGCTTTTGGAGTTGGGGTAATATACGACGCATTTAATTATGCCTATATAATTCCAGGTTTTTTGCTAATAATCATTGGAGGGATTAATGGTCCCTTACATAACGCAGTCGTTGCAGTTCTAACTCCCCTTAATAAAAAAAAAGGGGGGATTGTTTTAACTCAAGTAAGCATAAAACTTTCAATATTATTAATTGGTTTAGCTATATTGATATATTTAAATTCCAGTTTATTAATTGAATTATTAGCCCCCAATTTAAGTTACGAAGCCAAATCAATCGCCATTTACCAATTAAAAATACTTACACCTTGTATTCCCTTGTCCGGATTCATAGGTTTAAGCTATGGCGCCTTAAATTCCCAAAGAAGATTCTTTTTATCAAGTATAAGTCCAGCGATAACAAGCCTAACTACTATTTTTTTTATTTTATTAAGTTGGATTTTCAACAAAGAAAATACATATTCTCATTTCTTTACTTATACGGGATTACTAGCTTTTGCAACTTTGACCGGAACTTTAATTCAGTTTGTTGTTCAAATTTCGGAAATAAATAAAATCGGTCTTTTGAGATTAAAGTCAAACTTCCAATTATTTTGTGATGAAGAGAGGAGAATTTTCAAACTAATTATTCCAGCATCTATCTCATCAGGTCTCAGTCAAATTAATGTTTTTATCGATATGTTTTTCGCTTCAAGTTTTCAAGGAGCAGCATCGGGACTAGCTTACGGAAACTTTCTGATACAAGCCCCATTAGGCATATTATCTAACTCTTTGATTTTGCCATTACTTCCAAAATTTTCTAAATTGAGAAGTGATAAAGAGTATATAGGCCTCCAAAAAAAATTGATTTCTGGAATTGAGTACTGTTTCTTGACAACTATTTTTTTAACCGCAATTTTTATAACATTTAATAATCAAATAGTAGAGTTAGTTTTTCAGAGAGGATCTTTTGATTATTCAGCGGCTTTAAAAGTAAAAAATATATTAATTGCTTATTCAGTTGGCATACCATTTTATCTTTATAGAGATTTATTAGTAAGAACTTACTATTCAATAGAAAAAACAAACTTCCCTTTCAAGTCGTCATTTGCAGGGATAATGTTAAATATTTTTTTTGATTGGTTTTTAATTGGTGCCCCAATTAATAATTTTGGGAATCTTTCTCCATATAATTTCGGAGTTGTAGGAATAATTTTATCTTCAGTAATAGTCAACTTTATAGTTTGTGTTTTGCTTTCTTTTAACCTGAGAAATGAAAATATCCACTTGCCCAACTTAGATTTATTAAGGAAAATCATCCTTATGTCATTAGCGGCATTTATAGATAGCACCCTTTGTTTTACTATTCTTAGAACTACAAATAACTTCAAGTCAAATCTCGGAGAATTTTTATTATTAATATTTGGATCTCTAACTTTTTTTGTAATCTATTATTTTCTTACAAAATGTCTGAAAGTAAATAATATTAAATTTTATAAAAAAAAGATTTAGTTTTCAAAAAAACTTTCCAAAATCTCCTCTAATTCTAGAATTTGTGAGTTAGTTATTAAATTGATCAGTGGAATACTGTTAACACCATCCCCTACTTTTACATTTATTGCTTTCAAACTTATTTTCGCAGCCTCCAATGGGCCTTGATCTTTATTGCTGATGCATTCAATAGCAAGATTTCTAGCTAGGCCAGCATCTCCAAGATATAAATTCCACTTTTCTATTTTTATAAAAACCTTTTCTGAAATAATATTTTCTAGATCACTTATTCTTATCTGAGAGTCCATAAATTAAAAATTAATTAAGTTGATTGTTTTGAAGTATCTTTAGGTTTTTTCATAATTACAAATAGTAAATGGGAGGCTAAAAGAATTGACCAGAAAATTGCAAAGTTATTAAAAAAAGTGATTTCATATTTAATTTCTTTTAAAAGCCAAGTGCCACTTACTATCGCAGTAAATATCATGCAGTGAATTACAAAATTTACTATTCGAGAAAAATGTTTATAGATGGGATCTTCTAAATCACCATTTCCGTACCACTTTATAGGCATATTAATAATTAGATTGTTAATAATAGATATTTTACCTGAAATCTAGTTGACTAAGAGACCCTGCAACAGAGATATTACATAATTATGCGCCTGTAGCTCAGTGGATTAGAGCACCTGACTACGGATCAGGGTGTCGGGAGTTCGAATCTCTCCAGGCGCGTTTAAAATTATGAAATATTCTTTTTATATTTTTCTAAAAAATATCGTCTATATTATGTTTATTAGTTATCAAATTCAATGAATATCCTCCAAAATCTTAATGAAAGTGATCCAGTAATATGCGATTTTATTAACTCTGAAAAAAATAGACAGGAAACTCATCTTGAGTTGATCGCAAGCGAAAATTTTGCATCAATTGCTGTCATGCAGGCTCAAGGATCAGTCCTTACAAATAAATACGCTGAGGGATTACCTCAAAAAAGATATTACGGGGGGTGTGAATTTGTTGATGAAATAGAAGAATTGGCTATTCAAAGGGCGAAAAAATTATTTAATGCAAATTGGGCTAATGTTCAACCCCATAGTGGAGCGCAGGCAAATGCTGCTGTTTTCCTAAGTTTACTTAAACCTGGCGACACAATCCTGGGGATGGATTTATCTCATGGTGGACACCTAACTCATGGATCTCCAGTAAATATGAGTGGTAAGTGGTTTAATGCAGTTCACTATGGTGTAAACAAAGAAACTAGTGAATTAAATTTTGATGAAATAAGAGAGATAGCACTTGATACAAAACCAAAATTGATCATATGCGGATATTCAGCTTATCCAAGAACAATTGATTTTGAATCATTTAGAAAAATTGCAGATGAAGTTGGTGCATTCTTAATGGCTGATATTGCACACATCGCAGGTCTTGTCGCAAGTAAACTTCATCCAAATCCAATACCTTATTGTGATGTAGTAACTACAACTACTCATAAGACATTAAGAGGGCCTAGAGGAGGACTAATCTTGTGTAAAGATGCAGAATTTGGAAAGAAATTTGATAAATCTGTTTTCCCAGGGACTCAGGGGGGGCCCTTAGAACACATTATTGCAGCTAAAGCAGTTGCATTTGGAGAAGCATTACAGCCAGATTTTGTTAATTATTCCCAACAAGTAATAAAAAATGCCAAAGTTCTAGCTTCAACTTTAATAAATAGAGGTATTGATATCGTTAGTGGAGGCACCGATAATCATATTGTTTTACTTGATTTAAGAAGTATCAATATGACTGGTAAAATTGCTGACTTGCTCGTAAGTGAAGTGAATATCACTGCTAATAAAAATACTGTTCCATTTGACCCCGAATCACCTTTTGTAACCAGCGGGCTAAGGTTGGGTACTGCTGCTTTAACTACTAGAGGCTTTAATGAGAATGCTTTTGTTGAAGTTGGCGAAATTATTGCTGATAGATTACTTAACCCAAACGATTCACTGATTGAAAGTCAATGTAAAGAAAGAGTATTAAACTTATGTAATCGTTTTCCTCTTTATGAAGGCAAACTTGAAGCATCAATTAAATGAGTCCTAATTCCAAGGGAGTTGAAATTCTTTCTATTGGAACAGAGCTACTTTTAGGAAATATCATAAACACGAATGCTCAATGGATTTCTGAACAGTTGTCGCTATTAGGCTTAAATCACTTTAGGCAATCAACTGTAGGTGATAATTGTGATCGAATTATAAAAGTGATTCAAGAAATATCGAAAAGAAGTAATCTTCTAATTACAACAGGTGGATTGGGCCCCACGCCAGATGACTTAACTACTGAAGCAATAGCCAAATCTTTTAATGTATCTCTTTTTGAAAGACCACACTTATGGGATGAAATTAAACAAAAACTTCCAAACTCAAAGCTCAAAGACGATTCCTCTAGCTTGAGGAAACAATGTTTCTTCCCAAAAAATGCTCAAATAATTAATAACCCTAGAGGCACTGCCCCAGGAATGATTTGGGAACCAATAAAAGGATTTACTATTCTTACTTTCCCTGGAGTTCCTAGCGAGATGAAAACTATGTGGGAAGAGACTGCTTATGATTTCATTAAAACCAAATTCTCAGATAGTTATTCCTTTTTTTCAAATACTCTTAAATTTGCAGGAATTGGAGAATCTAGCGTTGCAGAAAAAATTAATGATCTATTAAATCTTAAAAACCCAACGGTTGCTCCATATGCAAACTTAGGAGAGGTTAAGATCAGGATAACCGCGCGAGCAAAGAATGACCTAGAAGCAAAAAATATAATTAACCCTGTAAAAGAAAAATTAAAAAAAGATTTTTCAAAGTTTATTTTTGGAGAGGATAATGATACTTTGCCAATCGTTTTAATAAAAGAGTTAGCTAAGAGGAACGAAACTATTGTTTTTGCTGAATCCTGTACAGGAGGTCTTCTATCTTCATCTCTAACTTCAATATCAGGTTCATCTCAAGTTTTTCAAGGTAGTATTATTTCCTATAGTAATGAGCTAAAAAATTCATTATTAAATATTTCTAAAGAAAAGCTTACAAAATATGGAGCAGTTTCTGAAGAAGTTTGTGAGGCTATGGCAATTAATGTAAAAGAGAAATTAGGCGCAGATTGGGCAATAGCTATTAGTGGAATAGCTGGTCCTAATGGAGGCAGTCCAGATAAACCAGTTGGACTAGTCTATATCTCAATTTCAGGACCGAATAATCATATAACTAATATAAAAAAAATATTTAACTCAACCCGAAACAGAATTGAAATTCAAACACTAAGTGTAAATGTGTGTTTGAACAGCCTCAGATTAATCTTATTATCAAATAGTACGTAGTTTTTTTTACAAATTGAGTAAAGATACCTTATTTGATAAAGTTTGGGATTTACACAAAGTTTCCAGTCTTCCAGGTGGCTCAGATCAAATTTTTATAGGTCTTCACTTAATCCATGAAGTGACAAGTCCTCAAGCATTTGGCGCTTTAAAAGACAAAAATTTAACAGTAAAATTTCCTAGTAGAACTGTGGCTACAGTTGATCACATTGTGCCAACAGATAATCAAAGCAGACCTTTCAAAGATAATCTTGCAGAGCAAATGATTGAAACACTTGAAAAGAACTGCTTACAGCATAAAATAAAATTTTTTAATATTGGTAGTGGAAGTCAAGGAATAGTTCATGTAGTAGCTCCAGAATTGGGGCTAACTCAACCAGGTATGACAATCGCTTGTGGAGATTCACATACTTCAACTCATGGAGCTTTTGGGTCAATTGCTTTTGGGATAGGTACAAGCCAAGTAAGAGATGTTCTTGCAACCCAAACCATAGCCATGAATAAATTAAAGGTAAGGCAAATCTGGTGCGAAAATCAATTATCTAATGGGGTATATGCTAAGGATTTAGTACTTCATATTATAAATAAACTCGGTGTAAAGGCTGGGGTTGGTTTTGCATATGAGTTCGCAGGGCCTGCAATCAATGTATTATCAATGGAAGAAAGAATGACTATATGCAATATGTCTATTGAAGGAGGAGCTCGATGCGGCTACATAAACCCTGATGAAAAGACATTTAGTTACATGAGAGATAAATTATGTGCACCAAAAAATGAGTATTGGGAAAAAGCTCTCAGATGGTGGAAATCATTAAAAAGCGATGAAGACTCAATTTATGATGATGTAATAAAAATAGATGCCTCTAAAATAGAACCAACAGTTACTTGGGGGATTACTCCAGGCCAAAGTATAGGTATTAATCAACAAATCCCCCTTTTAGATGAATTATCCCCAAATGACAAATTAGTTGCTGAAGAGGCTTATGAATATATGAGTTTCAAGCCAGGACAATCAATA
The DNA here is from genome assembly GCF_000760035.1 of Prochlorococcus marinus str. MIT 9314. Classification (GTDB taxonomy): domain Bacteria; phylum Cyanobacteriota; class Cyanobacteriia; order PCC-6307; family Cyanobiaceae; genus Prochlorococcus_A; species Prochlorococcus_A marinus_B. The sequence goes on from NZ_JNAO01000008.1 coordinate 193,762, forward strand.
AAAGATATACCGGTAGAGGTTTGTTTCATAGGCAGTTGCACAAATGGGCGAATAAGTGACTTAAGAGTTGCAGCTAAAGTATTAAAAGACAAAAAAGTATCTAAGAATGTAAAAGCATTTGTAGTTCCTGGTTCAGAAAAAGTAGCCAATGAAGCGAAACAAGAAGGTCTTGATCAGATATTTAAGGATTCTGGGTTTCAATGGAGAGAACCAGGCTGCTCAATGTGTTTAGCAATGAATTCAGATAAGCTAGTAGGTAATCAAATTAGTGCTAGTTCTAGTAATAGAAATTTCAAAGGAAGACAAGGATCTCCTAGCGGGAGAACTCTACTCATGAGTCCAGCAATGGTTGCTGCTGCTGCAATTAATGGCAAAGTCAGTGACGTTAGAGAATTTATCAACGAATGAAATCCTTTTTTACCCCACCAATTGGAAAAATCATACAAATAAAAGGCCAATGTATATCCTTGATTGGTAACGACATTGATACAGATCGAATAATTCCTGCGCGTTTTTTAAAGTGTGTAAACTTTGATTCATTAGGTGAATCTGTTTTCGAGGATGATAGAGCAACTTTAAAAGGACAGCATCCTTTTGATCTAGAGGAAAACAAAAATGCCACAATACTAATTGTTAATAGCAATTTTGGATGTGGTTCTAGCAGAGAGCATGCCCCTCAAGCACTTATGAGATGGGGTATAAGAGCAATAATAGGAGAGAGTTTCGCCGATATTTTTTATAGTAATTGTATTGCAATAGGAATTCCATGTTTTACTCTACCGAAAAAATCAATCCAAGAGATTCAAAATAACAAGGATAATAAATTTTTATTCTTAGAAATTGATCTTAAAAAATCATTAGCAAAAGCGAAAGATTTAAGTTTAAATCTTGAGATTAAAGAAAGCTCAAGAAAAATGTTTTTATCAGGGGAATGGGATGCAACTTCAACACTTCTTGATAATAAAAATTTAATAGAAAATAAATTAAACCAATTACCCTATATCAAATTTAATACTAATTTTTTATAGCTATTTAAATCCATAGAGACTAAAAGAAATACCCCCTGCTTTAGTATGAGGTTGATAAAAAATACCAAATTCATAGGACCTTTTTTTCCAATTTAAAGAGATTTTAGAATCTATAAATTCACCATAATCATTTGAATCACTTGTAAGGTTCAAAAGCCCAAAACTCTTGAGAATAATAGGTCCATATAATTGCTGATCAAAAGAAATATCTAAGGTTAAGTCCTCATAATTCTGATCAAACTTAAAAATACTTTTACCGCTATTAAATTTATATAAAGGTAAAAGACTTATACGAGTATAGTCAAAAGTTTTATTTTGAAAATTACCAAATATTAATTCTGGTCCTATACCTAGCCCTAAATATTCTTGATGATCTCCATTTTCGTAGAAAGAATATAATGCTTCCAATCTTGTATTAATACTTAAGCCGTTTGTTATTGGTTCAGGAATGTACTTATATGAAATATCAATGGATTTCTTTTTAGGATCTTCAAAACCAATTGGAAATTTCTGATCAATTGAATAAAACAAATTACCTTTTAGATTAGTAAGCAATTTTTTAGTATTCAAAGCCTCTGCTGTTATGTTCGCCAAACCAAAAGATAAAAATTCTGACTTTTTAATGCCATCAACAATCCAAGTATTTTGTTTTTGTAATTTTGAACCATAACCTGAGTAAATTTCTGCTTCACCTAATGAACCATTCCAGACCCTCTCTCTATAAATTCCATAAAAACTTTTTTCCCATTTTGAATCTAAAAAATCAATTTCTTTACTCAATTCAGTTTTAAATCTAAATGCATCTGGAAATTTATCAAAATCAAGAGAATTTAACTTCTTATCTATTTCTAAGTCCCAATTTTTTATTGGGCCTTTTATCTGGGAATTTAGAGCAAAATAATCTTCAAAACTTGTATTTCTCTTAACCCTATTTGAAGTTATTGATTCGTCCTTCTTTACAAAACTATTTGTATACCCTTTTAATGACCTCTGAATTAGAAATTGCGGCTCTAAATCAAGAACAAAATCATCAGCAATATCTATAGAGTTAAATTTCCTACCAATAAAATACCCATCCTTATCTAAGTTTTCATATCCTAAATTCCACCTGTTTTCAAAGTCGAAGAATTCACCAGACTTTGTTAAAGTTCTATCTCCAAGCCAAAATGGAATTGAAACTTTTTCTTCAAATATTAAATAGTTTATTGATGACTTAAAGCGTAATTTCTCTGCTTCAGAAATAACTTTTAATGAATTAATGGCTAATTTGACCTGTTTCGATTCAAGTAAATCATTACTAAATACAGCCTTCTCGCTTTCCCATTTTTGGCCATCTATAGATATTTTATCAGTAAAAAATAACCAATTTTTAATCTCGCCTGGAGTATTTAAAACTTCCTTTTTTTTAAATTCAAACAAACTTTCTATCTTTTTAGAGTCTAATAAGCTGAAATTTGAAGATAAATCATCAATCAAATTATTAGTATTAATACTACCCTTTACATCTAATAAATAACCTTTTTGACTAATAAAACTGTATTCTAATTGTGAAACTTTAAAGAGTTGATCACCTAATACCAAGACTATATTTCCTTTCGCATTAATTTTTTTATTTAACTTGTCGTATATTAAATTATCAGCTCTAAGCAGTTTTCCTCTAAAAGAAACAGATACATTACCCTCTGCGTAGATAACATCATTTATTTCAGACTGTTTATCAGATTGGATTATTAACTCTTGTTGCTTTTCGGCTTTTGCAACTAAAAAAGAATCAACATTTTTCTTTAATGGACTAGCATAGTAATCTTCATCATTAAAACTTGTTGAATTACTTGATTCAATTTTTTTGCTAAGGATATTTGACCAAAGAATTTTGGTATTTTGATTATTGATATTTTTATTAATTTTTGCAAATTCAGCTGATTTTGATGGCTGTAGGAAATTAATAAAAATAAAAGAGAAAAATATTATTTTTTTTGAAATTCCAGAAATCAATTTAAAGTTTAATTACGAGATTAATCTTGAGGACTTTCTAGGTCTTTTCTGTTTGGCGTTCTTGTTGGGTCACTTGCTAAAAATCCAAAAAGAAATATTCCAACAAAGAAAAAGACAATAGTGTAAACAGAAATTTTTAAGGCGAGCATGGAATTACTAAAGCTGACAGATTAATATCCTATTAAATTTATATTTAAACTATGGTTAATTGTTTACTTTTTGTATTTTTGGAAAATTTTGAAATACTTTCGAGATTAATTAATCATCATGATCATCCCAAGGATCAGTAAGCTTTGCTGCTTTAGGTCCAAAGGCAGTCCAAAGACCAAAGCCAGTCAAAGCTAAAAGTAAAGCCAGAATTGTTACAGCTATAGAAACTGCAGGATCCGGAGCCGATGATAAAGTTTGCATCAATTTTGCTAAGTTTGTAAACAATTTATGTATAAGTTCTTATACAATAGCGAAATAATATCCGATTTTGTGAATTTAACATGGGTCAAAAAACAGCATTAGGAAGTCTTTTAAAAGCAATTGGCAATTCAGGTCAAGGGAAAGTAGTACCTGGTTGGGGAGCAGTTCCCGTAATGACAGTAATTGGTCTACTACTCTTGGTTTTCTTAGTTATTCTTCTACAAATTTATAACCAATCCCTTCTACTACAGGGTTTCTCAGTAGATTGGAACGGAAACTAAATTTTTTAGATTTTCTCAAAAAGTTATTTGGTTGATGTGAAAATTGCCAAACAATCTTTTTTAATTTTTGTTTGTATTAATTAGTTATAGTTTGTATATATTCATAATTCTCAAAAAAAAGAGATTTAGAAATAAACAATGAAAGAAATATTTTTAATTGGATTAGGAAATCCTGGTAAAAAATACTCAAAAAGCAGACATAACATAGGTTTTTTACTGCTTCAACATCTCTCGAAAAAATATAATTCAAATTTTTTACTAAAAGATAAGCTTAAAAGTTCCTGTTCAGAATTTCGAATCAATGATTCTACTTTCAGATTATTCTTACCAAATACGTTTATGAATAACAGTGGTGATGCTGTCCGAGCTATAGTTGATTGGTACAAAATCAATTTAGATCAGATTTTCATAATAGTCGATGATAAAGATCTTCCCCTAGGAAAAATAAGATTTAGAAGAAAAGGAAGCTCAGGGGGACATAACGGGCTTAAAAGCATTATTGAACAATTGCAGACACAAAATTTTAGGAGAATAAGAATTGGTATTGGGCCACCTCCCTTAATAGAAGGAAAAAATAATTTCAATACCATTTCACATGTATTAGGAGATATCTCTATCGAAGAAAAATCAATATTAGATAAAGTGTACAAGAGAGTAATCGAATCTCTTGAACAACTAAATACTAAAAAAGAAGAACATATAATTAACGAATTAAATTCTTTTGACAAAAACCAACCTTAAGAAATGCGTTCAAAACCTGAAACTATTGCAAATGTAAGTGTTAAGGAATATTGCTTCTCAAAAAAGCAAATTCAGGGGGTTGTGGAAGCTAGTCAATTTAAATGGACTTTTACATACTCCTTTAATAAAGGTCTTTTAAAGGTCAATCCTCCTTTAGGAAGAGCATTAATTGAGAATGCCTTATTGAAATTTTTACTGAAAAAAGATTATGAACTAGAAACAGGGAATGAGTATAAGTTCACTATTTCAGCCAAGTTTTAAAATCTACATTTTGATTTAAAGTAAACTTCATTTTGCAATAATCCTCTAAAATTATCAAAGCTGATATCGCATCAAGGTTTTTATTAAGGATAAAAACCTCTCTTGGAATTAAAAACCTGAGACCACTGATAGGAAACAGTTCGAAATATCTTGCTTTAGCCCTGTAGGTAGTATTCTTTTCTTCAAAAGTTATTATTTCTTTTTTAAAAAAATCTAGTTTTTCTCTGATCTCTCTATTGGTTGTCCCATTTCCAATAATAATTTGTGATATGTCCTCAGCGGTAATTAAATTTCTGACATAATTACCAAGTAATTCACTTTTAAGAATTATCGCTTTGTAAACTTTTTTTTCACTTATTTCTGCTAACACTAAGCCACATTTACTTTTTCCGGGATCAATAGTTATTACTCTAGACATTTAAGCTGCAATCTTTAAAATATTAATTTCAACAACTATAGGTTCTACAGTTTTACTATCTCTTAAAGATACTACTTCCAACTTAAATTTGATATTTTGATTTTCTTTAAGAAAGTCTCTAATTTTTTTTACAAAATTTCCACTTGTATTAATTTCACTAACTTGTGATCCTTTTGACTTAATTTCATCTCTTGTTTCTCTAAGCAATGATTTAATTTTTAGATTTATTGATTTACTATTTAAATCACTTTCTCCCAGAATAGAACTTGTAATAACATCACCTTTTTTGACTATAAATTTATTCTCTAATAAATCTGGAGATACAAAAACATAATTATCTCCTTTTAAAACATTTGTTGCTGATTTAATTAGTAAAACCCAGTTACCACCGCTAGCAGCTATGGTCTCAATTTTTGTAATATCACTGGGTCTCCACAAAAGAATATTTGTTGCTTGTTTATTATTTGGGATAACAATTTTCCTAACAAATTTATCAGCTTCATTAAAGATTTTTGTTAAGTCAAGTTTTATATTTGAGCTGGAATCAACCTCAGCAATAAATAAAGTTTGTCCTCTTTTAATAACGACATTTCCTCTCCTAAATTCTTTAATATTATTTTTTAATTGATTTAACTCCTTTTCTTTTTGAATAATTTTACCTTCAAGTTCCTTTCGTTCTTCCTGTAAAGGGATTAAAGCCTTTTTACTTTCATCTAAAGTTTTTTGCAAAAAAGGAATATCAACAAAAAGCCTTTGTCTAAATTCTTCACTTACTAAAATCAATAGCCCTATCGATATTGAACTAATAAATCCACCAGTAATAATAGTTATTATAGTTGCTGTTTTTTTCGGTCTTAATTTTAAGATACTAAATCTTGCTTTACCAATCCTTGTTCCAAGAATATCCCCAAATGGTGCAATTAACCCCCCGAGTAATATTAAAAAAACAATTAAAATCCAAGCCACACTTTTGCATATACTCAGTACATCATAATTTATGATGAATCAATTAAATCTTTTTGCAAGAGCAATTGGATCAAACACTGTGATCTTTTTTCTCTCAATATTAAGAAGCCCTGAATCCTTTAAATCTCCCAATAATCTTGTAATGGTTACTCTTGTAGAACCAATAGCTTCAGCAATTGCCTGATGTGAAAGTCTTAAATCTATCGTAATACCTTTTTCACCTGCAACTCCAAAGTCTCTACAAAGGACCATTAAAAAACTTACTAAACGAGAAGACATATCTCTATGTGTAAGAGTTTCTATCATTGTTTCAGTTTGCAGGATTCTACTTGAAAGACCCTGTAAAAGTAATAGTCCTACTGATGCATCTTCCTCTATAGCTCTTAAAACAGAATTTGCAGGTGCTGTTATCATTTCAACTCTTGTGAATGCTATGGCATGGTAAAAACGATCGGATCTATGGCCTGTAAGAAGAGATAAAACACCGAAGAGACTATTTTCTCTTAAAAGAGCAACAGTTATTTCTTCACCTGACTCATAAACTCTTGACAATCTTACTGCTCCTCTTCTTATAAGATAAACTCTTTCAGCAGGGTCACCAGGGAAGAATATTGTTTTAGATCTCTCAACCATTTCTGTGCTTGCACCATCAAGACCTTTAATAACTTCCATTAAAGTTCTATTGATTGGAAAACGTTCTCCAACAGCGTTAATTTTACTTTGTCCGGATTGTTGCGAACTAAAGCGGTTGAATCCTCGTGAAGCAGGTATCATAAATATCTTTACTATTAAAAAATTTAAGGAGACACCCTAAAATATCTTGTATCAACTGTAACAATTTTCAATTCTTATCAAAATATGAGCAAGCTTTTTTCAGTTATTTTCAAGTTGCTTAAACCTTTTTTAAGTTAAATTACACTATATGCAGCGTTATTAGATTCTAATTATACTGCATGTAGAAAGAATCTAAATAATGGTAATTAGTTCATCCCATATCTATTCCAAAGGTAACCTTGATGCTGTAAAAACAAATACTTCTAACAGAATTAACCTAAAGAAATTTCCACAAAACGGACAAATTCAAATCTATCAATCTTCATATAGAGGGAGCTACACATCTATCATTAGAGACTCTCTAAGAAATGCTGCTCTCGGTAGGAAAGTTCTACTAATACAATTCATGAAAGGTGGTGTCAACCAAGGAGTTGATCATGCAGAAAAGCTATGCGGTAATTTAACCTGGGTAAGATCATCACATTCCTTTGATCAATATAATTCTGAAGTAATTGAAAATAATAAAACTTTAAAAAAATCTATTTATGAATCTACCATTGAATTATGGAATTTTTGTAAAAGAGAACTACAGTCTGGTGAGAATGACCAAATAATACTTGATGAAATTTTTTTAGCTATTGACATGAAAATTATCGATAAAGATGATTTGATTTCAACACTTGAAAACCGATTTATTTCAGGAGATGTAATCCTTACTGGTACAGATATACCTAAAGATTTCTTATTAATGGCTAACCAAATTACCGAACTTCGCTCATAAAACAATGCTAAAAAATGATCTCTGGATAAATCAAAAAGCTTCGGAAGGTATGATTAAACCCTTTCAATCAAATTTGGTGCGACATCTTGAGCCTGACAATAAACAACGACCAGTGTTGAGTTACGGATGTTCATCTTATGGCTATGATTTAAGACTTTCATCTAAAGAATTCCTAATTTTCAGACATATCCCTGGGACTGTGATGAACCCCAAAAAGTTTAATCCAAATAATTTAGAGAAAACTGTTCTTCACCATGATAAGGATGGAGACTTTTTTATTCTTCCTGCTCACTCCTATGGTTTAGGAGTTGCTTTAGAAAAGATGAAAGTGCCAGAAAATATTACTGTAATCTGTATAGGCAAAAGTACTTATGCACGACTTGGGATTATTGTTAATACAACGCCGGCAGAGGCAGGGTGGGAAGGTCATCTAACTTTAGAGTTTAGTAATAGTTCAGGTGCAGATTGCAGGATTTACGCTGAAGAGGGTATTTGCCAACTACTCTTTTTTGAAGGTGATCCATGTTCTACAACCTATGAAGATAGAAGAGGCAAATATCAAAACCAACCAGAAAAAGTAACTCTTGCAAAGATCTAAAATGAGTAAAGTTGAACTAATTTCGCTAACTCCTGATGCAGAAAAAACAATGGCTTACATTGCAAGAGTCAGTAATCCAAAAAATCAGGAAAATGAAGACTATTCGAAATTATTGAGTTATTGCATTAAAAATGAACATTGGAGTGTTTTTGAACAATCATTTATGACCTTACAAATAGAAACTAACAGAGGAATCGCTGCGCAAATTTTAAGACATAGATCATTTACTTTCCAAGAATTTTCACAGAGATATGCTGATAGTTCTCAATTGGGTAATATTCCCTTACCAGAGTTGAGGCGTCAAGATTTTAAAAATAGACAAAATTCAATTCCTGACCTTCCTGATGAGTTAAAAAAAAGATTCAATGAAAAAATTGGTTTACATTTTCAGGCTGCTTCAGAATTATATGAAGATTTACTTGCTGAAGGCGTTGCCAAAGAATGTGCGAGATTTGTTTTACCATTAGCAACTCCGACAAGAATCTATATGTCTGGATCATGCAGATCGTGGATCCATTACATTCATTTAAGATCAGCTCACGGCACCCAAAAAGAACACAAGTCTATAGCCCAAAATTGCAAGTCTATTTTTAAACAAAGTTTTCCCATCGTATCAAAATCTTTAGAATGGTAAAAATCATCCATGACTTCGAGGACTAACTTCATTATTTTTATTTTCTTTCATTTTTGAAAATTCATCATTAATAATTTCCTCATATGGTTTCTCTTCTTTTTTTAAATTATTAATGGATTCTCTTATTTTTATTTCATCTTGTTTACCAATAAAAGTAGATATTAGATTACCCTTTTTATCAAAAAGATTAACTTGAGGAATCCCGTTGACAGCAAACTTTTGGATATAGTTACCCCATTTTTGATTATCAACATTTAAAAAAACAAAATTAATATCTTTTTCGTATTCATCTTTAAAAGCAGAAACTTGTGGAGCCATTTCTTTACAAACTTCACACCACTCAGCGTAAAATTCTAGAAATGTAGGCTTATTATTTGTTAAAGCTATTTCGGGGTCAACGGATAATTCTCCAAAACTCTTTAGAAGATAAGTTGATTTAAACAAGAAATTTCTAAATAAAAACAGTGAAATGACAACAATAGATATACTTAAAATAAGTATTGTTTTTAGATTGGCCTTTAAAATTTGCTCTCGACTTTCAGATTGCACTATTCAGAAATCACTAACTAAAAACATCTTAAATAAGTTAAACAAATAAAGAGAATTTAAATCTATAAGCTTTTAATCAACTGATAAGATAATAACTAAATAATTGTCAAAATTTCTTTAATTCCTGAAATCTAATTATGCAATCAATCTTTGGAACTGATGGAATAAGAGGAAGATTTAATGAAGAGATAACCTATTCACTAGCCTACAAAGTAGGATATGCTCTAGGTTCGAGCTTAGAGAATAAAAATCCAATAATAATAGGAAGAGATACAAGAATTAGTGGAGATATTCTGCTTCAAGCAATAACTCAAGGTATAAACGATAGTGGTAAAAAATTTATAAATCTTGGAATCTGCCCTACCCCAGCCATACCTTTTTTAATAAAACAAGAGAACCTAAGTAGTGGGATTATGATATCTGCAAGTCATAATCCGCCTGAATATAATGGCATAAAAATTTTTGATCATAATGGTCAAAAAATTACTGAATATTTTGAAAATAAAATTCAAAAATTAATTGAAGATTCAAATCTCAATATCTCAGTTCCTAGAAAAGTGATACCCCAAAATACAAATAATGATCTTATCGATATTTATATCAAAAGCCTAATCCAAACAATGGGTGGAGAAAATCTAAGCGGTTTGAAAATAATATTAGACACATGCTATGGATCAGCCGCAACATGCGCAAAAAAAATTTTTCAATCTCTTGGTGCTGATGTAAGAGTTATCAATAACTCTAAAAATGGTTTGAAAATTAATATGAATTGTGGTTCTACTAACCTCGAACCATTAAAAAAAGCATTGAAAGAAAGTCCTGCAGATATGGGTTTTAGCTTCGATGGAGATGCCGATAGAGTAATTGGCATAGATTCAAAAGGCAATATTTTAGATGGAGATCACATGCTTTTTCTTTGGGGTAGAGAACTTATGGAACAAAAAATTCTCACTAATAACTTACTAATATCAACGCAAATGGCAAACTTAGGTTTTGAAAACGCTTGGAAGAAAATTGGTGGAGTTTTATTTAGAACTAATGTAGGAGATAAACATGTGCATGACGCAATTAAGGAAAAAGGAGCAGTTTTAGGAGGTGAGCAGTCAGGTCATATACTTTCAAAAATTAATAACTTTTCTGGAGATGGGATATTGACTGCACTTCAAATTTCTAAATTTTGTAAAAAGAAAAATATTAATTTGAATGACTGGCTTAAAAGTAGTTTCGAACCTTATCCTCAAAAACTAACCAACATCAAACTAGATTTTAATATTAATAAATTAAATCCAAAAACCAAAATCTTGATTGATCAAACAACAGCGTTTTTTCAGGAAATTTATTCGGATAATTGTAGAGTTTATATAAGGCCTAGTGGCACAGAACCCGTTATGAGAGTACTAGTTGAGGCCAAAAATCCTAAGAAAGTTGACTCTTTATCAAGCGAAATAACAAACAAACTCTTTTTAGAAATTAATAAAATAACAAATTAATATTGAATTAAATTTTTATATAAATCTTTTCAAAAATATCAAGTTGATTAACAATCACATATTTTTCGCGGTTAGTTTTTAATTTATTTGGATTAAAACTTTCGGAATAATTAATATCTTTTTTGTCTATTGTTTTAAAACAAAAATTACTTGATATGGTGTAATCCATATAATCGAATAAATCCTTTACATCCGTTTTTATAAAAATCAAGGTCCCTTTTTGCAATGAATTTGAAAGATTGTTAATAAATTCTGGCTGAATTACACGCCTTTTATAATGTCTCTTTTTAAACCATGGATCAGGAAAATTAAAAGAAAGACTTTTTAGATTTTTGATAATAAATTCACTTTGAACATCATTCAAAATATTATTAGCATTACCAAATAGAAAATATAGATTTTTGATTTCTCGTTCAATCACTTTTAATTTAGCACTTTTGACTAATTTCTCACGGATTTCAATTCCTAAATAATTCCAGCTGGTATTAACTAAAGCTAAATCAAATAGAAACTCCCCAGCAGCACAACCTATATCCAAATGAAGATTCGATTTAGAATCACAAAACATTTCGCTCAAAGAAGGTAATCTCTCAATTTGATTGAAATTACTACTAAGGGGGTTAACATGCTGTCTCATACAATTATCAACATATTCCTAAGTAATAATATAAGGATGCATAATATTCATAACTATGACAATAGTAAGTTCAAAAGTAATAGTTTGATGTTTAATTATTATGTGTTTAAAAAGAAAAAGTTTTGAACGTTTTTAATCAACTTTCTATTTGGCTATCCTTTCAACTTTCAATAATTTTCCTTATTGGTATTCCTTTTACTCTATCCTTCTGGTCAATTAAAAAAAGAAATAAAGCAGTTATTAAACTTCTATCAATTTATTGGAAAGTATCCCTTTTATTTTTTATAAGTCTTCTACTTTTAATAGGAAAGTATAATTATGCTCTTGTGATAACAAATATTTCAACATTATTAATGACAATTTCAGTTTGGTTTTGGAACGATATTAATGATGAATTAAGAGAATATGATTTTTCTTATTCCCTAACCACAACGACAAAAATATGGAGATGGACGATAACTTTTATATCTCTCAATTTCTTTATTCAGAGTTTACAAAATTTCAAATGCTTTTCTTTTATTAATTCGGATGCGTGTGCAATATGGCTTCAGCCTTCTTCAAATTTATATATTATTATAAAAAATTTATTTAATTTTTTCTTTGGAGCCAACTTTACCCAGCCGATATCAAAATTCTTAGGATTATTTTCATTATTAATATATATTTTAGGCCTTATTCAATGGTCAATAATCAAATTACCTAAAAATGGAAGAAACTCCTGCTTCTCAGAGAATGGCAAAAATTGATTTAATAAATAGTCTTGAAAAAATAAGTTCCGAGATACCTGATAGGATACTTAAACTAGAGGGTTTCATTCTAAAAAAAAATAAAAAAGAACAATTAGAAATAATTATTTTCAGAGGTTACAGTAGCTCAACAACTCATCCAATTGAAATAGATTCAGAAAAAAAAGTAATAGCACTTACTTATATAATTACAAACTTTAAACTTTATAAAGCACCTTTCAAAGAAACAGAAGAAAATTTTATAAGGGAACATCAAAACTCATTTTTCTTTTTGAATCAAAAAAACTGGATTTAAGTAAATTCAAAATTAATAATATTTGAACATCTTTTGCATAATTTGGAATTTTGGATTCCATTAAAAGTTTCTTTTTGATAATGCCAACATCTATCACATTTTTGACCTTGAGCTTTGTTGATTTGAATTTTACCAAGTGCATTGTTATCTATAATCAGAGAATTCTCCACCAAATCGGTTACCAATTGAAAGTTTGATACTATAAGCCAATCCCTAAATAAATCTACTTCTTGATTGCCAAATTCTTTTAGCCAAGTAAGTGAATCTTTTAAAGCTTTATCTTCAGGTAAATAATTAACTTCAGTTTCCAAAGCTGCTCCAATTATTTGTTTGTTCCTACATCCTTCTATAGCCTTATTAATTTCAACTCTTAAATTTCTTAAATTTGCAATGTGCTCATTAAGTGTTTGATTTTTCCATGACTGAGAAAATATTGGCCATCCCCTTTGAAAGACTGATTTTTCTTTAGTTGAATATGGAATATTTTGCCAAATATCTTCAGCCATATGACAGAGGACTGGAGAAATAAGTACGGCTAAATTTTCAACAATTTTTGACATGACGAACTGACAAGATCTTCTCCTAAATTGTGATTTAGAACTTACATATAACCTATCTTTAGCAATATCCAAATAAAAATTTGATAGATCTACAACGCAAAAACTTTGCAAGATTTGGAAAAATTTTGAAAATTCATAATTTTCATAAGCGTTTGAAATTTGATCTGTGACCTCAACTAATCTACCTAACATCCATTGATCTAAGAGCGGCAATTGATCAATTTCAAAACTATCAATTTTAGGATCATAATCATGAATATTTCCTAGGAGATATCTTGCAGTATTCCGAACTTTTCTATAAACGTCTGAAAGTTGCTTGAGTATATTTGAACCAATTGGAACATCAACTGAATAATCTACAGAGCTTACCCATAGCCTTAAAACATCAGCACCATAAGCAGGGTCAGTTTTTTTATTATTACCTCCATTAATAATTATATTTGGGTCAACAACATTTCCTAAAGATTTACTCATTTTTCTTCCGTTTTCATCAAGTGCAAAACCATGAGTTAAAACTTTCTTATAGGGAGGTTTATTATTGACTGCAACAGATGTTAGCAAAGAAGACTGAAACCATCCTCGATGTTGATCTGATCCCTCTAAATAAAGATCTGCAGGATACTTTAATTCACTTCTCAGTTCACATACTGCGGCCCAGCTGGATCCTGAATCGAACCAGACATCCATTGTATCTGTCCCTTTTTTCCATTGATCCGATTCTTTTGAATAACTTTCAGGCAAAAGATTCTTAACATCCCAATCCCACCAAATATCTGCTCCATGTTCACTAAAAAGTTCTTGAATATGATTAATTATCTCGTTGTTAAGTAAAATATCATTACCATTTTTTTTATAAAAAACTGGAATAGGTACACCCCATGACCTTTGTCTAGAAATACACCAATCTCCTCTCCCAACAACCATAGAATAAATTCTTTTCTTTCCAGTCTCTGGCATCCATTCAACATTTTCGATTGCCTTTAATGCAGATGATCTAAAGCCATTTACAGAGGCAAACCATTGTTCTGTTGCCCTAAAAATAGTTGGTTTTTTGGTTCTCCAATCATACGGATATCTATGTTTATAATTTTCTTGTAATAGAAGCAAATTATTTACTTTTAAATATTCAATAATTAAATCATTGGCATCTTTCAGGACATTAGATCCTTGAAATTGTCCAGAAGATTCATTTAAGTTCCCTTTTTCATCAACAACACATGTAATAGGTAAATCATATTTTTGCCCCACATTAAAGTCATCTATCCCATGACCGGGTGCAGTATGAACGATTCCAGTACCTGATTCTGTCGTAATGTAATCCCCCCCCATCAAGATTTTGCAATTTTTATCCTTAGTAGGATGTTGATATTCAATATTTTCCAATTCAGAACCTTTAACCTCTAAAAGCACCTTGAATTCTTTATTAAATTTCTTACTTATTTCAGAAGATAAATCCTTTGCAAAAAGGTAACTTCGTTTCTCTTCATCGATAGCAAAAACGTACTTTATTTTTGGATTTACTGCAACTGCTTCATTTGCAGGTATGGTCCAAGGAGTAGTGGTCCAAATAGTTATGAAAGAATTATTTTGAAAAAAATCTTTTTTGATATTAAGATTTTCTTGGTTGAAATTTAAAAGAATTTCCTCAGCTATTTTTGTGATTTTTAATGAAACATAAATACTTTTTGAATAATGTTCATCCGGATATTCTAATTCTGCTTCTGCAAGTGCAGTCCTCGAGCTTGGACTCCAATGCACAGGTTTAAGACCTCGATATATGTATCCATTTAAAAACATTTTCCCAAATACTCCAATCTGAGCAGATTCATAACTTTTCTTAAGAGTTAAGTAAGGGTTATCCCAATTTCCCCATATGCCCCACCTTTTGAAACCCTCCTTTTGATTATTAATTTGCATATGGGCATAATCTGTTGCTTTTTTTCTTAAATTTAGAGTGTCAAGATTCTTTCTTTCATCAGATTTTAAATTCTGAAGAACTTTTAATTCAATAGGTAATCCATGACAGTCCCATCCTGGCACGAAATGAACCCTAAATCCTCTTAAGGTTTTGTACTTATTAATTATGTCTTTTAAAACTTTATTAAGTGCATGACCCATATGAAGAGCTCCATTTGCATAAGGAGGGCCATCATGTAAGGTAAATATTTCGCCTGAATTGTTTGAACCTAATTGGAAATCAATATCATTATTAGCCCAAAAATTCTGTATCTCAGGTTCTCGTACAACTGAATTGGCGCGCATTGAGAAGTCAGTTTTTAATAAATTTAAAGTTTCTTTATAAGAAAAGTCTGATTTTTGTTCTTTGCTATTTTGAGATTTCATTCGACGATATAAGAAATATTGGTGATCAAAAGAATTATTTAAATAAATCTATTTCATTATATTCTTTCTTAATTGACCTGTAGTTTTTTTGGGATGTTTCAAATAACCAATTTTTATTTCAGACTTTTATATTATCATTTTTATCATTTCTTACCCACTTTTTTTGGGTTGTATTTTTATTATTGCTACCAAAATTAAAAAAATTTGAAGGTTTAGTGAAATCAGAAAATACCAAATTTATGGATTCTAATATTTTCAAAAAGTTATTTTTAAACTCCAAAAAGGTAATTAATTTTTTCTTTTCGTTATCTGTCAATTGGTACCATCTAGATAAAAAAAGCTCTACTAGATAAAAAACAACTAGTACTGTTAAAAAAAGGAAAATTACAAAAAATGATTCATCTAGTGTTTTATGTTTAATTATTAATATCAAACCTATTAATAAATTCAAAAAAGCTTTTATTAAGTCTTTTGGTTTGCCGAGCTCGAGATAAATTATAGGTACAGTAAGAAAAATGGTCCCAACCAAAATATAAAAAGTTCCCAAATAAAATATCAAACTATTCATTAAATTAACTGCTCAACTAAATTATAAGAGTTGATATCAAGAAACAAACTATCTATCAGAATTTCCTTAAGTGCGGTCGGGGAGACTTGAACTCCCACACCCGAAGATACGAGTACCTAAAACTCGCGCGTCTACCAATTCCGCCACGACCGCTCAAATAAAATAATAATTGAAAGAGGTTTATTTTAAAAATTTTTTTTCTTAAGATGATTAATTTGACACATTAAAATTGAATTAAAAATCTCCTAAAAGAAATTTTTTATGTTTAAGCATGCAATCATCTTAAAATATTAGTTATATTATTTAAAGAATAAAAGAAACGATTTCAAACTTAACCAGTAAAAATACAACGAAAAATACTAATTCTTCAAAAACATTTAATTGGCAAAAAGAGATTAAAAATTACGTAGATCCGCCAAGTTTTTGGAATCCAACATTAGGTTTATTTTTTGGTGGTTATTTTCTTGCTTTTCTTAGCATATGGCAATGGTATAGAGGTGTTTGGCCCTTACCTTTACTTGTAGCAACTGCTTTTTTAGCATTACATATTGAAGGTACTGTTATTCATGATGCCTGTCATAAAGCTGCTCATCCAGTTCCCTGGATAAATCAAGCAATGGGCCATGGCTCAGCTATTCTATTAGGGTTTAGCTTCCCAGTTTTTACGAGAGTTCACTTACAACATCATATTCACGTAAATCACCCCAAAAATGATCCAGATCATATTGTCAGTACTTTTGGTCCAATTTGGCTAATTGCTCCAAGATTTTTTTATCATGAAGTGTTTTTCTTTCAAAGAAAACTCTGGCGAAAATATGAATTACTACAATGGGGGATTGAAAGATCCATATTCCTGACAATTATCTTGGCAGGTTTGAAATTTGACTTTATGAATTTAATTTATAATTTATGGTTCGGCCCAGCATTAATGGTAGGAGTCACTTTAGGAATATTTTTTGATTATTTACCCCATAGACCATTTCGATCAAGAAATAAATGGATAAATTCTCGAGTTTATCCAGGCAAATTTATGAATTTATTAATAATGGGACAAAATTACCATCTCATTCATCATCTATGGCCTTCGATTCCTTGGTTTGAATACAAAATAGCTTATGAAAAAACTAAGCCTTTATTGGATATAAAAGGCTCCCCTCAAAGGGTTGGTATATTTGAAAGTAAAGAAGACATTTTTAACTTTATTTATGATTTATTAATAGGTGTAAGGAGTCATAGCAAAAAGAGGGGAAAAATAAGAAAAATCATTAATTTATATCCAGGCTTTAAGATAAAAAAATTTTTATTAAAGCTAGTCAACAAAACATTTATTGGAAGCAACTAACTTACTCATTCATTAATAATTTTTGGTACTTTAAAATATTTATCTTCTCTAGATGGACCCAATTCTAAAAGTTCTTCATTACAATCCGAATTTTTCTTTTCGTCTTTCCTAAATACATTTACAACTTCTATAGCTCTCGTTGTACAGGGGACATCATCTGTATCAATTTTTTCAAGTTGTTTTATATAATCCAATATCTTTTCTAATTGTTGTGCGTGATTATTAATTTCATTCTCGTTCAGTTCTAATCTCGCTAAATGAGCAACTTTTTTTACTTCCTCTTTAGTTATTTTTGGCATACATTTAATATCTTTCTTATTAAATAATAGTTTATTAAGAACAACTTATTTACATATCCTTTGAATTTCAAATAATTTAAAAAAATAATCACATCTTTTTGAAAATCAATATAAATTAATAGCCTTAATTATTTTTCTCAGCTAAATATGTTATTAGATAGATATTTAAAAATAGAAGAAGAATTCTTTCCAAAAAATTTTTTTTATCGGCACTCTAAACTTGTTGCGCCTGATTTAATAGGCTGTTACCTCACAAAAAAAAATAATGAGATAGATCAAGTTAAAGGGGTCATAGTTGAAACTGAAGCTTATTCACAGGAAGAAGAGGCCTGTCATGGCTACCGCAAAATGACTGAATCAAACAAATCATTATTTGGCAAACCTGGCACATTTTATATTTACAAATCTTATGGCATTCATCATTGTTTAAACGTAGTTACTGATAAAGAAAATTTTGCGAGCGGTGTTTTGATAAGAGCAGTTTTTATCTCTAATAAGAATGAAAGATTAGCTTCTGGACCTGGCCTAGTAACAAAAACATTCAGTATAGACATTTCATTTAACTCACTTGAAGTTCTTAATAACAAATCTTTATGGATTTCTCCACGAGACTCAAATCTGGAAGAAAAAGATCTTATTCAAACTACGAGAATTGGCATATCAAAGGCAAAAAATATAAAATGGCGTTGGTATCTCAAAAATAGTAGGAGTGTAAGTAAAAGATTAAAAGGTGACAGAACACCTAAATTTTAATAATCATTTATCTTTTTAAGCGTAATGCAAATTTGGCCTCATAAACATATCCACACACTCGCTAATTTTTCAATTAAAGATTATGAGTCAGTATTTGAATTAGCTAATAGATTTGATGCACTAAAGAATGCAGGAACAAAAAAGATACCGGCCTTACAAGGTACTTTGGTAACGTCTTTATTTTTTGAAGCTAGTACAAGAACAAAAAATAGTTTTGAGCTTGCAGCAAAAAGACTTTCTGCTGATGTCCAAACGTTTGCGCCATCCTCCAGCTCTTTAACAAAAGGCGAAACAATAATTGATACAGCCATAACTTATTCCGCTATGGGGGCAGATACATTAGTTATCAGACATTCATCAAGTTACATAACCTTTGAGATCGCAAAAAAACTTGATGCAATAAATGCCAAGACCTCGGTTCTTAATGCAGGAGATGGATTACATAGTCACCCCAGCCAAGGATTGCTTGACATCTATACATTGATAAAATTCTTTTCCCAAAAAACACTGAATCCAGAGGTATTAAATTCCAAAAAAATTTTAATAATTGGCGACGTTAATCATTCAAGAGTTGCCAGGTCAAATCTTTGGGCTTTGAGTGCATTCGGCGCCGATATAATCTTATGTGGTCCTAAGACATTAATACCTAATGAATTTATCAATTTTTTAAAAACCCCCGCGCCAAATCAAACAGAAGATCCTGTTAAATCAAGAGGTTCTATAACAATTTCTAGATCATTGGAAGAATCAATAAAAATTGCAGATGCCATTATTGTTTTAAGACTCCAGAAAGAGAGAATGATGGAAAATTTACTAAGTAGCATTGATTCATATAGTTTGGATTATGGCTTAACCCCAGAGAAATTATCTTTAAATAAAAAAGAAATTCCAATTCTACATCCCGGTCCCATTAACAGAGATATTGAAATTAGCAGCAAAGTGGTAGATCAATATCCTAATTGCTTAATTAATAATCAAGTTGCAAATGGTATCCCTATAAGAATGGCTTTGCTTTATCTATTACAGAAACACAACAAGTAAATTTATAGCAACTTAAGACTTTCTGTAAAGAAACCATAAAATAATCCTAATCTTAAAGAATCTAATAAAAGTACTAAAAATTTCTTTTTCCTTTCAGATCTAAAATTTCTTCTTAGAGCTATTAAAATCTCGATAAAAACTACTGATAAGAAGGCAGCTACAGGATCCATGATTTCCACAACAGCACTTACCATCCCAAGAGAACTTCCAATGAAGTAGCCAATTAAAAGTGTAATTAATGAAATTGAATATCTTCTCCATGGATTATTAGCCCAAATACTTAATGTCTGAATATTTTCCACAATTTTTAGCTGAAATTTTGTCTTTTGAGGTTTAACAACCATTTTGTATTAAACTAAGCTGCTTCGGAGTTTGATTGAATTTTAGTATTTCTTTCTATTAATTCAAGCAATGCTTCCATCTGAGCCATTAATCCTCTTAACTCGCTTGGTTCTGGAAAAAGATCATCTTTTTTTATTCCTAAATGAATTTCTCTGAGCTCCTGTCTTAAATAGCGTATGTGACTAATGACATTCTCCCTTTTAGTTTGCGACATGATATAAAATTTGACATAAACATCTTAGGAGAGAATATTTTTGAAAAGGAGAGATTGCATATTTTTGATTGAGAATGAAGACAAACTACCTAACAACAATTTGAAAAGATTATGAAATTAAAATTTCCATATCCTTGAATATATTTACTTAATACTAATATCAATTTTAAATAATTTACTTGAAGCTTTATTATTGGAATATATTGGCTTTTCTTGATATGAAATTCATTTCTGAAAATCAAATAAGTGAGGAACTAGTAAATTCTTTTGATGAAGAAATGACCCTTGAGCTCGCTAAAAGGCTAGAGGAAGATAACTATAATACTCCGTTTGATGGTTTAAAAGACTGGCACTTACTAAGGGCTCTTGCAATCAATAGACCTGAATTAACAACTAATTACATCCATCTTCTCGATCAGGAACCTTTCGATGAAAACTAAAAGTAAAGACTCCAAAATAAAGGTTCTTTTATTAATAACGGGGAGTATTGCAGCTGTAAGAATTCCATTATTAGTTAGCCAATTAGCGAAAGAAAATTATGAAATAAGATGCGTTTTATCCAAAAATGCAGAAAAATTAATAAAGCCGCTTTCTCTTTCTATTTTAAGTAGAAACCCTTGCATTTTAGAAAATGATCAATGGTCTGACAGACAATCAACACCTCTTCACATAGAACTAGGTAATTGGGCTGATATTTTAATCATCGCCCCTTTAACAGCGACAACATTAGCAAAATGGGTAACTGGAAATGCTGAGGGATTGATCCCAAGCATCTTAATAGCAAATATAAAGCCAATTATTGTTGCACCAGCAATGAATACACAAATGTGGCTAAATAAAGCTGTCCAAAAAAATTATGAGAATTTACAGAATTTCGAAAATGTTTTGTCTTTGCAACCAAGTGAAGGCCTTTTAGCATGCGATGCTATCGGCATCGGCAAGATACCTCCAAATGATCTAATCCAATTAGCTCTTGAATTTATAGCTTCGCTCAAAGAAAATGAATATCGCAAAGATTTACTTAATAAAGAAATTTTAATAACTGGAGGGTGTACCTCAGAGAAAATTGACGCGGCAAGACACATTACTAACAAAAGTTCTGGAGCTATGGGCTTACTTCTTTCTCAAGTAGCAAGGTTCAGAGGAGCACAAGTAAAATATGTTCATGGTCCTCTGAAAATCGAAAAGAATCTTACTGATGGAATAAAAAGATATGAAATTGAAACTAGTGTTGATTTAATTAGGGCACTTAACAATGAAATATCAAATTGCGATTATTTTTTCATGAATGCAGCAGTATCTGATTTCAAGGTAACCTCTGATACTTCAGCTAAAATTCCAAAAAATGAAATTAATGCTCATTTGAATCAAAACTTTGAACTAGTCCCAGATATTTTAAAAACAATTAGTAAATCAAAAAAAGATAACCAAGTGTTTGTAGGCTTTTGTGCTTTTACAGGATCTATAGAAGAAGCACGAATGACAATTAAAGAAAAGATTATCCAAAAGGGTTGTGATTATCTATTCGCAAATCCAATTGATCTTGAAGGTCAGGGATTTGGCTTTTTGGCACAAAATGAAGGTTGGCTATTCGATACTAATAATATGGAACACTACATTAACAAAACATCCAAAATTGATTTAGCAAATAAATTAATAACCCAAATTATTTCATTAAAAAAATAAAAAAACATTTTTTATTTGTATTTTTTTGTAATCTTAATCATTAAAAATAATGTGATAGCTTACAATAATTCCAGTTTTTTAAAATCTAAAAAGCTACGGGTTGTTTCGAGGATTTAATAGTTCTGTCTTTTATGGTCCTTTCCCCTGTAATATCCGTACTGAACTTATTAGATGACCTTTAATCTATCGTCACAGAACTTTACTGCAACTTTAATTATGAGAATTCGTTCTTTCTTAGCTTTTGTTATTTCAATTTGTATAACTTTTGCTTTCGTACCTGTTAAAACATTTGCATTTTCTGAAAGAGGAAATGCACAATTCACAGATGTTGTTAACACAGGAAAAGCTAATGATTGCCCTACATTAGACTCATCTCTTGTCGGATCAATATCTCTAGGGAATGGAGATAGCCTTAAAGGAATATGCATGCATCCAACAGAAGTTTATGTAAAAGTGCCAGGGACAAAACGAAAAGCTGCAGAATTTGTTTCTACAAAAATTATTAGTCCCAGAAATAACACCACAGTGACAGAAGTTTATGGAGATATAGATTCAGGAACTTTCACTGAAAAGGGTGGCATTGATTTTCAACTTATTACTGTATTAACACCTGGCGGTTTAGAAGTGCCATTTGCATTCTCAGCAAAAGATCTCACAGCTGATTTACCTTCATCTATTGAGCCAGGCACTGAGGTTAGTGGTTCAACATTTACACCTAACTACAGAACTGGTGACTTTCTAGATCCTAAAGCAAGAGCTAAAAATACTGGTGT
Organism: Prochlorococcus marinus str. MIT 9314; assembly: GCF_000760035.1. Taxonomy (GTDB): domain Bacteria; phylum Cyanobacteriota; class Cyanobacteriia; order PCC-6307; family Cyanobiaceae; genus Prochlorococcus_A; species Prochlorococcus_A marinus_B. The sequence continues at coordinate 216,288 of NZ_JNAO01000008.1, forward strand.
TGAATATGCTCAAGGTTTAGTTGCATTAGGAGGAGATGACGAAGAACTTGCAAAAGAAAATATTAAAGTTGATGTAAATGGTACTGGCGTTATTACTCTTTCAATCAACAATGTAGATTCTGATACAGACGAATTTGCTGGTACTTTTGAAGCTATCCAACCTTCAGATACAGATATGGGTTCAAAGGATCCTCTTGATGTAAAAATAATTGGGGAGCTTTACGGAAGAAAAGCATAAATCCTACTCAAGAGAAAAAGGGGGTAAAACCCCTCTTTTTTTTTCAAAATTTTTCTTTATCAATTTAAAAAATGGAATTACAACAAAAAACTAAAACAGATATTAATGGACTAATACCGCCTTATGGAGGGGAATTAAAAAATTTAATTATCAAAGATAAAAACCTTAAAAATGATCTTATCTCGAAAGCTACTTATGAGTTTGAATGTAGCGATAGAAATGCATGTGATGTAGAACTTTTGATGGTTGGAGCTTTTTCTCCTTTGGAAGGTTTTATGGATGAAAATAATTACAATTCGGTAATTAAAAATAATAGAAATACAAACGGGTTGCTTTTTGGCTTGCCTATTGTATTTGATTCAAATAATGAAAAAGTAAAAGCCGGAGAGACAATATTGCTTACTTTTAAAAAACAAAAAATAGCAGTTTTAGAAGTTAGCTCTAAATGGGAGCCTGACAAATCCTTAGAAGCTGAACTTTGTTATGGTACTAATTCTTTAGATCATCCTGCGGTTAAGATGATTTTTAACGAGAGAGGGAGATTTTATATAGGAGGAAGAGTTTATGGTTTCGAACTACCAATTAGAGAATTCCCCTGCAAAACCCCAGAAGAAGTAAGATCTGCACTGCCATCAAATCATGATGTAGTTGCATTTCAATGCAGAAATCCAATTCATAGAGCACATTATGAATTATTTACTAATGCCTTACTTTCAGAGAATGTCTCCTCTAACTCAGTTGTTTTAGTTCATCCAACTTGTGGGCCAACTCAACAAGATGATATCCCTGGAAAAGTTAGATATTTGACCTATAAAGAATTAGAAGAGGAAATATGTGATGAAAGAATAAAATGGGCTTTTTTACCCTATTCAATGCATATGGCAGGGCCAAGAGAAGCTCTTCAACATATGATAATCAGAAGAAATTATGGCTGCACCCACTTTATTATTGGTAGAGACATGGCTGGTTGTAAGTCGTCATCAACCGGTGAAGATTTTTATGGTCCATATGACGCCCAAAATTTTGCTAATGAGTGTGCAGATGAATTGATGATGCAAACTGTTCCTTCAAAAAATTTAGTTTATACGAAGGAAAAAGGATATATTACTGCTGAAGAAGCCAAAGAATATAATTATGAAATTATGAAACTTAGTGGTACTGAATTTAGAAAGAAATTGAGGAATGGCGAACCAATTCCTGAATGGTTTGCATTCAAAAGTGTAGTAGATGTTCTAAGACGCTCCTAATATTGTTTTATTATTAGTATTATAGATTTATTAAAGATTTTTTATCGTGAACAAACGTTGGAGAAACGTAGGACTTTATGTCCTAGCTGTTATTACTGTAATTTTCATTGGTACTTCAGTTTTTGATAAACCCAGTACCGAAAGTTCTACAAAGACCTTGAGATATAGTGATTTTATAGAGGCAGTGCAAGATAAAGAAATCAGTAGAGTCCTAATATCTCCAGATAATGCCACTGCTCAAGTTGTTGAAAATGATGGGAGCAGGTCTGAGGTCAATTTAGCCCCTGACAAAGATTTATTAAAAATATTAACTGAGAATAATGTTGATATAGCTGTAACTCCTACAAAATTATCCAATCCATGGCAACAAGCTGTAAGTAGCTTAATTTTCCCAGTACTTTTGATTGGAGGCCTATTTTTTCTTTTCAGAAGATCCCAAAGTGGTAATGCTGGAGGTGGTAACCCTGCGATGAGTTTTGGCAAGAGCAAAGCTAGACTGCAAATGGAACCATCTACACAAGTAACCTTTTCAGATGTTGCTGGTGTTGAAGGTGCAAAACTAGAACTCACAGAAGTTGTAGATTTTCTTAAGAGCCCAGATAGATTTACTGCAGTCGGAGCAAAAATTCCAAAAGGAGTTCTTCTTGTTGGCCCTCCTGGTACGGGAAAAACATTGTTAGCAAAAGCAGTAGCTGGAGAAGCAGGTGTACCTTTTTTCTCAATATCTGGTTCAGAATTTGTAGAGATGTTTGTAGGTGTTGGAGCTAGCAGAGTTAGAGATCTTTTTGAACAAGCTAAAAAGAATGCCCCATGTATTGTGTTTATTGACGAAATAGATGCAGTTGGAAGACAAAGAGGTGCTGGTATGGGTGGAGGAAATGATGAAAGAGAACAAACATTAAATCAACTACTAACCGAAATGGATGGTTTTGAAGGCAATTCAGGAATAATAATAGTTGCTGCCACCAACAGACCAGATGTTTTAGATTCAGCTTTAATGCGCCCTGGAAGATTCGATAGACAGGTAACAGTAGATAGACCAGATTATGCTGGAAGATTGCAGATATTAAATGTTCATGCGAAAGATAAAACTCTTTCAAAAGACGTTGATTTAGATAAAGTTGCTAGAAGAACACCAGGATTCACCGGTGCAGATTTAGCTAATCTTTTAAATGAAGCAGCAATACTAGCAGCTAGAAAAGATTTAGATAAAGTAAGTAACGATGAAGTCGGTGATGCCATTGAAAGAGTTATGGCTGGCCCAGAAAAGAAAGATAGAGTCATAAGTGACAAGAAAAAAGAATTAGTTGCTTATCACGAGGCTGGTCATGCACTCGTTGGAGCATTAATGCCTGATTATGATCCAGTAGCAAAAGTTTCTATCATTCCAAGAGGACAAGCTGGAGGTCTAACCTTCTTTACTCCAAGTGAAGAAAGAATGGAATCTGGTCTTTACTCTCGTTCTTACCTTCAAAATCAAATGGCTGTAGCTCTTGGTGGAAGAGTTGCTGAAGAAATAGTCTATGGTGAAGAAGAGGTAACGACCGGAGCTTCAAATGATTTACAACAAGTTGCCAATGTAGCAAGACAAATGATCACTAAATTCGGTATGAGTGACAAAATAGGTCCAGTCGCTCTAGGTCAATCTCAAGGTGGAATGTTTCTGGGTAGAGATATGAGTTCTACAAGAGACTTCTCTGAAGACACAGCCGCAACAATTGATGTAGAAGTTTCAGAACTTGTTGATGTTGCCTATAAGAGAGCTACAAAAGTATTAACAGATAATAGAACTGTTCTTGACGAAATGGCTCAAATGCTAATTGAAAGAGAAACTATAGACACTGAAGATATCCAAGACTTGCTCAACCGGTCAGAAGTTAAAGTAGCGAATTATATCTAGTTTAAATAATAAATATTAAATGAATATAAAAGAAGATTCTTTTTCTGACATGCTTCTAAAAGAATCTTTTTTTTTACTCGTAAAACCGGAAGATAATATTTACTCAAATACTTCTATAAGAAATTCATTTTTTGAAGAATTAGGTAGCTTAGTAAAATTAGGATTAAAAAATATTGAAATAAGTTGGTCAAACAACGAAAAGTGGTTGGATTTTGTATCCGAAATCAAACTCAATTTTCCACAAATTAATTTAGGCTCTGCCTCCATAGTTAATAAGCAATCAATAGAAGATTCATTAAAAATTGGATTAAATTTTTCTATGATGAAATTTTGGGATAAAGATCTTTTTAATTATTCGAAGTCAAAAAATTTTTTATTAATACCCGGAATTAAAAATTTAAAAGATCTTGAGGAAGCGATAAATTTAAATTGCAACATTATCAAAATTTATCCAATAAAAAGTAAAGCTAGTTCCATAGATATACTCAACTTTGAAAGTATTGATTTCATTGCTGCTGGAGGCCTATCAATCAATGATGTAAAAACTTATAAATCTTTAGGATATAAAGCAATCGTGATTGGAGATAAGGGTATTATTAAAAAAAAATTTGATCCAAAAATATATGAATGGCTCAAAAATAATTAAATCAAAGATAAATATAATTTATTTAACAAAACTACTAATTATCGATTAAGCCACATTGAGCTTGATTGAGTAATAAATGATCAGCAAGTACTAAAGCCACCATAGCATCAACCATAGGAACTGCTCTTGGTAGAACACATGGATCATGTCTCCCTTTTGCTTTCATCAAAACTTCTTTTCCTTCAGCATTCACTGTTTTCTGTTCTTTCCCAATAGTTGCCGTAGGTTTAAAAGCTATCTTCATCTCAATATTTTCGCCATTACTTATTCCTCCCTGTATACCTCCTGAATTATTGGATATTGTTCTTAACTTTCTAATATCAGCAGATTTAATGAAGACATCATTATGTTCGCTTCCTTTTAAATAAGTTCCAGAGAAACCTGAACCTATTTCAAAGCCTTTCGTAGCAGGCAAAGACATCAAAGCCTTTGCTAAATCAGCTTCTAATTTATCAAAAACAGGCATTCCAAGACCAGAGGGAACATTTCTTACTAAACATTCAATAATACCCCCGCAAGAGTCTCCTTGACGCTTTAATTCCTTAATTCTCTCGATCATTTCTGTTGATACCTTTTCATCAGGACATCTAACAATATTAGAATCTATTTTTTTGAGAGAAATCTTCTCTTTATTTATATCAGAATCAATATCATGTATACGCTTTACCCAAGATAGTATTTCAGTGTTAGAGAAGGTTTTTAATAATTGTTTTGCTACAGCACCAGCAGCTACTCTCCCAATTGTTTCTCTAGCAGAGGCTCTTCCACCGCCAGAACTTGCTTGAATTCCATATTTCAGATGATATGTACCATCTGCATGAGAAGGTCTAAATACCTGCTCCAAATTATTATAATCTCCTGGTCTTTGATCCTTATTTCTTACCAACATTGCTATTGGAGTTCCAAGTGTTAACCCTTCCTTTATCCCACTTAATATTTCAATTTTATCTTCTTCATTTCTGGGTGTTGTAATGTCACTTTGGCCAGGTCTGCGCCTATCTAATTCATTTTGTATCAAATCTATATCTATTGTTAACTTAGGGGGACATCCATCAAGGATAACTCCCACTGCACCACCATGTGATTCTCCAAAAGTACTTACACGAAAAATTTTTCCAAAACTACTACTCATAGAAATATCAAATGTTTTATTTATATATAAACATTATATAAAACCAATTGAAAATTAAACAAAAAAAAGCCCCCAAAAAGGGGGCTTGTAAGTTTAAGAACTTTAAGCTTAACCGATAGCTGGAGCTGAAAGAGCTACTGTTGTAGACTCAGCTGCTGCTAGATCAAGTGGGAAGTTGTGAGCGTTACGCTCGTGCATTACTTCCATACCTAGGTTAGCTCTGTTAAGAACGTCACCCCATGTAGGAACAATCTTACCGTTTGCATCAACAACTGACTGGTTGAAGTTGAAACCGTTAAGGTTGAATGCCATTGTGCAGATACCCATTGAAGTTAACCATACACAAACAACTGGGAATACAGCTAGGAAGAATT
>NZ_JNAO01000009.1 GCF_000760035.1 Prochlorococcus marinus str. MIT 9314
ATTTTTCACATCTTATTAGGTCAATACTGTTTGGATGTTCATTTATATACTTATTAAATTCCATTGCTAGTGTTCTAGCCTCGTAAGCGTCAGAGGCATAAAAACAATTTTCTAATCTTATATTTTGAAAATCACGGTAGTGCACTGTATATGGCTTCAACATATTAATTTTGTTAATTTTAATTTACTAAAAAGCAATTAAGCTATATCTCAACCATGCATATGTTCGTAAAATTAAAGCACTACTTTTGTTGTTATCAAAATATATTTACTTAAAGTATGTACAAATTGGTGAAAGTTGATCTATGTTCTGTAAATCAAAAAATGTTTTCATTTTATAACCTCTGAGAATCCTAGTTATAACGTGAATAGCTTGCCTATGACTGACTTCTTATGATATATATTAATGGTTCGGATACAACTGAATAACCCTTTGGAGGGGTGGTCGAGTGGTTTAAGGCTCTAGTCTTGAAAACTAGCGTGTCTGCAAGGGCACCGTGGGTTCGAATCCCACCCCCTCCGTTCCAAATAAAACGCAACCGAAATTCAACCGAATAATATAAACGCCCTTTTGGGACGTCTTTGTTAGGATAATTTTATTTTTACTATGAAAAAAGGATTCGCCACAGATAACCTAATACCCAAAAAATCGAAAAAAAAAATTATCTCTAATGAACCTCAAGGTAGATTAATATCTTGGTCTCCTTGGCCACCAGCTAATTTTCAGACAAGATATCCTGCTTTCCCTTTTGTTCTTACAATATTGATAATAGTAATCGGGCAATGGTATCTGTCTCTACTAAGATAACTTGAAACTAATTAATCATATTTAAATTTTAGATGAATTTTGTTTGAGAATTTATTTTGTTTTTTTCAATTTTATTATTAGCCCATTTTCAGGCAGCAATCATCCCAATATTATTAGGAATTAGATCTATCAGAAAATTCAAACACATTCGCAAGAACGAATTGATACCTTTCGGGTTTATTTTTTTAGGATTGGCATCGATTTCTGAAATGATAGATCATACCCAAACATCTTGGATTTATGTAGATCATTCCTCTTTATTTAATTGGTTATTTTATTCTTTCCTATCTTTAGGTCTAACATGTTTATCGATATCAGTTATAAAAAATAAATTTATTCAAAAAACTAATTTTTGTATTTCTTTATGTTCAATAATCTCATATTTTTTATTTGATAAATCTATTGCTCTTCTTTTTCAAGTAATAATAAGTATCCTTCTAATTATTAATTGGCAAAGAGTTTTTAAAGATTGGCTTTTTATCCTTTACCCAATATTTGGTATTTTTTTTACGACTTTCTTTGGAACAAGGCTCTCAATTAGTGGCGATCAATTTTGGCATGTTTTAATAGGCCCATCTGGAACAATTAGCGTTCTAACCTTTTATTTAGTATTAAAGAGATCGGGCAAAAAATTTACTTAAGATTCTTATGAAAATATTTGTATTTACAAGTTTTATAGTTTGCTTAGTCACAATAATCTCTCCAGTAAGAATCCTTGCTGATACGGCACTTGATGTGTACATGAATGATTTTTATTCAAAATCGAATGAAGCTAGCCAGATTCTTAAAGAAATCGAAAATAGTCTAAAAGAGGGATCAAGAAAAAAAGTATGCTCTAGGCAAAGAGAGGCCGCAAGATTGGGTCTATTAGCTAATAAATCATTAATTAAAGCCTTTGAAATAGAGGGAGCTAATCCACCAATGCAAGCAATAAAGGCAAGTCAACAAAGATGGGAATCTATTCTGAATGAGTGCTGAAGAAAGTCAGTAAATCTATAAATCTTTTTAAATTTGCATTCTTACAGATTTACTAATTAAGGGAATTTCAGGTTCAACTCCATAAATACATTGAAAAATTGAATAAATAAAAATACATATTGTAAATATAAAAATTATTGAGCCTAATTCAACTATGGGAAATATTCTCAAAAGATATGAAATTATTATTAAAGCGATATCAATTAATAAAGCTTGGCATGCATTATATCTAACGAAATAGGGAACATTTGGATTTCTTACTAATCCAGCAAACAAAATTATAAATAATAAAAAACTACCAAAAGGCAAAGATTTTTCAATTATTGCTATCGGAAAAGTTAGTAATAAAAGTATTTTTAAAAATGAATATTTATAGAACAAATAATATCCAAAAGGTATTGATGCCTTTAATGGCAAAGTATACAAAAATACTGATGAGAGTCTTTGGAATATCTGATTCAATATATTATTGGAATTTCGTATTCATATTTTAACCTAATTTTTTGAACTTAATAAAAAGACTTACTTTCGAAAAAATTAACTTTGGCAGATGGTTATTAAATATTAGATAATTGATTCAGGTTCATAATTCAAAATGCGTATCCTACATACAATGTTGAGGGTCGGAGATTTAGATAAATCCATTGATTTCTACGTCAATAGATTGGGAATGAATTTATTGCGAAAAAAGGATTACCCTCATGGAAAATTTACTTTGGCATTTGTTGGTTATGGCTCAGAAAAAGAAAACTCAGTAATTGAATTAACTTATAACTGGGACAAAAAGTCTGAAGACTATGAGCTTGGAGATAAATATGGTCATATAGCTATTGGAGTAAAAGATATTCATGTAATTTGCCAAGGATTAGAAAAAAATGGTTGTAAAATAACAACCAAACCTAAAACAATGAAAAACAGTACTACTGTCTTGGCTTTTGTTGAGGATCCTGATGGTTATAAAGTTGAACTTATTGAAAGAGATTAAAAGCTCAGAAGTTTTAATTAAATAAACAAATAACTAAAATTTAAAAAGTATTGAATTATCAAATATATCGTTTTCAATCGGCAAAAAAATACCTCTAAAATCACATAGGATGGATTCTGCAGTTTCAATTATTTTTAAAGAATATTTCTAAGAAGAGGAATTATTAAAAATTAAATTAAAATTTTAAACAATCTATATTAATTCTATTTAGAATTAATAGACAATCTATATAGATTTATATATCATAGAATTATCTTATAAAGCTTATGCCTAGTAATTGGTCAAAAATAAGAGATGAATGGCTTGATAGAACCGCGGTTGCCAAAGATGATGCTAAATGGGCATTAGAAGCTTTAATTAATTCTGAAGAAGAGTTATTTGAAATAGAACAAAAAATAAAGAATAAAGAGGACGCTATAAGTCAAGTAAAATTTTTGAAGAAAAAGGTTAAAGAAACTATTTCCTCTAAAGAAATTAGTCTCGATGATATTGCATTAAATACTTCAAATTCAAACAAAGTTCAGATCTCAGTACCATCAAATCTTACTTATCTTTTGAAAGTTTGGGCCGCAGCAGAAGGGAGAGATCTATCAAGTGTTGCTTTTCAATGTTTAGAAACTGGTATAAGGGAAATGAAAAGCAAAGGTTCAATACCTTCAATAGCAGTAAATAGATATAACTCGGCTTGTCAAAAGAGGATTGCACTAGCAGAAGTGAACAATCTATTGGAGAAATACGAATTAGCTCAGGATGAAATCAAATAATTATGTATAACAGAAAAATCATTAAAGGATACAAAACATTAATATCATCAAGATTTAATGTAGATACTTCTGCTGATAAATCTAAAGATGGAATAATTTATACTCTTTATTCTGATGCATTTAATTCACTTAAAGTTGGTTTTGCTGAAAATGATAAGGTACTAGAAAAAAAATTATCAAGTGAAGCATTGATATTATTGGATATGAAAAAAGGCAAGAAGAAAGATCTTTGTTTATTAATAACCACTTTAAATGAACTTGGCATCAAATATTCAGACAATTTTTATTTCAAATATTCAAGTTCTTTAATGAAACATTTATCTACTTTAGGTTGGCCTGTTGGAAGATCACTTTATAAACAAAGAAAGATTAAAAAAGAACTTGTATGTGCATAAATTTAAATGTAATCGCACTCTAAAGTTTCTCTGGTTTCTCTATTTGTAATTGGATTAGTTCCAGTAGCACTTTCACAAAATTTCCTAATAATATCTTTTGGCAAAAAAACATTTGTGAAGTCTGCGCCTTGTATTTTTACATTTTCAAACTGGGTACTATAAGCAAAAGAATCCTCCAAGTTAGTATTTGATAAATCTGTTCCATCTAAAACAGCCGAGTCTAAAGTTACTTCTCTTAAGTTGGAGTTACTTAAATTAGTATCTTTCAATTTTGCTCCATAAAGAGTCGCATTTTGGAGCTCACAACCTGACAAATTTGCATCTTGTAAATCAGTCAAATAGAAAGTTGCTCCTTTTAAATCAGATCCAGAAAAATCAGCCCCTACCAAAGATTGTTTACCATAATCCAACGCAGCGAATCCTGTAGAAGGGAGGGTTAAAACAACTATTAAAAAAGTTAAAATTATAAATTTCATTTGTTTGAGTAGTATTTCAATAAATTCTAACTTCTTAAGCTGAAATCTAAAAATTAATTATTTACTGAATGCTATATTTATTGAAATAGCAAATAACGAAATAGGTTTTGGATATAAGTCCTTATGATGCAATTGTTGTAGGTTCTGGAGCCACAGGAGGAATAGCAGCACTTACATTGGCAGAACAAGGGATCAAAGTTTTAGTAATAGAAGCAGGGCCTCAAGTTAAAAGGGATGAAGCTAGTAATCATGAGCCAAAAAGTACATTAAAAAGATTATCAGGAGTCATAACAAAAAAACATGCCAATCAGTGCCAACATCCTGGTTATTGGAAAAATAATCCTGACCTATATTCAAATGAATTGAAGCATCCTTATGACTTCCCCAAAAAAAAGCCATTTCTTTGGACACAAGGTAAACAATATGGGGGGAGATCATTAACTTGGGGAGGCATAACATTAAGACTTTCCTCAGAAGACTTTCATCCGGCTAAAAAAGACGGATTCGGGCCAAACTGGCCTATTTCATACGAAGAAATTTCCCCTCACTACGATTTTATTGAAAATTTTTGCGGAATTTATGGACGAAAAGATGATATCAAGGAGGTCCCAAACGGTAAATATATTGGTGAAATTCCTCTTACAGAAAACGAAAATGTTTTTGGCAGCAAAGTTAAATCAAAATTAAACTATCCATTTATCCAATCAAGAGGATTTGACCGTAATTCATCTGTAAAAGAAAAAAATTGGCCCAAGTCCTCTAGTGTAGGAAGCTCTTTAAAAAAAGCTTTAGATACTGGAAATGTACAAATAATCTCTAATTACCTAGTGGAGTCTTTTGAGATTAACAAGATAACAGAGCTTGCCTCAAAACTAACGATTGTAAACCTAGAAAATGGACACAAAGAAGTATTGGATTGTGATTTGATTCTTCTTTGCGCATCAACAATTTCAACACTGAGAATACTAATGAACTCAGAATACAAATCAAATTCCTTAGGGTTTAAAGATAATTCTGGGAAATTAGGTAAATACCTAATGGATCACATATCTATCTGCAGATTTTTTTCAGTCCCAAAAGTAAAAAACTCAGATAATTCACTAGATAATCCTCCCGATCTTTCTGGAGCAGGCAGCTTCTTTATTCCTTTTGGTTCAAATTTACCAGAAATTGACGACATAAATTTCCATAGAGGTTACGGAATCTGGGGGGCAATTGATAGATTAGGGATACCTAAATTTTTACAAAAAGACGCAAACAAATCCATTGGCTTTCTTATCGCCCATGGTGAAGTCCTTCCTAGAGAGAAAAACTCAGTTTCTCTCTCAAGAAAAACAGATGAATGGGGAATACCAATTCCCTACATTCAATTCGAATGGAGCGAGAATGAGTTAAATATGGCAAAACATATGGAAAAAACAATACAAAAATCAGTCAAAGCTGCAAATGGGAAAATAAAAAATATTAATGAACTAATGAATATTCCATTAGGGAGCTTATTTACAAAAAATTTGATGGCACTTTCAGGTAGTCCTCCTCCTCCTGGATATTATATTCATGAGGTAGGGGGAGCACCAATGGGTGTAAATGAAGAAATTAGCGTAGTTGATAAATTTAACAGATTGTGGAGATGTAAGAATGTACTGGTACTAGATGGAGCATGCTGGCCCACATCATCTTGGCAAAGCCCCACACTTACAATGATGGCCTTGAGTAGAAGAGCCTGTTTAAATATTAAAAAGACTTAGAGGGTGTAAATAATTGATTTAAATAAATTTCTGAGACAGAATTATCTGTACAACCGTTTTGAACGAGAAAAGTAGCTAATGCTGAATTTATAAGCTTATATTGATCCCAAGTCGGGTTACTTAATACGAAATCTTTCATAGTGTTATAAAGAGTTTCTGAAAGCTCTGTTTCTAATGAGACTTTATTTGAAGAGCACTCTACGAGTTTCTTATCAGCTAAATTTGTTTGGTTGATTTGATCCATAAATTTATTTTTTTTTTCATCAACAATAATGATATTTTTCTCTAAAAATATCAATAAAAATCTTCTGGTAAACTTTTCAAATTATCAAATAAGACTCATGTTATATGTATGTTTTTAAAAAACTTCTTTTTCAAATAAGGAAATTGAACAGATCTTAAAAAAAAGTCAACAATAATGTTGAAGTCCTGTTTTTTTTGAAAAATACTGCCATTTCTAAACCAGTGTGGATTTGGACGTGGAAAACAACCTGCAAATTGTGGAAAATCTAGCTCAAAATACTTTCACGATTTTATATTAAGAATACTTATATATACTGAGTCTATTAAGACTTAGTCGAGAAAGAGACAGGTGATTCATTGATTTCAACGGATTTTCTTAAGATTTAGTCTTTATTAGGCAAGCGAAGCGTGACAGGCCCTAAAGGATGTTTTGAATTTGGATAAATACTATGGTGATGGTGATGGTGATTATGTTCATGTTGATGAGCCTCTACATGTTCATGTTCTAAGTAATCACCTCCATCTGTGTCTGATTTTTCTTGATTATGAGTTGGTATTTGATTTTGTATTTCACAAGCACCATTACATTCGGGATCACATAAATCACAGCTGATACCTAAGCCCTCTACATGATCATGATGACTTTCTTGGACCATTCCAACTTCTTTTTCAAAGCCAAATAAATTTGATCTATATTTACAAGTTGAGCAATTCATAAAATTATTACCTTCGTTATTAAGAATCTCTTCAATCCTTTCTACAAAAGTGTCGACCACATAAGACTGTGACGAAAGATATTTTGCATGTATAAATGAAATATTTGGATTATTAATCGCAACTAAATCACTTTGCCTTTTTATTCTTGTAACAAGGACACCTGAGAAAAGGAAATAAGGGAAAACAATTATATTTTTATAACCAAGTCTCACAACATTTTTCAAGCCAGGTTCAACAAGGGGGAAAGTTACTCCAGAAAAAACTGTTTCCCCCCACCCTAAACCAATACCCTCTACGATCATTCTCGTGATTTTTGAAACATTGGAATTCGCATCCGGGTCAGAAGAGCCTCTACCCACAACAACTAATAATGATTCTTCAGGTTTGAGATTATTATTTTGTTTAAATACATCTTTTACTCTTTCACAAGCTGCACTAATCATTAAATTATTAATACCTAATTCTCTTCCATAAATTATTTCAATTCCTGTTTTACTTGAATAATTCATAAGCAGGCTAGGTATATCATTTTTTACATGGCCAGCAGCGAAAAGCATTGCAGGTATTGCAATTACTTTTTTTATAGAAAGATCTTTTAACTTGTCTAAAGCATCAACAATCGAAGGTTTAGCAAATTCCAAGAAACCATATTCAACTAAAAAGTTTGGATATCTTTTTTGGATGAAATTAGTTAATTCTTGAAATTCAGAAATGGCTAGTTTATTTCTACTCCCATGTCCACAGATAAGTATCGCGACTTGATTATTTAACTTCAAATCTAAATTATCCAAATTCAAATAATTACTTATACCATAATAGTAAAGAACAATATCGTGTAGTGAAAAATAATAATAACCTGCTTGAAGTTCCAAATATCAACTCAAAGGATGCAAAATTAAAGAAATTAATTTATGACGTGGATGAATCCTTATTTAATGAGGATAACTATTCTTACGAAAAATTCGAGCACCTTTGCGTGTGTAGTGGAGGTACCACTTCTAGCTGTGCAAAAAATGGTTTTACAACTCTTGATCTAAGAAAAAATCACAGCAAAATTCAACTAGATAGAAAAACCAATTTAGTAACAATTGGAGGTGGTGTAATAATGGGGGATCTATTAAATCATTTACAAAAATATAATCGAAGTTTTCCAATCGGACTTTCTAAACTTCCTGGAGCAGGCTATATCCTTACTGGTGGAGTAAGCCCGCTCAGTAGAACCTACGGATTAGCAATTGATAATATTGAATCAATAAAAGGTTTCTTGGGTAATGGCACATTTATTTCTTTAAAAAAAAATCAAATAAATCCAGAAGAACAATTGATTTGGGAAGCAATTAAAGGCGCAGCACCATTCTTTTCAATTATTACCGAAATAGAACTTAAGACTATCCAATCTAATTCAATTAAGGTTATTGAAGGATTTGTAAATCTAAATGAACTTACAGAAATAATAAAACTATCAGAGGAATTTCCAGAAAATATTAGTCTTCAATGGATTTATGCCCAAAAAATTTACATATATATTTTTGCTGAACTCAAAAATAATTTAGAGGATAAAAGAACAGAAAAATGCTTAATGCTTCTAGAAAAATTCCCTACTCTAGAAAAACAATTTTATAAAAACTTTAACAAAATAAATTTCTTCCCTAAGGAATTGAATTTATATGAGCTGAATGCAAATAACCATTCTGAGGTAATTAGTCTTCTTGGAGAAGATTTAAAAAATGATATCCCAATTTTCATAAAATGTTTGGATGAAATAATGGATAATAAACCTAATAATTCCTGTTACATCGCTTCTCAACAATTAGGTTGCAAAACTAAAAAGTTAAATCATGGCTCAAGCTTTTTTGTTCATAGAAAAAGCACTTGGAAACCATGGATATATGCATCATGGAAAAAAAATGATCTTCAAGAAAAAGAAGTCGCTTTGGAATGGATTTATAAATCGTGGAGCAAGCTAAAAAAGTTTTATCCAAATATTCACTTAGCTCAATTGCATAATCATTTGAATTCTCATGATGAAGAAATCACACTAGCCTTTGGAGATAGAATGAATGAATTAAAAACTTTAAAGAATATTTTTGACCCACAAGGTATTTTGCCTCCTTTATGAGGTAACTTCTTAATTATAAAGAAACTTAAAATGTCAAATTTCTCAAGATATTTATCTAAAAATTGGTTAGATGATCCAAAGTCAAATATTCTCTCTGGCTTAGTTGTAGCTTTTGCAATGATCCCAGAAGCAATTGCTTTTTCAGGTATAGCTGGAGTAGATCCTAAAGTTGGCCTTTTTGGCGCATTTTGCTTATCTATAACAATTGCGATTGTAGGTGGAAGAAGGGGTATGATCACTTCTGCCACGGGTTCAACAGCTCTTTTGATGACTGGACTTGTTGCCTATGGAGAATCACAAGCCCCTGGTTTAGGTGTCCCATATCTTATTGCAGCTGGAATATTAACTGGAATTTTCCAAATTCTTTGGGGATATTTGAGACTTGCCTACCAAATGCGATTCGTGCCAACAGGAGTATTAAGTGGATTTGTAAATGCACTGGCTCTTTTAATATTTCAAGCACAGCTACCTCAGTTAGGAATAGGTATTAAAGAATCAAAAGAATTAGTTGAAGAAACTTTAAGTCAATATCCAGTCAACTCTCAAATTCCAGTAGTTTGGATTCTTGTAATCCTAGGATTAGTAATTATCTATGGGCTTCCAAAAATCACAAAAGTAATCCCATCTCAACTTATTGCAATAGTAGTCATAACTCTTATAAGCATATTCTTTAATTTAGATGTCCCAACAGTTAGCGATTTGGGTAAATTACCTGATGGATTACCAAGTATTTCTCTTCCTTTTGGATCAATAGAAAATGGAAAAGTACCTTTTAGCCTTGAAACATTAGGGATAATTTTACCGACCTCACTCGCAATATCTCTTGTGGGTTTAATGGAAACCTTTTTAACTCAAGACATTTTAGACGATGTAACTGATACAAGTTCTAATAAAAATAAAGAAGCAAGAGGACAGGGGATCGCAAATATTGTGGCATCTTTATTTGGTGGAATGGCTGGATGTGCCTTAGTTGGGCAATCTGTAATGAATACTGAGAATGGTGGTAAATCCAGATTATCAACCCTCTCCTCAGGTATATCTCTACTAATTATGATCATCCTCTTGAAGTCTTGGATTGGAGCAATACCAATGGCTGCTTTAGTAGCAATAATGATAACGATCGCAATAAGTACAGCAGATATAAATGGATTAAAAAATATTAGAAAGATACCTAAAAGCGATACTGCAGTCATGCTCATGACTTTTGCAGTTACTATGCTTACAAAACCTCATAATCTTGCACTTGGAGTTATTGCAGGAGTTGCATTAGCTGCAATTCTTTTCAGCAGAAAAGTTGCAAAAGTTATAACTGTCTCAAGAGCAAAAGAAAATAATTTAACTACCTACAAAGTAAAAGGACAATTATTTTTTGTAAGTAAAATTTATTTTTTACAAGGATTTGATATTCATGAACATCCAGAAAATATTGTAATTGACATGTCTTTAGCTCATATTTGGGATCAAAGTGGCGTTGTTGCACTTGAGCAAATTATTAGAAAATTCCAGAATGGTGGTACTAAAGTTGAAATTGTAGGGTTAAATAAAGAAAGTCTTAACTTATTTGAAAGACTAGGTGGTATAGAAAGCGCTCATTGAAAAAAGTTAATTAAGACTAACTTGCTGATAACAAAACCAAAGCCATTGCTGAAAAAGCAAATTCCTATGAGATCTCCAAGCGGTTTTTGAACTATTTAGATCAAAATTTTCAGGTAGAGGAACATCTCCCTTTTCTTTATCTCTTTCAATCTCACTAATAATTCTATGCACCGTATATTCAGGATGACCTAAATGCATAAGTTGTTTTTGATCATTAGATTCAAATATCGTATATCCAACGTTTTCTCCATAAGCCAACAAATTCAATTTCCCTTCTTTTTGGGCCTTCTCCATTTCCAAATCTGGTAATCCAGCAAATCTACTTTGAGGACAAATAAATTCATCATCTTGTGTACCCATCAAAGGGTGCCCAGGAACAAGACTTTTTAAAGGGAATACCCCAAATAATTTCCTATCAAAAACTTGCTTATCAACTCCTGCCAAATAAGCCAGAGCAAAGCCAGCCCAACATAATCCAAGAGTACACGCACAAGAATTTCTGGCTTCATTTACTATTTTCACAAATTCATCCCAATATTTAACCTCCTCAAAGGCTAGGTGCTCAATAGGTGCTCCAGTAATGATGATTCCATCTAAAGGTTCTGGATTATTTGCTTCTTCCCAAGTTATGTATAGATTATTTAGATGATTAAGATCCCATGTTTTATAAGAGTGAGTTTTAAGCTTTATCCAAACTGGCTCAATTTGAAGAGGAGACAAACCAAGTGGATGTAGTAAGTTAAATTCATACTGCTTGCCAAGAGGCATGATATTTAAAATACCAATCCTAAGAGGACGTATATCCTGTCTTTTTGCCAATTCTGGTTCGATCCAAGATATATGATTTTTCTCAACATCACTAATCTTGTGATAATTACTAGGAATTATTAAAGCCAATAAATCTCCTTTCCTATGTGATTTGTGAAAGTGCTTGTTCGAAATCATCTTTTATATCATCAATATGTTCAATTCCTACAGAAACTCTTACCATCGTAGGAGTCACACCTGCAGATAATTGTTCTTCTTCGGATAATTGCTGATGAGTTGTTGAAGCAGGATGAATTACTAATGTTTTTGAATCACCTACGTTAGCAAGGTGGCTCGCCAATTTTAAGGAATCAATAAATTTTACTGCATTTTCATAACCCCCATTAAGAGAAAACATAAGCATGCAACCCATTCCCCTTCCAGTAGTATATTTTTTGGCACTAGAGTAATATGGATCAGATTCTAGGCCAGGATAATTAACACTACTTACATTAGAATTAGAATCTAACCATTTTGCTAATTCAAGAGCATTAGAAGTTTGTCTTTCTATTCTTAAACTTAGAGTTTCCAAACCCTGCAATAGCAAGAAAGAATTAAAAGGACTTTGAGCTGATCCCCAGTCTCTGAGGCATTCAAGTCTTGCTCTTAACGCAAAAGCTATATTTCTATTATCAGGTACTCCCAAAGATTTGCAGATATCACTACCGAAACCAAAAGCGTCCCAATGAACGAGCCCATGATAAGCATCGCTTGGCTGACTCATTAGTGGGAATTTACCATTTCCCCAATCAAAGGTTCCTGCATCAACAATAACCCCACCGATGCTTGTTCCATGTCCACCGATCCATTTCGTTGCACTTTCTACAACAACATCGGCTCCAAAATCAATTGGTTTTATTAAAGCACCACCAGCACCAAGGGTATTATCCACTATTAGAGGAATTCCATTTTCTTTCGCCAAAGCAGAGAGTCCATCAAAATCTGGAATATTGAACCTAGGATTTCCCATTGATTCGACATATATTGCTTTTGTTTTATCATCAATTTTATTTCTAAAACTATCGATACTATCACCATCGGCAAATTTAACTTCTATTCCTAATCTTGGAAATTGTACTTTGAATTGATTGTAGGTCCCACCATATAGAAAAGATGTAGAGACAAAATTATCCCCTGCTGTCATGCAGTTCACTATTGCCAAGAATTGAGCAGCTTGACCTGAGGATGTTGCAAGTGCTGCCATCCCTCCCTCCAATGCTGCCATTCTTTTTTCAAAGACATCTGTGGTGGGATTCATAAGTCGAGTATAAATATTTCCAAATTCTTTTAATCCAAAAAGATTCGCGCCATGCTCAGCATTATCAAAAACATAGGAACTAGTTTGATAAATGGGAACTGCCCTAGAATTTGTAGTTGGATCAGGGACTTGGCCTGCATGTAACTGAAGCGTCTCGAACTTTTGGTTGCTCAAAATTTTTTAAATAAACCTATTATCTATTTAACTTAAAAAAGTTCAAAAAAAAAACAAAAAATAGATAAATATTTATAAATCCTTTTTTAATGAGGGGTAATTATCTTTCATATACAAACTCAAATCCTCTTTTATCACAGATCTGAATTTCTCAATATTTGCAGAATCAATTATTGGAAAAGTTTTATTAGCCTCAGGATCTTTTTCAGTAATTGATTTCCAATTCTTACCTACATCTTTTTCAGAGTTGTTAAGAACCTCATCAAAATTGAAACACTTATCATTTTTCTTAGCATCAAATTCACTAAAAGCTTTATTTATAAGCACTTTTCTATTTTCGAATAGATTCTTAGCTTTTAAAGTATCTGGAAGACCCATAACTGGTTGTAATTCCTTAAGAAGTTTTATTTCCTCTTCAATTAAGAGTGTCCAAACACCATATTTATTTTTTGGAAGATTAGAATTACTAAAAATATTAATTTCATCGAGGTAAAAATTTAACCATAGATAATAAGATTTTTCTTCAATAGTTTTTTTTACGGATATCTTTTTATTCTGGATCTTAGGGAGTAACTTTTCTGCCTTCTTTAAAAACTGTCTGTCTTCTCTTTCTAAATTTATTAATCCCCATCTTTGACTGTAGTCCCATAAATCTTCGTATCTTGTTAAGTCTTCTTGATTCCAACCAAGAGCTTTAAGTTCATGAGAACGATGAGTTAATTCCTTTTTCAAAAAAACCTTTTTAACCATAATAATTCTAACCCTGCAATCAAGATTAGTAAATAAATTAAAAACTTTACTTTCTAGCAAATTAGAAAAATAATCAATTATTAAAATATTTATTAATAATTTTCAATACATTGATATAACTAGGATTTTTTTTAGAAATTTGATTACTGCATTCATTTGTTTTAAGGGCGTTTTGCTCTTTGTCAACAAATAATTTCTTATAAAAGTTTTCAATATCATCAAAAAGATACTCTCCTTTTAATTTTTCATTTAGTTCTAAAGATAATTCAGATTTCACAGATTCTTGGCAAAAATTAGTGATTTCTTCTGAACTAATTAAAACCTTAAAAATTTCTTTTTTTTCATCTGAATTAGCATTAAAGCATAAATAAATCAGATTAATCATTGAACAATTGTTATTTTTAATTTTGAATTCTTTATAAATGTCTGGCCAAAATTTTAAAGATTTTAGACCTTCTAAACCTCCTTGACTGAGAGAGTATTTATTACACCAATTTACAAATTCTGAGACATCTTTTGGACATCTGTTGAGTTGCAAAAGCATATCTGATAAAACTTGTCCTGCTTGAAAATTCCGTGTTGGTTTTCCTTCAGTTGGTAGAGTCATACTCCCTAAGACATCAGCCTTAACAGCATTCAATTGAGAAAAAGTATAATCTCCTTTTTCACAAAATTTATCATTAATTATTTCCCTTGCACTAATAATTTCTTCACCATAACCAAGTTCTTTTAATGAAAGATATTTATTCTCTAATTTATTTTCTTTTCTAACTTTTATTGATACTGATGCGGCCTGATCTAAACATTGAGTTAATAAAATCGTATTAATGGTAGGCAGCATTCCTGGCTTATCGGAATGAAAGTTATTTACAAAACCTGCGAATATTGATGAGATATTTTTTATTGATTTTATATATTGACATTCAATATTGTGAACTCCAGGAGAAACTTGAATTTTCGGTGATAATTGATTCAAAATGCGTGCTCCTATTAATGCTATTAGCGCATCAGGATGGCAGAAATTTGCAGTAAAACTATCATTAGGATTTCGTAAAGCTCCGTGACGATGAAATCCTGTAAAAAAAGCTAAATTTGGATATTTATTACAAAGAATAAAAGGGTTTTTACTTTGATTATCAATACAAAAAGAACCGACTAGACAGCCAAGAACCACATTTTCTCTTTTTAAATTTTTTCTGAGTTCTAAAGCATTTTTAACATCATCCTGTATGTGATTACTATTTGAAGCAAGAATAACTATCTCACATTTCAAGAGAAGATCTTTTAGATCAAAAGACTTTATTTCTCCCTCTGAAGAATAATTTCCCATTCTCTTAATCTTTTCAATAATCTCATTATCCATATCAGAAATAACATCATTTGAGAAAGCACCTAACAAATCTCTATCTTCCCTAGGAGCCAAGAGAATATTATTTGATTTCCCATGCATAGCACAGTTGTATGCTAGTGATGCAGGATATAAACCAACACTGTAAAATCCAACTTTGCTATTATCTATATCTTCAATTAATGAATAAAAATATTTATCTTTGATGTTTTCTACGAAATTATTCTTCATTTTTGGAAACTCTTGATAATTTTTTTAATTTCTTACACATACCAGCATTTTTCTACATTAAAGCAATTTTTGACCATAGCAAATTATTTATTGAAAATATTGAGTTTTTTAATTTATAATTTCTGAGAAAGTGGTAATTAAAGGAAAATAATTATAAATATGGAATATATGGCAAGTAATTTAAATGAACAAAAACAATTAATTTCCTCTAAAAATATCTTATTTATTCAAGACATTGACGGAGTTTGTATCCCTTTAGTTAAAGATCCAATGACTAGAGAATTAGAATCAAAATATATCTATGCAGTAAAAGAATTTGCCGAGGAATTCTTTGTATTAACTTGCGGGGAACATGAAGGTCCAAGAGGAGTTAACAGAATAATAGAGAGGAGTTTAAGGAGCACTACTGAGCCTAAAAGCAAAGAACTATATTTAAGAGGTTTAGCTGCCTGTGGAGTAGAGTATCAAGACAGTAATGGTGAAATAAGTTTTGAAGGAGTCTCAGAAAAAGAACTAAGTTTTTTATCTAAAGTACCTAGTTTAATAAGACCAAAATTCAATTATATAGTTAAGAATATTTTTCCTGAACTTAGCCAAGAGGATATCAATTTTCACGCAGTAAAATCAATATGTGAAACACGCTTCTCGCCAACGATAAATTTCAATAGTCTATTTGATTTAGTTCATGAAGATTCTGATAAAAGAAAGCTTATTCAAATAAGTTTTGAAAAAATGATGAATGAAATCATTTTAAAAGCTGAATCCGAAGGCCTCAAAAACTCATTTTTCCTTCATATTTCACCAAATTTAGGTAATAAAAATGGTAGAGAAACAATTAAACTTTCTTCTCAAGATGATATCGGATCAACAGACATACAATTACTTATTAAAGGAGCAGTTAAAGATTCTGGAGTTTTATTTCTTTTAAATAAATTTATTGCGGATAAAACTGGTAAAGCTCCTTTTGGAAGAAATTTTAATTTTAGAAACTCTCCAAATTCTGTTACGGAAAAAATTGATTTATGCAAAAGAACTATTCAAATAGAAGATATGCCTTTGATTGTAGGAGTTGGTGATACAGTCACATCAAAAAAAAATAATGATGAAAAAAGTTATTCAAGAGGTGGAAGTGACAGGTCTTTTCTAGAATTAATACAAATATTAGGTAATGAATTTGGGATTAAGAATAAAATAATTTTTGTAGATAGTAGTTCTGGTGAAGTTGAAAGACCCTCTATAAAAAAAACTGGTTTAATAGGGATCAGTGATTTTCAAGACAACCTAAAATTTGACATAGTTTTTAAAAATGGTCCCAAAGAATACATAAGTTGGTTTATTGAACTTGCTAATGAGAGATCAAACTTTAAAAAAAATAGTTGACTTTTTTATTTTCGAATGACAATTTATAAATAATAGATTCATGAAAGAAAAATTCCCTTCAATTTATAAAGAACCTATAGAAACATTGCAAATTAACATAGGTTATAAATGCAATCAGGCTTGTAGGCATTGTCATGTCAATTCGAGTCCCCTAAGGACTGAAAAGATGTCCAATGAAATGATATCTCTTATTCCCAAGATAATTGAAAAATATAAAATCAAGACTTTAGATATAACAGGCGGTGCGCCAGAACTTCACCCAGAATTTAAAAACCTAATAACCAGCTTAAGCACAAAACAAGTTGATATTATTGATAGGTGCAATTTGACAATTTTTTTTGAAAAGGGTTATGAAGATCTTCCTCAATTCCTTGCAAAAAATAAAGTGACAGTAACTGCTTCGCTACCGTGTTATGAAAAAAATAATGTTGATTTTCAAAGGGGTTTTGGCGTTTTTGAAAAAAGTATTAATGCCATTAAAATTCTTAATGATTTAGGCTATGGAAAGAAAGAGAATGGATTACAATTAAATCTTGTTTACAATCCTGTAAGCCCAATTCTTCCTCCTTCTCAGGAAATATTGGAGAAGGATTATAAAAAAATTCTATTCGAAAAATTCAATATCGTTTTTAATAATTTATACACAATAACTAATATGCCAATAAATAGATATGAAGAATCTCTTAGAAGGGAGGGGAAACTAAATACTTATTACAAATTACTAAAAGAAAATTTTAATGAAAAAAATTTAGAAAATCTTATGTGTAAAAAGACAATTAGCGTAAATTGGCTAGGAGAAATTTATGACTGTGACTTCAACCAACAGATAAATTTCCGAGAGAATAAAGGACCAAAGACACTTTTTGATCTATTGGATGAATCATTTACTTTTGACTACGGGGTAGCTGTAAAAGAACATTGTTTTGCTTGCACTGCAGGTGCAGGGTCAAGTTGTGGAGGGACTTTAAGTTAAAACTTGCTAAATGCAATTAGGACAAATAGCTCTTACATTTAAAGAGGATTCAATTAGTTTAAAACCATTAACTTTTGCTGCAACTTTGCCTGCCTCTAAAACCTCGTCATTTTCGAATTCTTCTGTTCTTCCACACCTAATGCAAATCAAATGATGATGATCAGGTGTATCGTTGCTAAGTAGTTCATATCTGTGTCCACCCTCACTGAGTTCTAATTCATGAAGTAACCCCATTTGTACTAAAAGTCTTAAAGTTCTATAAATTGTTGCTAGTGAAACTTTGGAGCTTGTTTTAACTAACTTTTCATGAACCTCTTCAGCACTAAGATGCTTTCCAGAGCCAATATTTTCAAATAAATTAAGAACTTTTAGCCTCTGAGGAGTTAATCTCTTCCCATCTTTATGTAATCCATCACCAAGAGGAGATGTTATGACTTTGTATTGAGAGGATAATGACAAAATTAACCAATGGCTATTCTCAATAATAACTCTAGATGAGAGGAAAACAACTTATTGATTTAAAATGTTTACTAAAGTTCTTCAAAATATTATGTTAAATGTATCTTTATATATAAATGATGAATGATCAAGAAATCTCTTCTGATAAATTATCATCGAGAGTAAACGCCTTGATAATTATTGATATTCAGGAAAAAATAATAAGACCAATTTTTAATAAGGATTCAATAATCAAAAACATTAAAAAGCTAATAAATGCTTACCAAATTTTAGAAGAAAACATATTTGTATCTGAACAAAACCCGCTCAAATTGGGAGTAACGATACCTGAATTATCACCCATAGCAGAATTTAGAAAATTTGAAAAAATGGAATTCAGCCTAGCTAAATTAGAAGATTTTTTAAAAGAACTTAAAGATAAGAAAATTACTAATTTGATAGTTTGTGGGATCGAAACGCATATTTGTATTCAACAAACAGTCTTAGATTGTTTACAAAAAGGATTTGAAGTTATTCTTATATCAGATTCCATGGGAAGTCGAAATAGGGTAGATCATGAAATAGCATTACAAAGAATGGCTCAGAGTGGGGCGATCTTAACAACAACTGAATCAATAATTTTTGAATTATGCAAAACTGCGGATAGAGAAGAATTTAAAGAAATTAGAAACATAATAAATAGTTAAAGAAAAATAAAGACTGGTTTGTTGTTTTGAGATAATTTAAAATTTTATTAGAGATAAATTTAAAGGGTTTATTTGAATATGAAATTAGTTACTGAAAACTTCCTTCTGGCACTATCTATTTTTTTTATTGGAACTTTATTGTCGATAATAATTTCAAAAGTTTCAAAAATATTTTTTAAAAAGATTTCCAAAAGAACAAAAACAAATTTCGATGATTTTATTTTTGAGGTGATCTCTGGAATTATAAAACCTATAGGTTTCCTCCTATCATTTTATTTTTCAATTGACTATTTTTTTACTGATGAAATAACTTTCATCTCTGTCTTATTAAATATTTTGAAATTATTTATATTAATAATCATAATAAAAGCTCTCAACAAAGCTTTAATAAGATCATTAACAGAAACGACCTCGAAAATTAATGATTCCTCTATTAGTTCGATGGTATCTTCACTAACTCCATTGATAAAAGCATTAACATGGAGTATTGGCTCAATTTTTTTCTTACAAAATATAGGTGTTCAAATGACTGCTATTTGGGCTTTACTAAGTGCAGGAGGTATTGGAGCAGGATTGGCTTTGAAGGATCCAGTTCAGGAGTTCTTTGAATATATAACAATTTTGCTTGATAAACCTTTTCAAAAAGGTGAGTTTATAAAATCTGATGGGGTCCTCGGAATGGTTGAGAGAGTGGGAGTACGATCATCAAGAATAAGAAGTATTAATGGAGAAGTAATAGTAATGAGCAATAGCGCCCTAACAAATGGAATAATTTCAAATTATGCCCAAATGGAAAAAAGAAGGTTAGTGCATAAATTGGGAGTAGTTTATGAAACCTCTCCAAAACTTATGAAATTGATTCCAATAATAATTAAAAAAATAGTTGAAGAGACAAAAGATGCGTCTTTTGATAGATGTCATTTCACAGATTTTGGCGACTTCAGTCTTAATTTCGAACTTGTTTATTACATCCCAACAAATAATTATCTCTCCGCAATGGAAGCTCAACAATCTATAAATTTAAAAATTATTGAGGAATTTGCGGTTAATAATATAGAGTTTGCATTCCCAACACAAACCTTAAATATTGAAAGTAACAAAGCCAAATGATCTGCAAATCTCTTCACTTAAAATCCAGAGTTTTGAAGCCAACTCAGAATTATTTGCCTCATCACTAACCTTACTTTCAACTAATTTATGTTTTTTAAAAGATATAAGTTTATTACTTAAATGAACGTAACCAATATTATTTAAATTTGAATCAAAAACAATTTCAGAAAGTATCCTACCAGCATTTTCTATACTTTCAGAAATTCCTAAAATATTTTTTGCAGCTTTAGAAAAAATTAAATATCCAAAGAGATTAAAACGCTTACTGTATCTAAAAAAACCAAGATCATCATTTGGTATTACTAGACCAGGAGCCCAAGTAATTACAGAAATTTTACTAGAGGAAATTTTTAATTTTTTTTCAAGTTCTTTAGCAAACAAAATATTACATAACTTACTATTTTTATAAGCTTTATCAGCATTAAAATTTAAAAATTGCCCAGTTACTTTTTTTCTTAAATTAACTAGGTTATTAAGTCCCGCTTTCTTTCCTATATTCCCACCTGAACTTTTGGGGTCATGTACATCTGATGATGTAATAATGATTCTAGATTCTTCTTTATCTCTAATAAAATCTTTTAGGACATTTACCAAGTAAAAATGTGCAAGATGATTTACTGCAAAAGTAAGTTCTATGCCTTGTTTTGATACTTTAGGATAAAAAGAGCCTGTATATTGCAATCCTGCATTTAAAACAAGTACATCTAAAAAAATCTTTTTACTAATAAAGTAATCTTTAATTTTTTTAATATTCTCTAGATCTGAAAGATCACAATTTTCAATAATATTTAAAAATTTACTAAGGTAATTTTTATCAAAATGTTTCTCGATTTTTCTGAGAAATTCATTCTTTCTTAATTCGTTTTTTATTACAACATATAAAATATTTTTCGTCTTCAGTAAATTAATAATGGCAAAAAACCCTATTCCTGAATTACCTCCAGTAATTAAAATATTTTTATTTTTAATCATTTAAATCCTTATATTTTATTTATGATAAAAAAATAAATAAAGTTTTTTTTATTTTGTAATCTTATAAATTATTGTTAAAACACTGAAAACTTAGTCACTAGTATTTGAATAATTTGATTATTATTAATCTACTCTCATTATAAGTATTGGATGAAAAATATAGTTCTAGGCTCAGAAGTAATAATTTTTTCCATAAATTTCTTTAATCATAAGATTTATATTTAATGTCAAAAGAAAATATACCAGATGTTCTTGTTTTGGGTGCAGGGCCTGCAGGTATGGCTATTGCCTCAGCTTTAGGGAAGGAAAAATTAGATGTTGAAGTACTTTCTCCAAATGGACCAGATGAACCTTGGCCAAATACATATGGCATTTGGGGGAAAGAAGTTGATCAACTCGGGCTTCAGGATTTACTTGAATATAGATGGAAGAATACTGTAAGTTTTTTTGGGCATGGCGCTTTAGAAGAGCAGGACGACGAGAATAAAGCCACTGAACATTCACTAGATTATGGACTATTTGATAAGAAGAAACTCCACAATTATTGGTTTAACGAATGCAATAAGTCTTATATTAAATGGCATCAAGGCTTTGCAAACAAAATACATTTTGAAAAATACAAAAGTACAGTAACTACAAACGATGGCAAAACTTACTCTGCAAAATTAGTAGTAGATGCAACAGGGTATGATCCTGTTTTTCTTAAATTAAAATCCTGTGGTCCCTTAGCAGTCCAAACTTGTTATGGGATAGTAGGTAACTTTAGTAAACCTCCACTTAAGAAAGGGCAGTTTGTATTAATGGACTATAGAAATGATCATCTTAACGATGAGCAAAAAAAAGAACCGCCAACTTTTCTTTATGCCATGGATATGGGGGATGGGAAATATTTTCTTGAAGAGACATCTCTTGGTTTGGTAAATCCTCTAACAATGGAAAATTTAAAAGAGAGACTAGAGAAGAGGCTTTCTTATCGAGATATATCAATTACAAGCATGCAGCACGAAGAGCTTGGCTTATTTCTTCCTATGAATATGCCAATCCCAGATTTCAAACAACAAATACTTGGATATGGTGGTGCTGCTTCAATGGTACATCCTGCATCTGGATATTTAATTGGTAATGTTTTAAGAAGAGCTCCACTTGTCGCAAAGGCAGTCTCAGAAGCAATTAAAAACAAAAATCTAAGTACTTATCATATTGCTAGAAAAGGTTGGGAAACTTTATGGTCAAAAGAATTAATTAGGAAGAAATCACTTTACCAATTTGGTTTAGAAAAACTCATGAGGTTTGATGAGAAACTATTGAGAGAATTTTTTGGAAGTTTTTTCCAACTACCTAAAAATCAATGGTATGGATTTCTAACTGATACGCTTTCTTTAAAAGAGATTGTATATGCTATGTGCATAATGTTTATAAAGGCTCCATGGAGTGTAAAAAAAGGGCTTATGATTATGCATGGAAGAGAATTTAAAATGTTACTAAGGATAATATTTCCAAATATATAGTTAAAAAATGAGAACCATATTAATAAGTGGAGCCAGTAGAGGTATTGGACTAAATATTGCACATAAAGAATTAAAAGAAGGCAATAGAATTAGTGTTGGCATAAGAGATTTAGAATCATTAAAAGGAAGCGATATTGATCCAAAAAAATGGCCAGAAGGGAGAATTATAATCAACCACTATGATGCTTTAAAAAAATTTACAGCCGAAAATTGGATAAAGAATACCGTAGATGAATTTGGAGGATTTGATTCAGTAATAAATTGTTCAGGAGTATTATCGAAAGTTCCTTTCTTATACAAAGATGGTGATGAAGAAGAGATTTTAAATACATTAAATATCAATTTTTTGGCAATTTGGCATTTATGTAGGCTTTCTTGGGATCATTTATGTACCTCTGGAAGAGGAAGAATTATTGTTTTAGTTTCAATGAGTGGTAAAAGATCCAAAGGTGATTTAGCCGCTTATTCTTCTTCAAAGTTTGCTTTGATGGGATTATGCCAAACTATGAAAAACAAAGGTTGGGATAAAAATATAAGGATTTCTGCAATTTGCCCAAGCTGGGTTAATACAAAAATGGCCCAAAATATCTCTTCTTTAGACAAATCAAGCATGACACAACCTGAAGATATTGCTGAAATATGCTCAACTATTCTTAAGTTACCTACCCAATCAGTTCCATTTGAAATCGCCTTAAATTGTAACTATGAAATTTAACCTAAATTAAAAATTAAGTAAGCCATTGAAAGCATTGCAATTGCAATAAACAAACCTTTTATTCGATTAGTTAACAATGAAAAAAGAGATAAATCTTCAGAAAAGTATCCGCCAAAACTACCTGTAATAAATAATATAACCATTGGTAGAGATGCCATTCCGAAAGAATAAGATATAGATCTTATAAATCCAAAATTTAAATAATTAAAAATAAAAGAACCTAATGAAAACAATAAAAAAGATGCAAATAGAGTTATAGAAACTTCAGCATCTAAAGTGTGAGGTAAGCTACCTTTTAGTTCAAATTGCTTTTTACATTCTCTAATTTGTCTTTTAGAAAGCTTTAAATAACCAGTTTCAGGAATTCTTTGCGACTTATATTTTCTTAGTAATCTTGCTTCAAGAGTTTCTGGCTCCTTAGTCATAATTGATGTTAATAATTCATCTGGCTTTAATTTTTTAATTTTTTTTTCAAGATTATCCGTTTTCCCAATCCTATAAAGGTCTCCTACTCTAATAAGGTAAACATATCCCGACATTTGCGTTGTAAAATTAATACTGTTCCTATTTAGATAATACTAAAAGAATTAGGGAAATTAAAAGTTTTTACAATATGAAAAACGATATTTTATATTCATTTCGAAGATGTCCATATGCAATTCGTGCAAGATGGGCCCTGTTAATTAGCGAAATAAAAGTAGAGATAAGAGAAATTGATTTAAAAAATAAACCTTTAGATTTTTTAAATAATTCAAAGACGAAAACCGTTCCAATTCTTATAAAAAAAAATAGTGAAGTTATTGAAGAAAGTCTTGAAATCATCCTGTGGGCTCTCTCAGAGTCGAAAAAGGAAAAAATCAAATTAATTTATTTTCCTGAGAACAAAAAGGAAGATATTTTTAAAATAATTAATGAAAACGATAACGAATTCAAATATCATTTAGATCGATTTAAATATGCCACAAGATATAAAGATAGTGATGAAGAATTTCATTTCACAAATGCTATTAAATTTATAAAGAGATGGAACGAACTACTTGCAGAAAACAAATATTTTTTTGGAGATAGCCCCACAATCGCTGATTGGTCTGTTTGGCCTTTTGTAAGACAATTTAGAATCGCTTGTGAAAGTCAAAAAAGGGTAAATTATTTTGAACCCTCGATAAAAAACTGGTTAGATTCATTTGAGAAAAATAAAGAATTTAAAACCTTAATGTATAAATACGAATTATGGGAACCTAATTATAGAAAGAATTATTTTCCTTTTAATTAACTTTCTAACAACTTCCTTTTTTCAATTATTCTTGCTAACTCCAAAAAATATCCTGCAGTCCTAAATTTTCCAATATTTTTTTCCTTAAAATCAAGATCGCTTCTAATTTCTGCAGTCTCCGCCATTAGCAAATCTAAATCATTTGATCCAAGACTATACAATTCTCCTAGTTCGATTTCCCTTCCGAGTAAATGGCTCCTAAACCACTTGCCTTTATTTTCTTGAGGTGGAATATCGTAGGGAGTAAATGACATTAAAATAAAATTTAGGCTAATACTATTCTAGGGTTCTTATTGAAACTTTTTCATCTCTACTTTATTAAAAATCAATGCAATAAAAAGAATTGCGAATGTAATTAGGGCACAAATTTCTGTCCAATAATCTAACCCAATTTTAGAAATCATTAATGGTGCAAGAACTGTAAATAGTCCCCCAGAAAGAATTAACTGAGCAAAAAGCTGTTTTGACGTAAAAATTGGTAAAGTCTTAGAAATATTTTTAGGATCTGCAAGCCTTAAAAGAAGTAACCCAGAAGCTACTACACCCGTAGAATTACCAAACTCTATCAAGCTTTTTTCAAACCAATAATCATCAAAAATAAAGTATGCGAAATAAGCAATGCAGATTAAATTCCAAAATAAACCGAAAATAGTAAACACTAAAATAAGTATCCAATTATCAAAAACAACTGCGATATCTAAACTCGCCATAGCTGTAAAAATCAACAAATCTGTGGATAAAATACCAATCTCCCTTTGCAGAATATTTGAAATAAATTCTGTATTTTTGGTTTTCTCTAAAATATATCTTATAAGGAGCGAACCTATAAGGATAAAAGGGAATACTGGTAGTGAAAAAATAATTTCCTTCGAAAAATCTCCAAAAGAACTTGAAATATACCTTAAAAATTTAAGTAGCAAAATACCAAAAGAAATTGCCAAACCAGAGAATCCAAGATTTATTATAAAAATTCTTAAATCTGCAAAAATTCCTGTCTTATTTTTTCCCATTAGAGTATCTTTTTGTTCAAGAATTTGCTCAGTATCTGAAAGACCTAAAGTTCTACCAAGGAAGATGAATATGCTACCCAATATTGAAGAGGATAAAAGACCCATTGTTGCCATAGCCAAACCAAGATCTAAACCATTTGGGAAACCTAGTTTATTAAAACTTTCACCGATTATTGATGCAGCTCCATGACCGCCCTCAAAACCTACCTCTATTAAACAACCCATTAGAGGATTTGCGTCCATAGATGGAGGCAGAAAATATTTAACAACAAGGCCACCGACAAAAAATTGTCCGAAACCTAGTGAAAGAGCTAATAGAAATTGATTAAAAATCGGTTTAACTAAACCATTTATATTCGGTATAGGTCTTCCCATCATTAAAGTTGCGAAGACTAATGATAAAAGAGGAGTAGGAAAATTACTCCAAACATTTATTGTTTCTTTTGGTAAAAAGTGTATCGCACCAAATGGGCCTATAGATATACCTAAAATTCCTGATATAACTGCTATCGGCAATCCAAATCTCTCAAGTTGAACAGCTAGTTTAAATTTCCTTCCAAAAATCAACAAAAAAAATATAAATAACAATCCAAAAAAACTTATCAATAGAGAATTTGAAAAAATATCTTTATTCTGGATCGAAAAAATATTCAATGATTTCAAAAACATATAACTCTAAATCTAAATTAATAAACAAAATTTTTCAAATAAAAAAGGCTCCGGTATTAGGAGCCTTTAGATATTGGTAAGAAAAATTTGAAAATTAATCTTTAAGAGTAACTGTTGCACTATCAATATTACTGATAGCATTTGTAACTCTCTTGAAATCAAAGCCTAGTGCTCTTAAAGCGTGCCATAGATGACCTTGTATAAAGAAGAATCCAAAATAGTAATGAACATTAGCTAACCATGCCCTTGAAGTGTACTCACCATCAGGAAGATCAACAGTATCTACCCAATAAGGAGAAATACTAAACTTCAATTCAAGTGGTTCACCAAAGAATTCAGTTGGATAAACTGTTGTGTTAGCTGCACTCCAGAAGGCTGCAATAATAGCCATCCAACCTATTCCGGCTAGTGACCATGAGAGAACTGCTTCTGCTGAGAGAAGTCCTTTACCTTTAAATTTGGTATATTCACCAACTTGCTTAGTAGCAATATGCCAAGCACCACCAGTAATCTCAACGAAAGCAAGAAAAGCATGACCTCCCATTACTTCTTCAAGGCTATCAATAGTCAAAAAGTCTGTTTGGTGATTCCAAATTTTGGCCAAATTTAATTCATACTCAACTTGTCTTACAGAACCAATAGCTGGATCATAAATTCCATGAACCCTTGCCCATTCAACAAAAGCGATAACTGCGAAACCAAGAATAATTAAATGGTGACCAAGAATAAATGTCAATTTGTCTGGATTATCCCATTCAATATTGAATTTTCTAGCTCTTGCTACATCAGAATCTTCTAGATTTCCAGGAAGAAGTAAAGAGTGTAAAAGTCCTCCGGCTGCTAAAACCATAGAAGAAACTAAGTGAACTATTG
Source organism: Prochlorococcus marinus str. MIT 9314 (assembly GCF_000760035.1). Lineage (GTDB taxonomy): Bacteria > Cyanobacteriota > Cyanobacteriia > PCC-6307 > Cyanobiaceae > Prochlorococcus_A > Prochlorococcus_A marinus_B. The sequence goes on from NZ_JNAO01000009.1 coordinate 27,026, forward strand.
CTATCGCTAGAACAGGTTTAGTATCTCCCATCGCAACACCATTAGCATCAAACCCTATTCCAAGAGTTGCTAAGTGAGGAAGAACGATTAGAGGTTGATGACCCATTGGGACGCTTGGGTCAAATCGTGAAAGTTCAAAAAGGGTGAATGCACCCGCCCAGAAAACAATTAATCCTGCATGAGCTACATGAGCAGCAATGAATTTTCCTGAGCGATTTGCTACACCTGAATTACCAGCCCACCATCCATAGGTAGTATCTGGATTTCCATAGGTTTGCATTTAGGAATTGATTAGCTTAAACGTTTTGAGAATACTTTATATTTCACCAAACAGTTGAATTCATAACAAAATTGTAAAGGTTAGTAATCCTAACTATTACTAAACAAAAATTATTCTTAGGGCAAGACAAGAGTAAAGAAGGTAGATTTAATGAAGAAAAATTATTCTCAGAGATATAAGTTTTGCCAAATAAACCAGTATTTTTAAATTCAAATAAGTTAAATAAATTTCATTTTGCTGACATAAAACGATGTTTTGTTTCATTACACCGTGGTAGTTATTGCCTCATTTTCAAACAATTATTAAATATGGGATAAGACATCTAATATTATGACTACTTCTCAAGAGTCTTCTAGAAAATTTTCACTAGAAATGAAATCTAAAGTTCATTACAAAAAGGCTGCAAAATCTTACAGAAAATCGAAACAATATATAAACATGATTAACTTGTATCCAACTTTGCAAAACACTCTTATTGAGTGTAAGGATGAGAATCTAATCGAATAAATATCTTATTTATTTTCCCAAAATAAATCAGGAGTAATACATCATTTTTTAGGCTGCAATATTGTAGTTTTCTTCAGAATAAAATTTATTAATTATTTCTCTACACATTTTTATATTGTATAGCGCTTTGGGTTTCCAAGGTTTTTTCTGACCGAGTGGAGAGCTTTTCCAATGAATCCCAGGCTTGAGAATTCCATTTTCACGTAAAAAAGAAAGTTTAATTTCAGTTATTCCCAGTTTTTCCGAGGTCAACTCAGATGAGCTCCACATATCCCCTAACATTGAATTAAGTAAATATTATTAATCCTTGATAACGTTAATTTTATTTTTTTGAAAGGGGTAAAACTTTTAAATAATTATTAAGTCACAAAAAACCTAGTATTTACAAAGAAAAGAAATTTGAAAGATTTATATCAAATTAAGAAATATTAAATAAAGAATCTTCATTAATGAACATTGCATCGATAACCTTTCCTTTATTGATGGATTTATAGTTAACGTATTCTTCTGTAATCGATTGATGCTTTGAAAGATTGATCCAACCCTTGTGCCAATTTCCACTATTTACTAATTCTTCATAAGAAGTTTTTAAGTTAATTTCAGAATCAAGGACAGAAACCATTAAAAAACTAATATTTCCTTTTTCTTTAGTCTCATTTACTAAAACAAAATGTCTTAGTCCTTTTATGGTTTTATTAGAAGTCCAGTAATTTTCCATAATTATTTTTTCTTAATGTTCCCCTCAGAATTTTTTCTAGATATTTTCTTATATTCATTTCTAATTTCTTTTAATAAAAGTTTTCTTTTATCCATGTAGTTTAAAGAATCTTGTTTTGTTAAGTTATATCTTTCTTTTTTAGTTAAATTCATCCAATTATTAAGATTCTTTTTATTGAAAGTTGTTATTTTTTTAGAATTAAAAACTTTTTGTTTTCTATTTAATTTAAGAAAACTCTTTAAATTAAAAAAAATTAATATAAAAAGAAAAATTATCACTATCTTCAAGAACATCACTTTACAAGTAAGTTATTATTTATCCAATTTTCTAATTTAATATCATTCTCAAAAGATATAAGCTCCTCTTCATTCCCATTACCTGATTGATCAAAGAGCCTTATAATAAATTCCCCATTAACTGCCTCATCATCACCAATAACAATAATACTTTTAGATTTAAATTTATTTGCCTTTTTAAATTGCTTAGAAAATGAGGCTCCGCTCAAATCTAACTCAACTAACAAATCATAATTTCTTAATTTTCTAGATAAATCCATTGCTAATGATTCAGCAATTAAGCCTTGATTAATGATATAGATATCAGTATTTCTTGGAATTTCAAGCTCTTTTCCTGCGAGTAAAATCAATCTTTCTAAACCAATAGCGAAACCAATCGCAGGAGTGTTTGGCCCTCCCATTTGTTTTATTAAATCGTCGTATCTCCCTCCTCCGCAAACTGTAGCTTGGGAGCCCAGAGCCCCACTAGTAATTTCAAAAGCTGTATGAGTGTAATAATCTAAACCTCTTACAAGATTAAAATTTTCTACATAAGGTATTTTTAGAAACTCTAGTTGTCTTTTTAAGTCTAAATATCTTTTAAGACTTTTTTCAGATAAAAAATTAAATAATCTTGGTGCATTTTCAAGAACCTTTTTAGTTTGAATATTCTTTGAATCCAATATCCTCAAAGGGTTTTTAGATATTCTATTCTGAGAATCTAAATCTAGAGAATCTTTATTTTTTTCTAACCATTTTAAGAAAGATTTTTGAAAATTTAATCTGTCATTTGTATCGCCTAACGTATTTATTTCAAGATTGAGTTCTTTTATTCCTAATTTACCTAAGATATCCCAAGCTAAAGCAATAATTTCAACATCACTTCTAACTGAATCATGTCCTATAAACTCAACACCTAATTGATGAAACTGTCTTTGCCTGCCTGCTTGAGGTCTTTCGTATCGAAACATAGGACCCATGTACCAAAGTTTTTGAAGAGGATTAGACGATATTCCATTTTGTATTAACGCTCGTGCGACTGAGGCTGTTCCTTCAGGTCTTAAAGTACAAGATCTCTTCCCCCTATCAAGAAATGTATACATTTCCTTACTGACAACATCTGTTCCTTCACCAATTCCTCTTATAAATAATTCGGTCATTTCTAATATTGGTGTTCTTATTTCATTGATGGACGCTCTAGAAAGCTGCTCTAATAAAATTTTTTCAACGTTTTGCCACTTTATTAATTGATCAGGAAATAGGTCAACTGTTCCTCTTAGGTTTTTTAAGTTATTCAAAGTTCTAAAAAATAATTCAAAATTTTTAATTCATCTAGAAATTAATCTTTGATTGGTTATTTTGTGAGACAATTTTAATTTAACATTTAGAAAAACTATTGGGAATTAATAAAAGTAAAGAGAATCAACATTGCGGTACAAAACCAAAAAAAATTGCTTTTGGAATAGCACCTCTTGGTATAGTTTCAATAGGAATAGTGCCGATGGGAGTAATAAGTATAGGTGTAGTACCAATGGGTGTATTTTCTTTTGGTGCAGTCGCAATGGGAATAGTTAATTTATCAGTAGTAGGGATGGGAATTATATCTGCCGGTGTAACGACTATGGGAATATGGGAGTATTCGCCTAATTCTCAAAACAATCATCATAATCATTCCAAACAATTTTCAAATTCAAGCAAAGAAAATATGATGTCAAATCTATTTAACACTAAACAAGAAGCTGAAAAGGCTGCCTCAAAATACGGATGTATTGGAGCACATAAAATGGGTAATAAGTGGATGCCCTGTAAGATGCACTAGATATTTTCTGAGTCAAATATTTATTGAATATTAATTCAAAATCTCAACTCTAAAATCAAGATTTTTTGCCTCATCAGTAGTTAATTTTCTTGACCAAGCTCCTTGCACAGGATTATTCCATCTGAACCCAGCATTTTTAGCTAAAGACCTATCTTCGTAACCAATCATTGCTTTGTATAAAAACCTTGGTTCAGTAGCTTTAAGTAGGAGTTCCTCTAAATTATCACATTTTTTGAAGACCTCAGATATGTAAAAACAATCAGATAAAGCTCTATGTAAATTCCAAACTGGTATTGAAAAAGATAAAGCTAGATCAGTTACTGAGGGTCTATTTTTTAGTGATTTTTTAAAAGACCAATTAATATCTTCTAAACTACATATCCATTTTTTATTAAGTTTAGGTAATTTTCCTTTCCCAAACCATTTCTTATCAAACTCTACATTATGCGCGACAATGAAATCCGAACAATCGACAAGTTTCAGAAAGAAATTTAATCCATCCTCCCATGGTTGAGAGATATTAGTTACTTCAGCAGATATACCATTAACATGCTCGGCTTCATTATTATTAACTGGAAATAAAAATGAAACTTGTGAAAGCACACACTTAAAAGATACATCAAACAAAATACAACCTATCTCTATCACTTCATCTTTATTTTCGTCTAAACCTGTTGTTTCAGTATCAAGAATTAAAATTTTTTCAATTTTTTTATTTTGATTAGCAACACCCTCTTCAGAGGGATAACTGATGACTTGATCCTGAAGAATATCCAATTGATTTATTTTTTTTTTGTTAGATAGATCCAATTAGCTGAAAACACTTTCATTTATCTTGACGCATTTAATAAAAATTTCTCTTAAGTTAATATAAATTAAGAAACATGATTAGAAAATAATTTTCATACATTTTTAGTTTATTAAAGATGACTTTTACAAAATATCAATTTAATAATTTTTGTTATTGGCCTTCAAATCCTAAAAAAATTGTGGAATTTATTGGTGGAAGTTATCTGGCTTCTAAACCAGATTTAACTTATAAAAGATTCATAGAGAGTTTAATTAATAAAAACTATGCAGTACATGCATATAAATACACTCCTCAATTCGATCACCAACAACTTGCTATTAAAGCATGGAGGGATTTCAAGAATTGCCGAATATCTTTATACAAGAGAATAGGAGCATCAATTCCTTCAATAAGAATTGGTCATAGCCTAGGCTGCAAACTTCATCTAATTTCTCCTGATGGTGGAAGAAATTGCGAAAAATTCATATCAATAAGTTTTAATAACTTCAGTGCTAACAAATCTATTCCATTATTGAAACAAATTTCTCGAAAATTAGAATTCAATAGTGAATTTAGCCCAAGCCCTGAAAGAACTTTGCGATTAATTGAAAAAACATATAATCAAAAAAATAACTTCCTAATAAAATTCAACTCAGACGAATTAGATCAAACAGATAAATTATTTTCTTGTCTGAAAGCAAGAAAAGAAGATAATTCTAAGGGGGTAATGTTAAAAGGTACACACACTATAATTGCCAGCGCAGGATTAAGAGAAAATTTTTTGGGAGACTGGGCCGATGATGAATTTAAAAGAAATACTATAAAAAAAATTTCCAATTTAATTGATGAATCTCATTAGGATAATTCTTTCAGCTTTTCCAAAACAGAACTATCTTCAAGAGTACTTATATCACCGCTAATTTTTTCTCCAGCAGCCAAAGATCTTAAAATTCGCCTCATAATTTTTCCACTACGTGTTTTCGGAAGAGAGTCAGAAACTATAATCTTTTCAGGCTTTGCGATAATTCCAATTTCTTTAACAACATGTTTCTTTAGATCCTCCACTAATTCTGAAGAACCCTTCACGTCTTTCTCTAGAGATACAAAAGCAACTATAACTTCACCTTTTAAATCATCTTTTTTGCCAACGACTGCAGACTCTGCAACTGATTTATGACTTACCAAAGCAGATTCTATTTCCATAGTTCCTAACCGATGTCCTGAAACACTTATGACATCATCAACTCTTCCCATAATCCAAATATATCCATCTTCATCAATACGTGCTCCATCTCCAGCAAAATAAACATTTTTTTCTCCTTTAAAGGAAATATATTCCCAATAACTCTCCAAATATCTCTCTGAGTTTCCGTGAATTGTTCTCATCATTCCTGGCCAAGGTTTCTTAATAATTAAATAGCCACCCTCGTTCTCCTTAACCTTATCTCCATTCTTATCCACAATTTCAACTTCGATTCCTGGCAGAGGGAAAGTAGCTGACCCTGGCTTTGTAGCAACGACTCCAGGCAAGGGACTTATCATCACACCACCAGTCTCAGTTTGCCACCAAGTATCAACAATAGGGCATTTATCTTTACCAATAACATCCTTGTACCACATCCATGCTTCAGGATTAATTGGTTCTCCAACTGTGCCCAAAAGCCTAAGACTCCCCAAATTATATTTGTCAGGTATTTCACGCCCAGACTTCATAAATGCTCTTATTGCAGTTGGTGCAGTATAAAAAATAGAAACCTTATATTTTTGAACAATTTCCCAAAAAGCCCCTAAATTTGAGGGTCTTGGCACGCCCTCATACATTAAGGTTGTAGCACCATTAGATAAGGGACCATAAACTATGTAACTATGACCTGTAATCCAACCAACATCAGCAGTACACCAGTAAATATCGTCATCTTTTAAGTCAAAAATCCATTTAAATGTTAAATGGGACCAAAGATTGTAACCACCTGTAGTGTGGACTACACCTTTGGGCTTTCCAGTAGAGCCTGAAGTATAAAGAATAAAAAGTCTATCTTCGCTATTCATTATTTCAGGTTCACAATGATCTTTTTGATCTTTTAATAATTCGTGCCACCAAAAATCTCTATCATCAACCATCGAAATATTTTTTTGGGATCGTTGAACAACAACTACTTTTTCAACAACTTTATCTGCCCCACTTTTGATAGCCGCATCAACTGCTTTCTTAAGTTCAATCACCTTATCTTTTCTAAAGCCACCATCAGCAGTAATAACAAATCTGGCGTTTCCATCAATTAACCTATCTTTTAAAGCTTCTGAAGAAAATCCTCCGAAGACAACTGAATGAGGCGCGCCAATTCTTGCACAAGCTAACATCGCAAACATCGCTTCAGGAATCATCGGCATATAAATACATACCAAATCTCCTTTTTTAACACCAATTGCTTTTAATGCATTAGCTGCTTTACATACCTCTTTTAGAAGTTCTTCGTAAGTATATTTTTTGCTATCTCCGGGTTCGCCTTCCCATATAAGTGCAGTTTTTCCTCCAAGCCCTCTCTTAATGTGTCTATCTAAGCAGTTATATGTAATATTGAGTTTTCCTTCTTTGAACCATTTAAAAAAGGGCGCATTTTCGTTATCTAATACAGTTTGAAATGGCTCAAACCAATCTAATTCAGAATTTGCAAAAGATTTCCAAAATTCAATAGGATTATCTGATGCTAGTTTTTTTAGGCTTAATAATTCTTCTTGAGTACTAATATTTGAGTTTTCTGCAAATTTGTTTGATGGTGGGAAAATTCTCTTTTCTTCAAGTATGTTATTGATTGAATTTTTTTTATCTAATGACATTAAATAGAACTATGTTTAATAAATTTAGTCGAAAAAATTAAGTTTTTCAAAAATTTTAATATTAATTTAGCTCAAAGATTTATTTCTAATAGATCTAATAAATACGGCTTATAACAAATTCTGGAAGAGCCATTAAAGCTCTTTTATATTCTGAATCAGGAAGCCAGACTATAGCTTCTTTGGAAAGCATTGCAAAATCTTCAGCTAATTTCCTAGAACTTTCAATAGCTTTAGAGTTCATAATGATATTAAGAGCATCATCTAAATCATCTTTTTCAGCAAGTTCTCTATTTATAAGAACTGACAATTGTTTGTTTTCTTCTAAGGCATATAAAACTGGAGCGGTAAGATAGCCGCTAGCAAGATCACTTACCGCAGGTTTTCCAAGTTGTTTATCATTTCCAGTAAAGTCAAGAATGTCATCTACAACTTGGAATGCTAATCCAATATTTTTACCAAAATCGTACAACGAGGTTAAGTTTTCATCATTAATCCCACTCAAAACTCCAGCTGCTTTGCAACTATTGGCTATTAATGATGCTGTTTTACAATAACTTTTGTTGATGTATTTAGAAAAAGATTGAGCCGAATCAAATCTATTTAAATTTTGCTTGATTTCACCCTCTGCTAAATCCATTATTACTCTACTCAGTAATTTTACTACATTTACATTGTCAAGATTTGCTAGGTGCCAACTTGCTTGGGCGAATAAAAAGTCACCCGCCAAAACAGCAACTCTGGTATTAAATCTGCTATGAACTGTATCAACTCCTCTTCTTGTAGACGCCTCATCAACTACATCATCATGTACTAATGAGGCTGTATGAATCATCTCAGTTATTTCAGCAAGCCTTTTATGTTTAGTTGTTAAGCAAAATTCATGGGATATAGCTTTTGAAATCAATAAAACTATACCAGGTCTCAACCTTTTCCCCCCAGCACTGAAAAGGTGTTCTGCTGCTGCTTGAAGAATTGGGTGACCAGCTCCTATTAGATTTTTCAGTTCTAAAATAAGATCATCAAGATCGTTTTCAACTGGTTGTAGTAGCTCTGTTACTGTATTCATGATTGACCTCTTCTATATCTTAAGGAATCAAACATTACTTCGGAGGTAAACCAACCTAATTTCTTTATTAATTCCAAGCCAAAATTTTACTTTATTGGAAAACTCATCTCTTTCTGAAGTAACAAAAAATTTTACATCTTCGAAAGAAATTCTCTCATAGCGGTCAGTTTTTGGAATAGCAAAAGATTCATTTAATTTTTTTATTAATGCTACAGATGGATCAATAATTTTTATATTTGAATCTAATTTTTTTCTTAAAAAGTCATAAATCAAGGGATAGTGACTACATCCAAGTATTAATTCTTCAATATTTTTAGTTATTAGTGGTCTTAAGTATAAGTCTGAAAGACTATTTAACTTATCAATATTTAATTTTTCTTTTTCAATTTCTGATACAAATTCTGGACATTCTTGCTGAAATATTATCGTATTCTCTTTTTTAGCTTTTATAGATTTCTTGTAATAAGATGATCGAACAGTTGTTTGTGTTGCTAGGACACCAATTATTTGTTTATCAACTATTTCCGATACTGAGTTTATAAGATCAAAACAAGGAACCTTTAAATTATCTTCTAGAATATCAAGCGCACACGCATTTGTAGTGTTACAAGCAACTAAAAGTGCATCCAAATTCTTATCAACAAAAAAAGTACAAATCTCCTTTGCAATTAATCTAATCTCTTTAGAATTTTTGTTCCCAAAAGGTATTCGTTTTGTATCCGCCAAATAAAAAACTTCTACATCTTTACGTGTTTTTAGTAAAGAATTAAGGATAGTAAAACCACCTATTCCACTATCAAATATACCTATTTTAAGTTTCACCCTACTTTAACTAGATATTCGAGGATTCCTTTTGCAATTGCATAGGCTAATCTTTTTCTATGGGTTATTTTTTCTAATCTTCTTGCATCTAATCTTCCCGTTAAAAATCCAATTTCTACAAGAACTGCAGGCATCCTAGTATTTTTAATTACATAAAATCTACCTTGTTTAACTCCTCGATCAGGACTCCCAGGGGAAACCCTTAAAATTTGTTTTTGAATTCTTTTAGCGAGTAATCTTCCTCTCCACCCTCTGTAATAAAAGGTTTCCAATCCATTTATATCTCTTCTTTTACCTCTTGAGGCATTTGCATGAATACTTACAAAGATATCTGCATCGGTATTATTAGCAATGGAGACTCTTGGAGGCAAATCCAAATCAATGTCATTTGTTCTCGTCAACCTTACTTTGACACCTTTCTCAGAAAGTAAATTTTTAATTATTTTTGAAATCTCTAGAACAACATCTGTTTCTCTAATACCACCAATACCTATTGCTCCTGGATCAGGTCCTCCATGCCCTGGATCGATTACAACCTCAAACTTGTTTCGTTTTACCTCTGGAAGTTTCAAGTAACCATAATTATTTCTCTTCTTATAAATTAAATTTTTACTTGATTTGATATTTCCTCTTTTCTTTTCAACTAAACCTTCACCAATCTTTTTAAATGCATATTTTGGGTTAAATAGTTTAATTTTCCATCTATTTTGATCTAAGCCAAGCATATGCCAAGTCAAAGGTTTCAAATAAGTCTCTTCCTTAAATTCAATTACTAGTCTTGTTTTACCCTTATCTGGTTTACCTAATCTAATTTCTTTTATTGGGCCATTACCTTTTATTGTTCTCGGGTTTTTTAATTCTCCTGGGAAATCCACCCAGAATCTATCTCCCGATATTTGATTAGCCTTCTGAAAGTATGCTTTTAAATTTGTATTTGATTTAGTTCTTAATTCTAAAACCCCATTTGTATTTATAGCCCATGCCGCAAGAGCACTTGATGATTTAACTGGAAGGATTGAAGAATTTAAAAATAAAAAAACGGATAAATAACGAAAAAGTTTATTATCTAAAAACTTTATCATTAGTTTGAAAACAATTTGTTTTTTCTATGTTTAAGGCTTGGCATCTGCTCCCTAATTTTCTTTACTCTTTCTTTATCGGCAGGGGCTATTGCAGCTCCCTGAGTTTTTCCAGCATCAGATAAAACTGTACCCCAAGGATCAATCACCATTGCATGGCCATGACTTTGCCTTCTTCCATAATGAATCCCAGTTTGAGCAGGAGCTACTACATATGCTGTATTCTCAATTGCTCTTGCTTGTAAAAGGATTTGCCAATGATCTTTTCCAGTAAATGCTGTAAAAGCTGCTGGAATCATAATTAGCTCTGCACCATTGGAAGACAAATATCTATAGAGTTCAGGAAATCTAACGTCGTAACAAATCGACAATCCTATTTTGCATAAACCTGGGACATCTACAACAGGTGGATACTCTGCTCCAGATAAAATAGTTGATGATTCCTTATATAAATTTCCATCTGGCAGATCAACATCAAACAAATGAATCTTATCGTATTTTGCCAAAATTTGTCCGTCTTTCCCAAATAAGGCTGACCTATTAAAAGTATGACTATCATCACCAGCAGGGACAGGATACCCTCCTCCCAAAAGAAATACTTGATATCTTTGTGACATAGTTTTTAGAAAATTTGCACACTTCTCTGACAATTCAGAAGCTAATCTAAGTTTTTCATCATCTCCCCCTAAAAAAGCAAAATTCTCAGGCAAT
>NZ_JNAO01000010.1 GCF_000760035.1 Prochlorococcus marinus str. MIT 9314
CACCGTTGTATAACCACTCATCTACAGTAGCTGCTTCCCAAATTGGGTAGAAGTGTAGACCAATAGCGTTAGATGAAGGAACAACTGCACCTGAGATGATGTTGTTTCCATATAGGAATGAACCAGCAACTGGCTCTCTAATTCCGTCGATGTCTACTGGTGGTGCTGCGATGAATGCAACGATGAAGCAAGCCGCTGCTGTAAGAAGGCATGGAATCATTAAGACGCCGAACCAACCAACATAAATTCTGTTGTTAGTTGATGTTACCCACTCACAAAACTGTGGCCAACCTTTTAACAGCGAAGAACGCTGCTGCTGAATAGTTGTCATGAGTTCGTAAAGTATGTCTCCAAATTGAGACGTGTAAATAAAAACGGAAGAATTCCGCTTTGAAGATTTTAGACCAAAATCGCTAAAAATGTGTATTTTTTTTTCTTTAGGTAAACTTATTTTTTGCAATATCAGAGAAAAGAACCTCCATGTCTTAATATTTTCTTTGTTATTGAGGATTTAACTTGGTAATAATCGAATGGCTTCTTAACGGAAAAAGATCGAAAGAGGTAGTTTCCTTAAGAGAGGCTAAGCATAGAAGACTGCAATTAGAGGCTTTTGGAGCTATTATTTATTGGAGCGAAAGAATTTAAGTTTTTAAGGATTAAGACTTAGCAAAAAAAATAGAAGCATTTAATATTAAATAAACTTATCTTTTAAATAAAAAATCCTTATTAGTTTTCAACAATTTATTGTCCTTGTTTCTTAATTTAAAGGCTTTCAAACTCATAAACCCATTGATTGTTAGAACTAATAACTTCTTTCTTCGTGTAGCTCATGGCAATGTTTTTTTCCTTATAGGCAACTTCGCCAATAAAAACAGGCCAAATCAATTCTTCTCCATTATATTTATGTATTATTCCTTGGCTATCAAGAAATAATGGATCTCCTTTTTTAATCAATTTCCAATCTTGGTTTATTCTTTCAGGATGTATTAGGCCATCAATATATCCTTTTTCATCTCTTGGATAATCTACACTCCCTTGATGAACATGAACAACCAATTCCTTTGGAAGTTCTATAAGGTTGTTTTTTAATTTATCTATCTCTTCTCTTAAAGATCTAATGATTATTAAGAATCTATCTATGATTTTTGGATCATAAAAATTTTGTGCGACAGCTCCTATTTCAATAACTAAACCACATGGCCAAGCTTCTACAAGAAAGCCTGTTTGGGCTTTGTCTTTTTCGTGCAAATAAATAGGCAACCCAAATTTGTTCTGAAGTAATGCAGCTAAACAAAAATCTTTGAATCTCCTCCCATACAAAACAATGCTTGTTCCCATATTTGCAGTAGTAGTATGCAAATCAATTGCAATTTGACAGGGCTTGGATCCATGGATTCCAAATTGATCGACTAAAAAATTAGCTCTATTAGTCTCATAAAAGCTATTCTTTCGTTGGTCAAAATTTTCACTTTCTTTAAAAGATCTATTTAAATCTACATCTACATATCTGTAACCTTTTTCATAGGCAACAGGATTACCTATGATGTACTCATACTCAATACCATAATTTAGCCTATTTTCCTCTCTATTAAATTGCTTAACCGCCCACACAGGATTAATTTCATTCCCATGGGTTCCTGAAACGATAAGTATTCTTTGAACAGTCATTTTTTCTTTAAAAATAAAATTTCATGCAAAATAAATACCTAATAAAGGCCTCCAGAAAATTCTGGTTTTGGTTTTGGAGCAAATTAATGAATGGATTCGCACCATCAGATTTACATGGTAATTATAAAAGGCCTAAAGGTATAACAATTGATAGTGAATACGATATTAATAATGAGAATGGACAAATTTATTTATTGGTAGGGAATTCTTGTCCATGGTGTCAAAGAACTTTACTAGTCCACGCAATAAAACATTTATCTAAAAAAGTTAAAGTTATTTTTTTAAAAGCAGATCTTGAGCATGGCGAATGGATTTTCAATAAAAAGTTTAAGGGATGCATGAGACTCTCAGACCTTTACAAAAAAGCTAATAAAAAGATTATTTTTAGAGCGACTTTACCTCTTTTAATTAGTTTTGTAAAAGATGAAGTAAATATTTTGTCTAATGAAAGTTCACAAATTATAAGATTACTCAATTCAATAAAAATTCAATCAGAAATTCATATATTAACTATTAAGGACTGTAATCAAAAATTTTTAGATTTAATTAATAACCGCATTAATGATGGAGTATATAAATGTGGTTTCGCCAGAAACCAGTTAGCTTACGAAAATGCAAGTCACAATCTTTTCGCAGCTATAAATGAAGTTGAAAATTTTCTACAAAAAAACAAAGGTGACTGGATATTTGGAGAAGAGTTAACCTACGCAGATATTTACCTTTTTCCAACGCTTATAAGATGGGAATTGATATATAGCAAACTTTTCAAATGTACTGAACAAGAACTATCAAATTTCAAGAAAATTATTGAATGGAGACTAAATTTTTTTAAATTATCTAATGTAAATAGGACATGTTTCGACAATGAGTGGAAAAAAGATTACTACAAAGCTTTATTCCCTTTAAACCCAAATCAACTAATCCCAGTTTTACCATCGCTAGAGAAAATAATGAGATTAGAGTCCGAAAAAATATAAAAATCAATTTCCAAAAAAAAATGATGTTGTAATGAACACTTATTTAGTTCATAGATAATGCAATTTCATTAGAAATTAACTATGTTATGTATGTCTACTAAAGTACGAAAAGCTTAAAATGAAATCCATTGACGAACACATCCAAAAAGATCAATCGGAAATCGAATCTGCAAAAGCAGAGGGCAATCTTCCAAAGGTCAGACATTTAACTGAAGAGCTAAAAGAACTCGAAGAGTATAAGGATCATCATCCAGAAGATAAACATGATCCTAATGCTTTGGAATTATTTTGCGATGCAAACCCAGATGAACCAGAATGTCTTGTTTATGATGATTAAGTTTATTTAATTATTAGATAATGCAAAAAAAAAGGGCTTAAAAAGCCCTTTTTTTAATTCTTGAATTCTTTTAGTAATCCATATTGAAATCTGATGGGCTACCTGTCAGAGAACATACCACCGACTCTTCATTTTTCATTTCCTTAACTTCTACAATCGGTCTTCCCATTTTCTTAAGAACCTCAATATCTTGTATTGTTTGACATCTAGCTATTATTTTTCCTTGTTTATCAAAACAACTGTAGAAATTCATATTAGGTTTAAAGAATTATCTTATTTATGGCTAATTTTCATTATTAAATCAAGTATATTTATTTACAAAAAAATTTTTAATTTAAGTTAGATCCTTTTCCACACTTCAGAAAGCAGTGAGGATAGACCTTTTTTTAAAGATGAAGAAATAACTAAAACTTTCTTTTTTGATAAATCTTCTAACTTTTTTGTAATTATTTTCAAATAATCATCATCTACCAGCTCCATTTTATTTAACACTATTATCCTCTCTTTATCTAAAAGACCTTTCCCATATTTTTTTAATTCCTGCTCAATAATCTCAAAATCATGTAAAGGATTTTCTGCAATTGCATCAATTAAGTGAACAAGTATCTTCGTTCTTTGGATGTGCCTTAAAAAATCATGGCCTAAACCTATGCCATCAGCTGCACCTGATATTAATCCAGGAATATCCGCAAAAAGGCAACCATTCCCATCAATTTTTCTTACTACACCTAAGTTAGGTATTAGAGTTGTGAAAGGATAATTTGCGATTTTTGGACGGGCAGATGATACAACGGAAATCAAAGTACTTTTTCCAGCATTTGGAAGGCCTATAATCCCAACCTCTGCAAGAAGTTTTAGTTCTAATTGAACCTCCCATATCTCACCATCTTTTCCTTCAGTGAATGATTCAGGGGCTCTATTTTGATTACTTAAATAGTAAGCATTACCATGTCCACCTCTTCCTCCAATGGCAATAGTTAAACTTTGTTTATCTTTAGTTAAGTCTCCTAAAATGATGCCGGATTTAATATCCCTTATTTCTGTACCGCAGGGGACTTTAAGGATTCTATCCTCACCTGAAGCACCTGATCTCTTATTCGGACCTCCTTTGCATCCATCTTCAGCAATTATTTCACGTTTGAATTTGAAATCTAATAATGTTTGAAGGTTATTATCAGCCATCAAAATAACTGAACCCCCTCTTCCACCATTCCCCCCCGAAGGTCCTCCAGCAGGAACGAATTTTTCTCTTCTAAATGAAACTATTCCATTTCCACCTTTTCCTGCTTTAAGAATAATGTTGGCTTGATCAATAAATTGCACTTAATACGCTTATTAAATTGTTTTCTAGGTATTTTAAATTTTATTTTATCCACGCAATACTGCAACCAGGGCCACCCTCGTTGTTGGCTGCATCTTCAATCTTATCAACATAATTTAAACCTGATAACCAATTTCTTAGTCCTTTTTTTAATTTTCCTGTGCCAATTCCATGAACAATCCATAGCGGTCCATGAAATTTTCTAATTTTCTCTTCAATAATTATTTCGGCTTCATGGACTCTTAACCCTCTTACGTCAATTGTATTTTTACTCGTTCTAATTTTAGAAAAAGAAAAATCTTCTCTTATAGACTTGATCTCAATTTTTGAACTTTTGAAATTAGGCTTTTCTCCATTAATACCTTCAAAGTCATTTACAGATAATGTGCTTCTAAATGAACCACATTTAATTTCATAAAAACCACCTTTTTTATCTAAATCTACAATTTGTCCCGTACTATTTAGACTTTTAATTTTTACAAAATCACCTACCTGAGGGTTCCACGATATTGACTTTTCAGATTTTTTTTGGGTTAAATGTTCCGTTTCAATTTCCTTTAATCTTTTTCCAATAATTCTCGTATCCTCTCCATTTACATTTTTATCTCTTAATTTTTTAATCAAATCTATCACCTCTTTTTTAGCGGATACAATATGTTTTGATAATTTAGACCTTTCAATTTCCTGGATTTTTTCAGCATTTATTTTTTGATATTCATAATTTCTCTTCAGTTCATCATGTAATATTTCAGTCCTTGCAATCAATTCTGCAGCAGCTTCTGCAGAATTTTGTTGTTTAATCTTCTCTTCCTCAAGTCCTTTGATAATACTGTTAATATTGTCAACTTCTTTTGGCTTTAGATAATTTGCAGCTTCATTGAGTATGCTTTCATCGAGACCAATTCTCTTTGAAATTGACAAAGCATTACTTCTCCCAGGAATACCCCAGTTGAGTATATATTTTGGCTTCAAAGAATCCTCATCAAAGGCAACTGATACGTTTTCAAATCTTGAGTCGTTATATTTTAAAGCCTTAATATCTCCATAATGTGTAGTTGCAAAAGTGATATCAGATTTATTTGCAAATTCTTTTAATAAAGCCATCGCAAGAGCACTTCCTTCAAGAGGATCTGTGCCAGATCCAATCTCATCTAGCAAAACAACCGACAATCCTTTCTTATAATTAAGTGAATCTAATATTTCTTTTATGCGGGATATGTGCCCACTGAAGGTAGATAAATTTTCTTCTAATGATTGATTATCTCCTATATCCACATATATATTTGGACAAAAAGGAATAATAGGATTATTAGTTGAAGGTATCAATAATCCTGCTCTAGCCATAAGTAAAGACAAGCCCAAACCTTTTAAAGCTGCTGTTTTACCTCCAGTATTTGGACCTGTAATAGCTACAACTTTAATATTCCTATTTATATAAAAATCGACAGCTACTGGTGGAGGGGCTCCTTTTTTCTTATGTTCCCAAATTAATAACGGATGAGAAAAACCAATTAAAGAAATAATAGGACTTTTCTCAAAAGTAGGAGTTTTGCCTCCAATCCATTTCGAATATCTTGAACGAGTTAGGGCATTTTCTAATCTCAATAAAATGGATGCCATTTCAATAAGATTTTCTGAATTATCACTAACAATTTGGGACCATTTCTTAAGTAATTTAAATTCTTCTGCTGTGATCCTAGCCTCTAAAGAAGCAATCTTATTACCTTTAGTTACTACACTTTCAGGCTCAAAATATACTGTATTTCCTGAAGATGAAGAGTCATGAATTATTCCTTTAAATTTATCTACATAATTAACTTTCACTGCTAAAACAGGCCTTCCATATCGATCTCCAATAGTAGTATCTTGCAAATAAGCTAAATTCTTTTGAATAAATTTTTCAACTAATATTTTTCTTTCAAGTTTCTTAGATAAAAATTCTTTTCTAAGAATAGATAGTTCATTACTAGCATTGTCTGAAATCCTTCCATTGGATTCAATGCCTTTTTTAAAAATCGTTTCGATATTCTGATGGTCAATTAAATTTTTTGTGAATGATGAAATATAAGGCCTTTGTTCAAAATCTAATAAGATTTTTTTTAAATTTCTAGCTGCAGCAATTGTTTTCGCTATTTCTAACAATTCAGAAGATGAAATTACACCTCCCTTCGAACAAATTTCAATATTTCTACTTATATCAAAAACACCAGAAAAACTAATTGATTTATCTAAATTTTTTTCTAGCTCATTAATTTCAACAGTTTCATTCAAAAATCTTTTAGATGCCTCGTATTCTGAAGGTATAACAAAACTTAAAATTGATCGTTTACCCATTTCCGTTGAGGCGAAGGAAGATAAATGCGTTTTTAATGAATCCCACTCTAAAAGGTTTATAGATTCTTCTTCTAAGGTGTTATCTGAATATGATTTTTTAGAATAACTTTTCTCTTGCATACAAAAAAAAGAATCAAGTATTCGATTGAATACCCTCAGGAGGAACATAAAGCATCTCAAGCCAGTTTCCTTCAGTATCCTTCATATAAAAAGATGCTGTTCCATCTCTATGCTCATGTAAAGGACCAACTTTTACACCAGAATTTTTTAAATCATTTTGAAAATTTTCCACTTCTTTTTTATTTTCAAAATGAAAAGCAAAGTGAGGTCCCGCAGCTTTGTAGCTAGGGCCTAACAAGGCAAGTCCATCTTTCCCTTTACCTGCCTCTAAATAAGACCAATCTTTATCATCCCAAACCAATTTCATACCCAGCTTAATATAAAAGGATTTCGCCCTTTCGAGATTCTCTACTCTAAGCGCAATGTGACCAATCCTATTTACTCCTTGTGAAAACTTCAAAACAAAGCAATTAATTTATTACTTATCTAAGAATAAACCAAATTTTTGTTAATAATGAGTTTTTAAGTATCCTGCAACCATTGAGATGCATCACAAGCATGATAAGTGAGTATTAATTTTGCTCCTGCTCTTTTAAAACTAAGCAATGTCTCTAAAACAATATCTTTTTCGTTAATCCAGTTCTTCATAGCAGCAGACTTTACCATGGAATACTCCCCACTAACGTTGTATGCAGCTATGGGCTTATTTGAAAATGTGCTTAGTCTATAAACAATATCCAAATATGAAATTCCTGGTTTTACCATCAAAATATCAGCTCCTTCATACTGATCCAATGCAGATTCAATTAAAGCCTCTTTTGAATTGGCAGGGTCCATTTGATATGTAGACTTATTGTCTGGAATTACTTTCTTACTATTTTCTCTAGGAGCCGAATCTAAAGCAGTTCTAAACGGACCATAATAAGCAGATGAATATTTAGCTGTATAACTAATAATACCTACATCACTAAATCCTTCACTATCAAGAGCAGTTCTAATTGCTCCAACTCTCCCATCCATCATGTCACTAGGACCAATAAAATCTGCTCCAGCTCTAGCTTGAGTTAAAGCTTGTTTTTTTAAAATTTCGATTGTTTCATCGTTCAATATTTTGCCAGTTTCATCAACTAATCCATCATGACCATCACAAGAGTATGGGTCCAAGGCAACATCTGTCATTATTGCCATTTCTGGAATCTCTTTTTTTAATATTCGAATAGCTTTAGGTATTAAACCATCTTCATTAAAACATTCTGCTCCATCTTCAGTCTTTAAGCTATCGTCAATTTTTGGGAAAAGAACCACACACCTTATTCCCAATTCCCATGCCCTAGTAACCTCCTTTATTAAGCCATTAATATCCCATCTATAAGTTCCAGGCATTGCTGAAATGTCCTCTTTAAAATCTTTTTCATGAATAAATAATGGATATATAAAGTCCGATGCCTTTAGATGGTTTTCTCTAACCATTTCTCTAATTGCCTCATTTCTTCTTAATCTTCTTGGACGAATAATCGAATTCATTTGAATATTATTTAAATTGAAAAATATTTATCTAATACATTAATCGCTTGCCTCGCACAAAAATTAATCAGAGACTACTTTTGTTCAGGAAAATTAACTAAAATTTATTTAATAAGTGCAAAAAAAGTTACAAAAATATTTTGCACAATCTTCATTTTTCACAAATTTTCATCATTTAGAGATAATATCTTTTAGTTAAGTATTTATTTTGAGGAAAGGATCTTTGAACATAATTAATGGATTTCATCTGAAAAATGTAAGAGGCGATATTCTAGGAGGCATCACAGCCGCAGTAGTGGCTTTACCTCTCGCTCTTGCTTTTGGAAATGCTGCGTTAGGACCTGGCGGAGCAATTTATGGACTTTATGGAGCAGTAGTAGTTGGTTTTTTAGCCGCATTATTCGGCGGAACACCTGCTCAAGTTAGTGGACCTACAGGTCCCATGAGTGTAACTGTTGCGGGTGTAGTAGCAGGCTTGGCCGCAGTAGGGGTTCCAAGAGATCTTTCTGCAGGACAAATTTTACCTTTAGTTATGGCAGCGGTAGTCATTGGAGGCTTACTGCAAATATTATTCGGGATTCTAAAACTAGGTAAATACATTACTTTAGTTCCATATTCTGTTGTTTCAGGATTTATGTCTGGTATTGGAGTAATAATCATTGCGCTTCAGATTGGACCATTACTTGGAATTAGCACTCGAGGTGGAGTAGTCGAATCTTTAACTACTGTATTTTCAAATTTCCAGCCCAATGGTGCTGCTATTGGAGTTGCAATAATGACACTAGGTATAGTATTTCTTACTCCTAGAAAAATAAGTCAGTGGGTACCTTCTCCTCTCTTGGCCCTCTTGATAGTTACTCCAATATCAATATTAATTTTTGGAGATGGAGCAATTGATAGAATTGGAGAAATTCCAAGGGGAGTTCCATCTTTAAATTTCCCAAGTTTTAATCAATATTTCCCAATTATTTTCAAAGCAGGATTAGTCCTAGCAGTACTTGGCGCAATTGACTCCTTACTGACATCTCTAGTAGCAGACAATATCTCTCAAACAAAACATAATTCTGATAGAGAACTTATTGGTCAAGGGATAGGAAATGCAGTTGCAGGTCTGTTTTCAGGTTTACCTGGAGCAGGAGCAACAATGAGAACAGTCATAAATGTTAAATCTGGAGGATCAACTCCTATCTCTGGTATGGTTCACTCAGTTGTATTGTTGATAGTTTTAGTTGGTGCGGGACCTTTAGCTGAGCAAATACCAACTGCGTTACTAGCAGGAATCCTTATAAAAGTAGGTTTAGATATTATTGATTGGGGATTTTTAAGGAGGGCTCACAAATTATCTTTAAAAACTTCAGTAGTAATGTATGGTGTACTTTTGATGACAGTTTTTTGGGATTTAATTTGGGCAGTTTTAGTAGGTGTATTCATAGCAAATATGCTCACTATCGATTCAATAACTGAAACTCAACTAGAAGGTATGGATGAGGATAATCCTTTATCAAAAGATGATCATGCAAAAAATGCATTACCTGCTGATGAAAAAGCACTACTAGATAGATGTTCAGGCGAAGTAATGCTATTTAGACTTAAAGGACCACTTAGTTTTGGAGCAGCTAAAGGTATATCTGAGAGAATGATGCTTGTAAGAAACTACAAAGTTTTGATATTAGATATCACTGATGTTCCAAGACTTGGAGTGACCGCGACTCTGGCAATAGAAGATATGATGCAAGAAGCAAAAAATAATTCCAGAAAAGCATTTGTTGCAGGTGCTAATGAAAAAGTAAAAGATAGATTAGCTAAGTTTGGAGTTGAAGGGATTATTGAAACAAGAAAAGAAGCTTTAGAAACTGCTCTAAATGAAATAGCCTAATAATTTATGGAAATAAGTCCAATTCTGCAAAATGTATTAGCCCCGCCAGTTCTTTTCTTTTTGATTGGAGCAATATCAGTACTCTTTAAATCTGATTTAGAGATACCAGCTCCATTACCTAAACTCTTCTCCTTATACCTACTCCTAGCTATTGGTTTTAAGGGAGGTATAGAGATACAGAAAAGTGGTTTTACAGATCAAGTATTGCCTACTTTAAGTGCTGCAATACTGATGTCACTAGTAATCCCGCTGATTGGATTTTTAATTTTAAGATTTAAGTTTGATGTCTTTAATTCAGCCGCGATAGCAGCAGCATACGGTTCAATTAGTGCTGTTACATTTATCTCTGCAGAAAGTTTTTTAGAAAGTCAAAAAATAGCTTTTGATGGGTTTATGGTTGGCGCTTTAGCTTTAATGGAATCTCCTGCAATAATTGTTGGATTATTACTTGTGAAATTTGCAGCTCCAAAAAATAGACCAAAATCAAGAAAAATGCATCTAAGCGCAATATTACACGAATCACTTTTGAATGGATCAGTTTATTTATTGCTCTCAAGCTTGATTGTAGGATTTCTCACTGCTTCCAGTAATCCCTCAGGAATTGAAAAAATGGAGCCTTTTACTGGACAATTATTCTATGGAGCAGAATGCTTCTTCTTGTTAGATATGGGAATAGTTGCTGCTCAAAGATTGCCGAGACTGAAAAATGCGGGTTCGTTCTTGATTGGATTTGCCATTTTTATGCCTTTATTTAACGCATTTATTGGTGTTTTCGTTGCAAGATTTTTATCTTTAGGACCTGGCAACGCACTTTTATTTGTGGTTTTATGTGCAAGCGCCTCTTATTTAGCAGTTCCTGCAGCAATGAGGATGACAGTTCCAGAAGCTAAATCTAGTTATTATATTTCAACTACACTAGGTCTAACTTTCCCATTCAATATAGTTCTCGGCATTCCCATATATATGAGTTTAGTAAATACTATTATCCCACTATCCCCTTTATAAAAATGAAAAGATTAGACTTGATATTTAGTGAAAGAGAACTAGATGCAATCATTAAAACATTAGAAAAAGCTAATGTTCCTGGATATACAGTTATGAAACACGCTACAGGCAGAGGACCTGAAAGAGTTGTTACTGAAGATATGGAATTTACAGGATTAGGAGCGAATGCTCATGTAATTGTTTTTTGCGAGCAAGAATTAATAGATAAAATGAGAGATAACATCAGGGATGATTTGAGCTATTACGGAGGAGTCGCTTATATTTCTGAAGCAACACCCCTTTAGATCAAAGAAGAAATATTTTATTTAAGAATGAATCCAATCCACTCTAATATTTTTTCTACTATTTAAATATCTATCAATTGACATTGCAGCAATACATCCGTCAGAAGCTGCAACTACGGCTTGCTTAAATGGTGTGTTTCTTATATCTCCAATAGCCCATACTCCATCAGAATTTGTAGACATAAAGTCATCCACAATAACTCCTCCGTCTTCTTTTAAAGCAATTTGATCCCCTAAAAAATCAGTAATCGGCTTCGAACCACTCATGTAGACAAACACTCCATCTAAATTTAAATTGATAGGATTTTCCTCTTGCTTATTTTTTACAACGACCCCATTAACACCCATATCATCTCCCAATATTTCTAATAATCTTGTTCTACTCCAATGTTTTATATTTGAATTATCCATCAATTCCATAGCTTCTTCGTTATCTGATTTAGGATCACTTGATGTAATCCAATGCACGGTTGATGCGAATTTAGTTAGAACAGTTGCCTCTTCAATTGCCTCCTTGTTTACTCCAACAACGGCAACCTCTCTATTTTTATAAAAAGCCCCATCACATGTAGCACAATAACTTACTCCTTTACCAAGAAAATCCGCTTCTCCCTTAAATGATGCAGGCCTACCCATGGCTCCACTTGCAAGTACAAGTGCTTTAGCTTTAAAAGTGCCCTCGGGCGTGTAAACCATTTTCCATTCTCCACTAGCGTCTATTCCAAACACTTGCGCTCTTCTATAATCTGTGCCATATTGCACAGCCTGTTCTCTCATTAAGGTAAGTAATTTTTCTCCACTTATATCAACAGGAACCCCTGGATAATTAGCTATTTGATGAGTTATTGCTAAGGCGCCAACAGATGGATTTTTATCTAAAATTACTGTCTTTAAATTTGAACGAGATGTATAAAGTGCGCAAGTACATCCGGCAGGTCCTCCTCCGATAATAACTACATCTGACTCAATGATTTCCAATTTTTAAAAACTCCTTTTGTAGTTAATTAGATGAGTTCTTGGTTAGAAGATATTTTTAAAGTAAATACCTGAACCTTTATATAGATATAAGTTAAAAGAAAAAAGAGAAAAAAGCTTAATATAGAAACAAACTTACATAGGAAAAACATAAAAAATTAATTTTCAAAATGATCAGTTACGTGAAATGTTCTGTATTGATCTATTATTAGATCATATCGAAAAATCAATTGCCGTTGAAACATTATATTTTTCATGACCAACTCTGATTACCTTTTAAAAGCTGCCATTAAGAAAGTAACCGAAAAATTAAACGAAATATTGGTTGAAAAAATTGAAGAAGCAACACATATTGCTCAGGATGCTCCTGAAATTCTCAAAAAAGAATTTGATAATTTAAAAGAATCCATAATCGAAGAAGCATCAAGACTAGAAAAAGCAGAGAATATTGAAGAAAATGAGTCTACAAATACTTATCAAGATTCCAAAATAAAAAAAGCTTTAAATGAAATTGAGGGTATCAATAAGCAAATTGATTTCTTTAATAAAAATATAAATAATCAAATTAAATGAGTTATCACGTTCTTCATTATCGTTTAAAAAAATTGAAGAGGTCCTTTCTTATTTGGATAACTCTGATTTCGCTTTTATTAAATTTATGGATAGATAATATTAGATTTACAATTTTCCAAACCAAGAACAATGAAAAAAGTAGGGTCCAAATTAAAAGAGCTAGGTGGTTTACTAATCAATTAATAGAGCTTGGATCAGCATTTATTAAAATTGGACAATTATTATCAGCGAGACCTGATTTAATTCCTAATACCTGGATACAGGAATTGTCTAAATTGCAGGATCAAGTACCTAATTTTTCATTTGCACAAGTTGAAAAGACTATAAGAAATGAACTAGGGTCTAAGTTTAATAAAATAGATCAAATAATATGTGATCCGGTTGGATCAGCATCACTAGCTCAGGTTCATAGGGCGACTTTAGAAGATGGTAAGAAAGTAGTTTTTAAAGTTCAAAGACCCAATTTAAAAGAATTGTTTATTATCGATTTGGGCATAATGCAGCAAATAGCAGGATTATTGCAGAAAAATAAGAATTGGAGTCGAGGTAGAAACTGGGTTGAGATTGCTAAAGAGTGTAGGAAAGTTCTGATGAAAGAACTTGATTTTAATAGCGAAGCGCAATATGCAGCAAGATTTAGGCAGCAATTTCTTGATGATGAAAATGTTGAAGTTCCCGAAGTAATTTGGGATATGAGTAGTGAAAAAGTGCTTTGTTTAAGTTATGTAGAAGGGACAAAAATAAGCGATTTAGAAAAATTAAAATCACAAGAAATTGATTTATCTAAAATTGCAGAGATAGGTGCAATCAGCTACTTAAAACAATTAGTAAATTACGGTTTTTTTCATGCAGATCCTCATCCAGGGAATCTAGCAGTTTCAAGTGAAGGTAAATTGATTTTTTATGATTTTGGAATGATGGGGAACATCTCAAATAATCTTCAAACAAGATTAGGGGGGATGGTAAAGGCTGCTGCTCTTAGAGACGCCTCATCACTTGTTAGTCAATTACAACAAGCTGGGCTAATTTCAAAAGATATTGATATAGGACCAGTCAGAAGATTAGTCAGATTGATGCTTAAAGAAGCCTTAACTCCGCCATTTAGTCCTAATATTATTGAAAAATTATCTGGAGATTTATACGAACTGGTTTATGAAACGCCATTTCAACTGCCAGTAGATTTAATCTTTGTGATGAGAGCTTTATCAACTTTTGAAGGAGTTGGTAGAATGCTTGATCCAGGGTTTAACCTTGTATCAGTTACCAAGCCGTATTTAATAGAACTTATGACTTCAAATAATCAAAGTCCCAACGATTTAATTAACCAATTTGGAAGGCAAGTAGGTGAACTAGGATCTAAAGCTGTTGGAATTCCCAAAAGAATAGATGAAAGTTTAGAAAGATTAGAACAGGGCGATTTACAATTGCAAATAAGAATGGGAGAGTCTGATAGGCAATTCAAAAAAATGTTTACTGCTCAAAAAACTTTAGGCCATTCAATTCTCATAGGAAGTTTATCAATTGCATCTGCTTTACTTGTAACCAATAAACAAAATAATTTTGCATTGTTGCCACTTTTTTTTGCACTACCAATAAGTATTGATTGGATAAAGTGCCAATTAAGTATGAGAAAAGGCTCACGTTTAGAAAAACTTAAGCGCTAAAAAAACTATATATTTTTGGGACCTAAACCTAGAGCTCCAGCGAATCTTGCTTGATTTCCTAATTCCTCCTCAATTTTTAAAAGCCTATTATATTTTGCAATCCTTTCACTTCTGCTCAAAGAGCCAGTCTTGATCTGACCCGATCTTGTGGCGACAGATAAATCTGCAATTGTTGTATCTTCAGTCTCACCACTTCTATGACTTATAACACTTGTGAAACCAGACATTTTAGCTAACTCAATAGCTTCCAAAGTTTCAGTTAATGTTCCAATTTGATTAACCTTTATTAGGATTGAATTGGCAGATTTTTCCAAAATCCCTTTCCGTAATCTTTCTGTATTAGTAACGAATAAATCATCACCTACAAGCTGAACTTTATTCCCTAATTCTTTGTTTAATTCTGACCAACCCTCCCAATCATCCTCAGCTAAACCGTCCTCTATTGAAACTATGGGATAATTAGAAACTAATTTTGAAAGATATGAAATCATTTCAGAACTATTTAAGCTTTTACCTTCATATTTATAAATACCATCACTATAAAATTCAGTACTAGCAGCATCTAAAGCTAAAGATACCTGCTCACCAGGCTTAAATCCGGCTTTTTGAATTGCTTCTAATAATAAGTCCCCTGCTTCTTCGCTTGATGACAAATTAGGGGCAAATCCACCCTCATCCCCTACAGCAGTAGATAGACCTTTTTGATCAAGCAATGATTTTAATGAGTGAAAAATTTCAGTACCCATTCTTAATGATTCACTGAAATTATTAACTCCATGTGGGACAAGCATAAATTCCTGAAAATCAAGACTATTTGGTGCATGAGCACCACCATTTATTACATTCATTAATGGGACTGGAAGGAGATTGGATAATGGATCTCCAAGATACCTATATAGTGGAAGGTCTAAAGCATTTGCTGATGCTCTGGCAGTTGCAAGACTTACCGCAAGGATTGAATTTGCTCCAAGGTTAGATTTATTATGAGTTCCATCAATTTCAATCATTAATTTATCTACTGCAGTTTGATCTAAAGCTGACAAACCACATAAAGCCGGGGATATTGTTTCATGAATTTTATTAACAGCATTTAAAACACCCTTCCCCATATATTTGGAACCACCATCCCTTAATTCATGTGCCTCATGAGCTCCAGTGCTAGCTCCGCTAGGAACAATTGCTCTACCACTTGCACCACATTCCAAAAATACTTCTGCCTCTACAGTTGGATTACCTCTTGAATCAAGGACTTGTCTTGCTTCAACTGTATCAATAAGAAAATCAATAGTTTCTTTCACAATTTAATTATTACTATTTAAATCCTATTAATAGCTGAACTATTTGGCTAACATCTGAAATATATATGTTAGACAATTAAAATTTTTATTTCATAACAGTTCAAATATTAGCTAACACTTTTATTAATTCCAAAGTCCCCGAAATCCCTCTCATAAAAATATTTTTGAAATTCATCTTACAATTTGAAAATTATTGGATGATTATTAATGCAGATCCTATTTAGAATATTAATTAATAATCAACAGTAGTTGTATAGTTTATGAGAGAAACCCTTACATCCAGTCCTGAACTATTTAGCGATATCAGTTGGAACCTCCTTTTATTAGGGGAAGAAACCGCAAAAAAATGGGATCATAGCGAATTTAATATTGAACACATAATTCATACATTGTTCTCATCAAGCGAATTCTTTGCTTTCATTGAAAAATTATCAATCGACCAAGATACAGTTTTAGACATAACAGAAGATTTTTTAGAAGAGACACCAACTAATGAGTCAGATATTTTTACTATCGGAGAAGATTTAGAAATTTTGTTAGATAATGCGAATCAGATTAAAACTCAATGGGGATCAAGATTAATAGAAATCCCTCATTTACTAATTGCTCTTGGAAGAGATTTAAGAATTGGAAATTATGTTTTTGAAGAAGGAAACCTTTCAATGGAAAAATTAGAGGAAGAGTTAAAGTTTTACCCAAATATTAATCAATCAAAAGATTCTTTTAATTATGGGAAGGTAATTGAAATAAATAATCAATCTAATTTTGAATCAGGCAAAGAAACTTTAGTTAAAGAAGAAAAATTGAAAAAAGCTATTGTTCCATTACCGAAAAGTGAACTTCAAATTGAAACCAAAAAACAAGTTGGAAAAGATGAAAATGCTCTTTCAATTTATGGAAAAGATTTAACAGAATCAGCTAAAAAAGGCTTATTGGATCCCGTTTTAGGAAGAGAAAATGAGATCAATAACTTAATGAGGGTACTCTGCAGAAGAAACAAAAATAACCCTATACTTATTGGAAATCCTGGAGTTGGTAAAACCTCAATTGCAAAATTACTTGCTCAATTAATTGTAGACAAAAAAGTTCCTGATACTTTAAAGGACTTAAAAATTATTTCACTTGACTTAGGCGCATTAGTTTCTGGGACCAAATTTAGAGGTCAACTAGAGGAAAGACTAAGCTTAATAATGCAGGAACTAAATAATCCAAACCAAGGAATGATTCTATTTATTGATGAAATTCACGCAATATTAAGTTCTGACAGATCTTCTACCGGCATCAGTAATATCTTAAAACCTTTACTAGCTGAAGGAGAACTTAGATGTATCGGTACAACAACACCTGAGAAATTTCGTGAAACTATTGAAAAAGATCAGGCATTAAATAGTTGCTTTCAAAAGATAGCTGTTAATGAACCTTCAGTAGAATTAAGCGCAAAAATATTACAAGGGATCAAAAAGAAATATGAATTACATCATGGCATAAAAATTTCTGAAGAGGCTGTAAACTATTCCGCAAAATTAGCCGATAGATACATCAGCGATAAATGTCTCCCTGATAGTGCAATAGATTTAATTGATGAAGCAGCTGCACAGTTGAAAATCGAGTCTAATAATATGCCTCAAATCATTCTTCAACAAGAAGACAAACTTAATACAATTGATGAAAAATTGAATAATTTGCAAGGAGAAAATATCGAA
This sequence comes from Prochlorococcus marinus str. MIT 9314, assembly GCF_000760035.1. Taxonomy (GTDB): domain Bacteria; phylum Cyanobacteriota; class Cyanobacteriia; order PCC-6307; family Cyanobiaceae; genus Prochlorococcus_A; species Prochlorococcus_A marinus_B. Next base: position 17,600 of record NZ_JNAO01000010.1, read on the forward strand.
GCTCAAGAAAAACTATTGAATAATAGAAAGCAATCAGAGGCAAAATTAAACGTTCTTTTGGGAAATTGGAACAATTTATGTGAAGAAATGGAGGAACTTTCTATTTTAATGAAAGAAGAAGATAAGCTAACCAAAAAAATTAAAGATAAATCAAATCGCGAAATTGAAAATGATCTAGATTATTTAGAAAAGCTTGAAGAAGAGTTAAGTGAAATAGAGAATGACATACAAAAAGTTGAAGACAACTTTAATAAAATAAAGAAAAATAGAAATTTCCCTTTTAAATATCAAGTTGAACCTGATGATATTGCAGATGTCATATCAAAAATCACAGGAATTCCAATTTCTAAAGTAGTTTCAAATGAACGTAAGAAATTAGTCAATCTAGAAACAGAACTAAGTGAAAAAGTTATTGGACAAGAAAAAGCTATAGAAGCTGTTTCTGCTGCAATTAGAAGAGCTCGAGTTGGTATGAAAAGTCCTAAAAGACCTATTGGATCTTTTTTATTTATGGGTCCTACTGGTGTTGGCAAAACAGAATTAGCAAAATCTCTTGCAACAGCTTTATTTGATGAAGAAGACGCACTTTTAAGATTAGACATGAGTGAATATATGGAGAAAAATGCCGTAGCAAGACTTTTAGGAGCTCCCCCTGGTTATGTTGGTTATGAAGAGGGAGGTCAATTAACTGAAGCTGTAAGACGTAAACCCTATTCAGTAATACTTCTTGATGAGATAGAAAAAGCACATGCAGAAGTATTTAATATCCTTTTGCAAGTCTTAGATGAAGGAAGATTAACGGACTCTCAAGGGAGGACCGTAGATTTCAAAAATACGGTAATCATTATGACAAGTAACCTAGCTGGTAAATCTATATTGGAGTATTCACAAAAGATTTCTAAAAGTGAGGGAAAGTTAGAAAAAGATCAACAAACTCTAGATGATTCAATTAGTAATGCATTGTCTTCAATTTTTAGACCTGAATTTTTAAATAGAATTGACGAAGTTGTAAAGTTTGATCCATTATCTATTGATGAACTTCAAAAAATAATCATTCTACAAACAGAAGATTTAAAGAACCTGCTACTTGAGCAGAAAATAAATATCGCTATAGACAAAAAAGTTATCAACAAAATTGCAAACGATTCTTACGAACCTGAATATGGTGCTAGGCCACTTAGCAGGGAACTTAGAAGACAAATAGAAAATCCTTTGGCTGCAAAACTTTTAGAGGATAACTTCAAAAATAAAAAAAATATAACAATTAAACTTAACCCTACCAAAAAAGATGAGATCGTTTTCAAACCTAGCTGAGGTGTAAATCAATAAGCTAAAATAAAGACTAAAGCATAAAGCTCAATTTCAAAAAAATTTTGTGACAAGTCCTACTACTAATAAAGAACCTCTTAAAAAGGATTCTCCTGAAGTTGAAGAGCCTAAAAAAAAGAATAATTTTTTTAGATCTACCTACGATGAGCTTAAACTTGTCGTGTGGCCTAACAAACAACAACTTTTTAGTGAATCAGTAGCAGTTATAATTATGGTATCTTTTTCTGCTGCAGCCATTGCTTCTGTTAGTAGATTCTATGGATGGGCAGCCTCGCAAATTTTTGGTTAAATTATCTCCCGAATATCCATTAATAAAGATCTTAATTAAGCTTCAAGAAAAATGAGTAATGAATTAACTACAAACCTTGCTTCTTCAAAAGCAAATACAAGCATAGCAAGATGGTATGCAGTTCAAGTAGCATCAAGCTGTGAAAAAAAAGTAAAAGCGACTCTTGAGCAGAGATCAGTAACTTTAGGTGTTAATAATAGAATCATTGAAATTGAAATCCCCCAAACTCCAGGAATTAAATTAAAAAAAGATGGAAGCAGACAAACTACTGAAGAAAAAGTTTTCCCTGGTTATGTCCTCGTAAGAATGATTTTGGATGAAGATACAATGATGGCTGTTAAAAGTACTCCAAATGTAATTAACTTTGTCGGTGCTGAAGACGGTAGAGGCAGCGGAAGATCGCGAGGTCATATCAAACCTCGACCATTATCAAGACAAGAAGTTAATAGAATCTTTAAGCGAGCATCAGAGAAAAAAGCTGTAATCAAGTTAGATATTGAAGAAAAAGATAGAATCATTGTCACTAGCGGTCCATTCAAGGATTTCCAAGGAGAAGTTATAGAAGTTTCCGGAGAAAGAAATAAATTAAAAGCATTACTTTCAATATTTGGGCGCGAGACTCCTGTAGAATTAGAATTCTCCCAAATCAATAAACAAAATTAATTTTTAATTGTTCTTGTTTATCGAGTAAAATTATGATTTTCTACTCCAGCTTAAATTATCTAATCTAATGGCAAAAAAAATTGTTGCAGTTATTAAGCTTGCTCTACAAGCAGGCAAAGCAAATCCTGCTCCTCCTGTAGGGCCAGCTTTAGGACAACATGGTGTCAATATCATGGCATTTTGCAAAGAATACAACGCAAGGACACAAGATAAAGCAGGTTTTGTAATTCCAGTCGAGATTTCTGTTTTTGAAGATAGAAGCTTTACTTTTATCACAAAAACACCCCCTGCTTCCGTCTTAATAACAAAAGCAGCTGGTATAGAAAAAGGTTCAGGTGAATCCGCAAAAGGCTCTGTTGGGAATATAAGTAAAGCTCAATTAGAAGAAATAGCCAAAACTAAGCTTCCTGATCTAAACTGTTCTAGTGTTGAATCAGCAATGAAAGTAATTGAGGGTACTGCTCGAAATATGGGCGTCTCTATCACTGATTGAGTTGAATACACAATTTCTCACTATTTAGGGGAGGTTAGTTTATAACCGTTTGCACCCAATATTATTATGAAAAAACTATCTAAAAGAATGGCGGCTCTATCAACAAAGATAGAAGATCGCATCTACGCACCACTTGAAGCTCTTAGTATTATCAAGGAAAATGCTAATGCAAAATTTGATGAAACTATTGAAGCACATATACGTCTAGGTATTGATCCAAAATATACTGATCAACAATTAAGGACCACTGTTGCATTACCTCATGGTACTGGCCAAAGCATCAAAATTGCAGTAATTACAAGCGGTGAGAATGTATCGAAAGCTAAGGCTGCTGGTGCAGATTTATTTGGCGAAGAAGATCTTGTAGAAAGCATCAACAAAGGAAATATGGAGTTTGATCTTCTTATTGCAACTCCAGATATGATGCCAAAGGTTGCAAAATTAGGAAGAGTTTTAGGACCTAGAGGTTTAATGCCTAATCCTAAAGCTGGGACAGTAACTAATGACATTGCTAATGCAATAAAAGAATTCAAAGCTGGTAAGCTCGAATTTAGAGCAGACAAGGCTGGAATCGTTCATGTCCGCTTTGGAAAAGCAAGTTTCACAAAAGAGGCTCTATTTGACAACTTAAAAACCTTACAAGAATCAATTGATAAAAATAAACCAAGTGGAGCTAAAGGAAAGTATTGGAAAACTTTTTATGTAACTTCAACAATGGGGCCTTCAGTTCAAGTTGACATAAATGCTGTACAAGATTACCAACCTGAAGGTTAACGCTTTGTAGTATAATTTATATTGCAATAATACGGCCAAAGAAAGTAGGTTGATTTAGTTATTCTAAATTTTTAATTCCTACCGAGGACTCGTCTTAAATTATTTCTTTTTGGATCTAATAAAAGCGGCCTCTTAAAAAAGAACTTTGCCGCATTTCCTGCTCTCCCTAAATTACGATCCAAAAAACATCAATGGGCCGAACACTAGAGAATAAGCAAAAAATCGTTACTGAGATTAAATCTCTTTTAGACGACTCGGAAATGGCTGTAGTTCTTGACTATAAAGGTTTAACTATCAAAGAGATGTCAGATTTGCGATCTAGATTGCAAACAACTAACGGCATCTGCAAAGTTACTAAAAATTCATTAATGCGCAAAGCTATTGATGGAGACAGTAATTGGAACGATCTTGAATCTTTACTAACCGGAACAAATGCTTTTGTCTTAATTAAAGAAGATGTTGGTGGTGCTGTAAAAGCAATCCAATCTTTTCAAAAAGACACCAAAAAATCCGAGACCAAAGGAGCTTTATTTGAAGGCAGACTTCTTAGCGATTCTGAAATAAAAGAAATTGCAAGTCTTCCATCTAAAGAAGTATTGATGGCAAAAATTGCTGGCGCTCTTAATGGCGTTGCAACAAAAATTGCGATCTCTATTAATGAAGTACCTTCTGGACTTGCTAGATCACTTAAACAACATTCTGAAAAATCAGAATCCTAAATTCAAAACCTAATTAACTTTTAAGAAAATGTCCGCAAAAACTGAAGAAATTCTTGAATCATTAAAATCTCTATCACTTTTAGAAGCATCTGAGCTTGTAAAGCAAATTGAAGAGGCTTTTGGTGTATCTGCTGCAGCTTCTGCAGGTGTCGTTATGGCAGCTCCAGGAGCAGCTGGCGGTGACGCAGATGGTGGCGCTGCTGAAGAAAAAACTGAATTTGATGTAGTTCTCGAAAGCTTTGATGCAGCTGCAAAAATCAAAGTACTTAAGGTTGTAAGAAATGCAACTGGTCTAGGTCTTGGCGATGCAAAAGCACTTGTTGAATCTGCACCAAAAACAGTAAAAGAAGGAATTGCAAAAGCAGATGCCGAATCTTTAAAGAAAGAGATTGAAGAAGCTGGCGGTAAAGTTACACTTAAGTAAGAGAATATTTTTTCAAGCCGATAGACTGTATATCGGCTTCAAAAATCATGAATATTGATAGTATTGCAATTGAAGCTGCAACTGATGGAGCCTGTAGAGGTAATCCAGGTCCAGGTGGTTGGGGCGCACTGATAATTTTTGATGACAAAAGTGAATTAGAAATAGGTGGTTCCGAGCAAAATACTACCAATAATAGAATGGAACTCACTGCGGCTATAAAAACACTTGAGAAATTAAAAACCTATAAATTAAAGGAGAACTTTAAATTAAGAACTGATAGTAAATATGTCATAGAAGGTTATACAAAATGGATTGCTAATTGGAAGAGAAATGGATGGAAAACAAGTTCAGGAAAATCAGTTCAAAATCTTGATTTATGGCAAAAAATTGATCAATTAAGAATTAATGGCCTTGTAATGGAATATGTTAGGGGTCATAGTGGTGACAAACAAAATGATAGAGTTGATAAAATCGCAACCAACTATAGCAAAGGTATATCTTTAGAAAGTAAATTAAAAGAGTCAGAATCATCAGCTGACTTTTTTGAAAAAAATGCCCCTTCAGAAATTCAGGAATTATTTTCAAGGAATGAATTAATACAAAAATTTGCCGACAAAAAGTATTTGTTAAGTTCACCAGAACTAAGCACCTTATTAGGTGAAGAAAACCACTTAAAGATCAAACTCTATTCACTTTTTGAATGGCGTAATTGGAGATTGATTCCTAAAGATAAAAAATATTGGATAATAGAAAAAAAGAAGCCTAATTTTTTATGAATGAACAGAAGGGGGTATTTAAAAATCTTTATAAAGACTTGATTACCCCTGTATTAAAAAGAGACTCTGGAATTGATGCAGAATACTTAACTAATTTATCTCTTAGCCTTTTATCATTCAGTTCAAGAAAATATAATTGGCCTGTAGTTTCTTCTATCTTAAAAAATCTAAATGAAGAATTTTCTATAGTTGATAAAAGGTTAACTCAGAGCATATGTGGTATAGAATTTTGTAATCCAATTGGTTTAGCTGCGGGTTTTGACAAAAATGGAAATGCTGCAAATGTATGGAAAGATTTTGGTTTTGGATTTGCCGAACTTGGTACAGTAACCAAATTTGCTCAGAATGGAAATCCCAAACCAAGGTTGTTTAGATTAGCGGAGGAAGAAGCAGCATTAAATAGAATGGGTTTTAATAACAATGGTGCGGAAAATCTAGTTAAAAACTTTGTAGAACAAGGAATTGAGTTTAAAAAAAATAGAAAGAATATTTGTTTAGGGATAAATTTTGGCAAGTCTAAAATTACAGATTTATCTCAAGCAAAAGATGATTATTTAACTTCTCTAAAATTATTAATTCCATATTGTGATTATGCAGCAATAAACGTAAGTTCTCCAAATACTGAAGGACTAAGAAAGTTGCAAGATCCGATTCTTCTAAAAGAACTTCTTAGAGAAATTAAAAACTTACCTAATTGTCCGCCATTATTTGTAAAAATTGCGCCAGATTTAAGCCTTAAAGATATTGAAGATATTTGCCAATTAATAATAGAGGAAAATATCGATGGGATAATTGCTACTAACACCAGCATAGATAGATTAGGTCTTGAAAATAGGAAGATCAGGCAAACAGGATTATTACTTTCTGAAGAAAATGGAGGATTAAGTGGAAAGCCTCTACAAAAAAAAGCAAATCAAATAATAAAACATATTCATAATATTGATAAAAAGATTATTTTAATTGGCGTAGGAGGAATCGATAGCCCAGAGTCGGCTTGGGAAAGAATTTGTTCTGGAGCATCATTAATTCAAATTTATACGGGATGGATATATAAGGGGCCACAATTAGTCCCCAATATACTTGAAGGGATTTTAAAGCAACTCAATAAACATCAATTATCTAATATAAAAGAGGCCATTGGATCAGATTTAAAATGGGTTAAATAAAAATTAGAAAATGAATAATGAACAATCCGAAAACTAATGATTACTCAACATTAGCCATGCAAATATCAAACTTAAAGCATGGAGGAAATGTGTATGCAAATGCAAAAAAATTAAATTTATTACCCTCTGAAATCATTGACGCAAGTGCCTCTTTAGTACCCTTTGATCCACCTCAAATACTAATAGATTCATTAAATGATGAAATTAAGAATCTTGGATTTAGATATTACCCAGAGAGAAACTTGAATGATCTGAAAGAAATAATCGGTCAATTTCATGGGATAAATCCAGACAATATATTGCCTGGAAATGGAGCTTCTGAACTAATAACCTGGGCAGGTTATGAAGCATCCAAATTTGGAATAAGTTGTATCCCTTCTCCATCATTTGTTGATTATGAAAGATCCTTAAATTGTTGGAATAGCAATTTTATACATTGCGAATTACCAAAAAACTGGAATGATATTTTTCCTCAATCATTTCCGCTGCATCCAAAAGGTGATGTTATTTGGATAACAAATCCACATAACCCTACCGGCCAATTATGGGAAAAGAATTCATTGGAGGAAGTTGTAAAAAAATATAAATTAGTTATCTGTGATGAAGCTTTCTTATCGATAACACCTAATGGAGAGAAAGAATCTTTAATACCATTAACCCAAAGATTTGACAATTTATTAGTTCTGAGAAGCTTGACCAAAATCTTCAATATTCCTGGTCTTAGATTAGGTTACGTCATTGGCTCATCAAAAATACTAAAAAAATGGGAAATCAATAGAGATCCTTGGCCTTTAAATTCATTTTCTATTAAAGCCGGAATTGATCTACTAAGTAATAAGAAATTCTATGAACAGTGGACAAAACAGATTCACAGCTGGATAAATATTGAAAGACAGAGAGTATTTGAAAAATTATCAAAAATAGAAAACCTTAAAGTTCATAGCTCTTCAACCAACTTTTTTTTAATAGAAAGTAAAACATCCTTGTCGCCAAATATAAAATACTTAGAAAATAAGGGAATATTGCTTAGAGAATGTACTTCATTTAAATTTCTCGACGAAAAGTGGGCAAGAATAAGCTTGCAGAATAGGAAAAATAACACTCTTTTATGTAAAGAAATTCAGAATTCCTTTAGAAAATAATTAATAAATTTTTTAATCTCATTTTTAGATTTAATTTTATTATTATTTTCCATATTCCTCTTCATGAGATCTAATATTTCATAATGATTTTTACCCTTTTTTGATTTTATTTTAAAAATTCTTTCTAGAGTTTCTTCAAAAACTTCTTTAGAAATTTTATTCTGATTGATTAAAACTGAGCCTGCACTTTCAGCGAGAATCATTGCATTTTTCTCCTGATGATTATTTTTAGAATCTGGATATGGAATTAAAATAGAAGGTTTTTCAGCCTCTATTAGTTCATTTATTGTTCCTGCACCGGATCTCGATATTACAAGATCACAGTTTTGAATTAAAGCTGCTATTTCATTAGTAAATTTCTTTTGAATATAATTTTTGGAGTTTTTTACATAAAAAGGTTGTTGATTAGATTCCCCAATAATATGAACTATCCGAAACTGTTTTTTTAATAAAAATTCAAGAGATTGGATAAGAATTTGATTTATAGCTTTTGCTCCTTGACTACCTCCCATAACAATCAAAAGAGGTCCTTTTCCTTTTGGAACCCATTCTGGCAAGGGATTAGATTTATAGAATTGTTCTCTTAAAGGGGTACCAGTGAAAATAGTTTTACAATTTCTTAAATAAGAATTTGTATTCTTAAATCCTAGAAGAACATAGTTACACAAAAAACCAAAATATTTCGTGACCATTCCTGGAATTAAATTTGATTCATGAATAATGACAGGTATCCTTAGAAATTTTGAAGCAACAATAGTGGGGGCAGAGATATAACCTCCAGTCGTAAAAACCAAGTTAATTTTTTTTTCTTTTAAGATCCTAATTATTTGGAAAGTTGACATTAAAATTTCTATATATTGATAAAACAAAAAAATATTTTTTCGTGGTGTCTTTATGCTCAAAGTCCTCAGATTATATTTTTTGGGAATTAAATTGGCATCAAGTCTTTGCTTAACACCCAACCAATGTATATTCCACTTATCTTCTACCTCTTTAGAGACTGCCAACGCTGGGAAAATATGCCCCCCTGTCCCACTGGCTGCAACTAATAAATTATTTTTTTTAGACATAAAAACTTAAATTAGTAGAATAAAAACAATAAATGATAAATATGTTTAATTTAAACTTTTTCAGAAATATAGGTTTCCTTCTCTACTTATTTATTTATCTCATTATTCCCTATTCAGCAATAACGCAAACTTTAAAAGTTGATTTCATAAGAAATCTAGAAACCTCATTAAATAAGCGAGACTTAGAGTTTATTAGAAAAAATTTTAGAAATGATGAAAACAAAAATATACCAAAACAGTTTTCAAAAATTATTAATGATTTCCCTGATAGCAAATGGACAATCAAAAGATTAAAATCAAATATTCCAAATAAAGAAACTTTGAGAATAAAAGTTTTAGGAAAAAAAATAGTTAATGGAGAAATCCATATACTCGAATCCAATTTCGATTATGTTTTTTCAGTTCTAAATGGGAAAATTGATGAAGGTACCTATAAAAATTTATTCACCACAATAAGAAATGATGATAAGAAGATAGATATTAGTTTTAAAATCCCTGATAAAGTTCTTACTGGATCAAAATATGACATCGATATTATTATAAACAAACCACTTGAAGAAGTGATTATTGCTGGAGCAATAAAACCTCATCAAGTAAATTCATTTTTTGAACAGGAAATATTATTGGAGCCATTGGCATCTGGTGGAATTTTTAAAATGACAAGGGCACCTTTAAAACCAGGGACACAAATATGGTCAGGATTTATAGCTCATCCTGAAGGGATAATTACTTTCACAAAGAGTATTGATATTGTTGAAAAGATATAGCCTAAGCGTCGTTTAAAGAAGCTACACCAGGTAAAGTTTTACCTTCTAAAAGTTCCAAACTTGCTCCACCTCCAGTAGATATATGTGACATTTTCTCAGCTAATCCTGCTTTCTCTACTGCTGCGACTGAATCTCCACCACCAATTATTGTACAAACTTCAGAAAAGGCACTTAAGTCAGCAAGAGTCGTAGCTATTGCATTTGTACCGTCTGCAAATTTATCAAATTCAAAAACTCCCATTGGACCATTCCAAATAATTGTCTTACATTCTGCAAGAGCATTCTGAAAAACTTTAATGGAATCTGGACCAATATCGAGACCCATCCAATTCCCACTAATTGAATCAATTTGAGATATTTTGCTATTGGCGTCCGGAGAAAATTCATCAGCTAAAACAACATCAGTGGGTAATAATAATTGTACCCCTTTTGCTTTCGCTTTTGCTTCTAAATCTTTAGCAAGCTCGAGTTTATCTTCTTCTACAAGGCTCTTTCCGACATCTAAGCCTCTAGCTTTATAGAAAGTGAAAATCATACCTCCACCAATCATGATTTTGTCACACTTATCTAGTAAAGAATCAAGTACTCCTATTTTGCTACTAACCTTTGATCCTCCAACTATCGCTGCCAATGGACGCTTTGGGGAATCTATTGCTCCTTGTAAGTATTTCAATTCTTTTTCTAAAAGGAATCCAGCTACTGAAGGACTTAAATAATTAGTAACACCCTGAGTTGAAGCATGAGCTCTATGAGCAGCACCGAAAGCATCATTTACATACATATCTGCATGAGATGCTAATTTTTTAGAAAACTCCAGGTCGTTCTTTTCCTCTTCACCAAAAAAACGAACATTTTCAAGTAAAAGAACATCCCCATTAGATAAGCTATTTGATTGTGCAATTGCTTCATCCCCAATACAACTGTTAGTAAGAGCAACATTTTGCCCTAACAATTCACCTAATCTTGCTGCTACTGGAGTTAATCTCATTTTTTCATTTACCTGACCTTTTGGTCTACCAAAATGAGCAGCTAAAATAACTTTTGCAGAATGATTCATAAGATATTCAATCGTTGGAATCGCTGCACGAATACGCGTATCATCAGTTATTTGACCATCTTCATTTAATGGAACATTAAAATCTACCCTTACAAGAACTTTTTTTCCTTCTAAATGTGTCTTATCAAGACTGGAAAGAGATAACTTTGACATTAAACAAGCTTAATTTTTAATCTAAAGACCCTAACGTTAATTTGAGCTTATTGGGTTAAAAAGTAGTTACTGTTACCTATGCCTTAATAAATTTTAAGAATTAACGATTATAAAAATTTTTTAGTTATTTAATTTATACTAAACTTTAGAAGTAAATACTTTTGAAACTTATAAAAACTAAAAGGAATACAAAATTTTATTTGATTTATTGAAGTGGACATACCCAAAATTCAATGGTACCCCGGCCATATCGCAAAAGCAGAAAAGAAATTATCTGAAGTTATCAATAAAGTAGATTTAGTTATAGAAGTTAGAGATGCACGAATTCCCTTGTCAACAGGACATCCACACTTAAATAAATGGATAAATAATAAAAAACATATTCTTGTTATTAACAGATCAGACATGATCTCTCCTAATACAATCAATAGTTGGAATAAATGGTTTAAGGCTAAAGATCAATATCCCCTTTGGTGTGATGCTAAAAGAGGAATAGGTATTAAAGAAATTTGTAAGTCAGCCAAAGATTCTAGGACGTCAATCGACTACAGAAGACTCTCTAGAGGAATGCGAATTAGGCCAATTAGAGCCCTTACACTTGGTTTCCCAAACGTGGGAAAGTCAGCATTAATTAATAGAATTGCAAAAAAAAGAGTTGTAGATAGCGCTAGGAAAGCAGGTGTGACTCGGAATTTAAGATGGATAAAATTAGAAAGTGGTATAGATCTGCTAGATGCTCCTGGTGTTATACCTCCAAATTTAGAAGATCAAAAATCAGCACTTAATCTTGCACTGTGTGACGATATTGGTGAAGCTGCTTATGAAATAGAGAGTGTCGCAATTGGATTTATAAAAATTATATCCACTCTCAACAAAGATAAGAATGCGAATATCTCAGTTAAACAAATATCTAATAGATACGGAGTTGATATTGCAAAAGGCTTTAAGAATCCTTCTGCTTGGATCGACGAAGCAGCTTCAAAACATACTTCAGGCGATAAAAGGAGAATGTCTCATAAGTTATTGGAAGATTATAGAAATCAAATGCTGGGTAAAATTGCTTTAGAAGTCCCACTATGGAATTAAATAATCAAAATTCTTTCGGCATCGGACAAGGTGAGCTTATAGAAATTATTTATGAGCTACCTCTTCCTATGAGGCTAGACAGATGGTTGGTAAGTAAAAGGCCAGAGCAAAGTAGAGCAAGAATTCAACATTTCATAAATTCAGGTTTAGTACTAGTAAACTATAAGACCGCGAAAGCAAAGACCCCATTAAAAAATGGCGACAATGTTCAAATATGGATGCCTCCTCCAGAACCTCTTATTTATTTGAAACCTGAAAAAATGGATTTAAATATCCTTTTTGAAGACGAGCACATCATAGTAATCAATAAACAATCAGGACTAATAGTTCATCCAGCCCCTGGACACAAATCAGGCACTTTAGTGAATGGATTACTTTTTCACTGTAAAGATCTACCTGGAATTAATGGGAAACTAAGACCTGGGATTGTTCACAGATTAGATAAAGATACCTCCGGATGTATGGTGGTTGCAAAAAGCCAAGAGGCATTAGTAAATCTCCAGAAACAAATTAAAGAAAAAATAGCATCACGCGAATATATTGCAGTAATTCATGGAGCACCTAATTCTGAAGAAGGGCAAATAGTGGGACACATTGGTAGAGATAAATTAAATAGATTGAAATATAAAGTAGTTGAAGAAACTTCAGGAAGGTATGCCTGTACCTATTGGAAATTAGAAGAAAGATTTGGCAATTACTCGTTAATGAGTTTCAAACTAGATACAGGACGAACGCATCAAATAAGAGTTCATTGCGCTCACATCAATCATCCAATTGTGGGTGATCCGTTATATGGAAGATGTAAAAAACTACCATGTAAATTAGATGGCCAAGCCTTACACGCCATTAAGCTTGGACTTATACATCCAATAAATGGTAAAGAAATGATATTTGAATCAGAATTACCATTAGATTTTCAAAAATTACTAAGTGTTCTTAAAGTTAAATAAGGTTTAAAGAGGAATTTAGAAGCGATTTTGTATACGTATTTTTAGTTTTAGTGAATATTGTTGAACTTTCTCCTTCATCAACTATCTTTCCGTTATTCATAACTAGCAACCTATCACAAAATCTTTTTGCAATGCCTAAATCATGAGTAATAAAAATAATCGTTAAATTCATTTTTTCTTGCAAGGCTCTAAGTAATGCAAGAATCTCTATTTTTACTGAAGCATCCAACATATTAACGCTCTCATCACAAATCAAAATTTTTGGTTTCAACAATAGCGCTCTGGCTAATGAAATTCTTTGCAATTGACCACCTGATAATTGGCTAGGGTAAGAATTAAAAAAATCATTATTTAAGGGAAGATTTAAATTTCTTAACATTAATTTTATTTCTTTTTCGATTTTTCTTTTATTTGAAATTTTTTGAATAAAAAATATATCTTCCAAAATATTTTTAATTGTCATTTTCGGATTCAAACTTGAAAAAGGATCTTGAAAAATTATTTGCACATTATTAATCTTTTTAAAAGATTTAATTTTTTTCAATGCATGATTTTTATCATGAATTTTTATTTCACCACCTCTTACTTTAAGGAGTCCAATTAAAGCCCTACATAATGTACTTTTACCGCTCCCTGAAGAACCAACAATTCCAAGAGTCTCATTCTCATATAACTTGAAACTAACTTCATTTAAAGCCTTATTCCATTTATTAATGAAAATTGAAGAATTTAATTTATACCAATGTCTTAGGTTATTTACCTCTAGAACGACCTGATCTCGAGCATTATTTTTAGTATTTGGTTCTAATACTATTTTTGAAGCATTTACTAAATTTTTCCCGATATCTGATTTTGGTGATTGAAAAATATCTAATATATTACCTTTTTCAACAATCGATCCCTTTTCAATTATTGCAACTTTTTTACACCACTTTGCTGCAAGATTAATATCATGACTAATTAAAATTAAAGTAGTATCAAATTCATTACATAGATGAATTATTTCTTGCATAATTTCAAAACTTGTTTTGGTATCTAAGCTTGTTGTAGGTTCATCAGCTATTAATAATTTAGGTTTCAAAGCAAGTGCCATTGCTATTGAAACTCTCTGTCTCATTCCGCCGCTAAATTGATGTGGGAAAGAATCAAGTCTACTTTCTTCAATTCCGACTTTTTGAAAAACTTCTCTTACTAATTTTTTAATAACTAAAGATGATTTAGTTTGATCATGTGTTTTAAATAATTCATATAAATGATCCCCAACTCTCATTAGCGGATTAAGTTTTTTTATAGAGTCTTGATAAATAAATCCAAAATTCTTTCTTCTAAATAATTGTGCATCTTTGTTGTTTATTTTCCTAGGATCTACATTAGAAATCGATAGATACCCTTTAGAAGTGGCCTTTGCAGGCAATATATTTACTAATGTTTTTGCAAAAGTGGTCTTTCCACATCCAGAAGGTCCTATTATGGCCAAATGATCTCCACTATCTATTTCCAAATTAAAATTTTTGATAATAGGTTGCTGTTTTAGACCATATTTAACAGTAAGATTTTTAACTACAATAATTTTTTCTTTATTTTTTTCCATGATTTATAGCAAATTTTTCTAGACATAAATAAAATACATCTAAAGCAATATAAAATGTCCGAGGCAGCTGCAAATTCAAAAGAAAAAAACGAAATTGAAGTTTCCAAAACTATTTTGCCTGAAAATAAAAAATATGAAAGTGAATCTTTGAATTATCAAATAAAGATTCCCGATTGGCTTCTTAAAGATATTCATAATTTTGAAAAATCAAATAAAGAAAATGATGAGAATCAAAACCTTATAGTAAAGGCTTTTAAACTTGCTTATAAAGCTCATGATGGACAATTCCGTGCGAGCGGCGAACCATACATTATCCACCCGGTTGCTGTTGCAAATCTCCTTAAAGAAATAGGTGCTAGTTCATCTGTTATTGCTGCAGGCCTTTTACATGATGTAGTTGAAGATACTGGCATTGATTTATCCGAAATAGAAACAAATTTTGGATTAGAAGTAAAAATTCTTGTAGAGGGTGTAACAAAATTAGGCGGCATTCACTTTAACAACAGGACTGAAGCACAAGCTGAAAATCTTAGGAAAATGTTTTTGGCTATGGCCAGCGATATCAGAGTTGTCTTAGTTAAACTTGCAGATCGACTTCATAACATGAGAACAATTGAATGGCTAAATGATGAGAAAAAACTAAGAATAGCGAGAGAAACAAGAGAGATTTATGCACCATTAGCTAATCGACTAGGAATAAACAGATTTAAATGGGAATTAGAAGATTTAGCTTTTAAATTCCTAGAGCCTAAAGAATATCTAGATCTTAAAGATCAAATCGCCGTTAAAAGAAGTGATAGAGAAAAAAGATTAAAAGTAACTTTGAATCTTATGAAGGAAAACTTGATTTCAGCAGGTTTGAAAAATTTTGAAATAACAGGAAGGCCAAAACATCTTTATGGCATCTGGAGCAAAATGGAAAGACAACAAAAGCATTTTCACGAGATTTATGATGTTGCTGCCCTAAGAATTATCGTGGACAATTCAGATAGTTGTTATAGAGCTTTAGCAGTTGTTCATGATACTTTCAAACCAATTCCAGGTAGATTTAAAGACTATATAGGATTACCAAAACCCAATGGATATCAGTCCTTACACACTTCTGTGATTGGAAGACATCGACCTATTGAAGTTCAAATTAGAACTACTTCGATGCATCAAATTGCTGAATATGGTATTGCCGCTCATTGGCAATATAAAGAGGGTGGTTCTCCTGCTAAAAGTAATGCCGAGAGATTTAATTGGCTAAGACAATTAGTAGAATGGCAACAAGAAGGTAATGAAAAGGATCATAATGATTATTTAGCTTCAATTAAAGAAGATTTATTTGATGAAGAAGTATTTGTAATCACTCCAAAAGGAGATGTTGTTGGTTTGAGGAAAGGATCTACCGCGATAGATTTCGCCTACAGAATCCATTCTGAAGTTGGAAATCACTGTAATGGAATAAGAATTAATGAAAAACTTTCTACATTATCTACAGCACTTCAAAATGGTGACTTCATAGAAATTTTGACAAGTAATAATGCTACCCCAAGCTTGGATTGGCTGAACTTTGTAGTTACGCCAACTGCTAAAAATAGAATTCGCCAATGGTATAAGAAAAGCCATCGTGATGAAACGATTAAAAGAGGTAGAGATTTACTTGAAAAAGAAGTAGGTAGAAACGGTTTTGAAGCATTACTTTCTAGTGAAGCCATGAAAAAAGTTGCAAATCGATGCAATTTAAAAACTACTGAAGACCTTCTTGCATCTCTTGGTTTTGGTGGTTTAACTTTGCATCAAGTATTAAACAGACTAAGAGAAGAAATAAAATTACAGACAGAAGATGTAAAAAATGATTCTGACTCTGAAATAGCAAAATCTCTTAAAAGTAATAATAATTTATCCACTAATCAATCTAATACAGCAGCTAAATCACCAATTTCCGGGATAGAAGGTCTTGATTACAGAATAGGTAAATGCTGTTCCCCACTCCCAGGAGAGGATATTATCGGAACTGTGTCGCTCGGCAACCATGGGATAACTATACATAGGGAAGATTGTGAAAATGTAATACCAATTCCAATAGAGAGAAGATTACCTGTCGGTTGGAATCAAGATAATAAAACTGGCGATAATAAGTTTCCAATTCAACTACGAATAGAAGTAATTGATCGAGTTGGAGTTCTAAAAGATATTCTTATGCGGTTATCTGATAAAGGTATAAACGTTAGTGATGCCAATGTTAAAACTGCTTATGGTAAACCAGCTATTATAAATCTTTGTGTAGGTCTTGAAAGTTATAATCAACTTCACAAAACAATTGAACAAATTAAATCAATGGCAGATGTTTTAGATATTGCCAGAGTTGGACAAAGTTAATTTTAAAATCAGATCAATCTATCTTTTACTTTTTATCTTGTAAATAAAGAAAACAATACTGCCGCAAATCAAAGCTAATAAAATACCTACACAAGATGAACCTAAGAGTAATTTTACGGAAAAAATTCTACCTTGTTTCCATAAGTCATCAATAACTAAACTTTTTTCAAGAATTTTATTAGAAGGATTATTTAAAAAAATCGAACCAACTTTATAGTTAAAATAATAAAGTGGAATATAAGTAAAAGGGTTGCTGATCCAGGTACCAATTGCAGCTAGAACAATATTTCCCTTAGCTATTTTCGCAAAAAATACTCCCATTAAAGTCTGAAAACCAAAAAAAGGAAAGCAACCACTAAATACCCCTATAGCTAAACCTTTAGCATTAAAGAAAGGACTTCCATTCTGACTCCTAAATAATGATAGAATTTTCTTACAGGTAATATCTCTTTTAAATCTCATTCAGAAAGAAAATTTCAAAATTAAATTCTTGATAATCTTACTTAATTATCCATAACAAAGCGAGAGATGGATTCGATAGTTACTACAGAAGATACGATAGCCGCAATTGCTTCAGCTATAAGTATTGGGAAGGGAGGAGTTGCGATAATAAGAGTATCAGGGAAAGATGCAATAAATTCTTGCAAAAAGATTGTTCAAACTAAATCTACATATGCATGGGAATCACATAGGGTTTTTCGTGGTTTTATTCAGGAAAATAAACAAAATAAATTTATAGATGAGGTTTTAATTTTAGTGATGAAATCACCAAATAGCTTCACTGGAGAGGATGTTGTTGAACTTCATTGCCATGGCGGAATTATCATAGTAAATAAAGTTTTAAACATCTTATTATCTAGTAATTCTACAGTTAGACTTGCAAACCCAGGAGAATTTAGTCAAAGAGCTTTTCTTAATGGGAAAATAGACCTTACTCAAGCCGAGTCGATTAATCAATTAATTAATGCAAGCAATACCAGATCAGCAGAGTTAGCCTTTAGCGGGGTTCAAGGAGAAATAAAGAAAAAAATTGATGATATTAAAAATGACCTTATAAATCAACTTTGCGAAATAGAAGCGAGAGTTGATTTTGAAGAAGACTTCACAGATTTTGATTACACCAAATATCTAAAAAACATTAAAAAAGTCAAAGAAAAAATAGAATTACTAATAGAAAATGCAAAAAGAAATTCATATATTCACAATGGAATATCCATTGCGCTTATAGGTAAAACAAATGTTGGTAAAAGCTCTTTATTAAATTTGCTTGCAAAAAAAGAGAAAGCAATCGTAACTAATATTCCTGGAACAACTAGAGATGTTATTGAAGTTAATTTAACTATTAATGATATGCCAATGAAAATAATTGATACTGCTGGCATAAGAGAAACTCATGAACAAATTGAAAGTATTGGAATTAAAAAAAGTTTTGGGAAAATAAAAGAGTCAGATTTTATAATTTATATTTATAGTCTTGAAGAAGGATTTAATGAAGAAGACAAAAAAATAATACAAGAAATTCCCAAAGAAAAATTAATTACTATTTTGGGAAATAAAAAAGATTTAATTGATTGCAAAAATATTAATTCAAATGAATATAAAAACACAATTCTTATGAGTATTAAGAATAATGATGGAGAAAGATTATTAATAGACACAATCATAAAAAAATGCGGATTAAAACAAGTAGAAAATATCAATATATTTTTAAACGAAAGACATCTAAAAAATTTGTCTGCTTGCTTATCTAATTTAAATGACACTGATGAAATAATTGAAAATAAATTGCCATTTGATTTGTTATCAATTGAACTGAGAGATGGAATTCAAAACTTGTCTAAAATAACTGGTCAAGAATTAACAGAGGAACTTCTAGATAATATTTTTTCTAAGTTTTGTATTGGTAAATAAATTTGAGTTAAATTACATAGTGATATATAGTTGATTCTCTAACTTCAGTTTAATTTTTATTAATTAATTATTTTTTAGTTTAGTGGATTTAAATACTCCAATAATAAGTAAAATCATTGATAATTGGATCGATGAAGATATAGGTAGGGGAGATCTTACAAGTCCCTCTATTACAGAAGAGAATGGTAATGCATATTGGATTGCAAAAGAGGAGGGTATATTCTGTGGGGTTGAAATTATAAAAGAAATTTTTAGAAAAATTGATTTAAAAATCAGTCCAAAATTTAATATCTCTGATGGAGATAAATTTGTTAAAGATCAAAAACTCTTAGAAATATATGGACCTTCAAAAAGTTTACTCGCTAGTGAAAGGATCAGCTTAAATATAGCAATGCATTTATGTGGAATATCAACATATACAAAGAATATTACAGATAAATTAGAAGGCACAAATATAAAATTAGCAGATACTAGGAAAACGACTCCTGGCTTAAGAATATTTGAAAAATATGCATTCAAATGCGGAGGTGGGGTGAATCATAGAATGGGATTATACGATGCTGCTATGATCAAAGAAAATCATATTGCATGGACAGATAATCTTAAGAATGCAGTACAAAAAATTCGCCTAAATTCGCCTTTTACAACTCATATCATAATTGAAGCTGAGAATATCGAACAGGCAAAAGAAGCAGTATTAGCAGGGGCGGATAGTGTCTTATTAGATGAACTTAGTCCTGAAACAATCAAAAAAAGCGTTCAAGAATTAAGAGATTTATCTATTAATAGCTTAAAAAAAGAAGTCAATAAAAATTTGATAATAGAAGTTTCTGGAATAAACCCTCAAGAAATTAGTAAATATCTAATAAAAGGTATTGATTTGATTTCAACAAGTTCTTCAATCACCAAAAGTCATTGGATTGATTTGAGTATGCGTTATATTAATTAATTATATAGATAAATAATTTAATAATTAATGCTAATCATTTTTAAAGAATTAACAAAACAATTTGAACAATCTCTTTTAGATAGTCTTGAAAAAAATGATAAAAAAGGAGAATTCGAAATTCTTAGAAAAAATTTAATTACACAATCATCAAAAGAGGAATTTGGTGATTATCAATGTAATGTTTGTTTAAGTTTATCCAAAATATATAAAAAGAACCCAAGAGATATTTCTAATGATTTTATTAACCTTTTAAATAAAAATGAAAGCATAGCAAAATTATGTAAGAGTCTAGAAATAGCTGGACCTGGATTTATAAATATAAAATTAAAAGATGAAGTTCTAATAAATGAAATTAAGTCAAATATTCAATGCAATAGGGCTGGCATAACTTTAATTAGAAATGATTTAGATAGTAGTTTGTCTAATAAAGTTATTGTAGATTTTTCTAGTCCTAATATTGCTAAAGAAATGCATGTAGGGCATTTAAGATCAACAATAATAGGTGACTCAATATCTAGAATTTTCGAGTTAAGAGGTTATGAAGTATTAAGACTCAATCATGTTGGTGATTGGGGGACACAATTTGGCATGCTTATTACACAGCTCAAAGATTTATATTCAAATGATCTGGAAGAAATAGGAAAGATCAAGATAAGTGATTTAGTTGAATTTTATAAAGAATCAAAAAAAAGATTTGATAATGAATCTGAATTCCAAAAAAGATCTAGAGAGGAAGTAGTTAAGTTACAAAGTGGAGATATTAAATCGATTAAAGCTTGGAAATTATTATGTGATCAATCAAGGAAAGAATTTGATGAAATCTATAAAAATTTAAAAATAAAAATAGAAGAAAGAGGTGAATCTTTTTATAATCCCTTCTTAAAATCAGTTATTGATGATTTGAATTTAAAAAAAATATTAGTAGAAGATCAAGGCGCAAAATGTGTATTTTTAGATGGGATGACTAATAAAGAAGGCAAACCTTTACCGCTAATTATTCAAAAAAAAGATGGAGGTTTTAATTATGCCACCACAGATCTTGCTGCTATAAGATATAGATTCAATAAACCTCCTAATGGCGATGATGCTTCAAGAATTATTTATGTAACTGATCATGGGCAAGCAAATCATTTTGCTGGAGTTTTTCAAGTTGCAAAAAAAGCAAAATGGATCCCAGAAAATCGTCAAGTAGACCATGTCCCTTTTGGGTTAGTTCAAGGAATTGATGGCAAAAAACTTAAGACAAGAGAAGGTGAAACAATACGCCTAAAAGATTTATTAAATGAGGCAGTTAGAAGAGCAAAAGAAGATTTATTGAAAAGATTAAAAGATGAAGATCGTTATGAGACCGAAGAGTTTATAGCAAATACTTCAAGAATTATTGGATTAGGAGCTGTTAAGTATGCAGATTTAAGTCAAAATAGGATTACCAATTATCAATTCAGTTTTGATAAAATGCTTTCCCTTAATGGTAATACTGCTCCTTATTTGTTATATACCCTTGTAAGAATTTTAGGAATTAAAAGAAAAAATGATTTCGTTTATGACTCTAAAGATTTTCAGTACGTAAATTATGAACATAAATCTGAGTGGAAACTTATCAGAAAATTACTTAAGTTCGATGAAGTCATAATTTCTATTGAAAAAGACTTAATGCCAAATAGATTATGCAATTATCTGTTCGAGCTATGTCAGACTTTTAATAGATTCTATGATCAAGTACCAATCCTCAAAGAAGAAAAATATATAAAAATTTCTAGGCTTAATTTATGTGACCTAACTGCAAAAACACTAAAATTAAGCTTAGAGCTTTTAGGAATTGAAACTTTAGAAAGAATGTAATGAATGATTTTGATCCATTAAATAATCTTTTCCCAAAACCAAGAGAAGAAATAATAAATATGCAGTCTTACTCTGCACCTTTAGAAAATAGAAGAAATTTACTCCGCTTAGACTTTAATGAAAATACTTTAGGTCCAAGTCCTAAAGTTTTAGAGGCATTACAAGCGATAAAATTAGATGAGATTTCAATTTATCCAGAATATAATTTTTTAAAGAAATTTTTATGCGATAAATATCTTGATTCAAGAAAATTTGGTAATGATGAAATCGGAATTTTCAATGGAGCAGATGCAGCAATAAATGCAATTTTCAATTGCTTTGGAGAAAAAGATCAAATATTTCTAACCACAAATCCAACTTTTGGTTACTATTCTCCTTGTGCAGAAATCCGAGGAATGAAAAAAATAAGTTGTTCTTACATTGGAGAAAATTTTCTATTCCCCATCGAAGAATTTAGGGAAAAAATAATAAAGCATAATCCAAAGTTAATATTTATTTGCAATCCAAATAATCCAACAGGAACTGTTCTAAGCTCTCATGAAATAATTAATTTAGCCAATATCACTAACGATTCATTAATAGTTGTTGATGAACTATATGAAAAATTTAATGGAGATAGTCTTCTTGAATCGATAGATTTTGAAAAGAATAAAAATATACTAATAATCCAATCTCTTTCAAAAACTGCAGGTCTAGCTGGTTTAAGAATAGGTTTTACTTTTGGCAATAAAAGTTTAATTCAGTACATGAATAAAGTTACAGGACCATATGATGTAAACAGCTTTGCTATAACAGCTGCATTAGCAGCACTTAAAGACAAATCATATATTGATAATTATGTTTTAGAAGTAAAAAAGGCGAGGGAATGGATTTTAAATAAATTTAAATCAACAAAAATCAGAACTCACTTTAGTGGAGGTAATTATTTCTTAATTTGGCCAAAAAAAGATCCTAAAATCTTAATACAACAGATGAGAGAAAAAGGTATTCTTATTAGAAGTATGGAAAACAAAAAAGATATCGGTAATTCAATAAGGGTTAGTATTGGAACTAAAGAACAAATGATTTTTTTCTGGGATAATTACAAGATATTAGACTTAAAAAATTAATTACTGAAAATATAAATTGTATTTTGATCTATTTTTTTAGGTTTTATTTGGAAATCTTTTCCAACATACTTTACTTTAAAATCTTTCATATTTTCAATAAATAAATCAGCATTTGAGAAGTCACATTCTTTATTAATTTTTTTGCCGCGTTCAAAGTGAACAGGAATAACTACATTAGGTTTTAGAAGCTTAACTATTCTTGAAGCCTCTTGTCCGTCATAAGATTTTATTCCTCCTCCGATTGAAATAAACAATATATCTGGATTAGACAAAATAATTTGACTATTTATATCAATATCACCAGCAGCTCCTCCCATATGAACAATTTTAAGATCATTCTGCTCCCAACTCCAAACAGTTGCCATCCCAAATCTTCTTCCATCTAATCTGTCATGTGGTAAAGAAATTCCATTTAATAAAATATCCTCAAATTGATAGATTCCTGGCTCTACAAACATTAATTGATCATTAGGATTATATCCTTCATCTGGAAGCCTAGAACTAGCCAAAATAAAATCTACGTTGACTTCTTTTGGCTCCTTTAAATTACTTGCACAACCTATTGCTTTAAAGGGATTTATAAGAATAGATTTATCTGCACTAGTAATTAAAAAACTACTATGTCCCAAACTTTTTATTCCTAAATTCCTTGCCAATAATGAGGTAGGTAAAAAAGAGCTAACTAATATCAAAAATAAAAAGTTTTTAATTTGAGAAATCATAATATTTATTTTTTTTTATTTTACTTTTGTTCAGCCATTTTTAGAAAATTACTAATTAATTTATGACCAAATTGCGTCAACACACTTTCAGGATGGAACTGTACGCCATGTAAATGTTTATATTCTTTATGAGATATAGCCATAATTGTTGAGTCCTCTAAAGTCGCAGTTATGTCGAAACAAGATGGTAAGGAACTTGGATCAACAATAAGACTATGATATCTAGTAGCCACAAATGGAGTCTCGATATCTTTAAACAATCCTTTTTGATTATGAAATATTTTGGATGTCTTACCATGCATAAGTTCTTTCCCAACTATAACCTTACCTCCAAAAGCTTGGGCCAAAGCTTGATGACCTAAACAAACTCCCAATGTCGGAATATTTTTAGATAATTTTTTTAGAATTGGCAGACAAATTCCAGATTGATCTGGATTGCCTGGACCTGGAGATAATAAGATGCCACTAGGATTTAGTTTGATAATTTCTTCTAAAGTAATTTCATCATTTCTTTTAACTATTAATTCTTTAGTTATTTCATGCTCAACTGAAAGTTCTCCTAAATATTGAACAAGGTTATAAGTAAAACTATCGTAATTATCAATGACTAGAAACATATTTATATTGATTTAAAATAACAACTTTATTTTAGGAACAAAGATATATACAGCAATAATAACAGAATTAATGGAAGCTAATAATACTGCTCCAGCAGAAGTATCTTTTGTAATTTTAGCCAAAATACTAAATTCTTTTTTAACTACTAAATCAACGATTGATTCAATAGATGTGTTCAATATTTCTAATATTAAAACAGACATTATTGTTGCAATCAAAATAACATAATTACTTAGACTAATTTTGAGTAAAAAACCAATTATTAAACTTGTAACTGCCAAAATTAATTGAATTTTAAAATTTCTTGAAGTTTTTAATACATAACTAATACCACTGAAAGCATACTTAAAACTTATAAATACATTACTAGAAGTTTTGTATGATTCTTTTCTATTTTGTAAATAGTTTATTTTTTTTTTCATTGATTTTTAATCTAATCTAGTAATTAAATATTCTTGGAAATTTAACATATTTTCTAAATCATGCTCATTATTATGTTCCCACCCCAAAAGATGTAAAAATCCATGACTAGCCAACCAGATCATTTCTCTATAGATTGAATGTTTATATTCATAAGATTGTTCAAGTGCCATCTCTAATGATATAAATATATCTCCCAACTCTATATGATCTAAATTATTTAGAGATTCATCAGAAATAATTGGAAAAGATAGAACATCAGTTGGACCATTTTTTTGCATCCATTTCTTATTCAAAGAAGCAATTTCTTGATTAGATATTATCTCTAGGCCTAATGAAAAAGATTTTTTATCAAAAATATAATTTGGTAATTCATAATCCTTTTTTTTTAATATTATATTTATCCAAGATGAAAAAACTCTCTCCCAAAAAATAGATTCAAAAATAAGCTTACTTTTAGCATCTTTTAACTTATTTGAAAATTGAGAAAAATCATTAAATTGAAAAACCAAATCTAAATTTATTTCAGAAATAATTTTTTCTGTCATAGATTCTTACACAGGAATATTGGGCTTACCTATTGTGGCTACAAGTATTAATATCCCAATTAAAACTAGAAAGGTTATTGAAAAATGAGAAATACTTTTTGAACCCTTCCTTACCATATTTCTCATAGCAAGCTTTATAAAGCTTGGAGGAGCAACTTTTTTTTCTATATTTTCGTTTTTATTTTTCATTAGTTATTCAATAGATTCGTTAGAAGAAATATTCATGCGTAATAATTCATGAATAAATGGTTCAAGTCCACCATCTAAAACACTATCTAAGTCATTAGTCTCCTTCATAGTCCTGAGATCTTTTACCATTTGATAGGGATGGAAAACATAATTTCTTATTTGATTGCCCCATGCAGCTTCCACAATATCACCTTTAATATCAGCAACTTCTGCAGCTCGTTGTTCTTTAGCAATCACTAGTAGTTTAGACTTAAGAAGTAACATACCTTTTTCTTTATTTTGTAATTGAGATCTTTCTTGGGTACATCTTACTGAAATCCCTGAAGGCAAATGAACAATTCTCACCGCTGTTTCTACTTTATTAACATTTTGTCCTCCAGCACCACCTGATCTACTTGTTGTAATTTCTAAATCTTTTTCAGGTATATCAAGTGAAATATTGTCATCTAATTTTGGCATAACCTCAACCCCAGCAAAGCTGGTTTGTCTTTTACCATTAGCATTGAAAGGCGAAATTCTTACTAATCTATGAGTTCCTTTTTCATGTTGTAGATATCCGTATGCATATTTTCCATCAATTTCAAACGTTACACTTTTAATACCTGCTTCTTCTCCTTGAGATAATTCATTAATGACAAGGCTCATTTGATTATTATCGGCCCATCTTGAATACATTCTCAATAAGATCTCGACCCAATCCTGCGCATCTGTTCCACCCGCACCTGCATTAATAGAAACTACTGCTCCTTCCTTATCGTATTCACCACATAACAATCTTTCAAATTCCCATTTATCTAAATTCTCTCTTAATTTCTTTAGGCCCTGCTTGGATTCCAAAATCATTTCCTCTTCTGGTTCTAAAGAATAAAGCTCAAGAGAGGCATTAGCATCAGAAATAAAAGTTTTCCATTTATCCAACAATTCGAGTTGAGCCTTAACATCATCAAGGATTAACATTAGTTTTTTCGCTTCTTCTTGATTCTCCCAAAATTCAGGCTGAGCAGAAATTTGCTCTAACTCACTCCTTTTCGCTTTTAATCTTGGAACGTCAAAGACAATCCTGAGCATTACCCAGGCGCTCTGTGAGTTCCGAAAGATCTTTTTTGAAATCTGTAATATCTATCAAAATAGAATTTAATCGTTATTTATAATCTAACAGGCACTTTTGTTTAATAGTATAAACTAAGTATTATTTTAAAAAAATGTCCAAAGTTGAAATTTATACTTGGCAATATTGCCCATTCTGTATTCGAGCAAAATCCCTACTCAAGAAAAAAAATATAAATTTTACAGAATATAAGATTGACGGTGATGAAGATGCCAGAGCAATTATGACTGAAAGAGCTGATGGTAGAAGAACATTACCACAAATATTTATAGATAATGAGGGTATTGGAGGCTGCGACGATCTCTACACATTAGAAAATGAAAATAAATTAGACGCATTATTAGGCTAGATCTTATGAAATTTCTATTCGTAATAGATCCGATAAAAAATATAAACCCCTTAAAAGATTCATCTGCTGCTTTAATGCAAGCATCATCCAAAAAAAATATTGAAATCTGGAGTTGTACTCCTCAAGACCTTGAAGCTAGAGGTGATGAAGTATGGGCTTCTTCCGTAAAAGTTGAAGTCAATCCGTGGATTTCTTTAAAAGAGAATGATTGCATCCCTCTCGCCGAATTTAATTGCATTTGGATGAGAAAAGATCCCCCTGTAAATGAGGCTTATTTGTATGCAACACATCTTTTAGAAGTTGCCGAAAGAAAAGGAGTAAAGGTAGTTAACAAACCTTCATCATTAAGAGCATGGAATGAAAAGTTAGGTGCTCTGAGATACAGCCACTTAATGGCACCTACAATAGTTGCGAGTAAGGTAAAAGATCTTATTAATTTTGCAAATATAAATAATGAAGTAGTAATAAAACCTCTTGGAGGAAAAGGTGGTCAAGGTGTTATAAGGATAAATAAAAATTCTCCAGGAATTAAATCAATTATTGAATTAATCACTTCCCAAGAAGAATTACCCGTTATGATGCAAAAATTTATTCCTGAAGTCATAGATGGTGATAAAAGAATAATTATCGTAAATGGTGAAGCAATTGGATCTATAAATAGGATTCCTCAAGGAGGCGATTTTAGGAGTAACTTAGCGATGGGAGGAAAAGCTGAACCAACATTATTAACAGAAAAAGAAAAAAGTATCTGCTCAGAATTATCTCAACACTTCAAAGATGAAGGTTTATTTTTTGTAGGTATTGATGTAATAAATGGAATGCTGAGCGAGATTAATGTTACCAGTCCAACAGGTTTAAGAGAAATAGAAAATTTATCCAATAAGAATGTTTCAGTGGAAGTAATTGAAAAATTAGTAGAAATTATTTAGGATTTTTTAGCGAAAAATATTTGTTTTACTATGGATTCAAATTTTAATTTAATCTCATCTATTTCTTTATCTAAAACTGAACCTGAAACTATACCTGAACCGGCAGTAAATTCAATATTTTCTTCAATATATCTTGCGCCTCTTATGGCTAAAAGAAATGATGCATTTCCTGATGCATCAACCCAACCCATTGGAGAAGCATAATTTCCTCTAGGAAAAGACTCAAGAGTATTTATCCAATCCAATGCTGCATTTTTTGGATATCCACAAACAGCCGGAGATGGGTGTAAGTTTTTAAGTAATTCAAAAGGACATAAATTTTCAACTTTCGAGAAAATGAGTGTTTGCAAATGAGAAATATCTCCAAATGAATTTACCCTGATATCACTTTTTTTAAAGTTTTTTATTTTTGAAACTTCTAAACATTTAATCAAATACTGTGTTACGTAATTATGTTCCTTTAAGTCTTTAGTACTTTTTAGTAGTTTCTTAAAATTTGAATTAGTAGAGATAGTTCCAGCGAGAGCCTCCAAAGTTAAATTAGGTTTAGTAAAAGAAAATAATTTTTCTGGAGATGCTCCAAACAAAATGTCCTTGCTATTTCTTTTCCAAACGTATCTGCATGTATTTGAATGATTCTTTTTTAATCTTTTTAAAATTTCTACTAAATCTAATTTATTTTTAAATTTTATTTTAACCCTATTCGCTAAAACTATCTTTTCGAGAATACCTTTTTCTACTAATTGAATTCCTTTATTTACTACTTTTTTCAAATTTTTATTAGAAGTTTCTAAGGAGTGCAAGAAATCATCAATAATAGGAAAATCAAAAGTAGTTTTTAAGCCAGATGATTTTATTAATTCTAGCTCAGAATTAATAACTTGATTTCTAATTGTCCATATTTCTTCAATTAATGTTCTTAATGATGATTTACCTTCAACATGACCATTGATTCTTAACCAGCAATTCTTATCACTTTTAGTAATTAATATTTTTGGCAAGATGGCTTCCAAACTAGGGATATCTGAAGGTAAATTATTATTATTCAAATTTTCAGAGAAAGAAAATAGATAAATTATTTTTGAAAGCGCAGAATTATGTGATTCATTAGTTAAGTTAATTAAATTTTTAAAATTCTCAGAATTAAACTCTTTTGCCACCTCAAATCTTTTTGGACCATCCAAAGTAACATACTTACATTTGTCAAAAGCAATATATGAAATACCATTAGATTCCTCCCAAAATGAAGAAAACGGATATTTATTTATAAACAATTCATATACTTTTAATAAATCAATACAAGGAATCTCAAGGCAAATACTTACTAATCCAGAATTCTCCACTTTCTTATCGAAAGAGCAAAATACATCTTTTAAAAAGTCTGTTAAGTTTAAATCATTTTTCATTACTTATTGAAAATAACTAAAAATCATGCAATAAAGTAAAAAATGTAACTCAATTTATAAACTATATTTAATAATGATCGAATTTTGTGAGTTAAATAAAAATGGATGAAGATAAAAAAAAATTATGGCAACAAGCGATAAAATGGCCTCTTTATTCTGTTGCCATTCTTCCGGTTTTAATAACAGGGGCTTATGTGCTCAATCAATATGAAAAGGTAAAAATTTATAATTTGATTGCATTTACTTTAGCTGCAATTTTTATACTACTTTGGGAAAACCTAACTAATGATTTATTCGACGCAGAAACAGGAATCGATGAATTTAAATTCCATTCAATTGTAAATCTTGTAAAAAATAAAAAAATAATTTCATTTATTGCATATACATCTTTATTTATTGGTTTATTAATAATTTCAATTATTTCATTATCAACAAGTATAAACATTTTGATTTTGGTGGCATCTTGCTGCTTCTTAGGATATTTATATCAAGGACCTCCTTTTAGATTTGGCTATCAAGGTTTAGGAGAACCATTATGCTGGCTTGCATTTGGACCTTTTGCCTACTCTGCAATCTTAATTGCGTTAAATCCTTCTAATATTTACTTCGTAGATATTCCCTGGAGAGTTTCTTTATTACTTGGTTCAGGTCCTTCATTAGCAACAACTCTTGTATTATTTTGTTCTCATTTTCATCAAATTTCTGAAGATAAAAAGCATGGAAAAAATTCACCTTTAGTTCGCTTAGGAGCAAAAAAAGGTTCTCAATTTGTGCCTTGGATAATTTTCACAATATATATTTTTCAACTTTTAACTATATTTACTGGATTTATTCCAGTATTTTGTATCCTTTATTTGATTAGTTTTCCTCAAGCAATAAGACTTATAAATTTATTAAAATATTCATATAGAAAACCTTTTGCAATAAAAAATTCCAAATTCGTCGCAATAAAATTTCAAACTCTTAATGGAGTTGGCTTAATCACAGGATTAATTTTTAATTACTTACTTAATAAATGAAATTAATATTTAAAAAAAAATCTTATAGCTTTAAGTTATCCACAAAATTAGAAAATTCTAAAACCACTTATCTTACAAAACTGGGTTGGATAATTAAATTAAGAAGTAATGATAATAAAATTGGGTTTGGAGAAGTTTCACCACTTCTAGAAGAAGACTTAAAAAAATGTGCAACACAACTAAATATGATCCCTGAGAATGTAGAAGTATTTAAGTTATCTGAGCAAATAAATATTTTTCACCCATGCATTCAATCTGCAATAAATTCTGCATTAGCTGAGATAAATGGAAAAATAATTTTTAAAAAAAACTATGCCTTTGATAAAATTGATAAAACAGCCATACTTTTAAATTCTGAAAATGTAATTTCAGAGCTAAATGAAATTAAAAAAAGACAATCTAATATTGGAAAATCAGTAACCATAAAATGGAAAGTAGCATTAAGAGATAACCATGAGGAAGAAGCAAATTTAGAAGAAATTTTAAGCCAAATAGACAATAATATTAAGTTAAGAATAGATGCTAATGGTTCTTGGGGGAGAAAGATAGCTAATAGATGGGCTGATATTTTGAAAAATAACAAAAATATAGATTGGTTAGAACAACCTCTCTGTGTTGATGATATTGAAGGAATGAAAAAACTCAATAAAAAAATCCCAATAGCCTTAGACGAATCACTTTTAAAATTTCCAACTTTGATTGATGAGTGGAAGGGTTGGCAAATTCGAAGACCTTCTCAAGAAAATAATCCAATTAAGCTTTTAAGAGAATTAGAAAATAAAAAAGCTTTAATATCTATAAGTACCTCATTTGAAACTGGAATAGGTAAAAGATGGCTTTATCATTTATCGTCTTTACAATTACAAGGACCAACTCCAAAAGTTCCTGGGTTAGCAATGAATAAATTCCCAAATTCTTTTCTATTTTTAAATGAAGCAACAAAGATATGGAATCAATTATGAAAAATAAAATTCATACTATTGAAGTTGAAAATAATGAAACTCAATCTGTAGAAAAAATTATTGAACAAATTAGAGAAAATAAAATTATTTATGTAAAAAACAAATTTTATGAATATGAAGGAGTATTAGATTCAATTTCTGAACATGGGCCAGCAATTATCTTAAACAGTAGTGGTAGTTCTGGAAAACCAAGAAAATGTTTTCACCATTTAAATAATCTTAAATTATCTGCAGTTATATCAGGAAAATGGCTAATAGAGCAGGGATTTGAATTACAAAAATGCTTAATTTTAAATACTTTACCCCTGAACCATATAAGTGGATTAATGCCAATTTTTAGAAGTCAAGCTTGGGGATGTGATTGCATTAATATTTCTCCTCATTTACTAAAAAATACTAGAGAACTTTTACTTTTCACAATTAAATCTAAAAACAACAAAAAACACTTGATTACATCATTAGTACCTACACAATTACAAAGACTTTTAGCTAAAAAAGATGGTATTAGTTGGCTAAAAATTTTTGATCTAATTTGGGTAGGTGGAGCTTCAATTTCAAGCGAGACTGCAGAACAATGTATAGAAGAAAAAATAAAATTAGCACCTTGTTACGGCTCAACTGAAACAGCCGCAATGGTTACTAGTTTAAAACCAAAAGAATTCTTAATGGGATTTAAAAATGTTGGGGAAATACTACCTGATACAAAAATAAGAATTAACACACAAGGATTAATCGAGATTAAATCAGCCAGAATTGGAATCGAAATAATAGATTCTTCAAAAACTAAAAATTTCAAAAATAAAAATGGGTGGTGGTGCACCGGTGATTTAGGTGAAATTAATCAAATCAATAATTCTTTATATTTAAACTTTCTTGGAAGAAGTGATAACGCTTTTAATTCAGGAGGAGAAATCGTTTTTCCAAAAGTAATTGAGTCTCGATTAAATGATTTCATTATGAAAGAAAATATCCCAATTAATAAATTCAATATTTCAAAAGTATCCGACAAATTATGGGGAAATAAAATTAAGATAATTGTTGAATATAAAGAACATATAAATAATAAAAATATTGAAAATTCATTAAATTTATTAAAAAAATTTTCTCAAAGTTGGCCTAAACATGAAAAACCTGAAAAGTGGATTGTTAAAAACAAAAACACCAGTATAGAAAATATAAACTATAAATTTAAAAAATAATATTTAGCATTCTTTTAAATTTCTGCTTACATTTGAAGCCTCTATCCATCTTTCTAACTGATCGGGAAGTTCTATTTTATTTCTTGAATCAATATCTAAAGAACAATGTATTATTTTTCCTTCTGCTACTTTATTTCCATTTTTTATAAAAAAGCTATTTACTTGGAACAAATGAGTATTAATTTTATGAGGGGCAATTTTTACTTTTAAAAAATCTCCAATTTTTATAGGCGCAAGAAAGTTTGCTTCACAATTTACTATGGGAAAAATAATTTGACTTTTACGTATAGAAAAATCTGGAAAAATATCTTTATAAGGAATCCCATAAATTTCAATACTCTCTTCCCAAGCTTCGTGCGACCATTTTAATAAATTATGAAAATGAATTACACCTGCAGAATCACAATCACCAAATCTTACCTTCCTCTGCAATATTAACCAATCAGCGGGTTTCATTTAAAGAACTTATCTATCAACAGATCCCATAATTACATCTATTGAGCCAAGGATTGCCATAATATCAGCGATTTTGGCACCTTTAAGGATATGAGGCAATATTTGCAGATTATTTAAATCAGCTGCTCTGATTTTAAATCTCCATGGTGTAACTTCATTATTTCCTTGAATAAATACACCTATTTCACCTTTACCGGACTCTAATCTTGTATACAATTCTCCGTTAGGAATTTTAAAAGTTGGAGCAACCTTCTTAGCTACATATTGATAATCAATACCAAATATTTCACTTTTCTTATCTTCAGTAGCCATTCTTTGAGCTTCTAAATTTTCTGTTGGACCTCCTGGAATCATTTTGCAGGCTTGGCGAATGATGCTTAGTGATTGTCTCATTTCCTCAACTCTTACTCGATATCTCGCGTAACAATCACCTTCTCTTTCTGAAGCAATCTGCCAATCAAAATCGTCATAACATTCATAACTATCGACTTTCCTTAAATCCCAGGAAACTCCAGAAGCTCTAAGCATTGGCCCAGATAAAGACCAATTAATTGCCTGGTCTCTTTGTATTGTTCCGAGACCTTCGATTCTTTTTCTAAAAATTGGATTATTTGTTATTAATTTTTCGTATTCGTCTATTTTAGGACCGAACCAATCGCAAAAATCTATACATTTCTCTAACCATCCATATGGAAGATCACATGCGACACCACCTATCCTAAAGAAATTATTATTTATTAGCCTTTGTCCAGTAGCAGCTTCCCAGAGATCATAAATCATTTCTCTTTCTCTAAAAATATAGAAAAATGGAGTTTGAGCTCCTACGTCTGCTAAAAAGGGACCAAGCCACAAAAGATGATTAGCAATACGATTAAGTTCGAGCATAAGAACTCTAATGTAACTAGCTCTTTTAGGAACTGGAATATTAGCTAATCTTTCAGGAGCATTTACTACAATAGCTTCATAAAACATTCCTGCTGCATAATCCATTCTGCTTACATAAGGGACATACATTACATTTGTCCTATTTTCAGCTATCTTTTCCATTCCTCTATGTAAATATCCAATAACTGGCTCACAATCAATGACATTCTCACCATCAAGAGTTACAACTAACCTTAAAACCCCATGCATTGAAGGATGGTGAGGGCCAAAATTGACCACCATTGGTTCTGTTCTAGTCTCTAGCTGAGCCATTCGAAATTTAACTTCTAAACAAATCTTAGTCGAAAGTTATGCAAACTGACCTATCTGATTCATCTTTTTTCAATCATAAATCAGTTATGACAGATGAGATTATGGCCTCATTAGAGCATTACCCTTTAATTCATAACAACAAACTTACAGGAATAGACGCAACTCTAGGAGGAGGCGGGCACTCTTATCATTTGTTGAGAAAATATTCTGATTTAAATATAATTGGACTTGATCAAGATCCATTCGCGAGAAAATCAGCATCAAAAAAACTTGATGAATTTCAAAATAGGATTGATATAAGGGCTTCAAATTTTGCGGATTTTGTACCAAAAGAAAGAGTTTCTTTCGTAATTGCTGATCTTGGAGTAAATAGTAATCAAATTGATGACCCTAAAAGAGGATTTAGCTTCCAAAAAGATGGTCCACTTGATATGAGAATGAATCCTTTTCTTGAGGTTGATGCAGAGAAATTAATTGAGGCTTTAAATGAAAAAGATCTAGCTAACCTAATTTATAAATATGGAGATGAGAGATTATCAAGAAAAATTGCTAGGAAAATAAAAATGGATTTGAAGGAAAATGGGAAATACTCTGGGACGAAAGAGTTAGCTTATTCTATTGCGGGTTGCTTCCCACCAAAACAAAGATATAAAAAAATACATCCAGCAACAAGAACATTTCAAGCACTTAGAATTGCCGTTAATAAAGAAATTGACGTATTAGAAAAATTTTTGCAAGTTGTTCCTGAATGGCTTTTGCCGGGAGGAATTATTTCTATTATTAGTTTTCATTCCCTAGAGGATAGGTTAGTTAAAAGTTCTTTTAAAAATGATCAAAGACTAAAAAACCTAACAAAAAAGCCAATAACTCCTTCCGTAGAAGAAGTCGAAATAAATAAAAGAGCTAGAAGTGGAAAATTAAGAATTGCTCAATTAAATAAATTAAAGAGCCAATAATTTTTAACGTAATGATTTGATCGTATTTGTAAGAATATGAATTGCTTGTTTTATATCGTCTGAGTTAGTGCTTAATCCAATACTTAACCTTATTGAAGATTCTGCTTCTTTAAAAGATCTACCTAAGGCTAGTAAAACATGAGATGGTTCACCATTACTGCATGCAGATCCACTAGAACAAACTATTTTTGATTTTAAAAGTTTATGAAACTTCGCTCCGTTTAAATCCAATACAGTCAAATTTAAATTCTGAGGTAATCTTTTTTCTATTGAGCCATTAATTAATAAACCAGAATTATTTTCTAACAAACCCTCTAAAAGATTATTTCTGTACAAAAGTAATCTCTCAGCATAATTTTTTTGATTAAAAACTGCTATCTCTATTGCTTTAGCAAAGCCAACTACTAACGGAAGAGGTAATGTACCGGACCTAAGACCAAATTCCTGACCTCCTCCAACAATTAAAGGCTCAAGATTAATTTCTTCATCTATCAAAAGAAGTCCTATCCCTTTAGGACCATATATTTTGTGAGAACTCATCGTTATCATATTTACATCTGATAAAAGATTGTTTAACTCGATATAGCCTAAACATTGAGCGAAATCAGAATGGAAAGTTATTCCTCTCGATTTACATATCTTTGAAATACTCTCTATTGGCTGAATAACTCCTATTTCGTTATTTGCCAGCATTATACTAACCAGAAATGTATCTTCTCTTATATTTTTTTTGAATTGTTCTTCTGAAATTAAGCCATCTTTCTCAGGATTAATTTCTGTAACCATAAATCCCTCATTTTTTAGTTGGTTTAGGGGCTCTAAAACAGCTTTATGCTCTGTTTTTAAGGTAATAATATGTCCATAATTTCCTGTTTTTTTATAGTAATTTCTAGCAAAACCTAATAGGGCTAAGTTATTAGATTCAGTTGCACCACTTGTAAAAATAACTTTTTTATTCTTAAGAAATAAATTTTGTTCTATTTTTTCTCTTGAGGCTTCCAATATAGCGCTTGCATTAATCCCCGCCAAATTAGACTTGCTTGCAGGGTTAGAAAATATCTCACTCCAAAAAGGTTTCATAGAATCAACAACATCTTTAGAGCAAGGAGTCGAAGATTGATAGTCTAGTAGTATGGGAGTTGATAGCATTATGTTTAGTATATAAAATTCTGTTTATTACTAGAAAACCAAATTGAAGAATTTAAAACATGAATGAACTTAATCAAATAAATAATGAACCGATACGAAAATCAAGAATTTTATTAGTTGATGATGAGCCTGGTTTAAGAACAGCTGTTAAAACCTTTCTAGAAGATGAAGGCTTTGAAATATTTATTGCAGTTGATGGAGAGGATGGATGGGAAAAGGCTCAAACAATTTTTCCCGATTTGATAATTAGCGACATTATGATGCCCCGAGCTAACGGTTATGCTTTATTAGAAAAAATTAGAGAAGATGAAAAATTAGGAGGAACTCCAGTTATTTTTCTAACAGCAAAAGGAATGACCCTCGACAGAACAGAAGGCTATCTTGCAGGAGTTGATGATTATATTTCCAAACCTTTCGATCCCGATGAATTAGCTGCAAGAGTTAAAAATGTAATCAAGAGACAAGAACGATTATTAAAGGAAGCAGCACGATTTGCAGATATTGACGTAAGTAAAATGGCTAAACAAATTACTGAAATAAAATCTATGCTCACAGACCAAAATCCAACTAATTCAGAAAATAAAATAAATATTCCTACTTTTACTCCAAGAGAAGCAAGTGTACTTCAACTAGTAGCAGAGGGCCTAATGAACAAAGAAATTGCAAGACAGCTTGAAACATCTATTAGGAATGTTGAAAAATATGTAAGTAGACTTTTTATCAAGACAGGTACATCTAGCCGAACCGAATTAGTTCGTTATGCACTTGAAAATCATTTAGTTAAATAAATTTTTAAATTTTTTCGAATTCAATTAGTTTTGAAAAATAAAAAGGAGCTTGATTTAATTTCTTTTTAACCACTCTAAATCCTCTTTCTTTAGCAGCATTAATAATACCCTTTTC
This sequence comes from Prochlorococcus marinus str. MIT 9314, assembly GCF_000760035.1. Lineage (GTDB taxonomy): Bacteria > Cyanobacteriota > Cyanobacteriia > PCC-6307 > Cyanobiaceae > Prochlorococcus_A > Prochlorococcus_A marinus_B. The sequence goes on from NZ_JNAO01000010.1 coordinate 54,354, forward strand.
TTTCAATGTATATGCTCTTGTAGTTTTACTTGGCCCAGGAAATAATTTCCCAATATTTTTTAGGACAGCAAGAACTGGAGTATAAGGAGCAAAGCTAACGATTAGTTTTTCTTTGGTTAAATCGCATAGATGCTGGACCATTTCTTCTGCGACCGGTTGAGGATAATGAATAAATACATCCAAACAAACTACAACATCAAATAGTCCTTTTAATTTCTCCAGATCACAGACTTCATATTTGATTTTGCCTTGATTCAATCCTAATGTATTAATGCGTTTCTTTGTTTCTTTAATCATTTCAGAAGATATATCGCTAACCTGTAATTCTTTTATCCCTAGTCTTAGTAAAGGTATGGAAAGACTTCCTACACCACATCCTGCATCACAATAACTTTTTTTTGTTAGTTCAGGATAATTTTTGATGTAAGAGACTACATCATCTACAGTTTTTTGATGTCCTTTCCTAATATTTTTCTGAACTGTATTAATTTCATCAGATTTGCTATAAATTTTATTCCATCTTTCAAAGCCAGTTCCATTAAAATACTCCCTGACTTCACTTTTTTCGATAATCTTATTTGACGTCATAATATTCTATGAAAATTTCTTATTTTTATACTAACTAACTGGCGCCAAATTAATTGCACGCCATTATAGGAAAGAATTGATTTGTTATTTTGTCAGAATTGAATTCTAAAGATATTTATAAAATTGCTGTCGTAATGGGTAGTGATTCAGATCTAAAAACATTGAAACCAGCCATTGACATTTTAAGAGAATTTGGAATAAAAACTGAAATTTGTATACTTTCTGCCCATCGAACACCTATTGAAATGATGGAATATGCAAAAAATGCAGAATCAGAAAACATAAAAGTAATAATTGCCGGTGCTGGTGGAGCTGCTCATCTTCCAGGAATGCTGGCATCCATAACTTGCATTCCTGTAATTGGAGTACCAGTAGAGAGTAAGACACTTAAGGGGATTGACTCTCTTTTATCAATCGTTCAAATGCCCGCTGGAATTCCAGTTGCAACAGTTGCAATTAATGGAGGTCAGAATGCTGGATTATTGGCAATAGAGATGATCAGTTTATTTGATGAATCCATAAAGAAAAATTTAAAAGAATTCAGAGAAAATCTTCATAAACAGGTAAGAACAAAAAATAGTAAGTTATCAACTATTGGACCTGACAATTATCTTCAAAATTAATGAACTAATATTTTTCTATAAGGCCTTGTTAAGAAATTTTTCTGTTTTAAGGTAATTAACAACTTTTTCAACGGAATCATTTAAATCTAACGAACCTGTATCAACAACAATTTCTGGATTATGAGGAGCTTCATATGGACTAGAAATTCCTGTAAATTCTTTGATTTCACCCAAACGAGCTTTCTTATAAAGACCTTTAGTATCCCTATTTTCGCAAACTTTAATATCAGCAGCACAATAAACTTCAATAAAATCCTTAGATCCAATAATTTTTCTTACCTTATCTCTATCGCTAATAAATGGCGAAACGAATGCTGTAATAGTTATTATCCCAGCATTCATAAATAAATTCGCAACTTCTCCAATTCTTCTTATATTTTCTTCTCTATCTTCATCCGAAAAACCAAGATCTTTACATAAACCGTGTCTAATATTATCTCCATCCAACACATAAGTCGAAAAACCATCTAAGTGTAAAACTTCATTTAAAGCGTTGGCCAAAGTACTTTTACCAGAACCAGATAAACCTGTAAACCAGATAACCATACCTTTATGACCTCTCATTTTCTCTAACTTTTCTCTATCAATAGTTAAATTGTGCCACTTTATATTGGTTGACTTTGTTTGATCTTGTTCTTTCATTTTTTGCATCATCAAAATTAAAAACCTATCCTAACCCTTGCTTCATAAATTATGAAATCCCTCTTTACGAAGAAACTCAATTGATTTCGATACCATATCACCCTGTAACTGGATATTTCTATCAATTAATGTTCCTCCAGTCCCACAAAAAACTTTAATTTTTTTTAGTAATTCTTTTAATAAGATTTCATCCTCAGTGCCTAAACCCCTAATTAAAGTTATAGTCTTGCCCTTTTTCCCTTTTTTTTGTTTTGAAATATTTATTTTTGATCTTTTATCAAAAGTATCTTTCTTAGCTGTTTCTTCAGTTTTTTTTTCTTGATTATCAAATTCGATCCAATTCTTTTTTCCCATTATTTTCAATATATTCTATAGTTAGTTAATACTTATTCTATAGAAAAAGTGGTAAGTACATTTTCTCGCAAAGATCAAAACTATAAAAATGAAGATTTAAATCAGCCCTCGAAAGAGGGAAGATTTGGAAAATATGGTGGTCAATATGTTCCTGAAACGCTAATGCCTGCTCTTTTTGAGCTTGAAACAGCTGCATCTAATGCATGGAAAGATAAACTTTTTGTAGAAGAATTAAATCATCTACTTAAGACTTATGTAGGAAGAGAAACACCACTTTACGAAGCCAAAAGACTTACTAAACATTACAAAACTAAACAAGCAACTCCCAGAATATGGCTTAAAAGAGAAGATTTAAATCATACTGGTGCTCACAAAATTAATAATGCCCTTGGACAAGCTTTATTAGCGATAAGAATGGGCAAAAAAAGAATAATTGCAGAAACTGGAGCAGGTCAGCATGGAGTTGCTACAGCTACTGTTTGTGCAAGATTTGGCTTGAAATGTATTATCTACATGGGTGCTGAAGACATAAAAAGGCAATCCCTTAACGTTTTCAGAATGAAACTTCTAGGAGCTGAAGTTAAAGTTGTAAATTCTGGAACAGCAACACTGAAGGATGCTACTAGTGAAGCCATTAGAGATTGGGTTTCTAATGTCGAAACCACACACTACATTTTAGGATCTGTTGCCGGCCCACACCCTTTCCCAAAGATTGTCAGAGATTTTCATGCAGTTATAGGTGAAGAAACTAAAAAACAATGTATGGAATCATTTGGATCCTTTCCAGATATTTTGCTTGCTTGTGTAGGTGGGGGATCAAATGCAATGGGGCTTTTCCATCCTTTTGTTAAAGAAACTTCTGTTCGTCTTATTGGTGTTGAAGCTGCAGGGAATGGAGTTGATACTGATAAACATGCTGCTACCATCACTAAAGGGTCAGTTGGAATTTTGCATGGATCAATGAGTCTTCTTTTACAAGATGATAATGGTCAAGTACAAGAAGCTCACTCAATAAGTGCAGGATTAGACTACCCTGGCGTAGGACCAGAACACAGCCATTTAAAAGATATAGGTAGAGCAGAATATGGATCAGTTACAGATCAAGAAGCTTTAGATGCTTTAAGACTTGTTAGTGAACTAGAAGGAATTATACCTGCACTTGAAACTGCACATGCCTTTGCTTGGTTAGATAAATTGTGCCCCACTCTTGATAAAGATACTCATATAGTTATCAATTGCTCTGGTAGAGGTGACAAAGATGTTAATACTGTTGCATCTTCATTAGATATTTAATTAATACCTTGGAATTGAAGGGTCAATATATCTACTCCATCCGTCAATACCCTCCTCCAAATTCCATATTTCGCTCACAATATTATTATCCAAGCACCATTGAGAAAAGTTATAACTTCTTATTCCTGCATGACAAGTAACTACAATTTCTCTGTCTAATAAACCAGCTATTATTTTTTTAACGTGTTCAGATGTGACTTTACTAATTGGTATATGTAAAAATTCTTTTGAGAAACGAGCTAGTTCAAGCTCTGCTTCCTCTCGCACATCAATCAAGACTGGATCTTCTTTCTCAGAATTAAACCAATCATTGAGGCTAGAAGCATTTATAGATTTTGGATAACTTCCCAATTTATAGGATAAATTATGTGTTATTTACAATTTAATAAATTAAGTTGCAGTAAGAAGTTTATTGTTAAAAATAAAAATAAACATTGATAATGAAACTTAGGATAGTAGCAATAATACTATTATTATCTTTATTAATTTTTTTTGGTTTTAAAAAAGTTTCTGCTAATAAAATTAAGGAGCAAAGTACAAATATTGAGCAACTAAACATCTTAAAATATGTACCTGAAAACAATAAATTATTATTTATTTCTAATTTAGATAGTTTTAATATTATTAATAATAATGAAAAAGATAAAAATCCAACTAATCAAGATAACTTTGTTTTAATAAAAGAGTCTATATTAGATTACTTAGGTATAGATCTAGGCAACAATAAATTAGAAGATATCTATAATAATCAACTTATAATCTCAACTTTTGAAAATAATAAAAAGCTTAAAGATGATATTTTGATTGTTTTTAAAATTAAGCCAGAAAAAACAATAGACGATTTATTAAATCTGCCTAATAAAATTGATCAGATTGATGAGATAATTTCAATTAATAGAGAAAACAAAATAAATTTCCTTAACTTTATATACCGAAACGAAGATAATTATATAATTGCTTCATCAGATAAAAAATTAATAAAAAATAGTATTAACTCTAGTAATGACTTTAAAGAAAAAAAATTTCAATATGAGGGTGAACTTGTTGGACTGAAAAATGAAAAAAATATATTATTCACAAATAAATTTTTGGAAAGTAAATTTTTTAATAAAGAAATTATTACTGAGAATAATGGAGATAATATTGCTACAACTTTTGACTTTAAAAATAAGCAACTAACTTTAAAATCATATTTACTAAATAATAAAAAAAATATTGATATTCTTACTTACGAAAAGTTAATTAATAAAGACAATAGTAATGAAGATAATCCTGAAAATTTAATTTTTTGTGATATAAAAAATTTTGACAAATATCTTAATCCCTTAATAAATGATTTTCAACTCAGTTTTTTTGAAGAGTTTAATCAAAGTAATAATCAAAACATTTTAATTCTCAATTCAAATAAAGATTGGCTTATTACGTTTGAAAAAAATAATAAAGATCAATTTGATTTAAGTTCTTTGAAAAAGCTAAAAGATTTCAACAAATATACTTTGAAACAAAATGAAGATATTTATTCGATATATTCCAAAGATATTCTTGAAGAAAAAGACGATGTTATAAAACAATTATCTTTTGAAAATATCTATTCGATAGAATCAGGAGGTTTACAAATCATAAGTAATCATTTAATTGATGGTAAAGAATTTGAGAAAATATCAAAAAAATTTTTTAACCTAAAAAGTAATAAAGATAAATCTGCTTTTCTTTATTCAAAAGTTGATATCAAAGGTGGTAATTCCAATAAAATTGAATATTTTTCTAATTTGCAGGACCTTAATTTTCTAATTAAAAATATTTTAAAAATATCGAATGAGGAATCGCTAGAAATCATAAGTCAGTCTATTCCTGAAAAAAATCCAATTATTTACAGAGAAACAATATTAAACATTCTTTAAATTAAATTTATTCAAACAAGCTTCAAAAACAATGATTTTAATTTAATGCGAAGTTAATATCTTGTGGTTAATTAAAAATTATTTGACTATCTTTAATCTATAAGTATTTGATATTGAATTAAGCAGTTGGACAGTAACAAACTAATTTTAAAACCAGGATTAGAGGGTGTCCCAGTTACTAATTCATCTATATGTGATATTGACGGCAACAAAGGTAAATTATTGTACAGAGGCTATTCCATTGAGGAACTATCCAAAAAAAGCAGTTTTTTAGAAACTGCTTACCTATTGATTTGGGGTGAATTGCCCACAGCTATTCAACTAAGAGATTTCGAACAAGAAGTTCAGATGCATCGAAGGTTAAGTTTTAGAGTTAGAGATATGATGAAATGTTTCCCTGCAACTGGTCATCCTATGGATGCTCTTCAATCTAGTGCTGCTTCTTTGGGGCTTTTCTATTCGCGTAGAGCAATAGATGATCCTAATTACATCTACAACGCAGTCATAAGACTAATTGCAAAAATACCCACAATGATTGCAGCCTTTCAACTTATTAGAAAAGGACAAGACCCAATTCAACCTAGAGATGATCTAACTTACTCATCAAATTTTCTTTATATGTTGACTGAAAAAGAACAAGATCCGATAGCCGCAAAAGTTTTTGATAGATGCTTAATTCTACATGCCGAACATAGTTTAAACGCAAGTACATTTAGCGCTAGAGTGACTGCAAGTACTCTTACAGATCCGTATGCTGTCATCGCCTCTGCAGTAGGAACCCTGGCTGGTCCATTGCATGGAGGAGCAAACGAAGATGTGATTGCGATGTTAGAAGAGATTAAAACCCCAGAAAATGCTGGGTCTTTTTTAGATAATGCAATAAAAAATAAAAGTAAGATAATGGGCTTCGGCCACAGAGAATATAAAGTCAAAGATCCCAGAGCAATCATTCTTCAAAAACTTGCAGAAGAACTTTTTATTAGATTTGGAGCAGATGAAATGTATGAAGTTGCTAAATCACTTGAGGCAGAGGCAATACCAAGACTTGGACCTAAGGGTATATTCCCTAACGTGGATTTTTATTCTGGTCTTGTTTATAGAAAACTTGGTATTCCTCGTGATTTATTTACTCCAATTTTTGCCATATCTAGAGTGGCTGGTTGGTTAGCTCATTGGAGAGAGCAACTTGGAGCAAATAGAATTTTCAGACCATCGCAAATCTATACAGGTTCAGCACCAAGAGATTGGATCAGCTTAGAAAGTAGAGAATAATATTTGCAGCTTTCCATAAAAAACACACATATTGTTTGTGAAGAGTTAATCTATTAAGTAAATAACATAAAAATTTTGGAATACGGATTAGATCTCGAATATAGTTTTAATGAATTCTTAAAAGGTTTTGGCCTTTCCAGCGAAATCGCTCATATAATATGGCTCCCTCTTCCTATGCTTTTGGTTTTGGTAGCGGCAGTTGTTGGCGTTTTAGTAACAGTTTGGCTTGAAAGAAAAATATCTGCTGCTGCTCAACAAAGAATAGGTCCAGAATATGCTGGAGCGCTCGGCGTCCTCCAACCAATTGCAGATGGTCTAAAGTTACTTGTCAAAGAAGATATTATTCCTGCCAAAGCGGATGGGATTCTTTTCACTGCAGGACCTATATTAGTTCTTGTCCCAGTCATTTTGTCCTGGCTAATTGTTCCTTTTGGACAAAACCTTTTAATAAGTAACGTTGGTATTGGAATTTTCCTATGGATTGCTTTAAGCAGTATTCAGCCAATTGGCCTTCTTATGAGCGGATACGCATCAAATAATAAGTATTCTTTATTAGGAGGTTTAAGAGCAGCGGCTCAATCAATAAGTTATGAAATTCCTTTAGCTTTATCTGTACTGGCTATCGTACTAATGACAAATTCTCTAAGTACTGTTGACATTGTCAACCAACAAAGTGGTGCTGGAATCCTAAGTTGGAATATATGGAGACAACCAGTTGGTTTTATAGTCTTTTGGATTTGTGCTCTTGCAGAATGTGAGAGACTTCCATTTGACTTACCCGAAGCTGAAGAAGAATTAGTTGCGGGATATCAAACTGAATATGCAGGGATGAAATTCGCATTATTCTACCTGGGTAGTTACATTAATTTAATTCTTTCCGCTTTATTAGTATCAATACTTTATTTGGGAGGATGGGGTTTTCCTATTCCAGTTGAATTAATAGCTAAGTTTCTTAATTTACCTATTAATGCACCCTTTATTCAGGTTTTCACTGCATCAATAGGAATTGTAATGACTGTACTGAAGGCATATCTTTTAGTTTTTATTGCAATATTATTACGTTGGACAACTCCTAGAGTAAGAATAGATCAACTCTTAGATCTCGGATGGAAGTTTCTTCTACCAATTTCTCTTGCTAATCTTTTGATAACAGCAGGATTAAAACTTGCTTTTCCGCAATTCTTTGGTGGTTAAATTTAAGTAAAAATACTTAAATCCAAAATTATTCCACTAAAATAAAATAACTAAGTAAATTTTTCGAAATGAACAATTTCCTTCAACAAATAAATAGCTATATCAAAGAAGCATTTAATGCTGGCAAATATTTATACAATGGTATATCGGTAACTTTTGATCATCTTCGAAGAAGACCTGTTACTGTTCAATATCCATATGAAAAATTAATACCTTCTGAAAGATATAGAGGAAGGATACATTATGAATTTGATAAATGTATTGCTTGTGAAGTTTGTGTGAGAGTATGTCCCATAAATCTCCCAGTAGTAGATTGGGTAATGAATAAAGAAACCAAAAAAAAGGAACTTAGAAATTATTCAATAGATTTTGGAGTTTGTATTTTTTGCGGAAATTGTGTTGAATATTGCCCAACTAATTGTCTGTCAATGACTGAAGAATATGAATTAGCTACTTTTGACAGACACAATTTAAATTTCGATAATGTCGCACTTGGCAGACTACCCACAAATGTTACAACAGATCCTTCAGTTAAACCTCTAAGAGAACTTGCCTATCTTCCTAAAGGTGTCATGGACCCTCATGAAATCCCAGCTTCAGATGCAAGAGTTGGTAAATTACCTGAAGAAGTTTATGATTGGATGAGGCCTGAATCCAATGAAAATGAAAATAAAGATAAAGTTTCTAATCCAACTAATTAATTTCCATAATTAATGTCCATTGCCATAACAACACAATTTATTTGTTTTACAGTTTTATCTTTAGTTGTCATTATTGGAGCACTTGGTGTTGTGTTGCTCGAAAGTATTGTTTATTCAGCCTTTCTGCTTGGTGGAGTTTTCATGAGTGTTGCAGGATTATATCTTCTATTAAATGCAAGTTTTGTTGCTGCAGCTCAAGTTTTAGTTTATGTGGGTGCAGTGAATGTATTAATAATTTTTGCGATAATGTTAGTCAATAAAAAAGAAGATTTAAAGCCTATCAATGACATTAAATCGAGAAGAGTTATTTCAACATCGATATGTTTAACCCTCCTAAGTCTCTTAATAAGAGTTGACTTAACCAATGTATGGAGCCTATCAAGTCCTCAAAACTCTATTGGAGAAGAATCAACTATTAGGATTGGTGAACATCTTTTTAGTGATTATTTACTCCCATTTGAAGTTGCTTCAGTCTTACTTTTAATGGCAATGATTGGGGCTATTGTTTTAGCTAGAAGAGATGTAATGAGCAAAGATATTTCGACAGGACTACCTGTTGATCAAGAGTTAATTGAAAAATCATCAGAACCATTACTTACAAATAAAAATTAACCTTTTGAGTTTCTTATTATGAATTTAGAATCAATTCCTCTTCAAGCTTTTTTAATAGTTTCTTCAGTACTATTTTGCATTGGTATTTGGGGATTATTAAATAGCAGAAATGCAGTCAGAGTTCTTATGAGCATTGAATTAATGCTCAATGCGGTAAATATAAACTTGATGGCGTTTTCTTCCTATATTGATAATAATTTAATTCAAGGACAAGTTTTTACAATTTTTGTGATTACTGTTGCTGCCGCAGAAGCAGCCGTTGGATTAGCTATATTGTTATCTCTTTATAGGAATAGGGTGACTGTAGATATGGAAAGTTTTAATTTATTAAAATGGTAAAAGCATTAAATGAAACTTTCATTAGTGCTCATTGTATATCGTTCAGATAGTTCTATAGCTCAAGAGGCTTCAAAATTCTGTGAAGAAGTTCTTAAAGCAAAAAATATTAAATCAAACAGGATTGAAAGTGATTTTCATAAAGATGAAATTGAAAAATATTTTTCCAATTCAGAATCACAACCAAATATTGGCATAGTTCTTGGTGGAGATGGAACCTTCCTGAAATGTGCAAATGCATTAGCTGATTATGATATTCCTTTATTGAGTATTAATATTGGAGGTAATTTGGGGTTTCTTACTCAAGAGAAAGAATTTTTATTTGACAAATCTTTTATTGAAATCCTTGAAAACGAAGAATATTTAATTGACTTTCGTAATAGATTAAATTGCAATGTTTGTATTGAGGGGACATGTTCTGAGAAAAAAACCATAAAAAGCTATAACGCCTTAAATGATTTTTATTTTAAATCCGTTGAAGAAGATATTTCTCCGACCAACCAAATACAAATTGAAATAAATAATGAGAAGGTAAATGAATATAAAGGTGATGGATTGATTGTAGCTACAACTACAGGTTCAACAGCCTACTCAATGGCTGCAGGAGGTCCAATAGTACATCCAAGTATAGATGGAATGATTATTAACCCTATATGCCCAATGAGTTTGGCTAGTAGACCAATCGTCATACCTAATACCAGTACCGTAATCATTAAGCCAGTAAAAAAAAGTAAAGGGGAAATTAAATTATGGACTGACGGTTCAAAATGTATGACCATTAAGGAAAATTATTATTGTGAGATTAAGAAAGGGAAATCACCCTGCAAAATAATAAAGTTTAAAAAAAGCACAAGTTACTATAATACCTTAATAAAAAAACTAGATTGGAAAGGCGATTTGTCTCCAAAAAATTTCAAAAATTAAATGGCCTTTGAGATAGAAAGAAGATTTCTTATAAAAAATGATAATTGGAAAGAATTCATAAATAAAAAAGTTTATATTGAACAAGGATATTTTTCCAAAAGTTTAGATGGTTGGATTATTAGGGTAAGGCTTATAGGCAAAAACTCTAAAATTACACTTAAAAAACATATCAAGGGTTTTACCAACTTTGAATTTGAATACTCCATTCCACGAAGCGATGCTGAAATAATAATGTCAAATCTTTCAAATACAATTAAAAAAGATAGATTCTTTCTAGAAATTGGAAAAAAATTTTGGATTATAGATTGCTTTAAAGAAAAAAATTATCCACTTGAAATTGCAGAAATTGAACTTTCTAATGAGGAGGAAGATTTATTTCTACCATCTTTCATTTCAAAAGAAATTACTGGGCTAACCCATTACTCCAATTTTAGTCTCGCTAACAATCCTTTTTCAGAGTGGAAAGAAGACTAATTTACAACTTTCAAAAGTAACTAGTCAAAGGACCCACTTGTCCTTTATATTTTCTTTATATTTAAACATGATATTTTTTTCCTCAGATGTATGGTCTTTATGACAAAGAAGGAATATTGAGATTCGTCGATTCAGACAAGAATGCCTGTATTGCATATGCTGAACTCTTCGAATTAGGTTCTACAAATTATTGTCTGATGGATTTGGCTAATGATACAAAAAAAGTAAAGGGTAATACTAATCTTGATCAGAGTCTGGAAGTGTACAACAATTAAATCCATCTCTACAAATCTTTCCATTGTCCATTGCCCAATTCAAAAGTGCTACTCTATTTTTAGAACCAGTTTTTGTAAACATATTACTTACATGATTATCAACAGTTCTTTTACTAATAGTTAGTTTTACCGCAATTTCTTGGTTTGTAAGCCCATCAGCTACGAGATCAATGATTTCCATCTCTCTTGCTGAGAGACCCATCATATCAATGTTGTTTACTTCTTCTTCAACCATTTGCATTTAAACAGTTCCTTTTTTATATTAATTAAGTTTAGCAATCTCAGTACACTTGTTAACCAACTAGGAAACAAAAGCAATTGAAATCAAAACTTCAGCAGACTTTAGAAAAAAGATCTAAGGTAATAACGGCAGAGTTAATGCCGCCAAGAGGTGGAAGCCCCATAAGATCTCTTAAGATAGCACAACTTTTGAAAGATAAGGTACATGCTGTTAACATTACCGATGGGAGCAGAGCTGTAATGAGAATGTGCAGCTTGGCAATGTCCAAACTATTACTGGAAAATGGCATAGAACCAGTAATGCAAATTTCTTGCAGAGATCGTAATAAAATTGCTTTACAATCAGACATTTTGGGCGCAAATGCTTTAGGAATTAGAAATATCTTATGTATTACAGGTGATTCAGTAAAAGCTGGGGATCAACAAGATGCCAAGGCCGTACATGAGTTTGAGTCTGTTAGATTACTTCAACAAATTCAGGCTTTCAATGAAGGAATCGATCCTACACTAGGAGAACTTTCCGATAAAAAAACATTTATTTTTGCAGGTGCTGCAGCTGATCCAAATTGCAGAAATAAAAGAAGTTTAGAAAATAGAATGAGAAAGAAAAAAGAGGCTGGAGCTGGATTTATACAAACTCAAATGGTTATGGAAAAAGAAAATTTGATAGACTTTTGTGAAAAGATAAGCAAGCCTCTTGAAATTCCTGTAATTGCAGGTGTATTCCTATTAAAGTCTTACAAAAACGCCCTCTTTATAAACAAATATGTTCCAGGTGCAAACATCCCTGAAAATATCTTAATTCGTCTCAAAGATGCTAAAGACCCATTACAAGAAGGTATTAAAATTGCAGCTGAACAAGCTCATGATTTTATTAATATCGCAAATGGTGTTCATCTAATGGCCGTAAAAGCAGAGCATTTGATTCCTGAGATTATTGAAAAAGCTAGTCTTAGTCTGGAATATTAATCAAATCAGTACCTAATAATTCTGCCATAGCTTTCTGCTGAGGCGATGGCTCAGTCAAATCAGATCTTCTTGAATCTGCTATTAACCAATCTAAAGATGCATCTTGCAAATCAAAGTGATCTCCATTTTTACCGACACAATATTTACCAAACACTAACTTATCCATAAGTCTTACACCTTTACCAATTTTAGAATAATCAAAAATAATTGAATTATCTATGGTTGCTCCCTCGCAAATGCAACAACTTGGACCAATCATAGAAGGGCCAATAATAGTTGCTCCATCTTCGATCCTAGTCATACCTCCTATATAAACCGGCCCAGTAATATTAACCTTTTCCCAGTTAGCCGCTACATTCAAACCAGTAAAAACTCCTGGTTTTATCTCCTTACCTGGTATTTGCACTTGTCTTACCTTACCTTGTAGAACATTTCTAATAGCACTCCAATAATCAGGAACTTTTCCAATATCTACCCATTCAAAATCCATTGGTAATGCAAAAAATGGTAAATCCATTTCAACAAGTTTAGGAAAAAGATCAGCTCCAATATCAAATTTCTCTGCTGAAGGTATATAATCAAAAATTTCAGGTTCGAAAAGATAAATTCCTGTGTTTATAGAATCACTTAAAGCTTGATCAACTGTTGGCTTTTCCTGAAAAGCCTTTATTCTCCCATTTTCATCAGAAACTACGACACCGTAACTTGATACTTGATCTTTAGTTACCTTCTTTGTTATTAAGCTTGCAATAGCTCCTTTCTGCTTATGTTTTTTAACAGCTTGAGTTAAATCTAAATCAACTAAAGCATCACCACATAAAACAACAAAAGTTTCATCAAAGAAATTTTGAAAATCCTGAATTTTTTTTAATCCTCCTGCGGATCCCAAAGCATCACCTATTAATTCTCCATCTTCAATTCTTCCCTCAAAACTATAAGCAATTTCTACTCCAAATCTTTGCCCATCCCTAAAATAATTTTCAATTTCTTCAGCCAGATGAGAAACATTTACCATTATTTCCTTAAAGTTATGTTCTCTTAAAAGTTCCAAGAGAAACTCCATAACAGGTTTTTGCAAAATCGGAATCATCGGTTTCGGAATCACATGCGTAATAGGCTGAACACGTGTACCCTTACCTGCAGCAAGTATCATTGCCTTCATGAATTCAAAACCTCTTTTTAAAGATTATACGTTATTACTAATAAGCTCCTAAACAGCAGAAGGAACGGTCTTGGTTACATCAAGATTCTCTATAGGTAATTGAGCTAAACCTCCTTCAGGAATTATTCTTTTAATTTGAATTGGGCCATATAAGGAGTTAATTTGTTTAATTTCAATTTTGTTTTCAGATGATAAAAATAACAAGGCCCAAAAGACCCCCAAACGATCTTTATCTAAATCATTTTTTACAACAGTTTGCCATTTCTCAACTAGATATTCAAAATCTGTCCACTGTAATGCTTTTTCCCACCCATCAATAAATTTACCTAGTGCTTTAGTGGTTTCCGGTAGTTTCTCACGATGCGCTAATGATTTCACTTGAGAAATTAAAGCTTTATCTGAATATTTTTTATTTCTTTTTCTCTTCATTAGTAGAAGATCTTGGGTTTCTATAACTTCAGCAATAGACTCTAACTGACTTACCAGTTCTCCCAGAGTTGTTGTACGTTTGAGAATTGGTTGTGCTATTGACCTCCTCCTTAAATATTTTTCAGGATATTTTGGTATATCAAATTCTTGGTCAATCCAATCTTGATCATCCAAGTCAAAATCATCTTCAAAATCGGAAGAATTGTCTTTGAAAACATCAGATTCCAAAACTTGAGCCTTTAAATTAACTAGTACGGAAGCAGCAAAAAAAGCTTCGCTTGTCTCAGATAAATCCTTATGATAGGAACTTTTGATATATGATTTGCTGCCGAAAGATTGTGAATATTGCTCTAAAAAACTATCAATTACACTTATTACATCAATATCCCATGGATCAAGATCACCTTTACCTGCGGCGTCTTGAAGAAACTTAATCAACAATCTAGGTCCTAATTGTTGTCTATGAATAGGGTTGTAGTTAGATATTTTTAAATTGGTAATAACTATACATAAGATATACCCTTAATTATTTAATGCCAAACAATATCGAATTAATTTTAAAAATTATATAGTTGGAGCTTTTAGGATCTCATTTGTTTTAGTTCCTGAAAAAATATTTGTTTTCACAGCACTTTTAACTGCGGTTAAATCTCGATCGACCAAATTATTAATAGATGCAATGTAACTTTCAGTAACTAATCTTGGGTACAAACCTATTCCAATAATTGGTAAAAGTAAACAAGCAATAATATAAACTTCCCTTGGCTCTGCATCTATAAGTTTTCGTTCTTCGATCAATTTAGGATTTTCTTTACCAAAGAAAATTTCTCTTAACATTGAAAGTAGATAAATAGGAGTAAGTATTACACCGATAGCAGCTAAAGAAGCCATCACTACCCTAAACGGAAGTGTATACACTTCATCAGTAACAAATCCTGTAAATACCATCAACTCGGAAACAAATCCGCTCATACCAGGCAAGGCTAAGGAAGCAAGGGAGCAAGCAGTCCATAGGGCAAACATGATTCTCATTTTTTGTCCTACACCACTCATTTCATCAAGTTTAAGAGTCTTTGTTCTGTCATAGGTGGCACCAACAAGAAAAAATAAACTTGCACCGATTAATCCATGACTAACCATTTGCAGCATAGCTCCACTTGTTCCAAGGCTACTAAAACTCCCTATACCAATAAGAACAAAACCCATATGACTTATCGAACTATATGCAATTTTTCTTTTAAGATTTCTTTGAGCAAAAGAAGTTAAAGCAGCATAAATTATATTGACTACCCCTAGAACTATTAATAATGGGGCAAATTGAGCATGAGCAACGGGTAATAATTGTGCATTAAATCTTAAAAGAGCATATCCTCCCATCTTTAATAAAATTCCTGCTAGAAGCATATGAACAGGAGCTGTAGCCTCTCCATGAGCATCTGGAAGCCAAGTATGAAGAGGTACTATTGGTAGTTTCACTCCAAATGCAATTAAAAGCCCGATGTAACATAATATTTGGAATTTTTGACTAAAATTTTGAGCTGCCAAGTGAGAAAACTCAAAGTTAGGAATTTCTGTACCATAGAAACCCATTGCTAACGCTGCCAAAAGAATGAAGATAGAACTACCAGCTGTATAAATAATGAATTTTGTTGCTGCATATTGTCGATTTTTGCCACCCCATATAGCTAATAATAAATAAACGGGAATTAACTCAAGTTCCCAAGTTAGAAAGAACAAAAGCATATCTTGTACTGCAAACACAGCGATTTGCCCACCATCCATAACCAATATCAAAAAGAAAAATAACTTTGGTTTGAACTTAACTGGCCATGCAGCAAGAACTGCTAAAGCAGTTATAAAACTAGTCAACAATATTAACGGCATAGACATGCCATCAGCGCCAACAGACCAAGTAAGACCTAAATCAGGAAGCCAGCTAATATTTTCTTTCAGTTGAACATTTTCATTACTAATATCAAAGCCATTTATATATGAACCTACAGTTATTAAAAAAGTTATTAAAGCAATAGACAATGCAAACCATCTCACCTCTTTGCCATCCCCTTTATCTGGGAAAAAAGGTATCAAAAATGCACTACCAATCGGGAATAAAATTGAAGCAGATAACCAAGGAAAATTTGACAATCCAGCTCCCAAAGTTCCCAACATTTGTGTCGCAAAATGTGTATAAAAATAAGTGCTCAATTTAATAAGAAATTTATCTTAAATAAAGTCTAGAAATTTTCTGTATTTTTTCACCCCAATGGACAGTGAAGACACACAATTGTAATTAAGATACTTGTGGAGATTGAATACCAAATATAGCAACTAGTAGAATTACTCCTCCAAAAACAATAAGCGCATAAAATTGAGCCCTACCAGTCTCAAAATATTTTAAACCTTCTCCACTACCTAAAGTTACGAGTCCAGTAAGATTTACAACGCCATCAACAACCTTAGAATCAACCTCTAAGACTTCTTTAGCAAGTTTTCTACTACCCTTAACAAAAAGTTTTTCATTAATATCATCTAAATACCATTTTTTGGATAAAAACCTGTTGATACTAGGAAACTTTTCAGCAAATAAAACTGATAAATTAATTTTTTTCACAAAATATGCTTGATAAGCAATAATGATTCCAGCTGATGCAATAAGAACTGAAGCTATCGCTAAAGGCAAAAATTCTTTTAATTCGAATGCTTTTGCAGCAGTCTCTGCTTCTTCAGGATCTAGTAAATTTGCAATTTTGCTATCCCATGGAAGTCCCATAAAACCGATAATTAGAGACGGTACAGCTAGAAATACTAAGGGAAATGTCATTGACCAGGGTGACTCATGAATAGAGCCATGCTCTTCATGCTGTTCTTCATTTTCTTCATCTTGGTTTGTTTTAGAGGCTAATAGAAGCTCTTTTTGCAATTCTTTATTCTCCCCTCTGAAATCTCCTTCAAATGTCAAGAAATAAAGCCTAAACATATAAAAAGCGGTCATACCAGCTGTTAGAAGTCCTATAAACCAAAAAGCTGGAAATGATATAAAAGCATTTCCGAGGATCTCGTCTTTACTCCAAAAACCTGCCAGTGGGGGAATACCACTAATTGCTATACAACCTATTAAAAATGTTGTTGATGTATATGGCATTTTTTTTCTTAAACCGCCCATTAATCTCATATCTTGAGCTAATACAGGCTGATGACCAACTACTTCTTCCATAGCATGTATTACTGAACCAGAACCCAAAAAGAGCATTGCTTTAAAGCAAGCATGAGTCACTAAATGAAAAATTCCTGCAACTGGTGCTCCACAACCCATCGCAAGCATCATATAACCAAGCTGAGAGACTGTGCTATAAGCTAAACCTTTTTTTAAATCCATTTGGGTCAAAGCTATAGAGGCTCCTAAAAAACAAGTAATGGTACCAACTAAAGCAATAATGAACTGAATAGAGGGGAATATTGAATACAAAGGTTGAAGTCTTGCTACAAGAAATATGCCTGCAGCAACCATTGTTGCAGCATGGATAAGTGCAGAAATGGGTGTCGGGCCTTCCATCGCATCAGGCAACCACACATGAAGAGGAAACTGAGCAGATTTTGCCATTGGCCCTAAAAAGACTAAAAAACAAAGCAATAAAGCAGCCCAAATAGGTATCGAATTATCAGATATTGATTGAGAAATTCCAGCAGCTATTTCATTAAAATCAAAACTATTTGTTGCCCAAAACAGGCCAAGAATTCCTAGTAATAATCCAAAATCTCCAACTCTATTAACAACAAATGCTTTTTGTGCAGCGTGGGCAGCGCCATCCCTGTCATACCAAAAACCAACCAACAAATAAGAACACATTCCAACTAATTCCCAAAAAACATAAATTTCTAATAAATTTGGACTAACTATTAATCCCATCATTGAACTACTAAATAATGCTAAATATGTAAAAAATCTGACATAACCTTTGTCATGCGACATATAACCATGAGAGTAAATCATCACCAGCAAAGTAATAGTCGTTACAAGAGCAAGCATTACACTCCCCAAAGGATCAAGGACAAAACCCATCGGGATTGTAAAATCGCCGGCACTCGCCCATACAAATAATTTTTCTACAGATTGATAACCATTAACTTGTTCAATCAGAGCTTTGTAACTAATTACTGCAGAAATGCCAACAAAAGAGATAAGACCTACAGAAACAATTTCTCTAGAATTATTAATTTTCTTGTTAATACTTATTAGGCCTAAACCAGAAAGCACTGCTCCAATGAGTGGAAAAACAGGAATTAACCAGGCAATTTCTGAAGCTTGAGGCATGTTTTAAAAAACTTATATTTAGATTTTAAACTGTCAATTGAAAAATTCAGACAAAAATGATGAATTAAATGTTTTAACAGCAATATTTATATATTGATGAGACCACCAAAGTACTCCGATTGCAATTAATATGCCAAATTGAGATAACCTAAAAAATTCTTTAACCTTAAATTCTTGCCTCCCCTGAATTATTGCCATGAAGGGAATTATGGAAGTATTTTTTTTAAAATTTTCAAATTCTTCTCCAAATCTATTTGCTAATCTCTTGTCACCATGCCAGATTGCAAAAAGATGATGCAAAACTAAACCAATAGAAGTTACTAATGTAAATGATGTACCAATCCATAAAGTATGAGCAAAACACCAAATTATCTGACCAAATGCTTGAGGATGTCTTGTAATTCGCATTATCCCAGTTCCATAGATTCGTACTTTGGGTTTTAAAACCGAGGGAATTTCTAGCAAATTATAAGTAGCGGGATATAAAAATAAAAAACTTATTGCAGTTAAGAACCAAACAACCATAAAAACAAAATTATTGCCCTGTAAATTCCATAATCTGATTCCGTCATATCTATGAGCCAAAAAATAACTGATCAAGATAATTGCTGATGGCAAACTTAAAAAAACAAAACATAACCGCCATAATCTCGGACCCATAATAGATTCTGCTTTGATTCTTAAAGCAGCTCCCCCACTATGAATTACCGCAAAAATCAAAATTAAAAGTAAAATGATTAGGGAAGTTTTATGAGTCTCCATATATTTAAAATGTTCAAATAATTTTTGTTCTTAACAAGAATGCACCAAAGTATTAGAATTATAAGAAATTGTAGGCATAATAGATGCCAGAATTACCTTTTACACTCGACCAATTAAGAATATTAAAAGCTATAGCAGCTCAAGGAAGTTTTAAAAAAGCTGCAGATCTCTTATATGTAACCCAACCTGCCGTGAGTTTACAAATACAAAATTTAGAGAAACAACTTGAAATCACAATTTTCGACAGAGGTGGTAGGAAGGCTCTATTGACTGAAGCAGGAAGACTATTACTTGAATATTGTGAACGAATTTTGAATCAATGCGACGAAGCTTGCAAAGCTATTGAAGATTTAAATAGCTTAAAAGGTGGAACTCTTGTTATTGGAGCGAGCCAAACAACGGGTACCTATTTAATGCCGAGAATGATAGGACTATTCAGACAAAAATACCCTGATGTATCCGTTCAACTTCAAGTTCATAGTACGAGAAGAACTGGTTGGAGTGTCGCCAATGGACAAATTGACTTAGCCATTATTGGCGGACAATTACCTGGAGATTTGGAAAATTTGCTACAAGTAATTCCATATGCCACTGATGAATTGGCATTAGTTTTACCATCTAAACATCCACTTTCGACCAAAAAAGAGCTTCTAAAAGAAGACTTATACAAATTAAATTTTGTAACATTAGACTCACAATCTACAACAAGAAAAGTTGTTGACAAACTTCTCCAAGATTCTGGGCTTGATATTCAAAGATTAAAAATTGAGATGGAACTTAACTCTCTTGAAGCAATCAAGAATGCGGTTCAATCAGGTTTAGGAGCTTCCTTTTTGCCTGTTGTTTCTATTGAAAGAGAATTATCGGCTGGAACAATCCACAAAGCATTCATTGCTGATTTAGAGGTTAAAAGAGAACTTAAATTAATCACTAATCCGTCAAGATATTCATCAAGAGCATCAGAAGTATTTAAGAAAAACATTCTTCCACAATTTGCTAGTTTAGAAAGTCCTTTGAGGCATATATAATTTCGATCAAAACTGAACTGCTTCTTTATTAATACCTACCCCGCCGTCTTCGGCTTGTCCATCTCCTTTTATTATGAATTTATTTTCATTTACATCAGTCTGATAAACGCACTTAACTATTGGCTTGTCTCTTATAGAACCAATATATGCAAAAGTATTCATCCTTTGCTTACATTCTCTTACATCTTCATTACTAATTGCGCCCTGTTTTTGTAACACTGTCCAATTCTCTCTTCTAATCACACACCCTGGCTGAAGAGCTGGTTGCGTTACAAAACTAGTTGATGGATTTAATGTCGTATACATTTCAACATCAATTACAAAAGCACTAGCTCCCCATTGTCTACAAAATTCAGGGTCTGGAACAGCCATATCTAATTGTTGTTGACTTGCGATATTTCCCTGCCCGCCATCGGTTGTACTGGTAATAGCGCTCCCAATACCAACTCCTAAAATTAATACTCCAGCAAGTACGGCAATGGTTCCTGTACTAAAGTTGATCTTTTGTTCAGAAGAAGCAGGCAATCTATTGCTTCTTTGACCATACGGATCCATATCCCTTGGATTTGGAGGATAATAACTTCTATTTGAGCCTCTTCTTGGCCTTCTATTCGATGGTGGTCTATTCACAGTACTTCATTAGTCTTTGGTAAACCCATTGAATAATTCATAACTCTACAATCGGGGTTATAACTAAGCTGACCGTTTTGAAGCAAAAATTTAATTAAACCTTCGATTTCTGATCCTATTTTTCGAAGTTCATAATCATCTAAATCCTTTCCTGCTCTCTCTTTTATTAATTCATTGAATTTTTCATTTATTTTGTTTAGAGAATCATCGTTCCAGATAAATTCGTTATCGGGATCTAAATCAAGAGTTAATTTATTGGGATGAAACTTTAATTCTTCATCTACCACTTCGGCAGTAAAAATTCTTACATGCCTAGTAGTCGATTTTAAAAGCATTTTTTCCATAATTTTACGAAATAATCAACGAAAAAAACTATTATGTTCTAACTTTAATGTAGCTTATTAGTAAGTGTTAATTTATTTCTTGATTTTATAATGCGTGTTGTAATTGCTGGTGCTGGTTTAGCAGGTTTATCTTGCGCTAAATATTTAGTCGATAATGGGCATATCCCGATTGTACTCGAAGCTAGAGATGTTCTAGGTGGGAAAGTTGCCGCATGGAAAGATGAAGATGGAGATTGGTATGAAACTGGGTTGCATATATTTTTTGGAGCCTACCCAAATATGTTGCAACTTTTTAAAGAGCTAGATATCGAAGATAGACTCCAATGGAAAAGTCATTCAATGATTTTTAATCAGCCATCAGAACCTGGAACTTACAGTAGATTCGACTTTCCCGACATACCAGCTCCCGTTAATGGAGTTTCAGCAATACTAAGCAATAATGATATGCTTTCATGGAATGAAAAGATTCTATTTGGATTAGGTTTAGTGCCTGCAATGTTAAGAGGCCAAAAGTACTTAGATAAATGTGATACAAAATCATGGACAGATTGGCTAAAAGAGCACAATATACCGGAAAGAGTTAATGATGAAGTTTTTATAGCGATGAGTAAAGCTCTTAATTTCATTGGGCCGGATGAAATATCATCTACAGTTTTATTAACAGCATTAAACAGGTTTTTACAAGAAAAAAATGGTTCTAAAATGGCATTCCTTGACGGAGCTCCTCCAGAAAGACTTTGCCAGCCAATGGTTGATTATATTACTGCGCGTGGTGGAGAAGTTTACATGAATAGTCCATTACGAGAAATCAACCTTAATGATGACAGCACTGTTAAAAGTTTTACTGTTGCCTCTTTAGATAAAAACGATAAGAAAGAGATAACGGCTGACGCTTATGTAAGTGCAATGCCCGTAGATCTCTTTAAATTATTGATCCCTAAACAGTGGAAAGGGTTAGATGCATTTTCTAAATTAGATGGTTTAAATGGTGTGCCAGTCATTAATATCCATTTATGGTTTGACAAAAAATTAACAGATATTGACCATCTCCTATTTAGCAGATCACCACTTCTCAGTGTTTACGCAGATATGAGTATTACATGTAAAGAATATGAAGATCCAAATAGATCAATGCTTGAATTAGTTTTTGCACCAGCAAAAGATTGGATTAATAGAAGCGATCAAGATATCGTTGATGCAACTATGGAAGAGTTGAAGAAACTATTCCCAACACATTTCATTGGTGAAGATAAGACAAAATTAAGAAAATATAAAGTAGTTAAAACTCCAAGATCCGTATATAAGGCAGTTCCTGGATGTCAAGAGTTCAGACCTAGTCAAAAATCCCCTATAAAAAACTTTTTCTTAGCTGGTGATTATACAATGCAAAAATATTTAGCATCTATGGAAGGTGCCGTTTTAAGTGGTAAATTATGCGCAGAATCAATAAATAAGGAGTACGCTAAAACCCCTCAAAATGCCGCTTCATAACGTTTACAAACCTTTAAATCTAGCTAAAACTTTTTGAAAAATTCAATTTCTCAACTAGACCAAGCATACGAGATATGCCGAAAAGAAACTCAACAATGGGCTAAAACCTTTTACTTGGGAACTCTTCTATTACCCCAAGAAAAGAGAAAAGCTATTTGGGCTATCTATGTATGGTGTAGAAGAACAGATGAAATAATGGATAGCGTAGAAGCCTCAACTAAATCGCAAGATGAGCTTTCTGATAACCTTGACGAATGGGAAGAAAATACTAGAAATGTATTTAAAGGGAATATTAAATCTGAATTAGACTCAGTTCTATTAGATACGATCGAGAAATATCCACAAAGTATTAAACCTTATCTGGACATGATAGATGGCCAGAGAATGGATCTGAATAAATTTAGATACAAAAATTTTGATGAATTAAAACTCTATTGTTATAGAGTTGCAGGAACTGTTGGTTTAATGACTCAAAATGTGATGGGAATTGATAGCGCTTATACATCAGCACCATGGAGTGCAATGCCAGACCCCTCTGAAGCAGCTATAGCTCTTGGAATTGCAAATCAATTAACGAATATCTTGAGGGATGTAGGAGAAGATAGACAGAGAGGAAGAATTTATCTCCCACAAGTGGATATTGAAAAATTTAATTATTCTGAAGAAGAACTTTTACAAGGAAAAATAAACAAGCAGTGGAAATCACTTATGAACTTTCAATTAACAAGAGCTCGTGAATGGTTCCAAAAGTCTGAGGATGGTATCAAGTGGCTATCTTCTGACGCAAGATGGCCAGTATGGACGTCTTTACGTCTTTATAGAGGAATATTAGATTCTATTGAAAGACTGGATTATGATGTTTTCAACAATAGAGCTTTTGTAAAAAATTCAGTCAAAGCTCTAGAGATCCCAATATCTTTTTTAATTTCTCGAATTAAGTAATAGGAAACTAGGCAGGCGTCTTCTGATTAGCCAACAAATCTTTCAATTTAGATAATTCTCCAGCCCATCTTGGATCAGGAGCTTCGAGGTTAGGAGCATCACTATGAACAATTTTCTTAAAATCTTTCCTTTTCTTATTTTTGTTTAATTTTCCACCATTTCTTTTGTTTGAAGCAGAATCTTTTTTTTCTGATAGCTCTACTCTTAATTTAGAACCATTAAATTCAAAACCGTTTAACTTTTGAATTAATAAATTAGCATTATCTTCACTATTAGCTGTAGCGAAACCAAAACCTCTACATTCTTTAGTTTCCTTATCTAAAACTGCTTTAAATCTAATCGAATCAGAAACTGACTTTAAAAGTGTATCAAATTCTTTTGGATTAAATCCTTGTGGTAAGTTGCCAATGTAAATACGAATACTCATAAATTTTTAAAAATGATTTTGAAGTCTGAACTTCTAGACAAAACTAAGCTATGTGTATTTAATCACATTTTGGTGCATTTTGTTCAATCCATCGCTTTGCTTTATAAATAGCTTCATCAAAATTATTTAACCTCTTAAATGCAAGTTCCTTAGAAAGATACCGTAACAGCTCTCCCAAGATAGGCCCATCCTTTATTTTTAAATTTTTTTTTATTGCGTCACCACTAAGTAAATTTGAAGGATGAAATAATTTATCATCACTATTACGCCATCTACGAAGCCAATTTAATCGTAAGTTTTGAGGTAAATGAAAAATAAAAGTTGGAAGAAAAATCTCTAATTCTTTATGTAATTCAAATCTATCTGATTCGGTTAATTTAGCGATATTTTTTTTCTCCAACAAAAAGTGCCATTTTCTTAATAACTTAGTTTTTACAATTTCAGATTTACTAAATTTAAGTTTCTCTAAAGATATAACATCTAAAATTTGAGTAATAAAAAATGATGGTAAAAATTTTTCTTTCTCTTCCTGATTCAGTTCTTCATAATTAATTTTCTCTAAATCCAAAAAAAAAGAATCTTCAGATAAATTATCAGTAGCAAATATATTTAATTTTTTTATCAACAATACTGCATTAAGAGCATTGGCACCATTAACTATTCTCTGTATCTCACTATTAATCCTCTCTTTAGCAACAAGATATAATTTCCCTTTATTTTTTTTAATAAAAGTAATTAAATTAAGATCAACTTTAAAATTCAATTCTGAAACAAATCGAAAACATCTTAATATTCGTAAAGGATCATTTAGTAAATTGTTTTCAGAATGAGTTCTAAGCAAAGAAATCTCTAGATCTTTAAGACCATTTAATGGATCAACCAAACACTTCTTATCAAATAAAAAAGCAATTGAATTTATCGAAAAGTCTCTAGAATATAAATCTCCTTCTATCGTAGATGAAACCTGATTAGCAATATCAATATAAATATCGTTAAGAATAATTCTTACTACTTCTCTTTTTTCATCTAAAATAATAAATTTTGATCTAATCTTATATGCAATCTTTTTCCCAATTTCAATTGCATTTAAAGGTACCACAATATCAACATCTACCTTTTCAGTTTTTCTTCCTAAAATAATATCTCTTATATAACCACCAACCAAATATGATCCGTTAGGTAAATAACATAAAATTAAATCCAAATTATGAAATTTTATACTTTTTTCTAATTCATCAATTATTAGTGTATGATCTTTGTGAATGCTACTTTTCATTTTATTTATTAATTATGTGCATTTGCATCAACTGTAAATGGGTTGATAGATGTATCACATATCATGATGTTGAGAATAATCATGGTGTTGATCATATTTGTGATCTACCTGATTTTAAAGCAAAAAAACCATTCATTCATGTCAATATAGTTAAAGATCATAATGGCGATTATAAAACTGATTGGGATGTTCAATCTTGTGAAAGTTTTGAAAATGAATTTGGTAAATGGTCTAAGTGTAACCCAGGTATGAAAATACCTGTTTAAAGGTAATAGATGACAAATATACTCAAACAAAGAGAAAACTACCCTACATTAGTTATTCATAGCACAGACAATTCTTTTGGCTTTGGGTATAGAAAAAACAATACCCTTGAATCAGATGAATTATTTATCAAAAAATTTGATAATGATCTTTGCAACAACTTAATTACTGATCTTAACAAATTCATTTCCAAAGAAAATTTGAAAAAAATAAATAAGTTATCAGTCAGCATAGGGCCAGCAAATTTTAATGCTTCACGACTTATTGTAGTCTTAGCAAGAACTATCTCACAACAAATAAATTGTCCTCTAGACAGTTTTAGTTCATTTGAAATAATGGCAAAAAGAATTGCATCAAAAAATAATATCTTTAAAAACAAAAAATCATTCTGGATTTACAAAAAATTAAAACGAAAAGGTTTAATTGCAGGTAAATATGAAATTTTTCATAAAGAAAAAAACTCCTCGGATCTTGTCATTAGAGAAACAGTTTTACCAAAAGTTGTCAAAGAACTTGAGAGTAAAGAACTGACTTTTGAGGCTAATTACGATGATAAAGAAGATTTAAAAGAACTATTAAACTTAGCAAATAAAAATTTCTTAAATTCAAATTTAGATACCTGGAGAAAAGTTTTGCCTCTTTACCCTATTTCTCCAATTAACTAAATATTTATCCAATCAAATTATTAATTTTTTCTTGAAGGTATATTGTTACAGAACGCAGATCATCTTTTGATGCACTCTGTGGAGGTTGAACAGGTTTTCCCACTTTGATAACTATTTTTGAAAACAAAGGAATAAAGAATTTAAATCTTATTAGTCTATGAGAATTAACTATTGCAACAGGCAATAATAATTTTTGATTTTTAAAGGCTAATAATGCTGCACCTTGTTTGGGCTTATTTACTCGACCATTTTTTTGTCGCGTACCATCAATAAATATTCCAATACAATTATCATTTGATAATTTTTTACATGCTGTTTTAATGGTATTTTTATCAACAATTCCTCTTTTTACAGGATAAGCTCCACAAGCCCTAATAATAAACCCAAGTAAGGGTATTTTAAATAGCTCTGCCTTGGCCATGAAAGATATATTACGTCCAAGAGCATGTCCTAACAAAGGAGGATCGAGTAAAGAACCATGGTTAGAAACCATTATAAAAGAATTTTTTTGCGGAATATTTTCTCTTCCTATTAAATGACCTCTAAATACAAATTTATAAATTGGTAATACAAAAAGTTTGCTAACTAATTGATAGATTAATTTTTGAAAAACATCGTTTTTCATACTTGATTAATAAGTTATTTGATTAGAAGATGAAACTTGAGAAATTTTTAAATCTTTCATGTGTCTTTTTGCTAAACCGCTAAGCACATTTGATGGGCCAACTTCAACAAAATGAAGATCATTATCTTTTGCCATTAAATCCATAGTTTCTCGCCACCTTACGCCATTACACATTTGATTTTCCAATCTAGTTTTTAGCTCATCAGGATCGTCACATAATGAAGGTTCATAATTACTTATTACTGGGCAAGAAGGATTTTTAAACTTAATCTGTTTTAAATACTCAGAAAATTTAACTGCAGGCTCATCCATAAATGGTGAATGGAAGGCACCTGAAACATTTAATTTTAGGAATCTTTTACAAGAAATTTCTTTCGATAAATTCTCTAACTCTTTATTAGATCCTGATAAGACAACTTGGGAGGAGCTATTATCATTAGCAATTACAACTTCTTCACTTTTTTTGACTAATAAATCAAGTTCATTCCTATCAAAGCCAATTACTGCTGCCATAGATCCTTGCCCAGCATTTACCATTAAATGTGATCTTACTTTTATTAGTGATACGCAGTCCTCGAATGAAAAAACATCCGCACAATATAATGCAGTTATTTCTCCCAGACTATGCCCAGCAACATAAGTTGGTTTAAAACCATTTTCTTTTAAGGCATCTAATAAAATTGATTCAACCAAAAAAAGACAGATTTGTGTATTTCTTGTATTATTCAAATCACTAAGAGGATTGGTTGGATCATAATTCAACTCACAAATTTCAAATAAATTTCTCTCAAATATCTCAGAAGCATAACTAAACCTCTCTTTTGCGCTAGGCAAATTTTCAATTTGTTTTGCCATTCCAATTTTTTGCGAACCCTGTCCAGGGAATACCCATGCAACTGTCATAATGTTCCTATTTTGTTTTTTAACCCCATTTAATTAGGGCTGCACCCCAACTTAACCCAGCACCGAAACCACTTGTAGCAATAATATCATTTTGTTTAATTCTATAATCCCTTACGGCCTCATCCATCATTAGTGGAATTGTTGCTGCTGACGTGTTGCCATATTTTTCTAAATTACTAAGAATCTTTTCTCTAGGAATTTTTAACCTTTCTCCTACAGAATCCAATATTCTTTGATTAGCTTGATGCAGCAAGAGCCAATCAACTTGATCAGAATTATATTTCATTTTTTTCAACAACTTTTCAAGAATTGAGGGAACTTCTTTAACTGCGAATTTATAAACTTCCTGGCCATTCATTTGAATTGGAGAAAAACCTCCACTTGAAAAGTCAATTTCATCAACTATTGAATCCTTATTCTTTTTTGATGGAAGATTTAGAAAAGAACCTCTTCTCCCATCAGTTCTCATATCAAAACCTATAAAATTATCAAATTCATTTGTCGCTTCAATTGCTAATGCACCAGCACCATCTCCAAAAAGAATACAACTTCTTCTATCGGTCCAATCAACAAAACTTGATAATTGATCTGCTCCAATAACAATAGCCCTTTTAAAACTACCCCCTTTTAAAAATTGTGAGGCAGTTATTAAGGCAAATAAAAAACCACTACAAGCTGCAGTTAAATCGAAAGCTACAGCATTAGCTGCCCTTAATTTAGCTTGAATGGATGGGGCTGATCCAAATAAATCATGCGGAGTAGAAGTCGCTAAAACAATTAAATCAATCGTTTTAATATCCCAATTAGCCATTTCTATTGCAGTCAGAGCAGCCTTATAACCCATCTCAGTAACATTATCTTCTACGCTAGAGATTCTTCTCTCAGAAATGCCAGTTCTAGATTGTATCCATTCATTGCTTGTATCAACCTTTTGACTAATTTTTTGATTGGTTAAAATTTGATCAGGTACATAACTTCCGCTTCCCTTGAATGACACTCCAATCTGATTAAAATTTATTCCTTCCAAAAGAGTTTTTTAATTACTTATATTAGTCAAACATAAATTTGACTCAATATGTTTTATGAATTCAAAACTTGAAGCTTTTGCAGTTGATTTAAATTGTCCATAACACCATGATTTACTGCAGAGTGAGCCAAGCGAAGAGCACTAACTACTGATAAAGATTTACTACTTCCATGACCAATAACGCAAATACCATTCACCCCAAGTAATAAAGCGCCTCCATGTTCGGCATGATCTAACCTTTTCTTAATTCTTAGTAGATTACTTTTTAAAAAAGCTGAACCAACTTTCCCTCGCCTTCCACGTGGCAGCTCAGATCTTAAAATATCTAGTAAAACTCCTCCTACAGATTCCAGAAATTTCAATAATATATTTCCAGTAAATCCATCACAGACTACTACGTCGAAACTACCTGATAATACATCTCGCCCTTCACAATTACCTCCAAAATCAAAACTCTTTTCAGAAGATAATAATTCAAATGTTTTTAGGGATAAATCATTACCTTTACATTCTTCTTCTCCAATATTTAATAGGCCAATTCTTGGTTTTTGTACTTGTAGGACATCTTTTGCATAAATATTACCTAGAAGAGCAAATTGATGAAGGTAAGATGGCTTACAATCAGTATTTGCACCAACATCTAAAACTAATACGGGGCGAGTTTGATCCCTTGTTGGAAACAATGCTCCTATAGCTGGTCTCTCAATCCCTTTCAATCGCCCAATTCTAAATATGGCAGAAGCCATCATGGCGCCTGAATTACCCGCTGAGTAGACAGCTTCAGCTTTATTATTTCTCACTAAATCCATTGCAACGTTTATACTTGCACTTTTCCTTTTTCTAACTGCGGTAGCTTCTTCATTCATCCCAATAGGCTCTCCACTATCAATTAATTCAAGACGATTATTCTCTATTTCATTTTCTAATAATTGTGCTAGCCCAGATTTTTCTGCTGCAACTTTAACTTTTTCAATTTTGCCGACAAACTTTATATTTATTGGAAATCTACTTATTGCTTCTAGACAACCCTCAAGAATTGGACCAGGAGCATAATCTCCACCCATCCCATCAACTGCGATCCAAATTCTTTTAGATTGAGATTCCTCCACCCTATTTAAAATATTATCGTTATTTTGTAATCTTTTTAATGGGTCAAAAACTAATGGCTGTAATGTATTTTTAGCTATTGAACTGGCATTTGAAACCACACTACTAGCAGTATTAACAACAGATTCAGCACTTGAAACTACATTACCTGCAACATTACCTGCAACATTACTAGCTGTGGTTACTACTGATCCAGCACCAGAAACCATATTACCCGCAACATTACTGGCCGTTGCTGCAGAACTAGCAGCAGTATCAACTATTGAAGTCACAGCCGAATTTCTTTTATACCAAATTACTAATCTTCTAATAGCTCTGGGCTTATTAATTTTTTGCGCTGTTTCTTTCCCCATTTATTTACCATCAAAGGGAGCAATATCGACAATCCGCTGAAAAAGATATCCTGTACCCCTTGCTGTCAATATCAATTCTGGATTTGCTGGATCAGCCTCGAGCTTAGATCTTAATCTTGATATATGAACATCGACAACTCTTGTATCTACATGTCTCTCGGGAGTATATCCCCAAACTTCTTTCAAAATCTCTCCTCTACTAAATGGCTCTCCTGACCTACTCACCAAAAGCTCTAAGAGACTAAATTCCATACCAGTTAATCTAATTCTTTCATCACTTTTAAAAACTTGTCTTCGATTTGTATCAATTTTGATATCCGTAACCAAAATTAATCCCGAATTGGGCATTCCAGGAATTTGCTCTTTGTCGATTCTTCTAAGAACGCATCTAATTCTAGCTTCTAACTCCTTCGGGCTAAATGGTTTTACGACGTAATCATCAGCACCTAATTCTAAGCCTGTTATTCTATCTGCAACATCTCCTAATGCAGTTAACATAACAATTGGAACATCAGAATCTTTCCTTAACTCTTGACAAACTCCATAACCATCTAGTTTTGGCATCATGACGTCAAGTACTACTAAATCAGGTTCATAATCTTTAAATAACTTTAGTGCTTCTTTGCCATCACTAGCAGTTACAACTTTGTAGCCAATCATGGAGAGACGTGTCTCCAGAATTCTTCTAATACTTGCCTCGTCATCTGCGACAAGTATCGTTTCTTTAGTTTGACTAGATAGAGCCATTTGTTTCTATTAGCTAATCAGTAAGAGAATTTATTATTAACCTAATCTAACTTGTAGAGGGGCAATATCCCAAACATTCAAGCTCCATTACTTCATTCAGAGACTAAATGTCTAGCAAATTATCTACTTTTATTTGTCAGAATTGCGGATCTGAAACTTCTCAATACTTTGGTAGATGCCTGAATTGCAACTCATGGAATTCCATTGTTGAAGAAATAAAAAGTAAGAGATCTAAATATCAAGAAATAAAAAATAATAAAAAATCTATATTGTTTAACGAGATTTCATCAAAAAAAATATCAAGATTTACAAGTGGTTTTAGAGAATTTGATCGAGTACTTGGAGGTGGAATAGTACCTGGATCTGTTGTTTTACTTGGAGGAGAACCAGGTATAGGTAAAAGCACAATAGTTCTTCAATCAGCAGGAAAAATATCCCTTAATAGAAAAGTTTTATATATAACTGCAGAAGAATCTTTAGAACAAGTAAAAATTAGATGGGAAAGATTAAATCAAAACTGTATTGATTTACAAATTTTTGCAGAAACCAATTTATCCCTAATTATTGAAGAGATCAAACGTGTAAATCCAAGTTTCGCAATTATTGATAGTATTCAAGCCATCCATAATCATGAAATGCAAAGTTCTCCAGGATCAGTTTCGCAAGTTAGAGAATGTTCATCTGAATTGCAAAATCTTGCCAAAGACAATAATATTGCTCTTCTCATAATTGGCCATGTAACCAAAGATGGTGCTTTAGCTGGCCCTAAAACTCTAGAGCATTTAGTTGATACAGTAATAAACTTTGAAGGAGATAATATTTCCTCGCATAGATTACTAAGAAGTATAAAAAATCGATTTGGATCGACCTTTGAGATTGGAATTTTCGAAATGCTTGAAGAGGGTTTACGAGAGATAAAAAACCCAAGTTCAATTTTTACAAATAAAGAAAACATTTCAGGTGTAACAACTACGATTACAAATGAAGGCACTCGACCATTAGCAGTTGATATACAAGCACTGGTAAATAAAACTTTCTACAGTAACCCAAGACGTACTACAACTGGAATAAGCATAAATAGATTGCATCAAATTCTAGCTGTTATAGAAAAACACGTAGGGATAAAATTATCTGAATTTGATTGTTATATAGCTACTGGTGGGGGGTTTGAGATTAATGATCCATCATCTGACTTAGGTGTAGCAATATCAATTTTATCAAGTTTGAAAAATATTCCTCCTTTAGCAAATAGCTCATTTATTGGCGAATTGGGTTTGAGCGGTCAGGTTAGAAAATCGAATAACCTTCGGACAAAGATTGAAGAAGCTGTAAGATTAGGGATCAAAAATATCGTAGTGCCAAAAATAGAGGAGGAACTAAATAATAATTTTCAAAATTTAATAAATATCAAAGAGATATCCAATATTAAAGAAGCAGTTGATTATTCTTTATCAAAATAAATAAAATCAAAGGTACATATCAATTGAGCTTCTGCCTGAGTTTTTCAACCAATTCTCAATATCTAGATACCCACCTGGATAAAGTCTCACAGCTTTAGACCAGACTTCAGCAGCTTTATCAAACCAAATATCTCTCTGATCTAAATCGCCATTTTGCTCAGCATATCTTCCCCTTTTTTCATAAATTAAACCTATATTTTTCAAGCATGATGGCTGTTTGGGATTTTCTACTAATGCTTTTTCATAAGTTTCAATTGACAAATCTTCTTCACCGTTACTCATATATATAATTGCCATATTTTTTAAAGTCTCACCCCTATCAATTTTATTTTCTTCAAGCATTAAACTCTCTTTGTAATACTCTAATGCTTCCGAATAATCACCATTATTTTGTGCAGCTAAGCCATCTCGATAGTAAATGTATGCCTTTTTTTCTTTCTCAGCGATAGGCATTATTTTCACAATAGATTCAGCAATTACAGTAAAAGCTTTATCAATAAAATTGTCTCTGTTTTGATTACTAGGCACTGCGCAAAATCTAATAATTTAATATAGTAATTTAAAAAATAACTATTTAAAAAGTCTATTACATTTATTATTATAGTTAAATATAAAGACAAGCATTAATTTGCTTCTATCGTAAAAAATATGGAGAGCATTCAATTAAGCGTTACAGGAATGAAGTGCGGGGGTTGTGTTAGCACTGTTGAAAAAATATTGAATAATTCTGATGGTATTAAAAATGTTTCTGTTAACTTGCTTACTGAAAGTGCTTATTTTGAAATTACCCAGAAACATTTAGAAATAGAATCAATTCTCGATAATCTAAAAGAAAATGGTTTCCCATCAAAGATTTACATAAATGATTTTTCAAAAAAAATAAACAAAACAGAATTAGAAAAAAAAAAGAAGTGGAATAATCAATGGAAAAAACTAACTTTTGCCCTATTACTTTTATTATTTTCAGGATTAGGTCATCTGGCAGAAGGAAGATATATAAATTTTCCAATATTAGGTAATATATTTTTTCACGCTTCATTAGCAACGTTATCTCTATTATTTCCTGGCAGAGGAATAATTATTAATGGATTAAATTCATTTATTAAGAACCATCCTGATATGGATTCTTTAGTAGCTCTTGGAGTAATTAGCGCATATACAACAAGTCTTCTGTCCTTAATATTTCCTGCCACTGGTTTTCCTTGTTTTTTTAATGAGCCAGTTATGCTGTTAGGCTTCATACTGATTGGTCGTTACTTAGAAGAAAGAGCAAGATATCAAACCGGTTCATCCATTGGAGAATTATTAGATCTTCAACCTGAAATGGCAAATATATATACAGAAGACAATCAAATAAAGTCAATAAGAGTGAATACTTTAAGACCTGATCAAGAGATTCAAGTTTTAGCAGGAGACAGAGTACCTGCTGACTGCGTTGTTATCCGAGGTAATTCATATGTTGATGTTTCACATATTACTGGAGAATCCAAACCTATAGAAGTAAAAGAAGGCGAAAATCTATCTAGTGGGTCTTTAAATCTTAATTCAACTCTTAGACTTAAAGTACAAAAGGTCGGAGGAGATTCTTCTCTTGCAAAACTAGTAAATCTTATTGAGTCTGTAAACTCTAGAAAACCTCGCATTCAAAGCATTGCTGATAAAATTGCAGGCAAATTTACTTACTTTGTACTTATTTTTGCTACTCTAACCTTCTTCTTTTGGTGGAAGGGGGCAAAAAACATATGGCCTGAGTTATTAAGTCACAACAATGAATTAATCACCCACTCAAGCCATACACTTCATAGTTCGCTTGGTAGTAATGCTGAGAATTTCCTGAGTTTAGCAATTCAATTGTCAATTGCCGTTTTAGTGATAGCTTGTCCTTGTGCATTAGGTTTAGCAACCCCAACTGTAATCACTGTCGCATCAGGTAAAGCAGCCAAAAAAGGGGTTTTATTTAAAGGCGGGGACAAAATAGAGATGGCTTCAAAAATTAATCACATTATTTTTGACAAGACAGGCACTTTAACAAAGGGAAAGCCTTTCATTGTTGATTACAAAAATAATGATGATAATTTATTTTTATTAAAAATAGCTGCCAGTTTAGAAAAGGAAAGCAGACATCCAATCGCAGATGCCTTAATTCAAGAGTCAAAAAAGCAAAATTTAAGTTTACTTCCAATAAAAAAAATTTTTACTCATTCAGGTCGAGGTATTTCTGGAGAACTTGAATCAATTGATGGACTTATTAATATTGGAAATATTGAATGGCTACTAAGCAAAGAAATAATTATTGATGGTGATGCAAAAAAAGTCATTGAAAATGAAGAAACAAAATCGAACACTATCATTGGAGTAAGTATCAAAGATAAGTTATTAGGCTTTATTTTGCTCGGAGATTTACTCAGAGATGATTCAATTAAAACAGTACAGAATTTGAGAGAAAACAAATTTAAAATTAACATTTTAAGTGGAGATAGGAAACAAACTGTTTTAGCTTTAGCAAAAAAAATTGGTTGTAAAGAAACAGAAGTAAAATGGGATCTTCTTCCTGAAATGAAGCTAAAGACTATAGAAAATTTAAAAATTAATAATAAAGTGGCAATGATTGGTGATGGTATTAATGATGTCCCAGCTTTAGCATCATCAGACTTAGGCATTGCGGTAGGATCAGGGACTCAAATAGCTAAGGCAAATGCAGATGTAGTATTAATGGGAGATCAACTAAATGGATTACCCTACACATTAAATCTTGCAAAAAAAACTATAAGAAAAATAAAGCAAAATCTAACATGGGCTTTTGGTTACAACTTACTTGCTATACCTTTAGCCGCCGGCATTTTATTCCCTAAATACGGTATCCTTCTTACTCCCTCCATAGCAGCATTATTAATGGCTATTAGCTCTATTACAGTTGTAATTAATGCTTTATCTTTGGATTAAATGAAAGGAAAATTTATTGTTATTGAGGGTATTGATGGATGTGGTAAAACTACCCAAATAGATGAACTTTCTAAATGGCTTCCTAATAGTGGTCTAATAAAGAAAGGGTCTAAATTAATCACAACTAGAGAACCTGGAGGCAGTCTTTTAGGAAAAAAACTTAGAGGACTGATTCTTGATAATAATAAAAATAACAAGCCTTCATCTCTTGCAGAATTATTACTTTATTCAGCAGATAGAGCTGAACACGTTTCCAAAATTATTTCACCTGCTTTAAATAATAATGATTGGGTAATAAGTGATAGATTTTCCGATTCCACGCTTGCTTATCAAGGTTATGGAAGAAATATAAATTTAGAAATAATTAAAAATATTGAATCTATTGTTTGTCAAGGAGAATCTCCAGATCTCACTTTCTTCCTAGAAATTTCTCCAGAAGAGAGCATATTCCGAAGAAAAAATGAAATTCCAGACAGAATAGAATCAGAAGGTATTAGATTTTTAGAAAAAGTAAATGAAGGCTTCAAACTAATTGCCAAACAAAAAAACTGGAAAGTTATATCTGCTTCACAAAATATTAAAACTATTTCTAATCAAATTAAAGAGACTTTGCTAAAAAATTTTTCTAATAACAAATGATTGAGGGTAAAAAAAATAATTTTTTCTTGAATGAAGAAGTCAATACCTTTCTTAAAAAAATAATTAAAAACAAATCATTGGCTAATGGTTATATATTTTATGGTGCTGAAGGATTAGGCAAAAAGCAAACTGCTCTTCAATTTATTAAAGAGATTTTCAAACAGTCTTCACCAAACAAAAATATTGAAGAGAGAATTACAAACAATAACCATCCTGATTTTTTAATTATTGAACCTGATTCTCTTTTGGCAACAAAAAGTTCAGAAAGTTTCGATCTTGAAAAAACAATAAAAAGTGGATCTGAGATTATTAAAATTGCTCAAATACGTAATATCAAAACTTTTCTTAGTCAAAAATCAATAAACTCAGAAAAAAAAATTGTTTTAATTACCGATGCACACCTCTTAAACGAAGCTGCCTCAAATTGCCTTTTAAAAACCTTAGAAGAACCTAGTAACGGCATTTTTATTTTGCTAACGTCTAAACTAAACCTTCTCTTAGATACGATCATCTCAAGATGTCAAATCATCAGATTTCGATCTTTTTCTAGTAAACAAATAAATTTAATTTTAAAAGAATATTTAGATACTTCTAAATTAGAGATTAATGCAAAATTAAAATTTGAAGATTTAATAAATTCAGCAAATGGATCTCCAAATCAATTATTGAAAAATATTGAAATTTTTAATAATTTTTCAGATGAAATTATCAATAAATTAGATTATCCAATTAAAAACAGTCTGGAAATCTTAGAAATATCTAAATCAATATCTGAAAAACTGGAAATATATCAACAGATTTGTTTAGTAAATCTAATTCAAACAATTTGGTGGAGAAAAACAAAAAATATAAGTTTAGTTAAAAAACTTGAAAATTTAAAATACCTTTTAAGAAAAAACATTCAAACAAGGTTGGCATGGGAAGTAGCTTTTTTAAAAATTTCAATGGAAGATATTTAATGCAATTAATCTACTGCAGAATTTATCAAGTCAGGATTTCTTGCTTGAATGAACTCTTGCCTAGCAGTTTCCACTTGAGAACCAATAGGTAACTCAAGACAATATCCAGCACCGTATACAGTTTTTATATAAGTAGGTTTGCGTGGATCGGGTTCAAGTTTAGTGCGTAAGTGTCTAATATGAACTCTTATGGTCTCAATATCATCATCAGGTTCATATCCCCATACTTCTTTAAGAATTAACGCTGGCGATACGGTTTGACCATGTCTCTGCAAAAGACAATGAAGAAGTTCAAATTCAAGATGTGTTAACCTTACTGGAGATTCAAACCATATAGCTTCAAATCTTTCCGGAACAAGAGTTAAAGGGCCATAATTTAATATTTCTTGCTGGTTACTAGAATTTAATTGTGCTCTATTAGTTCTTCTTAATAAAGCTTTTATGCGTACATATAATTCTTCTAAATCAAATGGTTTTGTAATGTAATCATCTGCTCCAGAATTAAACCCAGTAACTTTATCTTTAAGGCCACCTAACGCAGTTATCATCAAAATTGGTATATTTGATGTTCTTTCATCTCTTCTTAGTCGCTGGCATAAAGTTAAACCATCAACATTTGGTAGCATTAAATCTAAAAGTATTAAATCTGGTGAATATTGAAGAGCTAATGCTTGTCCTTTAATTCCATCTTCAGCTTTTTGAACATCGAAACCTGAATGTTCTAAATGCCTAGCCACTAAATCCCGCATATCACGATCGTCTTCAATTAAAAGGATTGAAATTTTCATATTTATAAACTATTAAATTAAAATTAAGTTTTGGTATAGTAATTCTCTCAAGAATTTATGAAGATTGCTGAATAACTGTAAACAATTTTATCAATTAGATTTATCAAATAACATAGCGATAGCAATGATTTAGATAGAAATTTCGAATTTTTAAAAAGTTGAAATTTTAGAATTTCTTTCGATTTTATTTACTTTTTCTTAATAATCAGATGATTATTTAGAAACAAGTAATGATTCAGATTGAAAGAATATCTTATTCAGATTGGCTTTATAAGGTTTAGAAAAATTGAATAAGATGGAGATTTTCAGCTTTAAAATGGGAAATAACTAAGTTTAAAATTTTTAATTTTTCCAAAATGTTATAACTCACAATTTTGATTATATTTAAAAAAATTTCAGTACCTATGAAAAAGAAATCTATTATTTATTCTGATTTATCAAAAAAACAACTAGAAATTCTTAAAGAACTTTACATACAAAAGAAAGTTGAATCGATGAGTCATCAAGAACTTAAACAATATGTATTAGAAATTATTGCTCATCAGATAAACGATACTATTGGCAAAGAAGAGGAAATGGAAGCATGGAGAGAAATGTCAGATTTTTTTGGAGAACAATTTGAAATAAATATCTTAGAAATACAAAAAAAATACATTAACGATAAAAACGTAATTCAAACAGAAATAGACTCTCAGCAGCAAAGAATAGAATTACTTGAAAGGAATAATTTAGATCAAGAGAAAAAGGATATGTGGGATGACTAGAATTTCCTGAACAAAATAGTAATTCAAACGATTTAACAGAAATATATCTCAATTTTAAAAATGACAATCAATCAACGAGCTTTTTCCATTTTTGTGGAAAATTCAGTAAATGTTACAAATACTGTTATTAAAAAAACAATTTTTAAACCTTTAAATAAAATAAATTAGACTGAATTTGATTTTTACTAATGTTCTATATACTGTTCTTAATACTATATCAAATATAGCTGATAATATCTTCGGCAAACCACTATTTAAAAAAAAGAGATCAAAGCAATAAAAAAGTCACTTTTTTAGGGTGACTTTGGATAACTTTTTAGAATTTATAAACTCCCCGGGCGGGATTCGAACCTGCGACCAATCGATTAACAGTCGATCGCTCTACCGCTGAGCTACCGAGGAATATAAAATGAATTTAGCTCTTTAAAGTACCTTATGACAAGTACAGGAGTTAATTGTATTGAAATTTTGATGGTTCGTGCCAACCAGATAAAAAACCATTTTTCAACTCTGCAACTGCATCAGCATAAGTTAATTCTTCATAACGATGAGTAATCCAAAAAGCTGATAAAGGTTTTTGAAGGTCACTTGTAAG
Source organism: Prochlorococcus marinus str. MIT 9314 (assembly GCF_000760035.1). Classification (GTDB taxonomy): domain Bacteria; phylum Cyanobacteriota; class Cyanobacteriia; order PCC-6307; family Cyanobiaceae; genus Prochlorococcus_A; species Prochlorococcus_A marinus_B. Next base: position 93,394 of record NZ_JNAO01000010.1, read on the forward strand.
ATTTTTAATAGTTTGTAAAACTTTTAATTGGCTGGTTTGATCTAGTAATGCTGTAGGCTCATCTAAAAGAATAAAGTTTCTGTTGCTAATCAGAGCGCATGCAATGGTTAACCGTTGTTTTTGTCCACCGCTCAAGGTATGAACTGGCCTTTTTTCAAAACCAGTCATTCCTACCTGATTAAGAACATATTCAATTTTTTTATTAGTTTCATGTTGACTTATATTCTGATTAACATTAAGCAGAAGTTCACTCCTACAATTAGGCATCAATATTTGATGATCAGGGTTTTGAAACACCATGCCAATATTTGCATTAGAGTAAATGAAACCGTTTTGGGGTTTGATTATTCCATTAATTAATTTTAAAAGAGTACTTTTTCCGCTCCCGTTTTTACCTACGACCATCCAAAAACCAGGCTTTTTTATTGAGAAGTTACATTGAAAAATTAATTTTTTTTTGTCTCCAGGGTATGAAAAAGAAACATCTTTGAATTTTATATAAGGTATTTCATTTTCAAAGCAATCTCGCATTAATTCTATCAATCTATGTTAAGAGAAAATCCTGGTCTTTTAGCTCCTCCTGCTACTGAAGATTTTTCATATATCTGAACAGAAATAATTTCTTTAGCTCTTACAGCAATTAATTTATCTTGCACTTTGTCACACCTTAATTCGATCAAGATTGAGGATTCCAAAGTTTCGTTCATAGAAGTTTTTATTTCATCATAAATTCGTTGAACATCATCAAATTCTTTTTTCTGAATTGAAAGTGGAAAAGGTGAATATCTCAGACTTAGTTCCAGAGAATACATAATAATTTCAAAACTACCTTTTATAATAGTAAATTTTTTTTATGCAGAAAGTTATTTTAAATTAAATTCTTTTGAGAAAATTTTATAAAAGATCTATAAATACATTTATCATGTATTTAGGAGATTGTATTTTTAAATTTAAAAAATCATTTCATGGAAATAGCAAATGATATAACTTCTCTTGTTGGAAATACCCCGTTAGTTAAATTAAATCGAATAAGAAAGCATTTTAATTGCTATCCAGAAATAATAGCCAAACTAGAAAGTTTCAATCCATCAGCTTCCGTTAAGGATCGCATCGCTTATTCAATGTTATGTAAAGCAGAAGAAGACGGATTGATAAAACCAGATAAAACAACGTTGATTGAAGCTACAAGTGGGAACACGGGCATCGCATTAGCAATGGTTGCTGCAGCAAAAGGGTATAAATTGATATTAACTATGCCGGATACGATGAGTATTGAGAGGAGGGCAATGTTGAGAGCATATGGAGCTGAATTACAGTTAACGCCTGGGAAAGAAGGAATGAAAGGAGCTTTAGATTTAGCTAATGAGCTATCTTCAACCATTGCAAATAGTTATCAATTTAATCAATTTGAAAACTTTGCTAATCCAGATATTCATGAAAGAACAACGGCACAAGAAATATGGTCTCAATCTAATAACAATTTAGATGGACTAGTTACAGGAGTAGGAACAGGAGGAACAATCACTGGTTGCGCACGTTTCTTGAAAAAAGTTAATCCTAATTGCAAAATTTATGCTGTAGAGCCCAAAAAAAGTGCTGTTATTTCTGGAAAAAAAGCAGGATCTCATTCGATTCAAGGTATAGGAGCAGGTTTCGTGCCGAAAGTACTTGATACTAAATTAATTGATGAAATTATAAAAATAGATGACGATGAAGCATTTTATTATGGGCGTTTATTAGCTCGATTGGAAGGCCTTTTATCTGGCATCAGTAGCGGTGCAGCTCTTGCAGCAACTATTAAAATCGGTGAAAGGAAAGAACTAACTAACAAAAGATTGATAGTTATTCTTCCAAGTTTTGGTGAAAGATATTTATCAACAGCAATGTTTGAATCTAATACTTCAATTCAAGCCAGAAAAGATGGTTATCTTTAATACATAATTTATAAAAATGGAAAAAAATTTATATGAAGAATTAGGCCTTAAAAAAAATGCAACCAGAAGTGAAATCAAATCTTCATATCGCTCTTTAGTAAAGCAACATCATCCTGATAAGGGGGGGGAAAAAGAACGATTTCTTGCAATACAAAATGCCTGGGAGACCCTAAATGACCCTATCAAAAAAGAACAATATGATAAAAGTTTTATCTCTTCCAGTTCATCATTTGATTCTTTAAATGAAAATTGGGAAAAAAAAATTAATTCAAAAAAATATAATTCGTCAGTTAAAGACAAAGAAGTTGAAACATGGATTAAAGAAAGTTTCACTCCAATCAATAGATTAATTAGTCAAATAATTAAACCTTTGAACAACGAAATAAAAGAACTATCTGCGGATCCATATGATGACCAACTAATGGAAAATTTCTGCAGTTACATAAATCTTTCGCAAAAGAAAATAGAAAAAGTTGAAAAAATTTATAACAAAAAAATAGTTCCAAAGTCTATTTCAGCTTTAGGCCTAGATCTTTATCATTGTTTTTCACAAGTTAAAGAGGCACTATCAGAATTTGATAGATATACACAGGGATATGTAGATAATTACTTATTTGATGGTAAGGAAATGATCAAAGAAGCAAAAAGGATCCAATCAAAGATGTCTAAAGAGAAAAAAAATAAAAACTTTTAGATACAAAACTTTATTGCAAATATTCTTTAAGTTGTTCTAATTTCAACCAAACATCTGGAACAGGTCTGCGCCACCTAATCTGAGCATATTCGTCTTTGACTGAGAGAATTTCTCCAGGACCTTCAAACACATAATTAGGTAAATCGTAATCACTAGCTAAAGCCTCGATACTTTTTATATAATTTTCTTTATCGACAAAAACTAAACTTCCTTTCTTGAGAGGTTTCTTTGGAATAGAATCTGTCATAATAAATTCAAGGAAGTTATTTGAAATTTATTATACAAAAACTTTTTTGAAAAATATTGAAAAAAATTTATACCGGAATAATAATTACAAACGTCTAAAAAATTTTATAGTCTTAAATGATAAACTTAATATTATATGCGTCTTTTACTACTTGGCTGCACTGGATTTGTTGGGAAAGAATTAGTTCCAACACTACTCAATGAAAATCACGAAATAAACATTGTCAGTAGAAAACCCATTAGTAAATTAAAGGTTGATTTAGATTTCAATAAGTTTAAGTTTTTTCAAATAGATTTATCAAAAGAAAAAAACTGGAATAACGAAAATCTTCTAAATATTTTAAGAGATACCGATGGAATTATTAACCTGATGGGAGAACCCATAGCAGAAAAAAAATGGACTTCAGAACAAAAACAGGAGATTGAAAATAGTCGTATTAACACCACAACATTTATGATGAAGACCCTTAAAAATTTAAAAATAAACCCGAAAGTCATTATAAATGGATCAGCAATAGGTTATTACGGCACAAGTTTATCTGCTGAATTCAATGAAAATAGTATTGGAGGAAAAGACTTTTTAGCTAATCTTTGCAAAAAATGGGAAGCGGTCGCTGCTGAAAAACCATTTTTCTCAAGGTTAGTTATTTTTAGAATTGGAATAGTTCTAGAGGCAGATGGAGGAGCATTAGGAAAAATGCTCCCTATATTTAAAGTTGGATTAGGTGGACCAATTGGAGATGGTAAGCAATGGATGAGTTGGATTCATAGAACTGATTTATGTACATTAATTACTCAAGCATTAGTTGATAAAAAGTATTCGGGAGTATTTAATGCTGTTGCACCAAATCCAGTATTAATGAGAGAATTTTCTCAGACTTTAGGCAAATGTCTGAATAGACCTAATTTACTTCCAGTGCCTGGTGCGGTTTTAAAATTATTGTTAGGAGATGGAGCAAAAGTCGTATTGGAAGGACAAAAAGTAATAAGCAGTAAACTAAAAAATTATACTTTTAAATATCCTCTTCTTGAGAAAGCAATTTACGCCTCCACCAAGAATTAATACCGTTTACTAAAGCACCAATAATAAGAATTGTTATCAATGGGACTACAAGAGGATTCCAAACTATCTGAATAAAATTAATAAAAATAAATATGCCATTAAATTGCATGATGATTGCAAAAATAAAAAATATTGCAAAAAAAATGACTGTAAATAAATTTATTAATAACAAATTATCGATAATTTGTTTTAACTTATTTTGATTACTCTCCTTAGTCATTTTTTACAACAATATTCATGTCATCAACAATTTTAAGACAAGCTTTGTTTTCACCCAGTCTTTTTTTAGCATTTTCATTACATGAGATCATAAACTTCTTATTCAGCTGTATAAGGTATATTATTTTTATGATCAATTTTATTGTCTGATTGATTTGATCATTCTTATCTTTATAATTAGTGGCACAAAAAACATATTTTCCAAGCAAACGTCTTTGCGCTTCTGCAAAAGTTCTTGTAAATTGTGGACCTTTACCTTCAATCTGAATAACCGGTTTTCCTAAACCAATCGCTTGTTCTGCTGCTGTTCCTGCCATGCTGATACAGCATCTACTTTTCAATAATATTTTGTCAAAATTATTCCAATATATATTCACTTCTAAAAATTTATATTGGAATTTCAAGAGATTATTTTTTTTTATATTTTCTATTTTTAACCATCCTCTTTTTTGAAATATCTCCTTTATTTTTAATGAAGATAGAGCATTAACTATTGCAAAATTAAACTGAATTTTTTGGAAATATCTTAAATCTGACAATGACTCTAATACCTCTAAAATAAAAACAAAATTATCTAAAATCTCAGGGAATCTACTTCCTGGAAATAATCCAATACTAAATTCAGCTTTATTTAATTCTTTGTTTCTAGGAAAAAACTTATCCATAAATGGGTTGCCTAAAAAAGACACTTTCTTTTTTAATTGCAATGTTAAATCATTAGCTGTAAGGGAATCTCTCGTATATATTTTTTTTGCTTTTTGTGAGAGCAAGAAAAATTTAGAAGGCCATGGTAATTTCAACTTCCCTTCATAATGGCTGGAATAAGCAACAAGATATGTAAAAAAATCTTTCTTACAAACCCATGCAAAAAAAACTGGCACAATATCTCCAACTACAAAAAAATAATCGTATTTTTTTCTTATTTTAAAAGTTAAATATAATCTTTTTAAGACATAAAATATTTCTCCTCCTAATATCTCAGTAAGTCTTCCCTTGAAAGAATTATAGCCAATGCCTCCAGTTCTAAATTCTTTAGTTTTACCGATAATCTTAATTTGTTCTTTCTCGTAATGGTTTCCCATACCAACAATTGGCAAAGCATGAACAGAATAACCACTTTTTACGAATTGTTTAGCTATTAAACTGCCAGATAGATCTTCTCCATGCCCATTACTCAATATTAAAATATTTAACAATTTAAAATTCCAACCATTTTTTTACTTTGGTTAACTCAGGCCAATCTGGATATCTACTTAATCCGTCTTCAACAGATTCTTTCAACTCACTTTTCACATCTGGCATCATCATAGACATTTTTTTTATTAACTCAATATGATCCCTAACACCTTTATTATTGGTAGCCAAAAGAGCTAAAGACAAATTCATTCTTGCTTGTGGATCTTGCTGATTTAATCGAACAGCTTGTCTGGCAGCTGACAAAGCTTCTTCATTATTTTTCAAAAGTAATTGCAGCCATGATAAACAAGTCCAAGCAGCAAAATGATTTGGGATTTGCTGTATAATATTTCGAAAATCTTGAACGATTGGAATTAAATCTTGCCCTGCCTTATATCTTGATAAAGCTGCATTAAAATCCTCTTCGATGGGATTAATTTCGTTATTCATTATTTATTAAACTGCAAAGGAGCTTCCACAACCACAAGTTTGAGAGGCATTGGGATTTACAAAATTAAAGCCACCTCCAATTAATTCCTTACTAAAATCTAACTGCATTCCATAAATATATAAAAGACTTTTAGGGTCACAAACCACTTGAAAGCTTTGATCAGCTTTTAATGAATAATCATACACTTTATCATCGGGATTTATTTCATCAGTTCCTATAAAATCCATCGTATAACTCATTCCACTACAACCGCCTGATCGTACTCCTACCCTTAGTGCTTTTTTATCACTTTGGCCCTTCAATAAATTTGAAATTTGTTCTATAGCATCTTTAGTAATTAAGATACCTTTGCCATCATCAGAATTTTTAATTTCCTGTTTAACTTCTACATTTTCCATAAACAAAGGATTTCTACTATTTATAATATAAAAACTTAATCGATAGGATGCATAGAACAAACATTATCCAAACTTGATTTGTTATAATTCTAAGAAAAAGTGAAAATTGCAATAGTTGGTTCTGGATTAGCTGGTCTTACAGCAGCAGTCAATTTAGTTGATGAGGGTCACGAAGTAGAAATTTTCGAGAGCAGATCGTTTTGGGGAGGTAAAGTTGGAAGTTGGGAAGATAAGGATGGCAACCACATAGAAATGGGTTTACATGTATTTTTTTACAATTATGCAAATCTTTTTAAATTAATGAAAAAAGTGGGAGCTCTAGACAATTTACTACCGAAAGATCATACTCATCTATTTATTAATAATGGTGGTAATTTAAAATCTTTAGACTTCAGATTCCCTTTAGGTGCACCATTTAACGGACTTAAAGCTTTTTTTACCACCGAACAACTTACTTGGGTAGATAAGTTCAGAAATGCCTTAGCTTTAGGGACAAGCCCAATCGTTAGAGGATTGATAGACTATGAAGGCGCAATGAAAATAATTAGAGATCTAGATAAAATTAGTTTTAAAGAATGGTTTTTAAACCATGGTGGAAGTGAAAAAAGCTTAGAAAGAATGTGGGATCCTATCGCATACGCTTTAGGTTTTATTAATTGCAAAGATATTTCAGCAAGATGCATGCTAACTATATTTATGATGTTTGCTTCAAAAACAGAAGCCTCAAAACTTAATCTTTTAAAAGGTTCTCCGCATAAGTGGTTAACTCAACCTATTGTCGACTACATCACAAACAAAGGAGCAAAAATACATCTAAACCATAAGGTAGAAGAAATCATTTATGAAAAGGAATCTTCCTCCTATTCAGTAAATCAATTAAAAATATCTTCTCCTGCAGGAATTAAGGCAGTGTTTGCAGATAAATTTCTAGCTGCCTGTGATGTTCCTGGAATAAAAAAAATAATTCCAAAAGAATGGTATCAATTTAAAGAGTTTGAAGGTTTAAAAAAACTTAGAGCTGTAGCTGTTGCCACAATCCAATTAAGATATAACGGTTGGGTTACTGAATTAGAAAAAGATAATACTGGAAACGAACCAATTGGACTAAATAACCTTCTTTATTCTGCTGATGCCTCTTTCAGTTGTTTTGCTGATTTAGCACTAGCAAGTCCAGCAGACTATAGAAAAAAAGATATGGGATCGCTTCTCCAATGTGTTTTGACTCCTGGCGATAGATGGATGGGAAGATCCACAGAAAGAATTACAAAAGAAATAGATAAAGAGGTGCGCCGTCTATTCCCATCCTCAAAAAACCTTAAATTGCTTTGGAGTAACGTGGTACAAATTCCACAATCACTCTATAGAGAAGCTCCCGGTATGGAACCTTTCAGACCTGATCAAAAAACATCTATATCTAATTTCTTCATGGCTGGTAGTTATACAAAACAAGATTATATAGACTCTATGGAGGGAGCTACAATGAGTGGTCATTTAGCTGCTGCCGCAATTTTAGAGAAGAAAGCCGAATTAGCAAAAAATCTTGCAGTAAGTTAATTCATGGGTACTTGGCTCAAACATGACGTAATAACAGTTGTTAATGCGCCTCTTGAAAATGTATGGGATACATGGAGTGATTTAGACTCAATGTCACTTTGGATGAGCTGGATTGAATCTGTCAAAACAGTTGACGAAGAAACTAATACGTTACCAGATTTAACAGAATGGACTTTAGCAGCAAATGGCTTTAGGTTTAAATGGAAAGCTCAAATTACAGAAAGGGTTGAAAAAAGCAAACTTAAATGGAAATCAATAGGAGGTTTACCAACTGAGGGATCAGTAGTTTTCGAAAGTAAAACTGATCAAATCACAACGGTTAATTTAGCCATAACTTATGAACTACCAAAAATGATTGCTCGGTTTATGGAAGAAAATATTTTAGGAAAAATGGTTACAAACGAATTACAGGCCAATATCGATAGGTTCAAAGATTTAGTTGAAAAGAACTATACAAAAAATTTTTCTAATTAAAAATATTAATTGCTACTTCTAGTAGTCCTTCAAAAGTATATTTTTGTGCCTGACTATCAACTCTTCCAAAAACCTCGTTACATATTTTTGTTGTCTGAGGTCCAATAGTTAATAACTTAATTTGATCAAAATATTCTAACCATTTTTTACCAAGTTTTTTTTCTAGTAAAAAAGCAGCATTTACTACGGTCTTACCGCTTGAGAAAATAATTGCATCGACTTTTCGATTAGAAATAATATTAATTGTTTCTTCCGGAATTGATTCAGGACATCTAGTTTCATATGCAGCAACCTCAAATACACGAGAACCAGCCTTTCTAAATTGATCTGCAATTAAATCCCTACCACCTGTTTGAACTCTTGGTATAAAAACTCGAAGTCCATAACCAGATACTGGGAAATTATCAATTAAACTTTCAGCAACAAATTCTGGAGGTATAAAATCAGCCTTAATCCCAAAATCATCAAGAGTTTTTGAGGTTTTTTCTCCGACTACGGCGATTTTTGTTTTTTTAGAACATTCTTTTAATGAACTATTAAAGTATCTCAGTCTTTTATCCACAAATTTGATCCCATTACTACTGGAAAAAATAATCCAATGAAAATCATTTATTTGATTTAATGCTTCGTCAAGAGGATTCAAATCATCAGGATCAGCAATACTTATTGCAGGTAAATCAAATACATTAGCGCCCTTGCTTATGAATATCTTTTTTATATCCAAAATCCCTTCTTTTGATCGAGTAATAATTATATTTCTTTGATCAAGGGGTAGATCAACTTTTGGCATCCTTGTCCTCAACATTATGATATTGATTTTTATTTTTTAATTCATCGAGAAGTTTCAAGACTGATAATCCTTTATCAAGAACAACATCGTCTTTAAAAATTATCTCTGGAACTCTTCTCATCTCAATTCTTTTTCCTAAACTATGCCTTATAAAGCTTTTAGCAGTATTCAAGTTTTCAACAATCTCTTTCCTCACTTTCTCTTGAGCAGTTGAAGTTATGTAAATTTTACAGTGTTGCAAATCACCTGATAAATCAATCTTAGAAATATTGACGAAATGATCTCTAATAAGATCATTTTCTAAATCATTCTGCAAAATAAGGGTTATTTCTTTCTTCAAAAGAGAAGAAACTTTTGCAAGACGGTAATTATTTGGCATTATGATTGTAAATTTATTGGGTTTGTCATCGCTTGCAAGACAAAGTAAACAGTTATGAAAGCACTTAAGACAGAAGATATCAATCCCACTATCGTGAGAGGATTTGATCTATTCTTGAATAAAGGTTCAAGCAAAGCAACAAGTCCCCCAACAATGATAGATATCAAATACTTTGGATATCTCGCAACATTTGAGAAAAATTCGCCCATCAGCTCCACAAATAGATTAATTTTTTAGCTAAGTTTTAACAAACATTAAACAGCATGATTACATTATATCAATTTAGGCATAGTGCTTTTTGTTTAAAAACAAGAATGGCTCTTCATGCAAAAAAACTACAATATCGAGTTGAAGAAGTAACACCTGGTATAGGCCAATTTGAAATCTTTAAATTATCAGGTCAAAAACAAGTACCTGTAATAGTCGATAGTAATGATCAAGTTATTAATGACTCTTCAACTATTTGCGAATATATAGATAAAAAAAATAATAACAATCCACTTTTTCCTGAGGACCCAATATTATTTGCACAATGCAAAATAATTGAAGACTGGGCAGATACTACAATGGCTTCGACTTGTAGAAAAGCTTTAATAAAATCTGCAATAGAAAATCCACAGCTAAGAACCGCATTACTTCCAAATGAAATACCTTCTTCAGTTAAAAGTATTGTTGATAAATTACCATTTGAAAATCTTAGTAAAATTTCTAATGTAGTTTTGTCTTCTAAAGATAGTTTAGAACTCCAAAAATTACTGGAAGCTTTATCAAAATCCTTAATCAACAAGAAATATTTAGTTGGGGATAGTTTATCAATTGCAGATATTTCAATTGCTGCTCAATTATCCCTTCTTAAATTTCCTAAGTCTGCAGGACCAATTCTTTCAGGAGAGGGGAGCCAAGAATACATAAACAACCCTTATTTAGAAAATCTTTTCATTTGGAGGAACAACTTAGAAGAATATCTTTTTAGTGCTAACTCTCAATAAATTCAAAGGTCAATTTATATTTATTTGTTTTTATAGCATGAATAGAAGGATCGCCAACTTTTGAACCATAAGAAGCAACATATTGCACTCCGCAAATCGATGGTTTGATTGAATTATCAACTTCCAATATTTCTTCGGAACATTTTTGAAATTTACTGATGGTCTCTACCTGATTAATCCTTGAAGCACCTGGCTTATGTGCATTTTGTATAACTAGCTCATCTGCGAAAAAAATATCATCATCTTGGATCTGATTTCTTCCTGTTATTCTTGAATCGATATAAAAATCATCTTTTAAATAAGTAATTTGATTATTAATAGATTGAGGATCATTTACAACCTTGATTAAGGTATCACCAAATATTGCTTTTCCAATAGATTCAGAATTTTTTGCACGATTACCAACAACTAAATCTGAATCATTCTTAAAGAAATTTACTTTATAAATAACTGGCTCTTCTGAATCATTAATAATATCTTGAGAAGTAACAAGCCAATTCCCCTCGAACCATTTAGGATAAATTAAATCCTCAGAAGTATCCGACAATTTAAAATTTGGTAAATATAATTCTGGCCATTGATTTACACGATTTTCCAAAAACTCTCGTACATTAGAATCTACAAAAGCAAAAGAACTTTCTAAAAAAATTCCTTGAAAAATCAAGCAAAGAATTAATCCAAGAAGAATCTTCATTATGTCAAATCCACTAATAAGAGCATCAGATCATTATGTATTATTAGAGCCAGATTCAAAAGAAAAAATTGTATCAAAGCAAGAAGCAATTTTATGGTTGAAGAATTGGCTCAGTAAGACAGAAACACAAACAATATATCAAAATATAGAAGATCCTGATCAGGAATTTTTTGAAGAATTATTAGAAAGTACTTATGAATTAGAAATAAAATTAGGATACGTCATCAAATGGTTTGCAGTAAGAATTGAACCAGATTAACTAATTATTTCTTTATGAATTGCATTAATTATTTTCATAGCGACTTCTTCAATATTTTCCCTTTTTACTTTAATTCTTAAATCTGCTTGAGAATACAAATTTTCTCTAGATTGAAAAATGCTCATATATAAATCATTTAGATTCTTTCCCTGAAGAAGTGGTCTATTTTCAATTTCATTTTTCAATCTTTCAATTGCTATATCTTTGTCGAGATCTATCCAAGCAATTATTCCCTGCCTTAAGATTCCCCAGTTTTCCGATTTGGTTACTATTCCTCCTCCAGTAGAGATTACTAATGAAGGAATTTTGATAGTTTCCTTTAGGCAGCTTGCTTCTAATTCACGGAAATTATTTTCTCCTTCATCATTAAAAATTTGATTAATAGATTTTTTTGCCAATTTCTCTATTAACGAATCTAAATCAATATATTTATACTTCAATAATTCAGCCAGCTTCAAACCAGTTTGTGACTTACCAGAACCCATCATTCCTATTAAAAATATGCTTCTACCCTTTAAAGTATGAACTGTTTTTTTGATAATGAATTGTTCCATAAAGACAAAAGCGTATTTAAAACCTTAAGATAGTATTATCGCAGAAAGTTATGACTTCTACACAATCCAAACCATTACATGGAAAAGGACGTGAATGCGTCATAACTCGACGTGCCTGCTTTAGTTCTAGTCACCGTTATTGGCTTCCTGAAAAAACCCCAGAAGAAAATTTATCTCTTTTTGGAAATTGCAGTATTGCACCAGGTCATGGTCATAATTATGAACTTATTGTTTCAATGGGTGGAGAACTAGACTCTGATGGAATGGTACTTAATCTCTCTGATGTGAAACACTCCATTAAAGATAAGGTTACTGGACAATTAGATTTTCGTTTTTTAAATGACGTCTGGCCTGAATTTAATGTTAGTAATCAAGAAGGTATACTTCCAACAACTGAAGCATTAGTAAAGGTTATTTGGAGTCGTCTAAAGGATGATTTACCTCTTACAAGTCTAAGGCTTTATGAAAACCCAAATTTATGGGCAGATTATTATGGAAAAAACATGGAAGCATTTTTAACAGTACAAACTCATTTTGCGGCTGCTCATAGACTTGCAAAAGAAGAGATTTCCTTTGATGAAAATAAAAAAATCTATGGGAAATGTGCCAGAGTTAATGGACATGGTCATAACTATCTTGTCGATATAACTATAAAAGGAGACATTGATAAAAGAACGGGAATGGTTTGCGACTTATCTGCGCTCCAAGAGATAATTAATGATTTGGTTGTTGAACAATTAGATCATACTTTTCTAAATAAAGACATCGAATTTTTCCAGAATTGTGTTCCAACTGCTGAAAATATAGCTTTATATATTTCTGATATTCTTAAAAATCCAATACTTGAACTTGGTGCAACATTACACAAAATAAGACTCCAAGAGAGCCCAAATAATGCAGCAGAAATTTATGTTGATCAAAAGCTAACTAATTCATTGAAGTTGAAACTTGCAAATAGTTTAGTCTCACAAACTTGAGTATCCCAAGAGTAATAATTGTTATAGCATCTAGTATTGATGGGAGAATTGCATTTCCTGGAGGTGGAGAATCGCATCTTGGAAGCGAAGAAGATAAAAAAATGTTGAATCAACACTTATCAATGGTTGACGCCACCATTTTTGGTTTAGGTACTTTATTAGCTCATCAATCAACTTACCTAATTAAAAATCTCAATGGTAATGACGAAGTAACAATATCAAATAAACAACCAATTTCCATAGTTGCTTCAAATAGCAAAAAATTTAACAGTAATTGGGAATACTTTCGTCAACCAATTAGAAGATGGCTAATTAGCTCAAGTAGGGTTGATAATTCGTCGAATAATGACTTCGAGAAACAACTCTTTTTCGAAGATTCATGGAGTAAAACTTTAATTTCACTTAAAAAACAAGGGATAAATGATCTAGCTCTTTTAGGAGGTGCAAAACTTATAAATTCATTTATAAAAGAGGATCTAATAACAGATATAAAAATTACAATAATTCCACAAATTATTGGAGGTAAATATACATGGATCCCTCCAAAAGAAACAAATGAGATTTTTAATCTCAAAAGACTATGGGAAATAAAATCAATTAAAAATTTAATGAATAATGAAATCCATATTCATTACAAAAAAATTTGAATAAGATTTAATAATAAATGAACCAAAAAATACATAAAGTTGAAGTCAAATTGTCAATCAAGGAAATCTCCAAGGAGATATGGAATGAATTAACAATTGAAATCAATAATCCATTCTATGAATGGACTTGGCTTAAAAACCTTGAAATATCAAAGAGTGTCTCAAGAGAAACTGGTTGGCAACCTCTATATTTTGTTGCTTATAAAAATGAAGAAATAATAGGAATTGCTCCACTTTTTTTAAAAAATCATAGCTATGGAGAATTCATTTTTGATCAATCATTTGCAAGATTGGCTCAAGAGCTGAATTTAAATTATTACCCTAAATTAATTGGAATGAGTCCTTATAGTCCTGTAAATGGATATCAATTTCTTTATAAAAAAAATGAAGATAAGAAAGAAATTACAAATTTACTCATAAACCATATCGAAAGCTTTGCGATTACAAACAAAATTTTAAGTTGTAATTTTTTATACATTGACGAAAGCTGGGGTAACCATCTTAAATCTTTGGGATACCATAAATGGATAAATTCCAGCAGTGAATGGAGGAGAAATGGAGAAAAGACGTTTGATGATTTTCTTTGTAGATTTAACTCTAATCAGAGAAAAAATATCAAAAAAGAGAGGAAATCAATTACTAAACAAGATATAAAAGTAGAAATTTTTAATGAAGATGATATCAACCAAGAAATCCTAAAAAAAATGCATAATTTTTATGAACAGCATTGTTCTAGGTGGGGAGTTTGGGGAAGTAAATATCTAACATCTACATTTTTCGACAAAATTGTTGCTAATAAAAAAAATATTTTACTTTTTAGCGCATCAAAAAATGATTCAAAGGATATTTTGGCTATGTCGATGTGCGTTAAAAATAAAAACAACTTATGGGGTAGATATTGGGGTAGTCAAGAAGAGATATCTAATTTACATTTTGAATTATGCTACTACCAGCCAATTGAATGGGCAATAAAAAATAGTATCCATTTTTTTGATCCTGGAGCGGGTGGTAAACATAAAAGGCGGAGAGGGTTTTTTGCAAAAAGCACCATTAGCTTGCATAAGTGGTTTGACAAAAATATGGAAAATATAATTTATCCTTGGCTAAATGAAGTTAATAAGCAAACTGAGAATGAAATTGAATTTGAGAATAAATCTATACCCTTTAAATAAAAAATTATTTGGCTTTTCTAAAGATTATATTAGTAATATAGTTTTTATTAACTTCTAATAATGGATTCTAGTAAAAGTTTAGATGAAAAAATAAAGATTGATAATAATCTATCCAACCGATATATAGATTTAGATCCAAACGGTTATTTTATTATAAAAGTAGATTTAGAAGAAAATAAAATAGTTTTAGAGCACTTTTTAAATAACATCGATGAAGAAGGCTATGCTCTTGACCCAGAAACAAATGAACCAATTAAATGCGACTCTCAAAATAAAAGAGTTAGTAATGAAGTTTTTAAAGGTATTAGTGCTAAACAACTTGGAATATTAATTACTGAAGAAAGAAATGACTTAATAACCAGATTCGATCATGCTCTATATCTAGGCCGGGAACTACAAAAAGCAGAAGAATGTTTATACAAAAAATTACCATATATCCAAGATTAAGAAATTAAACGAAAAAATCTAATCTTTTCATCTGATGTTAAATTAAATAGAAATAAAAAAAATAATGAACATCATTTTCTATATTGCATTTATTGGTTTTGGCTTTGGAGCTGCTTTCGCATTAGATAAGCTCTTAAGAGCAGTTAAATTAATTTAAAAACTACAAAATTTTAATAATCTCTCCATACAAATCATATTCATCCGCAAAAGAAATATTTGCTTCAACAAATTTACCAATATAATTTTGCAAATCATTTTTAGTATTTATTGATGCAATCACATTTCCATCAATTTCAGGAGCGAAATTGTAGGACCGACCTATTAATTCGTTATTATCTGATATTTTTTCTACCAAAACTTTCATTTTTGAACCAACATATGCCTGATTTTTATCTTTAGAGATATTTTGTTGAACTGAAATAACATTATCTTTTCTTGCCTCTGAAACCTCTTTTAATACTCTATTTGGCAAATCAAAAGCTGCAGTTCCGTCCTCAGGAGAAAAAATAAACACTCCTACATGATCAAATTTGTGCCTACACAAAAATTCCAGAAGATGTTCAAAATGTTCTTTTTTTTCTCCTGGGAAACCAACAATGAGACTAGTTCTTAATACAGCAGATGGAATTTCTGTTCTAATTTTCTCCAAAATTGATTCATTCAAAGAAGCCTGCCAAGGTCTATTCATACTCCTCAACACATCTGGATGACTATGCTGAAGTGGTAAATCAAAGTAAGGCACTATATTCTCTGAATCTTTGAAAGCTCTAATAACTTCATCAGTTAAACCCGTTGGATAAGCATAATGTATCCTGATCCAAGGAATTGGAACTTTAGAAAGCTCATTCAAAAGTTTGGCTAATGATGGTTTTCCATAAATATCTTGACCATAATTAGTTGTTATTTGACTAATTAATATGATTTCTTGTATCCCCTGCTTTGCAAGACTTTTGGCTTCTGCAACTATAGATTCTATTGTTCTACTTCTTTGGGGACCTCTCAATTTAGGAATAATACAAAAAGCGCAATTATAGTTGCAGCCTTCAGCAATACGAAGATAAGCAACAAATTTGTTTTTATCTACAAAACGAGGTATTTCCTCATCTGCAATAAATTCCGGTATTTTTGAAACTTCATTCACGATTTCCCCTTGTTCTACTCTTTCTAAAACCTTAGCTATCTTTTGATAATCTCCAGTTCCAAC
Source organism: Prochlorococcus marinus str. MIT 9314 (assembly GCF_000760035.1). Taxonomy (GTDB): domain Bacteria; phylum Cyanobacteriota; class Cyanobacteriia; order PCC-6307; family Cyanobiaceae; genus Prochlorococcus_A; species Prochlorococcus_A marinus_B. Next base: position 109,715 of record NZ_JNAO01000010.1, read on the forward strand.
TAAACCTTTTATTTCAGGGATTTCTCGTATAAGCTCATCTTTAAAATGCTGCGCCATACAGCCTGCAACTATTACTTCCTTTCCTTGATTTGTATATTCTAAAATTTTTCTAATAGATTCTTCTCTCGCTGTTTCAATAAAACTGCAAGTATTGACTACAACAACATTTGCATCATTTATATTGCTATCAACTTCATAACCCTCTTTATCTAATAAGCCTTGCATATGTTCAGTATCAACAAGATTTTTCTCACAACCAACATGACTGAATGCAATCTTAGATAGTTTTTTTTCTTTTACATTAGGACTATTTTGTTTCACAACTTAAGAAATAAGAATTAAAAGATTTAAACAGCATTTCGTATATAACTCTCATGCCAAGATAATATTAGGATAGATAATGTAAATAACAAACTTTCTTTTTGTATGGCTCTTAAGACTTTAAACAGAAGAAATAAAAAAGATTTGAAATGGCCAAAAATCATAATCGCAATTCTCAGCACTATAGGCATAGTTGATACAGGTTCGATTACTTTAAAAAACTGGGGATTATTTACTTCGCTTTCATGTCCAGGGATACAAAATGGTTGTGAAACGGTTTTAAATAGTCCTTGGGGTACTTTATTTAAGAATAATCAAGTTAATATACCTCTCTCATTAGCTGGACTCATAACATATTTATCAATATTAGTTATCACAATAATACTCTCGCTTAATTTAATTTCCCCAAAAGAAAAACTAAATAAGTTTTTATGGTGGTTAGTATTTCTAATTTCTTGTGCGTCATCAACATTTAGCTTTTTATTGATAAATATAATGTTTTTTAAGATTCAAGCATATTGCTTTTTTTGTATACTTTCAGCAATTTTATCGTTTTCTATCTTTATAATTTCTATGATTGGAGCAAAGTTCGAAAGTAGAGAACCTATGATTTTTAGAGGTTTCATTGTAGCCATTAGTGTCCTACTGGGGGGCCTAATTTGGTCAACAAACGTTGACCCCTCTAATGCAATTGATGTTGCAAACCCCACTGAAAATGAATCGCCAATAATTACCACTTCAAGCACTCCCCAGAAGGTAAAGTTTGCACAATTTTTAAGTGAAAACAATATTGTTATGTATAGTGCATACTGGTGCCCGCATTGCCATGATCAGAAACAATTATTTGGTAAGGAAGCAGTTAAAAAATTAAAAGTAGTTGAGTGTGCTAAAGATGGTAAAGATAATGAGTATGAGCTATGCCAAACGAAAGGAATCAGTGGATTTCCTTCATGGGAAATAAATGGAGAAATTATTAGTGGTACGCGTGACTTAAATGAATTAGCTACAAAAACCGACTATCAGGGAGATCTTAATTTTTAATAAATCTTTTTTGAATTTTTTGATCTAACTGTTGTGTAGTATGGCATTCCCAATTTTTATCTTTGTCAGAAAAATCATCTCTATAATGCCCTCCTCTACTTTCCTCTCTAAATAGACAAGCTTTTAATAAAGTTATGGTGGTTATTTGTCTATTCTTTAAATCAAGTAAAAGATTTAATGCTCTTCTATTGCGTTCACTGAGTTTTATTTTTTGATCAAATTTTATTTTTTCAAGACTATTTAATAAATCATTTTTATTTAATTTATCTATATCATTTTGAATATAATTTAAAAATTTACTCATATTTGTCTTATTTCGAGATACACCTAAATTTAACCAACATAGTTTTCTTAGTTCATCAATTTTTTCAGCAATTATAGAAATTTGATCTTCTTTAGGATCTTCAATATCAAACTCTTGAAATGATCTATCAAATTTTTCAACTTTAGAAATGTCATTCAAAACAATTGCAGACATTTTTCTTGCGAAAACAAGACACTCCATCAGTGAATTACTTGCCAGTCTATTAGCACCATGCACACCTGTAGAAGCAACTTCTCCAACGGCATATAATCCTTTTCTTGTTGAAGATGCATTTAGATCAGTTTTAACACCTCCCATCCAATAATGAGCTGCAGGAGCTACGGGAATAACCTCATTTAAAGGGTTAACGCCATAATCCAGACATCGACTCAAGATCGTGGGGAAGCGTTCTACAATTTTTTCTGGATCAATATACCGAAGATCCAAGCCAACATGATCTACATTATTATCATGCATATTTTTCATAATTGCTCTACTTACCTGATCTCTAGTAGCAAGATCACGATTTTCAAGATTTTTAACTGGACTTTCACCATTTTTATCAACTAAAATCGCTCCTTCCCCTCTAAGTGCCTCAGATATTAAGAAGCAAGGTGCACCATAAAATTTTAAAGCTGTTGGATGAAATTGCACGAACTCTAAATCTTCGATAGCAGCTCCTGCTTTCCATGCAAGAGCAATACCTTCACCAGAGGATTGAGCAGGATTTGTTGTATTTGTAAATAAGTGCCCACCCCCACCTGTAGCCAAAACAACAGCTCTAGATTTAATCCAATATAAATTTGCTCCATCAAGAACCTGAACTCCTCTACATTCTTTATTTTCAATGAGAAGTTCAGTTACTCTTACACCCCTGCAATGAAGAATATTTTTTTGATTCTCAATATGATCTTCTAGAACTTCAACTAATGCTCGTCCAGTACGATCTTTAACATGTAAGACTCTTCTTCGTGAATGGGCTGCTTCCAAGGTAGTAGCTAGTTGATCAGAACTTTGATCAAAAATCATCCCTAAATTCTGCAACCTTTCTACACAACCTGGAGCTTCTTTAACTAGCATTTCTACAGCTTGAAAATCACATAGTCCATCACCTGCTTTTAAAGTGTCCTCAGCATGCAGTTCAAATGAATCATCTTGTCTAACAACAGATGCAATTCCGCCTTGAGCCCATCTACTGGAAGATACCTTACTAGTATTTCTATTTAAAAGAAGCACTTTTAAATTTGAGGGTAATTCAAGACAAGTCATAAGACCAGCAGCTCCAGCGCCTATAACAATTACATCCCAATTATTTATTGGTATCGGTTCTTGCGAAAATGGAGGCCTTAACATTAAACCAATCCACTAAAAGTTGGTTGCAGAATTGCTAAAGCAATAAAAATACCATCAACAATTAATGTTGTTTGAATTACATAACCAGAAACTAAGAGTGCTTTACCACTAGTGGTATTAATTGTGCCAGAATCCAAAATTTCTTTGGAGATAAACCAAAGTATTAGAGCAACAAAAACGATGATAGATATTGATTTTATTTGAATAAGACTCTCTGAAGTTTTTTGAAGAATCATGGGTGCTTTTTCAGAATCTGCTGTAATTACCTGCCTCCATTGATCCATGATTCCGATTAAAAATATTGTAATGTCGGTAACTGCAGTTCCAAATAAAGAAGAGATATAAAAACTTGAACCTATTTTCCAATTAGTACCAAGTCCAATTAAAGCTAATGGTAGAACTACAGCTTCAACAGGTATGTGTAGGATAGGATATGGGCTTAACCATCCCCAGAACAAACATCCACCAAGCCAACTACCTGATATACCAAGTAATAATGAACTGACAATAAACCACTTATTTGATCCTTTCTGATTAAAAACAATTGCCACTAAGACAATAACAAACGTAAAACAAAGAGCACTTATTGGTGCTAATCTAACCCAAGGGGCTTGAACAAAAATAGGTAAAACTACAAAAAAAGAAGACCATAATCTTAAAGATATAGGATTTGATAAAAAACTATTTTCGTATGAATCAACTGTCTTATGGGATTCATAGTTGAATTTATCTTTTACTTCTAAATTTTTTGTAATTAATTCTTTCAATGAAAAAGGTTATTTTAATTAATCTAAATCGTGTTTTAGAAAACTGCGAATGCCATATTTTAATAAATAAAAGGCCCATAATTTCACACCTATATTTAGTTTTTTAAAAGTATTTAATACACTTTGAGTCATATATAAGTTTAGAATAAATATAAATAAGAGTATTTGGCCTTAAATTGTGTGGCAAGAAATTAATTACACAGAAGATCCCATTGATCTTTTGGTTCCTAATATTACTTATAAAATAAACCCTGCAGAAATTGAAAGTATTGAAGCTAATTCTATTGCTGAAGAAATAGGATTTGAATCAGGTGATTCAATTATTAGTATTAATGGGAAAAAACCAAGAGATTTAATTGATTATCAGATTCTGATTAGTGAAGAGATTTTAGACATATCAGTTTTAGATAAAAATCATAAAATTCACAATATAAATATTGAAAAAGATCAAGACGTTAATTTAGGTATAAATTTTAAAGATGCTTTATTTGATTCAATCAAGCAATGCAATAATAGATGTCCATTTTGTTTTATTGATCAACAGCCAAGTGGTAAAAGAAAAAGCCTTTATATTAAAGATGATGATTATAGATTAAGTTTCCTATATGGATCTTATTTAACTCTTACGAATTTAAAAAAAGAAGACTGGGAAAGAATTGCTATGCAAAAACTATCCCCACTTTTTATTTCAGTTCATGCTACTGATCCCGCCACAAGAGAAAAATTATTAAAAAATAAAAAAGCAGGAGTGATACTTGATCAAATTTCGTGGTTTGAAAAAAACTCTATTCAAATACATGCGCAAATTGTTGTTTGTCCAGAAATAAATGATGGGGATATTCTTGAGAAATCAATTTTGGAACTTGCTGAATTCTACAAAAAAACCTCTCAAACAGTACTTTCAGTCGCAATAGTTCCTGTAGGACTTACAAAATTTAGACCTGAAAATGATGGATTGAAATCAATAAGCCCAGAACACGCAAAAAAAACTATTAAACAAGTAGAGAGAATTCAAGCCTCTTTACAAAATACTCTTGGGACTCGTTTTTGTTGGCTAGCAGACGAATGGTATTTAATTGCTGGGACAAATTTACCTAGTTACAAAACCTACGAAAATATGCCACAAGAATCTAATGGAGTTGGGACTATTAGACACTTTCTAGAAGTATTAAGAGAGAAGACTCAAAACCTACCCCAAAAAGTAACAAAGCCAAAAAAAGTTAGTTGGATTGTTGGTAAATTAGTTTATGAAGCACTAATTCCTACAGTTAAGAAATTAAACTTAATTAATGGATTAACAATTAATCTATATGGTTTGCCAAGTATTTATTGGGGTCAAGATCAAGTTGTTACAGGTCTTCTTACTGGCGAAGATCTAATTTACGGGCTGAAAAATAAGGATTTAGGAGAGGCTGTTTACATACCATCTATAATGTTGAAAATTAATACTGATTTATTTTTAGATGATAAAAATATTCAAGAAGTTGAGAATCAAATAAATACTAAAATTCACGTTCTTGATGATTCAAATGATATTATTAATACTTTGATTGGTTAATCGAATATTTTCGAAACTATGAAACATGCTTAGAAGAGTAGTAAATCCTTTCTTATTATTGCCGCTTACTCTATGTATGAATACCTTTAATGTTCTATCGAGCGAAACAAAAAATTACATTGATAATGTTTTAGAAGAAAAATCAAATATTACTTTTATTGATTATCAAGAAATAGAAAAACTTGTATTAAATAATCAAGAATTAAAGTCATTACAGAACCTAGTAGCCTCTACAAGCTTTAATCTTTCCAGTCAAATTGCCAAAAGATACCCATCCTTAGATTTTCAAGCCAATGGGTTACCAAAATATATCGCAGGTAAAAAGTACAATAGCAATTCAGCTACTTTAAAAACATCACAATTTACGGCTAATCCCTCCCTGAATATAAAATGGGATGTAATTGCCCCGCTGAGAGGATCTGAAATTAAAATTGCCAAAACAAATTACAAAATTGCAGAAAATAATTATGAGATTAAGAAAAAAGATTTAATTCAAGAAGCAAGAATCAGGTATCACAAATATAAAAAGTCATATCAAGAGATTCAAAATAAAAAATTTACACTTGATTTATCAATTACAAGTTTAGAAAATTCTAAAGCGAAGCTAGATGCTGGAATTGGGACAAAGTTTGAAGTTCTTGAAGCAGAAGCTCAATTTTCTCGAGATCAACAATCACTTAATGAAAAGAAAATAGAACATGAAATTAATAAAATTTCTCTTAAAGAGATTCTTAATGTTAAGGGAGATTTCGAAACTAATAAAGAGCAAAATCTTATAGGGTTTTGGAATCATAAATTGAATAAGAATATTTATGAGGGTTTGGATAAAAATCTTTCCTTAAAAAACCTTATTCTTCAAAAATCAATCAAAAAGAGCCAAGCAGAGAGCTTTTTAGCCCAAAATAAGCCAAATATCTATATCAGTAATTCATTATCTAGTACATTTTCAAAGGGTGACTCTTTAGCAACTAATATCGACTCTGAAAAATCTGGATCTAATTATACAAATACCATAAGTCTAAATTTTGCATGGAATATTTTTGATGGCGGACAAAATAAGAACTCCTACAAATCAAAAATAGCAGATGCAGAATCTGAAAAATATGCTTATGAAAATCTAAAAAATATTTTAACCACAAGTATTAGTAAAGCCTATTTAAATCTAAAATTAAATGAAGAAAAAATAATTTCTTCTCTTAAAGAAATTGAATCTAGCAAAGAGTCTGTAAGGCTTTCCAGACTTAGATATGATGTCGGAATATCAACTCTAAAAGATGTTCTTGTTAGACAAAGTGAATTAAGTAATGCGAAATCAAAAAATATTAATGCAATATATAATTACAATCTGAATATAGATGAATTAGAAAGATTAACTTTCATTGATAAAAGTAAAAATTGTTTGGGTAGTAATAATACTAAAATTAATGATAAAGAGTCTATTTGTAATATATAGAGATGAATCCTCCAAATTTAACTAATAATCAACTACTTGAATTAGATTCTTTATTTGAATTGGTTAGTCAACGTCAAACAAAAGATTTTGGAAACATTAGCGCCAGCAATAAAGCAGATGGATCATTATTAACAAGTTGTGATTTATGGAGTGACAAAACAATCGTAGATGGCTTAGCTTCAATAGCTCCAGGTGAAGGCGTCCTTAGTGAAGAAGGGCAAAAGTTAATTCCAAATTCAAAAGCTTACTGGGTGGTCGATCCACTCGATGGGACAACAAATTTTGCTGCAGGTATTCCTTACTGGTCTATATCTGTAGCAAGGTTCGTTGATGGTAAACCACAATCTTCTTTTTTAATAATTCCTACATTGAAAAAAAAGTTTGTATCCATTAAAGGTCAAGGGGTTTGGTTAAATAACAAGAAAATAGTTCCTAGCCAAAATAATCGTCAAAGTGAATGCATTTCTTTATGTAGTAGATCAATCAAAATTTTACAAAAAAACCCAAACTCAGTATTTCCTGGAAAAATCAGACTTTTAGGTGTATCGAGTTTAAATCTTACTAGTGTAGCGATGGGACAAACTTTCGGAGCAATAGAATCAACGCCTAAGATATGGGATATTGCAGCAGCATGGCTACTATTAGAAGAACTCAATTGTTCTATAGAGTGGTTAGAAACAGATCCTTTAAATTTAGTTTCAGGAGAAGACTTGAGCGATGTTAATTTTCCATTAATTGCTTGTAGATCTATTGAAAAATTTGAAATTTTAAAGCCATGGGGCAATTTATTATTAGAAAAATAGTTGCATCATAAATAAAAAATTGCTTGAAAAATTTCTTAATCAGATACAATAAAAACTAAGTAAATAAATTAATATTTGAAGAAAATTAATATGCAGAGAAGTTCAACATGGATACTGAAAAGTTTATGGGGAGCTTGTGAGCGATGGAGCAAATCTGATTGTGTTGATTTAAGTGCTGCATTTGCATACTACACACTTCAATCATTTTTTCCCATCCTTCTAATTTCTCTTTCAATAGCTTCATGGTTCCTAGGAAAACAAGAAGGATTAGATCAACAAATAATTGCCATTGCTGCTCAGCTTTTACCTCCTTCAGTAGTTGAGTTAGTAGAGACAACATTATTTAATTTGATAGATCAAGGTTTTGGAGCAGGAATTCTCGGGGCTATGTTTTTGCTTTTTACAGCAGGAAATGCATACCTATCTCTTCAAAGAGGTTCGGATAGGCTTTGGGAGGACGAAATTCCTTCTAAAAAAGTTAATGCTGCTTGGAGAGTGCAAGCTTCGAAGTTTCTCCGAAATAGAGTTGAAGCCTTTTTAATAGTATTCTTTATTGGGTTTTTAATGGTGCTAGATCAAATTAGTGCAAATCTTAGGATGATCCCAAGTAACGTTTTAGAAAATCTTTCAAAATCTAATAATCTTTTTTCTGATTTATTATTAAAGCTGCCTTTACTACAAGTTGGTCAGTTTGCAATACCACTAATTGGCTTTTCTTTAATGGCTCTTTTATTGCAAGCACTTTTACCCAGTAGAAAAGTTCCATTAAAACCACTCTTACCTGGATCTTTTCTTATTGGAATTGGCCTAACCACTTTGAACCTAGCAGTAAGTAAAAGTATTCTCTCACTTGGAGTAAGATTTCAAGCATACGGTTTTATTGGAGGTTTTCTAGTACTTACTTTATGGGTATGGCTATTAGGAGTGATTTTATATTTTGGACAGTGTTGGAGCGTAGTAATTGCTAGTATGACTTTAGTAAATAAAAAAAGAAATTATAAATAAGGATTACTAAGGTGAATTATTTTCTTAAAGCTAATAAAAATCTTATTACCTACTCATTAATCATACTTATCATTATTCCAATATTTGGATTTAACTTTTTCATTAGCTTTGTTGGAAATATCCTACTTCTTTTATTTTTAATTCCTCTTCTATTATTAGTTTTAGTGTTTATGGGTTTTAACTCTTACAAATCTAAAATTAATACATGCGGTAATTGTGGAGCAATATCATTAGGTTTAAGTGAAACATGCATGAATTGCGGTGCAGATTTAAAGAATATTAGTAAGAAAAATCAATTATATAAAAAGCCTAGTGAAAGTACCATTGATGTGAAAGCAGAAGAAATTAAGTAAAATGCTAACCTATTCCAATTTGTCGAAGGATACTTTGTCCAGTAATTAATTCAGTACCAAGTCCAATCAAAATACCCATCATTGCCATACGGCCATTCCAAGTTTCTGCAAAATTTACAAAGCCAAATCTTGGTTGATTGTCTTTATTCATAATTAACTTTATTATCTATCAAATTATTTTAACGTTTTAAGGAAGATTTTATGAAAAAAAATAAATTATTTATTTAACATGTCTTACTCCATCAACAGGTCGATACTCATCTCCAGTTAATTCCTCATATACAATGGCTGGCAATCCTGTATCAAACATTGTTTGTAATGCTTCTTTTAACATAGGATTCCAACCTCCAGTACTAACTTTTCCATGTCTTACAGTCCAGTCCCAAGTCCCTTGAAGATCTCTAGGGAGTCTACCTTCTCTATCTCTTCGGGCGACTAAGTCTAGAGATTCAACTATACCAACAATAACTGGGTTTTTACCGTAAGAAGGAGTTAGGCTTAGTTCGAGTCTCACTGGATCTTCTTTAACCATTTTCAAACGAAACCTTGGGGGCAATTTGAGAGATCTTATTACCGCTGAAACAATTTTTGTTCTTAATTCCAATTTTTTTCCTTAGATTTATTTTAATTAATCAGTTGTTGAACCTTTTTCTTCTAATGTAGAGTCATTATCATTCGAAAACCTTACTGTTAATAACTCCTCTTCTGTTATGTTACCTGATTTATCTAGAAGTTCTGGATGTATTGTGTACTTTTTTTGTTTAAAACTGGAAGTACTTAAACTTTTATTTTTATTATCTGATATTCCCCAACCATTAGACATAACTTTAAAAGCTTTCCACACTAAATAAGTTAAGGCCGCAGAATATATAATTGGAAATAGAATAGTCATTGCGCTTATAGATTGGTTTGATATTTTTAACATCATAGCCCGAAAAAAAGAAATTTAGCTATTTTTAAGTCACTTAATTTTTCTCTAGATTCAATTAATTAAATTACTAGTTATATTTAAATTACACCAGTATGGTGAGTTAAGTCTCTTGAAAAACATAAGAAAATCAAAATTGAAAAGATACCTCCAAAAGCTATTACTAATCGTCTCATTAATTCCAGTAGGCATTACATATCCTGCAAAAGTAATATCCCAACCATTAATCAAACCAAAAATTAATGAAGTTAGTTTATTTTCAAACAAATCTTTCATAACTAAAGCTGTAGAAAGAACCGGTGCAGCTGTGGTGACAATTGATACTCAAAGATATATTAAAAAAAGAAATTTTCCAAGAAATTCTCAACTATTTCTAGACCCATATTTTGAAAGATTTTTTGGATTAGATTTACCTAACGAAAATCGACCAAGGATAGAGCAAAACCAAGGCAGTGGGTTTATATTTGCAGATGGACTTGTAATGACCAATGCTCATGTAGTCAATGGATCAGATAAGGTAATTGTAGGTTTAACCAATGGCAAAAAATTAAACGCTAAACTGATAGGCCAAGACTATTTTACTGATTTAGCTGTGCTAAAGATTAAAGGGAAAGGGCCTTGGCCAAAAGCAAAATTAGGCGATTCTGCAAAGATTAAAGTTGGTGATTGGGCTATAGCAGTTGGAAATCCATTCGGATTGGAAAACACAGTTACGCTTGGTATTATTAGTAATCTAAATAGAAACGTAACTCAATTAGGAATATATGATAAAAAACTTGAACTGATACAAACAGACGCTGCTATTAATCCTGGCAATTCTGGAGGTCCGCTATTGAATAGCGATGGAGAAGTAATTGGTATTAATACGTTGATAAGATCAGGGCCAGGAGCGGGTTTGAGTTTCGCAATCCCAATTAATAAAGCTAAAGAAATTGCCGATCAACTTATAGACAATGGGAAAGTAATACATCCTATGATTGGAATTAGCCTAATAGAAGAAAGTATTTCTGAGAGAAAAAATAATGTCGTAAAAGTTGGATATGTAGTACCTAACAGTCCAGCTGAAAAAAGTGGAATCAAGATAGATGATATTTTAATTAAAATAGGCGATAAAGATATTGAAACTGCATCAGACGTTATAGAACAAATTAATAAAAATGGTATCAAAAAACAAGTAAATATATTATTGAAGCGTAAAAATAAATTTATTAAATTAAAAGTAATACCAACTGATATTACTAATCTACAAAATAACTAAAAAATTTAATTATCATTCCGCTTAAGTATTTCCACACATTTAGAAATACATCTACCATTCCTCATATCGAAGGAGGTAATGCATTCAAAATAACTTTCTATAGGATCAAAAATTTGAAAATGTTTTTCTTGGAAATCGTAATCTCTCATTTAAATTATTAAAACGTATTTTTGTATTTTTAAGATTAATCAAGAACAGTAAACTATGTAAAGATAAATTAGTGATCTTACTTAGCCAATTGTAAATTTTATTAAAAGTAGTCAAATTTTTTGGCTTTGAGTTTTTTCTAAAAAATATTCGTAATTACCATCATATGAAAATAACTTTGAATCTTTAATTTCAATAATTCTATTTGCAACTTTTGAAATAAAATACCGATCATGAGAAATTATTAATAATGAACCTTTATAATTTTTAATTGCTAATTCTAAGTTTTCCTTAGATTGCAAATCCAAATGATTAGTTGGTTCGTCCAAAAGAAGAAAATTACTAGGCTTAATAATCATGAGCGCCAATGCTAATCTTGCCTTTTCTCCTCCACTGAGTTGTTTAATATATTTAAAAACTGTTTCATTTTGAAAACCAAAACCCCCTAAAAATGTTCTAACTTTTTTTTGGGACCATTCTGGAGACTTATTACATATTAAATCAATAACCCTTTCGTCAAGTGAAAGTGCTTCAGCCTGATTCTGTTCATAATAGCTAGTAATTATATTATGTTTACCAAGATTAATTTCTCCAATTTCAGGAGATATTTTTTTCATAATAATTTTAAGCAATGTAGATTTGCCGCAGCCATTAGGTCCCAATATTGCTATTTTCTCCCCAGAAGAAATCTTTAAATTAATATCTAAAAAAAGAATTTTATCCTCGAAACTATGAGACAAATTTTTAATATTTAGAACTAATTTCCCTGAGCGAGGGCACTCTGGAAAATTAAAAACAGGACTTTTTGATTTTGCTATGGGAGCCTCAATTTTAGCAATCTTTTTTAATTGTTTTTCTCTACTCTTTGCTTGAGAACTTCTAGTTGCACTAGCTCTAAATCTATCTATATACCTTTTCTGTAACTCAATTTCTTTTTGTTGTAATTGATATGCCTTATTTTGAGATTCTTTATTCAAAGATTTCTGTTCGACAAAAAAAGAATAATTCCCGTTATATGTTTCAGATGTTCCTCGATCTACAAAAATTATTTTTTTACATAATTTATCTAAGAAATATCTATCATGGCTGATAATTATTACTGAAATCTTAAGCGATGAAAGATATTCTTCCAACCAAAAAATAGTTTCTAAATCTAAATGATTGGTTGGTTCATCCAGTAAAAGTAAATCAGGTTTTTGTAAGATTATTTTTCCAAGTGCAACTTTCATCTGCCAACCACCTGAGAAATTGCCAACTAATTTATCAGCATCTTCTATAGAAAAGCCTAATTTTGGTAATATTTTTTCTACATTAGATTGCATTTTATAACCACCTAAAGCTTCAAATTTTGCTTGATATTTTGCGAGTTGATTTACAGTTATTTCAAGTTCATCGGAATTTTTTTTTATATCCAACGATTTCATTTTATTCTCAATTTCTAAAAGTTTAATGGAAACAATTTGTATATCTTTAAAAGAACTTTCTAATTCCTGTCTAACTGAAAAATTCAAATTACAATCAAACTCTTGCTTTAAATGGGCAATTTTAGGATTTCCTTCTTTGATGATCGTTCCACTTGTTTGCTCTTCCTCTCCAATTAAAATCTTAAATTGGGTTGATTTACCTGCACCATTAGAACCAACTAAGCCAACTTTTTCTCCTTTCTTAATCTCCCAACTAATATTTTTTAAAACAACATCTGTAGAATAAATTTTGCTTACACCTTCAAATCTAATCACTGTTTTAAAATAGAATTTACAAAATCTGTGGCTTATTTACTAAAAAATATTTTGTGGAATAAAATTAAATCATGAAAAGAATAGAACAAATTGTAGTGATTTTCATAGCTGCTGCTCTCGCAATTCCAAGTTATTGGTTTTTTTGGACTTTAGCTGGTGGAGGTGGCTATAACAAAAGAATAAAACCTATTCCTAATCCAAATAATAATTATTCGAAACCTTTTCCTAAAGACCTCCTCGAGCCTTGATTAACCACATTTTAGTTGCCTCATCATCAATAGTACTCAAATATTCTATAACCTCTTCTTTAGTCACAGAAATATTTAACTCGTTGCCAATATCGCATATTTTATCTAAGGCTTTTTTGGGATTAGTTAAGGCTGTCATAAACAGACTTTGTTTCTTTTTGGAATCGTTGGCTATTAACTTATAGAGCTTTTCAGCATTACTAGACATGTTTTTAAAATCTATTTATTAATAGATTATTACTTCAGGCTACATTTTGTTCATTATATTTATTATTAGATAAATCATTATCCACATCTTTTATCTCTTTTGCAGAGGCATCTGCCATGCTTCTTGCGTCTAAACATAAAACTTTTCTTAGTTTCGCAAAGTTTGCTGCGTGAGATTTTCTACCATCTTTTTGGGCATAATACTCAGACTGCTGAAGAATATGGTGAAGATGAGTTAACAAATATGGACTAATTACAGCTGATACCAAAACGTCACTATTTTCATTATCGTGAGAATCAGAATTGACTAATCTTTTTTTTGGTTTATCAATTATCGACCTTTTAGGAGAATCAATTTTTCTTGAATTTTTCATGGGACAATAAAACAATTAATTGATACGGACATAAATTTCCTTACTAATAATATACACAAAGATAGTATCCTTGACTAACTGTGTATACTAATAAGTAACAGTTATCAACTTTGACTCATGGCTACCCGCCAAAACTCAACTAATGGGAAGCCTAAATCCCCCAGAATTCAAGTGGTTCTTCCAGAATTAATATGTGAGCAATTAACTATTTTGGCGGATAATGAATCTAGGACAGTAAGTAATATGGCAAAAGTGTTAATACAAGAGGGTATAAAAAAATATTTCGAAAAAGAAAGTAAATTACCTATTGCAGAAAATAATTTAAATACTGATAAATTTAGAGATGAACTTGAAAAACAAAGCGTCAGAAGATTAAAAAAAGCTCCTCAAAGGATTAGATACTATAAAAAATCTGATTAAAATAATTAATTTTGAGGCAATTTCTGTAAATCTACAGTTTTACCCATGACTACCAAAATATTTCCTCTTTCCAAAATATATTTTGCTGGAGGATTAACTGTTAACTCTTCAGCAGGTCCTGCAGCAAGAACATTTACTAAATAATTTTTTCTCAAATTTAAATCTCTTAAAGATCTTCCAATAAATTCCTCTGGAACAGTTATTTCATCTATACCAGTTTGATTATCTAGTTCCAATCTTTCAATTAGGTTTGGTCTAACTAGTTCTAAACCTAATCTTTCTCCTTGCATCCTAGATGGGAAAACAACTTTATCTGCGCCTACTCTTTTTAACATTTTTTCGTGCAAGTCACTAGTAGCTCTTGCTATTACTCTTTTCACTTTGCTACCTTCACTATCCTTAGCAATAAGAGTTGTAGTTATACTTGCTTCAATAGGTTCACTAATACCAACTACAACAGTATTCATTTCAAGAATTCCTGATTCCTTCATAGACTCTTCATCGGTGCAATCTACAACTCTAGCTTCTATCGAAGGTTCTAATTGCCTTAAATCATCAATAGCTTTTTCCGAATAATCTGCAGCCAAGACATCAGCACCATTATTAATAAGTTCTCTGCAAACTGCGGTTCCAAATCTTCCAACGCCGACAACTGCAAAAGTGAGTGCTTCATTTTCTCTCTTTTGAGACCACTGCCACCAATCAGCCATAATAAAACTCAGTCAATTCTAAACATATAGATCAGCCCTAGGATAGCCAATTCTCTTTTGTCTATCTATTCTACTCTTATAAAGAGCCTGCCAAAGTGCACTTAAAAGTAAAAGGATCCCAAGTCTGCCCACAAACATACCCACAATAAGAATAAATTGACCAAAATGATTTAATTTTGCTGTTAGACCAATATCAAAACCAACTGTTGCAAATGCAGATATGCAAGTGAACAGAATTTCTAAGAATGTGAATGATTCTTTTTTAACAAAAGTATTTGTTGTACTAAGCAACATTGCCATTAAAAGAACAAAAAGCAAAGATCCAACTGTGATTCCAACTGCCTTTAGAATAACTTTATCTGAAATTAATCTATTACTAATAATTACATCTTTCTGACCTCTTAAAGTTGACCTAGTTGCAGCCATTAAAGCAATAAATGTAGTTGTTTTTATACCTCCACCAGTACCTCCTGTACTTGCTCCAATAAACATTAGCGTCATTAATAATAAGAGGCCCGTATCTGAGATAGAGTTCAAAGAAATCGGAAAATTTGTAAAACCTGCAGTTCTCGCACTAACTGTTTCGAAGATAGATGACATTAACCGTTCAAGCAAATTTAAATCATTAAAAAATTGACTATTTAGCAATGATTCTGTGACAAAGAATCCTAATGATCCGAATAATATGAGAGACAAACTTGTCCTAATAACTAGTCTGGAATGAAGGCTTAATTTCTTATAAGAAAGATTTTTTTTATTATTCCAAATATCATCAATAACCCGCCAGCCCAATCCACCCATAACAATGAGAAAAACAAAAACACCATTCACCAAATAATTTGTTCTATAGTCTTGAAGACTATTTGACATTAACGAAAATCCTGCATTGTTGTATGCAGAAATGCTGTGAAAAATCGAGGACCATAGTCTTTCCCAATTATTTTGAATGTCTACAAATCCAAAAGAGTATAAGACAATTGCGCCCAAGGATATGATAATAATCGCAGTAATAGCGATGCTTTGAAAAGTTCGACCGATTCCTCCAACTCCAAATTCATCTAAAGTCTTTCCTTTGTCTAATCTAGTTCTTAGCTTTGTCCCCTTTACAACAAACCCTTGTAAAAATGTTGTAATGGCCATTAATCCTAGACCACCTGATAAAAGCATAAAAGCTAGGAAAACCTGACCAAAGAAATTTAAATCTACACCAATATCTATTATTGTTAAACCAGTAACGGTTATTGCAGAAGTAGATGTAAAAAATGCTTCCCACAAACCAACCTTTGAAGATGAACATAGTGGAGAGCTCAAAATTAAAGTTCCAAGGCAAATAATAAACAAGCCCGTAACGATAGTAAATTGAGGTACAGATAGCTTTTTGTAAGCATCTTTTAACTTATAAACCTTACTTGCGAATTTCACGATACTACCCGTAATTTAAAATTATCAATGCTGGCACAGTAAATGACATTATAAGTGTTAATCCAGCACCGTATTTTGCGATATCAAAAAATCTATATCTTCCAGGACCATAAACCATTAAATTTGTTTGATAACCCATTGGAGTCAAGAAAGATTGACTTGCACCGAATAAAACAAGCATTATTAAAGCGCTTGGTGAAATTTCTAAAACATTTGAAAATTCAATAGCAACAGGTAAAATCAAAGCAACCGATGCAGCATTACTTATAAATTGCGTAAGAATAACTGTAGATACAAAAATTACGACAAGTGCAAAATAAAGAGGCATTCCGTTAAGGGCAAAGTTTAGATTAACTGCAATTACATCTGCTAATCCAGTTATCTGCATAGCTACACTAAAACACGATAAAGATCCCAGCAATAAAATAACGTCTAACCTAATAGATTTTTGTATCTCTGCAGGTCTTAAACATCCACAAGCAACCATTGCAATCACTGCCAAAAGGACTGAACCTACTAATGGAATATTAGAAACCGAAGGCAAAACCACCATTCCTATTGCAATTGCAATCGATATAGGTTTTTTTATCAAAAATGGTAAGTCATCTTCGAATTGATCTAAAATAAGTAAATCATTACTAGATTGCAAACCTCTTATTGAATCTAGCGGTGCTTGCAATAATAAAACATCTCCAGCCCTTAAAACAGCTTGACCTAATCTCTCCTGAACAGTTTGTTGACCTCTTCTTAATGCTAAAACTGTTGCATTATGACGTTGCCTAAATCTTAATTCTCTCAAACTTGCACCGGCTAAAGTAGAACCAGCTGGTAACAATGCTTCAAAGGTCTTAGTACCTTCATCATCTGAGAAAACATTAGCCCCATCGAAAGATGTTTTATTTTCTCCTAACAGAATAGTATGCTCCTGCTGCAGCCTAAATAAGTCTGCCCTTGTAACACGGATTATTAATCTATCATCCGGTTCAATCTTTCTATCAGCCAAAGGAGGAAGAATAACTTTTCCATTTCGTTGCAATTCCAGAACATCAACGTCAAATCGTCTTTGCAATCTACTATTTCTGACAGATTGTCCAACTAATTCTGAAGTAGAGGGAATAGTAACTTCTGTAAAATATATATTCATATCACCATTTTTAATAAAATCCTTATCTCTCCCTCTATCTGGCAAAAGCATGTCAGAAACTAGAATCATATAGGTTGTACCTATAAGCCACACAGGAATTCCTATTGAAGTCAAACTAAATAATTCCAAACCTCCATAACCTAATTGTTGACTAATATCACTTACAAGAAGATTTACTGAGCTACCTAATAATGTCAGAGTTCCACCGAGTAAAGTAGCAAAAGAAAGCGGTAATAAGACTTTTGATGGTGATATATTTCTTCGCTCGCACCAACTTTCAATTAAAGGTAATAAAGATGCTACTACTGGAGTATTAGGTACAATTCCAGATATTGGAGCAATCAAAAAAGCTATTAAAGAAATTAATTTCCTTGGAGTTCGAATACTTTCAGAAGAAATTAATTCTCTTACTCTGTCTAAGGCACCACTTTTAAATAATGCTGAGGAAACTGCAAATAAACCCATAAGAGTAATTAAAGAAGGGCTACCAAATCCAGCTAAAGCTTTTTCAGGAGAAAGAACCCCAGTAGAAATAAATATTCCGACACATAACAAACCAGTCAATTCTGGTGCAATTGTATTTCTAATAAACAAAATTATTGACATTATTAAAACAACTACCGTTATAAACGCATCAAAATTATTACTAACTACTGCAATTAAATTCATACAAAACTTATTTAACTCAATATACCCAAAAACAATATTTCAAAAAAGTTTAATTCGAATAATCTTTTTTAAGAAACTTTTTAAAAATAGATTTTTTTTGGAATATCCATGAAGATGCAGATTTTAAGCTTTCTGTAATATCAGGCAACTTGGAAGCATATATAAGTCTTCTTGCCTCAAAAGCCAATTTCCCAGATAAAGTAACCCCAAGTCCAGAAATTGAAGATTCGCCTATTCCTAAGCTAATCATTTCACCGTTGTCTTGAAATTCAAAGGGTAAAGGATCTTTTCCTTGAATTAAAAGTTCTAAATTATTAGCAAGATGATTTCCTTCCTGCATAGCGACCTGAGCAGTTATGGGTAAATCCTCCATTCCTTCAATCACTGAAATATCACCAATAGCAAAACAGTTTTTATGGTTTTCTATTTGCAAAATATTATTAACTAAAATTCGTCCAAATTTTTTTGTTATTTGGTTGGTTTCTAAGTAAGACAAATTGGGCTTAACACCTGCAGTCCAAATAACAATATCTTTATCCAAGGAAGTTATTCCAACCTCACTAGAAATACTGATCTTAGTTTCTGAGACTTCTTTAACTTTGGAATTCAAAAGAACGTTGATTTTTCTTTTTTCTAATGCCTTCTCTGCTTGTTCTCTATTAAAAATTTTGTTTTTCTTGAGGATTTCGTTTGATTTTTCTATTACATTAATTTCAAATTTTTCTGTAAATATATCTTTAATTTTGCATGCCAACTCGATGCCAGAGGGACCACCTCCAACTATGAATAACTTTTTATGCAACTCAGTATCTTGTGATTTTTTTAAAAAAGAATTTAATTTATTTAAATCGTGAATATCATTAAAAAAATAACAATTTTCATCTACACCTTTTATAAAAAAACTATTTGGAATAGATCCTGTACATATAACAAGATATTGATAACTTAATTTTAATTCGTCACTAAATTCAAGAATATTTTCTTTGAAAGAAATCTTGGTTAAACAATTTTTTAAAAAAGTTATACCTGCATCAGAAAAAATATTTGCAAATTTTGGGGAAGCTTCCCAACTTCTTATTTCTTTACTTAAAACTTCGTACATTAAAGGTTTAAATAAAAAGTTAGTTTCAGAATCAACTACAAGAATCGGCAAAGAAGGATTTAGATTCTTTAAAGTCAAAGCAAATGTCATGCCTGCGAAACCTGCTCCAACTATTACTATTGGTTTTTGTATTGATTTCATTAGCGAAATATTGTTATACGTAAATGTATTATTAAACTATACGAATAAATTTTAAATTAAGCGAAATAACATTAAACTCATAATCAAATTGAAGAATGATTGAAAACTTCCACAAAGATATTCAACCTAATTTAAGGAAATATAATCAAGAGCTAGTAGATATGAAGCCTCAAGAAATCCTTACTTGGGGTTATGAAAAGTTTGATAATCGATTTGCTATTACAACAAGTTTTGGCATACAGTCATCAGTTCTTTTAAATATGGTTAGTAAATTATGTCTCCAAAAAAAAATCAAAATATTTTGGATAGATACAGGTTACTTACCTCAAGAAACATACCATTACGCTGAAAAGCTTATTGAAGATTTATCATTAGAAGTAAAAGTTCTGCAAAGTGAATTATCTCCAGCAAGAATGGAGGCTAAATATGGAAAACTTTGGGAAACAAATAAAGAGAGCGATTTAGATAAGTATCATGAATTAAGAAAGATAAAACCTTTAGAAAATGGGCTAGAAAAATATAATATATACTGCTGGGCAAGCGGTGTTCGATCAAGTCAAACAGAAAATAGAAACAAAATGAAATTCATAGACGTAATTCGTCAAAGACTATCTTTAAGACCTTTATTAAATTGGACAAATAAAGATATTTTTTATTATATGGAAGAGAATAACTTACCTGCCCATCCACTTTTTAGCAAAGGGTATTCTTCTGTGGGAGATTGGCATTCAAGCAGTCCTGATGGTATCGAAACAAAAGGCAGAGATACAAGATTTGGTGGGATTAAACAGGAATGTGGAATACACACAAATAATTAAATTGATCATAGAAGAATGGTCTCAGATATAAATTTTTTATTAGTAGGCAATAGTAGGCTTCATTGGGCTAAATATTCTAAAAATCAATCTAAATTTTTCCATACCAAAAAAGAGCAAAAAGTTCCGGAAAATATAGATCTTGATCAATTAATTTGGGCTTCTGTAGGAAAACTACCAAATTTTTTACTGAAAAAAGAAAATGAAATAAAAACTAAAGATATCCAATTATTAAATCTTCCTGATTATTTTGGAGTTGATAGAGCTCTTGCCTGTATTGCCGCTTTAAAAATTATTGAAAACCCTTTCAAAAAAGATTTGCTAATTGCAGATTTTGGAACAATATTATCAATAACAAAATTGAATTCAAATGGATCTATTGTTGGAGGTCAACTTCTTCCAGGGTTTCTTACACAATTAAAATCAATGGAACAAAATACAAAAAATCTTAAAGTTCCCAAAAAATATGATATTCCGATCAAAGATTTTTTAATTAATACAGAAGAAGCAATCTTAAAAGGAGTGATCAACTCTCTTACTGGCGTGATTAATAGTTTATTTAATCCCGAAAAGGATATTTTAATAATTTGTGGAGGAGACTCTCAATTAATCACACAATCTCTAAAAACTAAAAAAGAAAATATTATCAATGCTACTAATTTAGTTATGGAGGGGATGATTATTCACCACTTATCCATAAAAAATTAGCTTAACCCAAGGTCTGCAATTATATGATCAGCCATTATTGCTGCTTTTACCTTTAAGTAAATTTTTTCGATGTTACCTTCATTATCAATTAAAAAAGTATTTCTCATCATTCCCATATATTCTTTTCCCATGAATTTCTTTAGTCCATAGCTATCGTAGTCAGAAGAAACTTTGAAAGGTTCAGGATCAGTTAAAAGAATAAAAGGTAAGTCAAATTTTTCTATAAACTTCTGATGAGAGGATGCATTATCTTTACTAATACCAAGCACAACAATATTATTTTTTTGGAGTAAATCCCAATTCTCTTTAAAATTACATGCTTCTTTAGTACATCCTGGAGTATTATCTTTTGGATAAAAATATAGTATTATTCTTTTACCTTTAAAATCACTAAGAGAAACTTCTTTTTCAAAAGAATCTTTTAATTTAAATTCTGGTGCTTTGTCGCCAACCTTAAGAGCCATTGAAATTATTAAATGAGTATGAATATAAAATACCAAAAATTTGGTTTTATGAGATCAAAGGTGTGCAAGATGTCGCAACTATAGAAGAAATTAAAACTGCAAAAAACCTAACAAATTCAAGATCAAAGATTTTCTTAGAAACAAGAGCTTATTTGCGACAATCACTTTCAACACTTTTTGATTTAGACCCCCTAAAAATTCCAATTAATGCTCAACCTGGAGAACCTCCAAGTTTACCCTCTGGCATGGGAAATATCAGTTTAAGTCATTGTAAAGATGCCATTACTATAGTCTGGCATAAAGGCAAAATAGGGATTGATATTGAGAGAATAGATAGAAATTTTAACCATATAAAATTTGCAAAAAAATATTTTTTTCATACCAATAAATCAAACCATAATAATTATTTAACAAAAAATATGATATTAAATCAATGGTGTGCTGTTGAAGCGGCTATAAAATGGGATCATGGAAAAATAGCTCAAGACATTAAATATTGGCAATTTTTTGAAAAGTCAAATGAGTTAATTCATAAGAAGAAAAATATACATTTAAATTATTCACAGATTAACTTTCATAATTGGAATATCGCTTTAGCCTACAAAGAAAAAACTACTTTTAATCCTGAGATTATTTGTTGTTCGAAAAATTTTTAATTTTCTTTTCTTCTAAGCAGTTCTTCATATTGAGTTTTTTCCCATCCGTTATTACTTGGTTCCCATATTTTTAAACCTCTTAAAGATTTAGGAAAATATTCTTGTAAGACCCAATTACCTAGATAATTATGAGGATTAACATAACTATTAGAATTATTTTTTAAATGAAGTGGAACATCAAAAGCATTGGTAGATTTGATTGTTTCGATTGCTTTAAAAATACTTTTTGTACTATTACTTTTTGGAGAAATAGCTAAATATAAAGAAGCCTGCGTTAAAAAATATAATCCTTCTGGAAAACCAACTCTATCAAAAGCATCACAACAGGATTGTACAACTACTATGGCATTAGGATCAGCTATTCCAATATCTTCACTGGCAGATATAAGTAGTCTTCTAAAAATAAAATTAGGATCTTCACCAGCCTCCAGCATATTCGCAAGCCAGAGTAAAGTTGCATCTGGATCAGAACCTCTTATGGACTTGATAAAGGCACTTATTACATCGTAATGATTTTGACCATTTTTATCGTAAACAATATTTTTCTTTTGTAGTGCATCCTCTGCTATTGATAGATTGATGTTGATTTCTTTAGCATCATTTTCAGCAGTTGTTTCTATGGCCATCTCTAGCGCATTGATTAATGTCCTTGCATCTCCGCCAGAAAATTTAATTAAATGACTAATAGCATCTTGAGTTAAAATAACCTTTTTTGAATCTTTTTGTTTTGAATAGTGAATAATGACTTTTTGTACTATTTTCTGCAAATCATTTTCTGCTAAGGGAATTAATTTAAAAATACGAGACCTGCTAACAAGCGCTTTATTAACAGCAAAGAAAGGATTTTCAGTTGTAGCACCAATAAAAGTTATAGTTCCATTTTCTATTGAAGGTAATAAAGCATCTTGCTGAACTGATGTAAATCTATGAACCTCATCGATAAATAAAATTGTTTTTCTTTTTGAATTTATTAATCTATCTTTTGCATTAGCGATTTCATTTCTTAATTCTTTAACACTTGATAATACTGCATTTAACTTAATTAATTTTGACCGCGTATTAAAAGAAATAATTTCAATTAGAGTAGTTTTTCCAACACCAGGAGGGCCAGAAAAAATAAAATTACTAATCTTATCGTTTAATATTGCACTTCTTAAAAGCGAATTCTCATTCAGGATTGGTTGTTGACCAAAAAAATCTTCCAAATTCTTTGGTCTTAATTTATCTGCCAAAGGTGCGTTATTTTCTATTTGAGAATAATTAGTAAATAAATTTTCTGAATGCATATAAATAAAATCAAAAAATCATTACTTTCAATTCTATGTAATTACTGTAGGAGTTTCCATTTTAGTAAGTTTTGAAATGTTTAATAAAGCATCTAAATCATCTATAAGAGGTTTCAGAGCGGTCTGAGGATTTAACGAAAGATTCTGTTTAGGATCAAAAAATTTTTCAAAGTAAAGTCTTAATGTTGCACCCTTAGTTCCAGTTCCTGAAAGGCGCACAATTACTCGAGAATTATCATCAAGGACTAATCTTAAACCTTGATTTTCACTTATGGAATTATCAACAGGATCTAAATATGAAAAGTTATCTGCAACTTTAACTAAATGACCAGCAAAACTATTTCCTTTTAAATTTTCGAGCATAGAAGTTAGATTATTAAAGATTTGATTAGCAATATTTGAGGGGATTGCCTCATAATCATGTCTTGAATAATAATTCCTACCAAATTGTTTCCAATGATTCAGCATCAAATCACTTACCGAACATTTTTTCTCAGCTAAAACTTGTAACCAATACAAAACTGCCCATAGTCCATCTTTCTCTCTCACATGATTACTACCTGTTCCGAAACTTTCTTCTCCACATAAAGTAATTAAATTAGAATCTAAAAGATTTCCAAAAAACTTCCAGCCAGTAGGTGTCTCAAAACAAGGTATATTTAATGCTCGTGCAACATTATCAACTGCTGAACTGGTTGGCATGGATCGTGCCACACCTGTAATACCATCTTTATAACCAGGAACACACTTTGTGTTAGCAGTGATAACTGCAAGACTATCACTAGGATTTACAAAACATCCACTTCCTAAAATCATATTCCTATCTCCATCTCCATCGCATGCAGCACCAAAATTATAAGATTTTTTATTTAATATTAAATCAGCCAAGTGGGATGCGTAAGTAAGATTAGGATCAGGATGTAAACCTCCAAAATCTTTTAACGGGTTACCATTCATTACACAATCAGGAGCAAGACCCATTTTTTCAACAAAAATATTTTTTGCATATGGGCCTGTAACCGCATTCATTGCATCAAAGATTAACGAGAAGTCTTTTTTTAAAAAAT
>NZ_JNAO01000011.1 GCF_000760035.1 Prochlorococcus marinus str. MIT 9314
TGCAGAATTCTTTTGGATAATTATTATAGAAATTTCAAAAACTATTAAAGTCTTACCTGTAGATACATTCCCATCTACAAAATGGGTTAAAAATACAAACCAAATTTTCCTATCTGTTAAAGTTGATATTCGAAATGGAAGAATAGTTATATTATCTGTAATTGATAATTTGTTAAAAGGACAAACTGGGCAAGCAATTCAAAATTTAAATATTATGAACGGATTTTCAATGGATGAAGGTCTTGATTTAATTAATAATTTTCCATAAATTTACTTCTTATCAAAAAGCCAGCATGAGAGATTGAGAGAGGTAAAATTTTATGCTCTAGCAAATGTATTCTTTTTGAAAGCGATTCAATATCATCATCATCTCTAATTGACAATGCAGCCTGCATTATCAATGATCCACTATCTACCTCCTCTTCAACAAAATGTACTGAACAACCAGTTATTTTGGAACCATTAAATATGGCGTCCTTTATCGCAGAACCACCTTTATATGCAGGAAGTAATGAAGGATGAATATTTATAATCTTGTTCTTGAATTTATTAATAAAAAATGGAGTGACAATCTTCATCCATCCTGCCATAACAACAAGTTCAACATCGTGATTAATTAAATTATTTACAATTTCTAATTCAAATAGCTCTTTATGGGGAAAGTCATTGTCCCTTATTATTTTGTGAGGTATTTTTACACTTTCAGCTCTTTTTATACAACCCGCATCATCTTTGTTAGTAATGAGAACTTTTATATCTACATCTAATTCGCCTTTTTCTGATAGATTAATTAACTCCTGAAAGTTAGTTCCTCTTCCAGAAGCAAGTACACCTATTTTTAATTTTGGTGAAAATTTTCTAAATTCAGATATCTCAGGCGAAATTATGTAATTAAATGATTTCTCCAAGGTTTTTATCCAATGATAAATTCATATGAAATAAAATAAACCCTCTCTTTTAATTATTTATATTCAAAAACATATTTATTTGAAAATATAAATTTAAACAATTTTAAATGAATCAAATCTATGTACTATTCGTATAGATATAATTAGTTAATAACTAAAGGAAACAAATATATAATATGAATGGAGATTTAAACTCATGGGATAAATTTTGTAATTATCTTTGGTTTGATAAAAAATTAAATATTTGGTTAGACATAAGCAAAATTAATTTTACAAATGAAGAAATTAAAAATTTAGAAGAGAAATTTGTAGATGTATTTTCATCAATAAAAGAATTAGAAAATGGTGCAATCTCAAATATTGATGAAAATAGACAAGTTGGACATTATTGGCTTAGAAATCCATCAATTTCACCTTCTTCAAAAATAAGTGAGGAAATTAGCGCAGATATTGATTCAATCTCTGAATTTGGGAAACAAATTTTAAATGGAGATATTAAGAATAAGAATCAACAGAACTACACTGATGTTCTATGGATAGGAATTGGTGGAAGTGGTTTAGGACCATTACTTATTACAGAGTCACTGCAGAAGTGCTCTAGAGGCTTAAATTTTTCTTATATCGATAATGTTGATCCTTTTTTAATTAGCGAAAAGTTAGAAGAGTTATCTGAAAAATTATCCACAACATTATTTGTAGTAGTAAGCAAATCAGGTGGTACGCCTGAACCTAGAATTGCTATGGAAATTATTAAAAGTCATTGTGAAAATAATTCTCTTGAATGGAATTCTAATGCTATAGCTATAACGATGAAAGATAGTAAATTATTTAAAAAGGCCACTTCTGAAAATTGGTTAAAAATATTTAATTTGCAAGATTGGGTTGGAGGAAGAACTAGTATTACAAGCTCTGTGGGATTACTTCCATTAGCTCTTATTAATGAAAATATGTCTGAATTTATTAGAGGTGCATCATTAATGGATGAGGCCACGCGTATAAGTGATTTTAAAAATAATCCCGCAGCACTATTGTCATCTGCTTGGTATTTAACTGGGGATGGCGTTGGGAAGAGAGATATGGTCGTATTACCATATAGAGATAGGTTACAGGTATTTAGTAAATATCTTCAGCAATTAGTAATGGAATCATTAGGAAAGAAATTTAATAGGAATGGTGAAGTAGTTAATCAAGGTATTTCCGTATTTGGTAATAAAGGATCTACAGATCAGCATGCTTATGTTCAGCAACTGAGAGATGGTATTGATAATTTCTTTTGTATTTTTATTGAATTATTAGATTCTCCATCTACCAATATTTTTGATGAAAAAGAGAATCCTAAAGAATACCTTTCTGGTTTTTTGCAGGGAACCAGATCAGCACTCTCTAGTGAAGACAGACAAAGTATCACTATTACTTTAGAAAAGTTAAATTGTTTTTCACTAGGGGCCTTAATCGCTTTATTTGAGAGGGCTGTATCCTTCTACGCTGAATTGGTAAATATAAATGCATATGATCAACCTGGAGTTGAAGCTGGAAAGAAAGCAGCTGCAAATATTATTGAGTATCAACAAAAAGTAAGTAATTTATTAAATGAAGGTGGAGAATATTCTATAAATGACATAACATCATTATTTGATAATTCAGTTAGTGAACCCATATTTTTTATACTTCGTGAAATGTGTTTCGGTAATGATAATTATTTAGTTAAGGGCGATTGGTCAAATCCAAATTCATTAGTTATTCAAAAAATAAATTCTTAAACAACAATATTCATTATTTTTCCTTTAACAATAATTATTTTTCTTATTTCCTTATCTTGAGTCCATTTTAAAATGTTAGGTCTTTTAGCAGTCAATTCTTTAATTTGATCTTCACTCATATCATTATTAATATTTATTTTGTCTCTAACTTTCCCATTCACTTGTATTACTAGTTCATATGAATCTTCCTTTAGTGCCTCGGCATTAAATGACGGCCAGTGTTCTAAATGTACAGATTTTTTAAATCCTATAAGATGCCATATTTCTTCTGCAATATGAGGTGCAAATGGAGCCAACAAAATACAAAATGTTTTTAAAGCATCAATTTTTAAATTATTGTTTACGTCATTAATGGAATTTGATAATGAATTATAAAACTTCATTAGTTCTGAAATCGCAGTATTAAATTGGTTATTTAATATGTCATTTGAAATTTCTTTTATAGCGATATTCATTGACTTTATTAAACTTTTTTCTTTATCTGGATAGGAATTAGATTTACTATTTATATCTTTTGCACAATTTATATAAAGCTTCCAAATTCTGCTTAAAAATCTAAATTGTCCTTCAACATCTGTATCTCCCCATTCCAA
This sequence comes from Prochlorococcus marinus str. MIT 9314, assembly GCF_000760035.1. Lineage (GTDB taxonomy): Bacteria > Cyanobacteriota > Cyanobacteriia > PCC-6307 > Cyanobiaceae > Prochlorococcus_A > Prochlorococcus_A marinus_B. The sequence continues at coordinate 3,262 of NZ_JNAO01000011.1, forward strand.
ATCTTTTTCTGGTGGTGCTTTAAATAATATAAACATTCTTGCTGTATCTGCACCATATTTTTTAATTACTGATTCAGGGTCTATTCCATTATATTTAGACTTAGACATCTTCTCGAAAAGAACTTCGAGTTGAGAATTGTCAACTGGATCTATAGGATTTGATAAGTCAGTAATATCGGAAGGAGAAACATATTTACCAGTTTTATTGTTTTTATAGGCTGCCGCCTGAACCATTCCTTGCGTTAATAGTTTTTTGAAAGGTTCATCAATTTCAAATAGTTCATTATCCCTCAAGGCTTTTGTGAAAAATCTTGCATATAACAAATGCAATATTGCATGCTCTACCCCTCCAACATATTGATCTACAGGCAACCACTTATTGATTTCAATCTTTTCAAATGGCTTATTAGAACATTTTGAAGATGGATATCTTAAAAAATACCATGATGAACACATGAAAGTGTCCATAGTATCAGTTTCTTTCCTTGCCTCTATTCCACATTTTGGACATGTAGTATTTATCCAATTATTATTATCACCTAAAGCATTAATCTTGTTAGCCGAGATTTCAATATCTTTTGGTAAGGAAACAGGTAATTCCGATTGCTTTAATGGAACAGATCCACATTGTTTGCAATTAACTATGGGTATTGGACATCCCCAATATCTTTGTCTAGAGATTAACCAATCTCTTAGACGATATTGAATCTTATTTTCAGCCCATCCATTATTTACTCCCTCCTCTGAAATTTTTATTTTAGCAATAGTATTTTCTATGCCATTGTATTGATTTGAATTAATAAGATATCCTTTTTCTACATAAGCTTCTTCAAGCTCTTTACTTTGTTCACTTTTATCCTTTATTATTACCTGTTTAATATCAATATTATTTTTCTTAGCAAATTCAAAATCTCTTAGATCATGAGCAGGCACGCCCATAACAGCACCTGTACCGTATTCATCGAGAACATAACTTGCCACCCAAATAGGAATAGGTTCAGAATTAACTGGATTTATTGCTGTTAAGTTAGTTTTTATTCCAATTTTTTCAAGTTCATTATTTTTATTATTTTTCAAATATTGTTTAAGATTCTCTATATCTTGTATTGATTCTTTATCAGAAATATTTTTTACTAATGAATGATTAACAGAAATTGCTAAATAAGTAACTCCAAATAAAGTATCTGGCCTTGTTGTAAATACAGTAATTTTCTCTTCTGGATTGGTATTGATATTGAAATTAATATTTGTACCAATTGACTTTCCAATCCAATTATCTTGCATTATTTTTACTCTTTCTGGCCAGTTATCTAATTTTTCTAAATCCTTCAATAACTCATCCGCATAATTAGTAATTCTTAAAAACCATTGCTTTAATAATTTTTTTTCAACTACAGCCCCAGATCTCCAAGATTTACCATCTGAATCAACTTGTTCATTCGCTAGGACTGTATTATCTATAGGATCCCAATTAACTTCTGATTCCTTTTGATATACAAGACCTGCCTTGTATAACTCTAAAAATAGATATTGAGTCCAAATATAATAATTTTCATCACATGTTGCAAATTCCCTATCCCAATCAACTGATAGTCCCAAAAGCTTTAATTGTGACTTCATATGAGAAATATTTTTTTTAGTCCAGACACTTGGACTAATTCCTCTTTCAATCGCTGCATTCTCAGCAGGCAAACCAAAAGCGTCCCAACCCATTGGATGTAAAACAGATTTGCCCTTAAACCTTTGGAATCGAGCTATTAAGTCTGTAATAACATAATTCCTAACATGTCCCATATGAAGATTACCTGAAGGGTAGGGAAACATTGATAAGGCATAAAATTTATCGCTATTCTCAGTTAATTCATCGGTTTTGTATAAATTGTTTTCTGTCCATATTGACTGCCATTTTTTTTCTATTTCAGATGGATTATATAAATTGGTATCAGCCTCATATTGTTTATCGGGAGAAATCACTTAATTTTTATTTGTTAAATTATTATTTTAATATCCATTGTATAAAATAGAAATAGATTGTTAAAAGGAATAATTTATAATTAAAATTTAAAATATATTATCTACAAATGAAAAATATAACTTTTGAAAAATATCAAGGTAACGGAAATGATTTCGTAATAATAGATTCTAGAGGAAATGAAATATATAAAAATTACATGACAAATAAAATATTTGATATAAAAAAAATTTGCAACAGGCAATTTGGTATTGGAGCAGATGGTGTGATTTTTATAGAAGAACCTAATGAAGATAATTATGCAAAAATGATAATTTTTAATTCTGATGGTTCAGAAGCACAAATGTGTGGAAACGGAATTAGATGTTTAGTTGAATATCTCCACGTAAATGATTCAATGAATAATAAAAATATAGAATATAAAATTGAGACTAAAGCAGGTTTAAAAATTGCAAAATATATAAATGATGAAATTACAGTAAAAATGGGGGTTCCAATTTTAGAATGTCAAAATATTCCAACAACAATTGAAAAAAAAATAAATTCAATTCCTTCACACGAATTTATTGAGAAAGATTTTAATAATATGGGTTATGCCGTAGGAATGGGAAATCCTCATTTAATATTCTTCGTAAAAGACATAGAGTCAATTGTTCTCTCCAGACTTGGTCCTATATTTGAAAAAAATGAATTATTTCCTGATAAAACTAATGTGCATTTTTGTCATATTTTAAATAGAGATAATATCAAAGTAAAAGTATGGGAAAGGGGTGCAGGAGCAACCTTAGCTTGTGGAACAGGTGCCTGTGCTATCCATGTAGCAGCTTATAAATTAGGCCTTTGTAATTCTCAAACCATAGTAACTTTACCAGGAGGTAATCTTAAAATTGATTGGTCAAAAGACGATTGTGAAGTAATGATGACCGGTAATGCTAAAAAGGTTTTCACAGGATCAATGTTACTAAATTAATGGAAAATAATTTTATTTATTTAGATAATGCATCCACAACTCCATTATCTGAGAATGTTTTAAATATAATTAATTCAACTTACAGGAATTATTGGCATAACCCTTCATCTACATATGAGCTAGGGATAAAATGCTCTACATATCTTGAAAAAATTAGATCAAAAATTGCTTATATATTTGAATCAGATGCAGAGGATATAATTTTTACATCTGGTTCTTCGGAATCGACAAATATTGTATTTAATAATATTTATGAGAACTTTAAAAATGGTAGGGTTGTTATTTCAAATGTTGAACATCAAGCAACAACTATTTGTGCTAATAAACTAAGAAAACAAAATTGGGATATTTACGAATGGACGGTAAATAATTATGGAATTTTAAATATTAATAATATTGAAAACATTTTAAATAATTATACTAAGCTTGTATCAATTATTTGGGGACAAAGTGAAATTGGGACAATACAACCTGTCCAATTTATTGGTAGCAAATGTGAAGAATTAAATATAATGTTTCATTTAGATGGAACTCAAATATTAAGTAATGGAATATTCAGCTGGAAAGATCTTAAATGTGATTTTTTAAGTTTATCTGCTCATAAATTTGGAGGTCCAAAAGGGATAGGTATTCTTTTAACAAAAGAAAAGTCTAGACAAATTTTAAAAAATAATGACATATCACTTACTCAGGAATTTTCAATTAGACAAGGGACACAAGCTTTGCCATTAATCGCTGGAATGTATGAATCATTAAAGAATATTAAAGGAAAAATAAAATTATATGATTACATAACTGAATTTCCCTCTAATAATATTACTAAACTCAAAAATTATCTTTTTCAAAAAATTAAGGATAATAATCATATAAAGATTACGGGTAGTATTAACCATAGACTTCCCAATCATATTTCGTTTCTACTATTAAATAAACTATTTGAGCCTATAAGGGCCTATAAGATTGTTAATTTCATGTCAGAAAATAAAATAGCTATAAGTAGTGGAAGTGCATGTTCAAGTTCATCTGGGAAACCTAGTTCAACACTTAAAAATATTGGTTTAAAAGATGATGAACTATATTCAAATATTCGTGTTACTTTAGGTTCAATAAACAATAAGTCAGAAATAGATAAATTTTTAGAACTTATTCAAATATGTATTGAAAAATTTTAATGGAAACCAATTACAGACTACCTAAAGATTTAAATGAATCTCTTAAGAATATGGAGGATGCAATTACTCCAAGTTTATTAGATTCAAATAAAAGATTTACTATAGAATATAATTTTGAAGGTTTGAAGTTTAACAGAATTGGAATAACTATTTACAAGATATTGTCTAAAAATAATAATGTATATATAACATTTGCTGATCAAGGTGCTGTGGCTTTGGCACAAAGAGACTATCCAGATATCAAAGATAAAATTTTTACTTTTAAATCATTTAATGAATCAAATAATATAAATAATATAGATAGTGCAATGATATCGATACTACCTCAGCCATATGATTTCGATTCATTTGAACCAATGTCTGATAATTATCAAGGTACGCATTATTCATTAAATCCAAAATTTGAAGATTCTAATATCGGTATAGGAAGTGTTATTAGAGAGCGACGTAAAAACTTTGTCAAAACATGGAAAAATATTTATTTTTTGCAGCCTTTAAATAAAGCCGCTCTTATGCATATTTATCCAAATAACTGGTTGCTTTTCAAAGAAGAAAATAAAAGATATTTTTTTAAAAAAGAATTTGAAATTAAACCCGATAATGAATCTATTTTTGTGAATTTATAGATTGAATGTGATAAAAAAAATTTATTCATTTTTCTTAATTGTTCTTGTATTAGGAACATCTCCATTCTTAATAAGATACTTCCTAGCAAATCAGAAAATAACTATTTTAAATAGTATTTATTTTAATTTCCCGGGAATAATTACTAAAAACAAAATATGTCCTACTTATGATGCTTTATTGAATCAAACGCTTGATGATTCTTTTAGTGTATCAATTATTAATAATAAAGGGGAAATAATAAGTTCCTATAATGAGGATGTTCCAAGGTTGCCGGCATCTAATCAAAAATTATTCTCATCAGCTTATGTTTTAAGTAAATATAAATTAAATAATAATTTAAAAACTTCCTTATTTAAATATAAAAACGATTATTATTTACAAGGTCAAGGTGATCCAGATCTTAATTATGAGCATATAATCGAACTAATATCAAATGTTAAAGAAAATAAAATTATTAACTTTAATATTGTAGAAATTGATTCAAAATTATATTGGCCTAATGGTTGGACAAATACTGATAAACTTTACGAATATGGATCTCCAATTACATCTCTTGCAATAGAAAGTAATCACAATAAATATGATGATATTTATTCATTAAAAATTTTTATTAAAAATTATTTAAAAAATAAATTTCCAAATTCAAAAATATATATAGATTTTTTTGATTCAGAAAAAACTTTTTATTTTAAAAATATTAAAGAGATAAATAAAATATATTCAACTCCAATTGTTTCATTATTAACTCTAACAAATTCTGAAAGCCATAATTTTACAGCTGAATCTCTCTTTAAAAATGCCTCAAATACATGGAACGATAATAACTATATAAAACTGAAAAGATGGCTTGAAAATAAAGGCCTCCCAACAACTAAAGCATACTTTGCAGATGCTAGTGGATTGTCTCGAAAAAATAAAATTACAACAAGGTTAGTTGTATTGTTTTTAGATAAAATGAGATATTTTAATGATTTTAAAGCTTATCAATCTACACTTTCAATTACTGGAGTAAGAGGAACACTAGCTAAAAGATTTGTAAATAGTGAATTGTCTGGAAAGTTTTTTGGCAAAACTGGGACTCTTTCAAATGCCTTTGCATTATCTGGCTTTTTATATAAAAATGAAAGGCCAATAATTATAAGCATTATCCAAAATTCCAATAAAATTGATAAAGAAAAAGCTTTTAAATTATTACGTGATCTTTATTATTTGAAATCTTGTTAATAAAAATATTATTTAAAATATTCTTTTAAATCCCTCTCAACAGATGGGGGTACCATGTGATTAATTTCACCACCAAATTTTGCAACTTCTTTTACTAATGAACTACTGAGAAAACTATAATTTGTATTTGTCGATAAAAATATAGTTTCAATATCATTATTAAGAGATTTATTTGTATGAGCAATCTGAAGTTCATACTCAAAATCACTCATTGCTCTTAAGCCTCTAAGAATAAGATTAGCTTTTAGATCATTTGCACAATCTACAGTTAGACCAGAATAAGAAATAACTTCAATATTAGGTAAATGAGAAAGAGAATTTTTTATTTGTATTATTCTTCTTTCAAGATTAAATGTTGGTGTTTTAGAAGTATTTTCTAAAACAGCAACTACTAGATTGCCAAATATTTTTTCAGCTCTTTCTATTAAATCAATATGCCCGTTTGTTAAAGGATCGAATGTACCAGGATATAGAATTTTCATGAATTTATTATGTTCGAATAAGAAATTTAGTTAAAATAAGTTTATTAGATATATCAATTATGACATTAAATCTAGAAGCAAAAAAAATCTTATTAAGAAAAATACCTCACGGATTATTTATTTGTGGAGTTAGAGACGAAGATAAAAATGAAGTGAATGGATTTACTGCTAGTTGGGTGACTCAAGGTTCCTTCACTCCTCCATTAGTCGTAATGGCTGTTAGAGCAGAAGGTTCTAGTCACGAAATAATAAAGTCCACCAATAAGTTCTCATTAAATGTCCTCAAAAGTGATCAAAAGGACCTAGCAGCTGTTTTCTTTAAACCCCAAAAAGCATTAGGAGGCAGATTTGAATCTGTTGAATTTAATTTAGGTGAACTTGGATTGCCTATTTTAGTTGATAGTGTTGGTGGAGTTGAATGTAATGTTGTTGGAAGTGTTATTCATGGAGACCATACAGTTTTTGTAGGAGAAGTTCAATCTGCTTATTTGAATAGTGATGTTGACTCTCTAAATTTATCTTCAACTGGTTGGAATTATGGAGGTTAATCTTTATATATGAGTAATTCCTCTATAGAAACAATAAATAACAAATATAATTTTAAAATTGAATATAAATTAATTAATAATAAAGAATTACTAAAATCAAGATTATCCGAAATTCCAAAGTCATCTGGTTGCTATCTTTTTAAAGATATAGATAATAATTTACTTTATATTGGTAAATCTAAAAAACTCCGTAGTAGAGTAAGTAGTTATTTTAATAATTTTTCAGATTTAACTCCAAGATTAAGTTTGATGGTTCGTCAAATAACTGAGATAGAAATTATAGTCACAGATAGCGAATATGAAGCACTAAATTTAGAGTCAAATTTAATAAAAACAAACAAACCATACTTTAATATTCTTTTAAAGGATGATAAGAAATATCCATATCTTTGCATAACTTGGAGTGAAAAATATCCTCGAATATTTATTACAAGAAGAAGAAGAAATAGAAATAATTTAGATAGATATTATGGACCTTATGTAGATGTCGGATTATTAAGGAGAACATTATTTACGATAAAAAAAATATTTCCACTTAGACAAAGGCCAAGGCCAGTCTATAAAGATAGAACTTGTTTGAATTATTCAATAGGAAGATGTCCAGGTGTTTGCCAAGAAGTAATATCATCTGACGATTATAAAAAAATAATGAAACAAGTATCTATGATATTTCAAGGAAGGAATGATGACTTAGAAATATTTTTACAAAAAAAAATGTTGCAATTTTCAAATGATTTAGATTATGAAAATGCAGCAAAAATAAGGGACCAAATTTCAGGTTTAAAATTATTAACTGAATCACAAAAAATATCAATACCTGATTCTTCAATTAATAGAGATATCTTTGGAATAGTTTCAGAAAAAAATGTAGCTAGTATACAAATTTTCCAAATGAGATCTGGCAAGCTTATTGGAAGAATTGGCTATAGTCAAAAATTAAATAATGAAGATGAAAATCTTATTTTACAGAAGATATTAGAAGAGCATTATATGAATGTTGAAGCCGTAGAAATACCATCAGAAATTCTTATTCAATATAACCTTCCAAAACAAGCAACCATAGAGGATTGGTTAACGGAGCTAAGAAAAAAGAAAGTAAAAATCTTAATCCCAAAAAGAAATAAAAAACATGAAACTGTAGAAATGGTTTTAAAAAATGCGAAATTGGAATTAGATAGAATATTAAATGGGATACAAGATAATGAATCATCAATTGAGGATCTTGCCCAAATACTCGAATTAAGCGAACAACCTAAAAGAATTGAAGGTTATGATATTAGCCATATACAAGGTAGTGACCCTGTAGCATCACAAGTCGTTTTTATTGATGGTATTCCTTCTAAACAGCATTATAGGAAATATAAAATTAAAGATCCAAACGTTTTTGTAGGACATAGTGATGATTTTGCTTCGATATATGAAGTAATACTTAGAAGGTTTAAAAAATGGTCAAGATTTAAAAAAAGTGGAGGGGATTTTTCAATATTAAATGATAAAACGAATAGTAAATTAGACAATGAACTTCTATCAGATTGGCCTGATTTAATAATGATTGATGGAGGAAAAGGACAGTTAAATGCAGCTATTAAAGCATTAAAAGAATTAAATCTTGAGGAAGAGGTAACTATATGTTCATTAGCAAAAAAAAATGAAGAAATATTTATTCCAGGCTTTACTAAGTCTCTTGATACTGATGAAAATCAAAAAGGAGTTCTTCTATTAAGAAGGGTAAGAGATGAAGCACATAGATTTGCATTATCTTTTCATAGAGACAAAAGATCTAAGAGAATGAATAGATCTCAATTGTCCCAAATCAGTGGATTAGGACCATCAAGAATAAGAGAATTGCTTGAGCATTTTAAATCAATAGACGCGATAAGAATAGCTAGTAAAGAGGATTTATCAAAAGTTAAAGGACTTGGAAAAAATTCAGTAAATGATATATATGAATATTTTAACGAGTTATAAATATTAATTAATTTTTGAAAAATAGATTTCTTGATATTGTTAAATATAACTATATTAAAAATATATATTTTTAAATTAATCTAGTAATTTGGCAGCTGAAGCATATCTCTGGTTTAAATCACTTCACATTATGGGTGTAATCGTTTGGTTTGCTGGACTTTTTTATTTAGTAAGGCTTTTTATATACCATGAAGAATCTAAAAATATGGATAATGAATTAAAAATTGCCTTTAATAAACAATACACCTTGATGGAAAAAAGGCTGGCGAACATAATCACAACACCTGGGATGATATTAGCTTTAAGTATGGCTATATGCATGGTTATTATGCAACCAAGTTGGTTAAGTGAGAAGTGGTTGCAAATTAAAATATCTTTTGTTTTAGCATTAGTAATTTATCATTCTTATTGTTATAAAATAATGCATTCATTACAAAATGGCACCTCAACCATTTCAGCAAAAAACCTTAGATTATTAAATGAATTGCCTACTTTATTATTATTTATAATTGTACTTTTAGTTATTTTTAAAAATAATTTTCCAACTAGTGTTGCTACATGGAGCGTAGTTGGACTAATTATTTTTATGTTGGCTTCAATACAATTATATGCAAAGATTAGAAAGAAAAATGAGAATTCATTAAGTAATGAATAGGGAAGACTTAGTAAAATTAACTTCTAATATTAATAAAAATAGTTGTCCTAAAAATATTAATTTTCACTGTCACACAAAATTTAGTGATGGAAGTCTAGAACCATATGAACTTTTAGAACAAGCTTATAAAAATAACTTGAAATTTTTATCAATAACCGATCATCATACAATTAAAGCTCATGAATATATAAATAAAAATAATATACTCAAAAATTATCCTAAAGATTCTTTTACATTAATTTCGGGAATAGAAATTAATTGTTTGATTCTAGGATGTTTAGTACATGTAATTGGATTGGGAATAGATATAAAAAGTAAATATCTAAATCCATACATCCTTGGAGAGTCACCAATAGGTAATGATTTAGATATTAAATCAGTAATTAAAGCAATAAATTTAGCTGGTGGTTTATCATTTCTTGCACATCCAGCTAGATACAGGATTCCCTTTTATAAATTAATTCCAGAGGCCAAAATACAAGGTATTGATGGAATAGAGGTTTGGTACGATTATGAACTTAATGAAGTATGGAATCCTAGTTTATTTGTATGTTCAGAAATAGATAAATTAGCAGATAAATATTCAATGCTAAAAACATGCGGAACAGATAGTCATGGACTTTCGCTATTAGGTAGATAATTCAGAATTCGTTTTTTTCAATGATTGAATCAGTATTAATAATTATGTTCTTTAAATTTTCAATGACATCTGATGAACAATTATTCCACATTTTTCTATTGACAATTTCAAGGAATCTTTGTGCAATATCTCTTAAAGCCCATGGATTATTCTCTAGAAAGAAATTCTTAAGATCCAGATCACATAACCATGATTTATAAACTTCCTCATAACACCAATCTGAGACTACTTCAGTAGAAGCATCAAAAGCATATAAGTAATCTAGTGTAGCTGAAAATTCAAAAGCTCCTTTATAACCATTATCCTTCATTCCATTTATCCATTTAGGGTTAAGTATTCTTGATATAACAACTTTATTAATTTCATCTTGTAATTTTGATATTTTAGACAATCCAAATTTTGATAAATCACCATGATACATTTCAGGAAATTTACCGCTCAATTTTTTTACTGCTGAAGATAATCCGCCCTGAAACTGATAATAATCATCAGAATCTAAAATATCATGTTCCTTATTATCTTGGTTATGAACAACTAACTGCACATTTTTAAGAGCATTTTCTAATGATTTTTTATCCTCTATAGGTTCAAGATTATCACTGTAAATCCACTTACTCCAATTAAGAAATGATTCTCCAAAATCATCAATATTATCCCAATTAGAATTTGAAATTAGTTCTTGCAGACCAGTTCCATATGAACCTGGAGCTGACCCAAATATACGATTAATTGAATCACCTTCCCTTGATGACCCAGCAAGAGGGTTAAAATTATCATCCTCATTAAGATTAGAAACAAGATTTATTGCTTTAGAAGTTAATTTAACTAACTGTGGAAATGCATCTCTAAACATTCCCGAAATCCTTAAAGTAACATCAACCCTTGGTCTTTCGAGAACAGATAAAGGAATGATTTCTAGATCAACTACTCTTCTTGAAGGCCCATCCCAAATAGGCTGTACTCCTAATAAATATAGTATTTGACAAATGTCTTCACCACCATTTCTCATTGTGGATGTTGCCCATACAGATATTGCTATATTTTTTAAATCTTCTCCATTATCTTGTTTGTATAAATCAAGTATTTGTGAAGCGGACTGACAACCAACACTCCATGCTGATTCAGTTGGCAGTCCTCTCGAATCAACTGAAAAGAAATTTTTACCAGTGGGTAAAGTTTCAGTTTTACCTCTCGTAGGGGCTCCAGATGGACCACTTTTTACATATTGTCCATTTAATGAATTAATAAATGATAATTTCTCATTATATGAAGAATTAATGATTGGATATAGAATCTCTTTTTTTAATAATAAAAAATACTTATTATGTTTTTTTTCATTAAAGAAATAGTCTATTATTTTATGATTTTTATATTTTTCTAGAGTTTTTATATTGGTATTCTTTTTGTAAAAAAACAAATATATTAAATACTTTGCTTGTTGTTCCAAAAAATCAATAGCCATTCTAAAGTTTAAAATATTTTTGTTGGAAAAAGTCAATAAAATTTTTTTATCCTTTTCACTTAACATTTGATCATATTGATTTGTCCAAGGATTCAAATCTAGTTTTAAATGTTTTGCTATATATTGAATAAGACCAATTCGGTTGGCATTTGGTACTCTGGCAATACACAAGAATAAATTTATTTCATTAATGTCTTTCTGCCGATTGCCAAAAATATGCAAACCTGTCCTAATTTGAGATTCTTTAATTTTGCAAAGAAAGGAATCAATTTCTCTTATTTGATTATTTTTATTCTTTAATGTAATTTCGCTAAAATCTTTTTTAATTAATTCAAAAATGGATTTTTCTATTATTTTAATCCGATTAGAATTTAATAATTTTGCTTCAAAATATTCGTCTAAAAAATTTTCTAATATTGAATATTTTCCATATAATTCTGACCTATCCAAAGGAGGGGTTAAATGATCAATAATTGTTGCAGCAGTTCTTCTTTTAGCTTGGGATCCTTCTCCAGGATCATTTACGATAAAGGGATATATGTTTGGTATTGCAGGACAAATAATATTTGGAAAACATTTATTGCTTAAACCTATAGATTTACCAGGTAACCATTCAACAGTCCCATGTTTACCAATATGGCACATTGCATTTGCATTAAAAACTTTTTCAATCCAAAAATATTGTGCTAAATATCTATGGGGAGGTGGAAGATCGGGAGAATGAATATCTCTATCAGTGAAAGCGTCATAACCTCGTTGAGGTTGAATCAATAATGTTATTTTTCCAAATCTAATACCATTTATTGAGAAGCCTTTATTATCAAGATCGATCGCTTCGGATGGTTTACCCCAACGACTAACAATAATATTTTTGGGATCAAGTTCTAAATAATTCCAATATTTTAAATATTCACTAAGTGGTAAGTAATCTAATGGTTTATTATTTTGAGATTCAATATCATTAGTTCTAGTTTTTATAAGCATTGACATTAATTCCGAAGAATCTTGAGGATAATTACAAGATCCAAGGTCATAACCTTCTTCTTTTAACCAATTAAGAATATTTATTATTGAAGATGGTGTATTTAGACCAACGCCATTACCGATTCTTCCGTTCTTTACTGGATAATTACTTATTACTAAACAAATTCTCTTATCAAAATTATTAAGTTTCTGAAGTTTCACATAATTTGTTGCAAATTTTGTAATCCATTGAATACCTACTTGATCAGCTTTGTAACTAGTTATTTCACTATATAGTGGATTTTTCTTAGAAATAATTTCTTTAAATGCTGAAGGACAGGTAGTAATTCTTCCATCAAATTCGGGAATAATTATTTGCATTAATAAATCAGATGAATTCATTCCAATAGATGAATTTAACCACTTTTTTCTTGATCTATTAGAAGAAAGAAGTTGTAAAATTGGAATTTTAAGAGAAGTAAAAATATTTGTTGAATTTTCAATTAAATCGTTATTTTTGATTTGAGATGAAGAAAATGAAGTTGTGGTAATTATTAGTTTAATATCTTCTTTTTTAAAAATGTCTATTAATTTCTTCTGAATAATATGATCTTTTAGTGTAGAAACAAAAAATGTTTTAGGAGATAGTCCGCATTTTCTTAATTGCAAGTTAAGTTTTTCGTTTACTTCAATTTCATTGGCCAAAAAAAGTGATTTATAGGATATTATTCCTATTTTTTCGCCTTTTTCATTTTTCCAATCATATAAGTAGGGATCTGCATAAAAAGTAATATTCAAAAAATCATCAGGAATTAATTTTTCATCTACAACTAAATAATTTAAACAATTAAGAAACTTTCTATAATTATCCAGTCCTCCAGATCTTAGTAATCTAGAAATATTTAATGCAATATTTTTATCTATACTACTTATCTCACATAAGGAAATTTCCTGATCAATGGTACCTGATAGGATTACTAACTTCCTTTTTTTATTAACTGCTTGCCAATTTAAAAGTTGTTCAATTCCATAGTTCCATGTACCTTTATCTCCAAATATTCTAAGTACGACAACTTTTGCATAATTTATTGTTTTTAATAAATAATTATCTATTTGAGCTGAGGAATTTAAATTTGAGATTTCTAAAGCTCTTATATTATTTTTTAATGAAGCAAATTCTTTTTCTAACAATAAGTTTGATATAAGATTTAAATCGGCCTTGACACTTGTTATAAAAATAAAATCTGCAGCTGGTTGCTCAATTAAATCATCCTTATTCTTTTCATTTCCTGCTATATTTAATATCCTGTGCATTTTTATATATAAATAAGGTTTAGAATACATAAGTAAGATAAAACAAGTTTACCTTAATTAAATAAATTAAATATGCATGAATTTCTTCCATACGCCTGGTTCGAAGGTAAATGTATTCCATTTAAAGAAGCAAAAATATCAATAGCTACTCATGCACTACATTACGGTACTGCTGCATTTGGAGGAATGCGCGCGATACCTAACCCAACAAACAAAGAAGAATTCCTTTTGTTTAGAACTGATAAACATATAAAAAGATTATCTCAAAGTGCAAAATTACTCTTAACTGAAATTTCTGAAGAATATATTTTTAAAGCCTTAGAAGAAGTTATAAAAATAAACAAACCAGAAAAACCTATTTATATAAGACCATTTGTATATACAAGCGATTTAGGTATAGCGCCGAGGTTACACAATATTGAAACAGATTTCTTTATTTATTGTATTGAGCTAGGAGATTATCTATCCCCAGATGGTGTTTCTTGTAGAATGAGTAGTTGGACAAGACAGGAAGATAGATCTCTCCCCTTAAGAGGAAAAATAAGTGGAGCATATATTACTAGTTCACTAGCGAAAACAGAAGCTAGTTTATCGGGTTTTGATGAAGCCCTGCTATTAAATTCAAGTGGTAAGGTAAGCGAAGCTAGTGGTATGAATTTATTTATTGTAAGGAACGGAGACTTAATCACTCCTGGTGTTGATCAAGATATCCTTGAGGGGATTACTAGAGCTAGTGTAATTGAATTAGCAAAATCATTTGGAATAAATGTAATTGAGAGGCCTGTTGATAAAACAGAATTATTAATAGCAGATGAAGTTTTTCTAACTGGTACAGCAGCAAAAATTACACCAGTTAAAAAAATTGAATCAACTGTATTAAATGTTGAAAGACCAATAATGAATAAATTAAAAAGTAAGCTTATAGAAATAACAGAAGGTCGTTCTCAAGACTATGATAATTGGGTAACAAGAATTTCACTAAAATAAATTTATTTTTACCTAAAAATGGAATCTTTCAGAACCTATCTAAATAGAGATGAAAAACCATTAATTATTTTTGACGGAGGTACTGGAACATCATTTCAGAACTTAAATCTTACTGCAGATGACTTTGGAGGAAAAGAATTAGAGGGATGTAATGAAAACCTTGTTTTATCATCGCCAGAGGTAGTTGAGAAGGTTCATAATTCATTTTTAGAAGCAGGTTGTCATGTTATAGAAACTAATACATTTGGAGCCTCATCAATAGTTCTTGATGAATATGATATTGCGGATAAGGCTTATGAGATAAATAAAAATGCGGCATTTATTGCAAAAAATGCTGCTGCCAAATACTCTTCAGTTGATAAACCAAGGTTTGTAGCAGGTTCAATTGGCCCAACAACTAAATTACCAACCTTAGGACATATAGATTTTGATGAATTAAAGCAATCATATAAAGAACAAATTTATGGTCTTATAGATGGAGGAGTTGATCTTCTTTTGATTGAAACTTGTCAGGATGTTTTACAAATTAAATCTGCCTTGTTAGCTGCAAAAGAAATTCTTGAAAGTAAAAATATTGATATACCTTTAATGGTATCTATAACAATGGAAACAACAGGTACTATGCTTGTTGGATCTGATATTGCTTCTGCATTAACAATATTAGAGCCTTTTAATATAGATATCCTTGGACTTAATTGTGCAACTGGCCCTGAGCAAATGAAGGAACATATTAAATATTTGTCTGAAAATTCTCCCTTCGCTATAAGCTGTATTCCCAATGCAGGTCTTCCTGAAAATATTGGTGGTGTTGCTCACTATAGATTAAAGCCAATAGAATTAAAGATGCAGTTAATGAATTTTATATATGACTTTAATGTTCAATTATTAGGTGGATGTTGTGGGACAACACCTGAACATATAAAATACCTTTCTTCAATAATCGATGAAATTATTGATAACGAACGGACTAACAATAATGGAAAAAAAAATTCAAGCGGTTTTATTCCATCTGCCTCATCAATATATAACTCTGTGCCATATAAACAAGACAATTCAATTTTGATAGTAGGAGAAAGATTAAATGCAAGTGGATCAAAAAAGGTAAGGGAGTTATTAAATAACGACGATTGGGATGGCTTAGTTGCAATTGCAAAGCAACAACAAAAAGAAAACGCTCATGTTCTTGATGTAAATGTCGATTATGTAGGCAGAGACGGAGTGAAAGATATGAAAGAAATAACTTCAAGACTAGTTACCAATATAAATTTACCATTAATGATTGACTCTACAGATGCTGACAAAATGGAAAGTGGATTAAAGTCAGCTGGTGGTAAATGTATTATTAATTCAACCAATTACGAAGATGGCAATGAAAGGTTTGATCAAGTTCTAAATTTAGCCTTAGGATACGGTTCAGGTCTTGTTGTCGGAACAATTGATGAAGATGGAATGGCAAGGAATTCAGAAAAAAAATATAAGATTGTCAAACGAGCGATTAATAGAACAAGAGAATGTGGTTTGTCAGATTATGAGCTATTTTTTGATCCATTAGCTCTGCCAATATCTACAGGGATAGAAGAAGATAGATTAAACGCTAAAGAAACTATTAGTGCTATATTAAAAATTCGTGAAAATTTCCCAGATATTCATATCATACTTGGGATATCAAACATTAGTTTTGGTCTTTCACCATTATCAAGAATTAATCTAAATTCAATATTTTTAGATGAATGCATTAAAGCAGGATTAGATTCTGCTATCATCGCACCAAATAAAATTTTGCCATTATCAAAAATTTCTGAAGAAACTAAAAAGCTTTGCTTAGATTTGATTTATGATAAAAGAAAATTTAAAGATGATATTTGTATTTATGATCCATTAGTAGAATTAACAAAGGCTTTTCAAGATTTATCTATTCAAGATTTCAAAAAAGCATCTTCAGAAAATAAAAACCTAACTCTTGAAGAAAGTCTGAAAAATCATATTATTGATGGAGAAAAAATAGGATTAGAAGATCAATTAAATAAAGCGTTAAAAAAATATAAACCTCTTGAAATAATTAATACCTTTTTACTAGATGGGATGAAAGTTGTAGGAGATTTATTTGGTTCAGGTCAAATGCAATTACCATTTGTACTCCAATCCGCTGAAACAATGAAATTTGCGGTTTCAATTTTAGAACCATATATGGAAACTGTAGATGAAAATATATCAAATGGAAAACTCTTAATTGCAACTGTCAAAGGCGATGTACATGATATTGGAAAAAATTTGGTAGATATAATACTTTCAAATAATGGTTATGACGTTATAAATCTTGGAATAAAGCAAGATGTTTCAGCAATTATAGATGCACAAAAGAAGCACAATGCAGATTGCATAGCTATGAGCGGATTACTTGTTAAATCAACTGCATTTATGAAAGATAATTTAGAGGCTTTTAACAATGAAGATATTAGTGTACCAGTAATATTAGGAGGCGCAGCCTTAACCCCAAAATTTGTAAATGAGGACTGCAGCAAAATATATAAAGGGAAAATATTGTACGGAAAAGATGCGTTCACTGATCTTAAATTCATGAATGAATATATGGATAATAAAAAAAAAGGTAATTGGTCAAATACAGAGGGTTTCATAAACAATGAGGGTATAAATATTAATTTAGCCTCACCAAAATTCAACTCTCAAGCTGTTAAAGAACCAATATCAATAAATACCGAGATTTCCAAATTAAATTTAAAAGAGAATATCATAAGATCTAAATTTATAAATGAAGAAGAACCAATTAAACCCCCTTTCTTGGGAACGAAAGTATTGAACGACGTTGATATAGATTTAAATAAATTAATTTTTTATTTAGATAAAAAAGCTCTATTTAGCGGACAATGGCAAATAAAAAAAGGAAAAAACCAAAGCGTAGATGAATACAATAACTATTTGGATTCATATGCTAAACCATTGTTAGATAAATGGTTAGAGACAATTATAGAAAAAAAACTTATTTCACCCAAAGCAGTTTATGGATATTTCAAATGCGGGAGAAAAGATAATAGTATTTTCTTATTTGATAAGAAATCATTAAATAAAATTTCCCAATTTAATTTTCCAAGACAAAAATCTGGGAATAATCTATGCATAGCTGATTTTTATTGTGATTTGAAAAATGATAAACCGATAGATATATTTCCTATGCAGGCAGTAACCATGGGCGATATTGCTAGTGAATATTCTCAAAAATTATTTAAAGAAGATAAATATAGCGATTATTTGTTATTCCATGGACTTACAGTGCAATTAGCAGAAGCTCTAGCTGAGTATGTCCATGCACTAATACGTATTGAATGTGGTTTTAGATCTGAAGAACCAGGCAAAAATAGAGAAATACTAGCTCAAAAATATAGAGGAGCTAGATATTCTTTTGGTTATCCTGCATGTCCAAAAGTCTCTGATTCAAACATACAATTATCATTGTTAGATGCAAAAAGAATAAACTTGACCATGGATGAATCTGAACAACTTCATCCAGAACAAAGTACCACAGCTATAATTTCACTACACTCAAAAGCTAAATATTTCAGCGCATAAGCTAAATCTTTAGTTGTTTTCTAAATATTCAATAATTTCTTCCTGTAGTTCTTCCATGGTATTATTATCACCCAAATCAAGTCCCTCTCCGGCAGCGTCCTGTGTTAACTCAAGATAATATGAAGCACCATCACTAGATAAAAATTCTAATGCAGAAGTTTCATCACTATCTTTAAAAGCTTCATAAAGAGCTTTAAATGCTATGTTTTCAGTAAAGTCCCAATCCATAATGAAAAAAACCTTATTAGAATTATTACCTCCTTACCCCCCATACTCGTCAACCTTTTTTAAAGAAATGTTGGTGTTTTATTATTATTAAAAAAATCTATGACTAAAAAAAATCAAGATCAGTTGAATGTTTTGGGAGAAAAAATTGATGTTTGTAGTTGCGCACCTATGACAGGGTGGTTCAGAGATGGATTTTGCAACTATGACAAAAATGATGGAGGGAATCATTCCATATGTTGTGTAATGGATGATAATTTCCTGAAATATAGTAAATCACAAGGAAATGATTTAATAACTCCCATGCCTATTTACTCATTCCCAGGACTAAAGGAGGGTGATCATTGGTGTATTTGTCTTGATAGGTGGAAGCAAGCATTATTAGACGGTCTTGCACCAAAAGTCATATTAGAATCAACTAATATTGTAGCCTTAGAATCAGTACCTCTGGAAAAATTGAAAGAATATCAATTTAATAAAAAGTAATTACAAATTTATTATTTTTTTTAAAATAATTATGATAATTTTTTTAATATGAGTTCAGAAATATATTGGAAAAAAGCATTAGAGCAAAGTCAATTATCAATTGATGATAAATCATTATATCCTCTTAAAACCGATATTATTACAAGAGATTTATATGAAAAAGACGACTTCATAATTAGAAAACTCGATACTTCAAAATTTAATAAAAAAAAAATTTATGGTCCTAGGCAGAATCCATTTTGTCCTTGGGAAAAGGAACTAGAAATTGATAAAATTGGTGATAATCATCAACTAATATTAAATAAGTACCCTGTACAAAAAGGTCATATTTTACTGATTACAAATGAATGGAAACCTCAAAATGGATGGTTAGATAATAATGATTGGAGAGCGATCCAACAAGTTAATAAGGATACTAGTGGATTATGGTTTTTCAATAGTTCTCCAATTGCGGGTGCAAGTCAACCTCACAGGCATTTTCAACTTCTGCGTAGATCTAGAGGTGAGATATCATGCCCAAGAGAACAGTGGTTTTTAGAAATGAACTCATATCAAGATCTAAATAGTAAGCTTAAAAAAAATATTATTGTATCCAAATTTAATTTTTTAGAAAATTCATCATCTCTTTTTGAATTTTATTTAGAGTTATGCAAGAAATTAGGACTTGGGGAACCTATAAGTGATAAGAAACCGAAATATCCTTACAATATTTTAATAACTAATAAATGGATCGCTATTATAAAAAGAAAAAATGATCATATTCATGGTTTTAGTATTAACGGTTTAGGTTTTGCAGGATATCTACTAGTAACTGAAAAATCAAATATTAATTATTTAAAGAAGTTTGGACCTGAAAAACTCCTTGAATGTTTTGTTTGAATACTAGTTAGTTACTTCAACTTCTTTATCTCTGCTTATTTGGCTTTCTAGAACTTCTATAGATGCTGTTACAGAGGCGATTTTACGTTCAAGTGAATCCTTAATATAATTGAGCATTTCTAATTTTTTATGTTGATAAAATCTCTTTTTTTCTTTAGATGATTTGAAATAACAGTTAAACATTTTTTATTTTTATTATAAAAAGATACTTAATTGACTTGTGACATGAAAATAAATTGGTTTTAATTTAAAAACAATAATTCGTATGGACTTTAAATTTTTTTTGAATAAAATTAAATAAATCCATTACTATTCAAGAATATATTATTGAATATTCCAGAAAATTCAAATACAAAAAGAATTTCAATTGATTTGCCTGAGGACCTAATTTCCAGGTTTGATCAATTACGAAAAGAGTGGGGATTTCGAGCAAGAGGACCTGTAATAGAAAAAATACTTAAAGAACTTCTTCAAGAAGATGATTTACTACCTAAGAACCAACAGCAAGAAATAGACTTTAACGAGAAGAATAATAACGAAAAATTAAATATTGATGAAGATACTGCATTGGTATTAATTAAATCAGACGTAAATAAAGAAGTTAATAAAATATCTTTGAATAAAACAGTTACCAATAAAAATCAATATAAAGAAAAAACCAACTCAAACATAAGCCTTCCGAATTTTGTTGAAAAAAAAGTAAAGAATTTAAGAAGAAGTATTAATAGTGAAAAATTAAAGGAAAATATTGCTGATATTCAAATTAATACAATTAAAGAAACTGAATTAATAAAATGTCGAATTGAGTTAATTAGTCATTGGAAAAACTTATATGGATCAGTTCCTAATGATCATGTGGTAGAAGCTTCGATGGATTGGTTTGGAAGGGATATATGGCCAAATCTTGATGGAACTGAAAATCTACCCTTTACGTGGAGTGCAGCCAATAAATTAATGTCTGAATTATGTCCATTTTGGATAAAGAAAAATCCATCCCTTGAGATTGTGTTATTAATGATTGGCGTTTTAGAAGACCCTTTTGCTACATCAGATTTAATTAATAGGATACCAACTCTTGTGAGAAGATTTGTAAGTAGATTTAAGCGAAATAACAGATCAAATTCATTTGAAACTTTGGACTCAACAATGACAGTACATGGAGCACTTAAATTATTGAATTTATCAACATCCGCAGGATCAGCTCATACTTTCCGTAAAATTAGGGAGGCCTATAAATCAATAGCCTTAGAGAAGCATCCCGATGCTGGAGGATCAACAGATCAAATGAGAAAATTAAATGAAGCGTATCAATTGCTTAAAAATCTATACAGATATTAGTATACTAATTCTTAAATAAGACTAAGTATAAGTCTAAATAATAGTCTTATATAAGATAGCTGTTAAGTTTAAAATTTCTGTTATTCATTAATTATTTTTTTTCATTCTTAAAAACATTAATGATGTATAAATTAAATTAAAAGAAAATATAATTTTTAAAAAAATTCTTCGTATAGCAAATCTTATATAAGACTTATTATTAGTCTAATTTATAGTCTTACAATAGATAAGTAAGATAAGTTAATTTATCAATTTGAATGAATCATCCAAAACCTCTTTATCCCTGGTAAAAATCTAATACTGAAGAAAATAACAATATTTTATGTCCTTTCAATGTCCAAGAAATAAATAAATGCTTAAAAGTATTGCTATAACTGCCATTAATATCATCAAGTACTGCCTTAAAGACAGTACTACTTAGATTGAAGCTTCTCAATGGCCGTTTGCCTATCAATACTAGGGACATCACTTAATCCATTAGCATCAAACCAAGGGGCGCTAGCCCAATCAAAACCTTCACCAAAAGTATTATCTGGTGCAGTTATATACCAGTGACATGAAGCATCTGGTATGTCAACAGCACATTTTGACCAATCATCTGACCACTGAGGGACTTGAACCCACAGCACTGAAGATAGAAGTAGAGATAGTAGATTAATCATGAACTTTATCATACAATATTAATTACTTTTATAGGATTATTATTTATCTTATATAAGAATCATTTATAGACTAGTTTATAGTCTTATATGAGATTAGCAATACATTTAATTCCTCAATTTAGTGTCAAAACATTTTTCAACATTAGAAATAATATTTGAATGTATTGATGTAATGTCAGAGTCCAGTAATGTTTTATCTTTATCTCTATAAGATAATCTAAATGTATAACTTATATGATCTTCTCCAAATTTAGGATCTTCAAAAACATCAAGTAAATTTACATCCTCTAAGAGATTTTTTCCTGTTTTTCTTATTTGTAATGTTATTTCGCTAATCAAAAATTTCTTACTAAAGACAAAATTTATATCCCTTTCCATTTTCGGAACAATTGGGTATTGCTTGTATATTGGAATCCATTTATTTTTTCTTGTACTAGCTCCCAAGAGGTTAGAAATATTTATGTTAAATAAATAAACTTTTTTTAATGACTTCTTTTCTAATATTAGTTTGGGATGTATTTCACCAAAATAACCTGCATCTTTACCTTCTATAACTAATTTTGCTGTTCTTCCAGGATGAAGAAAATCAATTGAATCAGTAGGTTTATCTTCAATTTTAATGTTCAAAGATGATAAAGCCTCCTTTAACTTTCCTCTGGCCTGAAAATAATTAAGATCGTTATCCTTACCCGAATTTATCCATTTTCCAAATTTTTTATTTCCATAAATCGCACCATTCAGAACTTCTTTTTGAATAAACTCAGTTTTCTTGTGAAAAACATTTCCAATTTCAAATATATAACAACTTGCTTGTCCAGCTTTTATATTACGGTTCACTATTTCCAAATGTTCTTTCCAGATATTATCTCTAAGACAGCTTGTTTCTAATAACAAAGGATTAGAAATCTTTATAAGTTTTTCATCATCTTCAGGAACAAGAGAGTAGCTTAGTACCTCGTTAAAACCATTTTCTATAAAACCATTTCTTACTTTTCTCAATGCCAACTGTTCTGATGACAATTTTCCAGGCTTAATTGGATTAGGAAGTTTTAAGTCGAATCTGTCATACCCTATTAATCTTGCTATTTCTTCAATTAAATCTATTTCTCTTATTAAATCATGAGATCTATTAGGAATTACTGCTACATCCCAGCCATATTCTTTATTCTTTAAGGTACAACCTATGAGTGTTAATTTATCAACTATTTCATTATCAGATAAATTTCTTTTTTCAAATTTATCGTTAATAATTAATGGACCAAGAATTTTATGTATTCGATTTCTCCGTAGTTTAATAAATATATCCTCATTACTTATTAAATTTGAAGTATTGATTATTGGTGAATTAATAGAAAAATATTCTTCTAAAAGATTAATTGCCCTTGTTACTGCACTTATTGTATTTTTTGATGATATCCCTTTTTCATACCTGCTGCTAGATTCTGTTCTTAAGCCAGCCGCCTTGGAAGATTTTCTTATAGTAACTGGATTAAAAACAGCACCTTCAAGGTAAATAGATGAGGTGTTATTACTTACAGAAGTCTCTAAACCGCCTATGACCCCTGCAATAGCTACCGGTTTATCACAACAAGTAATGACTGTGATATTGTCATTTAAGTCATATTCTTTACCATCTAAGCAAATAAGGCTTTCGTTATCCTTGCCTTTTCTTACAGAGAAATCTTCTGGAGAAACTTCCTTACCAATTAAGTTTGACAATTTATCTTTATCAAACGCATGCAAAGGTTGACCTTGTTCTAATAGAATATAATTTGTCAAATCAACTAGAAGATTAATAGATTTTATACCTGATTTTTCTATACGGTCTTTAAGCCAATTTGGCGATAATTTCTCTCCATTTACTCCATCAATGGAGCTTATTGTATAGATACAATTAGATTCTATAGCCTCTGGACAAAGTTTAATTCCCTTAAGTAAATGAGTATTGTATTTATGGTTTAATTCTGGAAAATTTAAGGTGGATTCTAAAAGGGCAGAAATTTCACGAGCTATACCTATAACAGACATTCCATCAGGTCTATTAGCTGTAATGGCTAAATCATATATAAAATCATTTAATTGAAGCAAGTCAGATCCTGGAGTGCCCAATTCATGTTTTAGGGCCAAATCTTCATCAATGATCTCTATCCCTTCGCTAGAGTCCTCTAAACCCAGTTCCTGCAGTGAACATATCATTCCATCACTCATGACACCTCTAATTTCACTTCTTTTAATAGTTAAATCAACTGCATTTAATTTCGCACCGACAGTAGCAACATAAACATAAATATTTGCTTTAATATTGCTCGCACCACAGATAATTTGTAAATTCTTTGAATTACCAATATCGACTTGGCAAATTGAAAGTTTGTCAGATCCTTCGTGCTTTAAAACAGATAATACCTTTCCTAAAACAACACCATTTACATTTTTTGAACAGTCTTCTAATGATTCAACCTCAAATCCACCAATAGATAATTTCTCAGAGAGATCTTCAGGAGTAGAAGTAATTTCTACTAAATTTTTCAACCAATTTTGAGAAACTTTCATATATATTTTTTAGTCAATGATGATAAAAGAAATAAGTATATCTTCAAAAAAGTTTGTTGAAGATGTACAATAGAAAATTATACAATAAAGTATTAATTAAAATGGCCAAAAAAGGGACAAGAGTTGTAGTGACCCTAGAATGTACTGAAGCTAGGACTAGCACAGATCCTAAGAGATCAAATGGCGTCTCAAGATATACTACTGAAAAGAATCGTAGAAATACAACCGAAAGATTAGAACTAAAAAAGTTTAATCCTCATTTAAACAGGATGACAATTCACAAAGAAATTAAGTAATCAAATCAAATTAAATCATGCCTAATTCAATTTTTAAAAAACAATTATCACCTATCAAACCAGGAGATCCTATTGACTATAAGGATGTAGAACTACTAAAAAAATTCATAACTGAGAGGGGCAAAATCCTACCAAGAAGAATGACAGGTTTAACTTCAAAGCAACAAAGAGATCTCACATTAGCTGTTAAGAGAGCCAGAATTGTAGCTCTTTTACCCTTTGTAAATCCTGAAGGATAATTTTTTATTGAATATAGTTGGCACTGTAATATTTCAAATATTTGAAAGATTTAACTGATTTAAAAACATATATTATTGACTCTGATGATCCACATGAGGTTGATGACGCTATTTCATTAGAAATAAAAGAAGGAAATAAGAAAATTTTATGGATACATATTAGTAATCCATGCAAACTCTTTTTGCATGACTCTAATGCTGATTTAAATGCAAGAAAGAGAAATAGCAGTTTATATTTAATTGATCAATATGTCCCAATGCTTCCTAAAGATATTCTTGAAAATGCAAATCTAGCTCAAAATAAAGTTTCAGAAACTATTAGTGCAGCAATAGAATTCAATGACGATGGATCAATAAATAAATATGAAATAACTGAAGCAATAATAAAACCTAAATATCAATTAACATATGAAGATGCAAATGAAATATTAGAAATAGAACCCAAAGAAGAAATAGAATTAATTGAGATTAAAAAATTATTAGAAAAAAGTATTAAATTTAGAAAGAAACAAGGAGCAATTATTTTTGAAAGTCCTAATAATAAAATTAAATTATATGAGGATAAGATTTTACTAATTAAATTAGAGAAAACTAAATCACAAATTATAATTGCAGAATCAATGATATTAATGGGTTATGTAACAAGTTTATTTATACATAAATATGATTTAGCGGCTGCATTTAGGATTCAAAAAATAAATTGCAATCCAACTGAAATACTCAATAGATATAATGATAGTGATATTAAATATATAATTTTAAAACAATATATGGGAAGAAGTTACATAACTACTAAGCCTGGAATCCATGAATCATTAGGCCTTAAAATGTATGTACAATGTACATCACCACTTCGAAGATATCTTGATTTGATAATACAAAGGCAAGTTTATAACAAAATTAATAATTACGAAGTTCTTAGTAAAGATTCAGTCTCTAAGATTATTGATTATTCAAAGAATAGACAATCAGAAAATAATAATATATTTAAAAATGATAAATTTAAGTATTTAAAATTATTTTTTAAGAATGAAAAAAAAGCTTTTTATAAAATTATATTCGTTAAGTGGATTAATAATAAAAAAAATATTGCTTTGGTTTATTTTCCAGATTATTCACTAGAAATACTTATTACTCTTTTTGTATCAATAGAAATATACAGTAATAAAATATATAAAGTTAAATATATTATAAATGATAGTAATCTTTTAGAATTTATTTATTAATAAGATAATCAATATAATGGGTTGTTATTAGTTCAAAAAATATCTGTTAGTATAAATAAAAAAGCTTCATGACTTTTGTCATTACTACACCTTTATATTATGTTAATGATAAACCTCATTTAGGAAGTGTATATACAACTATAGTTTGTGACTCAATAGCTAGGTATAAAAGGCTTGCAGGTAAAGAAGTTGTTTTCATCACTGGTGTTGATGAACATGGTTTAAAAATACAGAGAACAGCTAATGAAAAGGGTATTGCGCCAAAATCTCATTGTGATGAAATCTCAGAAGTCTTTAAAAATAATTGGAAAGATTGGAATATATCCTTTGACAAATTCATAAGAACAAGCTCAAAAAATCATGAATTTGTTGTTAATGAATTTTATGAAAGAGTAAAAGCATCAGATGATATCTATATGGGAGTTCAAAAAGGTTGGTATTGTGTCGGTTGTGAAGAATTTAAAGATAATCCAGAAAATTCATCAACATACAAGTGTCCAATACATCAAAAAAATCTAGAATGGAAAAATGAAGAGAATCTCTTTTTTAGGCTTTCAAAATATCAAAAAGATATCGAGAAAATTATCAACGAACCTTCTTTTATAGAGCCAATAGAAAGAAAGAATGAAATTATAAATTTTGTTTCTAGAGGTTTAAAGGATTTTTCAATTTCAAGAACAAATGTTACATGGGGAATTCCAGTCCCTGGTTACGATAACCATACCTTTTATGTTTGGTTTGATGCTTTACTTGGATATATAAGTGCCATTAGTTCTGATGCGACAGAACATTCATTGGAAAAATCAATTAATGGAGGATGGCCAGCTGATGTTCATTTAATTGGTAAGGATATTCTGAGATTCCATGCTGTATATTGGCCTGCAATGCTCATTTCTGCCAAAATGAAAGTTCCTAAAAAGGTTTTTGGGCACGGATTTCTTACAAGAGAGGGGCAAAAAATGGGTAAAAGCTTAGGAAATGTGCTCGACCCTGATTTATTGCTTACAAAATATGGAAATGATCCTGTAAGGTGGTACCTCATTAAAGACATCTCATTAGGAAATGATGGAGATTTTCAAGATAAAAGATTTGTTGACATCATCAATAATGACTTAGCTAATACAATTGGTAATTTATTAAATAGAACATCATCTATGTCTAGAAAATGGTTTGATAATAAAGTGCCAAATAATGAAAAAATTTTAAGTGAAAATAAATTAGAGAATTTTGCCAAAATTGCAGTTGAGAACTATATTTATAACTTTGATAACTACAAATTAGATTTAGCAGCTAATGAAGTACTTAGCCTAGCAATTAATACAAATTTGTATTTGAATGATAATCAACCATGGGTGCTAATAAAAAAGAAGGATAATCTACCTCTAGTTAAAGAAATTATTTATAACGTTTTAGAAAGTACCAGAATTATAGGATTATTATTACTACCTTTATTGCCCGAATTATCTATAAAAATTAATGAACAACTTGGCTCTATATATAGAGAGGAAATTTCTTGGGAAAAACAATTAATTTGGGGATTATTAGTTAGCAACTCAAGTCTTCCTAAACCCACTCCAATCATAAATAAACTAGAGTATGAGCAAAAATTATAGATTCATAATTTTCCTCACATTATTTATGCTTGGTTGCGCCTCAAATGTAATTGATGAAAATAAAGTTATACAAAAAATAGACAGTTTAGATATGACTATATTCTCTAAAAGTGGAGATAAAATATATTCTATTACCAGTCCAAATTCAAGTTATGACAATATTGAATTAGAATTTGAATTAAAAAAACCTATTATTAATATTCTTAATGGGAAAGAAACTAAATATATTATTAGTTCAGAAGAATCTACATTATCAGATAATAATAAACTCTTGAAATTGAAAGGGAATGTTAAATTAAAAACTTTAAAAAATAATGAGGATATTTTAAATGCTGATAATTTTATTTGGAATATAGAAAATACTGACTATCTATTAGAGGGAAATATAAGATTTGAAAATCAAAATATCATCTTAAATTCAGGAAAAGCCATATTGGGTTCAGATAACATAATTGAATTTTTCAATCCAGTAAAATATATAATTAAAGATGAAAATAACGAAAATAAATATGAAATAAACTCAGAAAATGCTTACTATAATTTAAATACTGAATCAGTAAGCTTTGAAGCAAAAGATAAAAGAGTTAAATCAATAATATATTTTTAAATTTTATTTTTTGAGAAAATATTATTAATTTTTTTGGACCAGTTATTAATCCATTTTTCATCAGACTTCGTAAAACACTTAGCACTCCAGCCTCCTATCAATATGAAAGCCTTATTATTTATAGGTACAACTAAAATAGATGGAATTTCAGCGCAAAAATTATAAAATTCATCTCTTCCAGGATAAAATTTAGTGTTTGCCAATGATATTAATTTTTTATCTTTTATAGATCTCAGACAAGTTTCCCCAGGTTTAAAATCATTACTTGAAGTGATACCCCTCCTCAATATATTAACGCCATCATTGTGGATTAATATTGCTGCTGCTGCTGTAGAAGTTAATATCGCTTCAGAACCCCATGCAAGTTCATCAATAACTTCATCCGGCAAGTTTCTATCGAAGAGAAACTTATTTTCTCCTTTTAAAACAGCTTTCTCACCAGCTACGGATTGGAATTGTTTAAATAAAAAACCTATCAAAATAATAATTAACGAAGCTATTGCTGCTAACACTTGTGCTCTTTCAAGCTCAGGAGTGATTGTTTCTATTGAAATAAAATTTGCTATCTGAAAAATAAAGAGTATTACACCTACTGATATTAATGATTTCCCATTGAATCCCATATTTTTAATATGTTATTTCTAATTAAATTATGCAGATATTATATTGTTTAGTAGAATTAAAATTACTCAAACATATGGTTTTTAATATATAATTAACTAAAAAAATCTCTCAAAATGAACCTAAACATCAATAAATATATACTTTCCCTTATCTTTACTGGCTTTATTTTTATTCTTATCCCTTCCACTACATACGCAAACGAAATTAATAATATAAATGAATATTTTGGTATTACTCAACAGAAGACTGTTATAAATTACGAAAAAAGTCAGCCATCATCTATCGACAACCCTCTAGTGGATCCAAACTTTAACACTATGAGATCAAAAGATACTGAGAGTTCAACTGCTACTTATATAGTTATAGGTTTGTTAATTGCTGCCACAATTATTCCTCTAGCAACATGGTGGTATTTCTCTAAATAATAGAGAATTTATGAATGCCAAGGATTTAAGAATTAGTGAATATTCATCTCATATAGTTTTTATTACAGGAGGGACAAAGAGTGGGAAAAGTGAATTTGCCGAACATCTTGCAAAGGAGGTAAAAAAATTATCATATGTTGCCTTATCTGAAAGCAATTTGGAAGATAAAGAATGGCAAGATAAAATTAATTTACATCGAAAAAGAAGGCCAAAAGATTGGAAATTAATAGAAACGACAGATCTATTAAATACATTAAGGAATGAAGAAGGTCCATTATTAATAGATTCTATTGGGGGATTCGTTATGAAAAGTATTGGCAAGGAACAAAATGAATGGTCAACAAAAATGAATTCACTTATAAGTCTCTTAATGAAAAGAAAAAGCATAACAATTATTGTTGGAGAACAAGTAGGTTGGAGTTTGGTCTCTGAATATAAAATTGGTAATACATATATTGAGAGAATAGGCGAACTTCAAAAGAGAATAACCAAAATATCAAAAGATAATTGGCTGGCCATAAACGGCAGAGCAATCAAAATAGATGAAATAAGTATTGAAATACCTGCTTAAAATTGGAAGTCGCTCTTTTTGAACCTAGAATCCCACAAAATACTGGAAATATCGCCAGATCATGTGCTGCATTTAATATACCTTTAAATCTTATAGAGCCCTTGGGTTTTAAGCTAGAAGATAAATATTTAAAAAGAGCAGGATTAGACTATTGGCCTCTAGTTACTGTTAATCAGTATGAGAATTTTGAAAAATTTTTAGCGTCAAAATCAACAAAAAGAATAATTTCTTTTAGTAAAAAAAATGGATTATATTTGAAGGATTTTAAATTTAAGCAAGAAGATATTTTGCTTTTTGGGAGAGAAGATTTAGGATTACCCGATTCCATTATTGATAAAAGCGACTTTTTAGTATCAATATTTATGCCGAATATACAGACTGTAAAAAATGATCAAAAAGGTGTTAGAAGTCTAAACCTTTCTGTAGCATGCGGAATTGCTATATATGAGGCCCACAAACAAATAAATTTTCAAAATGGTAATTAAGTACAACCAATGCCTTACAATATTCCCATGTCTCGGTAGCTCAGCTGGTTAGAGCGGCGGATTCATAGCCCGCAGGTCGCGTGTTCAAGTCACGCTCGAGACATTTTTAATATTTAAAATCGAAGAAAATAGGTGAAATTTTTGTTTTAATTAAACTATTAAAGACAATAATGGTTAATTCACTCGGCACAGTCTTAGATCCAAAAAAATCTAAAGCAAAATATCCAGAAGCAAGAGTTATAGTTCTTGATGACAATTTTAATACTTTTCAGCATGTCGCAAATTGTCTTCTAACAATAATCCCAAGCATAAGTGAACAAAGAGCATGGGATCTAACCATTAAAGTTGACAAGACAGGATCTGCAGAGGTATGGAGAGGTAATCTTGAACAAGCAGAGCTATATCATGAGCAACTATTCAGCAAAGGATTAACAATGGCTCCAATTGAGAAAACATAAAATAAGTAAGATTGACAGAAAATTATTGGCTTATAAATTCGAATCGTTCAAGGGTTAAAAGGTTTTCAAAGAATAATCAAAATAAAGATAAATTTTTTGAATATATGTTTATTGACTCTGGAAGAATTCTTGGTGTTTTAGGAAAAGAACCACCTCTTATGACAACCAGAGAAGAACTTAAAGTTGATAAAGCTAGAGATGAATGGAGAAAGTTAATAGCTCAAGGTTGGAGGAGAACCAAACCAGTTTGGGAAGACTATTAGTATCCAATATTGTTACTAGGATTAGTTATATAAATTATGAGGTTTAGGGCGTAGTTAACGGGTAAATTTAATGGTTTCAAAAGTAACAAAGCTATTCCTTGAGTCACATTAAATTCTTTATTTTTCATAAAAAAATAAAAGTCTCATTTTAATTATAAAAAGACTGTCAAATACAAAGTAAAAATAATGAAAAAAGATACATAAGCATTTATTGATTAGGGATTTTCAAGATATCTAATATCTAAAACTTATTTTAAAAAATCATAGATTTAGGGTTACTTGTTATTATTTAAAAAAAAATCCACGTTATAATTTAGTAATCCCTACTAATTTTTAATTAATAAATACCAAATGAAATATCTCATCAAAAGCAAAAGATCAAGAGCTTTATTTGGTATTGGAATAGTTGCTATAAGTATTGGATTAATATCAAAAAAAGTAATTAACTATCCAATTGGAGGATGTATGAAAGGTACTCAAGAAATAACCTTTAATATCTAGCCATTAATCATCTTACATTTTCCTTAATTCTTAAATCCAGTCAACTTTGATAACTCTTTTAGTGAAAGTACACCTAAAATTAGTTTTCCATTTATTTCCCATGTGGGAAACCCTTTAATTCCTTTATCAATACATAACTGAGTTTGACTATTTATGCCATCTCTTGCACATTCAACCACATTAAGTTCTCTATAAGCTTGCTTACCAAATAATTCACTTTGATTAAGGCAATTAGGACACCAATATGCTGAATATTTAACTACACCATTATCTTTAAGGTATTTGGCCAACTCGATTGATTCCCTAGTGCTTTCTGAGATGACTATAAGTTCTCTCTGATTATTTAAGTGGGAGCCATTTACAACACTTGATAAAGGAAGCAAAAATAATAGTGGGATTAATAGGTTTTTCATTTATTTACTACTTTTCCTCCATATTTTCTTACTACCTTATCAAGCAAAATTCGTATATCTTTATTTTTAAGTTTCTCTATTTGCTGAAGATTTTCAAGAAGATCACATATTTGATCATGCGTATCTTTATTTAATTCACTTACTGCCATTTATATTTATAGTTTTTATAATCCAATTTTAAATCAAAATTAAATTTACATACTTATTGTATTTATATTTTTTTATTGCTATTTTTTTAAAGCGGGCTAAGGTTCATATCTCCACGAGGATTTAGTCCGCTGAATTTTTAAAGATTCAATTTATTTTGGATCCTTCCTTAAGAAATTGATTAGAAATATTAAAAAATATTTATCTCTGCTTAATTTCTAAATTCCATTGAAAAGCATTCTTATATAAACATTAATAGTGTGACACTATTTATTCAATAATGTTGTTATTTTGCTTCATAACTTTCTTAAAATACTTATACTCAATAAATTCATGCATCATTTTGATATCATCAGATAATACTTTTTTATTAACTGCATATTCGTCCACATTAAGTGAAGAACTATTATTTTCAGAAAATTTTTCATGATCAAAAGAATAGTTTATGGAATCACTATTATAATTATGATTTTTACCATAAGTTTCATTTAATACACCTCGAGACCTTAACGCTTCCTCAACTAATAAACCTGTGACTTTTGACTGACTAAACTCATTAGCTGTGCACAATTTTTCAATAATTTCATGCACTTCTTCACTTGGCAAAAAACCAATTCTTTTCCTCGGAGAGGGCATAATAAAAAAAAATAGTGTGACACTTGCACATTATAAGTGTTGCACTATATTTGATTTAAGTCAACTAATTTTGCTATGCATATTTTATTAATTCCTGTCGGATTTATTCTTTGGTATCTAGCTTATGAAGCAAAACCTATCATTAATGAGGAAGTAACACTTAATTGGGAAGAAAAAAATACAATTAAAAGAAATAAACTTTTAAATATAATCAACGAAAGCTTTTAAAATTTACTGTTAATCGATTTTGACCATTCCTTGTGCTTATTATCTAGATCTGAGATTAACTGTTTTTGATAAGTAAATTTGAGTTGATTTTCGTTAAGTGATTTTTTTGTGATAATCATCTCTTTAGAGAAAAAATAAGGAGTGTTAGAACTACTAATTTTTTTTTTGACTTCCATATATTGAATCTATCTATTTTTTTTATATGACTTAAAAGGTTATAGTCTCAATATTTTTATATTCTTTTTATGTTTCCTTCATATCTGTTTTTAGCACGTTTGTAAAAAATATTAGTTTATTAAACAATAAAGGCTATATTTAAACAAAATATATGTTTTATCATGAATCTAAAGGAGAGAGGGATTACTGTTGGAGATTTACTAATACTAATAATAATAATAATCACTTCTACATTATTAATTAAATCATTTAGCAAGGATAAGAAAACAACTCTTAATTATAGTAATCAAGAGCAAGTTTCTTATAAGGAAAATTACTATCAAAAATTTATTTGAATAGCTTATATAAATTATTTCTAAAACTCTTAACTAATTGAATTAACTATTAAGTATCTCTTATGTAAATTGCAAGAAAATAATTATCAAACAATGAGTTTATGTATTTTAAATATTTTGATTAAATGATTTAGAACTTTCCCATTTCAAGTTATCCTTTAAATCATTGATATCATTTGATATTGAAACTAATTTAACCATTTGAAGAATTTGACTTTTATTTAGCCTATTAATTACGATTAGTTTATTAAGCATTTCTAAAACAGATTTATCTCTAATATTCATTACTTGTATAAAAAGCTATGATCCTTTGATTCAAATACTTTATCTTATAATTTTAAAAATTTTTCATAAAATTTCATTATATATTTTATGATAAATATAAAAATATTTATAAAATCATCAAAAATAAACCTTTACTTACAAGAAAATATCGTAAGCTCAGTTTCTTATAAATTCGTTTATTGTAAAAAGAAAAACAATGAAAAAAAACTCCAAGAAAGAATACCTTAATAAAGATGAAGTCAATGAAATGATTGAATCAGCTTTAAGGAGACATAATAGAAGATCTACAATAATATCAAGCGTACTTGGCTGGATTCTAATTGGAGGTTATTCATTTGGACTTTTTCAAGCAGTTCAAAATGTCTAATTAATCTTTTCTTTAAATAAGAACTTCCTTAATGATAAATTAATATAAGACTCATTATTATTTATGAGAGAATATATTAAGGCAAATCTTACAGTGATAAGAAAATATTTAAAAAAACGAAAAAAATATACATCAAAATTAAATAATGATTCGATAATGGAAGAATTCAAAGAATGGAGCAAAGATCCATTACCTGAAACAGAATCAATTTGGACTTTACCTGACTTAACTAGGAATGAAAGACTAAAAAATTTTTGTCGCTCAATTAAGAAGGAAATAAGATAAGATAATTTTTTAACTACCTAGTTGTATATGATTTACCTTTAAGTAAAAATAACCCGCAAATCCAACTATATTCAAAATTACAACGAAGATCCAAGCTCCAATTGGCTGATTAGAATCAAATTTTTTTATTTTAACTTTTTCCTTTAGTCTTTCAATATATTTAGCCATAATTAAAAATATTAAAAAGAATATTTCTAATTATAGAGAGTTAAATTTTAAGGAATCTTAAATAAAATAAAATTTCTTTTAATTCGAATTTTTATTGTCAAGCCTGTTAATGGGGTATTTAATTAACTCCTTTTTGAGATTTTTTAAAAGTTTATTGTGATTCAAAATTGTAAATTTCCTAGTAAAAGAATAGTGCCATTTCATTGAATTAAAAAAAAACTTGCTAATTCATTATTAATAAAATTATAATACTTATTACGGTCATTCAGACCATACATAATTTAAATAAGGACAAATTTTTTCATGAGCTTAAGAGTTGGCCAAGAAGCACCAGACTTTAGTGCTACAGCAGTATATGATCAAGAGTTTAAGGAGATTACACTTTCAGGTCTAAGAGGTAAATGGGTTGTTCTATTTTTTTACCCACTAGATTTTACATTCGTATGTCCAACTGAAATCACTGCATTTAGTGATAGATACCAGGATTTCTCGGCACTTAATACGGAAATTCTTGGGGTATCAGTTGATAGCAAACACTGTCATTTAGCTTGGATACAAACCCCAAGAAATGAAGGTGGTATAGGTGATATTAACTATCCGTTAGTTTCTGACTTAAAAAGAGAAATTTGCCAGGCGTACAATGTTCTAAATGATGATGGGGAGGCTGATAGAGGTTTATTTCTTATCAATCCCGAAGGAGTAGTTATGCATACGACTGTTAACAAGGCTCCTGTAGGAAGAAATGTTGATGAAACACTAAGGATTCTTCAAGGTTATCAATACGTTGCGGCAAACCCCGATGAAGTATGTCCAGCAAACTGGACCCCAGGGGAGAAAACAATGTTAGAAGACCCCAAAGGTAGTAAGGAATATTTTTCTGCGCTATAGAAGAATTAGAAACATTTAAGTAAGTATTGAGTAGTAAATAATTATAAAAAAATAAAAAATAAATATATTCAAAAAGTGGATTAAATCCCCTTTTTGAGGTTTTGGCACGATCCAATCGCTCAAATTAGTTTTATATGATAAGAAGGACCACGTATAAAAAGAAATTTCTATGAATATTAGGATAAAAAGATTAATTAAATTTAAGTCATTTAAACCAAAATATCTATAAATATAAAACTGATCATAAACACTAATATTATTAATTTGAAGATGCCAAAGATAGAAAGAAATCAAAATAAAATTTACCAATATTATTTTTTTTAACAGAAACCTAGATTTCTTAAAAATTAATAGGATAGAAATTAAAAATATGAAAAAACTTAACTGGGGAATATCTGGTTTTGGTACATTAACTCCTTCAAGAAATAAATTAAATATAAGATCATAATTTATATATATATAATCAGCTATTAAGTAAGAGAGAAATATTAAATTTATTGCTACTAAGAATAATAATCTTTTTCCTTTAATTATTTTTATATTATGGATTTTATCCCTTTTAAAATTATAGAATGTATAGTTTTTTAGAGAGTTTATATACACAATAGATGGACATATTGCACCGCTCAAATAGTAAAGAATTGAATAAAAGGAAATATTATTAATATCGAGTGAATTCAAATTTAACCATTGTTTTTGTACAAATGGAAGAATAAGTAAAAATGAAAGTGTAACTAATAACTTAGTTGTGTTGTTTTTAATTATCAAGAAAATATTTTTTTTAATTTAAAGCAATTAAATCAAACTTTCAACAATTTAGAAGTTGTTAATTTAAAAACTTCTTTATCTATAGTTTCTTGATTTAAAAGTATATCAACTAATTTATCTAGCAATACTCTATTTTTTTTCAATATTTTTATTGAATTATTTAATGAAATTTTAGAAATATTTATGATTTCATTATCTATTCTAGAACTGGTATTTTCTGCTATAAGAGGCTTTCTTCTAAATAATCCATCTCCTAGATACATTTCATTATTATCAGAATCCATTGAAATTGGACCAATAATTGAAAATCCATATTTTGTAACCATTTCCCTTACGATATTTGTCGCATAAGAGATATCATTTATAGAGCATTGTGTAATTTCACCTTCACCAAAAACTATCGTTTCTGCTGCTCTTCCAGCTAGAGCAATTTCAATTTTTGAAAATAATAATTTTTTTGAAATCAATCCACTAGAAATTACATCTTCGTCAGGGCATATTTTTGTATATCCTCCTATAGATCCAGATCTAGGTAAAATCGTGATTTTATCAACTGATTCAATACCATTTCTCACAGCAGATACAATTGCTCTACCTACTTCGTTATAAGCAATAATTTTTTTCATATTAGGAGAAGTTATTAATGAGCTTCTCAAGCCAATGGTAATTTTATCAAGAGCATTCTCTATATGAAGATCACTGATTAATTTAGATTCGTCTCTTGCACAGTGAATAGCACTCTCGTTCATCAAGTTTGCAAGATCTGCTCCCGAAAATCCAACTGTTCTAGAAGCCCAATATCCTAAGTCAACTTCGCTTGATAGTGGTTTGGAAAGTGAGTGAACTGAGAGAATTTTTTTTCTTCCATCTAAATCTGGAAGCATTACTTCAATTTTTCTATCAAATCTTCCTGGTCTTAATAATGCTGCATCCAAAATATCTGGTCTATTTGTTGCTGCTAAAACAATAATCCCAGAATTATCAGCAAAACCATCTAATTCAGTTAGAAGCTGATTAAGGGTTTGCTCTCTTTCATCATTGCCACCTCCGATCCCGGAACCTCTTTGCCTACCAATAGAATCAATTTCATCAATGAAAATTATACAAGGAGATTTTTCCTTAGCCTTAGAGAATAGATCACGAACTCGGCTTGCTCCAACACCAACAAAAAGTTCTACAAACTCTGATGCCGATATTGAGAGAAAAGGCACTCCTGATTCACCAGCAATTGCTTTAGCTAATAATGTTTTACCTGTTCCTGGTGGGCCTATTAGAAGAACTCCCTTAGGAACTTTTGCTCCAAGATTTTCAAATTTCTTAGGTTCTTTCAAAAATGTTATTACCTCTTTTAATTCCTCAGCGGCTTCAGGAACGCCAGCCACATCATCGAATCTCGTTTCTACATCATCAATAGTTACAAATTTAGCTTTATTTTTGGTAAAACCAAAAGCTCTGGAAGCCAATTTTGATGTACTCCTCAAGATTAAGACTACAGCTAATATGAAAATCAGGAAAAGACTTATTGAAGCAAATGTATTAGCAGCTGAGGCTTCTTTTCTACTATTGTTAATAGTTAGATCTACTTTATTTTCAGTAGCCTTTTCAAGGATTAATTGATCGTTGTAAAGGATAGGTATCTTAGATTTATCGCCATTTTTATACAAAACATCAATTTCTCTCTGCCTAGGATAGAAAAGAATTGATTCTATTTTCCCCGTCTCTATATCTTCTAGAAGATCCGAATAACTTGATTTAGAATCTGAATATGAGAATTTTGATCTAAACACTAATCTTTATAAGTGATTAATAAAGCATATATGCTTATTTAAAAAATTGACGTATATAAACAAAATATACTCAAAAGTTTTGGAGATAACCAGTTACAGGTTATATTATTATATGGAAATAAAGAAACAGAATGGCTGTACCAAAGAAGAAAAAATCAAAGAGCAAAAGGAACCAAAGGCACGCTGTTTGGAAAGGGAAAGCAGCAATAGCAGCTCAAAAAGCTATATCTTTAGGTAAATCAGTTTTAACTGGGAAAGCTCAAGGATTTGTTTATCCTATTGAAGAAGAAGAAGAAGAATAGCTTTTAAGACCCTAGTTTAAATGCTTCAAGTATGACAGCATAAATTGCACCAATTCTTAATTTATCAACTACTGACCATAGATAATAAAACTTCGAACTTGCGGCAGGTTTAATTCTAATAATAATTTCAATAAAAACAATAATTATTGGGACCATTATCAACTCATTTTTACCTTCAGAAATAAATTTTGTAATAAAATTTGCAAACAAAAAATAACCTGTCAAAACAGAAATTAGACCAATAGATTTTGTTCTCCAAGTATCACTTAGAAAACCAAAAAATAAATTATTTAACTGGTAGGTAATTCTTGAAAAATTAGTTTTTTGCATTATTAGAAGACACTAAATAATCACTTAGATAGTTATAGTCAACATATGATTTTTTTAGTTTAGGGCCTTTAATTGCATTTGCCATATTATTCTCATCACCAAGACTGTCTAAAATACAATCTAATTTAATATTTTCTTCAAGAACAATTGGGATATTTGAAGGAACAAAAATTGTCGGCAAGTTAGCTGCCAAAGAAGATTTCAATCCTGGATTGGAGTCTTCAAAAACAATTGAGTTACTTTTGTTTATACCACTTAATTGGATTGCCTTTAAATATGGTAATGGATTAGGTTTTTTTAATTCAACGTCTTCACTTGAAATAATGAACTCAAAAGGGTTAAAGCCATTAAAAAGATATTCAACAAGTAGATTGACTTGAATTCTTGAACTTGAAGTAACAATAAATTGTCTTACTTTTTTTTTATGTAATTCATTTACTAATCTAAAAACACCAGTTTTTAAACTGACACAATTTTTTTTTATAATTTCTAAATAATGAAACTGCTTTGTTTCATGAATTTTGAGAATTAAATCTTTTGAGAAATCATCATTATTAGATTTAGCGTAATAAGCAATCCTATTTTTGCCTCCATTTATCTTCAGAAGTTTTATATATGTATTAGTGTCCCAATTCCAATCAATACAAAGTTCAGTGAAAGCATTATTAAAAGCAGGTAAATGGGCTTCTAATTCAGTATTTGCGATGGTACCATCTAAATCCCAATAAACACCCTCAAGATACGTCACCAAAAAGAATTTATTTTATTTACGGTAAAATACAAGAGCAATTATTGCTGGTCCTGCTAACGCAACTACAGCCAAAGGAATAAGTGTTGCCATGATTAATGAATATGTTTTGTGATACTATTTTTACAAATAAATGAAGAAACTGTACTGATACGTTACAAGATTGAATTAAATCATGAAATCATGGACATGTATAGAAAATTGTGGAGCTTGTTGTAAATTCAACTTGAACGAAAGAAGCGATTTGTCTGACAAACTTAACAAAGAAGATATAGCTTTGATAAATTCGATGACTGCAAGAGACGGTTGGTGTAAAAACCTAGACAGAGAAAATAAAAAATGCTTAATTTATGAAACCAGACCACATTTTTGCCGTGTAAATGAATTTTCAACTACATTTAAGGGATATTTGAAATCTGGTGACAAATTTTTAATAGATTGCTGCAAACAACATATTTCATCAAACTATGGATCCCAAAGTAAAGAGATGAAGACTTTTAAAATAGCTGTTTTAGGAAAATGAATAGTAAATTAGAAAAAAATGAAAACAATTTAGAAAAAAGTTTTTTTTCTATATTTATAACGACTTTTACAACAATCTTTATTGCTGAACTTGGCGATAAAACTCAGATAGCCACATTGATGCTTTCTGCGGAATCAGGCAGACCAATAATTGTTTTTCTTGGAAGTTCTCTAGCATTAATAAGCTCTAGCATAGTAGGAGTTCTTATTGGTAAATGGGTATCAAAAAAAATATCTCCTAGCAAATTTGCTTTATCAACTGGTGCTTTAATGATACTGATAAGTATTTTTTTAGCTTATGAAACATTCAAAAATTATTTATAAATGGTTTTAAGTTTATTACTATCAACTTTTCTAACCGTTTTCGTAGCTGAATTAGGTGACAAAACTCAACTGGCTACTTTAACTATAAGCGGAACTTCAAATAAACCACTAGCAGTTTTTCTCGGGTCTTCTTCAGCACTTGTTATTGCGAGTTTATTGGGAGCTTTAACAGGCGGTTCTATTTCAAGTTTTTTACCCGAAGTTGTTCTTAAATCAATAGCC
Organism: Prochlorococcus marinus str. MIT 9314; assembly: GCF_000760035.1. GTDB lineage: Bacteria > Cyanobacteriota > Cyanobacteriia > PCC-6307 > Cyanobiaceae > Prochlorococcus_A > Prochlorococcus_A marinus_B. The sequence continues at coordinate 44,211 of NZ_JNAO01000011.1, forward strand.
TCAATTACATTTTTTATCATAGGTATAAGGCTTTTTATCAATTCTTTCACTATCGAAAAAGATGAAAAAGAAGAGAAAGAAAATAATTAGTTTTAAGCTTGGATAATAAGGTGTAATAATGAAGTGTATACCCCTAAATTAATTTATAATTTCATCTAGATCATGTTCACATCATCTTCAATAATTGATAATCTTAATCAGTCAGAAGGGTTAGAATATAAAAAATTATGCAGATTATTAAATATAACAAAGAAATCTGATAAAGATAAATTAGATATTGCTTTAAAAGCCCTAGAAGCACTTGAAATAATTAATAAAAATGAAGATGATGAATATACCTGCATAAAAGATAGTGATCATATAATCGCAAAAATAAGATGTAGTAGCAAAGGCTATTGCTTTGCTGTTAGGGGAAAAGACAAAGAAGATATCTATATCAAGGAAAATCTACTTAACTATGCCTGGAATGGAGATAAAGTTTTAGTAAGGATAATAAAAGAGGGTTATAGAAGAAGATCCCCTGAAGGAATAGTTGATTGTATTCTTGAAAGATCAAATCAAATACTTCTTTCTAAAGTTGAAATAATAAACAATGATGTATATGCAATCCCAATAGACGATAGGATCCTTTCTAAAATTAAACTTCCAAAAGAGAATAAAATATACACTTTCAATCCAGACTACAAGAATATAGTAAAAGTTGAGATTGATAGATTTCCCATAGGTCAAGAAGAAGGACTAGGTCATGTCATACAAGAGCTAAAACTAAACAATAATGAAGAGTATGATACAGACTTTGTTTTATCTAAAAGCAATATCGTTAAATCATACAATTTCAATCATATTGAGTCTAAAAAAATAGAAAAAAGGGAGAGGATAGACCATACAGATAAAAACTCTTATTTATTCAAAAGTTGGAATTCTAATAATTCTCCAATGCTCCCAATGATTCAAATAGAGCAGGGAAAAAATAAAAGTACTAAATTATGGATACATACAAATAATCTTGCAGAAAGAGTAGATCTAAGTAGTAAAAAATCTCTAGAAATATTATTTAAAGGTTCTGAATCTTTGCCCTTATTAAATGATTGGCAAAACTACCTTAGTGAAGAAATAAGAAATGATTCTAAATTTAAATTTGGTGAAAAGAATGAAGCAATAAGCCTCTGTGTGCATTTAAATAGTGATAATGAAATAATTGATTGGTCATTTCATCTTACTTTAGTAAAGTGCTCTCTTATTGTTGGAAGTGATCATACTGACGCGCTTCTATCTAGAAAAAGCAAATCAAGAATTACCTCTCGGGTATTAAAACCTATAAAGGAATATATCGAAGATTTAGATAAAATACTTGAAATTTCATCTTCATTCAGACAAAAACATCTATTGGAGGGTAAGGTTGAAATTCCTGCTCCACTTAATAAAATTGATGCTCTAGAAGAATTTTTTATTCATAATCCAGCTGAATATTCAAAAGGATATTTTGAATCATTAAACAAAGAAGATTGCCAAACATACCTTTCACCAATACTACATGAAGCTAATTTAATATGGTTCAAACATTCAAATCAATATGGCTTAAAAAGCGCAGGGTACATTTCAAACGGAATAGATTACGTTAATGCAAATGAAATCATCAAATATTCAGAATTTATTGATAATGATATAGAGCTTAATGAAGATGGTAATTTGACATTTAGTCAAGTAATCAAATTATGTAGCGACGATAATAAAAAAAGAATCTTACATAAACTTCTAATTAATGAATTTAAGGACAATGAAATAAGCTTGATATCTAAAAATCCTGATAATGATGAATCAGACAAATTATTTATTTCTCCATGGACAATTCCTGGATTTGACTTCACTAATCTTATTAACCAGTACTGTATTGTTAATATGATATTAAATGGTAAAAAATCAAAGAAGAATAATATTAATGCAATCAATATAGCGGAAAGTAATTCATTAGAATTAGTAAATTGGAGTATATTTAATTCATCAATTTCAAAGAATCTGGAAATATTTTTTAACAAGTTTGTTATAGATAAACTTAATGAATACAAGTACAAAGTTAAGCAATATAAATCTAATATGATAAATATAAAAAAAGTAAGAAAAGCAGCAAAATTACAAGGTAATATTTATAGTGGGTTTATATTATCAGTGCAAACATATGGTTTCTTTGTTGAGATATCAGAACTTAATGTAGAGGGTTTAGTACACGTCAGCACTCTTAATAATGATTGGTATGAATATAGATCAAGGCAAAATCTATTAATTGGAAGGAAATCTAAAAAATCATATAAAGTTGGAGATGCAATAGAAGTAAAAATCATAAAAGTCGATATTCTTAAATATCAAATTGATTTAGAATTAACATAAATATTTTTTCAAAAATTATATTATGGAAATATTAACCAAAAAAATTTAAGATAACTTTATTAGAAATATGTTTAAGAAAAAATATTTATTATTAACTCTTTTTTTACTAATAATTATTCAAATTTTATTATATACAAATAATAATCAGAAGACTTCATTCAGATACTTTAAATGGACTCTCCAAGAAGTAAGTATAGGCAAGTTAATCAGTATTTCATTTTTTTCAGGTTTATTTGTAAGCACTTTATTGAATACAACAATAACTAGTACTAGTTTCAGAAAAAAAACATTCGAAAATGTGGAAGATGATTTTGTATCTAATAATATTGAGGAAGAAACGGAACCAAACGTTGAGATGCCGCCACAAAGGGATATTAGAGAAACTCAACCAACGATTTCTGTTAATTACAGAGTAGTCAAAAATATGAATGATAATAATTTTAAAAAAGATCAAAGTTATTCAAATCAGAATATTAAAGATGACTGGGATAGTGCTGATAATGATTGGTAGAAAAAAATTAATTAAAAAATGTTTTTTTAATTTATAATGGGATAAATAGTTTTTTTTTATGGAAGAAAATTTAGACAAAAATAATGAAGTTAATAAAGAAATATCTGACAACATTACACAATCAAACTCTGAGGAAATAAAAGAACCTAAATCAGAAAAAGTTATCAACATAGATATTAATAGTGGTGATTCTGCTACTAAAGTTGTTATAAAAAATGAAATTAATACTCCCGAAAAACCTATAACAAAACCAAAAAAAGATCTCCCAGTAGAGAAAAAGCCTTTCAAAGAATTTATTAATATGCACCTTATTCCCTCACTTACTGAGGAAATTAATCAAAGAGGATTAGAAATAAACAATATTAACCTCACTAACACAAATAGACCTATTGCTGGAGATAAATGTTGGGTAATAAATTGTGAAATTAAAGATACATGTAACTTTTGGTTATCCTTTGAGAAGGATGACATTAGTTCATTAAAAAGTATTTCTTTATCAAAACCTAATCAACAACCCAGTATTATTGAATCCTTTCTTATTGACGAAAAAAGAATTACCCTAAAATTAATAATTTCAAGAGTACTTCAAAGATTGAATGGGCAAAAGTTAATAGGAGTTAATTAGAAAAACAATAACACCAAGTTAACTTTTCCCTCGAAAATACAAATCATAGTAAATAATAGTATTAATAAACCGAATAAAAAATGGCTCAATCAACTGTTGAATCAAAAAATAAAAAAGATATTAATAATGGAAAGATACCAGCAAAAGAAACAATTTTGTCCCCAAGATTCTATACAACAGACTTTGAGGCTATGGAAAATATGGATTTATCAATAAACGAGGAGGAATTAGAAGCTATTTGTGAGGAATTTAGGAAAGATTACAATAGACATCATTTTGTAAGAAATAGTGAATTTGAAGGCGCTGCAGAAAAATTAGATACTGAGACAAGAGAGCTTTTTGTTGATTTTCTCGAGGGAAGTTGTACATCAGAATTTTCAGGTTTTTTACTTTACAAGGAACTTAGTAAGAGAATTAAAGTCAAAAACCCTCTACTTGCTGAATGTTTTGCTCATATGGCCAGAGACGAAGCAAGACATGCAGGTTTTTTAAATAAATCAATGAGTGACTTTGGACTTCAGTTAGATTTAGGTTTTTTAACAGCCAATAAAGATTACACTTATTTCCCTCCAAGAAGTATTTTTTACGCTACTTATTTATCCGAAAAAATAGGTTATTGGAGATACATAGCAATTTATAGGCATCTCGAAAAGAACCCTGATAGCAAAATTTTTCCACTATTTAATTACTTTGAAAATTGGTGTCAAGATGAAAATAGACATGGGGATTTCTTTGACGCATTAATGAAAGCACAGCCACGTACTGTTAAATCATTAAGCCAAAAAATTACCATTGGCGGCTCTACTTTTACACACCCATTATTCGACTACTTCCATAGGTTTAGATATTTCTTGAATAATCTTCCATTAACATCCAAGTTATGGTCAAGGTTCTTTCTATTAGCTGTATTTGCAACTATGTATGCAAGGGATTTGGGAATTAAAAAAGATTTCTACAGTTCTTTAGGTTTAGATGCCAGAGATTACGACCAGTTTGTTATTAATAAAACAAATGAAACTGCAGCTAGAGTTTTCCCTGTAGTAATGGACGTTTATGATAAATCTTTTTATGGAAGATTAGATAAAATAGTAGAGAATAATAAGGTTCTTTCTGATATTGCAAACAGTGATGAAAATAAAGTATCTAAAACTTTTAAAAAAGTACCTAAATATTTATCAAACGGTTACCAGTTATTAAGACTATACTTATTAAAACCTCTTGATAGCAAAGATTTCCAACCTTCGATTAGATAATCTTTAATACAGAGAAGATTTATAGACTCATATGCTTACGTCACAAATCAAATCAAATGAAATCGTTTTTGGTAGTTGCAATAAAGATTTATTAGAAGAAATCATTTTCTACGGAATTAAACTTGGTGCTGATTTTGTAGAAATATTTATAGAGAATACTGACAACTCAAGCGTGTTAGCAGAAGAAGATTTTATTACAAGTGTAAGTCCATCATTTGGAAAGGGTGCTGGCATTAGAATTTTCAAGGGAAAAAAGGATGGATTTGTAAGTACAAATGATTTAACAAAGCATGGCTTGATGAGATCGGTATCTCAGGCTATTGAGATGTTAGACATAACAGACAACAAAAAAGAACTATTTAACGGTTTAAATAAACATAGGGACTATAGTTTATCCAAGAAAAAATGGATTAATGAAGTCCCATCTATTCATGAGATAAGTGAAAAACTACTAGTTAGCACAAAGTCTTTAAAAAAAAATAATAAAATAATAACTAGGAAAGGAAGTTACTCAAGAAATCTTCAAGAAGTAATTATAGCCTCCAGTGACGGAACCTATGTCTCAGATATTAGATTGCATCAAACAGTTGGTCTCAACGTAATTGCAAGTGATGCCCAATATAGATCTAGTGGAAGTAGAAGATTTGGATCGTCAGGAATGCCTAATGAATTTAGATTATGGGATCACGAAAAAGCAGCTAATGATGTGTTTGAAAGTTCAATGAACATGTTGTATGCAGATTATGTTGATGCAGGACAAATGCCTGTTGTATTAGCTAATAAATTTGGTGGCGTTATATTCCATGAAGCCTGTGGTCATTTACTTGAAACTACTCAAATAGAGAGAGGAACAACACCATTTGAGAATAAATTGAATGAAAAAATTGCACATGAATCTGTAACAGCAATAGATGAAGGGATATCAGAAGGATCCTTCGGTTCATTATCAGTAGATGATGAAGGTATGGAACCCGAAAAATCAGTTCTTATAAAAGATGGAATTTTAAAAAAATTCATATCCGATAGGGCAGGTGAATTAAGAACTGGCCATAAAAGAACAGGAAGTGGAAGAAGACAAAATTATTCTTTTGCTGCAGCTTCAAGAATGAGAAATACTTATATAGCTAAAGGTGAGCACTCTAAAGAGGATTTAATCAATAGTATTAGTGAAGGGCTTTACTGCAAATCAATGGGTGGTGGCAGTGTAGGTGCTACAGGACAATTTAATTTTGCGGTAGAAGAAGGATATCTTATTAAAAATGGAAAATTAACTAGTCCAGTAAAGGGAGCAACATTGATCGGTGAGGCTAAAGAAGTTATGCCAAAAATATCAATGTGCGGAAATGATCTCGAATTGGCTCCTGGATTCTGTGGATCCATTAGTGGAAGTGTCAACGTAACTGTTGGCCAACCTCATATTAAGGTTGATTCAATAACAGTTGGCGGAAGATAAGATATGAATTCAAGAGAAATCACAACTCAAATCTCCAAAACTGCAGATTTCCTAAATCTTAAAAAATGGGATTATGGAGCAAGCTTCTCTAATGATTATTCTGTGCAAGTAGATAAAGGAGAGGCTAAACAACTTAAGGCATCACAAAAACAAATCTTAACTATAAGAGTTTGGAATCAATCTAATCTAGTTGGTATTACTACAACAAGTGATATTAGTGAATCTGGTATTAAAAAGGCTCTTAAGCAAGCAAATATAGCTTCTGATTTCGGCAATAAGAATGAATCTACAGAATTTTCACCACTAGCAAAGGATCCTATTAAAGTTAAGGAAGTTAAAAAAAGAAATCCTGTTGGAATAAAAAAATTACTTACAGTTTTAAGAGAAGCGGAAGTAAAACTATTAGAAAGTCATGAATCCATAAAATCTGTTCCATATAATGGTTTATCTGAGAGTTTCTTTGAGAGAGTTTATGCAAATAGTGAGGGTGCCTTTCGAAGTTATTCCAAAAGTCAAGCAGCCCTATATTTATATGCAAGAGCAGAAGAGAAAAATAAGAAGCCTCGTAGTTCAGGTTCCGTAAAACTTGGATATGGAGCTGATGATATAGATATAGAGTCGTGTATTAAAGAGGCTTCAAATAAAACAATTTCTCATTTAAATTATTCATCTATTAAAACTGATAAATATTTAATATGTTTTTCCCCAGAGTCTTTTTTAACTATCATTAACGCCTTTAGCTCAATGTTTAATGCTAGAAGCATCATTGATGGAGTGAGCTTATCTAATAAAAATTCAATCGGAGAGAAACTATCTACAGAAGCACTTAATATTTATGATGATGGCCTTCACGAAAAGAATATTTCTTCAACACCTTTTGATGGAGAGGGAACCCCAACCAAAAGACTATGTCTAATTAACAGAGGGAGAATTGAAAATTTTATACATTCTGAATCAACTGCAAGAATATTTAAAACGACTCCCACTGGCCACGCTGGACTAGGATCAAAAGTATCAGTATCTCCCGATTGGATCGTAGTTGAAAAGTCAGATGAAAACTTTGATCTAAAAACATCACTCGATCACTCTACTTATGAGGGAGAATTTGTTTATATAGAGGAGTTAAATGCAATCCATGCAGGTGTCAGAGCAAGTCAAGGTTCATTTTCTCTTCCATTTGATGGATGGCTCTACAAAAACGGAAAAAAAATCTCAATAGAATCTGCCACCGTAGCAGGGGATATCAAATATCTTTTGAAAAATATAGTAAATATTGAATCAAGCCAGGAGGTAACAACAAGTGGAATTTCTCCACATATATGGGTAGATGAATTATCAATAACTGGTGACGCGTGAGAATTATATTCTGGGGAACACCTGAATATTCAATTCCTAGTCTTGATATTTTTATTAAATCTAAGCACGAGGTAATTGCAGTAGTTAGCCAACCGGATAAGAAGAGATCTCGGGGAAATAAATTAATAGCCTCACCTGTAAAAAGCATTGCTGAGAAAGAATCTATAAAAATTTATACTCCAGAAAAAATCAGGGGCAATATAGATTTTATAAATGAACTTAAATCACTTTCTTGTGATTTATTTATTGTTATAGCTTACGGGAAAATTTTACCCAAAGAGATATTGGAAATTCCAAAATTTGGTTGTTGGAACGCACATGCTTCATTACTGCCAAGATGGCGTGGTGCCGCCCCAATTCAATGGTCCCTAATAAGAGGCGATGAATTTACTGGTGTAGGAATCATGAAAATGAATGAGGGACTGGATACTGGCGACATATTGTTGGAAGAAAAAATTAAAATTAGTAATAACGATAATTTAAATACACTATCGGAAAAACTTAGTATTTTATCGGCAAAATTATTTTTAAATGCTACATCTATAATCGATGAAAATATTAATAAAAATACTAATCCTCAATTAATAAAACAAAATACCCTTGGAAGAGAAATTACTTACGCAAGAATGATTGAAAAATCAGACTTTAAAGTTGATTGGGGTAATGAGGCAATTAAAATTTCTCAAAAAATAAAAGGACTATACCCACGAACAAATACAAATTTTAGAGGTAAGAACCTTAAAATACTTAAAATCAAAGTTTTGACTAGTGATGTAATTAAAAATGAAAAATACCTTTTCATGAGCAATTATTCAAGACCAGGTTTTATTCTTGCTGTAATAGAAAATGAAGGAATTATAATTTCAACTAAAACTGATCCGATTATTTTGTTAGAAGCAAAACTTGAAGGCAAAAACATTTCTAGCAAAAAGCAATTGATTCAACAGTTAAAGCCATCAGCAGGTGAATATCTCTCAGATTAAGTTTTAGATTCTTTTTTAGAGAATCCCCAAATGAAAGCAAAAAGAATCAAAAAATAAAAATAATAGTCTGGAAGAATAGATTCTTTAATTAACGTATTTAGTAAAAGTTTAATCCCAACTATTAAAATTGCTACGTAACCGGCTGTTTCTAATCTAGAAAATATATCCAGAAGTTTTAGAAAAATCCCCGATGTAAATCTTAAGGCTAATACTCCAATCACTGCTCCAAATATAATTAATATGTATTGATCACTTATAGCTACTGCAGTAGTGATACTGTCTATGGAAAAAGCAAAATCAGTAATTGAAAGAAGCGCTACAACCCTTAAAAACCTAAAATTATTTTTATTATTATCTGTCCCATTTTCAGCGTTTTCTATATCTGAATTTAAAAAAATATTAGAGAAGAATAAATAAATTAAATAAAAACCAGCAAAAACTCTAATAAAAATAAACTTTAGAAGAACATTAGATAATATGATTAGAATAATTCTAAATAATAAAGATATTGTTATACCAATATTTAAGGCTCTTGACCTTAATTCTGAACTATCGAGGGATTTAGTAAGAGAAGCTAGTGCTACAGCATTGTCTGCAGATAATAATAATTCTAGAGTAATTAATATTGGTAAAAGTGTAAAAATTTCATACCAACTGTCTACCTGATCTAGTGTGGGTATAAAAGAATTTATTGCGGCGGAATCCATCAAATATTATTCACAATCAGTATAAAATCTAATATAATGGATCGGATATTTGTAATCAAGATTGATAGTTATAAATGAGTTTAAATACTTTAGTTGATTATATTTCGAACTCACAAATTACTTCTGAATTAATAAAAAGAATTTCAAAAAATAATGAATTAAATATTGTTGGTTCAAGTAGATATGCAAAATCAATAATATTAGATAGCATCGCGAAAAAAGAGGAAAAAAATATATTATTAATTTGTCCTAATGTAGAAATTGCCTACAAATGGATTGGTTATTTTGAAAGTATAAATGATAAAGCAGTTTTATATTATCCTCCAACAGAACATCTACCATACTCATCAATTAATAAATCCAAAGAGATTGAATTTAGTCAGCTTACTGTTTTATCCAAATTAATAAAAAAAGAGAAAAATGAACTTAATATTGTTATATCAACTGAGAGATCACTACAACCTCATCTAATAAATAAAAACTTATTAATTGAAAACAAATTAGATTTGCAAAAAGGAGTTCAAATCGAGATTCAAGAATTAGCAAATAAACTTACTTTGTTGGGCTATACAAAGGATAATGTAACTTCAACTGAAGGATTCTGGAGTAGGAGAGGGGAAATAATAGATATTTATCCTGTCAATAATGAGTTTCCTGTAAGATTAGAATTTTTTGATAATGTCATTGAGAAAATAAGAGAATATGATCCCCATACACAGAAAACATTAGAAAGTATAAATAATATTGAAATAATACAGGCTGGATTTGATTTGCTAATAAAAAATAAGTTAAATAATTTATCCAAGAACAATCTTTTTAATTCAGAAGATATAAATAAAAATAATCTTGATCGTTATTTAGGAATAATTGAAGAAGAACCCTCAAACATAATAGATTTTATAAATAAGGAAACAATTCTTGTAATTGATGAATTAGAAGATTGTAAAAAATTTGTAAATAATTGGTATCTAGATTCAGAAAGTAATTTTGATAATTGTAAGTATGAATTAAATGAGAACCTTAAAAATAATGACATTAATTTAGAGGTAAAACCTAATTTGCATTTAAAGTTTGACGAAATATTAAAATCACTAGGAAATTTTAATTTAATAAAATTTTATGAATTTGAATCTAAAATCAATATCGATAATAGATTTTTGTTAAACGATAAAAGATTAAATTCATACTCTAAAAATGTAGGAAAATTATCCAATGATATAAATAAAAATATAAAAAATAATGAAAAAGTATGGATATTATCAGCACAACCATTGAGAACAAGGACTTTACTTTTTGAGCACGAATGTAATGCAAACTTCTTAAACAATCCTAATGATATTGATGAAGCATATAAGTCAATTAATAATTCAACTCCTCTAATTTTAAAAAATAAGAACAATTACGAAATCGAGGGGTTTTATCTTCCGATAGTGAAAGTTGTCCTGATAACAGATAAAGAATTATTTTCACAACAATCTCTTTTTAATAATGTATTCATAAGAAGAAAAAAAAGAAGTGTCAATTCAAATATAAATGTAAATAAGATTAGTCCCGGTGATTTTATAGTTCATAAAAATCATGGAATAGGAAAATTTTTAAAAATAGAAAAAATAAATATAACTGGAGATTCAAGAGATTATTTAGTCATTCAGTATCAAGATGGAAAGATAAGTGTTGCTGCTGATCAACTTGGTAGTGTTAACAGATATAGATCAAGCGGAAAAATAAAGCCGAAAATAAATAAATTAGGAGGGACAGAATGGGAAAAAATAAAAGAAAAAAATAAGAAACAAATCAAAAAAGTTGCTGTCGATATTTTAAAACTTTATGCAAAGAGAGAAAAATTAAAGGGTTACATTTACCCAGAAGATGGTCCTTGGCAAGATGAATTAGAGGAATCATTCCCTTATCAACCAACACCTGACCAAATTACTGCTGTAGAAGAAATAAAATCTGATATGGAAAGCGAAAAGCCAATGGACAGGCTAGTTTGTGGAGATGTAGGATTTGGCAAAACAGAAGTAGCTGTTCGGGCTATTTTTAAGGCTATTACATCAGGCAAACAGGTAATATTACTAGCACCTACTACAATCCTAGCTCAGCAACATTGGAGGACAATAAGTAATAGATTTTCACCTTACCCAATAAAAGTATCATTACTCAATAGATTCAAAACTGTTAATGAAAGAAAGGAAATCTATGCAGGTTTGAAAAATAACAAAATTGATTTAGTTGTAGCAACGCACCAAATTTTAGGAAAAGAAATAGAAATTAAAAACTTAGGACTACTAGTTATTGATGAAGAACAAAGATTTGGAGTAAGGCAAAAGGAGAAAATAAAAAAAATCAAAACCAACATAGACGTTTTAACTCTCTCGGCAACTCCAATTCCAAGAACTCTTTATATGAGCTTATCTGGACTAAGACAAATGAGCTTACTAAACACTCCTCCACCATCAAGAAGATCAATAAAAACATATTTATCTGAAATAGATATGGATGTTATAAGAACTGCAATTAATCAAGAACTTGATAGGGGAGGTCAAATTTTTTATGTTCTTCCAAGAATTTCTGATATAGATCAAGCTGTAAATAAATTAAATAATATGTTTCCCAGCTTAAAATTTATTGTTGCTCATGGGCAAATGAACGAAACAGAACTTGAAAATGCAATGATTGCTTTTAATAATGGAGAAGTAGATTTAATGATATGCACAACGATAATTGAAAGTGGATTAGACATCCCTAAAGTAAATACAATCATTATTGAAGATTCTCACAAATTTGGCCTTTCACAACTTTATCAACTTAGAGGAAGAGTAGGTAGAAGCGGTGTACAAGCACATGCTTGGTTATTTTATCCAAATATAAATAAAATTAATGACGCTGCAAAACAAAGATTGAAAGCGATAAAAGACTTTTCAGAACTAGGCAGTGGATACCAACTTGCAATGAAAGATATGGAAATAAGAGGTGTTGGTAGTTTACTAGGAGAAGAACAAAGTGGAAAGGTTAATGCTATTGGATATGATTTATATATAGAAATGCTCCATGAGGCTATTTCGGAAATCAGCGGGCAAGAAATACCTGAAGTTAACGACACTCAAATTGATCTACCAATAAATGCATTTATACCTGCAACATGGATATTAAACAGAGAAGAGAAGCTTGAAGCTTACAAATCTGTTACTGAATGTTCAAATAATGATGAATTAACTGAATTAGCTACAGACTGGGTTAATAGATATGGAAACTTACCCAAACCTGTTGAGTCCTTAATTATGATAATGAAAATAAAATTACTAGCTAAAAAATGTGGTTTTAATAAGATCAAGCTCAAAAAGCCAAACATCTTGATAGAGACAAAATTAAAAAATTCTACTTTTAAAATTCTTAAAAATTCTTTGGCAAGTAGTGTTCAAAATAAATTTAATTTTAATGAAGGCCAACCATTTTCAATCATCACTATAAGGGGTTTAGGTGCAACTGAAATTCACAATCAAATTGAGCAACTAATGTTGTGGTTCGTTACTTTTGAAAGAGAAATAAAGAATTTCGATAAAGAACTTATTAAAAGAGATTAAATTATTAAATAATTATTTAAAATCCGCGAATCAGTTTGATTTCGGTTAGGTTTATAAAAATTTATTTATTTTATGGGTGAATATATAGACGTCGGAATCCAAACTTCGATTTTACCCTTATCAATTATTCTTTCATCAATTGTATTAGGCATATTTGCATTATTCGGAGAAGAAACAGAAAATGATGATGATGATTCTGATTCAGGAAGTGGTGGCTTAATGCAACCTATTTGAAATTATTTATAAACAATTTGTTTTGACTTTCTCTTAGAGACTTTAAATAACCTATTAAATGAACCTATCATTAAAATAAGAGCAGTAAAAGAAGATACAAAAATAAAAATCACCAACAATATCTCATACAGATATGAAAAGAGATCAATCAATAATAAAAAAGATTTATTAAATGTCGAAGGTAGATTTTGTAACAGCAAATTTTTATTAGGAATTAAATAATTTATATAAAATAATAAAACACTCAAAATAAACAAAAAGAAAGATTCAGTAAATAGTCTTTTTTTAGATTTTCTTCTTAAATTTAATTTTTTTTTAAAAATATATTTATCAGGTTTAATATTCAAATTTGGGATGTTTAAATCTGCCATAAATCAAAGTTCAAAGAAAAAATTTGAATAACTCTGAAAAGAAATTAACCTATAGTATCGTGTTTATATTTAAGATGCTAATTGCTCTTTATTCAGCATTTGTTAGTTCTTTTTTTTCTATATCTTCAAAAGGACTATTGAAATAAATAAAAGAAGAAGAGAACAGAATTAAAGCGCAAATTGCAATAAATGGTGGAATTAAAAAATTGAAAAATTTAACTTTTTTATTTAACCTAAAACTTAATTTTTTATTAATGTTAGTAGGTATATTAGTTTTTTTTAATCTTACTTTTGGCGATTCATTTAACTGATCAAAACAATTTATAGTATCTGAAAGCAATGAATTACCAATCTTTAAAACTAAAGGCTTTACATTTGGTTTAGAGCTCTTTAGAACAATATTATGTATGTGGAGATTATGGGCTTTTATATCGATTAATTTAGATTCATATATTGGGATTTCGTTTTTGATTAAAAGATTTGAATAAATATAAAAAGCATCCATAATAGGCCCTAAATGTTCAATTTTTCCTTCAATAAGTGGTTTATCAACTATGGTTAATTTCCATTGAGAAATTATAGATATTTGTTCTTTATTTTCATTATTGGAATAATCTGGCAATCCGATTATTTCGAGACTTGCTGAAGATTGATGAAATGACAATTTATTTTGCATCATATTAAAAATCGTGTAAAAAATTCTTCAACTTTTGATAGCCCTGATTTGAAATACAAAAAGATAAAATAAGCAAAGACTTTATTATAATCTCATCATTTTCAGCTTGATTTAAAAGCTTTTTCACTCTCATACTATCTAGATTAAATCTCTCTTTAATCAACTCAATAAATCTCTTATTAAAATCATTCCAGATTAGTGAATTCTCTTCAATATTTTCTTTGGATTTCAGTATCTCTCTAATATAAGGATATAAATATTTAGACATTTCGACTGTAATTCTTATTAAGGCATCGAATTCGTCAAGTTTAATATTGTTAGTAACATAGGATTTTCTAAGTGGATTATTGTTCCTTAATTTCCAAATAGTCACTTTATTTGGTAAAACATTATTTAGTTTAAGTCTATTTGATAATGCGTAAAGGGACTGGATACCATTTAAATCAATAGTTTCTAGTATTAATAATAATAAATCAAGCTTCTCTATAGATTTTCTTGATACCTGATTTCTTCTAGTTAAAGCTGTAATTGTTCCTTATCTGAATATGGACAGATTATAACAGAATTATTAATCCATTTTTTGAAATAAAAATGAATATAACTTATCTAGTTCTTCATTAGTGAGCATTCCATAACTCCATAATGATATTGGCAATGGTGTGTTATTTTTTATAGATAATCTTATACCAAGTTCAATTGTAGATTCATCTAAACCTAATACATTAAATAAATAAATTATCATTTCTCGAGATACATAATTATTCATCAGTTCTATTTAATACTTGAGTAAATGAGAGATTTAGTCATTTGATTTAAGACTAATTTTCTTATTAAAGTAAATTTATTTAAAAGTAAAAATGAAAAATTCCTAATTGGAAATAAAAAAACGTTTCTATTAGCAAAAATTGATATCAATGAGTCAGTTATAAAAATAGTGAAGATAATATCTAAAATCCTGCTTGAAAAATACTTAAACTTAAATAATATCAATTGCATTTTAGTAATAGCAGTATTTTTATTAAAAAGATCATAAATAGTATTAACATCTCTCCAACAAGTATTTAGACCCTGACCGCCAACAGGATGAAATGTATGGAATGCATCTCCTACAAAAACAAATTTTTTAAAATTTAAAACTGGTAAATTTAAGGATAATGAAACAGGAAAAATATTAAATTCGCCAATTATTTGGTCCAACTTAAATTCATCTGGCAAGATTGTTGATAAATTATCCATTAAAAAATTCTTGTCAGAATTTAACCTTTCAATTGCCTTTAATGTACTGGAAGTCCAAATTACTTGATATAAGTTTTTTTCTAAAGGTAATAATGCTAATGGGCCTTCTTTCCTAAAAATTTCATAAGCACGCTTTTCACAATGACCTCTAAGAGAAACTTTAAAAGTTAAACAAGACTGATCATAAGATTTTTTTATATCAACAAAATCTAAGAATTTTTTATCAAGTGAGTTTGCTCCGGTTGAAAAGAATTGATAATCAAATAATATTTTTTTACGTAACAATCTCTGTGGCGTCATAAAAAAAATATTTTCATAATTATCAATTTCTTGAAAAAATACGTTCATGAGATCTGAATGTTTAACTACCCAGCCAATATTTTCAGCAGAACTTATATCATCATCTAAGTCAGAAGTTGATAAATTGGTAAAAGCAGAAGTTACGCGATCTGAAATTGAAAGAGAATCAAAGCCAAATAAAAATGGTTCTAATTTTTTCCAAAGTCTGAATTTAGATAAGATTTTTCTTGATGAGTGAGTAATTGCATAAGTTTTATCTTTATCTATTAATCTATCTTTTGATATTAAATCAGTTAAAAAAATATTACAATCAAATTTTGAAAGTGCGATTGAAAGTAATAAACCTGTGGGACCTGATCCAACAATTTTAAAATTAAATTTATTATTCATCAGATTTTTATAAGCATCAACTATCTATTCAAATAAATATAGCAAATTTCCTCAAATGCTGGTCTTAATAAATATGGGTACTCACCAACCCATAAATTAACTTCAGGAAGCCAAGCATCGGTCAAATAAAAATCTCTGTCAAAATTACGATTATCAGATGTTATTAAACATCTAATACTGGAACCCACCCTAATTTGACTGTGCTTATTTTCCATAGGAAAACTTAATTTTTCCAAATAACCATCTTCATCTTCTAATTCAAGTACTAACCAAGTCCTTTTGTTTTCAATAACTTCTAATCGACCTTGCCTATTAGATTGTTCTCTTGAACTTTCGATCTTTTCTGTTTTATAGATATCTGATATATAGCCATCAAAAATAGAAAAAAATTTATATTTTCTTAATTGCAAATTTTTTCTACTTGATTCAAGAATTGGGCCCCAGATGATATACAAAAAGAAACCTACACATAGGAATAACCAGAAATTATTAGTTTGATCTCCAGTCGAACTAATAATTAATGAGATAAATCCACCAATTGAAGAAACAATTACTCTTTGAAGAATTTTTCTCGGATTCCCCAACGCGTACTTAAATTGACTTCCTGTACCAACTGCAGGAATAAGTTTTGAAATTTGACTTGAATTAATTGGAATTAACATTTTAAAAAATCAATTTTTCAAGTCCATAAACTAAAGTTTCAAAATTACCAATTTTTTTAATAGTCTGTAAAACTCCTGGCATGTATGCCTTTCTATCAATAGTGTCATGCTTAATTGTGTAAGTTTCTCCTGCAGATCCCATAATTACTAACTGATGAGCGAGTAATCCTGGTAATCGTACAGAATGTATATTAATTCCTGAATCTCTGAGCCCACCTCGTACACCTGTCAATAACTCAGACTCTTTTACTAAATTTTGATTAAATTTCTTTGGATATTCTTCAATCATTTCTGCAGTTTTTATACAAGTCCCACTAGGAGAATCAGCTTTTTGATTATGATGCATTTCTATTAATTCAATATTGTCATAAAACCTTGCAGCTACCGATGCCGCTTGCTGAAGAAGAACCATGCCTACTGAAAAATTAGGAATTATTGCACAACCAACCGATGCTTTCTGAGCAAAAACAGACAAATCTTGTATTTGCGAAGGGCTGAGACCTGTAGTTCCTACTACTGGTGATACACCATATGCAATAGCTGATCTCGTATTTTCATATACAGAATCAGGATGAGTAAAATCAACCAGCACAGGTTTGATATTTTCATTTCTATAATTTTGACTTACAGAACATAAAGTTCCTTCAAAATCATTTGAAACAAAAACATCACAATTTTTTACCTTCAATAATTCAGAAATATTTGAGCCATTGTTCTTTTCGTTTATGTCGATTGCTGCAACAAGTTCACAATCTGTAGAATTTAATACAGTATTAACAACTTCGCTACCCATTCTGCCTAAAGCTCCGGATACTAGTACTGGTATAGGTTTTTTAGAATTTTCAATCATTTTTTTAAAAATTTTTTTTTAAAGGTTGTTACACGCTATTTATATTCCACACAATAACGTCTTTTCATTCGTAGGCTGGTAGAAATACTTAAAGAAAATCAATGTTTACGCAGGTCCGCTCAGCAAACCGCAGAGTATCTCCTGTTGAGGATAACAAACACAAAGTTGTAATAAAAGCAGTTTATGTTGTCCTTGAGCCACAATACCAAAATTCCTTAACGGAAGCTGCAAAGTCAATAAACAATATGAATGGGCCTATAGGTATAGACCTTAGCGGCTATCTTATCGAAGAACTTAGGAATGATAGTAATTTTGAAGATTTTAAAGAAGATATAGCTAATGCAGATATTTTCGTAGCCTCTTTAATTTTCATTGAAGACCTTGCTCAAAAAGTAGTTGATGCAGTAACTCCATTTAAAGACAAACTTAAAGCATCAATTATTTTCCCCTCCATGCCAGAGGTAATGAGATTAAATAAGCTAGGTTCATTTAGTATGGCCCAACTTGGTCAATCTAAAAGTATTATTGGAGATTTAATAAAAAAGAAAAAAGAATCTGATGGAGCAAGTTTCCAAGACTCAATGTTGAAGTTATTAAACACACTACCTTCAATACTTAAATATCTTCCAGTAGAAAAAGCTCAAGATGCAAGAACATTCATTCTAAGTTTTCAGTATTGGTTAGGTGGTACAACTGAGAATTTAAAAAACTTCTTGTTAATGATATCTGAAAAGTACGCTGTTTCAGAAATCATAAAAGAACAAATAGAAGAATTCAAAATTCAAGACCCTGAAACATTCCCAGATTTAGGAATTTGGCATCCTCTTGCTCCTTGCATGTTTGAAAGTCTTAAAGAATATCAAAATTGGGAAAATAATAGGAAAGATATAAAACTTAAAGATGACAAAACTCCAACAATAGGCTTAGTGCTTCAAAGGAGTCATATCGTTACGGGAGATGATGCTCATTACGTTGCTGTTATTCAAGAATTGGAATACAGAGGTGCAAGAGTACTACCCATCTTCTGTGGAGGTCTAGATTTTTCTAAACCAGTTAATGAATTTTATTATGATTCCACAAATAAGGATCAACCTATAGTAGATGGAGTTGTATCTTTAACAGGATTTGCACTAGTTGGTGGTCCAGCAAGACAAGATCATCCTAAAGCCATTGAAGCCCTAAAAAGGTTAAACAGACCCTATATGGTTGCACTTCCATTAGTCTTCCAAACCACGCAAGAATGGGAAGATAGTGATCTAGGTTTACATCCTGTTCAGGTAGCGCTTCAGATTGCAATTCCAGAGCTTGATGGTGCTATTGAACCTATTATTCTCTCAGGACGTGATGATGCAACAGGTAAGGCGCATACCCTCCAAGATCGAGTTGATGTAATAGCTGAAAGAGCAATAAAATGGTCAACTTTAAGGGTTAAACAAAGAAAGGATAAAAAATTAGCCATCACAGTATTTAGTTTTCCACCAGACAAAGGTAATGTTGGTACGGCAGCATACTTGAATGTTTTTGGTTCAATTTATAGAGTACTCCTTGAAATGAAATCGAAGGGATATCAAATAGATGAACTTCCAAGTAATTCAAAAGAATTAATGGAAAAAGTAATTAACAACCCAGAAGCGATGGATGGCTCTCCAGAGTTAAATATTGCTCATAAGATGTCAGTAAAAGAATACGAAGAGTACACCCCATATTCACAAAGACTCGAAGAAAATTGGGGTAAACCTCCTGGCAACCTTAATAGTGACGGACAAAACCTTCTTATCTATGGGAAACATTTTGGAAATGTCTTTATAGGAGTTCAACCTACATTCGGTTATGAAGGTGATCCCATGAGATTACTCTATTCAAGAAGTGCTAGTCCTCATCATGGTTTTGCAGCGTATTACACATATGTAGAAAAAATCTGGGGGGCTGATGCTGTTCTTCATTTTGGAACTCACGGCTCACTTGAATTTATGCCTGGGAAGCAGATGGGCATGAGTGAAACTTGCTATCCGGATTCTCTCATTGGATCATTACCTAATTTGTATTACTATGCTGCGAATAATCCATCTGAAGCAACAATTGCGAAGAGAAGAGGATATGCTTCAACTATTAGTTATCTTACTCCTCCAGCAGAAAATGCAGGACTATACAAAGGACTTAAAGAACTTAGTGAACTCGTTGGTTCTTATCAACAATTAAGAGAAAATAGCAGGGGTATTCAAATTGTTAATGCAATAGTTGAAACTTCTAAACAATGTAACCTTGACAAAGATGTAGAGCTTCCTTCAAAAGAAGTAGAAGAACTTTCAATAGATGAAAGAGATTTATTTGTTGGTAATGTCTATAAACAGTTGATGGAGATTGAAAGTAGATTGTTACCTTGCGGTCTTCATACTATTGGAGAAGCTCCAACAGCAGAGGAAGCTGTTGCAACACTTGTAAATATTGCTTCTTTAGAGAGAGAACAAGAAGGATTAAGATCTCTTCCTGGATTACTCGCAGAATCCATCGGTCTTACTATTGAACAAATTTATGATGGTAATAATAAAGGTGAACTTAATTTTGTAGAGTTAAATGAAAAAATTATAAAAACAGCAAGAGAGTCTATTTTTGCGATGGTCAACTCTTTAAAAATTCTTGATGGCAGAGTTTATTTAGAAAAATCACTTCTTTCCAAACTTTTCGATTTACTTAAAGTTTTTGGTCTAAATCTACCTACCCCTTGGCTAAGAGTTTGCAGATTAAATGGATTTAATGAAGTTAATCAGAAGGAATTAAATAAATTATTTGATTACTTACTTTTCTGTCTGGAACAAGTCTGCGCAGACAAAGAAATGGATAGCCTCATTAAAGCACTTGATGGAAATTATGTTTTACCTGGACCAGGTGGAGATCCCATAAGAAATCCAGGCGTTTTACCCAGTGGTAAAAATATCCATGCACTTGATCCTCAATCAATCCCAACTACAGCAGCAGTTGCTGCAGCTAAGTCTGTTGTTGACAAATTAATTGAGAGACAAAAAGAAGAGCAAGGAACTTGGCCCGAAACAATAGCTTGTGTTTTATGGGGTACTGATAACATCAAAACTTACGGGGAATCACTTGCACAAATATTATGGTTTGTTGGGGTAAAACCAAAACCAGATTCTGTTGGAAGAATTAACAAATTAGAATTAATCCCTTTAGCAGAATTAGGTAGGCCAAGAATAGATGTAGTAGTTAATTGTTCAGGAGTATTTAGAGATCTATTTATCAATCAAATGGCATTAATAGATCAGGCAGTCAAATTAGCAGCTGAAGCTGATGAACCACTGGAATCTAATTTTGTGAGGAAACATTCACTAGAACAAGCAGAAAAAGAAGGCACTTCTATCAGAGAAGCTTCAGCGAGAGTATTCTCTAATGCAAGTGGAAGTTACAGTTCAAATGTTAATTTAGCCGTAGAAAATTCAACATGGGAGGAAGAAAATGAATTACAAGAAATGTATTTATCTCGCAAAACATATGCTTTTAATGCCGATAATCCAGGTGAGATGAATCAAAAAAGAGAGGTATTTGAGTCAGTAATGAAAACAGCAGATGTTACATTTCAAAACCTTGATTCTTCAGAAATTTCATTAACAGATGTAAGTCATTATTTTGATTCGGATCCTACAAAATTGATTAAGACTTTAAGAGATGACGGAAAAGAACCAAGTAGCTACATAGCAGATACAACCACTTCTAATGCTCAAGTTAGAACACTAGGAGAAACTATCAGATTAGACTCAAGAACCAAACTCTTAAATCCTAAGTGGTATGAAGGTATGCTCAAATCTGGCTACGAAGGAGTTAGAGAACTTTCTAACAGACTTAATTACACTCTTGGTTGGAGTGCTACAAGTGGTCAAGTAGATAATTTTGTATATGAAGAAACTAATGAAACATTTATAAATGACGAAGAGATGAGGAAAAGATTAATGGATCTTAACCCTAATAGTTTCAGAAGAATTGTTGGAACATTGCTAGAAGTTAATGGTAGGGGATATTGGGAAACTTCAGATGAAAATATAGAACAGTTGAAAGAACTATACCAAGAGGTAGAGGATAAAATCGAAGGAGTTAAGGAATAATAAATTTGTTATTTTCTGTAAATCCTATCAGCCACTTTCAGGATTTGATAATTTAGTTTAACGTTGTGGACTCTCACAATATCAATATTAAATTGAGAACACAGACAACTTATTGCTAGTGTTCCTATATCCCTTTCTTTTGGATTTTCCTCATTCAAAATTTCTCCTATAAATCTCTTCCTAGATGCACCTATCAAAATTGGCAAATCCCATTTTTTAAATACATCTAAGTTTCTCAATATTTCCAAATTATGAATGATATCCTTTGAAAAACCAATTCCAGGATCAACAATTATGTTTCTTTTAGATATATTTTTTTCTAAAGCATTCTTAATTAAATTATCAAGCGAGCATTTAACGTCACTTAATACATTCTGGTAATTAGAGAGTTGATTCATATTTTGACTATTACCACGACTATGCGTTATGACGAATGGACAATTGAATTTTGATACAACATCCAAAATATTTATATCTCTTCTTCCTCCAGTGACATCATTTATCCAATTAGCACCATTTAATAGAGCTTCGTAAGCTACGTCAGAATTAAAAGTATCAATAGAAATTAAAACATCTGGATATTCAGATTTTATTAATTTTAGATAAGGAATCAATCTTTTTATTTCTATGCCTGAGCCAACTTCTTCAGCCCCTGGTCTAGTACTTTGAGCACCAAGATCAATAACATCAACGCCATTACTCAAGAAATGATTTACTTGATCTAAAACTTTTTTTGAAGAATTTAATTCTCCACCATCACTAAATGAATCGGGAGTTAAATTAATAACTCCCATAATTGAAGTTTTTTGTCCCCAGCCTTTTGGCCATGAATTTTTATTATTGATAATTTGCAATTCTCGCGAAACTATTCGGATCTAATGAAGCCCCTCCAACTAACACCCCATCTATATCACTCATTGACATGATTTCGTCAATATTATTAGGTTTAACGGATCCTCCATATTGAATAATTACATCATCAAAACCTATTAATTTCCGAATCAAAGAACATATATTATTAGCATCTTCTGCCTCACATGTTTTACCAGTGCCAATAGCCCATATTGGTTCATAGGCAACAATTAAATTAGTTGGATCTGTATTTTCTAATCCTTGTTCAACCTGTCTAGTAATAACTCTATCAGCTTCTCCTCTCTCTCTTTGTTCTAATGTTTCTCCAACACAAACTATTGGAGTAAGTCCACTAGATTGAGCAAAAACTGCTCTTTTATTAATTTGTTCATCACTTTCACTAAAATATTTCCTTGGCTCACTGTGTCCAACGATTGCATATGAGACGCCATGTTCAAGAAGCATTTTTGGAGATATTTCTGCTGTAAATGCTCCTTGATCTTCCCAATGAATATTTTGACTAGAAATATCTATATAATCAAAATCAGAATGATCAGAAAAGGTTGAAATAGCCGTGAAAGGTGGAGCTATAACAACTTTACGATCGTCTTTTATGTTTTTAATTAAAGGAATAAACTCTTCTAGATAGGATTTAGCTTCAGCACAAGTCATGTGCATTTTCCAATTACCAGCAATTACAGATTTTCTCAAAATACTATCTCCAAGAAAAATATACTAATACAAAGTGAGTTGAATAAGCTAACTATTCAAAAATTAATTCATTTTTTAGAAATATTACTTTATCACCCTTGTTTAACTTCCTTCCTCTCCTAGTCTCAATTACACCATTAACCAAAACAGAACCGGATTTAATAAAAATTTTTGCTTCGCCACCAGTAGATACCAAATTTTTCCATTTTAAGAATTGATCCAATTTCATTGTTTTTAAACTCAAAGATATTGATAAAGTAGGATATAACAATTAAATATATAATATCTTGAAATTAATACCACCAGTCAGACCATATTCAAATAGGTTTATCAAGGGTTTTATATGCATGCTTATTTACGTAGCTTGTTGGCCTTTATTAGCATATTTAGCTGGAAACTTAATCCCAGCGATTGGGTCTGGTGATCTTTCAAAAGTTTCTAGCATAATAATTAAGTCTTTATTTGTATTTTTAGTTCAGAAAACCGCTCAATTTGGACAGGATGTTTTCATAGCAAAACCATCTTTAGAAATTAGCGAAGTTATGAGAGGAAATTTATTTAACAGAATTCAAAAAATAGAAATGAATTCTTTTGGAAAGATTTCTGCAGGGGACATCACATATAGACTTACAGAAGATGCAGACAGAGTAAGCGAAGTAATTTATAAAACAGCTCAAGACACTATTCCATGCACTTTACAGTTGTTAGCGGTAATAATCTATATGTTTTATTTAGACTGGTCACTAACATTATCAACTTTTGTTTTAGCACCATTGATTATTCTTTCAGTTAACAGTTTTGGAAGGAGAGTTTTATTCGCATCTGAGAAAAGTCAAGAATCAACAAGTAATTTAGCAGCTTTAATAGGTGAATCTATAAATGGAATGAAGACCATAAGAGCTTTTGCTGTTGAAAATTGGATTGAGAATAGATTTCATAAAAGATTAAGTGCAAATAAAAAAGCAAAATATAAAACATTAAAATTACTTGCATTTCAACATCCAATTGTAGGATTTGTTGAAGCATTTGGAATATTAGCAATATTAGGTTTAGGAGCCGCAAGAATTAATCTAGGCCTTCTAACAAGCGAGGAATTCAGCAGTTTCTTTGCTGCAATATTGATGCTTATTGATCCAATAAGTCATGTAAGTACAAATTTTAATGACTATAAACAGGCAGAAGCATCTATAAAAAGGTTAAAAAACATAAATATAGAACCCATCGAAGATAACAAAGAAACATTAACAAGGATCTCCAATATTATTGGAAAAATAAGTTTCAAAAAAGTTAATTTCGCTTACAAAAAAGATAATCAAGTACTTAAAAATATCAATTTAGACATTAAAAGAGGGGAAGTAACAGCTTTTGTTGGACCTTCCGGAGCTGGTAAAAGTACAATGTTGGCTTTGATATTAAAGTTTATAACTCCAAATAATGGAGACATTTTTATAGATGATAAAAATCTTAAAATATTAAATACAAAAGATATTAGAAAAAACATTGCATTAGTTCAACAACAGCCTTTTTTGTTTTCAGGAACAATTATTGATGTAATAAGAATGGGCAGAAATTTCACCAAAGAAGAAGTTATAGAATCAGCAATAAAAGCAAACGCCCACAACTTCATTCAAATGCTACCTGAGAAATATGAAACTAAGATAACTGAAAGAGGATCAAATTTCTCAGGAGGTCAGATCCAAAGGATAGCAATTGCAAGAGCGATAATTGGAAACCCATCAATACTTCTTTTAGACGAGGCCACAAGTGCGTTAGATGCAGAATCAGAATCTGAAGTCCAAGAAGGTCTTAATAGAGCAATGAAAGATAGAACAGTTATTGTAATTGCTCATAGATTAGCCACTACTCAAGAAGCAAATAAAATAGTTGTTTTCGATAAAGGTGAAATTATTGAAGTTGGGAAACATATTGATTTAATCAATAAGCCTGGAATTTATAAAGAATTATGTGAAAAACAATTGATTAAAAAGTAACAACTCTATTTTATTTATAAAAAAGTAAATCTATGAACGAAAACACAAATGATTCTGCAAATCCAGTTTTAACCTTTGAAGGCAAAAAATATTTAATAAATGAACTTTCTAATGAAATAAAAGAATCTATAAAATTATTACAAATAGCGGAGACACAACTTAAAATACACCAAGATACTCTCAAATTACTTTCAATTAGTCGAAACTCTTTAGTTAATCAATTAAGAGAAAAACTAAAAAACTTAGAATAAAATCTTAATATTCATGGATTTCTTGTAGAGAATAAGTATTAATTTTATTACACTGCAAAGCTTTGATCGCCTTAATGGCTGCCTTTGCTCCAGGAATAGTTGTAAAAGTTGGAATATTATATTCTAAAGCAGCTCGTCTTAAATAAGCATCATCATGAAGAGCCTGTGAGCCAATTGGAGTATTAATTATTAATTGAACAAGTCCAGAACGAATTAGGTCCTCAATATTTGGTCTTCCTTCATGAACTTTTTGCACTTCTTCAACTTGAATTCCTAAATTCACCAAATGTGCAGCTGTCCCTTTTGTTGCTATTAATTTAAATCCTAAAATCAAAAGTTCTTTAGCAACTTCCTCAAGATTTTTTTTATCTAAGTCATTTGTAGACAAAAAAGCTACTCCTTCTGAAGGTACACCATTACCTGCTGCCAATTCCGACTTGGCATATGCAATTCCAAAATCTTTAGCTAAACCCATTACCTCTCCAGTAGATTTCATTTCAGGACCAAGTAATGTATCAGACCCAGGGAATCTTTTAAATGGTAAAACGGCCTCTTTTACTGCCTGATATTTTGGAGAAAATTCTTCTTTGAAATTAATATCTTCTAATGTAAAACCTTGCATTAACTGAGTAGCTAATTTTGCAACTGGTTTACCTATAGCTTTTGAAACAAATGGAACTGTCCTGGATGCTCTTGGATTTGCTTCAAGAATAAATAATTTATTTTCTTTATTATTTGTATTTATTACTGCAAATTGCAAATTAATTAAACCAACAACATTTAATCTTTGTGCAATTAATTTAGTCCAGTTCCTTACATTTTCTATTGTGGATTTTGAAAGAGAGATGGAAGGCAGGCAACAAGCTGAATCTCCTGAATGAATTCCTGCAGGTTCCACATGTTCCATTAAGCCAGCAATTACAACCGACCCCTCTGAATCGCATAAAGCATCAACATCTATCTCAATTGCATTATTCAAATATTGATCAAGAAGGATTGGATGATCAGGAGATACCTTTACTGCTTCAGTGATGTATCTCGATAATTCATACTCATCTTTAACAATTTCCATTGCTCTTCCACCTAAAACATAAGAGGGTCTTACAACCAAGGGAAATCCTATATTTTTGGCTACTTTTTCTGCTTCATTTATATTACGGGCAATACCGTTCAAAGGTTGTCTAATACTTAATTCATTAAGAATTTTTGTAAATTCCTCTCTATCTTCTGCTAAATCGATAGATTCTGGAGAAGTCCCAAGAATTCTTGAACCAGTTCTGACCCCATCATTAGATTTAAGCCATTCAAATAAAGATAATGATAATTTCAGTGGAGTTTGGCCTCCAAATTGAACAATCAAACCATATGGACTTTCGGCTTCTATTATGTTGAGCACATCCTCCAAAGTTACAGGCTCAAAATATAAAATATCGCTAGTATCATAATCTGTTGATACAGTTTCAGGGTTACTATTAACCATTATTGTTTTATAACCATTTGTAGAAGATTGATATGATGCATGACAACAACAGTAATCAAATTCAATTCCCTGACCAATTCTGTTTGGACCTCCCCCTAAAATCATAATTTTTTTTGATTTACTATTTTCTGAAATCTCGCTATCAAAAATTTGAGAATTAAAATTAATGAAAGATTCTTCGTAAGTTGAATAATGATAAGGAGTTGAGGATGTGAATTCTGCTGAACAAGTATCAACAGTTTTATAAATTGGAATTATATTAAGTTTTTTTCTATATTTTCTTACTTCAAAAAACTCAGTATTAGTTAACTTTGCTATCTGTTGATCTGAAAAACCTAATTGTTTAGCATGTAACATCAAATCTCTATCTAGAGTATAAAGTTCCTTATCTTTCAAAAAATCATTTTCAAAATTAAAGATATTACGTAATTTTTCGATAAACCACAAATCTATATTCGTAACTTGTTGAATATAAGTATTAGTTTTCCCAAGCTGCATAGCTTTTTTGATTAGGAGAATTCTTTCAGATGTAGGGTTTCTTAAACAATTTTTTATTTGATTCTCATTTTTAAATTCATCTTGTGAATCACACTCCCACCCAAAAATACCTACTTCTAATGACCTTAATGCTTTCTGAAATGATTCTTCAAAAGAACGACCAATTGCCATTGACTCACCAACAGATTTCATGGCAGTGCTTAAAGTATTAGAAGAGCCTTTAAACTTTTCAAAGGCAAATCTTGGAATCTTAGTAACTACGTAATCAATTGATGGCTCAAAACATGCAGGTGTTTTTTTTGTAATGTCATTAATAATCTCATCAAGTGTATAACCAACAGATAATAAAGCTGCAATCTTAGCTATGGGAAATCCAGTTGCTTTACTTGCTAAAGCAGAGGATCTACTCACACGGGGGTTCATTTCTATGACAATTACTTCTCCATTAGATGGATTTATTGCAAATTGGATATTACTCCCTCCTGTTTCAACTCCTACCTCTCTAATAATTTTCAATGACAAATCCCTTAATCTCTGGTACTCCTTATCTGTTAAAGTCTGTGCAGGAGCTACAGTAATCGAATCTCCAGTGTGGACACCCATTGGGTCTAAATTTTCAATACTGCAAACTATTACTACATTGTCAGCAGTGTCTCTCATCACCTCAAGTTCAAACTCTTTCCATCCAATAAGTGATTTTTCAATTAATATTTGACTACTCGGACTTTCCTCTAA
Organism: Prochlorococcus marinus str. MIT 9314; assembly: GCF_000760035.1. Taxonomy (GTDB): domain Bacteria; phylum Cyanobacteriota; class Cyanobacteriia; order PCC-6307; family Cyanobiaceae; genus Prochlorococcus_A; species Prochlorococcus_A marinus_B. The sequence continues at coordinate 72,417 of NZ_JNAO01000011.1, forward strand.
ACCTGATTTACACAACTCGACAAATTCTTCAAGGTTAAAAGCAATTCCACCCCCAACTCCACCTAATGTAAATGCAGGCCTTATAATAAGAGGGTAAGAATTAATTTTTTTGGATACCTCTATTGCTTCATCTAGATTAGATGCAATACCAGAAGGACAAACATTTACATCTATTTTCTCCATCGATTCTTTAAACATTTTTCTATCTTCAGCTTTATTTATAGCTTTTAAATCAGCACCAATTAATTCAATATTATTTTGTTTTAAAAAATCTGACTCTGATAATTTTACCGCAAGATTCAAAGCGGTTTGACCTCCCATAGTGGGAAGGATCGCATCAGGTTTTTCTTTTAAAATGATCTGAGAAACAATTTCAGGAGTTAATGGTTCTATATATGTTTTGCTTGCGATCTCAGGATCAGTCATTATTGATGCTGGATTTGAATTTATTAATACAATTTCATAACCAGCATTTCTTAAAGCTTTGCAAGCTTGAGTACCAGAGTAATCAAATTCGCATGCTTGTCCTATAACAATCGGTCCCGAACCTAGAATAAGAATTTTTTTTAGATCACCTCTTTGAGGCATAATTTAAACCCTTCATTTATCACATGCTACTTATAAATCATCAGATGTTAATCAACTTACTTGAAAAGCAACATTTGTTTCTATAGTATTGAAAGAAATTAATATTTTATGAGCGAACTTCAGCGACTTAAAAATTTGTTGCCTCCAGAGAATGAAAGTTGGGTATTTGTTGAAGCTGCTGCGGCTATAGACCCACCTTTAATAACACTTGAGGAAATCGGTCGTGACGAAGTAGAAATTCAAATAGATTTAGATGAATGGGATAACTTTGCTATTGACCACAGAAATCTATTATTTTGGCACGAGGTTGGGAAAATTCAGAATGACACAATTCCCAGAGATGGATGGGAAATGGCAGCTCTCGCCATAGGACTTGGAGGGGCTATTGGAGAGTTGTGGGTACAAGATGGTTTACTTTTATTACTCGCTCTAGGTTTATCAAGTTTTGCAGGTTATAGATTATATTTAAAAAATAATTCTGAAAAAAAACTTCAAGATGCTATATATGCAGATGAAAGAGCTATAGATCTTGCTTGTAGATTTGGATATAGCATTCCAAATGCGTATAAAAGTCTTGGCGGAGCCTTAAAAGAGTTAATAGATAAAACACGAAAAAAGAAAAAAAGAGGTTTCTTTGAAGATAGATTAGAGGCTTTAAGAAAAAGTGCAGAAAAAGCAAGATCAGAATTATCTCAGCAAGAAGGTTCAGAAAAATCAGTTTCAAGCGAAAATGTTTATGGACAATAAAAGTTTGGTTTTAATGGCAGCTAAAGCATGTGATGAAAAAAAGGCAAAAGATATAAAACTAATAAAAATTGACAAAGTATCTTTTATAAGTGAATGGATTTTGATTGCAGAAGGATTATCTGATGTACAAGTCAGATCTATAACTAACTCTGTAGAGGGAGAACTTAGAGAGAAGGCTAAAATTGAACCTATACGAAAAGAAGGGGTCAACGAAGCGAAATGGGCTTTACTTGATTATGGTGATTTGATAGTTAATATTTTTCAACCAGAAATAAGAAAATATTATGACCTTGAATCGTTTTGGAGTAATGGAGATAAACTTATATTTCCATAATATATTTTATGAACGAGTCTAAGTGTCCTGTCCCTAGAGAGCAACAACCCACAAATGAATTCATAGAATTATCAAAATCTAAAATTTTTTCTTGGCCAAAAACAAAAAAGTCACTAATTCTTGTTTTGATAAAATTCTGGATTGGGGCTTTTGTTCTATTTCTTGTCATTTCTTCAGGAAGTGTATATTTTAAAACATCCCCTTTAAGGTACATTCTATTGAGCTTTTTTAGCAGCTTATCAATACCTCTTTTAATTTCAATAAGATTATATTTAGGATGGAATCATATATTTAATAGATTAATATCTGAAAAAGTAGAATACGAAGAATCCGGGTGGTATGACGGCCAAGTATGGGAAAAGCCATTAGTTTTGAAAGAAAAAGAATCACTTATTGCCTCAATTGAAGTAAAACCTATTTTAAAAAATTTAATTCAAATTTTTTCTATTATTTCAGTCTTAGCTTTGTCTGGTATTTTAATTTTTCAATATCACAATTTCTAAATGAGTTCTAATTTCAAAAACCTCTACACCTCTAACAATCCTCCCTTACAAGCAACCTTAATTAGAGGATCAAATATTGAATCGATCCATAAAATTCATGCTGTTATTACTGATAAGAAAGGAAGGGTTTTAATGTGCGCAGGAAATCCAGAATATAAAAGTTTCATAAGGTCAGCACTAAAACCTTTTCAGGCAATACCTTTCGTTAGTAGTGGAGCTGCATCAAAAATTAATAATGAATCAAAATCAATTGCTTTGGCATGCGGGTCACATAGTGGATCAAAACTCCATTCAAGGGAAGCATTCAAAATTTTATGGGAATATGACATTGACATTAATAATCTTAAATGTCCAAAATCCAAGACAAGTCCATTAGAACATAATTGTTCTGGTAAACATGCTGCATTTTTAGCTACATGCAAAAAAATGAATTGGCCATTAGATAGTTACTTAAAGGGAGATCATCCTCTTCAAATAGAAATATTCCGAATTGTTTCTGAATTACTTGAAATCCCGTCATCTGAAATAAATGCAGAACGTGATGATTGTGGTGCGCCCACTCTTTATTTAAAACTATTAGAAATTTCGAGATTATATTCACTTCTGAGCAGTTCAGAAAACGCTGAATTAGAACAAATCAGTAGAGCCATGATAATGAATCCCACAATGATAAGTGATAACAATAAATTTGATACAGAAATAATTAAAGCTTCTCATGGGAACGTTATAGGTAAAGGTGGGGCCGAAGGGATACAGTGTCTTTGTAAAGTAAATGAAGGGATAGGTTTAGCTTTAAAAGTAGAAGACGGTTCAAAAAGAGCAAAGCATGCTGTTAGTCTTCACTTACTAAAACAGTTAGAGTGGATATCTGACTTAAGAATTCAAGACATAGAAGAAAAGGTGTTTAATTTTTCTGAAGGTGTGCGACTTGAAGTTAAAGGTAAAGTAAAATTCCAAGAATCCTAAAAAACAGAAAAAATAACCTCTTCACATGTATGCTATGTATATGACGCGGGGTAGAGCAGTCTGGTAGCTCGTCGGGCTCATAACCCGAAGGTCGGAAGTTCAAATCTCCCCCCCGCCACCATTTAGAAGCAGCTTAACAGCTGCTTTTTTTAGTATTTGCAGTAGTTAATGCCATTATAAAAATGCAAAATTATAAAGTCTTAACTAAAAAGAGTTTATTAAAAATTATTTGAGATCTTTTTGAATAGAAAATTTCAAGTCAACTCTAACTAATAATCCAGTAATGATAAAAAGTATTCCAATGTATGAATTCAAAGATAGGTCCAAAATATTAAATTAATTTCTAACTAAATTTTAACTCACAAATCATATCTATTAAATACGTCAATAAAAAAGAATTTAAAAAAAATTCTGAATTTTGAACATTTACATCTTTAATAAGTTATTTAATAAAGTAGAGTAAGATTTATCTAATTTAGAAAATTATATGCAGAATTTGCTACAACGTGATTTAGGTTCAAGCATGTTATCAATAGCTGTCATATTAGGTTGGTTAGGTCTGTTTTTTGTGTTTTTGAGAGTATTAACAATTTCAATAAAGAGAATCCTAGAGGCTGTTTTCAAAAAATCTTAATTATTGAAATAAATCAATAATTCTGAATTAATCGCATAAATCCTTTATCACTAGGTATAATGACCTAAAAATGTCAATTTTAGATAAGGTTAAGATTGGAAATTCTGTTCAAGTTAACCTAGAACTATCTAAGGATAGACTTAACAAAGAAACTATTGATGCAATCAATGTTTCTTCATTGGCTAAGGTAAGTGATTTCAGAATAACGGATGGCAAAGGTATTGGAGTTGTCTTGCAATTATCTAATGGAAAAGAGCAATGGTTTTTTGAGGATGAAATTGATCTTCTCGACGAAAATGGTAATGTGATAAAGAAAAATTATGATAAACAAGATAATAACTTTATATTTGTTTTTTTAAGAGGATTAAATTATGAAAATAAAAATAATGTAAGCGAGTTACTTAATCCAATTAACTTTTTTATCTGGCTTGTTGTATCGTTTAAAGATATTTTTTGATTGGTTAAAAAATTTTCTAAAATAAAATAAATTTAACAATTTTTTTAAATATTAAATTTCAGTAATTAAAATTTTAAATGGCTCAAAATATTATCGATGTAAAAAATTTATCTAAGTCATTTGATATCTCTTCCAAAGAACCAGGCTTAAAAGGAACAATTAAACATTTTTTTAGAAGACAAACAAAAAGTTTAAAAGTTATCAAAGATATAAGTTTTGAAATTAAAGAAGGAGAAATAGTAGGTTTTCTTGGTGCTAATGGAGCTGGGAAAACAACAATATTAAAAATGCTTTGTGGCTTAATTTATCCAAGTGAAGGTTCGATTTTGGTTTCAGGCTATTTACCTTTCAGAAGAAAAGAAAATTTCCTAAAAAATATCACCTTAATAATGGGTCAAAAGCAACAGCTTATATGGGATCTTCCACCTATTGAATCATTCTATTTGAATGCATCAATATATGATTTAGATAAGTTCGAAGCTAAAAAGAGAATAAAAAAACTATCGGAAATGCTTGAAATTGATGAAGAGCTTTTCATACCTGTTAGAAAACTTTCACTAGGACAGCGTATGAAATCAGAATTACTAGCAGCTTTGATACATGAACCAAATATTCTATTTTTAGACGAGCCGACACTTGGATTAGATATTAATGCACAGAGAAATTTAAGAAAATTCCTTCAAAAATATAATAAAGAAACTAATGCAACGATATGCCTAACAAGCCATTACATGAAAGATATTACATCGCTATGCAAGAGAGTTATATGTGTGCACGAAGGGGAGATATCATATGATGGAAAACTTGACCTTTTATTAAAGAAACTTTCTCCTGTTAAAGAAATATTAATAGTTTGTCGATCAGAAGAGGATACAATTAAATTAGAAAATTCAGGTTTTACTGTTAAAAATAAAATAAAGAATGAAATCACTATAAAAATTGAAAACAACTCTATTATTTCTTCACTAAAAACTATCCTAAATAATTTTGATATTGTAGACCTTTTTATAAATGAACCACCCATAGATGAAGTTATTGGGAAGGTATTAATCAAAAAAGATTATGATATCTAATTTAATTAACCGTAAAATATTCACTTTATTAAAAGTGCAATATTCAAACATGTTGGAGTATAGGGTAGAAATTGCATTGTGGGCAATTTCAGGGATTATTCCTTTTTTCATGTTAAACATTTGGACAAATAATAATCTAAATGAATCCATAAACATTAGTGATATATTGCTTTCAAGGTATTTCTTATGTGCTTTTTTTGTAAGACAGTTTTCTGTAGTTTGGGTTGTATTTAGTTTTGAAGAAGATTCTCTTATGGGGAAGGTATCTCCTTATTTAATTCAACCTTTAAATCCATTTTACAGATATTTTGCACAACATCTTGCAGAACAAATAACAAGATTTCCTTTCGCACTAATAATCGCATTTTTCTTTTTTGTTTTTAATCCAGAAAGTATATGGATACCAAATTTAGGTATTTTACTTTTATCGATAGTATCTACTTTCTTATCCTTCTTAATTCAATTTTTAATTCAGTCAATAGTTGCATGTCTATGTTTCTGGACAGAGAAAGCGTCATCGATAGAAAGATTGTTATTTATTCCAACTTTATTTCTCTCAGGTCTTTTAGCACCAGTAGTTTCATTTCCCGCATATGTTAAATCTTGGATTTATTTGACTCCTTTTCCATATCTAATTGATTTCCCTGCAAACTTACTTTCAGGTAATGAAACAAATATTAGTGGAGGTTTAATTATGCAAATTCTATGGATTTTTATACTTTTCCCATTATTTAAGAAAATCTGGTCTGAAGGAACAAAAAAATATACAGCAATGGGGTCATGAATTTAAGAAAATATCTAAAAGTTTATAAAAAATTCTTACATACTTCTTTAGCTTCTGAATTAGAGTATAAGACAAATATATTAGTTGATTTAATTACCGCAATTTTAAGTTTAGTAGGGAGTATTTTTCTATTATCTATTTTCTTTCAAAATAGTGGATATATTGGAGGGTGGAAATTTGAACAGGCACTAATAATCCAAGCTATTTATACAATTTTGAATGGGATAACTAATACATGGTTTAATCCTAATCTTACAGAAATAGTTAAACACATAAGAGAAGGAACATTAGACTTCGTACTTTTAAAACCTATTGATAGTCAATTTTTTATTTCATTAAAAAAAATAAATCCATCTGGATTTTTAGAAATAATGCTGGGATTTTTAATGTTGTTCTTCTGCATAAGAATAAATCAAATCAATTTAAATTTAAGTTTTATGACCCTATCCTTGATTACAATTAGTTGCTCGATTTGTATTTTATATAGCTTATGGTTTTTTATATCTACTACTACTATTTGGTTTGTTAAGACCTGGAATGCAATAGAAGTATTAAGATCATTCCTTTATATTGGAAGATTTCCTCTAAGTTCATTTTCATTTTCTTTAAGAATCTTTTTTAGTGTTTTTATTCCTATTGCTTTTATAACTACAATTCCTTCTGAAGTTTTTCTCGGACTTTCTGTATTTTGGAAAATATTGCTTGAAATTATTGTAGCGACAATATTTCTTATTAATTCAAGAAAGTTTTGGTTATTTGCATTAAAGTTCTATTCTTCTGCATCTAGCTAACTATTATTTAAAAACCTCCCTGCAAAATTCCCAAATCTGTTGTTTACTTTTCAAATTAGAAAGCCTAGATAATTTTTCGAAATGAAGCTTAGATTTATCAACAGATAAAAGCCTGCAATTGTATTCAATTTTATGATTTCTAGATATGATTCCTAATTTGAGTGCAACATTACTAAAGATAATAATTAACGTAAGAAAAAAAAATATACCGAAAAATTGTAAAAATGATTTTGAATAATTTTCTTTTTCAGTTTTTAATTCAAGCTTCATTACTTAACTATATGCTGAGGGCACTTAATTGCAGCAATAGCAACAGCCGTAACTTTAAAATTTTCAGACTTCTCAATAACCTTTTTAACCTCTAATGGACCAAATTTATTACTTGCATCACTGTAGGAAAGAAGTAAAGATTTATAGTTATCGTGACCTAGATTTCTATACTCACAGAAATTATCCCCAACATAATTCAAAAGAGTTAGTAAAGTTAATTCAATCATTAAAACTTTTTACTAGCGAAGTTCTTACGAATAATACTGTGCAGGACATTTTTAACAAGTAAAATTTCCAAAAACATTTGAAATCATAAAATAGGATTTTTTTCTAATAAACTTTAAAATCAAAAAATTATTTCAGAATTTATTAATTCACATATGAGAAAATCATTAAACCACTACCTGTAGTGTATTTAGTTTACAATCATTGCGCTACAGATAGGGGGTTGCATTTTTTAAGAAATTGGTTTAAAAATAAAGTTCCCCATCACCCGGCCCCACATATGTGAGGCCTTTTTTTATGGTTTTTAAAATAAGGCCTCTTTAAAAGTTTTATTTAATAAAACGAGTAATTAATTAATCCCTTTAATAATGAATAAAGATAATAATTTATTTTTTAATTTATAAGCTTGCTTTAGGATTTTTACCAGAATGTACTGCTATCCTACACTAATTTTATAAAAAGCTTTTTATGGATTTAATCAACAAGCTTATACCAACCAAAATACAAACCGTTATAAAAGTTTTCTTAATAAGTATATTCCCATTTAATTTTGACAGGTGAGCTCCGAAAAATCCTCCTGTAAAGGAACCAATTATTAAAACTATTAATAAATTAAATGGAACCGATCCTACTCTTGCCAAAAATACTGCTCCGACAAAATTCCAAAAAATCCCAACAGTAAAAAATGTCATACTTATGGCTCGAAGAAAATCCATTTCAAAAGTTTTTATTAATAGAATTGTCACAAGCAATCCAGTTCCTGAAGAAATAGAACCATTTAATATACCTATAAGAAAAATAGAAATTAAAAATCTAAATTTATGAACAAAATTAAGCTTTTTATTACCAGATGTCATACCTAAATCTGGTTTAAGGAATGAGTAAAAAGCTAATAATATGGATATTATGCCTAAAATTATGTATAAGTACTTTTCTGATATATATTCAACTACAGAAGCTCCAAAAATTACTCCTGGCAATCCAAAAATTAAAATTTGCCAAGCAACACTTATATCATTACCTAAAGATTTGTAATTTCTTAAGGAACCCCCTATTCCTAGTGCTACTGTAGCTAATTTATGACTAGCCAGAGCCTGATAATAAGGAACTCCAGATAAAATCAATGCTGGTAATTGTAATAATCCCGCTCCTCCTCCAGAAATCGCTGAGAACGTATTAGAAATAAACGATATCAAAAAAATATAAATACTTTTAAATAAAGAATGATCAAAATTTCCAAATAATATAGTTAACAAATAAAGCATTTACTATAAATTGCACTTTGTATTAATAAGTAAAAATTATTCTTTTCATAAGAATCATTTGCTTTAAGAAGTCTTATTTTATCTTTTTCAATCATACTTTAAAAAAAACTGTTATTATCAAAAAAAAATATCAAGAATTTTATGCATAGACAAGATGCAATTTACCTTGATCAGTTTTGCCCCAAGATAAGTAATAAAAATTGGAGAGAGTCACTTAATAAAGTTACTAATTATAAATGTATTTATTGCGGTAAACCCTCAGAATCACTCGACCACCTTCACCCAATGTCAAAAGGTGGGATTAGCAGTACAAGTAATTGCGTACCATGTTGTTTGTCATGTAATGGGAAGAAATCAGATTCAGAAGTTCTTAGTTGGTACAGAAAACAAAATTTTTATGATCCTCGAAGAGCTATGGCGATACGAGCATGGTTTAATGACGATTTGAAACTTGCGTCGGTTCTTTTGAATTACTTAAATTAAAAATGAAACGATAAATTGATTGAGATTCGAAAATATATTATTTATATTGTTGAATAGGATAATTTAATTTAGTAAGCAATGTTTTTATTAAATTATTCTTTTTATTTCTGAATTTATTTTATTGTTCCTAAAAAGCGAAATATTAGTGTAGTCATCTTTCCACATTATTGGTGAATCTATAACCTTTCTCTCTGGTGACTTTACTGAAAAAATCAATCCAAATACAAAAAGAATAGTAATCAATATGATTGTCATTACTAATTTGTCTGAAATATTGTTCATTAACCTAATCTATCTAGAAAAATTTTTGTCTGGAGTAGTTTTTTCATAAATTTCAAGAAAATATGATTTAAAATAATCAACTCCCTCCTTTCCCATTAATCCAAATGACCATCCACAATCATTTACTACTTGCAATGAGATTTGATTAGCCAAGTCACTTTTTTCAATCCATTTTTTCTGAGGATTGTAAGAGAAAGATATAATGTTCTCAGTTTTTACGATAGCTGATTTCATTGCTTCATCTTTAGAAAAACCATTTTTAATAGCGGTGCAATACTTCCTGGAGAAATTATTTGAGATCCTATTTTGCAGCAAACTAACACTAGGATCTGACGTATCAAAAGCTATACCTATTGCAGGTTTTAATTGAAAAGTTATAAATAAAAGTAAGACAAAAAATAATTTAAACAACAGCTATTAATCAATAGTTTCTAAGTAATATAATAATATTATAAAATTGTCTTTTCAATTAAATCTGATAATTATTAAAAGCAAATTAAATTTCAATTTATTAATAAATAAAAGTATTGCGATAAGTTCAGTAATAATAGTCAGAGGTTTATTTGACTACAAATATGTACGAATCATTGATGACATTGCTATTTTTTCCTGATTGGACAAATGGATTACCTTCAGATTTCTTAATCCTTCATTTTTTTGTAGGAGCTGTGATTTTTCCATTCAACATGATTCATGCTAAAGCAAGAAAAATTGACAGTCAAAACCCACAGGAAGCCGCAAATGGGTATAAAAGTTCAGACAATGCAACATTTTTTGGATACGAGGAAATCAAATAGATTTCCATAAAATTAATTTAAGGAATTAGTTTATTGATGATAATTTCCCTAAATACAGCTTTAGATCTAAAAATATTTAGTCCCAGTGAACCTATAGGAATATTCATAATTTTTGTAGGATTAATATTTTCTGGCATGATTTTCTATATTATTTATGCTGTAAGTACTAATAAAGAATCCCTAGAAGACAAAAAAATAAGAACTCAAAAAGAATACTTGCAAAAGGAGAAGATAGGAAAATTATTTCCTAAGAAAAAATAAATTTAATTGCTTTATTACTATAAAGATATTTATTTATATTATTAATTATTAAATCAGTAGGATCTAAAAACATTAGTTTTAGTTCTCTTAAATCAAACATTTCTAAAAATCTAACTATAACAACAATATTTTTTTACGGGGACTTCATATTGTTAATTGCGCAGCTAAATTATTTTCATATCAAGCAAAAAATGTTAAAAATGGAAAAATAATATGAAGTCTTGGAGAATTCACCTCAATATCTATTTCTTGCTAGTGGAGTGAATAATGGAGAAGGGTTTTGGATTGTTGGAATAAAAAATTGCGATGAAAATATACTTGAGGATGAAAATCTATTAGATTGCCATAGAAAAGAATTAATAGGTAATGAATCAGCAAAAGATATTCTCTTAGCTATTAATTTAAACGTAAATAATCTATTAAATGAACTAAGAAACAAAAATTATTTAATTGCAAGACCTTCAATTGGGATTCCATTTGATATCCCTTTAGAAATCTTGGAAAATATTTTTGATTTTTGGTTAGAAATTTATAAAAATCATGAAGCCTGGGAAGTTTGTTTAGGTCTTCTTAAAGTTAGAAAAAGGATTCCCCTAACAAACCTAATTGAAAGCGAAACTTTAAAGGGAAACTCAAAAAAATGGGCTATAAAAATTGAAACTTTACATACTTATGTTCCTTCCTCAATTAAAAATGAAAAATTAAATGACCCCATGTGGGAATAATTTTATCTTTAAATAATAAAAATATTTACTTCGTTGGATATTTAAGTAAAAATAAAATAACTAATAATTTAAAAATGAATAAACCATATTCTTTTAGTATCGATCAAATGAACGGGATAGTTGAGAATACATACGCCAAGATAATAAATGAATGTGAAAATTTAAAAAAAAATACTAATTGCCCAAACGAACAAATAGTAGCACTTTTAAGTGTAATTGCTTCAAATTATGCTAAAACAACAGAAAAAAACGAAAATTAAGATGATAAGTTATTTTACTTGGAGCGAATTTGATAAGAGCGTAGAACAAATAGCTAATAAATGTAGCTTTAAGGAATTTTCAGGAATATATGGAGTTCCTCGTGGCGGATTATGTCTTGCTGTAGCACTAAGCCATAAATTAAAAATTGAATTAATTTCAGAACCAATAAAGAATTCACTAATAGTAGATGATGTTTATGAAACAGGTATTACATTGACGACCTTCAAGAATATTGAAGGAGCAATGTTTTTTGTATTATTTAGTAAAATCAAACCTACATGGTGGAATACAGTACATATAACAAAAAAAACTCAATGGATTGTTTTCCCTTGGGAAAATACTTTAAATTCAAAAAGTGACCGCGAAGATTACATAAAAAAAAGAGGTTTAAGTTGAGAAAGAAATTATATTTGGCTAATCCATATGGATTTTCAAAACAAACTAAAACCCTCTTACATGAATTTATTGAAATCTTCAATGATTTAAATGTAGAAGTATTTGAACCTTTTGAAAGAGCAAATAGATTAATAAAACAAGAAAGTGAGTGGGCATATGAGGTTGCAAGAAGTAATTTCCTTGATTTAAAAGAATGTGATTGTATTTTTGCGATAGTCAATGGAAATCCACCAGATGAAGGTGTAATGATTGAATTAGGGATCGCTATTGCTTTAAAAAAGGAAATCTTTTTATTCAGGGATGATTTTAGAAATTGTGCTGATAGCAATCAATACCCATTAAACCTAATGTTATTTCTTGGACTACCTAAAGATAATTGGGAAAAATATTATTTTGAATCATTACAAGATATAAAAAATAATAAAAAGAGATTTGTGGAGTGGGCTGAAAATTAGCAAATAAATCGTCACCCTAGTAGTGGAAGCTTTTAGTTTAAAAATGTCTGTTGAAGTGTTAGAATATAATTTATTTAGAAAATTTTGACACAAGTTACAGTAGGAGAGAACGAGGGAATTGAATCGGCCCTTAGAAGATTTAAGAGACAAGTATCTAAATCTGGAATTTTTGCAGATTTAAAAAGACTTAGGCATCATGAAACCCCTATTGAAAAATATAAAAGAAAATTGCAACAGAGAAGAAAAGCAAGAAGGAGATAGTTTTCTTTAGCTCATAAATTTTTTGAATATCAGTTGATATTACATATATTTCAGAAAGGTTTAAAAATAAAATTTTAACTACTTAAGCTTTTTAAGCTTCTTAACAAGATTTACTCCAACACCTGACACAGCTAAAAGATCTTTTTCATCTGCTGCAATAACTGCCTTTGTTGTTTTAAATCCAGCCTCGTACAAAGCTTTTGCGCTTTTTGCTCCAACACCTGGAAGTGTAGTCAAAGTTTCAATATTTTTCTTAGAATTTACCGCTTTGGTTTTTGTTTTTGTTTTTGTTTTTGCAGACTTTGCTGCTTTTTTTTCTTTCTTTAAAGGAGTTTCAGAAGTTACTGCACTTTTAAATAAAATTGATTTTAGTTTGCTGAGAAATTTAGAAATCATTGCAATATATAAGTAATAAAATTAGCTACTCAGTTTAATATTATCAAATTCCCGAGGAATTAATTACTAGATAAAAACTAACTGCATAGAAATAATTTATTTACAATTATATAAAGACACATATTTAATATTTATGCAAGCTTACGAGCCATTGCAAGGTATTCTAAATTATTTTAAAAACTAAAAAAAAGTTAAAATGAATATTCAAAATTTAAATGTATTTATTAATAGTAAAGTTAAAATCTTATTAAAGAACAGGTCAAAAAAATGAATCTTATTTTTATAAGTGGACCTTCCGGAAGCGGGAAAACAACTTTATCAAATCAAATAATAAAGAAAAATAAAAATGGTATTGTATTAAGCACCGACAATTACTATAAGACAGGGATAATAAGTAAATTACTACCAAAATTTGTAGAAGGTTTTTTTGATAGAAGTATTAGTTTTAATAATAAACTATTCAAAAAAGATTTTGATTTTATTTATAAGAATGGGATTTCAATCTGTGATCGTTATTATAATTTCGAAAAAAAAGCAATTCAAAATATCTTAAACGAAACAAATAATATTAGTTTTTTAATTGTTGAGGGTATATTTGCTAGAGAATTTTCAAACACTTTAAATAATAAGAATTATATTTTTTTAGAGATAAAAACTAATAAAAATGAGTGCATGAAAAGAGTTGTCCAAAGAGATATAAAAGAAAGGGGTAAGGATAAAAAACAAGCTGAGAATGATTTCTTAAAATCTTGGAGCATTTATTACGAAAAATTCCAACCCCATATCATAAAAAATAATACAAATAAATTCATAATTGAAAAGAACACTGACATAGATCATATTCTGAAAAAAATTATTTAAATACGTCTTTAATTTTTTTCTCTAATATTAAAGCACTTAAAATTGAGCCTTCAATTCTGCCAAATCCATCTCCTTCGAACCAGTCTCCGCAAAAACCAATTCTATATTTACTACTAAATTGTAAAGATAATGGTACGGCAAGGCCAGAAGGCTGTGAAGCTCTCCATTTCATAATAGATATCTTTTCATCAAAAGTTAATTTATTTACTAAAGAATTCCCTTCAAAAAGTTTATTGAAATTTGTAATTATTTTTTGTTTAAAAACTTCTTCATCTTTTAAACTTACAAAAGAATTAATTAACTCTGCATTTTTTGAATGTACTACAATTCCTAATTTATTATTATCTTGCAGCTGAAAAATGATTCTTTCAAATCTATATTTATTTTCTAAATTATTTTTTAAATAAAAATATCTTTGTTTTTTTGAATAATAATCCTTATAACTATAATTTTCATTTGTATAAATTAAAAAAGTTAACCTTGGAATAAATGTTTGTTCTTCCAAGGAATTCAATATTAAATCTATTTTTTTATCAGTATTAATAGGAATAGCTTTTCTTAATGGAATTTGATTTACGTTTAATATTTTTAAAGACCTCTTATGTAACAACAAATTAGTTGAACAAATTAGATATTTAGACTTGAATTTATCGCCATTTTTTGATGTTAGTAACCATTCCTTATCATTAAACTTCATATCAACTATTAAAGTTTCAAAGAAAAAATCAATTTTCTCTTTTAAATTATTTGACTCAATTATCTTTTTCGATAAATCACTCATGGAATCTAAAGATAGATAATTAACCCCACAAGAAAATTCAGATTCTTTTATTGTTTCAAAATTAGAATCCTCATTTAGAAAAAATTTATCTGAGTCGTCAATTTTTATATATTTATTTTTCAATAATTCATCAATATATCTTTTTAATAGAAGATTATTTTTACTGTTAGATATATTAAAATTTGGAGAACCATGGTTTAGTTTCCATCCTTTATATTTTTTGCTCATTCTTGTACTTGATCTCCCTCCAAGTCCACGACCAATTTCAATTAATCCAACTTTTTTTGTATTATTATTATTCAGAAATTTCGAAGCAAAAACACACGCAGATATACCACCACCTATTATTAATAAGTCATAAGTAACATCACTTTTCATAGATTTAATATTGACAGAAATTATCTTGCATTTTCTAAAAATCTAGAAACAGAATAAAGTTTCTCAGATGATGAAAAATCAGATTCAATAACAGGTGTAATATTATTTTTTTTATAAAAACTAACTAAATCGTTTGTGAAATCAAAAAAATTCTCCAAGGCACATAAACACTTTTCAGATATATATACCTCTCTCCAAGGACGAAATTTAAACCGTGCTATAAATTGTTTAGAAGGAATAAATAAACTTCCAAATAAATTTAATTTTTCTTCTTTTGCTACGTTTTTAAGATAAGTCACCTCATTCTGAAGAACTTTAATATCTGTACCATATTGAAACCAAATAGAATTTATTAACCCAGTCGAAAATTTTTTTTCAAACCTTTCTCTTTCTGAAGAAATATTATAGTATTTCTTCAAATATGGATTGTAAGCTATACCTAATTTAACTTTTAAATTTTTTTCTTGTTTTAAATAAGCTAATACATCAACTGAGTCAAAGTTTTTTTTCTTATTTGATCCCGATACAAGCAGAATTTCATAATTTTTATTAGTCTGAGAACTTTTAACAAAATCTAAAAATTCCTGATACGATTTTTCTTTATTTTTTGAATATTGATGGAAAAGACTATAGTGATAGGTCACATTAAATTCATTATAGTTTTTTGATATATATTTAATAGTTGAATTAAATAAATCCTTCTTAATAAGTCCTTTACAGGGAATATTAATATTTTTGATATTATTTAATTTGCAGAAATTAAGTTTATCTTCTAACTGAGAAATATTTTTAAATGATAATTCAAATCTTATATTATTGTTCATTATTTATGAGTCATATTTAGTCACTCAACATATTAACGAAAACACGCATCTGCTACGATTCTTATTTTGGAAGTCTTCTTTTTATTCTTAGCCTTTAGAAAATAACTGGGGGAAATCTCTAATGCAGCTTTTAAAGAAATTTTATCTTCTGCAGATTTTGCAATAATTTGATTAAAACATTTCCAATTTTCTGGTATTACTAAACCGGGCCATGATAAATAAAGACCTACAAAAACACCGAAAAATAAAAATAAAAAAAACCTCATGACTAATAAAATTTTTAGTTTTACTAATTAAAAAAACAATAGTTCAATTTTATTAGAAAATAATTAATAAATTATTTCCTTTCTTCTTATCGCAGATATTTAATCCATGAAAGATTTTCATGAACTCGAGAGGTTAGAATAACAAAAAAAGTATTATTTTAGAATATGGCTAGCCAAGATTATCTAATTGCAATAGCTTTAATAGAGCAAAACTTAGTTAGAGCAATGCCTCTTGGAGGTAAAGAAATTAAAGATAATTTAGAGGAATCAGAAAATTTCAAGAAACTTGGAGAAGAGGTAATTTTAAATCTTCTAATGAGAGTGTTTCAAAGAAGTGATGAAGGTGCTTTAAAAAGGGCTTCTGAAGAAAAAGGTTTGCTCCTTGTTCATATGCATCCTAAAAGAATGCAGAAAGAGCTTCCATTCATTAAATCTGAATGGATAAGAGATGGTGATACACAACAGTTTCTAAAATACCTTGGCAATCTCTCAAAAGAAGTATGGACTGCATCTTTCGTAAAATACAAAGGAATTGAATTTACTTCTATCTCGAAGAATGATGAGATCTAAAAGATATTAAAAATGTTTTCTATTCAAATAATTTCTTTCTTTACATTATTATTATTTTCCCTTGCAACTCTAAAGCAGTTTCTGCCATTACCAAAATCAATTGAAGAATAGTCAAAATCATTTTTAATATGCAAGGCACAATTGGCCTCAATACATATACAAGATTCAATAATTTCTCTCTGAATAACATCATTAACGTAAGGTTCCCTCTCTTTCTCTTCATCGAAATGCGGGCAGGCAATACCTTCAACTATGCCTAAGCAATCAATTATGGCTAATTCATTAGCATAAGAATCAGTTATACCTTTATCAAACCAACAAATAGCTCCAGCACTTACACCACTCATTACAATTCCTTTTTCATAAGCATTTCGCAGGATTTTATGTAAATTCCATTCTTTCCAAACAGCTAACATACTTTTTGTATTTCCACCGCCAACATAAATAATATCTTGAGTTAAAACTTTCTCTTCTAAGTTTTCTGTTCTAGAGAAGAAGTCAATATGGCTTGTTATACAATCAAGTTTAGAAAATGCTCTATAAAAATTTAGTTTATACAAACTACTATCGCCTGATGCTGTTGGTATAAAGCAAATTTTAGGTCTTTTTTTATTACTTAAAGAAACTATATATTTTTCAATTTCAAGAGAGCCTAATGAACGTCCAAACCCTCCTCCCCCAATTGCCACTATATTTTTACTAGGCATATTAAATAAAAGACTTGTATATGAATTTAAGACAAATCACCATTAAAGATCAACTGGAATTAAAGAAGGTTTATTTTGATTCAATTCAATCTTTAGATGAAAAGATTTATAGTCAAGAACAGAAAAGAGCCTGGTCAAGCCAAGCTTGGAATAACCCAAATTTTGAAAAGTCAATAATTCAAGGAAAAGGATGGCTTATAAGTAAACAAGGAATAATTATTGCTTTTGCCACAAGATATCCCACCGATAGAATTGCACTATTTTACTGTAAGGGTAAATTCCAAAGAAAAGGCTATGGCTCTAATTTACTTCATAAATTAGAAGATGAAGCTAAAAAAGAGGGTTTAGATTCTCTTTCAACTGAAGCTAGTTTAATAAGTTATGAATTATTTCTTAAAAATGAATGGAAAATTATACGTAAAGAAAAAGTAATTATAAATAACATTTTTTTTGAAAGATATAAAATGACTAAAATTATAAAAATTAAATAATTAATAATGTCTGGCAAAAGCAAGGGCTTAATTTTGATTCAAAGGGTTCTAATTTGGGCGTTATACTTTTTTTCAGGATTTTTACTTTATTCAAAACAAGGTATTTTACCTTCATTGATAATTACTTTCTCAAGAATTATTTATCCATTATCTATTTTTTGGTTACAAATAAGAATTAAAAAAAGAACCAATTTTCTGCCTATTGATTCAAAGATGACAACTTCGCAATTGTGGTTCAATTTATTACCCGTTATTGCATCTCTATTAACTGTAATTTTTTCTTTAACTAATTCTTTCTTATACATCCTAGGAAAATTAATTAACTCTTAAATAGGGAAATTATTATTTATTAGATTTAGAAATTTCTTATAAAAAACATAATGTAAAGAAATTTGTCTTTTACTTATATTTGTTTAAATTTTAAATAGATATCAATAAAATCATGAAAAATATTTCATTAAAGGGAAATATTAATTTTGATAAAAAAAAAGATATGAATGATTATGAATTCTTCTCCTTAAAAATCACAGATAGTTTATATAAAAAAGATATTGGAAAATTCCTTGAGACTCTCTCTTCTCACTTTATATAGGGAAATATTCTTTTTCTGATCTTCAAATTCAAACAGTCACATTAATAAATAAGTATTTGAGGGATAATAAGTGTAATTTTAAGAATACTCCAATGCAATTATTTCTAGCTGACTGCCAATTTCCAGATATTGAGAATCAAGTGAAAGCTTATCAATTATTTGTAGAAGCTTGGGAAAACGGTGAAATTGCGAAATCAGATAAAACAGATAAATTTGAAATGTTATTTAGAGTTCATGCTCCAGGGGAGGGTAGAGTAGTTTGTTTATGTAAGGCAGAGAGTGATAAAGAAATTTTCGAGCATTTTGCTCCATGGAGAGCCAAATTTGGCATTCACATGGAATTTACACCTGTAATAAGTTGTCAAAATGTTGTTGATTACCATAAAGATTTGTTTAAAACTTTAGGGTAATTAGCTTAAATCTAAAATTTATCGTGATTAAACCTTTTTCCAATCTAATTTATAAAAAAAATAATAAAAATTTTCCTTCTTCAAAAAATAAGCTTAAGAAAGAAGAAAACGGCAAATCTAAGCCATTAATAATATTTGGTTTTATCATCTCAATAACTTCCATCTTTTTACTTTTATTCACCATTAATAACAAATTTGGATGATACATAAGTTATAAGAACTATTACCTGGGAACAAATATGTTCTATTATTATTTTAAAAATAACTAACTAAATGGCCTTTAACGAAGGGGGAATGGCATCGGGCCTTCTAATCATTGCAGTATCTATAGTTTTTGCTGCCGGTTTTGGATTTTTAGTATTGCATTTTGTACCTGGAACTCCATTTTAATTTATCCAACTTAATTTGATTCACAAGATATCTTAAACACTAACAGTTTCTAAATCCTGCATTTGATTATCATCAGAATTTGAATTCTTCTTTAATCGATAGGCATAAACTAAAGATCCTAAAGCTATGGTACTAGAGGCAAAAATCCCAGATATAAGTATCAAGGCAAAAATACCTCCTACTAATCCCCCTTTTAATCTAAGCAAATTAGATTTAATTAAAAGTATTGATAGAAAAACAATAGTAGCTTTTAGGGAAGAGATCTTCAAAAAAGTAAATGGATAAAAAGGGTTTAACAACATTTCTTTGGAGGAATTTAATTTTAATTTATTCTAAAAATAAATTTTAAAAACCGCATAAAAAAAGACTCAAATGAGTCTTTAAAAATCTGTATTAAATATGATGATTTATGCATCAGGGTCAAAATTCTTTAGGTTTGGACCCGCCACAAGACCAACAAGACCAAAAAGGACTAAAGAACCAATTCCAAAGCCTGCTGCCCATGGATTGAAACCACCTAAAGCAAAAGAAGCTAATAAATTCATGATTTTAAAACATAATATCTTCGAGTTAGCATACAGATTTTTATGAAAAATATACCTATATTGAGACATTTCTTCGTAATTATTAGAATCACTTAACTATCCCTTTACAAAAAATCCACAATATTTTTATTATTTGTTTTATTATCGAGGCACTACTATTTTGTTGGCGCACTTTAAGACCATCAAAACTGTTTTTTCTAATGACTTCCAACTATACCTTTATTTATGATGGAGAATGCCCATTCTGCAATCATTTTGCTGAGCTCCTTGAGATCAAAAGCAAGTTAAATAATATTAAAATTATTGATGGTCGTAAAAATTTAACTCTAATTAAATCCTTCCTAGATAAAGGCTATGATCTAGATAAAGGAGCTATCCTCCTGAAAAATGAAGAGATCTTTCATGGGGCAGATGCAATCAATACTATTTGCAAACAGATAAATAATCCTTCAAGTAGTTTACTTTTATTACTTTCTAGAGTTTTTAAATCAAATAAACGAACAAATTTGATATTTCCTTTACTAGTCAGAGCAAGAAGATTTGCATTAATATCAAAAGGTATCTCAATATCCTTACTTTAAAAATTAAAACTTTCTAAATATTAAATAACATATTTATAAGCTTCTGTATCAATAAATGATAATTAATTATTTCTTAGCTAGAACTAGGTGGTATCAAAAAGTATTAAATGATAGAAAACTTCAATCCCTTTATTTCATTGGGCGGTGATAACCAAAAAGTTAATCATATGGCTGAAGCGGCACTTGAAATGAATTTAACTTGCAATGATTTAAAGAAAGATTTAAATTTAACCGATGGTGATGTAGTTGATATGTTGCAACTAGTCATGGATAGGTTTAAAAATAGTAATTAAGTAAATATTGTAATTAATCACTTATATCTATTACTTTTTTAATGAAAACATTACAAATTGAGTTTTCGAAATATAAATTAAATAACTTTTTATGGCCTGAATTAATAGAAGACTACGGATTTGATAAAGCCAGAAAAATTGTTTCTCAAGCTATTGACTTACAAAAAATGAATGGGACTAAAAAAAGCACCATGCCAATCATATTTTCAGGAACAGGAGGATTAGCTCTAATACCAATACAAATGCTAGAAAAAGAAAACTTTGAGATTAGTTATAAGGATAATCAAGTTTTAATATTTAATCTAAAAAGAAAGTCATTTCAAATCTTAAATGAAGCAAACTAATCTAAATTAGTAATTTCTCGATAAAGCCAAAATTACCTTATAGTCTAATAAACAATAAATTTATAATGACTTTTGAAGCGACCTACCTTGGTTCAAATGGTTGGTTTATAAAATTTAAACAAACCAATTTAATTATTGATCCTTGGCTCAAGGGAGATTTAATATTTCCTCCAGGTGAGTGGTTTTTTAAAGGATCATTAGAAGAAGAAATTTCAATAGATAAAAAAATAGACATTGTTTTGTTAACTCAAGGATTACCTGACCACTGTCATGTTCCAACATTAGAAATGTTCAAAAAGGATATTCCTATAATTTGCCCTAAAAGTGCTGTTGAAACATTAAAAAAAATTGGTTTTAGTTCAATTAAAATGCTTAAGCCAACTGAAAAGACAAATCTTTTTAATTTAAGTTTTGAAGCGACTGCTGGGGCTCCAGTGCCGCAAATAGAAAACGGATATATTGTTAAAGACGATCAACAAAATGGTTTTTATGTAGAACCCCATGGATATCTTGATGAAAATTTAAAGAAGCAAAGTCTTGATGCAGTCATTACTCCTACAAAAAATTTAGAATTACCCCTAGTTGGTCCTTTTGTAAAAGGTGCTGATGTAATCCCTAAATTGATTAACAAATTCAGTCCAAAATATATACTTTCAAGCACCATAGGCGGAGATGCAAAATATTCAGGTTTTTTAAATAATTTAATTTCAGTTCAGGATTACGAAGAGACATTAAATTGTAATCTTGTAGATCTAAAGAGTATGCAATCTATTATGATTTAAAATCGATCTAAAAAGATCTTTAATTAAGTCATTTAGCTTGAAAGTAAATCTACTTTAAAAGGAGCTCAAAAAATTCATTCATTTTTTATTACCTCAATACTTTTATTAGCTTTAAATAGTAACTATATGTGTGAAAATTCAAAGCTTAATCTTGTGATGAGAAATAATATTAATGGTGACTTTTCCATAGTAGAAAAAATATCTGAGTTAAAGCCTGGAGCATTTATAAATATTAATTGGAATAAAAAGAATCTTATGCTTCCATATTCTCTAAGAAAAGATTATATTTCTTTTACAGATAAAAAATGGGACTGGAGGTATCAATTTAATAAGGACGGATCGCCTGATATTAATAATCCTTCTTTATACGAACTACTACCTTCTGGGGAGATTAAAACACATTTTTGTGAAACAGAAGATAATAAGCCAAGCTTATAATTTCAAAATAAGTATTCTAGATTTTTTAAATTCTGAACTTCTTTGTAAAGATGAACAATCCAAAAAACCAAAATAATATTTCAAGATATGTAAAACTTGAAGATTACAAAGTTTTTGATTATGAAATTCCAGAAATCTTTTTGGACTTCATAATTAAGAAAAATGCTGTAAATGTTACCACCAAACTAAAATTGGTAAAAAAAAATAAGAATACAAGAAATCTAATTCTTGATGGTACGGATATATTAATAAAAAAAATATTTATAGATGAATCACTACTGGGAAAGGAATCCTACAAACAGCAAAAAAATAAATTAAAAATTAAAAATATAAACAAAGATAATTTTTTATTAAAAATAGAAGGAATAATTAAACCGAAGGAAAATACATCCCTTTTAGGAATGTATGAGAGCAACGGAATTATAACTACGCAATGTGAGGCGGAGGGATTTAGAAGAATAAGTTTTCACTCTGATAGGCCTGATATTCTAAGCAAATACACCGTGAGAATTGAGGCAGACAAAAATGATTACCCTGTCTTACTTTCAAATGGTAACGTCGTAAAAGAAAAAAATCTTGCAAATAATCGACATGAAATAATTTGGGAAGACCCATATCCTAAACCCTCATATCTATTCGCATTGGTAGCGGGGAAACTTAATTGTGTAAAAGACAATTTCATAACAAAATCGAATAAAAAGGTAAAAATAAATATTTATGTTGAGTTTGGCGATGAAAAATATGTTCAACATGCAATAAGTTCCTTACAGAAATCTATGAAGTGGGACGAGGACAAATATAACCTTGAATACGATTTGTCATTGTTCAATATTGTTGCAGTCAGGCACTTTAATATGGGAGCAATGGAAAATAAAAGTCTCAATATTTTCAACTCAAAACTAATACTCGCTAATTCTGAAACAACCACTGATGAAGAATTAGAAAGAATAGAGGGTGTGATCGCCCATGAATACTTCCATAATTGGACGGGTAATAGAGTGACTTGCAGGGATTGGTTTCAACTATCTCTAAAAGAGGGTTTAACAGTATTCAGAGATCAACAATTCACTGCAGACGTTCATAATCGTGAAATCAAGAGACTTGATGATGCGGAATTTCTTAGAAGAAATCAATTTAGAGAGGATTCTGGTCCAACATCACATCCCGTAATGCCTGAAAAATATCAAGAAATAGACAATTTCTATACGACAACGATTTACGAGAAAGGAGCAGAAATAATTAGAATGCTTAATAAGCTTGTAAAAGATGAAAATTTCTATAAAGGTTTTAATAATTACATCTCAACATATGATGGAAAAGCAGCAACAATAGAACAATTTGTCGATAAAATTTTAGAGCACAATAAGGAAATCGATCCTGAAAAGTTTAAAATATGGTACAAGCAAAATGGGACCCCAAAAATTAAATTTAAGAGAATCTGGGATCAAACAGGCGAAAAACTTACAATTGAAGCCTCACAAAGTAATCCAATAAAGAAGAACCCATATAATGATTTACCTCTAATAATTCCTATAAATCTGGCTATATTTTGCAGTGATAATAAAACGATAGAAAAAACAGTTGTTTTAAAAACAAAAAAACAAGAATTCATTTTTAGGAATGTAAGATCTCACATCCAAATTCCTTTAGTAACTTATTTTCGCGAATTCTCTTCACCTGTTGAATGGGAATCAGACACTACCTTGGATGAAAAATTTTTAATATTAAAATATGAAAAAGATTTTTTTACACTATCTAATACTGTAAAAGTATTTTATAAAAAAATTATTTTATGCAGATTAGATGAAAAACCAGATCATAAAATTGAAAATAAATTAATAAGCAGCTTAATATCATTTATAAACAATAAAGATATTAATTTATACCTTTTATCAGAATTACTAAGTATTCCGACATTTGCTGAAATTGAATCGGAGATGGAAAATATAGACCCTTTAAAGATATATAAAACTATTGACGAATTAAATCATTTATTCGGCACCAAATTAAAAGAAGAATTACATTTTAAGCTTCAAGAAATAGAGAAAAAACTAGATAAAGTTTGGCCAGAAGGTAAAAATGAAAGAAAACTAATCGAAACTATTTGGAAACTACTCTTACGCAGTGATGATAAGGAAATTAAAGGCAAAATAATTAATTATGTCGATAGTAATTCGATGACGCTAGCAAAAGCTGCAATGAATTCCTTCAGTAGAGTTAATTGTCCTGAAAGAAAAATTATTTCAAATATATTCCTCAATAAATGGAAAAATAATAGTGTCGTTTTGGATAGTTGGTTTTCATTCAATGCAGCTATAGAAACTTATGATAAAACTAGCGGTATCGAAAAATTATTTAAAAATAAGTTATTTGATTCAAAATCACCAAACACTTTAAGAGCTATATTAAATACATTCGTAACAAGAAATAGTACTTTTCATGCAATTAATGGTTCTGGTTATAAATATATTGCAAAAAAGATAATAGAATTTGATAAATTAAATCCAATAGTAATTTCCCGATTTGTGAAAGTATTTAGTAGATATAATTATTATTCAGAACCTTACAAAAGTAATATGATAGAGACAATAAAGCAGATTAAAAAGAATAAACTATCAAAAAATACTAAAGAAGTTTTAGATGCAATAATAGAGTAATTTTGTGATGATATTTAACTAAATTTTATAATAACGATTGTAAATATTAATAATAAAATAAATACAATAAACTTATTAATAAAAATATAATCCAATACATTTTTATTATCTTTATTCCACTTTTTATTTACGTATTCCTTAGTTATAAATTTATTAGGTCTACCACAATATAAACATGTTGGGGAAGTTTTTAAAATTAAATTTTTACATTGGGGGCACTTTTTTTTTTCCATAATTTAATCTTACTGAATAAAATTGAAATCAGAAACAACGAATAAATTACGTATTTTAAATTTCATTTACTATATTTTGATTAATTAAATATCATTTCAAAAAAAAAAAAAAGATTCTAACTATTTAAAAAAATTCAATATAATAAAAAATTAGTATTTGGTTTGAAATGTTTGCTATTGCACTTGGAATGTCCCCTATCGAAAAAATCACTGTTGCAATATCTGCTTCAATTTTTATAATCGCCTTTTCATGGGTCTCTATTAAGGGAGATTTAAGAAAACTTGCTAATGAACTAATTGAAGATAATGAAAATAATCAGGATAATTAAAAAAATCTTTTAACCTACTTTGCATGCAAGCTAGGATAATCAATAATATGCCTAATTTCTTTCAGAGAAGAACCATAAATTTTTTCACCATTTAAGTGAACACCAATCCATTTTTCCTTTTGATTAAAAAAATTATTTTTAGCAGTATCCCTCTCTAGATAATCTTTATTATCCCAATTTAAAGTTATATCCCAACCTTTATAATTTTCTATCATTGAGAAAGAGAGAACATACTCAAATAATACACAGAGACATACTTAACAAAAACAAAGGAAATAAGTATTTTTTTCGTTATTTTTATTTAATATTTATGTAGTACTGACATTTATTTTAAGAGCAGCTTCATCTGCATTTTTTCTAGCCAAATTAATGTCAGAATTTGATGAGAGCACAACACCCATTCTTCTGCCCTTTCTGGAAACTGGTTTGCCAAATATGAGCACTTTGGTCTTTTCAAATTCTAATGCTTCATTAAGACCCTCATAAATAGGATTTAGATACTCTTGGTTAGAGAGTATAACTCTGGTTGCAGATGGCTCGATTAGATCTATACGCGGTATTGGTAAATTTAAAAAAGCCCTTAAATGTAATTCAAATTCATTAATATTTTGACTAACTAATGTAACCATACCAGTGTCGTGTGGTCTTGGAGATAATTCTGAAAATATAACCTCACTTCCTTTTATAAAAAATTCTACTCCGTATAATCCAGCTCCATTAAGGTTATTTAATACTCTACTTGTCATTCTCTTAGCTTCAATAATTAAGGACTCCTTTATCTCTAAAGGTTGCCAACTACATTGATAGTCCCCATTAGATTGAAGATGTCCAATTGGTAAACAAAAAATATTTTCACCATTTTCTTTTCTTACAGTTAAAAGAGTAAACTCAAAATCAAAATTAATAAATTCTTCAATAATTACACCTTTAACCTTTCCTCTTGAATTTGCTTGTGCCTGTTTCCAAGCATTTTGTAAATCATTTTTTGTTTCAACCAAGCTCTGCCCTTTTCCTGAAGAGCTCATTAAAGGCTTAATTAAAAGTGGGAATCCAATTTCATCTGCTTTTTTTTCTAAATCATCAAATTCAAAAATATAATCAAACTTTGCAGTCTTAATTTTTAAATCTTTAGAAGCTAAGTCTCTAATTTTATCTCTATTCATTGTAATTTCTACAGTTCTGGCGTTGGGAACAATATTGAATCCTTCATCCTCGAGTTCTTTTAGGGCTTCAATTGAAAGTGCCTCTATTTCTGGGACAACATAGTCAGGCTTAAATTCTTTTATAACATTTTTTAAAATATTTTTATCTCCCATATTAATTACTCTTGAATAATCAGCAACTTGCATTGCAGGAGCTTTTTCATATCGATCAATTGCAATAACTTCTAATCCTAATCTTTTGGATTCTATTACTAATTCTTTTCCAAGCTCGCCACTACCAAGTAATAAAATTCTCTTTTTAGAAAAAATTGATTCTTTCATATATATAAAACTTATTTCTCATCACCAGAAGGTTGTGAAGATGTATCATCTGAATTTTTTTTATCTTTAGAATAACTAAACAAAAAATTTCTACCAGACCAATTTTGACTTCGCATGCTACTAGTTATTGATCTTAAAATTGCTCCTAAAAAAAAGATTCCAATCATTGCCCAAATAATTCTTTCTAAAGCAATTGAAGGTGAAAAACCTTGACCGGAATTAATAATTTCAGTAAGTGGGTCTAAAGGGTCCAAATTTTAACTGTGTAATAATATTAATTATAAATGGTTAAATAGATGAAAAATTAAAACTTATGAAAGAAATAAGCAAAACAACTATATAAATTAAACACAATAAAGTCTATACAATGCTATCTTCAAAGGGTGATTTTTTTTAGACATGCAAGTTGACGTACAAAATACTACTGTTCATTCCGCAGACGGATCATCCATAAAACTAGGTGAATATTCAGGGGAAGTAATTTTAGTTGTTAATGTAGCTAGTTATTGCGGAAATACTGCTCAGTATGAGGATCTTCAAAAGCTACATGATCTATATTCAAGCAAAGGGTTAAGAATACTTGCATTCCCTTGTAATGATTTTGGGAAACAAGAACCCGACTCTCTTTCAGAAATAAAAGATTTTTGCACAACAAAATATGGAGTTAAGTTTGAAATCTATGAAAAAGTTCATGCCAAAGGCAACACCACAGAACCATACACAACCCTTAACAAAGTTGAACCTGAAGGAGATGTTGAATGGAATTTCGAGAAGTTTCTGATAGGGAAAGATAGTAAAGTAATTGCAAGATTCAAGCCAGGTGTTAAACCATTTGACGAAAACTTAATAGCAGCAATAGAAGTAGCTTTAGATTCATAAAAACCTTCTTATAATTCAAATTAAAACATTAAAAATAAAGACTTTTTATTTTTAATTAAAAGACAAATTTTTTTAAAAAAATATCCTACTTTTGTATTCAAGCCTTTCTAATAATATTTAATTTAATCTAATTTAAATTCTTATTAATTATCAGAATCAACTTCTACATCTATTATTTCATCTTTAACAGTTCTTTTGTTAGGTTTAATTGATTTTACCTCTGCCTCTGCTTTTTCTTCTTTAACTTCACTTTCTTCTGGTTCTTCTAGTTTTACTTCTGACTCTACTTTTTCTTCTTTAACTTCACTTTCTTCTGGTTCCTCTAGTTTTACTTCTGACTCTACTTTTTCTTCTTTAACTTCACTTTCTTCTGGTTCTTCTAGTTTTACTTCTGACTCTACTTTTTCTTCTTTAACTTCACTTTCTTCTGGTTCCTCTGATTTTACTTC
>NZ_JNAO01000012.1 GCF_000760035.1 Prochlorococcus marinus str. MIT 9314
ACAGACCTGGTATGCCCAATAGGCCTGGTTTAAGAAACAAACCTTCAGATCAAGGCAGACCTGGCTCCTTTAATAGGCAAGGCAATTCAAATAGACCTGGTTCTCCAAACAGACCTGGTATGCCCAATAGGCCTGGTTTAAGAAACAAACCTTCAGATCAAGGCAGACCTGGCTCCTTTAATAGGCAAGGCAATTCAAATAGACCTGGTTCTCCAAACAGACCTGGTATGCCCAATAGGCCTGGTTCTAAATTCAATGGCCAAAATTCCTCTGGGATTAGGAAGCCAGTATCACCTAACGAACTTTTACAACTTCAAAAAAATAATAACTCTGAGAAAGACAAACTAGGTACGAAGAATAACGCAAAACAAAATATCGATTCACCTAATCAGAAGCCGAAAGCGCCTAATAGTCGTCCAAATGCTACTCCAAGTTCCAAAAAACCTCCTCATAGAACATTTTCAAATAGTTCAAAGAAACCTGGGAAGACAGACTGGGATGATAGCGCAAAACTTGAAGCATTAAGAAGTAAAAATACCCAAAAACAAAGGCAGAAAGTGCATATTATTGGTGAAAATGATGATTCATTAACATCTGAAACTAGTGGATATTCAGGCGAGAAAATTTCAATTTTATCAGCAAGTCTGGCACGTCCTAAGAAAGAAAAGTCTGAGGAAACTAAATCTCAAAAATCTATCAAACAATTTAAAAAGAAGAAAAAAGAAACTACTAGGCAAAGACAGAAAAGAAGAGCTTTGGAGTTAAAGGCTGCCAAAGAAGCAAAACAAGTAAGACCTGAAATGATAATCGTGCCCGAAGATAATTTAACAGTCCAAGAATTAGCCGATAAATTAAGTCTTGAAAGTTCTGAAATAATCAAATCTCTATTTTTTAAAGGAATAACTGCAACTGTTACTCAATCACTCGACTTAGCAACTATTGAAACAGTAGCAGAAGAATTTGGGGTACCTGTTTTACAAGATGATATCCAAGAAGCTGCTGAGAAAACAGTTGATATGATTGAGTCTGAAGATATTGATAATCTTATAAGAAGACCACCTGTTATTACAGTGATGGGTCATGTAGATCATGGCAAAACAAGTCTTTTAGATTCCATCAGAGAATCAAGAGTAGCTTCGGGGGAAGCAGGGGGCATCACTCAACACATAGGAGCTTATCAAGTCGAATTTGAACATGAATCTCAAAAGAAAAAATTAACTTTTCTTGATACTCCTGGTCATGAAGCCTTTACTGCAATGAGAGCAAGGGGTACAAAGGTTACAGATGTAGCTGTTCTTGTAGTTGCTGCAGATGATGGTTGCAGACCTCAAACACTAGAAGCTATTAGTCATGCAAGAGCTGCAAAAGTACCAATTGTTGTTGCAATAAATAAAATTGACAAAGAAGGTGCGTCTCCAGACAGAGTAAAGCAAGAATTATCAGAAAAAGAACTAATTGCTGAAGATTGGGGAGGAGATACAGTTATGGTTCCAGTAAGTGCTATCAAAAAACAAAACATTGATAAATTACTCGAAATGATTTTATTAGTTTCAGAGGTAGAAGATCTACAAGCTAACCCTGATAGATTTGCAAAAGGTACTGTTATTGAAGCCCACCTAGACAAAGCGAAAGGACCTGTGGCTACTTTGTTAGTACAAAATGGAACCTTGAAATCTGGAGATGTTTTAGCTGCGGGTTCAGTCCTTGGAAAAATTAGAGCAATGGTTGATGAACATGGTAATAGAATCAAAGAAGCAGGGCCATCATTCCCAGTGGAAGCGCTAGGATTCAGTGAAGTACCCACTGCAGGAGATGAATTCGAAGTATATCCTGACGAGAAAACTGCTCGATCCATTGTCGGAGAAAGGGCAACAGATGCTAGAGCCACAAAATTAGCTCAACAAATGGCCTCTAGAAGAGTCAGCTTATCATCCTTATCAACTCAAGCAAATGATGGAGAACTAAAGGAGTTAAACTTAATTCTTAAGGCTGATGTTCAAGGTAGTATTGAAGCTATATTAGGATCATTAGAACAATTACCTAAAAATGAAGTTCAAGTCAGAGTACTACTTTCTGCTCCTGGAGAAATAACTGAGACAGATATAGATCTCGCTGCTGCATCTGGGTCAGTAATCATTGGATTTAACACCTCATTAGCTTCTGGTGCGAAGAGAGCAGCTGATGCTAATGACGTTGATATAAGAGAATATGAAGTAATCTATAAACTCTTAGAAGATATTCAGTTGGCCATGGAAGGGCTACTTGAACCCGATCTTGTCGAAGAATCATTAGGACAAGCTGAAGTAAGAGCAACTTTCGCGGTCGGTA
Source organism: Prochlorococcus marinus str. MIT 9314 (assembly GCF_000760035.1). GTDB lineage: Bacteria > Cyanobacteriota > Cyanobacteriia > PCC-6307 > Cyanobiaceae > Prochlorococcus_A > Prochlorococcus_A marinus_B. The sequence continues at coordinate 2,329 of NZ_JNAO01000012.1, forward strand.
AAGGAGCGATTGCAGGCTGTTATATACAAACTGGCAAATTACAAAGGAATTGTTCTCTGAGAGTTATTAGATCAGAGAAAGTGATCTTTGAGGGTAATCTAGACTCTTTAAAAAGAGCTAAAGATGATGTGAAAGAAGTAAATACAGGATTTGAATGTGGAGTTGGCTGCGATAAATTCTCTTCATGGATTGAAGGAGATGTAATCGAAGCATTCAAATTTGTCACCAAAAAGAGAACCTTATCACAATAATTAGACATCTAGCTTATTAATCTTTATTTCTGTCAAAGATTAATAAAGTAGGAAAGATTATACAAGCACCCAATTGTATGAGAAGGTTATTTTGCTGTAATTCAGTTCCGCTTGCAATTCTGGAAAGCATTATTAGAAGTCCCAAAAAAGCAGAACCGCTAAAAGCTATCCACAATATTCTTCTCAATCCCTTGAAAGGAGCTTGTGATTCCTTTAATAATTTCTTTTTCAGTTCAGGATCTATTTTTGACATAAATTCTTTCAATTATAAAATTAAGTCTATATGAAAAATTCAATATTTAATTTGGCCGGTATAGCTCAGCGGTAGAGCAACTGTCTCGTAAACAGTAGGTCATTGGTTCAATTCCAATTATCGGCACTCAAAAAGCAAATTAAAACTTAAATGATTAGTAAAATTTCAAAATTTAGATACATTTTTAAATTATTTGTTTTTATTCCTCTTATATTTTATTTTGGCAATAGAAGTTATATTGCTTTTGATGAAGGTTTTTATGCACTACAAGCTAGATGGATATTAGAAAAAGGCAACTGGACAATTCCACTTTGGTGGGATGAATATGTTTTAGATAGAACAATAGGATTACAGTTTTTAATAGCAAAGTCACAAGACTTATTTGGAAGAAATATTTTTTCTGCATATCTACCAACAACAGTGGCTTCAATATTGATGCTATTTACAACTTATAAATTGCATGAAGAATTATTTAATAAAAAATATGCAATTATATCTCCACTAATCCTTGCCACTACATATCTATGGTTTGACTACTCACACTTAGCCACTCAAGATATTATTTATTCAAGCTTAGTAACTATTGGAGTATTAGCTTTAGTAAAAATAAAAAGTAAAAATAACAAATTATATATTCTGCTTTTTGGAATTTGGATTGGTTTAGCTTTTATGATGAAAACTTTTTTAGTTTTTGTACCGTTATTTTCACTTATACCGTATATTTTTTCTAAAAAAAATTTTTTATTCATCAAATTCTTTTGGTTAGGACTACTAATTGGATTTATTCCTTTTTTATTCTGGACGTTTTCTATCAATCCTTATTTAGACAAAAATATTATTTTTTACTTAGTTGAAAAGTTTAACGAATTATCAAGTAAAAATAATTTTACAAATCCTTTCTATTATTATCTCTGGAATGTGCCTGTAACATACCTACCATGGAGTTTTTTTTCAATTATTGGCATAATATACAATATTTCTCAAAGTAAAGAGAATAAATATATACTTGCTTTATTCCCCTTAATTTTATTAGCGACCCTTAGCATTTTCTCAACGAAAACCCCCTACTATTCTCTACAAATCTCATCTATTTTTTCATTAAATACTTATGTAGGAGTAAATTATTTATTCAATTCTTGTAAATACAGTCGATTTTTTTTATTTATTACTTCAAAAATAGTTCCATTATTGATATTTGCTCTAACTTTCACATATTATTTTTTCTTAAAAGATTCAATTAACTTTAATACGAAGGAAAATACATTTATAGTTCTTGGATTATTATCGTTCGGCTTATCTTGGTCATTAATAAAACATAAAAATTCGTTCAAAGAAATATTAATAACTCTCATAATTGGGCCTTACTTATTCACTTCATTTATTTTGCAATCAGGTTTATTCACTGATAGATCTAGAGAACTAAGAGAGAAGATGGAATATGTTGCATCCCTTGATTTAGTAAAAAATCAAACGATCATGGTTGATAAAAAAGGAATGAACAACTCTCTATCTCAATCAAAAATCATAAGAATTTCTTTATTAACTCCTAAATTAGGTGGGAGATTAAAAAATATTAATCAGTTAAAAAAATCTGAATTAGCATGGACTACTGACCTTAAAACAATAAACAATAATAATTATTCTTATGAAGTGATTTACGAAAATGATGTTTTAAATCCATGGAAATTAATATTAAAAAAGTAAATAATCCATATATAATGAAATGTTGTTTGTAATTTTTAATAATGAAATCTGTTAATAGTTGGAATTTAACTAATTATAAACTTCATCAATTATTCAAAGACAATAACGAATTTATTTCTATTAAAGTCCGTGGTAATACTTGGGAGCCAATCACTAGATGGCTAAGATTAGATTCAAGAATTTTTAGAGAAACTACTAGCAAAGCAAGAATAACTTTATGCGATATCGAATCTCTTGCGGAAATTTATAACTACAGATCAATTAGATGGAAAGCAAAAAAATTAACTCCTATTCCCACCAAGATAATTCCACAATCTATTAAAAATATTTTTCGGAAGATACCAATAATAAAACAACTAGCTTATGAACTCGAAATAGTTTTTTATAAATATAGTGAAAATATTTCTGAGCATTTAATATCAATAGTAATTCCTGCAAGAAATGAAGCTGGTAATAAAGAACTTTTAATTAATGCTTTAAATAAATTCAAAAGTATACCCAATAAATTAGAAATTATATTTGTTGAAGGCAATAGCAATGATAATACCTATGACATTTTGAAAGAATTAAAAGAAAATTTCTCAAATTTCTTCAAGATATATCTTTTAAAACAAACTTCTAAAGGGAAGAAAAATGCAGTCGTGGAGGGATTTAATATTTCTTCAGGTGAAACCCTTGCCATAATTGATAGTGATTTTACTGTAGATATTGATGATAGTATCGCAGCAATTATGGAATCAACCAAAAATAAAAATATCCTAATTAATTGCGCCCGCACAACTTTTCCAATGGAAAAAGATGCGATGAGATGGGCAAATTATATAGGAAATCGACTCTTCGCAGTTTTTCTATCAATTCTCATAAATAAGCCTGTATCAGATTCACTCTGTGGAACAAAAGTTTTTTCAAGAAAATTCTTTAAACTTATGAAAAAAAACGGAAGTTGGGATTCAAAGTCTGATCCATTTGGAGACTTTACAATAATATTTGAGGCTGCTAACAATAACATCAAAATACTAAATTATCCTGTCAGATATTACGCAAGAAAATCTGGAGCACCAAATATATCTAGATGGGTAGATGGATTAAAACTTCTAAAAGTATGTTGGAATTATATGATTTCTGATATCTGAATTTAATAAAATTTTCGCGAGTATTTTCTTAGGATTTTTAATTTCTCCAAATTAGTAATAAAGTAGTTAGATTCTAAAGGAAATAAATTCATTAAATTTCATGACATGAATTTTAATTTGAAGTTTGACAAATTAAATAAAAAAAATTATCAAGGAAATCACTATGGAAAAATACTAACTGTAAGATTGCCGTGTAATCCAATATTTCCAATAGGACCTATTTATTTAGCAGACCATCTTCATAAATGTTTTCCAGATTTAGATCAGCAATTCATTGATTTAGCAATAATTCCATCAAATAAAGTTTCCAAATATTTAGCTAGAAAAATTGATCAATTTAGACCTCATCTAATCATTTTTTCATGGAGAGACATACAAATTTATGCACCTGTTGATGGTAGAAGTGGAAATCCTCTACAAAATTCTTTTGAAGTCTTCTACTCAAATAATATCCTTAAAAAAATTAGAGGTTCCTGGGGAGGATTAAAATTAATTGCATCTCATTATGGAGAAATATACAGAAATACTTCTTTAGTCAAGATGGGACTAAAAAGAGCACAAAAATACAATAAAAATGTAAAAGTAATTTTAGGAGGTGGGGCTGTAAGTGTCTTCTATGAACAATTGGGAAATCTACTTCCAAAAGGAACTGTTATTTCAGTTGGAGAGGGAGAAAATCTAATAGAAAAAATCATTAGAGGAGATTCAATAGAGGAAGAAAGATGTTACATTGCTGGACAAAAACCTCGCAGCAAATTAATTCATGAACAACCTTCAGGCACTATTAAAACTGCCTGCAACTATAAATATATTAAATCAATATGGCCTGAATTTGATTGGTACATAGAAGGTGGTGATTATTACGTAGGGGTACAAACAAAAAGAGGTTGTCCTCATAACTGTTGTTTCTGTGTTTACACAGTTGTGGAGGGTAAGCAGGTTCGCGTTAATCCTGTTAATGAAGTAATAAAAGAAATGAAGCAATTATACGATCTTGGAGTAAGGGGATTTTGGTTCACTGATGCACAGTTTATTCCAGCAAAAAAACATATTGAAGATGCAAAAACACTTTTGCAAGCAATTAAGGACCAAGGCTGGGACGATATTAATTGGGCTGCATACATCAGAGCAGATAATATTGATGCTGAGCTAGCTCAGCTTATGGTTGATACAGGTATGAGCTACTTTGAAATTGGTATCACGTCGGGATCTCAAGAACTTGTTAGGAAAATGAGATTAGCGTATGACCTTGAGACTGTATTAAATAATTGCAGAATGCTAGTCAAATCAGGTTTCAAGAATCACGTTTCAGTCAATTATTCATTTAATGTTTTTGATGAAACGCCCAGCACTATAAGACAAACAATTGCTTACCATAGGGAATTAGAAAATATTTTTGGTAAAGGCTTAGTTGATCCAGCTATATTCTTTATAGGTTTGCAACCTCACACTCTTCTTGAGAAGTACGCCTTAGAAAACAAAATTTTAAAGCCAAATTATAATCCAATGAGCATGATGCCCTGGACAGCGAGAAAACTACTTTGGAATCCAGGCTCACTAGGAAAAAAACTTGGTCAGGTTTGCTTAGAAGCTTTTGATAATCCAGAAGACGAATTTGGCAAAACAGTTATCGACATTCTTGAAAGAGAATATGGAAAATCCTCCTTAAAAGAATCCTTAAAAGTCCGCCCTTTATCAGAAAGGAAATTAGCTCATTCAAAATAATAAATTGAACTATTATTAATCCTCTTTCTCAATTGAACTAGAAATTCCTTTAGATTTTAATGATTCTGAGTAGAATTCTGCTGGCTCTAAATCACAAACAATTACTAAACCTACACCAGTATTGTGTGCTTCAAGCATTATGGCGATAGCATCTTGTTCGCTTAATTGCGGCACAACTTCTCTTAGTGAAATAGTTACATACTCCATAGAATTAACTGGGTCATTATGGAGTAAAACCTTATATTTTGGAGATTTATTTTTTAATTCAGCAGGTTTCTTTTCAATCACTGCTGAATTATTATTTACACTTTGTTCTAACTTTATAGAAAGCATTAAATTTATTAGAGTTTAAATTGTACTAGTAATTATATATTAATTATTCTTTCCATTGCATCAAGGACGTTTGATCGTGAGTTAAATGCTGACAAGCGAAAATAACCCTCTCCTGCTAATCCAAAACCACTCCCAGGTGTTCCCACTACACTAACTTTTTGGAGAAGAAAATCAAAAAAGTCCCAAGATGTCATTTGATCGGGAACTTTAATCCAAATATAAGGAGCATTGTCCCCACCATAAACTTTATAGCCTGAATTCTGAAGTTTATTTTTCATTATTTTTGCATTTTCCATATAAAAATCAATTAAACCTCTCACCTGTTTCTTCCCTTCAAAAGAATAAACAGCCTCTGCTCCTTTCTGAACCACATAACTTACTCCATTGAACTTTGTAGATTGTCGCCTATTCCAAAGAGGCCATAACTCTATTTCCTCATTTGTTGAGCTCAAACCTTTAAGATTTTTAGGTATTACTGTAAAAGCGCATCTAACTCCAGTGAATCCTGCATTCTTTGAAAAAGATCTAAATTCAATGGCGCAATCCTTTGCTCCCTCAATCTCATATATTGAATGTGGAATATCATTATCTTGAATAAATGCTTCATAAGCTGCATCAAAAAGTATTAGAGATTTGTTTTGAAGAGCATAGTCAACCCACTTTTTCAATTCTGCTTTATTAATCGTTGCTCCAGTCGGATTATTAGGAAAACAAAGATATAAAATATCAACTTTTTTTTCAGGTAGTTTTGGCAGAAAGTTATTCCCTTCATTTATTGCAAGATATGTTAATCCTTGATAAGTGCCATTTTCAAGAGCATCTCCAGTTCTGCCCGTCATGACGTTACTATCTACATAAACAGGGTAAACAGGATCCGTTACAGCAATTGAATTATCTTTGCCAAGAATATCTAAAATATTGCTACTATCGCATTTAGAACCATCTGAAACAAAGATTTCTTCAGGTGAAATTTGACAGCCTCTTGAAATAAAATCATGCTTAGATATTTTTTCTCTCAGCCAAGAATAACCTTGTTCTGGTCCATAACCTCTGAAACCCTCTGTTGTTCCCAAATCATCTAAAGCTTTACTCATAGCCTCTATACATGCTCCAGGTAATGGTTCTGTAACATCTCCTATGCCAAGCTTAATAATTTCAGCACTCTTATTTGATTCAGAATATATTTTTACCCTTTTAGCAATTTCAGGGAATAAATAGCCTGCTTTGAGTTTTAAATAATTTTCGTTTACTTGAACCACTTTAGATAAAAAATTTCATCAATATTAGAATAATGTATTAACGTGCTTTAGTGGTGATTAGATGTTAAAATTATATTAGTTATGGTTAATTTAAGAGATAATCATAGCTGTGAAATCAATTTCAATTAGTTTGAAAATCGTTTAAAGCTTTATAAATAGCAGAATTCAATCACTATTAATTTTTAAAAAGTAAATAATAAATGCTAAAAAAAATTGCTTTATTAAAGATAAAATCTAATTTTTTAATTTAGACGTTTTTCAAAGTCCAAATCATTCAGAATCAATTATATGTCTCAGCAAATTATCATCGCTGAGCAGGCTCGAATAGCAGCACTACTCACAGATGATCGAGTTGATGAATTAATCGTCGCACAAGGTCAATATCAAATTGGCGATATTTTTTTAGGGACAGTTGAAAATGTTCTCCCTGGCATTGATGCCGCTTTTATAAATATTGGTGAAAGTGAAAAAAATGGATTCATCCATGTTTCAGATTTAGGTCCATTAAGACTTAAGAAAGGGGCATTTGGAATAACTGAATTACTAGAACCAAAACAAAAAGTTCTAGTACAGGTAATAAAGGAACCCACAGGATCTAAAGGTCCCAGACTTACAGGAAGTATTTCAATCCCAGGAAAATACTTGATATTACAGCCATATGGCCAAGGAGTAAATATTTCAAGAAAAATAAATACAGAGACAGAACGAAGCCGTTTGAAAGCTCTTGGAGTTTTAATAAAACCACCCAGCACAGGCTTGTTATTTAGAACAGAAGCTGAAAAAATAAAAGAAGAACTTCTAATTGAAGATTTAGAAAAATTGATTCAACAATGGGAAAATGTACTAAAAGTTTCTGAAGCTTCTAATCCGCCAAATTTAATAAAAAGAGATGATGATTTCTCTCTTAAGATTTTAAGAGATCATATTAAAGAATCCACTAAAAGTATAATTATTGATAGTAAATTTTCAGTTGCAAGGGCAAAAGATTTTTTAATAAATTATGAATCTGATATAGATATTGAATTTCACGATAACAGTTTAAACCAACATATTTTCGAAAAGTACGAAATCAAGAAAACAATTCAAAAAGCTCTCCAGCCCAGAGTAGAACTTCCTTCGGGAGGTTATATCATTATCGAACCTACTGAAGCTTTAACAGTAATCGATGTAAATTCTGGCTCATTTACAAGATCCGCAAATTCAAGACAAACCGTTTTGTGGACAAACTGCGAAGCAGCAGTTGAAATTTCAAGGCAAATGAAATTAAGAAACATTGGTGGAGTTATAGTAATAGATTTTATAGATATGGAATCTAGAAGAGATCAATTTCAGTTACTTGAGCATTTTACCTCAGCAATAAAAGATGATTCTGCTAGGCCTCAAATTGCGCAACTTACAGAATTAGGCTTATTAGAGTTAACTAGAAAAAGACAAGGTCAAAATATATATGAATTATTCGGTAAAAAATGTTCTACATGCGATGGTACCGGACATGTAGAAAATATATTAAATAACGAAATTTCAAACTTAAAAATTAAAAATGTTGAAAATAAATCGAATCAATCAAACAATCAAAAATCTTTAGATACAGACACTTCTCAATCAATTGATATTCAGGAAAAAATAATTAACAACGATTTAGTTAACTCTAAAGATCTTAGTAAAGAGAATTCTTCTAATAAAAAAGAAAATGATAATGAAAATTTGAACCAATCAAATTCAAAAGAAAAAAATATAATAACAGTTGATCTTACAAATGAAGAAAAAATTGTTTTCAGTCAATTAGGTATTAATCCACTTATAAAGATAGGTAAAGAATTTCTCACCAGCAATAATTTTGTGCGTTTAAAAGAAAGTAATAATGAAAATGAAAACCCCCTAGATAATAAAAAAACAAAAGCAAAACAAATTAAAAAAATCTCAAAATCAGAAGAAGAAAAGATTCAAATTAAAATCGAAGAAAATGCAAATTCTAAAGATAAATCAACAAATCAAACTAATGAAAATAATGATGTTGTAAATACAGATAAAAAAGAAGAAATTGAACTTACAGATGAGCTAAACAATTCAAGAAAAAAGAGAAGAAGATCTTCAGCAAGCATTGAATAAAGTATTTGAAGTTGGAATAGATGAAGTTGGAAGGGGAGCAATTTTTGGTCCAGTTTTTGCAGCAGTTGTAGTATTAACTGAAAAAAATAAATCTACTTTAAAACAATTTGGAGTAACAGATAGTAAAAAACTAACTCCCAAAAAAAGAAAATTACTTTTACCAAAAATTTTATTACTCTCTTCAGATTATGGAATTGGGCAATCTTCAGCCAGAGAAATAGATAAGTTAGGTATCAGGGTTGCGACAGAACTTTCAATGATAAGAGCTTTAAAAAAATTAAATGAAAAGCCATCTGAATTAATAATTGATGGGCCCTTATTATTAAGGCCATGGAACGGAATTCAGAAAAACATAGTATCTGGAGATTCAAAGTTTATCTCGATAGCTTCAGCAAGCATAGTTGCCAAAGTTTCTCGCGACGATCTTATGGAGAGGTTAGAAAAAAAATACTCAGGATACTTGATATCAAAAAACAAAGGTTATGGAACCAGAGAGCATTTTTCATTAATCAAAAATAATGGAATAACTCAACTTCATAGGAAAAGTTTTTTAAAAAAATCAAAACTTATTTAATTCACACCAACCTAAAAAATCTTTTACGAGTTGCTGTTGTACCCTTGACTTTATACCCAACAGAATCCCATTTAATACCGAATGACCAGTAGATTCCAAAATTTTCCTTGGTACCAGCTTCAGTAGAGGAGGTTGGCTTACAGATACTCCAAGAAGCGCCTCACCTTCTAAACCAATATCAGTTGCTTCCAAATTCGCTTTCAAAATAAGATTAAAATCATCTATCATTCCCAAACCATCCAATGTACTTTCAAGAGCACTCATTTTTAAAATTCCATCTTTATTTTCTACCGCTATTGAGACAACAGGGTTAATATCTAATTGAAAAACCTTAAAACTTGTTACTGTATACTTATATCGTCCTACTCCTTCTGGTACTAATTTTTTGGAGTCAAGCATTGCTCCAACAACTCTTTCTTCTTCCAAAAGATATTTAGAAAGATATTCTTTATTATGTGTTACAGAAAGTTTGAGTTTCTGTTTAGCATCAAAAGACAATAGCATTCTCTATATTCCTCCAATGCTTATTTGATCTCTTTTTTTACAATTAATCATGCGCAAACAAGTTGCATATTTAGGTCCTCAAGGAACATACGCAGAAAAAGCAGCCCATATATTATCAAAGCTTGCAAATTTTCAGACACCTATATTTGTACCATGTAATGGGTTACATTCGGTCATTAAAACAATAGCGTACAACAATTGTGATGCTGCTGTAGTCCCTATAGAAAATTCTGTAGAAGGTGGGGTAACAGCTACCCTAGATGCCCTTTGGAAATTTCCTGAAATTTTTATAAATAAAGCAATTGTTTTACCTATAAAACATGCATTAATTAGTGATGGAGAACTTTCAAACATTTCAGAAGTATTATCTCATCCTCAAGCATTAGCTCAATGTTCAGAATGGTTATCTGAGAATCTTCCACATGCAATTCCTCTCCCAACAAATTCAACATCAGAAGCCGTCAATATGATCAAGGGGAGTAAATTTAGAGCTGCTATCGGTTCAAAATCGTTAATTCAAATCGAAGGACTTAAAGAATTAGCCTTTCCCATTAATGATGTTCCAGGTAATTGCACTAGATTTGTTTTATTGAGCAAGGAATCAAATTCAAATTTAGCTAATATTGCCAGTTTTGCTTTCTCATTAATTTCAAATAAACCTGGTGCTTTGCTTAAAGCTATAAATTATATTGCAGATTTTGGTTTTAATATGAGTAAAATTGAGTCAAGACCTTCAAAAAGAGAATTAGGCGAATACATAATTTATGTTGATTTAGAAATCAATAATCAAAATAACATTAAAAATTTTCTTGAATTAAAAAATAAGCTAAAGCCACTTTGCAAGAATTTTGTAGATTTTGGAAATTATTTTTCTGAAAATGTTGAACTAAATTAATTTATCCTCTACATTTATAAACCCCAAACTCCATTAAACCTTTTCTAAATGACCAATTCATGAAAAGTATTGTTGGAATCTCTCTAATAGACTTCACTATGGCAAATGGGCCAAGTGACAAAATTACGAAGGGCCTTCGAAAGCCTTCAATAATTGAGTCGAACCATGAAGGATTTGTATAGAAATTCCAATTTTCAGACATTACTCTTCCTGAACTATTTTCATTAATTCTAAGAATATTGGTAAATTCTTTAATGCTAATAAAATTAGGATGTACCCATTGTTCAAGTAATTGTTTAAGAACTAACTTTTCAAAAAATGATGGGGGATATGCCCTGAGATCTCTTGAGTTCCAATCAGCCAAAGCTAAATACCCCCCAGGTCTTAAAGTTCTCAACATTTCATCTGCAAATCTAGTTTTATCATGCATATGTGCACCAGCCTCAACACTCCAAACGGCATCAAATGATCCATCTTCAAATTTTAAATCCAAAGCATCCATAACTTGGAAGTTGCAATTTAACCCGTGAGGAGTAAGTTCTCTTGCTCTTTTAACTTGAGCCGGGCTAATTGTAATGCCAGTAACATTAAACCCATAATATTCTGCAAGAATCCTAGAACTCCCTCCTATTCCACAACCTACATCAAGTATTCTTGATCCCTTTGGTAATTTATCTAAACCACTCCATTTGACTAATTCATGAACAAAATGGACTTTAGCCTTTCTAAAATCAATATTTTTTTTTCCTGAGGGATAAAAACCCAAATGTATATGTTCTCCCCATAATCTCTCAAGCAATTTATCCTGGGTCCAAGCATCATATGCAGAAGCTACAGTACCGGAAGAAATATATTTTCTAGCATTATTTCTCCACGTTATCGCTAGGACTAGAAAGAATAAAACTACTAAAAACAAAGAGAATAATAATTCAAACATTTAATTTTCTTTTATATCAGGAAAACTCTCTTTCAATGCTGTTCTTGCTGCAAGTTGTTTTCTTGTATGATCAAGCATTTCATATTCTCTTTGTAAACGGGTAAAAGTATTTCTCTCCTCAAGAAGTCTTTGCTGTTCTTCCGCAACAGGACCGCCCAAATGAGCTCCTATCCAAAATGATAAATCCATTGGGTTGTCAGGTAATTTATCAGGTAGATTTTTCTTAGTATTAGTCAATTTACTCGTTAAATTAATGACATCACTAAGTGCTTCTTTTACTGAATCTTTTAGAGAATCTAATTTTTGAAAGTCATCAATATTATCATCACTAATCCAACTAACCATCGCAGAGCAAAATGGGGTCGAACGGGTAATTTCTAAGACTTGAAATCTTTGTTGGCCGAGAGTGATAATATTGCTTCTCCCATCATCTGCAGTTTGATGTTTTAAAATTTGTGCGCAGCATCCTACATTAGCCATACTTTTAGTAGTTGGATCCCACTTAATCACTCCAAACATAGAATCACTTTCGAGAACAGATTGGAGCATAATCCTATATCTCGATTCAAAAATATGTAAAGGCAATACTTCTTGAGGAAAAAGGACTACCTCTGGCAAAGGAAATAAAGGTAAATCCCTTACTGAGAGTTCTCCCATTTAAACCTCATTTCATTGTATTTATACTAATCAATTTAGGCCGGTTTCGGGATTTATTAAAGTTTAACTTCTATATCTACTCCGCTAGGAAGATCTAATTTCATTAAGGCATCAATAGTTTTTGCAGAGGGACTGTAGATATCTATTATTCTTCGATGTGTTCTTGTTTCAAAATGCTCTCTAGAATCTTTATCAACATGTGGTGATCTTAGGACACAATAAATCTTCCTTTTTGTAGGTAAAGGTATTGGGCCTATTGCTGAGGCAGAAGTTGTATCAGCAGTTTGGATTATTTTGTCGCAAGATAAATCGAGCATTCTTCTATCGAACGCTTTGAGTCTTATTCTTATTTTTTGTTGTGCAATTGATGCAGTCATAGTTTGAAATTAATTCTATTAAGGGTCATTAATTAAATGACCCTTATGCATAAACCTATTTTAGATGATTGAGGTATAATTTTTAAAATTCAAATTTATTATTTGAGAATTTTAGAAACAACTCCAGCACCAATAGTACGTCCACCTTCTCGTATAGCAAATCGCATACCTTGTTCAATAGCTACTGGACAAATTAATTCTCCAGTCATTTTAATTCTATCTCCTGGCATAACCATTTCAACGTTAGAGCCGTCATCCGAGGTAAATGCGGTTATTTGACCTGTCACATCAGTTGTTCTGATGTAGAACTGAGGTCTATATCCTGCAAAGAAAGGAGTATGTCTTCCGCCCTCTTCTTTTTTAAGAACATAAACTTCTCCTTCAAACTGAGTATGAGGGGTAATAGATCCTTTTTTCACAAGAACCATTCCTCTCTCAATATCTTCTTTCTGGAGACCCCGTAAAAGTAAACCAACATTATCGCCAGCCATACCTTCATCGAGAAGTTTTCGGAACATTTCAACTCCAGTAACAGTTGTTAGTCGTGTATCTCTTATTCCAACTATTTCTACTTCTTCTCCAACCTTAACTTTACCTCTCTCAATTCTTCCAGTAGCAACAGTTCCTCTACCAGTAATCGAGAAAACGTCTTCAACTGCCATCAAGAATGGTTTATCAACTTCTCTTTCTGGTTCGGGAATGTTAGCATCAACTGCTTTCATTAATTCTTCAATCTTTGATTCCCAAGTAGAATCACCTTCGAGAGCTTTTAAACCTGAAACTTGAACTATAGGAATATCATCTCCGGGGAAGTCATAACTATCTAAAAGTTCTCTAATCTCCATTTCGACAAGTTCTATAATTTCTTCGTCATCGACCATATCGCACTTATTTAGAGCAACTACAAGAGCAGGGACTCCGACCTGTTTAGCTAAAAGGATATGCTCTTTTGTTTGAGCCATAGGACCATCTGTAGCTGCGCAAACTAGAATAGCACCATCCATCTGGGCGGCTCCTGTGATCATGTTTTTCACGTAATCAGCATGTCCTGGGCAGTCGACATGAGCATAATGTCTGCCTTCAGTTTCATATTCAACATGAGCAGTATTAATGGTAATACCACGCTCTCTTTCTTCAGGAGCACCATCAATGTCTCCATAGTCTTGAGCTTGAGCTTGACCTTTTTTGGCTAATACATTTGTAATAGCAGCTGTAAGTGTTGTTTTTCCATGATCAACATGGCCAATAGTACCTATGTTGACATGTGGTTTGTTTCTTTCGAACTTCTCGCGAGCCATTTTGAATTAAAGAATCGAGGGTTTAAGAGTGTTTTAGTTTAGAGATCAGGAATTGCCCTGATTCTTGGAAATGATAGCTTCCGCAACATTACGAGGTACTTCCTCATAATTTGCGAACTCCATTGAAAATATACCCCGACCTTGAGTCATTGATCGGAGTTGAGTGGCATAACCGAACATTTCGGCTAATGGCACTTTGGCCTGTACCTTAGACAATCCATCATCAACAGATTGTCCCTCTACTTGACCTCTCCTTGAGGAGAGATCACCAATTACAGATCCAAGAAAGTCGTCAGGACTTTCGACCTCAACTTTCATCATAGGCTCTAAAAGGACAGGATTGCATTTTTTAACCCCATCTTTAAAAGCCATGGAACCTGCAATTTTGAAGGCCATTTCAGATGAGTCTACATCGTGGAATGAACCATCGACTAGTGTTACTTTTACATCAATGAGTGGATAACCGGCAAGAACACCAGATTCACAGGTCTCTTTCATTCCATTAGATGCAGGTCCAATATACTCTTTTGGTACAGCTCCACCAACAATTTTGTTTACAAATTCAAAACCTTTACCAACTTCAGCAGGTTCCATTTCAATAATTACATGACCATACTGACCTTTACCTCCGGTCTGTCTTGCATATTTACCTTCACCTTTAGAACTAGATCTAATAGTTTCTCTATATGAAACCTGAGGAGCTCCTATATTTGCTTCAACTTTAAATTCCCTTAACATTCTGTCAACAAGGATTTCCAAGTGCAACTCACCCATACCTGCAATAACAGTTTGATTTGTCTCAGGATCTGTACTTACCCTAAAGGTGGGATCCTCTTCAGACAAAGCAGTTAAAGCTTTTGATAATTTTTCCATATCGCCTTTAGTTTTTGGCTCAACAGCTACTGAAATAACTGGTTCAGGGATAAACAATGTCTCCAAAACTATTGGATCTTCTGTGTTACACAAAGTGTCACCAGTTGTTGTGTTCTTAAGACCTAGTACAGCTCCTAAATCCCCAGCTCTCAATTCATCAACCTCTTCTCTTTCGTCAGCCTTAAGAATCACTAGTCTAGAAATTCTCTCTTTAGCATCCTTAGTAGAATTCATTACATAACTTCCTTTTGAAAGAACACCTGAATACATTCTTACAAAAGTTAACTTCCCATAGGGATCTGACATCACTTTAAATGCTAATGCACTGAAAGGTGCATTATCATCTGAAGGTCTCACATCTTCTTTGCCACTTGGCAAAACACCTTGTATTGGTTTCACATCAACTGGGGCTGGCAAGTAATCAACTACAGCGTCTAATACAAGTTGGACACCTTTATTCTTAAAAGCTGAACCGCATAATACTGGGACTAATCCATGTTTTAAAACCCCTTCCCTAATCCCCTTTTTAAGTTGTTCTTCAGATAATTCTCCTGTATCGAGAAATATTTCTATTAACTCTTCATCATTTTCTGCAACACTTTCCATTAACTTGGATCTCCACTCGGCCGCTTCTTCCTCCATGTCAGATGGAATTGGTGCTTCTTCAATATCCGTCCCTAAATCATTTTTGTAGAGATATGCTTTGTTGGCTACTAAATCAATAATGCCTGTTAAATCACCTTCAGAACCAATTGGTAACTGGATTGGAAGTGCATTTGCTTTTAGTCGATCTTTAATTTGTTTATTAACCTTTAAAAAATCCGCACCAGTTCTGTCCATTTTATTGACAAAGACCATTCTTGGAACGGAGTATCTATCTGCTTGACGCCAAACCGTTTCGGATTGAGGCTGAACTCCACCAACTGCGCAAAATACGGCTATAACTCCATCCAAAACACGCATTGATCTTTCAACTTCAATGGTAAAGTCAACGTGTCCAGGAGTATCAATAATATTAATCCTATGATCTTGCCAACTAGTAGATATTGCAGCAGCAGTAATAGTTATTCCTCTTTCTCTTTCTTGAGCCATCCAATCTGTTACGGCAGCACCATCATGAACCTCTCCTATCTTATGAACTACACCTGAATAAAACAAAATTCTTTCAGTTGTTGTTGTCTTCCCTGCATCAATATGAGCGGCTATACCTATATTCCTTACTCGTTCCAGGGGAAAGTCGCGTGCCAATTTTAAAGCTCCAAATAAAATAATTTTTGATAAGTATAGTTCACCCTAAAAGCAAACTTTAATAATAATAAACTACTTAAGTACCTTTTGATGAAATTAATATCTGTAATGTGCAAAAGCTTTATTAGCTTCTGCCATTTTATGGGTATCTTCTCTTTTTTTAACGGCACTACCAGATTCATTTGCTGCATCCATCAACTCGCCAGCAAGTTTTTGGGACATGCTTTTACCATTTCTTGCACGTGAAAATGTAACAAGCCATCTTAATGCCATAGCTGTACCCCTCTCTTGGCGAACTTCCATAGGTACTTGATATGTTGCTCCACCAACTCTTCTAGCTCGTACCTCGACAAGAGGAGTAGCATTTTTTACGGCTGTTTCAAATAATTCCACTGGATTACCACCTGTTCTCTCGCTTATTAAAGAAAACGCATCAGACAATATTCTTTGAGCTGTAGATTTTTTACCATGTTTCATCAATCTAGAAATCATCATTGAAGCAAGACGACTATTAAATTGAGGATCAGGAAGAACTTGTCTTTTTACTGCTGCATTACGACGTGACATGTTTAAAAAAAGTGATGTTTACAAATTAATCTTTTGGAGCTTTTGCTCCATACTTAGATCTGGATTGACGTCTATCTTTGACTCCAGCCGTATCTAAAGTTCCTCTTATTATATGATATCTAACTCCTGGCAAATCTTTGACTCTTCCACCCCTAAGTAGTACGACAGAGTGTTCTTGCAGATTATGTCCAATTCCAGGAATATAAGCCGTTACCTCGAAACCAGAAGTCAATCTAACCCGAGCAACTTTTCTCAAAGCTGAATTAGGCTTCTTTGGTGTTGATGTATATACTCTTGTACATACCCCTCTTCTCTCAGGGCAAGCTTTTAATGCAGGAGATTTTGTTTTCTTTGTCAGACGTTTTCTTTCTGAACCTACTAATTGCGAGATGGTGGGCATCTATTAAAACTTAGATAAAAATAAATATTTAACTATCATAACCTTTTGCGAGCACCAACTAAAAGTTTTTAATTAATATTTTTTCAAAAATTGTCAAATTAAAATTCTTTGGTAAATATTCATTATCTTTAGATTTATTTTCATATTTATTTTTATAATAGAAATACATAAATAACTAAATAGAATTAAATAATCTATGGGAGAGAGTATCAAAAGAATCGTTGGCCCATATCAAGATAGTTATTCCCCAAACGGAATAATTGGGGAGAAAGATGCGTGTGGAGTTGGTTTCATAGCAAATATAAAAGGGGTAGAAAGCAATTGGATCCTTAAGCAATCACTAAAGGGTCTTAACTGCATGGAGCATAGAGGAGGTTGTGGAGGAGATAGTGACTCAGGAGATGGAGCGGGCATTTTATGTTCAATTCCATGGGGATATCTAGAAAAGAAAATTAATCTAAAAAATAATCGAGAATTTAATAGAGGTTTAGGCATGGTTTTTATGCCTAATAAAAAAGAAAAAGTTGAAGTATGTAAATCAATATGTGATCAAGAAGCAGAAAAATTAAAAGTCAGCAAAACATCATGGAGAAAAGTACCTGTTAATAATGAAATCTTAGGTCCTTTAGCTAAAGCAAATGCTCCATTCATCTGCCAGTGGATTTTATTTATAGATAAAAAAGATCATCAGGATGTTGAAAAGCTTTTATTCCAATTAAGGAAAAGAATTGAGAAAAAAATAAGAGAAACTTTTAAAAACGATGTTGGGGATTGTGAATTTTATTTTGCCTCACTAAGTTCTCAAACAGTTGTTTATAAAGGTATGGTTCGCTCTGAAATATTATCCGAGTTTTATCAAGATCTAAAAGAAGAGAGTTTTAAAGTTTCATTTTCTGTTTATCATCGTAGATTTAGTACTAATACACTTCCAAAATGGCCACTAGCTCAACCCATGAGATTTTTGGGTCATAATGGCGAAATAAATACTCTCTTAGGTAATATCAACTGGGCTAAAGCTTCAGAAACACATATAGATGATTATTGGGGAGAGTTATCTAATGAAATCAAGCCCATTGTAGATGTAAACAAAAGTGATTCATCAAATCTTGATGCAACCCTAGAAATCAATATTCGTTCAGGTCAGCCCATTACTGACTCATTATTAAAACTTGTTCCTGAAGCATTTAGAGATCAACCAGAACTTGAGCAGAGAGAACATATAAAAGCTTTTTATGAATATTCTGCAAGCCTACAAGAAGCTTGGGATGGTCCAGCACTCCTTGTATTTGCTGATGGAAATTTTGTCGGAGCAACTCTTGATAGAAATGGCCTAAGGCCAGCAAGATATTCAATCACAAATGATGGTTTTGTAATAATGGGTTCTGAAACAGGAGTAGTAGATCTCGAAGAAGAACGAGTAATAGAAAAAGGTCGATTAGGACCGGGACAAATGTTGGCAGTTGATTTTCATCAAAATAGAATCCTAAGAAATTGGGAAGTAAAATCTGAAGCCGCTCAAAGGCATGATTATAAAAATCTTCTCAGTAATAGAACTATAAAAATTGAAAATAATGAATGGGTTAAAGACTGCAAACTAAATGACCTTGAATTGTTGCAACAACAAACTGCATACGGTTTTTCATCGGAAGATAATGACCTTATCTTAGATTCAATGGCTTCATTAGCTAAAGAGCCTACTTATTGCATGGGAGACGACATCCCACTAGCAGTTCTTTCATCTAAGCCACATATTTTATACGACTACTTCAAGCAAAGATTTGCGCAAGTTACTAATCCTCCTATTGACCCTCTGAGAGAAAAACTTGTAATGAGTTTAGAGATGCATCTAGGAGAAAGATGTACACCATTTGAAATTAAAGATGCTAAACCCTTTGTTCATTTGCAAAGTCCGATTCTTAATGAGGAAGAACTCATTTCCATCAAAAAATCAAAAATTAAATCTCAGACAATTTCAAGTTTGTTTGATTTAGAGGAAGGTATTCAAGGCTTAGAGAACCAATTAAAAGCAATCTGTAAACAGAGTGAGCTTTCTATAAATGAAGGTTGCTCATTAATTATCATTTCTGATAAGGGAATTAATCCTAAAAAGACTTTTATACCTCCTTTACTTGCTGTTGGAGCAATTCATCATTATCTTCTTAAAAAAGAAATCAGGCTAAAAGCTTCTCTAATAATTGAGACCGGTCAATGTTGGAGCACACATCACTTAGCTTGTTTAATTGGATATGGAGCAAGTGCAGTTTGCCCTTGGTTGAGCTTCGAAGCAAGTAGACACTGGTTAAAACATCCAAAAACACAAAATCTCATTGATAGCAAAAAAATAACTCCATTATCAATAGTTGATGTTCAAGAAAATATTAAAAAAGCTCTAGAAGACGGTCTAAGAAAAATTCTCTCAAAAATAGGCATCTCACTTTTATCTAGTTACCATGGTGCACAAATTTTTGAAGCTGTAGGCCTTGGATCTGACTTAATAAAAATTGCTTTTGATGGTACAACAAGTCGTATTGCTGGCATAACATTAAAAGAATTAACTAATGAAACACTTTCAATACATACGAAAGCCTACCCAGAGATCGATTTAAAGAAATTAGAATTTTTAGGATTTGTACAATTTAGAAATAATGGAGAATATCATTCCAATAACCCAGAAATGTCAAAAGTTTTACATTCAGCTGTAAAACAAGGGCCAGGATACGATCATTTTGAAACTTACAAAAAACTTATTAGTAATAGACCCACAACATCTCTTAGAGATTTACTAACAATTAATTCAACAAGAAAAAGTATTCCATTAGAGGAAGTTGAAAGTGTTGAATCAATTTGCAAAAGGTTCTGTACTGGAGGAATGAGTTTAGGTGCTTTATCCAGAGAAGCGCATGAAGTTTTAGCAGTTGCAATGAATAGAATTGGCGGAAAAAGTAATAGTGGAGAAGGGGGAGAAGATCCAGCTCGTTTTAATGTTTTAAATGATATCGATGAAAATACTCAGTCAGCGACGTTGCCATTTATTAAAGGCTTAGAGAATGGAGACACCGCATGCTCAGCTATTAAACAAATAGCATCAGGAAGATTTGGAGTTACACCTGAATATCTAAGAAGTGGTAAACAACTCGAAATTAAAATGGCTCAAGGTGCAAAACCTGGAGAGGGTGGACAATTACCTGGTCCAAAAGTTGATTCTTACATCGCAAAACTAAGAAATAGTAAACCTGGAGTAGCTTTAATATCTCCTCCCCCGCATCATGATATTTATTCAATTGAAGATTTAGCTCAACTTATACACGACTTACACCAAGTTCATCCAAAAGCGAAAGTAAGCGTTAAGCTTGTTTCTGAAATTGGTATAGGCACTATTGCTGCTGGAGTAAGCAAAGCTAATGCAGATGTAATTCAAATATCAGGCCATGACGGAGGCACAGGTGCTTCACCCCTAAGTTCTATTAAACATGCAGGTTTACCATGGGAACTAGGTGTTGCTGAGGTTCATAAATCTCTCTTAGAGAATAACTTACGAGAAAGAGTAATTTTGAGAACTGATGGAGGTCTTAAAACAGGCTGGGACGTAGTTATTGCAGCTTTACTAGGTGCTGAAGAATACGGTTTTGGTTCTGTAGCGATGATTGCTGAAGGATGCATAATGGCTCGGGTTTGTCATACAAACAAGTGTCCTGTTGGAGTTGCCACTCAAAAAGAAGAATTAAGAAAAAGATTTAAAGGTATTCCAGAAAATGTCGTCAATTTTTTCTTGTATATTGCTGAAGAAGTAAGACAGATAATGAGTAGTATCGGTGTTTCTAATATGGAAAAACTGATTGGTAATCAAGAATTTCTTTCTGAAAGAAATATCGATCTTCCAAAAACTTCTAATATTGATCTTTCTTCTTTAGTCAATGAACACTCAACCCCTGATAGATCATGGTTAAAACATTCCAAAAATGCTCATAGTAATGGTTCTGTATTAGAAAACGAGTTTTTGTCTGATACTAAATTTATAGATTCAATTAAAAATCATGAAATATTAACCAAAGAAATTGAGATAAAAAATACAGATAGAAGTGTTTGTGCGAAAATATCCGGCGAAATCGCAGAACTTCATGGCAACACTGGCTTCAATGGCGAACTCAACTTAAATTTCAAAGGATATGCAGGACAAAGCTTTGGGGCCTTTTTATTGAAGGGAATGAATGTTCAATTAATCGGAGAAGCTAATGATTATGTTTGTAAAGGAATGAATGGAGGAATACTCACAATAATTCCCCCAAAAATAAATGAAATCTCCTCCGAACAAGTCATCCTAGGAAATACTTGTCTTTATGGAGCAACAGGTGGGAAATTATTTGCATTAGGAAAATCGGGAGAAAGATTTGCGGTTAGAAATAGTGGTGCTACAGCGGTAACAGAAGGAGCAGGTGATCATTGTTGTGAATACATGACTGGTGGGAAAGTTGTTATTCTAGGTTCCACAGGAAGGAATATTGGTGCGGGCATGACTGGTGGAATAGCTTTTATAATCGATGAAAATAATGATTTAAGTAATAAAGTAAATAAAGAAATAGTAAGCATTCATCAAATAACTTCATCAAAGCAGGAAAATATCTTATTGGAAATTATTAGAGAATATCAAGCAAAAACAAATAGCTTAAAGGCTGCCAAAATAATTGAAAATTGGTCTCATTTTAAGAGTACTTTCAAATTGATTGTACCCCCAAGCGAAGAAGAGATGCTTGGTATAAAAAAAATTTAAATGCCTTTTTTTGTAAAAACTGAAATTATAAAAAAAGAATACTTAATTAATAATGATTTAAAACGAAAAATAATTAACAAACATATTGATTGGGTAAAAAAATTAAAAAAAGAGGGAATTAATATAAAAAGTGGCTTTTTGGTAGATGAGTTAAATAGGCCAGGTGACGGCGGATTACTTATTCTTGAAATGAATAATTATAGAAACGCACTTAAAATAATTAAGAATGATCCAATGATTAAAAATGATCTAGTTGAATGGAAATTAAATGAGTGGGTAGATCCAAATACATGAATATAACTATCTTGGATACTTTATCATAAGTTTTTGAATCTCTTCAGCATGGTAGCTACTTCGAGTTAAAGGAGAACTAACTACTTGCATGAAGTTTAAATCTTTTTCTCCGAACGCTTTAAAGTAGTTAAATTTTGAAGGACTTACAAATCTTTTAACAGGTAAATGACTAGGGCCAGGAGATAAATATTGGCCAATAGTAACAATATCAACGAAATTACTTTTTAAATCCTTAAGCAGACTTAAGACCTCCTCGTCTTTTTCCCCTAAACCAAGCATGAAGCCTGACTTTGTATAAATTTTGGGAGAATAGTCTCTGGTTCTTTTAAGCAACTCAAGAGTTCTTTCATATTTGCCTTGAGGTCTTACTTTTTTATATAGCGAAGACACAGTCTCAATATTATGGTTTAAAACGTTTGGATTAGAATCAAGAATTTTTTTAAGAGCTTTCCAGTTACCACAAAGATCAGGTATTAAAAGCTCAATAGTAGTTTCAGGCGATTTTTTTCTAACTTGATAAACACATTCAAAAAATTGAGATGCGCCACCATCCTCAAGATCGTCTCTATTAACTGATGTGATTACAACATGTTTAAGTTGCATTCTATAAACAGCTTCGGCTAAACGATATGGTTCTGTTGGATCTAATTCTCTTTTAGATCTATCAAAATCAATATCGCAATATGGACATGCCCTGGTACAACCAGGACCCATTATAAGGAAAGTTGCAGTACCACTTGCAAAACATTCGCCAATATTTGGACAACTTGCCTCTTGACATACAGTATTGAGATTTAAATCACTTAACAAATTTGCTGTATTCCCAATTCTCTCAACTTGCGGAGCTTTTACCCTTAACCAATCAGGTTTTGAAATTAAACTATTGGAATTATTAGTCAAATTAATTTTTTCTAGCCTGTAATCTTATTTTACTAAAAACATTTTAAATTAACTATTAATAATTTCAAAAATGAAGACTACCCAATAGAGGTCAAAAAATAAATGAATTTAACTAGTCCATCGATAATTTAAAAAATCCTAATTCAAGTTACTACTTATAAAATATTTTTGTTCTATCAACTATATATAAAACAGTATTTAGAACGTTATTTTTAATATGGATATCAGAACAAATTTTCACCTTTTATTCAAAAAATTTGCATATTTTTAATAAGATTTTTTGTACTAAAAAGTGTTTTTTTATATATTTATTGATACAGTAAAAAATATATGTAATAAAACATTGACTTTTAGATTTAAAAGAAAGCGTATTTTACTATCTGAAAAAAATAAAAACTCTAAAGCAATAGGTTATGCTAGAGCTACTAATAATGAATATGAGTATTTAGAAGAACAAATAAAATTTTTAAAGGAAGAGGGTTGCAGTTTAGTTTTCTCTGAATTGATAAGTTTAGATGAAGAAATTAAACCCCAACTCAATAAAGCTATAAATTGCTTGTCTAAAGGCGATCAACTAATAATAACTCAGCTTGATCGAGCGTTTAAAAATAAAAAAGAATGTTTGAGGACAATAAATAAACTTATTAATAAAGATATTAAATTGCGAACTTTGACTGGTTTTTCTGCGACTAATGAATCAACTAAATTAAATTCTTCAATTTTTAAGATTTTACATGAATTAGATAATTTAGAAGACAAAAGTTTAGGTGAAAGAAAAAAAGAACAACTGTTACGCAGAAAATTATCTGGAAATAATCTGGGAGGAAGGCCCAAAATAAGTCCTTTAAAAGAATCTTTAGTAATCAGATTACGTAATGAAGGATATTCATATCGATCAATCAGATCACAAACCGGAATTGCATTATCAACAATAAGAAGAGTTATTTTGGAAGGAGAATTAACATAAAATGAGTAAGAAAGAAATTGAAAATTTAATTAAAGAAAATTTGAAAGATACAGCATTACGTATTTATGAATTAGATAATGAAGATAGAAAAAGTTTGTTAGCAGAATATAGAGAATGGATTATGAATGATTTAGATTCTGAAGGGGTAATGATGTTACCTTATGAAGCCTATACTGATAAATTAGACTCTAATTTCTTAGAAGATTCAATTTAGTCCTAAATAGTATATTTTTTATTAAATTCATATATTTCTTTTGATATTAATGGTAAAAAAGAAGAATCTTTAGAATATTGCTCACCATCACAAAAAACAACTAATAAAGTGTGTAGAGATTGACCATTAGTCCACCATGCAGAATCATGTCTAACTTCTGACATCAAGCCTGCTTTACTCCAAAGATTAATGCTTTCTGGTAAGCCTGCACCCAAAAAACCATCTATTTGATTAAGAGAATCGTTTTTCAAAACAACTTTATCTAAATTTCTTTTTAAAAAACTTCGTAAATTTAAATCATTTTTTTGATAATCAATATGAATCATAATTTCCTCCAAAACCCTTGCAGCCGAATCAGAATTCATAGCGTTTCTATTTTTATTATTATGTCCATAAAATTCTTTTTCACGACCAAATGGTCCATCATCCCAGGTCTTCTGACAGCAATTTAAACCACTCAATTCCTCCCAATGTAAATCATATAGCCAATCGTTTATTATACTTCTTTGATATTTCCAATTTTCCCATGATTCGCCCTCAATACAAGGTCCACTTGTTGTTCCAGTAAGTAAATCAATTAAGAAGCTTGTTGCATTATTACTTGAGAAAGATAACATTTTCCTTACAGCATCAATAATTTCATCCGATAATAATAAACTTCCTTTTTTAATCCAATAATATGTAGCAAGACCATAAACCAACTTGACTATGCTGGCAGGGTACACCATTTTTTTATTATTTATGCCAGTACCAAAACCTTTAAATACACTTTTATTCCCACTTTTATAATTAATCCAAGTTATGGCAATATCTTCACTTGAAAAATCTTTATTATAAGAGCATACGCTCTCTAAAATATCATTTAAGGCTAGACCCATCTCTTCACTTAAATAGTAAAAGGACATTGTATGGAAAGTAATAAAAATCCTATCTCACCATTTAAACAAACTAATTTTTCAAAAACTATTTGGTGGAAATTAAAAGTTAATATTTCGGGATATCAAAGTGAAACAGAAGATAAATTAGTTACTGAAATATTTAAAAATAGAATTTTTAGGCTTCTTTCTCCAAATATTTATCAAAACAACCATAAATTTTCAAGAATATTAGTTCAACTATATGAAGATGGTTACGTCTGTTGGATAAATTTAGATGGATTAATTATTGAGAAATACGAATTCAAAAAAAATAACAGTTTAGAAAATGAACACTTCTTTATACAAGATAAAGTTCACTCAATTCTAAAATGGATCAAGGATCAATCTGAGCTAAATAATGAATATCTTTGGGGAGGTACATTAGGACCCAATTTTGATTGTTCTGGATTAATTCAGACTGCTTTTTTAAAGCATCAAATTTATATACCTCGAGACTCTTTTCAAATAAAAAGTTTTTGTAAGCACCTTTTTTATTACAAAGAATCGTATGCGGCTCTCCGACCAGGCGATCTTTTATTTTTTGGAAGTGAAGAAAAATGTGATCATATTGGAATCTACAAAGGAGAGGGATTCTATTACCATAGCTCTGGAATGGATTTTGGCAGAAATGGAATAGGATTAGATACCCTAAAAAAGTCTAATGATAAAATCTCATTGCACTATAAATCTAAACTTATTTCTGCAGGAAGAGTAGTTAGAAATTATAGATGGGACCGCACCATACGTTAATTAATAGAGCTCACCTAAAAATTTTAAATTAAATTAAAATATTACCTATTCTTTTATTTAGAAATTAACCAGCAGTCCAAATATTTTTAATGATTGGCATTATGGTATCTAAGTGTAATGTCCCAACAAGTAACCAAGCAAAAACAGCTCCTCCACATCCTCCTAACCAAAATCCACTTGTAAAATCAGCCCAACCAGCTCTTGTAAATAAGTCCTTTGGCGGATTATTGACAGTCGCATCTGGAGGCTGAATATTAGGTGCTTTACCAGGTGCATTGTATAGAACAAAAAGTGCTGTCAAAATATGAACAGCTCCAATAGTAGCGAGAAGTCCAGCTGTTAGAGCAAATTCAGAATTTCTTAATGGGCCAGTCATGGTAAAAGGTCCGTATAAAAGATATCCGAAAGCTGCTCCAGTTTCTAAACCTCTAAAATTAGGGGAAATACCTTCTCTGTAAAAAGGTAAATTATTTATAAAGGCTTTTGTAAAATAACCACTATTAACTGGAGTAGCTAAATTACCAACACAAGGATCAGCAACTGTTTTTACTGCCCATTGTTCTGCTACGCCAATATCATTTGGTTGTACAGAAGTATCTATGTATTTCTCATCAAACTTAATAGAACTTGTTGATTCAGAGAATGATTTTTGAAAGTCGCTCATTTTTTTAATAGTTTAGTGTTTGATAATTTATTCAGTTGCTGTAATTAATCTTCCAATCAATACGATAAAAACAGCAGGCATTGCTATACCAATTAATGGAACAAAAATTGAAGGTAAAAGACTTGGTAAATCAGATGGCATAGTTCTTTAAACATCTTTAAACACTTTAGTATTGATAAGCGAAATAATGTTACTTTTATTACTGGATGATATAAAAATTATTAACTTTTTACATGTTAAATTTTTTCGCAATTTTACTTATTATTTTTATAGGAATATTACTTCTAGTTTTTAAAAAAAGAAGCTTTAAAAAGTTAATAAATCAAAGCAATTTAAATTCCATTAAATTAAAGAAAAATAAAAAAAGCAATAATAAATTTCTATCTAAAAAAAATAGTTATTTTTATAATCATGAAGAAAAAAAGTACTCAGTATTTTATAAAAATTCTCAAAGAAATAAAATGATTAGTTTTTTTCAGGGTGATACAGAAAATAAATTAAAGGCATTAAAAATTGCGGAAGAATTGGCTGATAAATCAACATTACCGATTTTACGAAAAGGCTTAAGAGATATTTCTCCTGAAGTCGTTGAAATTTCAGCTTTATTAATAAGACAGTTCAAGTAAAAAATTAATTTTGCTTAGCGCTGTTTATTGATCTAATTCTATAAATTGGACGACTTTGACTTTCATGATATGTCCTAATTAAAAGTTCGCTCAATAATCCAAAGCTAAATAATTGAACACCAGCAATTCCTAATATTAATGCAAACATCAGCAACGGACGATTTCCAATATCCTCACCCATTATTTTCAAAACTATCAAATAAGAACTTATCGCAAGGCTAAAGAAAATACTTATAATTCCAACAAAACCAAACCCATACATCGGTCTTGTTAAAAATTTAGTCATAAACCAAACAGTTAGTAAATCCATTAAAACTCTAAAAGTTCTATCAATTCCATATTTACTAGATCCATATTGCCTGCTCCTATGATTTACTTTAATTTCTTTGATTCTTGCACCTTCAATATTTGCCAAAACGGGCAAAAATCTGTGAAGTTCCCCATATAACTTTATATCTTCAATTATTTCTTTCTTAAACGCTTTTAATGAGCAACCATAGTCATGCAACTTCAAACCTGTTACGCGAGCTATTAACTTATTCGCTATTTTTGATGGTATCTTTCTATTAATTAATTTATCTTTTCTATCAAACCTCCAACCACAAACCAAATCATAACCATTATTAATTTCTGAAATTAATAAAGGAATATCATTTGGATCATTCTGTAAATCACCATCCAAAGTAATCACAATATCGCCCTTAGAATTATCAAAGCCAGCTGACATGGCTGCAGTTTGACCATAATTTTTGCGAAGGGAAATTACTGACAATTCTTTTATTTTGAGAGTTAGTTCTTTCAATACTTGATGAGTATTATCTTTAGAACCATCATTTACAACAATCAATTCAAAATTAAATTTATGAGAAGACATTACATTTATAACTTCATCCAATAAAAGATCAATACTCTCGCTTTCATTGAAAACAGGGATGATAATAGAAATTAATTGTTTTATATCTGACATTTATATCTAATAATAATTACACAATTTTAACTTAATTTAGAACATTAAAATTAAACAAAAAAAATCACCACAAACGTGGTGATTTAAATTATTTAAGCGGAATTTAACCAAACTTACCTGAAGTGGAAGCGATAACAAATGCCCCGAATGTAAGTATGTTTCCAATCGTGAAATGTGCTAGTCCGACTAATCTAGCTTGAACAATTGAAAGTGCAACTGGCTTATCTCTCCAGCCAACAAGGTTAGCAATTGGAGTACGCTGATGTGCCCAAACTAATGTTTCAATTAATTCTTGCCAGTAACCACGCCATGATATTAGGAACATGAAACCAGTAGCCCAAACTAAGTGACCGAATAGGAACATCCAAGCCCAAGGAGATAGAGAATTAACTCCAAATGGATTATATCCATTAATAAGTTGAGCGGAGTTTAACCAGAGATAATCTCTGAACCAACCCATTAGATAAGTTCCTGATTCGTTAAATTGTGCTACGTTACCCTGCCAAATTGCTAGGTGTTTCCAATGCCAGTAGAAAGTTACCCATGCTATTAAATTTAACGCCCAGAACATAGCTAAGTACATAGCGTCCCAAGATGAACTATCACAAGTACCTCCACGTCCGGGTCCATCGCAAGGAAAAGCATAACCTAAATCTTTCTTATCAGGAATTAGTTTTGTTCCTCTAGCATCAAGTGCACCTTTGATAAGGATTAAAGCGGTTGTATGAAGACCTAAAGCGATAGCGTGATGAACTAAGAAATCTGCAGGACCAATAGGTAAGAAAGCACTTAATGCATCTTGTCTATTAATCAGATCCATCCAGTAATGATTACCTGGTAGTGAATTAGCAGCGAGACTTGCTGAACTTGTAGGATCAGATAATAGAGCGTTAAAGCCGTACATCATCTTACCTTGAGCAGCTTGAACAAATTGAGCAAATACCGGCTCAATTAGGATTTGCTTTTCAGGATTACCAAAAGCTACAACAACATCGTTATGAACATAAATTCCAAGAGTATGGAATCCAAGCAACATTGTTACCCAACTAAGGTGACTGATCAAAGCTTCCTTTGTTCCAAGCACTCTTGCTAATACATTATCTTTGTTTAATTCTGGGTCGTAATCTCTAACAAAGAAAATAGCACCGTGTGCAAAAGCACCAACCATCAAAAACATTGCTATGTACTGATGATGACTATATAAAGCAGATTGCGTAGTGTAGTCCCTTGCAATGAAAGCATAAGAGGGAAGTGCACCCATATGTTGCGCCACTAGAGAAGTTGCTACACCAAGTGATGCTAATGCTAGTCCCAGTTGGAAATGTAATGAGTTATTTACTGTTTCATATATTCCATCGTGGTTAATTCCGAAACTACCTTTATGAGGATCATTAGGGTGTCTTGTATTATGAGCTTCTGTAATTTCTTTGAGGCTATGACCAATACCGAAGGTATTTCTATACATATGACCAGCAATTACGAAAACTGTTCCAATAGCGATATGATGATGCGCAATGTCAGTAAGCCATAATGCTTCACTTTGAGGATGAAGACCACCTAAGAAAGTAAAGATTGCTGTACCAGCTCCCTCAGCTGTTCCAAACACCTGATCTAGAGAATCAGGATTTTGGGCATATGCACCCCAGTTTAAAGTAAAGAAAGGAGCTAATCCCGCAGGGTGTGGAAGTACTGTTAACCAGTTATCCCAACCTACATGCTGACCTCTTGATTCAGGTATGGCAACATGAACCAAATGACCTGTCCAAGCAATACTACTGAAACCAAATAAAACAGCTAAGTGATGATTTAATCTTGATTCTGCATTTTTAAACCAAGCTAGAGAAGGTCTGAATTTTGGTTGTAAGTGTAACCAACCTGCAAACAGAGTCCAACAGGCCAAAATACTCATGAATATTGAAGCTTGGAAGAGTTGCTCATTAGTTCTCATTCCAATTGTGTACCACCAATGGTAGAGACCTGAATAAGCTATGTTTACTGGACCACTAGCTCCAGCTTGTGTCATTGCTTCTGTGATACCAGATCCAAAATGTGGGTCCCAAATAGCATGAGCTATAGGACGAACGTGAGTTGGATCAAGTACAAACTGCTCGAAGTTACCTTGCCAGGCGATATGAAATAAGTTACCAGCTACCCAAAGAGCGATTATTGCTAGATGACCAAAATGTGTGGAGAAAAGCTTCTGATAAAGCTTTTCTTCGGTCATACCATCATGACTTTCAAAGTCGTGAGCGGTAGCTATTCCGTACCATATTCGTCGGGTTGTAGGGTCCTGAGCTAGACCCTGGTTAAATGATGGAAATTTTGTTGCCATTGTATTAAAAAGGAAAAGTTCAGGTAATTAGCCCAGGCCGAAAAGGCGAGCGTGGAAGAAGGCCCATGTGGTAGCAATACCACCGACAAGGAAGTGTGTTACACCTACTGCTCTACCTTGGGTGATAGATAAAGCTCTTGGTTGAATGGTTGGAGCAACTTTAAGTTTGTTATGTGCCCAAACAATTGATTCGAATAATTCTTGCCAATATCCCCTTCCACTAAAGAGGAACATTAAACTAAATGCCCAAATAAAGTGAGCTCCTAAGAACATCAAACCGTACATGCTTATTGATTGACCATAACTTGTTAATACTTGAGAAGCTTGCGCCCAAAGGAAATCTCTTAACCAGCCATTAATAGTAATGGAACTTTGTGCGAAGTTACCACCAGTAAGTCCCCAAACATCACTCTGCATTTTCCAAGAGAAGTGGAAAATTACTATTGATAAACAGTTATACATCCAAAAAAGGGCTAAGAACACGTGGTCCCATGAAGAAACTTGACATGTACCACCTCTTCCAGGTCCATCACAAGGGAATCTAAATCCTAAAGAAGCTTTATCAGGGATCAACCTTGAACTTCTTGCATAAAGTACTCCTTTGAGAAGTATCAAAACAGTTACGTGGATTTGGAAAGCATGAATATGATGAATCATTAAATCAGCTGTCCCTAATGGAATTGGAGCTATAGCAACCTTTCCACCCACTTCAATTAAGCTTCCGTTAAAAACTTCACTTAAAGCTTTGTGAGGTAAAGCTTCTGCAGTACCTGCTAAAAGAGAAGTTCCAACAGCAGATGCTTGAATACTCTGTACCCATTGAGCAAAAATTGGCTGAAGTTGGATTGCAGAATCACTAAACATATCTTGAGGTCTACCCAAAGCTCTCATAGTATCGTTGTGAATGTAGAGTCCAAAGCTATGGAATCCTAACCACATACATACCCAGTTCAAGTGACTAATTAAGGCATCTCTTGCTTTAAGGATTCTGTCTAAAACGTTATCAATATGTTTTGCTGGATCATAATCTCTAACCATTGCAATTCCAGCATGGGCGCCTGCACCTACTATGAATAATCCACCTATCCACATGTGATGAGTAAATAATCCAAGAACTGTCATGTAGTCAGTAGCTATATATGGATATGGAGGCATCGCATACATATGATGAGATACAAGTATGCTTATCGATCCAAGCATTGCTAGGTTTACTGCAAGCTGGGCATGTCTACTTTCTGCCATGAACTCAAAAAGACCTTGATGACCTTTAGGAGCAGGAAATAATATTGGGTCTCCCTGCTGTGAATCTAATATTTCTTTCATACTATGACCAATACCGTAATTGGTCCTATACATGTGACCACCAATGATTGCTATTACACCAAAAGCTAAGTGATGATGTGAAACATCAGTCATCCATAAACTTCCTGTAACAGGGTTAAGTCCACCTTTGAAGGTAAGAAAATCTGAGAAAGCTAACCAATTTAAACTAAAGAAATTACCTGTACCACTTGCTAATCCTGGAAATATCTGACCGATGATTTGTGGATCACAGAGTTGATGCGGCATAGGCATATCTGCAATAGTTGCTATTTCTTTACCATTGATAACTAAAGGAGAGCCTGCATCAATTGCATCTAAGAGAGCTGCAGTAGGAGCTCCGATATGAATACAATGACCAGCCCATGCTAAAGATCCTAATCCTACTAAACCAGCTATATGGTGGTTAAGCATAGACTCAATATCTTGGAACCACTCCATTTTTGGAGCTGCTTTGTGATAATGAAAGATTCCGGCATGAAGCATAAGTGCAGCCATTACTACAGCACCAATTGCTAAAGCCATCAGTTCACTTTCATTAGTTATTCCCCATGCTCGCCACATGTGGAAAATTCCAGAACTGATTTGAATTCCGTTGTAGTTAGCTCCAAGATCAGCATTAAGCATTTCTTGACCAACAATTGCCCATACTTGCTGAGCTCCGGGCTTGACATGAGTTGGATCGGCTAACCAACCTGAATAATTAGAAAATCTTGCTCCATGGAAAAATGCAGCACTCATCCATATAAAAATGACTGCAAGATGTCCAAAATGAGCTGAAAAGATTTTTCTTGTTGCTTCTTCAGCATCGCCTGTATGCACATCGAAATCATGTGCATCAGCATGCAAATTCCAGATCCAAGTTGTAGTTTTTGGACCTTTAGATAATTTACTTGACCAGAAACCTGGCTTATCTAATTTGGCAAAATCAATTGGTCTTGGATCGGCCTTGACAGGATCCTCCAAAACTTTTTTGTTTTTTTCTCCACTTTCTGGTGGGCTGATGGTCATCTAGCACCTCGAAAATAATTGACATTAAAGCCGATTGATCGGATCTTGAACTTATTTTTAATGATAATGTTCAAGAAAACGAATCCCTCGAAACTTTTGATATTCGTTTCAAAAATAATAAGGCAAAGATTCTTTCGTTATGCATTAACGTAACAAATGTTCTAATGATTGTTACTATATGAATATTTTGTTAAATTCTAGTCTATGACATAATTATGGGTATTTCTACTTAAATTTAATATAAATTTCTTAAATTTTTTTTTATATTTCAAAGAAAATTTTTAAATCAATCGGCAGGATATAATTTCAATATAACTATCAATAGTTTCTGATTTGAAAGGAATTGCTATAGGTCTATCTAATAATTCAAGAGAAATTTTAAAAAGGCTTAAAAAAACAGAATTTGTCAAAGATATATACATTGCAGGTTCTTCAAAAGATAATGGAGAGGAAAATGAACTTATTCAAGTTCAAAAACCAAGAGAAATCTTACTTAAAAAATGGCAGGAGATAGATTTAATAATCTTTATAGGCTCCATTGCTGCATCAATACGCATAATAAATTCTTTTTTAACCTCTAAAGATAAAGATCCTGGTGTAATAGTAATAGATAACAAATGTTCCAAAATAGTTCCTTTAATTGGCTTACATCAGTCAAATACACAAAATATTGCATTTCAAATTGCTAATTTGCTTGGTGGCGAAATAATAGAAACTAATAATTCAAATAATCAACGCTTCTTAAATCTTGATGCATTTGGGAATCAATGGGGTTGGGAAAGATCTGGCAACATAAAAGCTTGGTCAAAATTAGTAATTAAACAAGCTAATAACCAAAAAATATTTTGCAAACAATCATCTGGTAATAGCTTATGGAAAAATTCAGAATCAGGTGGGTTTATCAATCAAATTAATGAAAAAGAAATTGAAAAACCAGAATCAACATTTCATGTGAGTATATTCGAAAATAATGAAACAACTTGGAACCCGCCAGTATTATGGATTGGTATTGGATGTGAAAGAAATACAAGCAAAGAATTAATAACAAATTCTTTAAATAATTTTTTTGAGTCAGGAGATTTATCACAGCAATCAATCGCGGGATTTGCAACCATTGATATCAAAAAAGATGAGAAAGGAATTTTAGAACTTGCTGAAGAAAAAAACTTGCCTATAAAGTTTTTTAGTAAAGAAGATCTTTCAAAAATAATTGTTCCAAATCCATCAAATGTTGTGAAAAATGAAATTGGCACCGCTTCTGTAGCGGAAGCCTCTTGCTTACTCGCAGCAGGAGAAGAATCAAAATTATTAGAAGAAAAAAGAATTTTTAAAAATCAATCTGGGGCAGTAACTATCGCTGTAGCAGAATCGAAAAATCAATATAATCCAACCCACGGCGAAATCCACATTATTGGAAGTGGGCCTGGTGATATCTCCTTCCTAACCAGTGATGCAAGAAAAGCACTTTCAAGATGTACTATTTGGATCGGTTACAAAATGTATTTAGATTTAATTAAGTCCTTAAAAAGGAGTGACCAAGTTTTAATTGAAAGTAAACTTACTGAAGAAAAAGAGAGATGCAGTAAAGCAATTAAACTAGCTGAGGAAGGAATAAAAGTGGCTTTAATTTCTTCAGGTGAATCTGGATTTTATGGCATGGCAGGTTTACTTTTAGAATTACTTCAAAAAATCAAAAAAGAATATAGACCTTACTTTGAAATCCATCCAGGTATAAGTAGTGTTCAATTAGCTGCTGCGATTAGTGGAGCACCACTAATGAATGACTTTTGTTCAGTAAGCTTAAGCGATAAATTAACTCCATGGTCTTTAATTGAAAAAAGAATTGAAGGAGCCCTTGTGGGTGACTTTGTAATAGCTTTATTTAATCCTCAATCCATTGAAAGAAATTGGCAGCTAAAAAGTGTAATAGATATATGTTTACAATCTAGGCATGGTGATACTCCAGTTTTATTAGCCAGACAAGTAGGGAGAGAAAATCAAACCAAACAATTTTTTACTTTAAAAACCATTCCTTTTAAAGAGATTGATATGTTATCAATCATTATTATTGGAAATTCTCAAACAACCTTAGTTGACGAAATATTTCTCACTCCCAGAGGATATTTACAAAATTAAGTTTAGATAATCCATAATTTTATAAATAAGTGTTTTTCTTTGCTTTTTCTTTATAAGAATACTAATCTTTTATAATAATGATGTAGGAAAATTAATTGAAAAATATTGGTTTAATATTGTTTGACATTGATGGAGTAATTCGCAGCGTAGAAAATAGTTACAGACTTTCATTAAAAAAAACAGTTTACAAATTTTCCGGATGGGAGCCAAGTTATATAGATATTGATAATGCAAAAAATGAAGGGATCTGGAATAATGACTGGGATTTAAGTTTAGAACTTATAAGAAGATATATAAAAAAAGAGAACTTAAACCTTAAAATTCCTCCAAGAGAGGAGATAGTAAAATGTTTTGAAGAGTTTTACTTTGGCGGAGATCCAAATAAAGATAGTAAATACTGGTCTGGTTATATAACGAATGAGGAATTATTAGTTGATAAAAAGTTTTTTGATTTAATTCAAGGTAATGGAATAATTTGGGGTTTTGTTAGTGGTGCAGAAACTGCTTCTGCAAAATTTGTTTTAGAAAAAAGACTTGGACTAAAATCACCACCATTAATATCTATGGGAGATGCCCCTGACAAGCCTGATCCTAAAGGTTTTATTAACTTATCAAAAAAGCTTATTGGAAATAAACTTGGCAAATCAAATATTCCCATTGCATATGTAGGAGATACTATTGCAGATATAAATACAGTTATAAACGCTAGAAAGGAAATACCATCTCAGAAATTCATAAGTATCGGAATAGCTCCCCCTCATTTACATTTAAATTCTCGATTAAAAGAACGTAATTCTTACGAAACAAATCTTAGAGATGCAGGAGCTGACTTGATTTTAAATTCTATTTATGACCTTAAATATATTAATCTTGACTTGTTTTAAAACAAATATTAATTAAATATTTTCTAAATAAATCACAGAGGGAGTCCCAAGTAAGTAAACCTAAGCGAACACCCCTTATCTTATTTGAACTAATAGCTAAGAGATGGAAGTAAATTACCCACCAATCCTTGAATATTACTTGAAGATTAGTAATTTATCGCTTCTTAATTATCAATTAGTAAATACAAATTTTAAGCAAAAGTATAAACATAATGTGTTAACTAAGAATTAGGTAATATTTTTCTTGATAGAATCACTTAACTGGTCTCATCATAATTTCATATTTAATTTTTTTTAGATAAGTTCTAAAGCATTTAAATAAAAATATAAAGACATTGCTTTTTCTTTCAATTCTGTATCAATGTTGCATGGAGTATCTTTCTTTGATTCTCTAAATTCAAAATCATAAGGTTTCTCTAATTTCACTAATTTTTGAATTTGGAACCAATAATCCTTGTTTAAACAGATTTTTTCATAAGAAATGAAATGAAAATTATCCTTATTTTTATAAGATTGAAAAGCATTACTATAGGTGAGATACCATTGTTCAATCCAATGATTTATTTCTAAATCATCATAAAAATTTAGATTTTGATTGTGAATAGGAATGTAATTAGGACCAAATTCTGTATGTCCAATCCATTTCATATATTTTGATGTAAACTTGTCATTTTTAGCGATGTCAATAAATTTTTTATGCTGAGTCAATAAAGAATATGCATGCTGTATGGGTTCTCTAAAAGGAATAAGTATCTTTGAGTTACTAAAAATAGAATTAATTAATTCAACTCTTTTAATATTTTGATTATTCTTACTAAGGTATCTTCCTTTTTTATACTTACGAAGAATATTTCCTACATAGACTCTAAACTTTTCTTCTAATTCCTCATAATCTTCCTCAGCAAAAGTTTTCCAAAATACCTCCTCAAATGCTTCTGGTGAATCTGTAGAGACTTTAATTCCATCTCCATGTGCTCTTTCCTTTAACTTCAAATCTTTATTTTTAAAAGTTATTTTAGACCAAAGATTGGGAGCGAGGACAAATGGCATATCAGCATAAGTGATAGATGCAAAAATATTTGACTTATAAATCGCATTCAATAAGATAGTTGTACCTGCCCGTGCTAAACCGGTAATAAAAATATGATCTTCAGTTTCACTCATAGAAGAAATATTTCTACTTTCAAAATCAAAGGTTGCTTCACGCATAAATTGCGATGAAAGAGCAAATTTATGCAACTTTTGTTCTAACCAAGAGTAATTATTCATTTAAATATTAGTTTTCTAATATAGGCATAAGTAAAAGAGATCAAAATAGATTCGATTATTCCATTCCAAAACAATGTGAAAGCAAGAAATCCGCTAAACAAGTTATCTGCAATAACAAAGATAAAAATAACCAAAAATAGAATTAATATCATTTGCAGTGAATACATCATCATCTGCAATGAATATTTGGGAATAATATTTTCTTTCCAGTGATCACTGATATTTTTGTTCAATATAATAGCAATCGCTTTCTTGCTGGCTTTAATTGTAGAGTTGAATAAGCATAAATAATTTGACCTGATAAATATTTCAACAGTCAATAAACAAGTAATAAAAAGAATCAGATGGTTCACTTCCCTTTTTGATTAGCATTTTTAGATAAAATATTCTTTTTTTTTCTTTTGTTTTTAAAAGCACGTTTGATCGGATAATATAAAATACCCCATAATCCTAAGAAAAATGCTGCAATTATTCCAAAAATTGCTGCAATAACTCCTCCTCCCATTCCAGGTCCTAAATATGCAAAAAATTGGAATGTATTAAAAATTAAAAAATTAATCATTACAGTTAATAGGTGATTTTAAAAAATTCTTTATATTAATTTTATCTGTTTCAGAGTAAATAATGGTTGACCAATTTATTCCATAAACACCCCCATTTGCTGAACCATTTACATGACTCCATCGTAGAGAACCATCCCTATTAAAATACAATGTCCTTCCATAATCAGTTTCTTCAAAAAATAAATCTCCGTTTGGTAATATACGACTTCTACCTTGTGACTTTGTTCTCACATCATGAGTAATTAAACCTTTTGATAAATATGAATTATATTGATTTTTCTTGAAATCATAAATAATTACTTCATTATGACCATCAACAACATTTCCATTTTCAAAATATTTAGAGTTATTATTTAAAACAGAAATTCTATGATCATCTAATATATTTACATCATGTTGATGACCAAATGGTCCTGATCCTATCCAAATAATTTTATTAGTAGAGGGTCTATAAAGTAATACCATAGATTGATTTCTTAAGGATAAAAAAACATCTCCTTTTTTCCAATATTCCCCATCAAAATCCACTGGTTCAATATCGTTTAAGTGTATTGGATCATTTAAAAAACCATCTATTCCAAAAGAGAATAAAAGATAACCCAACCCATTTTCTATAAAAATTTGAGGTACAGATTTTTCATATAAAACTCTTCCATCAAAAGATAATTTCACTATTGCATCTTCCTGAAACCCACCTTCTTGAACCATTTTTCTACCTACCTTATATATAGGAAGTTTTTGAGGATACATATGAGAAGGAACCCATATATTCTGATCTTTATCTATTGAGATAGAGTGATGAAATAAATCATGCTTATTTTGAAATACTAAATTAGAACAATAATCAATTTTCATTAATGGGGAACCATTCGTATGGAAAATTAAATCTCCATCTTTAAGAAGTTGAGGATGAAATATTCTTGCTCTTGAATTATTACTATCTCGATCTAAATACTTAAATTTATCAATCTTTTCAACTAATTTATTAAATTTATCAATATCAGGGTTCCACGTATGTAATATTTGAAAGTTTGTTAGATCAATAAGTTCAACTACTGACTCTTTTAAATCGCCATCAAATTTAGCGAGCAAAAGATAAGACTCTTTTGAATGAGGTTTTCCTTTGAAACCATTTTGATTATAGAAATATCTATTTTCATTCCAAGGATCATTTATCCTATTAGAAGAAGGATTTAAATATATTTTTATCAACTTTTCAGGTAATCTTGCAAGATATGCGGCAGGTTTAGTCAAAAAAGAAATATCAATATTCCCTTTTTTTGTAACTCCCTCTATTTCTTGTCTTACTAAAACACCAAAACCAATGGTTATGGGTATCCCTAACATTATAAATAAGAATAGAATCCAAATTTCAATCTTTTTAAACATTAAATTTCATCAAATATTTTTTTTCAATTATAAACCGCCCCACAATTAAATTTCTCATTTACTAAATCAAATTTAGTCTATATTTTATCCACTACAATCGCTTGGAACTATCTCTATGACTACGTTTATCTCTTCCCACCATTTTTACTCCGAAAATTCGTTTTACCCACCAATTTACCTACCAATTTGTTGACTTAATATTGAACCTCTGTGAACCTGTAAGCACCTCATATTCTGATATCTGTAGTCGTATCAGAAGATCTGACCTCAGCGAACTCTTATAAACTTCCACGAACCAAATAATCACGGAGAGGGAGGGATTCGAACCCTCGACAAAAGTTACCTCCTGTAACTCCTTAGCAGGGAGCCGCTTTCAACCACTCAGCCACCTCTCCAGCTCTTATACATTATCAATTTTTATGCAAACATTCAAAATTTTTTATTTAATCGAAATGTCTAATCTACTTGAACTTTCGGTAATCTATTTTTAAAAGAACAAAGAATTTCCCAAGGGATAGTATTAGATTTTCTTGCCCATTCAAGAGGAGAAATTATTTTATCTCCGTCAGATCCTAGTAATACCATGGTACTACCAACTTGAATTTCATTAGAATCTGTTATGTCTACCATCATTTGGTCCATAGTTATAGATCCAACTTGAGGATAAAATTTATTATTATGGATAACGTTAATCTTGCCTGAAAGATTTCTTGGTACACCATCTGCATAACCAATACTTAATACAGCTAACTTAGTTTTTCTTCTACTTACAAATTGACCTCCATAACTTACACTTACACCTTTATCAATAGTTCTTATAAAAGCTACTTTGACCTTCAAAGATAAAGCTGGTTTAAGTAATAAATTTTTATTTAATTTTGACAAAGGTTTATATCCATACATAGATAATCCAACACGTACCATATGAAAATGGAAATTTTTGTCAAGAAGCATACCCGCTGAATTAGCCAAATGAATCTTGATATTTTTATTTCTATCAACATTAATTTGCTTTAATAATTGCTGAAACTTCTTCCTTTGTAATTGTGTAATACTTTTTGGATCTAATGAGTTGAGTTCATCTGCAGATGATAAATGACTATATATTCCCTCAATAGAAATATTGTCAAAAGATTTGATGTTTTCAAATTGCTGTACAAATTTATTGTATTCAAATCCTAATCTCGACATTCCCGTATCAATTTTAAGATGTAAAGGAAATTTCATTCCAAAGTGTTTACCAATATTATTGCAAATTAAACATTCTCTTATACTACTGATAGTTGGAATAAGATCATTTTTAAAACATATATTGAGATCTCTTTTCGTATAAAGATTTCCGAGGATAAGTATTGGTTTTTTAACTCCAGAAGAACGAAGCTTAAAGCCTTCATTTAATGTGGCAACACCTAATTGAGATGCTCCACCTTTGATAGCATACTCTGATACTAATTTCGCATCATGCCCATATCCATCAGCTTTAACGACTGCCATAAATTGACAATTGTTACTTAATTTTGATCTTAACTGTCTAACGTTTGTTTCTATTGCTTTACCTTTAACTTCTATCCATGCTCTTTGTTTTAGATCTATATCTTTTTCAAAATTTGGAAATTTGTCAAAATTAAATACCTGATTTGTTTGACTATTTTGCATTAACTTTGCACAAATATATGCGCTTATAGAAATATACAGTTAGCATGACATGTAAATTGTATTTTGGCATGGGCCAGACTCTAGTTTTAAATGCTTCTTATGAACCTTTAAACATCACTTCGTGGAGAAGAGCAGTAATTTTGATGATTAAAGGTAAAGCAGAAAGCTTAGAGGAAGATAAAACATATTCAATACATAGCGGGAAAAAGTTG
Source organism: Prochlorococcus marinus str. MIT 9314 (assembly GCF_000760035.1). Taxonomy (GTDB): domain Bacteria; phylum Cyanobacteriota; class Cyanobacteriia; order PCC-6307; family Cyanobiaceae; genus Prochlorococcus_A; species Prochlorococcus_A marinus_B. The sequence goes on from NZ_JNAO01000012.1 coordinate 43,265, forward strand.
CCGACAGTTATAAGACTTCGTTACTACGTCAAAGTTCCTTTTAGAGAGGTTTCTTTAACAAGAAAAAATATTCTTCTAAGAGATAATAATTCTTGCCAATACTGTAACTATATGGGTAGTGACCTATCAATAGATCATGTTTTACCTAGAAGCAGAGGTGGAAAAGATAACTGGGAAAATGTTACTACAGCATGTCTCAGATGTAATGTTCAAAAAGGTAATCGAACCCCCGAAGAGGCGAATATGCCCTTAAAACGTAAGCCTTATCGTCCATTAAGTAATCTAAATTTTGAAGCTACAAGACAAATTGACTCTGGCAGGCATAAAGAATGGAGTAAATACGTAATAGGGGTTGCAATCTAATAAAAAAATCTTAATTTACTTCTTTATTAAAATCTTCCATCATTCTTTTTTGTTCTTGAGCTATGCATGCATTAATGACTTCTTCTAATTGACCAGCAAGAATTGGCTCAAGAGAAAAATTGGAACCTAATCTATGATCAGTTGTCCTGTTATCTTTAAAATTGTAAGTTCTTATTTTTTCACTTCTATCGCCTGTTCCAACCTGGGAAAGCCTTTGTGATCTCTCTTTTGCATTGGCTTCTTTTAATTGAATTTCATACAATTTAGCTCTTAAAATTTCCATCGCTCGTTCGCGATTTTGCAGTTGTGATCTCTCTTGAGTACAAAAAACTCTTATTCCTGTAGGCTTATGGAGAAGATCAATAGCTGTCTCTACCTTATTAACATTTTGTCCCCCTGCACCTCCTGATCTTGCTGTTCCAACCTCTAGGTCTGTTGGATCAATTTTAACCTCAACAGGATCAGCCTCAGGCATAACAGCCACTGTAGCAGTGGAGGTGTGAACTCTACCTTGCGATTCAGTAGCTGGAACTCTTTGGACTCTATGTACACCAGCCTCAAATTTAAGTTGACTATATACTGAATCTCCCTTCACGGAGATAACTAACTCCTTAAATCCACCCATATCTGACTCGGAAGCACTAACAGGTTTTACAGACCATCCAATTTTTTGGCCATATCTTTCATACATTCTTGCTAAATCACCTGCCCAGATACAAGCCTCGTTACCTCCAGCGCCGGCTCTGATTTCTAACATTACACTTCTTTCATCTCTTGGGTCTTTTGGCAATAAGGCGATTGTAGTTTTTTGAATCAGTTCACTCTTAGATTCCTCTAGAGTTATTAACTCCTCATTTATCAAAGATTCCATTTCTTTATCATTTCTATTCTCTTTTAGTAGATTTTTTGAATCTTCGATTTCTTTATCAGTATCAAGCAATTTATTAAAATCAATCACCAAAGGCTCCAATTTTGACCTTTCTCTTGCTATTGATTCTAATTTTTTTGGATCATTAGCTATATCAGGATCTGCAAGTTGCACTTCCAAATTTTCAAAACTTTCTGAAGCAGTTTTCAACCTTGCAATTAATGTTGAGTATTCCAATTGAAATTGTGCTTAATTCTTGAAAATTCTATTTTTTAGAATCTTTTTCTTCTTTTTGGTCTTTTGATGTAGCTGAATTAGCTGAACCCATTCCATATTTTTTCATAAACCTATCCACCCTACCTTCTGTATCAAGAATCTTCTGAGTTCCAGTGAAGAAGGGATGATTACCACTCCATACATCAACATGCAATTCAGGCTGAGTTGAGCCAGTTGTCATTACAACTTCTCCATTACAAATAACCTTTGCATCTGGATACCATTTTGGGTGTATTTCTGATTTTGGCATGATTTTAATTTTTTTAACGTTTGGAGAATTGAGGAGCTTTTCTTGCTTTTTTAAGGCCATATTTTCTTCTTTCCTTAGCTCTAGGATCTCTACTGAGATGACCTTCAGTTTTTAGAGGTTTCCTATTGTCAGGAGATAACTCGCAAAGTGCTCTTGCGGCTCCTTGCTTAATAGCATCTGCTTGACCTGTCAATCCACCACCAAAAACATTTACGAGGATATCATAAGAATTCTCAAGGCCTAATGTTTGCAAAGGTGCTTTTATTGAATTTAAGTGAAGAGGGTTAAAGTTTAAGTAATCATCTCCAGAACGACCATTAATTTTTATGAGTCCATTTCCTGGAATCAAGCGCACTCTAGCTACTGAAGTTTTTCTTCTTCCAGTTCCCCAATACACAGCTTTGTTTTTTATTTGACTGTTCATTTTTATGAATTAACTATTTAATAATACAGGATTCTGAGCAGCATGAGGATGATCAGCACCTTTATAAACTTTTAGTTTTTTAAATTGCTGTCTTCCTAAAGAGTTATGTGGCAGCATACCCTTGACAGCTTGCTCGATAATTCTTTCAGGAATTCTTTCTTGTAGAGACTCAAATTTTTCAATTTTCATTCCTCCGGGTCTTCCAGAATGTCTTCTATACAACTTTTGTGATGCTTTTTTACCTGTGACCTCAACTTTTTCAGCATTAACTACAATGACAAAATCTCCAGTATCTAGGTGAGGTGTAAATGTTGGTTTATTCTTACCTCTTAAAACAGTTGCAATTTCTGTAGCAAGTCTCCCAAGTGTCTTATCTTTTGCGTCAACTAAAAACCAATTTCTTTCAATGGTTTCTAAAGATGGAGTAATTGTTTTATTCATTTACCAAATTTATGCAAATAAATTTAAAGTTAGTAATAAATTCTACCTTATTGGAGGAATAATAAACAACAGTTTTGAATGATTTAAACAAAAAATTTGCTTAATTAAACTTTCTTTAAGAAAAACCCTTAATTAAAAATAAAGGAAAAAAATCATTGTTATTAATGTTTTTAAAAACATTTTCTTCATACACAGCATTTACAAAGCATAACCCCTTAGCTGGAGCAGATTCCTTAACATCATTTTTCTTTTTTTTAACCCATCTATCTGTGAAAATTTCTGGGGATATTTTTTTTTCTCCAACTAAAACAAGTTGACCAACAATTAAACGGACCATTCCATATAGAAAACCAGTAGCTTTAATATCAATTAAAATCAAATCTTCTACTCTTTTAATATCTATATTTTTTATTTTCGTAATAGAGTTTGTTCGGTTACTTCCACTTTTTTGAAAAGCAAAAAAATCGTGTTCTCCTTCCATTGTCTTAGATGCATTAAACATTAAAACTTCATCTAATACTTTTTGATATCTATGCCATGACCAATTACTAATGAACAAATTAGGGAATTTACTATTATTAATGACATATCGATAATGTCTATACATTGCTGAATAGCATGCATGCCAACTATCTTTAACCTCAACTGATTCCAAAATCCTAATTGTTGATGGTAAAAGACTATTTAAGACATCAGAAAAACTATTTCCTGGAATAACACAATCAACATCAAAGTGTACTACTTGGCCTGATGCATGAACCCCAGCATCAGTTCTGCCTGCTGCAAAAGTCTTTACTGTATTATTTGTAATCTTTAAGATAGCTCTATCTAAAATTTCTTGAACAGTACTTGCATTATTTTGTTTTTGCCAACCTGAATAATGAGATCCATCATATTGGACTAGTAACGCTACCCTTTTCAAAAGTTATTTTATAGTAAAAGCCCCTTAATTATCTAACTTAAACGAGTTCGATTATGGCCATCTGAGCGTTATCACCTTTTCTAGATACAGTTCTAACTATGCGTGTATAACCACCATTTCTGTCTCCATATCTTTCCTTTGCTTTTTCAAATAATGAATGAACTAATTTTTTATCATAAATATATCCAATAGCCCGTCTCCTAGAAGCCAAACTTCCCTCTTTAGCGAGTGAAATCATTTTTTCAGCTTCATTTCTTAAAGCTTTTGCCCTAGCTTTTGTTGTCGTCACTCTACCTTCCCTAATTAATTGCGTAGTTAAACCTCTTAAAAGTGCTTTCCTCTGGTCAGCAGGTTTACTTAATAATGGAATTCTAAGTTGGTGTCTCATAATCTTAAAAATGGTTAAACAGATGTTCTACTTTGTGGAATAGAAATACCGATGCGCTCAAGAGCCTCAATAACCTCATCTGCAGATTTAGAGCCAAAGTTCTTAATTTCAAGAAGATCTTCATAGCTGAAGCCCATTAAATCCGAAACTGAATTAACTTGCGCCCTTTTCAAACAATTATATGCTCTAACGGACAAGTTTAGTTCCTCGAGAGGAATTTGAGCTTCAGGGGATGGTTCAGGTTCTTCAGGAATTTCCTCAACCATTGTGACAGTAGCAAGGGGTTGAAAAAGTTCTATTAACTGATTTGCAGCTTCAGCAATAGCATCGTCAGGACTTGTTGAACCATCTGTCACGACTTCCATTTTTAATCTTTCTCTTCCTATTCCGCCTTCTGCTACAGCAGTTTCATCAATCGTAAAATTTACTCTCTTCACTGGCATAAATACAGCATCTATTTGAAGTAAATCAATAGCAGTAGTCTCTTCACTCTTACGGTCTACAGGTCTATATCCAATACCTCTTTCAACATGGATTTCCAACTCTAAGTTATGACCCTCCTGAATAGTCGCAATCGGTTTTTCGCCATCAACAATTTCAACTTGAGAGGAGAATTGGATGTCGTTCGCCTTCACCTGCATTGGACCACTCGCTACTAACCTGCCGATTTCGAGCTCTGGATTAGAACTATTTATTGATAGTTGCTTGCAATTAAGAAGAATATCTAAAACGTCTTCTCTAACTCCAGGAATAGTGGCATATTCATGATTAATTCCTGCTATTCTTACTGCAGTAACTGCACTCCCTTCAAGTCCTCCCATAAGGACTCTTCTAAGTGAATTACCTAAAGTTGTAGCTTGTCCCCTTTCTAGAGGGCCAATTAGAAAAGTTCCTGTTTGGGAGCGATCATCTGATATTTGATGGTCGATTCTGTCAATCTGGTATTGCAACACGGAAATTAATGAGGTTAAGAGTTTTTGTTTGGGGGGGGGGTGAGAATGGTTAAGACCTAAACGCGTCTCCGCTTAGGTCTTCTACATCCATTATGAGGTAATGGAGTTACATCTCTTATTAGAGTTATTTCTAATCCGGCCACTTGTAAAGCCCTTATGGCCGTTTCCCTACCTGCGCCAGGACCTCTAACTAGTACTTCTATTTGTCTCATGCCTTGATCAAGTGCTCTTCTAGCTGCAGCTTCAGCAGCTGTCTGAGCGGCAAATGGGGTTCCTTTCCGAGCACCTTTAAATCCACTTGCGCCTGCAGAAGACCAAGAAATTACATGGCCAGAGGTGTCAGTAATTGAGACTATGGTGTTATTAAATGTGCTTTGGATATGTACCACTCCATTAGGTACATTACGTTTAGATTTCTTTGAACCTGTTTTTTTTACTGTAGCTGCCATGATGTTTAAATTTAATACTTCAATTTGTACATAGATTTAGTTATTTATTTTTTTCTTCCAGCAACTGTTTTTCTAGAACCCCGTCTTGTTCTTGCATTGGTTCTAGTTCTTTGGCCTCTTACTGGAAGACTCATTCTATGTCTTCTTCCTCTTACACATCCTATATCTTGTAGGCGTTTTAAAGCCATTCCCTCTTTTCTTCTCAAATCACCCTCTAAAGTGAATTCTTCTGTAGCACCTCTAAGCTTTTGAACATCAGAATCTGAAAGGTCTTTGACACGAGTATCAGGGTTTACGCCCGTATTAGCAAGAATTAGCTTTGATCTCGTTAAACCAATTCCATAGACGTATGTAAGTGCAATTTCAACTCGCTTTTCGCGAGGTATGTCAATTCCTGCAATCCTAGCCACGTGTTTTGAATAAGTAAAAGTTTGAATTTAAGGGTTTAAATTTAACCCTGACGCTGTTTATTGCGAGGTCTTTTCTTGTTAATAACATAGATTTTACCTCTTCTCCTCACGATCTGATCGTCAGGACTAATTTTTTTGACTGAAGATCTGACCTTCATAGGGGTTTAACAAATAAAACGTTAATACTATATTCTACATCATCATCAAGCCATTTTTTGTTTGATATCAGAGGAAATGATTTTTAAATCTCTATCAGCATCGATATATTCTAACAATGAGAGATCCTTAAAATATTGAATTAATGGTTCTGTAGTTTTTTTATAAATGTCAACTCTTTTTCTAATTGTCTGTTCCGTATCATCTTTTCTTCCTCTTAATAACAAACGCTTAATTAGTACTTCTTCTGGAATATCTAAATAGAAAACTAATTCCAAAGGTTGATTTATTTCATTCAAGACTTCATTCAATGAATTTACTTGAGATAGATTTCTTGGGTAACCATCTAGAATCCAACCTTTATTATCCTTGACTAAATTTTGTCTTACTATCTTTAATACTAGTTCATCACTAACAAGTTCCCCTCGATTCATAATATCCTTTACCTGAATACCAAGATTAGTATTCATTTCGATTTCTTTTCTTAATAATTCACCAGTAGAAAGGTGTAAGTAAGAATTAGTTTTACTTAGCAATTCCGCTTGAGTCCCTTTCCCTGCTCCAGGAGCTCCTAAAAATAGTAAATGTTTCTTCATTAATTGTTAATTAGTCCCTCATACCTTTGTGAAATAACATAAGTTTGAATTTGCTTAGCAGTATCAATAGCAACACCAACAAGAATCAGTAATGAAGTTGCTCCTAAACCTTGAAAGGTCTGAACATTTGTAGCTCTCTCTACTGCAGCTGGGATTATAGCTACTGAGCCAAGAAATAATCCTCCCAATAAAGTCAATCTATTTTGTATACCTGATAAGTAGTTTGCTGTCTTAGTTCCTGGTCTAACTCCTGGTATTGCAACTCCTCCTTTCTTTAAATTTGAAGCTACATCAACTGGATTAATAGTAAGAGATGCATAAAAATAGGAGAACCCCAAAATCAAGGAGAAGAATGTAAGAGCATATGGCCATGGATTAGAAGATCCTGGATTTAAACTACTGGCTAACTTAATTAAGACTGGATTGCCCGTAACATTAGCAATAGTAATAGGTAAAAATATTAAAGCAGATGCAAATATGATAGGCATGACTCCTCCTGCATTTAATTTCAAAGGTAAATAACTTTGCCTTGTAGGAAGTAGTGTTGAATTACCTATCTGCCTTTTTGCACTAACAATAGGAATGCGTCTTGCTCCCTCTTGGACAAAAATTATCCCAACAATTGTCAGTAAAAAGACTCCAAGTAAAACTGCTATACCTAAAACATCTCCTCTATCGCCAGTTTGAGCTTTTTCAATTGTTGAACTAAGAGCCTTAGGTAAAGTCGAAACAATATTCAAAAAAATTACCAGTGAAGCTCCTTGACCTATCCCTTTTTCCGTAATGATTTCACTAAACCACATTACTAACATTGAGCCAGTAACTAAGGCAATGGAGGTTTGTAAAACAAATGTAGTTTCACTTATCCCCTGAATAGCATATTGTCTTAGAATCAAGGAAAAAATTATACTTTGCAAAAACCCCCATCCCAATGAGACATATCTAGTTATTTGAGCAATTTTTCTTCTACCCGCTTCTCCTTCATTTTTTTGTAAATCTTCAAGCACAGGCAATGAAGCTGTGAGAAGCTGAATAATAATTGATGCGTTAATAAAGGGCAGTATGCCTAATGCGAATATTCCTAAGGTTGAAATTCCTCCTCCGGTAAAAATATCTAAAAAACCTATTAATTGCCCCCCTTGGTCTATAAAACTTTTAAAAGCTACCCTATCAATACCAGGCATAGGGATATATATACCAAGTCTTACTAAAAGGAGAAGGCCTAAAGTAGTTAAAACTCTACTCCTTAACTCTTTATTTAAAAATAATTGGGAAAGTATTTCAGAAGCGCTAGGATTTCTACTTTTGTTGACAAACATTTTAAAGCTTACTTAAATTTTTAGTAAATTTATTTATTATTTATAAGCTCACAGGATCCACCTGCGTCCTCAATTTTTTGTTTTGCAGCTTTTGTAAATGCATGAGCTTGGACTTTTAGCTTTACATTAATTTTTCCATTACCAAGGATTTTTAAAGGAAATTTTGGTTTGAAGATTAATCCCTTCTTAACTAATGAGTCAAGGTTAACTGTATCGTTATCTTTGAAATCATTTAATTTTTCTAAATTAATTATGGAAAAGTTCTTTTGATTAATTATTTCAAAGTGCTTTAATTTTGGAACTCTTCTATATAAAGGCATTTGGCCACCTTCAAAACCTGGACGTGTAGGTCTTCCAGAACGTGACTTTTGTCCTCTCATTCCAAAACCACATGATGCGCCCTGACCGGCTGCGATTCCTCTACCCTTTCTTAGTTTTTTCTTCCTCGAGCCAGAGTTTGATTTAAGTGTATTTAATGTTGAAGTCATAATTTTAAGAATAGAGCTGTTCAAGTGAGATGCCTCTCTCCCTTGAGGCAGATTTGTGTGTTCTTAATTGAGCAAGAGCTACCATAGCAGCTCTTGCATTATTCAAAGGTGTTTTACTACCCAATCTTTTTGCTAAGACATTTTTTATGCCGGCTAATTCTAAAACTGTTCTTATTGAACCACCAGCAATTACACCTGTACCAGGGGCAGCTGGTCTAATTAGTACATTAGCAGCACCATCTCGACCTTTGGATAAAGTCGGTATTGAATTATTTGGGGTTAAGGGAACCCTAACAAGATTCTTTTTACCATCTGAAACTCCCTTTCTCACAGCACCAATGACATCCCCTGCTTTACCAACTCCAACTCCAACTTGACCTTTCTCATTACCTACAACAACAATTGCTCTAAAACTCATTTTTTTTCCACCTTTAACAGTCTTAGAAACACGTCGAATTTGAACAACTCTTTCTTGCCAATCAGAATCTCTCTCAAGATTTTTTGAATCACCTCTTCTATTTCTTTTTCGATCATTACGATTATTCTTTTTTTGTTCTACAGGCATAGCTCCAGGAACGTTATCGTTCTTGGATTGAATTTCTTGTTTTGTTGGAGTGTCAGTCATAGTAAAAATTAAGAGTTAGAATTCTAGGCCAGCTTCACGAGCAGCGTCAGCAAGTGCCTTTACTCTCCCGTGATATAAGTTACCTCCACGGTCAAAAATTACTTGCTTAATACCTTTTTTTATCGCTCTATTCGCTAATAATTTTCCAACAATGGAAGAAGAATTACAATCAGCAGATAATTTATCAGATTTTTCTTTCAATTCCTTATCAATAGTCGAAGCTGAGCAAATAGTTGTTTGAGATCTATCATCTATGACCTGGGCATAAATATGGTTATTTGAACGAAAAACAGATAATCTTGGACGCGTTGCATCTCCAATTAAGAATCTCCTTAATCTTCTATGTCTTTTTTGGGTTTGTAATTTCCTGGAAAGTTTGGTCATTTTTTTAATTCAAATTATTTTTTGCCAGATTTACCAGCTTTTCTGAGAATTCTCTCATCATGGTATTTAATTCCTTTTCCTTTATATGGCTCTGGAGGTCTAATTGATCTGATTTTTGCTGCTTCATTGCCAACAATTTCCTTATCAATTCCAGATACGGTAACGTTTGTATTACTCTCAACTTTGTATGTTATACCATCAGGGGGGATCATTTCTACAGGATGACTATATCCTGCACTTACAACTAGATTTTTACCTTTTACTTGTGCTCTTGATCCAACGCCAACAATTTCTAGTTTCTTTGAAAAACCTTGAGTAACCCCTTCAACCATATTTGCAATTAAGGCTCTACATAAACCATGTCTCTGCCTTGAATATATTTTGGTTGTGGAAGGACTTACGACAACAGTATTATCTTTCTTATCAAAACTAACTCCCTCAGGCATGAGGCGTTTTAACTCACCCTTTGGGCCTTTAACTGTAACTGTTAATCCATCAAAATCAACTGTAACTTTCTCTGGAATAAGTACTGGTGTTTTTCCGATTCTTGACATGATTAATTCTCCTTAATAAACATAGCAGAGGACTTCGCCGCCAATGCCTTGCTTTCTAGCATCGCGATCACTCATAACGCCTTTGGAAGTTGAAATTATGGCAACACCAAGACCTCCAAGAACTTTTGGTAAACCTCTAGTGTTTTTATATATTCTCAAACCAGGTTTACTAACTCTTTGCATAGATCGGATAGTAGGAAATTTGTTTTTACCACTATATTTGAGACCGAGTACAATTTGTGATTTATAACCTTCACCTTCCTCATTAATATCAGAAATGAATCCCTCTTTTTGAAGCACTTTGGCGATACTTAAGGACATTTTTGAACCTGGGATTGTTGTGGTTGTATGCTTTTTTTGACTCGCATTTCTAATTCGAGTAAGCATATCTGAAATAGGATCGTGATTTGACATAGTTTTAATTTAATTCTTACTAAAAGGCATTCCTAACTCCTGCAAAAGAGCTTTACCTTCTTGATCTGATTTTGCACTAGTGACAATAGTTATATCCATACCTCTTATTGAATCTATTTTATCAAAAGAGATTTCAGGAAAAATCAATTGCTCTTTCACTCCAACGGTATAATTCCCTCTCCCATCGAAACTTTTTGGATTAACTCCTCTGAAGTCTCTTATTCTAGGTAAAGCTAGATTTATAAATCTCTCCAAAAAGGAATACATCCTGTCTCCTCTCAAAGTAACTGTACAACCAATCGGCATGCCCTCACGAATTTTAAAACCCGCGATAGCTTTTTTAGCCCTAGTTACAAGTGCCTTTTGTCCTGTAATTGTTGCCATTTCGTTTAAAGATGCTTCTAAAGATTTCGAATTTGAAGCTGCCTCACCAAGACCTCTGTTAACGTTGACTTTGACAACTTTAGGTACTTGATGAATATTTTTAAGACCAAGATCCTTTAAAAGTTTTGGTCTTATTGATTCTTTGTAGCGATTTTTTAGAGTCATAATTTTTTGTTAATTCTGGTCTTTGTCAGAATTGATAAATTAGAAAAAGTTGAAATCTGGTTTCTGATGAAAAATTAATCAATTACTTCACCAGTTTTCTTCAATCTTCTTTTCTTAACCCCCTCTTTATCAATGAAGTATTCAATCTTACTTGTAAGATTTTTATCCTTTGAAAAGAACATTACATTTGATGCATGTAAAGATGCTTCTTCTGTAAGTATTCTTCCAGTTTCTCCTTCCTGAGTTGGTTTTACATGTTTAGTCCTAAGGTTAATTCCCTTTACAACTACTCTATTTTCAAGAGGGATAGTTTTTAAAACCTCTCCAGTTTTACCCTTTTCTTTTCCATTAATTACCTTAACTAAATCTCCAGTTTTAATTCTCATTTTTATTCTCTGGAAATTTTTCTTTTGCTTTAATGAATCCAACATTTAAATCACCTCCGGAGCAAGAGAAACAATCTTTGTATAATTTTTATCCCGCAGTTCTCTAGCTACAGGACCAAAGACTCTCGTACCTTTAGGGTTCTTATCTTCATTAATTAGTACAGCTGCATTGTCATCAAATCTGATTGAATTACCAGTATTTCTTCTTAACGTTGCTTTAGTTCTAACGATAACAGCTTTAACAACTTCAGATTTCTTAACTCCCATGTTAGGAAGAGCATCTTTTACAGTTGCTACTATTACATCTCCGACATGCGCATACCTTCTATTAGAACCTAAAACCCTAATACATTGGAGTCTTTTTGCTCCGCTATTATCAGCAACTGTTAAATAGGTTTCTTGTTGAATCATTTTTTAACCTCCATAGCCTGAGTTGGTTTATTGAGAATCTCTTCTATTGCCCATCTTTTATGAGCACTGAGCGGTCTAGTTTCTCTAATTTTAACTCGATCACCTAAAACACATGTATTTTCTGGATCATGCGCCTTATATCGTGTAGTTCTACTTACAATTTTTTTATAAGTGGGATGTGGATATCTGTTAATAACAGCAACAACAACTGTTTTATCCATTTTGTCGCTGACAACAGTACCAATTCTTTCTTTAAGTGCCATAACTAATAATTAATCAGAAGTTGTTTTAGAAGCAGATTGACTTTTACTGAAAGTGAGTAATTGCGCAACTTGTTTCTTGATAATTTTAAATTTATGAGTTTCATTGAGCTGTCTTGTAGCTTGCTTGAATCTCAAGTCAAAAAGATCTTTTCGTAATTGGTCAATCTTTTCAGTAATTTGTTCAGAATTTAATTTTTTAAATTCCTTAAGTGACTCTGAGTTTTTCATTGTTTAACCTCCTCTTGAGATTTTTTACTATTTTTTGTATTTTCTTGGGAGGAATTTTCTAGATTTTTATCAATGGAGATAAATTTAGTTTTTACAGGAAGTTTATATTGAGCCAAACGCATAGCTTCCTTTGCAACTTCCTCAGTAATATCTTCACCCCCCATTTCAAAAAGTATTCTTCCAGGTTTTACAACTGCGACCCAAAACTCTGGATTACCTTTACCAGAACCCATCCTAGTTTCGGCAGGTCTCATGGTTACGGGTTTATCAGGAAATATTCTTATCCAGATTTGACCACCACGTTTGATATATCTGGTCATAGCTCTTCTACTTGCTTCAATCTGACGTGCAGTTACCCATCCACAGTCTTGAGCTTGTAGAGCAAATTGACCGAATGCAATAGTATTACCTTTTGAGGCTACACCCCTCATTCTGCCTCTATGTTGTTTACGGAATTTAGTACGTTTTGGACTAAGCATTTTTATACCTCCTATGAATTCTCATTTGAACGATCCTCAAATTGCTGAGGTCTTCTACTAGCTTTCCTCTTAGGGCTCGCACCCACAGGGATAGTTTGTTCTTCTTTAGGGAGAACTTCACCTTTGAAAACCCAAACTTTAATGCCTAGAACACCGTAAGTTGTATTAGCTTCACGTGTTGCATAGTCAATTTCAGCTCTCAATGTATGTAATGGAACTCTACCTTCTCTAGTCCATTCAGTTCTAGCTATTTCAGCACCATTCAACCTTCCCCCTACTTGAATTTTAAGCCCTAAGACTCCAGCCCTTTGAGCCCTTTGTAAGGCCATCCTTATAGTTCTTCTAAAGGCGACTCTTTTTTCAAGTTGTTGCGCAATATATTCAGCTAGTAAAAAGGCATCAGCATCTACGCGTTCAACTTCTACAACGTTTATTCTGACTTGTCTTGTTCTATCCCCTATAGTTTTTTGAATGCCAGATCTTAATTCTTCAATCCCACTTCCTTGTCTTCCAACTATAACTCCAGGTCTTGCTGTTTTTAATTCAAGTTCCAGTTGATCAGCTTTTCTAGCTATTAAAACATCGCTAATTCCTGCTGCTCCATATTTTTTTTGTATGAAGGTACGAATTTTAAAATCTTCTTGGAGAAGAATTGGATATGTTTTAGAAGTAGCAAACCACTTAGAGCGATGCTCTTGTGTAATTCCTAACCTTAATCCAGAAGGATGTATTTTATGTCCCATTAGTTTTGTACCTCCGCATTAGTTTGAGTAGGAACAGATTCAACAGAAATACTGATGTGGCAAGTCTGTTTTTTAATTGAAAAAGCTCGACCTTGAGCTCTGGGCCTATACCTTTTCATTACTGGGCCACTATTAGCCCATGCAGAGGAAATAACTAAGGTGGATGGATCCATTCCAAGGTTATGTTCTGCATTGGCAACCGCAGATCTTAAAACTTTAGTAATGGGGTCTGTAGATCTGTAAGGCATAAATTCCAACATAATTAATGCATCTCTATAAGACCTACCCCTTATCTGATCCAAAACTCTTCTCACTTTAGAGGCTGATCCTCGAACATAATTCCCATGAGCAATTGCTGTTTTTGTAGTTTCAGGTGTTTTTGTCATGATTTTGCTCCTTTCTTATCTCTTATATGACCTCGGTAAGTGCGTGTAGGAGCAAATTCTCCGAGCTTATGACCAATCATTTGTTCAGTAATAAATACTGGAATGTGAGTCTTGCCATTATGTACTGCGATTGTGTGACCGATCATTAGAGGTAAAATCGTAGAGGATCTTGACCACGTTTTGATAACAGACTTGTCATTATCGGTATTCTGTTTTTCTACCTTCTTAAGCAGGCTATCTGCTATAAAAGGTCCTTTTTTTAGTGAACGTCCCATGATTATGTAATAGAAATTGAAATAATAAATGAAGTAATCAAGAGTCTCTTCCTCCTCTACTTCTCTTAGAAACGCGACGGCGTCTTCGAACGACTAATTTATTACTTGGTTTGTTCTTTTTACGTGTCTTTAGTCCAAGAGCTGGCTTACCCCATGGTGTAACTGGGCCTGCTCTACCAATTGGTGCTTTTCCCTCTCCTCCTCCATGTGGATGATCACATGGGTTCATTACACTACCTCTGACTTGAGGCCTTCTTCCAAGCCATCTTCTTCTTCCTGCTTTACCTAAGCTAGTATTTCTTATTTCAGAATTACCTACTTCACCAAGAGTTGCGTAGCATTCTTTTCTTACAAGTCTTACCTCAGTAGATGGGAGTTTTAAAGCAACATAATCTCCCTCTTTTGCCATAACTTGAGCACTAGCTCCTGCGGATCTAACCATTTGAGCACCCCTACCTGCGTATAACTCAACACAATGAACACTAGATCCTAATGGCATAACAGAAAGCGGCATAGCATTTCCATCTTCAATTGGAACACTTTCTCCAGAAATGACATTTTGTCCGACTTTTACTCCTGCTGGAGCGATAATATATCTTTTCTCTCCATCTTCGTAAAATAAAAGTGCCAATCTTGCATTTCTATGAGGATCGTAGTGTATAGCTGCAACTTTAGCGTTGATATTTCTTTTATCTCTTCTAAAGTCGACTAATCTATATTGCCTTTTGTGACCACCTCCACGATGACGACAAGTGATAACTCCACGATTATTCCTGCCTTTAACTCTATGTTTTGAAACTATTAGTGATCTTTCAGGTTTTGCACTTGTGATTTCACTAAAGTCAGTAACTACTCTCTGCCTAGTGCCAGGTGTATAAGGTTTAAATTTACGTATTGCCATGATTAAAACTCCTTAAGATTCTGGAAATAGTTGGATTTTGTCTCCTTCAGCAAGACGTACAATTGCCTTCTTGACCTGAGAACGTTTACCGGAAAATTTCCCGACTCTTCTTGTTCTCCTAGGAGGATTCATAGTGTTAACTCCTATGACTTTAACACTAAACAAGGCTTCAATAGCTGCCTTTATTTGTGGTTTAGCCGCTCTATGATCTACTTCGAAAGTATATTGGTTGAGATCTAGTGCATTTGTAGCTTTTTCAGTAATAACTGGCTTTCGTATTACATCGGCTAAACGAGAATCGAATAATTTACTCATGATGCATAAACCTCCTGAATTTTATCTATCGCTGATTGACCTATTACCAATTTATTGGCATTGAGAATATCAAAAACATTTAATTGATCGGCAGCGATTAATTTTACTTTCTCAATATTATTAATGGATTTTTTTATAATATCGGAAGGGCTATCAAGAATAACCAAAACTTTTTCAGTTTTTTGTATACCTAATCGAGCAAGTCCATTGATTATATCACTTGTTTTAGGCTGCTTTAAAGTAGATCCAAAATCTTCAACAGCCTTCATATCAGATACTCTGGACATAAGAGCTGTTCTAAGAGCTAATCTACGTTCCTTACGATTCATATCAAGATTGTAAGAACGTGGCTTCGGTCCAAAAATAATTCCTCCACCAGGTCTTAAGGGTGTCCTTATTGATCCTTGACGAGCTCTTCCTGTACCTTTTTGTTTGTATGGCTTTCTACCGCCCCCGCGCACTTCAGATCTTGTCAAAGTTGATGCTGTCCCTTGTCTTTTATTTGCTAGCTGTCTAAGGACTGCTCTATGGATTAAGTCTGCCGAAGAAGTTTCTTTAGCAACTGCTAAATCAAGAGTAACTTTGCCTGATTTTTTACCATCCCACTTTAAAGTTTCAAGTGTTGTCATGATTTTTCACCTCCTTTTTTGCCTACAACATTATTTGGCTTAATGTTGACAATTGAGCCGGGCTTACCTGGAACAGAACCCTTTACTACAAGCAAATTCTTCTGATCATCAATTTTTAGAACTAACAATCCTTTGGTAGTTATCTGTTTTCCTCCATATCTTCCTGCCATTCTTTTCCCTGGATAAATTCTACCCGGAGTTGTTCCTGCTCCTGTAGATCCTGGTGCTCTATGATTTTTTGAACCATGACTCATAGGACCTCTGCTAAAACCATGTCTTTTCTGGTAACCTGCAAAACCTCTACCCATAGATTTGCCACTGATATCAACTTTTTGACCAACCTCAAAGTTTTTTACAGTTATTTGTTTTCCGATTTCATAAGATGAAGTTTCTTCAACCCTATATTCTTTCAAATGCTTTAAAAGTTCTTCACCTGATTTCAATAAGTGTCCCTTTTCAGGTTTACTTAAATGCTTCTCTTTGGACAAGCCATAACCTATCTGAACGGCGGTATAACCATCCAAAGCAGTTGTTTTCAGTTGAGTGACGCGGCACGGACCAGCCTCTATAAGAGTAACTGGTACCGAATTACCTTTATCATCGAAAAGTTGGGACATGCCCAATTTCTTTCCTAAAATTCCGATAGACATAAGACTAAATTAGGCTAGCTCGTAATAATTTTTCAATTATCTAAACCTTTCAGTTATTAAGGTGAAGTTAATAAAAAAACAATTAGTAAGGTCGAGACTTATCTGAAATAATAGATAGTTTCTCTCGGGATAAACCCACCTGAGTTTTTTAACGAAACGCTAAAAAATGTGAAATTTTCAGAGGCTCGGCTAGCTTGCGAGCTTAAAAATTCACTGAGTTACAATTGTACATCATCAAGTACCATAAAATAAAATAAAATAGAAATAAAGGAAATTCTTATGCCATTACTTCTCTCAGGGAAAAAGTTTCATAACGATTTAAAAACTAACAAATGTCTCGCAATATTTGCTCCTCTTGAAGGTGGTTATGAAACTCGTCTTTTGAGGAGAATGAGGGCCAAAGGCTTTAAAACTTTTATAACTTCAGCAAGAGGGCTTGGAGATCCAGAAGTTTTCTTGCTCAAATTGCATGGCGTTAGACCACCTCACCTTGGTCATCAAAGTGTAGGAAGAAACGGAGCGCTTGGGGAAGTTCAACAAGTAATCCCACAAGCTTCTGAGTTATTTAATGAAAATGATAAAAATAGATTACTTTGGTTATTAGAAGGTCAAGTATTATCTCAATCTGAATTAGAAAGCTTAATAGAGATTTGCACTAACGATAATAAACTAAAAATAGTTGTTGAAATGGGGGGTTCAAGAAAACTTGAATGGAAACCATTAAGTAATTATATTTTGGATGAATTTGAAAGTTAAATTGTTTGATTAAAATCAAGAATAAAAAAGATAAATGGATTAAGTTAATTTGTGGTGCCAGTAATGAAGATATTGTTGCCATAGAAGATTTATGTGCAATTTATACTGCTGCTGGTGTCGACTACATAGATGTTGCAGCAGAAGAATCTATAGTTTATGCAGCAAAAAAAGGAATCGATTGGGCAAAAAAAGTCTTTAAAAACTCTCCTGGATTAATGATAAGTATTAGTGATGGTAATGATATCCACTTTCGAAAAGCAAAATTTGATCCTTTAAAATGTCCCCCTAGTTGTCCAAGACCATGCGAAAAAGTATGCCCCACCTTTGCAATTGATAATTTCGGAATTAAAGAGAGTAAATGTTATGGATGTGGAAGATGTTTAAATAGTTGTCCTCTAAATCTAATTAGTGAATATGAATATAATTTGTCAAAAAATGATTTGGCATCAACACTTCAAACAATAAGGCCTAATGCAGTAGAAATTCATACAGAAATCAATCGCCTAGATTCTTTTACAAAAGTTGTAAGTATCCTTAAAAGTTCTGGAATGAAATTAGACAAGATATCTATTAGTTGTGGATTAAATCAATCTTTCAAAAAAGCCCAAGAGCCAGAAGATCTTTTGAAAGCTCTTTGGGAAAGATATGAAATTCTTAATGAGCTAGATATTCCCCTTATTTGGCAACTAGATGGAAGGCCAATGTCTGGAGATCTTGCTCCTACAACAAGTAGAGATGCTGTTAAGTTGTTTGAAAAAATCGGCTCAGATCTTCCACCAGGATTAATTCAATTAGCAGGAGGAACAAATGAAAAAACTCATGAATTGTTGAATTCAAACAATCTCCCAGATGGAATAGCATTTGGAAGTGCTGCAAGAAAAATTATGCAGCCCCTTATTGAATTTGCTCACAAAAATAACAAAAAACTCTATGAGTATCCTGAAAAAATGAGCTTGGCGATCAAAAAAGCTCAGAAATTTCTAGAGCCATGGAAATCGAGCTAATTCAAATAATATTTGTATTTTTCAAAACTAGCGCCATGTTTATAAAAAATTTGTATTTTTTGGATAGAAAAAAATCTTCTCATGTATTAAAATGGTAATTCAATGGGCCGTCGCCAAGTGGTAAGGCATCGGGTTTTGGTCTCGACATTCCTAGGTTCGAATCCTAGCGGCCCAGTTCTAATATTCAATTGGTGTCTTCTCAAAAAATTTTTCTATTTGATTTTGATGGAGTAATAGTTGATGGAATGCAAGAATATTGGCATAGCTCCTTGCTGGCCTGCGAAAGATATTTAAATTCACCCAACATCACTATTGATCAAAAACTTTATCAAGGAGTACCAAATTCTTTCAAAGAAATTAGGCCTTGGGTTAAATATGGTTGGGAAATGATTCTAATTGTTCATGAAATTATAAGAACAGAAAATCCATTAAAAAGTCATAATAAAGAAGATTTCCTTAATAATTATCATCAAAATTGCCAGAGGATATTAAATGAAAATTCCTGGATAGCAGAAGATATACAAAAAATGTTAGATAAGTCTCGCAAGTACCAAATTGATAAAGATTTTAAATCGTGGGTAAATTTACATAAACCTTTTTTTGAAATTATAAATTTTATGAAAGAATTAAACAAAAGAGGAATAAAAACTGGAGTCATAACAACTAAAGGTAAAATATTTGCAGAAAAAATTCTTAAACAATTAAATATTTTTCCAGAATTTATTTTTGGTTATGAATCAGGAACAAAAATCAAAATAGCTGAAGAACTTACACAAACCTATGAAATTTTAGGCTTTATAGAAGATAGAAAAAAAACTCTAGTCGATATTAAACAAAATTCAGAAACTTCTCACATTCCATGCTTCCTAGCTGATTGGGGATATTTGAAGGAATCAGATAAAAATAAGTTAAGTAATGAAATCAAATTATTAAAATTAGGAAACCTTGGAGAATTAGTTGCAATTTGAATATAATCAGCTAGAGTACAGATGTACTATAGTTTGTATTTATGAAGTTTGGTTTAAATAAAAATTTCCAAATTTAGAATAATTACAAGAACTTTAACCGATAAATCAAACAATGAGCCTTGAAGAAAAGAACAAAACTGAATCAAAAGAAAAAGACAAAGCATTAAGTCTTGTCTTAGGTCAAATAGAAAGAAATTTTGGACGAGGTTCAATAATGAGACTTGGTGACGCCTCAAGAATGAAAGTAGAAACAATATCTACTGGAGCGCTCACCTTAGATTTGGCATTAGGAGGAGGCTATCCAAAAGGAAGAGTAGTAGAAGTTTACGGACCAGAAAGTTCAGGAAAAACTACATTAACGCTTCACGCGATTGCGGAAGTTCAAAAAAATGGAGGAGTAGCTGCATTTGTAGATGCTGAGCATGCACTCGATCCAGTTTATGCGGCCTCTTTAGGTGTTGATGTTGAAAATTTGTTAGTTTCACAGCCAGATACTGGTGAAATGGCTCTAGAAATAGTTGACCAACTTATAAGATCGAGTGCGGTAGATCTTGTTGTTGTTGACTCGGTCGCAGCACTAACCCCAAGAGCTGAGATAGAAGGAGAGATGGGAGATCATGTAATTGGAAGCCAAGCAAGGCTAATGAGCCAAGCAATGAGGAAAATAACAGGAAATATTGGCAAATCTGGATGTACGGTAATATTCCTGAATCAATTACGCTTAAAAATTGGAGTTACATACGGCAATCCAGAAACAACCACAGGAGGTAATGCATTAAAATTTTACGCCTCAGTAAGACTTGATATCAGAAGAATTCAAACTCTTAAAAGAGGTACTGAGGAATATGGCATAAGAGCAAAAGTAAAAGTAGCAAAAAACAAAGTTGCACCACCATTTAGAATTGCAGAATTTGATATTCTCTTTGGGAAAGGTATTAGTACAACAGGATGCTTATTAGATTTAGCAGAAGAGACTAATATCATCATAAGGAGAGGTGCTTGGTATAGTTATGAAGGAGAAAATATTGGACAAGGAAGAGATAATACAATTATTTGGCTTGATCAAAACTTAGAAATCAGGAATAAAGTAGAATCTATGGTTAAAGAGAAATTAACAGAAGGAACAGAAGTCAGTTCTAATTCAATGAAAGCATTAAATAGCAATCCTACTAATACAATCGCTGTTAATGATATAAAAACAGTAGCTTAGATTTATAAAGAATCAGCTAAAGTCCACCACCCAGCAGCAGGGCCTATAAATCTCACTACAATCCATAAGATTACTAACCCTCCGATTCCAAACCAACTGGCCTTAATACTTAATTTAATTAGTTTATCTCTTTGATTGATTGTAAAGGGAAGCCATTCAAATAATCTTGGAGACTCATCAATTTTAGTTTTACTATTATTTTTTTTTGGAGGTAAACCAAGTGTTTTACGTCTTTTTGCTTCTCCCATATTTCTTTAGTTATTTACAAAATCATAACCTAATCAAAAGGTAGCATATAGTTAATTTGTTTTGAGGGTTGAATGTTTTGCAAAAGTAATCTTCCCCAATTTCTTTTATTTGCTCTTCCATCTAGGATTATTAACTTACCTGAATTTCTTCTTAAAGGAGAAATAGATCTTTCAAGTTTAATTCTTGCTTGAGGAAGAAAGAAGTCTCTAAACCAATCTTGAGAAAGCTTCTTTTTATGAGAAACAGTAATTGCATTAATGGGTTCTGACATATTCGGAATCGGAAGTAAAGGAATGATAATTTGTTCTGGAATTTGAATTAAATAAGAATTCATAATCCACCAGTCAAAACTAGAGCAAAGGATTTCATTTCTACCTGAGGGAATTGTCTCTAGCAATACTCTCTTCCCGTAAGTAGAAGCTAATTCTGTAGCAAGATTAGTTTTTAAATCAATATCATCAGACAACACTAAAGTTAAACCCTTTCTAAAAAGTATTAACTTTTTGCATTTGTCCAAGATTGAATTGGTAAAAAAAGGATTATTTGGAAGCAACTGTTTAGAGGGTATATATAAAGAAATCTTTTTCTCTTCAAAATTACTCTTAAAATTAATAACCAAGTCAATATCTAAACTATGCTTTTTAAAATACATTTGGAAAAAATTATCTTTTCTCAATGCTGATAAAAAAACAAATTTATTATTTGAAAAAAATTCCTTAATTTGAAAAAGTTCATCTATTGGCTGTAAATACAAATTCCAATCTAAATTTGTATCGTTTAACTTTACCCAGCATGCCCAACCTTGAGATAATGCTTTGTTGACGCTTAAAAATTTATCAGAAAAAAAAGAATTTTCATGAAAAAAGTTTGACAAGAAACTAATTTCTTTTTCATCTAAATTAATATAACTATTTCCTAAGACCTTTCTCAAGAAGAACTTTTTCTTCAACGAATCATATACTTTTATAAATTTTTGATTGATTAATTCAAATTCTTTAAAATTTTTTGTCCAATCCTTTTTAAGTAAAGAAATCCTAAAATGATTTTTTAAATCCTGTTTTATATCCTCAATTCCTGAATAAACTATTCGATGATTTCTAAGATTACGAGAATTGGGATCATTAAGAAAATTTTGGATAGTTATCAAGTGAACATGATGATTTGCAAAAATAAATTGATCATTTTTCAAAATAAAATTAAAACCTAGATTTTTCAATGAATCAATCTGAAATTGGCTTATAAATTGTATTTTTTCTTTAGATAAAATAAAAGTTGAATCCTCTTCCTTTAAAAATAAAGAAATCAAAATTGGAGGTAACCAATCATAGCTAGAGAAAATTTCTGAATTAATTAGATAGGTAGAATCATTTTCAATACATTTGGAAACTATCCTCCCAAAAGAATATATATGCTCCCAATTAATACTTTGATCTCTCAAAAAATTTTTCAAATATTGATGACTTAAAATTTCAAGCATTTATAATTAATTTAATTTCAAAAACATGCAAAATTTATGAACCTAATATACAAAAAATTGGTATCAATAAAAAAGGGTCTTGAATTAATTAATTTATGAAAATTGGAATAGTAGGATTAGGATTAATCGGTGGTTCTTTAGGATTAAAACTCCAAAGTCTAAATCATACAATTTATGGAATAGCAAATAATGAATTTAATGAAAAAAAAGCTAAGGATAAAAAACTTGCAAATTTTGTTAGCTGTGATTTGAACTTATTAAAAAAATGTGAACTAATAATTTTGGCATTGCCTATCAAAGACTTGATCAGTCCGTCGCAACAATTAGTAGCATCAATACCTCAGGAAACCATACTAACTGATGTAGGGTCTGTAAAAGAACCAATTGTAAATACATGGGAAAATTCACATCCTCTATTTATTGGATCTCATCCAATGGCAGGCACAGAAAAAAAAGGAGTTGATTCAGGTTTTGAAGGTCTTTTTAAAAATGCAAAATGGATTATTACCCCAACACAAAATAGTGATTTAAATTCAGTCAGAACTATTTCCCAGCTCATAAAATCAATGGATTGTGAAATTTGCCAAGCTTCGCCAAAAGAGCATGATGAAGCAGTATCTCTAATTTCTCATTTGCCTATATTTTTAGCTTCTGCCCTCATAGAAACTGCGCAAACAAAAAATAATCAATCTTTATTAGATCTCTCGCAAAAATTAGCTGCTACAGGATTTGCTGACACTTCGAGAGTTGGCGGAGGCAATGAACAACTTGGCCTAGATTTAGCTATTAATAATCAGATTAATGTTTTAAATTCCATAAATAATTTTAAAAATAAGCTGAATATACTGGAATCTCTTATTAAAGAAAAAAATTGGGATTTACTTTCAAAAAAACTTGCTGAAGCAAAAGAAAACAGACAAAAATTTATAAACTAAAATTTTCTATACCTTTGGAAGCTAAAATTTGCCTTGAAACCATTAATGCAGACTGACTAACACCTGCAGTCCCCTCTCCTGGATAAATAGAATCTCCACATAACCATAAACCTTCAAAAGGTGTCCTACTTGATAATCCAAATAAACCAAAAATATCTGGATTTTGACCAAGCCCGCCTACTATTCCATTAGGTCTTTTTGTCCATTTTTCAAAGCCCAATGGAGTTGCTAATTCTCTGTGTAGCCATTTTTCAGGATCAATATCAAATTGACTTTCCAATTCAAGGGATATTTTTTTCATGAAACCATTTTTTTTCTTTAAGTAAGTTTGTTTATCTAGATCAAACCAATCTTTAGTTTTGGTAAAGATACTGGCAATTAAAGTAACCTCACCTTTTGGCGCTCTTCCATCACCATCATCACTAATTGATACAAATAACGAACAAAATTCTTTTGAAACAAATTGATAATGATTGGAGAATGTTTTTTTAATATGTTCCTTTTTTAATGCTGAGTAAAAAACTACAGCTCCACTTGGATCAGGCAAATTATTAAGTCGATTTTTATAATTTTTTTTTCTGTCTAAAGGATCTTTCAAATGCTTGAGCAAGGATTGTGGAGGTGCGGTATAAATCACATCTTTTGCTTGATAAATAAATGAATTTTTTTTCGAATTAGCAGATATTTGCCAATACATATTTACGTCGTCAAAAGTTATAGAATTAACTTCTTGTCCAAAAATTAAATTAACTCCAGTTTTAATTAATGAACTTTCTAATGATTCACTTAAAGACTGCATAGATTTTTTAAGATGCCACAGACCATGTGGCTGTTGACACATCTGAAGAACAGTAGATCCATATAATGCTGCAGTACTATAAACGTCCTCTTGAGAATAAAGTTTTAGTTGAAGATTTAAGAATTTAATCAAGCGCTCATTCTTGGATAATCCACATATCCGCAATAGATCAAAAATAGTAGATTTAAGTAAGATACCTGTGACAAGGTTTGAAGGTACTAGTGCTTTGAGAAGTTGAGAAAAATCCCAAAAATTACTTATTGGTAATACAGGATTATTATTAGCAAATATCCAATTACTTTCATGTATTAGGGTACAAAGCTTCCAAAATCTTTGACTCCCAGGAAACTGCATTTCTCGTTCAGCAATCCATTTACTTTTTTCATACCAAATAGGTATAGGATTACCACCATCATTTAAATCAACAATGCAAGCAGGGTCTAAAATTGTAGCTTCTGGGGATGGAATATCTAAAAAATCAAAAATTCTAGAATGTATTCCTCCCTTCTCTAAACCAGCAACCTGAGTTGCGCCAACATCGAAAGTATAATTCTTTCTTTTAAAAGTACCGGCACATCCTCCGGCTTGAGTATGAGATTCGATTAAAGTCACAGATAATCCTTGTTTTGATAAAATCGCTGCAGAAGTTAGTCCTGCTATACCGGCGCCTACAACAATAACTTCAGACTTTTTCATTAAGATGCAAAAATTATCTCCTATTGAAATTAACGAAATTTGTGAAGAATTAGGTGAAACCTATCCAAAAAGTATTGAACAAGTACATGGTGGCGATATTCATAATGCATGGCGAATAGAATTCTCAAACAAAAAGTTATTCCTTAAAAGAAACATTAGAAACAAAAAATTTCTTAAATTTGAAAAATATTGTCTCCAAAATTTGAGAAAATACATTAATCAAGAAAACTTAGTTATTCCTGAAGTTATTGCATATAAAAATATAAAAAATATAGAGATTCTTTTAATTGAATGGATAGATATGCATAACTTTGACCAAAAAAAGCTTGGAAAAGGTTTAGGTGAATTGCACTTGAAATCAGCTGAATCTAACCCCAAAATGTTTGGGTTTCCAGTTGAGGGTTTTATCGGAACAACAGATCAGAAAAAAGGCTTGGAAGATAATTGGATAGATTGTTTTTTAAACTTAAGGATAATACCTCAATTATTAAGTCTTAAATCGAGAATTTTAGATAAAGAAACTATAAATAAAGTTAAAGAAAAAATTAAATCAGAATTGCTGAATCACAAACCAATAAATACTCTAGTTCATGGTGATTTATGGTCAGGCAATGCAGGAATGGACAAAAATGGGAAGGGGGTTATATTTGACCCTGCATCTTGGTGGGCAGATAATGAAGTAGATATAGCTATGACAAAACTATTTGGAGGTTTTAGAAAAGAATTTTATGAAGAATACCATAGAATTTTTCCTATAAAAAAAGGATTTGAAAAAAGAATTATTATTTATAATTTTTATCACATATTGAATCACGCCAATATGTTTGGAGGAGGGTACATAAACCAAGTTGAAGATTACATAAAAGCAATTCTTAATATGTAATCTTTAACTAACCTAAATATGTCTTCTTAAGATTTTGTACCTTATCTAGAACAGCTTCACGATTTTCACTGGTACGAAGATTTTGCCAGCTCCATTGACCGACAACAATGACCCCTAGCAGTTCAAGTAAACCAGGAATAATTGGAAAAAAGTTTATCGTATCAATGACGACTTTAATTATTATCTGAGCTATTACGACAACAGCAATTATGCCTGCCGCCTTGCCGTACTTGCCCATTTGAGTCCAATCAACATTACCAAGGGTTTCGTTGACTTTTCCCATAACATCAGAGTACTTCTCTGAAAAACTTTTGGTTTCTGAGCTTGTATCGGAGCCGGAGTCTTGGTTTGACTCTGGAGTGTTATCACTCATGAATTCAGTAAACTTAATATATGAACCAGACAGTATCGGAAAAAACGTCTATTGACTACCTTTTTGTTGTGCAAAATTCCGAACCGAAACATTTTGTATTTTTTGAGAGGCCTTGGTATATATGCTTTCTGAAGATATTTAAACTTAAAATTGATTTATAAAAACTTCACATTATGATCTAGTTCTAACAAAAACATTAATAAATCAGAGTAATAAGAAAAATTTAAAAGTCTAAAATTTTTATTTTAATTATTATATTTTCATAGTTTATCTCGCAAAAATTAAAGGATTTCAATGTCCAAAGATATAAAATTTAATTTCTTAAACTCTGATGAAGAAGAAAGATATCAAAAACATTTGACCCTCAAAGAGATAGGTTATGAAGGCCAACTAAATCTTAAAAACAGCTCAGTATTATGCATTGGAGCAGGTGGGCTTGGTTCTTCTGTTTTGCTTTATCTAGCTGCAGCAGGAATTGGGAGAATTGGAATAGTTGATAACGATCAAGTTGAAAAGTCTAATCTCCAGAGACAGATAATTCATGAAACAAATACTATTGGTAATCTTAAAATTGATTCTGCTCGGGAAAGAATTAAAAAATTCAATCCTAATTGTGAAATATTAACCTTTTCAGAGAGAATTAATCCTAAAAATGCTCTTGGATTAATAAAGGAGTTTGATGTTATTTGTGATTGCTCGGATAACTTTGGCACAAGATATTTAATAAATGATTCATGCCTGATATTAAAAAAACCCCTAGTCTTTGGAAGTGTACAAGGCTTTGAAGGGCAAGTAAGTGTTTTCAATTTATATAAAAATAGTCCTAATTTAAGAGACTTACTTCCAGAATCACCTATAAAAAATGCTGTACCTAGTTGTGCAGAATACGGGGTAGTAGGTGTTTCAACTGGTTTAATAGGAATTCTTCAGGTAAATGAAATTATCAAAATCATTTTGAAAAAAGGTGAAATTTTAGATGGGAAAATTTTAATTTTTGATCTTTTTAATATGAATATAAAAAAATTACATCTAAAAAGTGATCAGTTAAATAAACGAATAAAAAATCTGTCTCAGTTTAAGAGCTTTTATAATAATGATGAATATTGCGGGAAAAACTATGAAATTAAAAGTATTAATGCTAATGACTTTAATAGTTTATACAAAGCAAAACCTAACAAAATTCTTTTAATTGATGTTAGAGAAAATGAAGAGTTTTCTAAATCCGCAATAGAGGGATCTATCTCAATTCCCCTGAGTCATTTGAAGCAAGAATCTGACTTAAAATTTATTCAAAAAGAAAGTTTGAATAAAGAGGTTTTCACTATATGTCAATCGGGGAAACGCTCTGAAAAAGCTTCAAGAATCTTGTCTAAATTCAAAATTCAGTCAAGATCTATTGAAGGCGGCATTGAAAAAATAAAAAAATATTGTGCAAATAATTTTTTAAGAATAAGTTAGTAATCAACTCCTCTTTTTAAATCAACTCCCACATTTGCATAATGCTTATGACAAACCATTTCAGAGTAAACATCAGCTAATTCAAAGTATGAAGGTTCATTTTTACACCTCCCAGTAATTACAACTTCTGTATCTGCTGGTTTTTTTAAGAGCGTTTGATGTATTGATTCCACAGGTAACAACTCTAAATCAACAGTTGGATTCAATTCATCTAAAATGATTGTTTTATACAAGCCAGACAAAATAGCAGCTTTTGCAATTTCCCATGCTCTTTCAGCCTCAACATAATCAATTGGTTGTTGTTGACCTCTCCATACGATGGCATCTCTGCCTGAACGCAAATGATCTACTAAATGAGGGTAACTCTCTCTCAAAGCTTCTATGGCAGCATCTTCGGTATATCCATTTCCACCTTTTAACCACTGTAATATTAAAACTCTATGGCTTTTATCTTGAGAAATTCCTTTACCAATAGCTTGAAGAGCCTTACCGAGTGCACTTGTGGATTTACCCTTTCCTTCACCTGTATAAATCTCAATTCCACCACTAGAACTACTTTGTTTGGATAGTTCTGATAAGTCTCCTATAAAACGTGGTCTCATTTCTGAGTGGAGTTGAGATATTCTTACCAAAGAGGGTGGGGCTGCCCTTCCAGTAATAATTATTTCTAATCCATCTGGACGATTTTGCAGAGTATCAACTACTTCATTGATATCAAGCATTCCTAAATCAAGAACTGGATTTAACTCATCTAGTACAACTACAGAATAAAGAGAACTAGCAATTGCTCCTTTAGCAATATTCCAACCTCTTTCGGCCTCACCAATATCAAACTTTGTAACTTGGTCAGCAGTGAAAAATTCGGATCTTCCTGTCCTTACATGGTCAATTAAATGTGGAAAGCCTCTTTGTAAAGCCTCTATAGCTGAATCCTCGTCATATGGTCTCTCAGGGCCTTTTAAAAATCTTAGAAGTAAAACTCTTGACTGTCTTTTTTCGCATATTCCTAATCCTATTGTCCTGAGAACTACTCCCAAGGCAGCCTGACTTTTCCCCTTACCCTCTCCATCATAAATATGTAATTGACCTTTTGATCTCTCTTGACTGTCACTTGCTGTGACAATACCAATTCCACTATTTCTACTCGTATTCGTCAATTGAACAAAATTAGTAAATTTAATCTAAGATATAGATAAGAATATTATTAAATATTTAATAATAAATTCAACCTATTCATAGGTAATTTGAATTTTAAAGTAATTAGCATGTTCAATCAACTAGAAATTCTCTCTGATGAACAAAGTGAAAAGCTTTATACAATTAGAAGATACATTAAGAATCTCGATAGTGTTTGTATTGCTTATTCCGGAGGAGTTGACAGTACATTAGTAGCATCATTAGCATTCGAGCAATTAGGCAGCAAAGCAATTGCCGTAACTGGAATTTCTCCTGCATTAGCCACTACTCTTCGTGAAGAAGCAAGAAGGCAAGCAAAATGGATTGGAGTAAAGCATGTAGAGATTAAAACATCAGAATTAGACCAATCAAGTTACAGTGAAAATCCTAAGGATAGGTGCTTTGCATGTAAAAAAGAGCTCCACAAACATACAACCTACCTCTCTAAAAAACTTAATTACAAGATAGTTTTAGATGGAGTCAATCTGGATGACCTTAAAGATTACAGACCAGGTATACAAGCCTCAAAACAAGCAGGAGTTATCTCTCCCCTTGCAAAATTTAAAGTCTCAAAACAAGACATTAGGGATATATCAAGAGCATTGGGTTTTCCTTGGTGGGATAAACCTGCTCAACCTTGTTTATCATCAAGATTTCCTTATGGCCATGAAATAACTAGTGAAAGGCTAAAAATGGTTGAGAAAGCAGAAGAATATCTTAAAGAATGTGGAATATCGGAGGTTAGAGTTAGATGCCAAGGCTCAACTGCCAGAATAGAAATTCCCCAAGATGAATTAAAGCATTTTTTTAACAAATATAATTTTCGTGAGTTAGTTCAATATTTTTCTAATTTAGGATTTAATTGCACAAGTTTAGATCTTGAGGGACTTGTAAGCGGAAAATTAAATAGGTAAATATTGTCAAACAACAGTTCTGATCTGATTAGAGACTGCTGAAGGGGGATTTCGCTCAATGACACGCAATGAATGTTCTTTAGCCATCAAGGATTCAATCAAATATTGACTAGCTAGTTCAGGCATCATATTTTGACCACATGTAAAAATATCGACTGCCGAATAATTAGATTCAGGCCAAGTATGTATTGAAATATGAGATTCAGCCAGTAATGCAATCGCCGTAACCCCTTGAGGCTCAAATTTGTTACTTATCAAATTAAGAACTGTCGCATTTGCCAATTTAGCAGCTCTATTTAAAGTACAGCGCAAAAAGGATTCGTCATTTAATTTCTCGCAATCGCATCTATAAAGTTCCAACAAAAGGTGCTTACTTTGATGAGTTAATTTATTATCATCTTGAAACTTACTTAAAATTTGATTTTTTTTGTAGATTTCCATTTAAGAAAATTATATGAATTTAAGATTAGCTTAAAATCATGCGTTTTTTGAATTATAAGTGAATCATTTGTGATGAGCCTAAGAAAGACTGATTAAATTTATCTAAATGCGTCGCACTTATGAAACATTGACTATCTTTACCAACAGAATTTAATAACAAATTTTGCCTGGTTAAATCTAATTCCGCCAAGACATCATCCAATATAAGTATTGGAGGAACATTAAATGTTTTATTTAATAAATCCAGTTCAGCCATCTTCAAAGCCAAGATAAAAGTCCTTTGCTGTCCAGATGAACCATATTTTCTAACTGAAACATTGTTAATAAGAAACTCAACATCATCACGATGAGGTCCAAAATTACATTTACCAGTCAATGCTTCTATTGAACGCTGATTTAATAGTTGTTCTGCTATTTTTTTTCTAATCACTTCTTCTTCTTCTTCTTCTTCTTCTTCTGGGCTTATATTCTGTATCCCCGAAAGATAATTTATGCTTATTTGCTCTTTAGATTTACTTAAATAATTATGCCAATATTCAACATATGGTTTTATTTTTAATAAAGCCCTTCTTCTTCGCCTAAAAATTCTTGTACTTATTATTGACATTTGAATATCAAAGCTTTCAACAATATCTGTGGATTGAGTTTTTAAGAAACTTTCCGAACGCCAAAAATGACTTCTTTGTTTTAAAAGCCTGTTAAATCTGCTTATCAGATCAAAATATACTGGTTCAAGCTGAGATACGACTTTATCAATCCATGTTCTTCGATAACTGGGTTCACTTCTAACAATATCTATATCATTAGAACAAAAACATACACTTCGTATATAATTCTTTATTTCACTCTGTCTTTTCAAGATTGATTCATTGACATAAATTCTTTTAGGGCCTTTTCGGAATAAATTTAACTTTAAATCGTCTTTAAAATTTATCTGTCCTAAAACAACAGCCATATCACTATCATTCTCTATTAAATCTTTATCACTTAGTGCTCTATTAGATTTTAATTGACTTAAAAATTCAACCGATTCAAGTAAATTTGACTTACCAATACCATTACAGCCAAGAACAATTGCTCTTTGCTCTTTTAAATCAATTTCAAAACTTTTATGATTTCGAAAATTTTTAATTTTTAGTTTATTTAAAAAAATTTTTTTTGTGCATTCATTAATTAAATTAGCTAAGTTTAAAATATTTAGATTTTCTTTAAAGAAATTGAAAAATTAAAGGGCATGTAGCTCAGTTGGATAGAGCATCAGATTCCGGTTCTGAGAGTCGGGGGTTCGAATCCCTCCATGCTCGTAAAATAATTTTTAAAGTTTATATCCCATTACTCTTATTCCATTTGGATCTAGTATAAATCCATTTTCTTCTAGACTTATAAACGAAGACACTGGAGCCTGTACAGAAATACTGCATCCAGGCATTTCTCTATTTATTTTCTCAAGAGTTACTTGTAGCAATATTGAATAATAAAGTTGCTGATTATTATCTGGCAATGCACTTAAATTCCATAAGTTAGCATTCAATCCCCTGTCGGACGTAACCCTTACAAAGCCATATAATTTATTTTTTAATTCATTCTGTATGGTAAAAAAGAAATTACTTTTCTGAATAGCCTCAGTAAGAGCTTTTATTGGAAATGTCTCACTACCACAATTCGATAAAAGTTTGTTAACTTCTTTAGCTAATGGGATTTGAGAAGAGTTAACAAAATAACCTTCTGGTAGAACAAGTTTTTTTTTAGAAAAGTATTGCAATTATCAACCTGTATTTCTCATGCCAGCTGCTATCCCATTAATAGTTAAAAGTGCTCCCCTCAATAATTCGCTTCTGCTGTAAGCTCTTCTAGATTCGTCTTTATCTATAAGAAATTCGCTTATTGGAGGTTGTCTTGTTTGGTCTCTTAGTCTTCTTAGAAGTGAAACCTGCAAAAACCCTAATGGAATAATTGTCTTATTTCTCAAGCTTACTGATGATTTTAAGTCTCTATCAGATTCTAGGAGCTTATTTTTACCAGTAATTTCAAGTATTAAAGATTTTGTAAGATTATATTCTTTAGAAATTACTTCAAAAATATTATCAAAAGAATCTTTATTTTCTTTACTGCCAAGAGTATCAACATAATATCTAGCAACTTCCAAATCCACCTTAGATAATGTCATTTCGACCTTAGATATTAGCATCCTAAAAAATGGCCATCTTTGATGCAGAACTCTTAATAATTCAATTTGTTGTGGATCTGAATTTAATTCAGATGACAATGCAGTACCTACTCCAAACCAACTTGGTAAAAGAAATCTACTTTGTGTCCAACCAAATACCCATGGAATAGCTCTTAAACTTGATAAATCTTTTGCACCTTTTTTTCTTCTAGCAGGCCTACTAGATATCTGTAATTTACTTATTTCTTCTATTGGAGTTACCTCTTGAAAGAAATTCAACAAATCAGGATTCTCATGCACTAGTTTTCTATAATGAGACCTTGATGTTTCTGCCAACCTAGACATTAATTGATTCCATTCAGGAGTAGCGTCAAGTCTATTATTGACCAAACTATTTTGAATTACCGCTGTAGTAACAGTTTCAAGATTGTACAAAGCCAGTTCGGGAAGACTATATTTAGAGGCTAAAACTTCACCTTGTTCTGTTATTTTTATTCGCCCTTTTAAAGTACCGCTTGGTTGAGCCAATATTGCCTGATAGGCTGGACCTCCTCCTCTCCCTACAGAACCCCCTCTTCCATGAAAAAGTCTTAGCAATATATTATTTCTACTTGAGAGATTTTGAAGTGCTATTTGGGCTCTATGAATTTCCCAATTACTAGAAACAAACCCCGAATCTTTATTGCTATCAGAATATCCAAGCATTAATTCTTGCAGAGGTTTACAAGATTCTCCTACTTTTGGCAACAATGATCTATAGAAATCTAATTTAAACAACTTTTCCATTACTTCCGGTGCTCTTTTAAGGTCTTCCACAGTTTCAAAAAGAGGAACAACTAATAATTTTGATTTTTGCGAATTTTGATCAAGAAGTCCCATTTCTTTTGCCAATAAGAGAACTTCAAGCAAATCAGATGCACTATGACTCATTGAAATTACATAAGAATGACAAATGCGACTTCCAAATTCTTGCTGTAGTCTTTTAACCATTTTAAAAACTGAAAAGGTTTCTTCTGTAGTTTTTGTCCAGTTAACGTCAGATGGAATTAAAGGCCTTTTTGTATTTAATTCGTCTATAAGCCATTTAATTTTCTCTTCCTCAGACATTTGGTCATATTGAACAGATAAATCAAGATGATTTGTGAGCTCTTGTATGGCGTCACTATGCCTTGTACTCTCTTGTCGAATATCTAAACTTGCTAAAGAAAATCCAAAAATATGAACTTGAGTAAGTAAGGTATTCACAGACTCACAAGTTAAATCTGTACTAATTAAGCTATTTTTAATTAGTTCGAGATCATAAGTAAATTCATTTACTGACTTGTAATATAAGTTTTCAACTTTATCTAGATTTTTGCTATCAACTTCTCCCTCTAAGGCAAATTTCCACCCACTATCAGCTAATAAATTATTTCTTTCTTGTGTTAGTCTTAATTTCTCTAGAATATAGCTTAATTTCAATCTATAGGGTTCCGATCTATATCTTGTAGCTCTAGCTTCATATATTCCGGGGAATTTAACCCTGTCAGTTTCTAGTGACTCTAATAAAGAGGAGCTGACTTGACTCCATTGCATTGAGACACTTAATTGATCTCTAAGATTAGACGTCGCAGCAATATATCTTTCCAACATTAACTGCCTTTGGTAGCAAGCAGTTCTCCATGTTATCTCAGGAGTCACCGATGGATTACCGTCCCTATCAGAGCCCACCCAAGACCCAAAGTTACAAAAAGATTCAGAGGGCATCTGAACATCTGGATAATTTTCAGTGAGTGCTTCAGCGATTCTGACCCTCAATTGAGGCATAGCATTAAACAAAACTTGCTGAAAATAATGCAAGGCATAATCAACCTCGTCTAAAACTGAAGGTTTAAATTGATGCAATTCATCTGTTCTCCACCAAAGTCTTACTTCCTCTTTTAATTGGGTTTTTAGAGAATTTTTTTCTTCTTTTGTTAGAAATTGCTCAATTTGTATTTTTTTTAATAAATTTGCTACTCTTGTTTGCTTATGTCTAATCGTATGTCTCACTATTTCCGTCGGATGTGCAGTAAAAACTAAACGAATATCCATTTCCTGCAATAACTCCTCTAATTTTCCAGGGGGAACATTTAATTTCCTCAGCCTGTAAAATAATTCTCTAAAAGTTACTGGCGCATTTTGCCTAGCCAATGCAGGGGCAAAAGGATCAAGATTGTCGGGCGATTTTTGAACATCCTTATTGGTAAAGCTTTGAATATATCTATCTTCTTCAACTCTTTGTTCCAAAATATTCACGAGTTGAAAATACAATGAAAAAGCCCTTGCTGCTGCTATGGATTCTGCTAAATCCATAGAATTTACAATATCAACTATTTCATTTTTAAAAGTTTTTGAACTATCGCCATTAATTTGTTTTGAATAACTTAATTCTTTAAGCTGTATCAATCTCTCTGCTTGATCATTTGGGCATTCTTCCCTTAGCACAGATTCCCATAGATCTTCAATTAGAAGACGATTTTTATCAAGTGGATCATTGTTACTTATCAGATCCACGTTATTATTTTTTATCTGTCGAAAAGATTCCATATAATCATTATGTCATAAGTGAAAATGTTCAGATCAAATGTTTATTTAAATAATCAAACATTCTAGATCTCACTCCTAATCATATCTTCGATAGAAATTTTCATTATCTGCTCAATAGAAAGACCTTTTTCATATTGATTTATCCATTTCATAGATTGATTGCCTTCTTCAAGCACTTTATAGATAGGATTTAAAAGATGTTTCATTCCAAAATCTTCTGCTGTGGATGATAAATCTGATAATAAGTTTTGAATCCATTCTCTACAAATAACTTTTTTTCCATCTTGCCAGTGAATTAACTCTGAATTAAGACTATCTTTAGCAGCATTAATTTCATTTTGATCACATATTTCTGACAACTCATCCATAGAAAAAATACTAGCATTCATAGGATCTAAGGTATTTATATTTTCAAAAAGATTCAAAATCCTTAGTTCTATCATGGCCGTTATTCCTAATAGAAGATTAATATCATGAACAAAATCACAAATTCTTAATTCCAAACGATCAAGAATTAAAGGTCTTTGGGGACCATTAGGTCGGATTGAAGACCAAAAATGCCTAATATTTTGCATATTTTTATTAGATATATTTTCCTCTATCCAGTCGATATAAGAATTATGATTTACAAAAAAAGGAACCCTACTTGGTGTTTTAGGAAACTGGATCCATCTCTGAGAGTGATTATTGGTAATTTTATTATTTAAAAAGGGTGAACTAGCACTTAATGATAAATATAGAGCAGCCTCAGATCTTATAAGCCTTATAGCTGTAAAAAGTTTATCTAAATCGTCTATTCCTATATTTATATGGACGCTTGAAGTTGCAATAGATATTCCATAATTATCTTGAATAAATTGATGATAGACGTTGTCAATATCAGATCTTTGAAATTGAATATCATGTTTAAAACAAAGAGTGGAGGAAGGAATGATTGTTAAATTTTTAGTATTAAGCCACTTTCTTAACTTTTTTCTTGGAATTATTAATTTCTCATATAGAAACTTGTAGTTTTTTTCAGGTGTTGTTATGTATTCAACATTTCTGTTATCTGGCTCTTTTACAAAGTCAGAAAATTTTTTCTCAATATCAGCTGAAACACCAATATGAGAATCTAAAGAACCTGTAAAGAGTTCCACCTCAAAACCTTTATAGAGATTATCTTTACTCATTTATTTATTTAAACAGGCTAATGCTTTTAGTATCCCTTTAGCTTTATTAATTGTCTCTTTATATTCATTTTCAGGTGAAGAATCTGCAACTATTCCAGCACCTGCCTGAACCGATACACTATATTTTCCATCTTTTGAAGGTTTAACTATCATTGTTCTTATTGTAATAGCCGTATTTAATGCACCATTAATATCAATAGATCCATAAACACCCGCATAAGGTCCTCTAGCATCTTTTTCAAAGTCTTTAATTAATTGCATTGCTCTTATTTTTGGTGCTCCAGTTACAGTTCCAGCGGGAAAACATGCCCTAAGCAAATCCCATACATCAGTATTATTTTTCAAGATCCCCTGTACTTCACTCACTATATGCATAACATGTGAATATTTTTCAATAACCATTAAATCTTTGACCTCCACAGTACCGATTTCACAAACTCTTCCAAGATCATTTCTTCCAAGATCTATTAACATTACATGCTCTGCTATCTCTTTTGGATCTTTTAACAAATCCTTTTCTAGTTCTAAGTCTTGTTGATTATCAATACCTCTAGGTCTTGTGCCAGCTATTGGTCTTAAGCTTGCGACAATCTCACTATTTTTATTTATTTTACCTTTAACCATTACTTCAGGACTCGAACCTATCAAATACCATGAGCCAAAATCAAAAAATGACATGTATGGAGATGGATTAACCATCCTCAAACTTCTATATAAACTAAAGGGATCATTATTGACTTGAGTTTGAAATCTCTGACTTATAACTATTTGAAAGATATCTCCCTTTTTTATGTATTCCTTTGCAGAGAGAACTGCATCCTCAAAATCTTTTTTCTTCCAATTACTTTCTAGATCTAAATTCAAATTCTCATTTTCATTCCAATCTAAAAACTCATTTTCTTTTAGAGGAACTCTCATTAAATTTCTAGTTTCCTGAATTTTAGAAATTGAGTTTAGATATAACTCTTCAATCGAAGACTCTCTAGAAGAAGTTGTATCTGCATAAACCACTGCAGTAATACATCTTTTAATTTGATCAAAAACAACTAATTGATCAAAAAACATCCATGAACCATAAGGGATATTGTTTTCTGGTATTTCATTTATTGGAACGCTTGGCTCTATTCGATTTATTAATTCATAACCCCAAGAGCCATATAACTGTCCAATTGATGGTAATTCTTCGAGCATGGTTGACTTATATTCCTTTGTCCAACTTTTTAAAATATCAAAAGGATCACCTTTATGTGTTTCAGTTTTGCCATTATTCCATGTTTTAACTGTTTCTTCTCCATAACAAACGGCTTCCCAAAGAGGTTTAGTAGCAACAATACTCCACCTACCCAAATTCTCCCCACCTTCAACAGATTCAAGAAAAACACCATGGGAATCTTTTGAAGATAATTTTAACCAAGTCGATAATGGAGTCTCTAAATCCGCTGGCCAAGTTTCAACTATAGGTATAAAATTTTTACCTTCTTTGTAAGCCTTTAAAAAACTATCTTTCTTTGAGCTGATCATATTAATAATGTCAGCCCAAATTATAATTATTTTCTTCTTTTATATCAACTTTAAGGAAGTTAATCAAAAGTATTCTTAGTTGTAAATTTCAAACCAGCTGGATTAGGATTCTCACCTATTCTCCTAGGATTATGACCTACTTTCTCTCTGCCTTCATTTACTTTTTCAGGGAAAACACCATCCTTTGGGTGTAAAAATTCAATATCGCCACCTGGGAAAATTCGGTAGATTTTAAAATCTTCAATCCTTGGTTTGAAAGCTCTTAATTGTGTCCCTAGTGCAAGACATTGTTCTTTTCTTGCAAAGTACATTAAATTATCACCTTCATGCATTAAAGCCGCTCCGCCGGTGGGCAATTCAAATGCTTGTTCTTTTGAACTTTTCCATACAATTGCATATTTTTCTTCGGTTTCTGCTGAGTTTAATAAACCCCCAGTACTTCCTATATGCTTTGGAAATTGACCAACTAAAGTTTCAGTCATCCTAGATTTTGAGTTATTTCTTATAAGAAATTAGCATTCATATTTTGCAAAATTCAAAATTAATAGGAAATTTTCTACATTATTTAATATATGAAAAACTTTTTTGTGATTTTATTTTGAATCTGAAATTGGAAAAAATACCGTCAAACCTGTATCACGTCTTTGTGTGACATGCCCTCCTAAACTAGCTAACAACTTTTGAGTTGCATTTTGACTAAGTTGTAAACTTCCAGTTTGAGGGTTCCAATTTAAAACAGGACCAATATCAGAACCGTTATCTTTTTGTAGAATTTCTTTTTGATTGTTATCTAATTTTTGTACTTTGAGTTGAAGTTTGAGTTTTTGACCAGCTGGTCTTAATTCTAAAATTAATGTACTGCCTTCTTTTAATCCTCTAGTATTTTTATCAATTAATCCTCTTAACATTAATTCTAATTTTTCAGAATCACTCAAAATTTGTGGAAGTTGTTTGGGGATATCTATCTTCAAAGAAATACCACGTCGGTTTAATTGTTTATTCCATAAAGGAGCAAGCTTACTGAAAATTTCGGATAAATTAATTTTCGCCAAGTTATTCAATGATGACACTTCATTACCAACTAATTCTGCTGCATTAAAGATTAAACCAAACCTATCAATTTGTTCATTACATTCATTATCTATTTGAATTAAACGATTTCTCATTGATTCATCCATTTTATATTTTTTTAAAGTAGAACTTATTAGGGTTCTTATTGTTGCCAAAGGAGTTCTTACTTCATGAGAAATTGCACGTAATAATTTTGCTTCAGTTATTTGCACATTTTTTTCATCATTTTTCACAGAATTCTGTATATTATGATTTGGAGAAATATTTGCTAATTTTGCCGATAATATCGGCCAAAATAATTTTTCAAATTGATTATTAATATTAAGGTTACCTAAATTATTGATTGCATTACGAAATTTTACTCCTTCCTCATAATTTTCTTGATTTAATTTTGCATGCATTAATTCAATTGAAAGTTTAAGGCTTTCTTCATCACACTTCATTAATAGAATTTTTTTATCTTTTTCTCCTACAATTGATAATATGCATTGAAAATTTGGAGTGATTATCATCAAAAAAGGTTCATAACCATCTTCTTGACAAAGATTTAAGACTTTATAATTACAAACTAAATCAAAATCTTTTTTTATCTTTTCTGAATTATTGACTGGCAAAAAACCTGCATTCTCATTTTGAAAGTATGGAAACCCCTCAGGAGACCAAAGCCACCCATGAAGTTGATTTAAAAATTTTTTATCATTAAAAGCTGGCAAAGGCGAGGCAACCCACATCCCGCCCTGTTTATAATTCTGAGAAAGGAAATCTTTTTGAATAACTTCTAAGGAAGCCCACCACATTCTTCTGGATGTATCGTCATCCACATATATGGTTTGGACTCCTTTAATCAAAAGCTCTTGAATTTTTTTTATAGTTATTTGCGATTTCATCAACTTCTTAGTGATCTAGAACGTTTCAATATAGATAAAACAAATCCAATGGATATAAAATTAGTCACCAATGACGTTCGACCATAGCTCATAAAAGGAAGGGGAATCCCAGTAACTGGTCCTAATCCAATAGTCATAAATAAGTTAATAATTATTTGAAATAAAAAAGTTGAGGTTATTCCAACAACAATTAGAGATTCAAAGTTAGTTCTAGCAATTGTTGCAGTATTAATAAGTTTTTTAATCAAAAAAAAGAACAAAAATAAAACTATAGTGCACCCCACAAAACCTAATTCTTCCCCTAAAGCACTGAATATAAAATCAGTATGCTGTTCAGGTATAAATTGCAAATTAGTCAGCTTACCTTGCAATAAACCAGTTCCAAATAATCCTCCAGAACCAATTGCAATTTGACTCTGTATCAAATGATATCCGCCACCTAATGGATCTCTATTTGGATCTAAAAACAAAACTAATCTATCTTTTTGATATTCTTTTAAGCCATATTGCCACAAAATTGGTGTAAATTTTGCCACTAAAATATGGAACGAAATAGAGAAAGCAGAAAAAATAATTTTCTTTTTTGAAGATCTATAAGCAAGATATCCTATAACTGGAATCCAGAAAATAAGAAGAGTTGGTAAGGTTATATACAATATAGATGTGATAATACAAAGTACTAATATCAAAATCCACTCTATGGGCATTTGCGACCAATAGAGCATCACACTTGTCAAAACAATTAAAACTAAAGAGGTACCTAAGTCCGGTTGAAAGAAAATTAATAACCAAGGTATAACTACTACTAATAAGGGTAATAATAAATCTCTTATTGTTAGAATTATTTTTTTGTCGAGTACTAAAGCAAGAGTTAATACAGTACTAAGTTTAGCCACCTCTGAAGGCTGAAAAGAAAAGATGCCCAAGTTTAGCCATCTTTGAGCTCCAGAAACTGAAATCCCAAAGAAATAAATTAGTAATAAGGATATTAAAGTACACAAATAAAATGGAAAAACATACTTTCTAATTCTCTCTATTGGTATATAGGAAATAAAAAATGCTAAGAAATAACCTAAACAACCAGTTAGGATATGACCTAAATAGTTCGATACCAAAAATTCACTCTGAATACTTTTTATCAATAAACCCGAAATAATAACTAAAAACAGGGGAATTATAAGTAGCGGAGAAAATAAAAAACCTCTATTAAAGTTATCTTTTTTTTGTAAAAATCCTCTTTTATTTAATAAAGAAATTCTCTTAAACATCAACTAAGTATTAACAAATTGATTCTTAATTAATTGAGCTAAATTACCAAATACAACAGAACTTTCTTTATTGGGCTGGCTTATTGAGATTGGTACACCTTTATTACTATCATCAACGAGAGGGATTTCAATAGGAATTTGAGCTAATAATGGTAATTCATTTTCGATAGCTAATGTTTGTCCACCACCTTTACCAAAAATTTCATATTTTTTACCTGGCATATCTGGCGGAATAAATACTGACATATTTTCTACAATTCCCAGTAAAGGTACTCCGAGTTGTTTAAACATTGCTAATCCCCTCCTTGCATCTTGCAGAGATACTTGTTGAGGAGTAGTAACAACTATAGCGCCAGAAATAGGCACAGATTGAGAAAGAGATATTTGAGCATCTCCTGTTCCTGGAGGCAAATCAATAACCAAAAAATCGAGATTATTCCATTCAACTTGGTATAAAAATTGCCTGATAATACTATTAAGCATTGGTCCTCTCCATATAACTGGCTGACCTTCTTCTATGAGGAAACCCATTGATACCAATGAAATTCCATATTTATTTATTGGTATTAACCTTTGATCACTACCACTACCTTCTGTAACCTTAGGATTCTGTTCGGCAACTCCCATCATTGAGGGAGTATTAGGTCCATATATATCCGCATCAAGCAACCCAGTTTTTAAGCCTAATTTAGCTAGCGAACAAGCAAGATTAACTGCAATGGTACTTTTCCCAACTCCACCTTTACCACTGCTAACAGCTATGATATGCCGAATCCCATCAATCTTCTGCAACTCAGGCACATTACTTTGATTTTGAGATTCTGTTTTGGAAGGATTATTATCTATCTCTATTTGAACATCATCAATATCTTCAAAATCCAGTAGTACCGCTCTAACTTCTTCTACAATTCTATCTCTCTGAGAATTTGCAAACGATGGTAACGATAATGTTACGATTACTCTCGGTATAGTTACTCTTACATTTTTAATCCAGGATAATTCAATTACATTTTTCTGTGATCCAGCATCTAGAACTTTTTGTAAAGCAAAATTCGCATCTTCTATTGTGGTCATTAAATTTTTAAATATTTTGACAAGGTAGTCGACTGTTTAAAAGATTAAGAACTATGTCGAACTATCAAATAATAGGCAATAAGGACCCACTAAGAGAAATTATAAAGAGAAACTTATAATTAACCAAAAAAAATTTTTTCTTCAAGATTTACTAAATACATGTTGAAAG
This sequence comes from Prochlorococcus marinus str. MIT 9314, assembly GCF_000760035.1. Taxonomy (GTDB): domain Bacteria; phylum Cyanobacteriota; class Cyanobacteriia; order PCC-6307; family Cyanobiaceae; genus Prochlorococcus_A; species Prochlorococcus_A marinus_B. Next base: position 84,996 of record NZ_JNAO01000012.1, read on the forward strand.
AACCTCCTAAAAACTCGAGAGAAAAAACTAAAAATCTCTTGTTAACTCTACAGGACAAAATTTGTTCAGGACTGGAAAATGTAGATGGCAAAGGGAAATTTACAGAGGAATCCTGGCTAAGAGACGAAGGTGGCGGTGGAAGATCAAGAGTATTGAAAAATGGTTCTATTTTTGAGCAAGCAGGCGTAAATTTCTCAGAAGTACAGGGAAAAGAATTACCTCAATCTATTATCTCTCAACGGCCCGAAGCAAAAGGTCATGAATGGTTTGCTACGGGAACTTCTATGGTTTTGCATCCTAAGAATCCCTATATTCCTACAGTTCATCTGAATTATCGATATTTCGAAGCTGGTCCTGTTTGGTGGTTTGGGGGAGGTGCAGACTTAACCCCTTTTTATCCTTATCTTTCTGATGTAAGGAATTTTCATAATGAGCATAAAAAAGCTTGTGAGAAAGTTGATCAAGATTTGCATAAAGTTTTCAAACCATGGTGTGATGAATATTTCTTCTTGAAGCATAGAAATGAATCTAGAGGCATAGGAGGTATTTTTTATGATTATCAAGATGGTTCAGGCAATATTTATAGAGGAAATAATCAAAATGGAGAAGCATCAAAAGCTTCAGAAAATATTGGAAGATCTAATTTAAATTGGGATGATTTATTTTCTTTAGCGGAAAACTGTGGACAGGCATTCCTCCCTTCATATTTGCCCATTATTGAAAAAAGAGCTTCTCAAACATATTCATCTAAGGAAAGAGAATTCCAGCTATATCGAAGAGGTAGATATGTTGAATTCAATTTAGTTTGGGATAGAGGGACGATTTTTGGACTACAAACAAATGGCAGAACTGAATCTATATTAATGTCCTTACCACCTTTAGCTAGATGGGAATATGGATATAAAGCTAAAAATGGTTCTCGAGAGGAATTTCTCACATCAATTTTTACAAAACCCCAAGATTGGTTGAAAGATAAAGAGTTAGAGAAATTCTGTATAGAGAATAATATTTTTGATTAAAAATTATCGAATAAAAGTTTAAGTATCTTAAATAGGTGTTTTAAATAAAGAACCGTCACTTTTCAATTGAAGTTTTTCTCCGAGTTCATTTTCTAAAGAGATTAATTCATCCCTATGGGCTCTAATTCTCATAAAAGTTGAATCTTTTTCATTTTCGTTGATCAACCTTAATTCAAATTTCTCCTCTCTTGCTGATTTTTTAAAATAAAAAATTCCAGACAAAGGGCCACCAATTAATCCCAAAAGAATAGGCCACCAACCTAATTCAGGATATATTTGAATAATTACTAATCCCAAAGCACAAGAACCAAAACCACCGAGAAAACCTAAAAAAATTGCTAAAAATTTACTAGAAACAACTTGACCCTTGAATATTAAAATTCTTTGTTCAAAATCTCCTCCTGTTTGCTTCCATCCCCTCAAATTAAGCCATTCACATAAACCATTTAAAACCTTAATTGGCTGCTGAGAAGATGAAATCTCAACGATGGTAGTTCTATCTTTACTGGAAGCCCTTAGAAAAAAAAATAATCCTATGGCCAAGAGAATTGTCAGCAATAATGTTGAATTTAAGGAATATGACATTAAATAATTTTTTCTAGTAACTCGAGAATAAAAATTAAAGTTACATCATATTATAATTTTTTAGAATTATTCTGTAAAATATTCCTATTAGATAAAAATTCTTAATTTAATAAATTTTAAATAATATTCTAAATTTTAAATTACCTTAAATAATTATTAAAAATGACTATTGAAAATAAAAATATTGATTTCCTTTATAGCGATTTAACAGTAGATTTATACAATCTTTACAAAAAATCATCCTACCTAGCTATTGACACTGAAGCAATGGGTTTAATTCATGGAAGAGATAGACTCTGTTTAGTACAAATATGCAATGAATTTAAAAGAACATCCTGTGTAAAAATTGAACTTAATACATCGTCTTCACCTCATTTAAAAGCGCTTCTTGAAGATGACAAAATTACTAAAATATTTCATTATGCGAGATTTGATGTAGCAGCTCTAAAATGCAATCTTGAAATTAATACAAAAAATATTTTTTGTACAAAAATTGCTAGTAAGTTGGCAAGAACTTATACAAATAAACACGGTTTAAAGGATTTAATTAATGAATTGTTAGGTATAGAAATGGACAAAAGCTCGCAAAGTAGTGATTGGGGTAGCAACGAAGATTTAACAAAAGATCAACTAGCTTATGCAGCAAATGATGTTAGATATTTAATTCAAGCTATGCATAAATTAAAAGTTATCTTAGAAAGAGAGAATAGATATGAATTAGCTCAAAAATGTTTCGAAACAGTTTCTGTACATGCTGATTTAGACATACTAAAATTCTCAAATATATTTGAACATTAAGAATCAATCTTCAGTTAAAAAATTATCTTCACCATCAAGAGTTTCCATAAGCTTATCAAGTATTTTTGAAGAGCTTAATTGATCTCCATCATTTTTTTCACAAATTTTTAAAACATTTTGAGCAACTTGTATTTTTTCTTGCATAGTTTTCGAGCCTTCTTTAGCAATTTGAATTTCTACTTTCTTTTTAGCAGAAGATAAGCTTATGCTCATAAGTTTTGCAATCTCTGCACAAATTTTTAGATATTGCCGATCATTTATTGGATACATAAAAGAATTAATAATTAATAAGCTATTGCCATTTACCAAGATAACAAATGAAGGTTTATTGCATCTACGATTTTCTTACTTGCTCCGGATTCCCCCATTCTTTTTTTTCCAATTTTTGCTTGATCTAACCTATCAAAGTTTACTTTCAAAAGTAAACTTAAACGTCTTAAAAGAATTTTTTTGTTCTTGCAAACTAAAACACTACCTCCCAATAATCTTGATTGTCTTTTTGCAAACGATTTTGTGAATTGTGGTCCAGGGCCTGGTAAAGAAAGAGATGGGATTCCAAGGCCAGCAATTTGCTCCGTAGCAGTTCCTGCATTAGACAAGCCAACTTCTGCCATATTGGCCCATGAATTGAATTTACCTTTTCCAATCACTACATATTGATCTTTCTTTTTCCATACTGAATCTTCATCTATTAGAAATTTAACTTTCCTTTGTTTTACAAAACCATATTTATTTAAATAATTTTGAATTTGAATCACATTCGCATTAATGCTCAAAGGCAAAAGAATAACCAAATCATTTGATAAATGAAAATCTTGCAAACAATTGAGAAAATTATCAAGATTTTTAAGAGCTTCAGGATATCTACTTCCAACTAATAAAATAATCCTTTTAAAAGAAATAATATTTGATATCTTATCGTTTTTTGCTTTAACAAAATCCATCATTGGATTACCCAAGTATTTTGCATCAATATTTTTTTTATTCAAATTATTAGCTGTAATTTCATCTCTCATAATTAAATTTTTACATCTTGGAGATTTCATTAAAAACATTTCCCATGGATCCCATTCAGAACCTTTCAACTTATGATAAAAATCACTTAAATCCCAACCTGGCCCACTACTCCAAGTATGATCACTTTTGGGAGTTCCAATGAAACTAAACTCGCATTCTGAACTCCAAGCGAAGAGTAATGGCAAGAAATCGCCTACTGCGATAATTTTGCAGTTATGTTTTGACTTCTGTTTTACAAGTAGAAAATTTCTTAAATTATCGATTAAAAATCCTGCAAACAAATCAAGCACAAATCCCTTCAGACTTTGATTACTAAAACCTCCACTAGGCAGCTCTTTTAAGTATCCTATTTTACGAAAATTCTTTGATTTTATGGAATTAAAAATATCTCCATTTCCTACTAACGGTAAAACTTCAATATTTTTATTTTTTATTTTGTTTAGTAATCGTTTTATTATTTCAGATGCGATTACATCTTCTCCATGACCATTACATATAAATAATAGAGAATGAGACAACTTACTGTTAAGATCATAAAAAGAATCAATCGAGTCTTTTTCGGCGGCATGGCCAAGTGGTAAGGCAGAGGATTGCAAATCCTTTATCCCCAGTTCGAATCTGGGTGCCGCCTTATTTAATTTTTTTACACATTTGATTATGAAGTTTTCTAAGAACTTCAATTTGAAATAAAAGGTATAAAGTTTCAATTACTTATTGATATATAGAAAAATGATCTTTTCTTTATTTATTGATAAATAATACCTGATATCTATTAATAAAAAAAATTTAAGCAATTTATTAATTATTTTCATCAGATTATTTATATAAAATTTGAATTTTTTTAGTAATCATTATCTGCTACACACATTCCTAAACATCTAATACCATTTGAAGCAGTTCTTTTGCAATGATTACATAAAATGGGATCTTTATCTGAAGTAAGGTTAATTTTTGAATTATTTTGGTCTTGAAAGCTTATTAACTCTTGTGTTGAATCAAATAGAGTCATTCTTAGAATCATCACTTGAATCGATACTAACAACAAGTGAAGCATTAGTGTTGGAAGAGGGTATATCCATAATTTTTACAGTTTCTTTAGGCTCATCAATAACTTGATTTTCTTCAGCACTCTCATCAACTGCACAAGCTTCAAGAGCCTCTCGAAGAAGTGAATCAAAAGTTGCTCCAGGCAATCTATGTCTAGCAACCTCAAGAAAAGTTCTCGGTAACGATTCAGATGCAGCATCTCGTAAAGCAGGATTATTCTTTCTATGTTCTTGTTCTTCTTCAATTGATTTAATAAACCTCAGTGTGACATCTCTTTTAGTAGAAGCTTTTATCAGCGTATCGTTTTCCGGATTACTAACGTTAGGTTCATTTTCAAGATCACTAAGTCTTTTTTCCAAACTATTCAAAACTTCATTAGCTTCTTTACTAATATGCGCTAATTGACCATCAGACAAATTAGGTAAATCAGCAACAAAAACTTTCCCATGATCCCTTAGTGTCAAGAAAGTTGGTCTTGGGCCTTGAGCCTGTCTACCATTGGATTCAGAATTATTACCTATTGGTCTTTTTGGAGGTGTAGGGCCAGCTGAACTACGTCTACGTGTAATTCTTTGATTATTTGCAAAGGGCATTGAATAAAGGTTAAATCTTAATACTTAAACTTCCGATATAATTCGGCGGTAATTTTATTATATTACACCTAACTTTTTCATTTGGGTATAAAAAATAATTTTTTAAAACTCGTTTAAAAAAGATAAAAAAATTTAAGTTAAAATTTCTGGCAAAAATTTACTAATTGTTGAATTATTTTTTCGAACTATCTTTCCAATTTCCCAGCTATCTATATCATAATCTTCACAGATACTTAATATCGCGTCCTTAAATTTTTTATCAATAATTAGACAAAATCCAACTCCAAGATTGAAAGTATTCCAAAAATCTTTTTCAGGAACAGATCCTTTGTCTTTAAGGAATTTAAATAAAATAGGTATTTCCCAAGAATTGGTATTGATATAAGGAATAAAATCAGAAGGAATACATCTTGGTAAATTTTCTGGAATTCCTCCTCCAGTTATATGAGACATTGCTTTAATTTCTATATTTTCAGATAACATTTGGTTAACCACATTATTGTAAATTTTTGTAGGTTTCAATAACTCATCATAAAACCTTAAGTGAGAAACTTTTTCAAATTCCTTTTCTATTTGATTATTGTTTTGGATAATTTTTCTTACTAAACTAAAGCCATTACTATGAACTCCATTACTTTTTAAAGCAATTATTAAGTCATTTTCAGAGACTTTTTTACCATTAATAAGCTTATCCTCATCGACTATTCCAACACAAAATCCTGCAAGATCATACTTATTTTTCGAATAAAATCCCGGCATTTCAGCAGTTTCTCCGCCGAGTAATGAACAGTTATTTTCTCTACAGCCATGTGAAATTCCCTGAACAACCCTCAATAATTGTTTCTTATCAAGCTTACCAGTAGCAATATAATCCAGAAAAAATAACGGTTTTGCACCACTAGTAATGATATCGTTCATGCACATAGCAACTAAATCAATACCAACCTCAAAGTGAAAGTTTTTACTTTGGGCTAATTCTAATTTTGTTCCAACACCATCAGTTCCTGAAACAAGAACTGGTTTTTTAAAACTATCGATAGGAATTCTAAACAAGCCTCCGAACCCGCCAATACCCTCAATCACATTAGATGTATGAGTTCCTTCAACTGCCTGTTTAATTTCGGAAACAAATTCTCGTCCAGCTTCTATATCAACACCTGATGTTTTGTAATCCATGAAATAAAAATGATAGACTCTCCCTATATAGATATTCCTCCTAAGATTGATTTTGTCCAGTAATTATTTATCAAATAGATTTATTTTTTAAAAACAAAGTGAAGAAAGTCATAATAAGGAAAACTGAAGAAATAGAAAATTGGAGGAGAAATATAAATAGTGAAATTAACTTTATTCCAACAATGGGTAATCTTCATAATGGACATATAAAATTAATATCAACAGCAAAAAATGACAATTCTAATGTTAATTTAGTAAGTATTTTTATTAATCCACTTCAATTCGATAACAAGTTAGATTTAGAGAATTACCCTAAAACAATTGATAATGATATAAAAATCTCATTCTCAAATGGCGCGGATGCCATCTTCATCCCAAGTAATGAAGATATATATCCACCAAATAATAAAAATATTAAATTCCTAAAAGCTCCAATAGAATTATCTTCTGCATTATGTGGATTAAATCGAATTGGACATTTTGATGGCGTTTGTACAGTAGTTTATAGATTACTTAATCTAATCAAGCCTAAAAATCTTTACTTAGGAGAAAAAGATTGGCAACAACTTTTAATTTTAAAAAATCTTGTCCTAAAAGAGAGATTAAATATTGCTATTAAATCTATTCCTACACAAAGAGATTTTGATGGAATTCCTTTAAGTTCACGTAATGTACATTTATCAAAAAACGAAAGGAAATTGATTAGGTTTTTTTCAAGTGAGTTATTAGAAGCAAAAAAAAATTTTCAACAAGAAAAAAATTTCAATTTAAACGAAATAATTAAAAAGTTATCAGCAAAAAAAATTTCAATCGAATATTTAGAACACTTAAACCCTCATACCCTCCAAAAAGCAAGACATGAGGATAATATTTCGTTACTGGCTGGTGCGATAAGATGTGGAGAGACAAGATTAATTGATCACGTTTTCCTAATGAAAAGAAGGCCGATTATTGCAATTGATGGTCCTGCAGGTTCAGGTAAAAGTACTGTAACAAAGTTAATAGCGAAAAAACTTAAACTTCTATATTTAGATACTGGCGCAATGTATAGGGCATTGAGTTGGCTTATACTTAAAGAAAATATTGCTTATAAAAAAGAAAAAAAATTACTTAATATTTTTAAAGATATATCCATTGTTTTCAAGTCAAATACAAATTCACATCAGGATGTTTATGTTAATAACTACTGTGTTACTAAAGAAATTAGGTCGCAAAAGATAACTTCCATAGTTTCTAAAATTTCCTCAATAAAAGAAGTAAGAAAATTCTTAGTCGAAGAACAAAGAAAAATTGGAGAATCAGGCGGACTTGTAGCTGAGGGAAGAGATATAGGAACTACTGTTTTTCCTCATGCAGAACTTAAAATATTTTTAACTGCTAGCATTGACGAAAGAGCAAAAAGAAGAAAATTTGATAAAAATAGTAAAGACTTACAAGAAATAGACCTTAATACATTAAAAGAACTTATAAAGAAACGAGATCTTGAAGATTCCAATAGGGAAATATCACCTTTAGTAAAAGCAAATGACGCAATAGAAATTATTACGGATGGATACTCAATTAATGAGGTAGTGGATAAAATTATTGATCTTTATAATGACAAGATTCCTAAAGAGACTGAGATCAAATAAATTCAAGAAATACTTTCCAAAAAACCGTTTACAGAATCTTCTAAAATATCAAGGACATAATCGAACCCCTCATCACCTCCAAAATATGGGTCAGGAACTTCTTTCTCATTAAAAACTGTTCTAAAATCTTGTATTTTTTTAATTGATGCAAAACCAGCTGAAGCTGTTCTATTTTTAAGATCTTGAATATTTCTAAAATTTGAATCGTCCATCGCAATAATATAGTTAAATTCGTCAAAATCTTTTTTGTTAATTTGACGAGCCCTGCTTAAGATATTTATATCCCTTCTTTCTGCCGCAATTCTCATCCTAGAGTCAGCTTTTTTTCCAATATGCCAACTCCCAGTCCCAGCAGAATCTACAATAAAGCCATCGGTTAAGCCCCTCTTTTCAATTAGACTTATAAAGATAGCTTCTGCTGCGGGAGACCTACAAATATTTCCCAAACATACAAAAAGAATAGAAATTTTTTTCATATGATTTCAAATTCCAATACATTGTAAGACTTTTAAGTAGTAAATAAAACTTCTTTAATTAAAGATTCAGTAAATTCTTTACCAAACAAACTCGACAACATTGGCCTCGCTGGATCGTTATCTCTTCTATAATTCAAATAATTATTTTGACCGTTTATTAATTCTTTTTGAAGGTCAATATTGACTTCTTTGCTTTCGAAAAGAATTTCCAAATACAAATCAAGATATTCCTTAAATGAGTTATAAAGCTGATTAGCAATTAAAAAATCACTTCTTTCTTCTTTAGGTAATTTTGACCATATTGCTCCTGGAGAAAAAAATCTAGCTACATCCGCAGACATTTCTTCAGCTAATGGTAGTGATGAATGACAATGATTTTTGAGTTTGATAAGTTTTTCTAATAACTGATTATTGTATTGATTTTGTATTTTTAATGAGGGCTGAAAATCTAACACTAATAAATAACTATTAGGAAGAGAAACAAAATCTACTCCAAAAAATGGGACGTTATAAATAGTTTTAGGAATAATTAAAAAATTTAAAACAGAATAATTTGGACTATTTATACACACTGCTCTTGCGAATTGAATTCTTTTTTTATGCGTTACTCCCCAAGTAGAGAGATTCACATTTTTTTTTGATTTTTTTGAACCATAAGTTGAATCTTTATAAGAATATTCCAGAGGTATTATTTTTTCTAAACAGTTATATTTACTTAAGTTATTTGTTAAATATTTTAAAAAATTATGCCATCTCCAATCTGGCCTGTAAAAAATAGTATCTTGAATTAACATTCAATAAATAATCTCATTATTTAATGTAAAAAGGAATTTATTGACAAATTTTTTTGTCCATTTTTCTCCAAAAAAAGATTTAAACAATTTATCTGCAGGGTCTTTTTCAAAACTATACTTATCATATTTAATTTGATTAATCTTTATTTCTTCTGCATCTAAGAATTGATTAACAGGATTCGATTTATGAATGTTCAAATAATTATTTACAAATGAATGGAATATATTATTTAAATCTCTATCAAGATTTAATTTATTTCCTCTACATATAATTACCCATGGCGAAAAATACTTTTTTGAATCATATATTTTCTTCATTTTATTATTATCAAATGCAGGATATTTTTTTTTAATAATACCTAAACTTGAACAATATTTTTCGAGATATTTGCCTTCTTGAATTAAAGGTTGATAATCAAGTATTGCTAATAACTTTTGAGAAGTTCCAAACCATAAAATATCAGCTCCTAAAATAGGCATTTCACAATCAAAATTAGGATATGCAACCGTATTAAACACTTGCAGTTTTTTGCCACCATCTAATCTTGTTATTCGCCACTTTCTATATTCGGGAGATGAAAAAAGCCAATTCTTAATAATATATTTTGAGTCTTCATTATGATGTTCTTTAAATTCGCTAGATATTTGTAATTCATTACCATTTAATTCATCAATATTGGTTTTAAGAAAATCAACTAATGAATCAAACATGAATATTAGGTCTCGGTACTTCCTTTTCTGACTTTTTTTGTAATGTAATTGAATACAATCTTTCCTAAAACAGCAATCAAGTTACCTTCAAGCTCCTTAAACATTTTCATATTGTAAGTAAAAGCTTGATTAGCTTCATCAATAATTTGATCAGCAGTCTTTTGATTTATTGGAAGTTGATTCAAAGTAAGGGAATATTCTTCCTTGAATTTCTTTTCATCAGCAATTAATTCAAACTCATAAAAATTTAAACCATCATTTCCCTGCAAATTTAATGCTTTTTTAGCGATCCTTTTCAAGATTTGCCCTCCAGATAAATCTCCAATATAGCGAGTGTAGTGGTGACCAACTAATAGCTCTGGTGATTTTTTTGCGACCTCTCGGATTCTTTCAACATATTCTTTTGCTGAGTGAGAAATATTAATTTCCTGCTTCCAGTTTTCACCAAAATAAAATTTAAGATCATTTACAAGAGTTTCTTTTCTGAATAACGATTTAAAACCTATAGGTTTTATTACGGGATGTTCCTCATTGACCAGTCTTTCAATTTCTTCTTCCATAGCTTCATAAACAAAATATAAATCACTAATTAATTTTCTATAAGATTTTTTTTCAACAACTCCTTTTAAAAAACAAGCCACAAAGCCAGTATTTTCTGCCATAGTATGGGATTTTTTTGTCCCTTCTCTTAATTGTCCTGCGAGTGCAACTGCCATATATTTTGAATTATTTTTGTAAGTGTATTTAATCTACAAGGAAAATACATAAAACAGCTAATTTTTGTTACCAGCAGATGTTGTAGAGAATAACTTATAAAGTTCTTTACAAACCAAAAAAAGGTTATCTTTTTGTTCCTTTTGCGGTAAATGAGTACCAGTCATTTCCCAATCACCGATGGTAGCCACTCTCCATCTCTCGGAGGGAACAATCATACCTCGCATTATTATTCCCAACAATTTCGGAACTCTGCCATTATTATCATTTTCAATTCTTAATTGTAAGAGTATTGCTCTACATTCAATAAGAGGACTCCAACCAGGAAAATGAAACGCAAAATCAATAGTATCTTGCATGGATTCATTATTTGAATTGTCCCATGGACTAAAGTTTACGCTTGCATCTGGAAAATATTTCCGAAACAAAGCTGCAGTAGAAGCAATTTTATTGGCTATTTCAACATTACTTACATTTGAACTCGCATTCATAAAGTAGTTGAGTACTTTTTTGAAAATGACATAATTTGCTTTAATTTGCTTATTAACTACTTTTTATTTTAATAAAGATGTTGAAATGCTGATCAACAAACTTTCTCTATTCACATTTGAATAATAAATTTCTAGGTTTTAAAGAAAATAACTCATCGCAAATTAAAATACTAGGAACTTTAATGAGTTATATTTTATTAATTAAATGCTATGCCAAATTTTGAAAAATTAACTTTACCTAATGAAGGCGAGATAATAACTTTTGATCAAGGCAAACCAAATGTTCCTAATAATCCAATTGTCCCATTTATTAGGGGTGATGGTACTGGAGTTGATATTTGGCCTGCAACTCAAATCGTTCTTGATTCAGCGATTAAAAAAAGCTATGGAGATGAAAGAAAAATTAATTGGTTTAAGGTCTATGCGGGCGATGAAGCTTGTGAACTTTATGGAACATATAACTATCTGCCTCAAGACACTATTGAGGCAATCAAACACTTTGGTGTGGCCATCAAAGGTCCTTTAACGACTCCCATCGGTGGAGGTATTAGATCTCTTAATGTTGCATTAAGACAAATCTTTGATTTATATAGCTGTGTTAGACCATGCAAATATTATTCAGGAACTCCAAGCCCTCACAAAAATCCCCAAAATTTAGACGTTATTGTTTATAGAGAAAATACTGAGGACATCTATATGGGTATTGAATGGGAAGCTGAGGACAATAATTGTCTTGAATTAATTAATCACTTAAATAACGTTGTCATACCAAAAAGTAAAAATTTAAAAAATAGATCTATACCAGACGGATCAGGTATTGGAATAAAACCAGTAAGTAAATCTGGTAGCCAAAGGCATATTAGAAAAGCTATAGAACATGCCAAAAGATTATCAGGAGATAAAAGGCATGTAACTCTTGTACACAAAGGGAATATTATGAAATATACAGAAGGTGCATTTAGAGATTGGGGATATGAATTAGCAGTAAATGAATTTAGAGAAGATTGCATTACAGAGAGAGAAAGCTGGATTCTAGATAATATTCAGAAAAATCCAGAAATTACAGTTGAAAATAATGCTCGAAAAATTGAACCAGGTTTTGACAAGCTTACAAATAACAAAAAAGCATTCATTTGCGAAGAAATTAAAGAAGTTATTGCATCAATATCAAATTCTCACGGAGATGGAAAATGGAGAGAACTTATTCTTGTTGATGATCGGATAGCTGATAGTATATTTCAACAAATTCAAACTAGACCTCAAGAATATTCAATTCTTGCAACCTTAAATCTCAATGGAGACTATGTTTCTGATGCAGCTGCAGCAATTGTTGGTGGCCTAGGTATGGCTCCTGGTGCAAATATTGGTGATAATGCAGCAATTTTCGAAGCTACTCACGGTACTGCGCCAAAACATGCAGGCTTAAATAAGATTAATCCAGGCTCAGTAATTCTTAGTGGTGTAATGATGCTTGAATATTTTGGTTGGGATGAGGCAGCTAACTTAATTACTAATGGTTTAAGTAAGGCAATTGAGCAAAAAAAAGTCACCTATGATTTAGCACGCTTAATGGAACCAAAAGTAGAACCTCTGTCCTGCAGCAGTTTTGCTGAAGAAATTATCTCAAATTTCTAATTTTAAAAATTATTTTTATTTTCAAAAACTTTCCAAATATTTACCAGTGAATCTTTAGTACCAATGTTTCCAGGATGAGTAACAATGGGAAGTTTTTCGCCATTTTTTAGGTTGTAAGTCACCACTGAAATTCCAGTTAAAATCTGTCCTTCAAGATAAACATAATCTGCATTAAGTCCTTTACTAAGAATCAAATTTGTTGTTATTCCACCTTTTGAAATCAAATATCCTATTTCATACTTCAAATCCGTGACTAATTCAGCAATAAAACAAGCAAGTAAATTATAAAAATTAAATAGTTCAGAAGAATCTAAAGACATAAATTTTCTTGAAGTAAACAAAACAGGAGTTTTTCCTCTCTCAAAAGAAAATCTAATTTCTTTTAAAAATTTATTTTTAAACAAATTCCTTCTCTTCTGATTAACATGCGTTGAAGTAATTTTAAAGAATTCAAAAACATCTAATTCAACTGGATTGCAATTACTTATCTCTAATAAATTATTCAATTGTATTGTAGAAAGTTCTACATAAGATCCAACAATTATCAGTCCTGGAAGAAAACTCTTTTCTTTATTTCTTATTCTTAAATTAGAGAAAAATATTTCATTCTGAGAGACACTTTTTTTCTCAGAAATTGAACTTATGAAACTTGCTGCAGTTCGAAAAAGGAATTTTTTTTGTTTAATTAATTTTTTAATTACTAAAGAAAATTTTTTTAGTTGAGAATAATTCTCTACATCTACAACTACATGTTTATTATTCTTCAAGTTCTTTAGTGTTTTAAAAACAATATTATTTTCTTCATCATTTAACATTTCGATATCTGACAATAAAAGATTTTGAATATCTTCAAAATTTATTTGCGATTTACTCTGCTGAAATAAAAGATTCTTTACATTACTTGTCTCATATCCAAAAATTTTATCTTTTGCAAAAATTGTTTGACTAATAGGAGTTTTATCAACAAAGTGAGATCCATTAATTGTGAATCTTTTACCTTCTATGAAAGCTGGAATATAAAAAGTAGCATCAAAAGGACCTAAACAACTATTTAGAGCAATTGGCTCTAAATAATTATGTCCTCGAAGAGTAGAGTCTCCTCTACTTATAAAAATAATTTCTTCTTCATAGACTTGAGAAGTAATTAAAGTCTTAAGATTTTTGCAAATTTCCTCTATTGTTAATTTCGCATCATTTTCCGATAATGATCTTGTATTAGCCAAAATAAAAAATAAATTAGATTTAGATTCAAAACCTTTAGCTAAAGTTGAACAGTCCCACTTGAGCAGTAATAAGCAATCTTGAACAGTTTGAGAGCCTGTTGGATCATCATCTATAACGACAAATTTCATAAGTATTACAAAATTACTTAAGAGATTTTATTTGTATTGAGACATTTAACCTTTTACTATCATTTGAAGGAATCATAATGTTTCTAAATCCATCAACAAAAGAATTTCGGGGACTAGTCCAAGGTTCGAGACACATCATTCTTCTTGGAGGATCACTCCAAATAACGCCTAAATCAAAAGGATATGGATGATTTAAAGTTACCTCTCTTTTAAAAATTTTATCTCGAAAAGAGCTTCTACCGGAAGTATACATAAGAAGATCAACTCCTAAATTAATTTTGTTTAATTCATCCAAAGTATTACTTATAGTATTTCTTTTTTGATCCTGACAATTAAGTGGATTATCAACAAACTCTAAATTTTTGAAATCTGAAATTTTAAAATAAGGATGCAAACCAAAATTTATAGGCATAGCAAAGTCTGTTTTGTTATAGATTGTAATTTCAAATTCTAAAAAGTTAACTTTTAAGATAACTTCTATTTTTAGTTCGAAATCGAAAGGATAATATTTTTTGGTTTTTTTAGATGCATTTAAGAATAAACATAAAAATTTTTCATTTTCATTAAAGGAGTATTGCCATTGCAAATCCCTTGCGAAACCATGTTGTGGTAATTGCAAATAACCATTTCCAAATACTGAACTAGAGGTATTGAGATTTCCACAAATTGGAAACAAGATTGGAATGCCTCCCCTAATACTTTTTGTCTTTTCCATAAATCTTGTTTCATCGAAATAAAGTATTTCATTACCATCCGAAACCCAATTTGTAATAACGCCTCCTCTTTCAGGACAAAATTTAATGTAGTTATTTTTATCCAATTGAAAGACAAAAATTCCTTGTTCCTTATTAGATAATTCAACTTTCACGATTATTAATTAAAGAGAATCAACCCAATCCAAAATATGCTGATTAACTAATTCAGGTATCTCATCATGAGGACAATGTCCTGCATCAAGAATAATTTCTTTTGTATTCTTTGGTATAAATTTTTTATATAAATTTCTTTTTTTTGGAGTGTTCATCCATGGATCTTTCCCTCCCCAAAGAAGTAATAATGGTGCATTTAGTTTTGCGAATAGCTTATCCAACGGCAATCCCTGAGGACCTGATGGGTTAAATACACTTCTAAAAACATTAAAAGCTCCGAAATCTAGAGAAGGCTTTCTTATTGACTCAACTAAAAAATCATCAACATTTTTTTTATCAACATAAACTTGATTCAACGTTTTTTTAATATTTTTTGGATTTCTCATATTTTCAAAAATCAAACGTTGAAGAACAATATTTTTCAAAAATATGCCGGCAACTGTTTCAATTGAAGTTTGCAACATATTCTTTTTGATAGTTTTTTCTTCACTAAAGTATCCAGCAGCATTAAGTAAGATCACTCCTGCATTTAGCTCATTTAATTCTGCACCAGCTGCTAATGCGGCATATCCACCTAATGAATTTCCAACAACAATTGTAGGTTTTTTTATTTTCTCTTTTACATAAGCAACAACTTGATCTTTCCATAAAGATCCTGAGTATTCGACGTCTTGAGGCTTTGGACTTTTTCCAAAACCGAGTAAATCCATTGCATGAACTTCGTATTTTGTACTCAAAATAGGAATATTAAATCTCCAATGATCCGTAGAAGCACCGAAACCATGAATTAATAAAATTACACAATCTTTTGATGTTTGCTCGGGCTTAGAGGAAACTGTATGAATTGGGTAATTTAAAAAATTCCAATTATAATTTACATCACTATCTATCAGAGCTGACTTTTCCATTCATTGAAAATTTATCTTTATTGATTCTAATAAACTTATTTCCTAAAGAAGACCCACAGGATCAGCTGCAACATCATCTGAAATTTTATTGCCATCATTTGGGGGCTTATCTTTTAGAACAATTCTTAAAAGTACAGGTGCAAGAAATGTAGTTCCTATAACCATTAATAAAATAGCTGCTTCAAGAGAAGGGGTTAATAACTTAGCGCTTGTTCCTAGCCCAAGAAAAATTAAACCAACCTCTCCTCTAGGCATCATACCCAAACCTACAACTAATCTATTTGTAGGTTTATCACTAGAAAATACCCATCCGGCAGCAATTTTTCCAATAATCGCAACAACTAATAAAAATCCTGCGACTACAAGAGCTGATCTGCTTGTTGGATCAAGTGGATTGATAACAGATAAATCCATTCCAGCTCCAACTAATACAAAGAAAATAGTGGCGAATAAGGAAACTAAAGGTAAAACAGATTGTTGTATTGCATGATTATTTTTAGAACTACTAAGAATCAATCCAGCTGCAAAAGCCCCTAAAGCTGCTTCCAATCCAATGGCTGTTGCCACGAAACAACACAATACAAGTATCACAAAAGAAGCTACCACCACGGCTCCAGGAGCCTTTAATCTATCTAATAACCAATCAAAACCTGGAGCAGCTGTTCTACTTAATGCAATAGCAGCAATAACAAAGACTACAGCTGCTGCAACTAATTTAATAATGGGAGCAATTTCTAAAGTACCTCCTGCAGCAAGGGCGACTACAACTGCCAAAATAACAATTCCCAAAATATCATCTAACACTGCTGCACCAATAACAATCTGTCCTTCTCTAGTTTTCAAATATCCCAATTCACCGAAAACACTTGCTGTAATTCCTATACTTGTGGCTGTCATAGATGCTCCAGCAAAAACTGCTGGAATTAGATCTACTTGGAAAATAAACATTAATCCAAGAGTTCCAAAAGCAAAAGGTAAAATTACGCCAGCCATAGCAACAGTAAAAGCCTGAGCACCGACAGCTACCAATTCCTCTAACTCACTTTCTAAGCCTGTTAAAAATAAAAGTGCATATAAACCAAGTGTTGCTACTGCTTGGAGGGAGGGAAAGCTTTCGAAATAAACATCTGGTACTGCTTCTGGGGGGATTGAAGCTAAGGAACTAATAACATTTACAAGTCCCTCATTTAGTTCAGTTCCAGCTGAGGGCGGTATCAATAAATGGAATCCTGAAGCTCCTATTACAACCCCTGCAAGAAGCTCACCTACAATCGTTGGCAAACTTAGTCTTACTAATACTTCTGCTAATGCTCTTGCTGCTAAAAAGATCAATAAAAATCTTATAACTCCGATCAACGTTTCAGCAACTTCCAAATCATGTGCACTTAATTCAGCAAGTAAAGAGTACATTTAAGTGTAAAAAATAAACTACCTAATTGGAAGATAGTTTATTGAGGGCCCACTTTAAGAAATATGTAAGAAAAAAGCAAAAATACTCAACAAGTGTGGATCTGAAGTTACAACAAAGAAATTTTCTAAAAAATGGCTATTGTCTGTTATATGGCTAATCCAATGAATTCCAACAAACCCTTCGATCTGCGCTTGCCTACACCAGGCTGCTATTTAGATCCTGAGAAAGCTGGGATGGATTCAGATGCTGTTTTTCAAGGAATGACAGCCCATCTTTTCTACACTCTTGGAAAGTTAGCAACCTCTGCGAGTCCACACGACTTATATATGGCTTTGAGTTACGCAGTTAAAGATAGGCTAATGACAAGATACTTAGCCAGCCAAGAGGTCATCAGAAAAAAACCACAAAAAACGGTAGCTTACTTATCAGCAGAATTTTTAATAGGTCCTCAATTAAGTAATAACCTCCTCAATCTTGGCATAACTCAAGAAGCTGAAGATGCATTAAAAAGATTTGGTATTGAATCTTTATCAACAATACTAGAAGTAGAGGAAGAGCCTGGTTTAGGTAATGGCGGTCTTGGTAGACTTGCTGCATGTTATATGGAGTCATTAGCATCTCTTCAAGTTCCAGCAATTGGTTATGGTATTCGCTATGAATTTGGTATATTCAATCAATTAATCAGAGATGGTTGGCAAGTTGAAGTTACTGACAAATGGCTAAAAGGTGGATGGCCTTGGGAACTTCCACAACCTGATGAATCATGTTTTGTTGGCTTTGGAGGAAGAACTGAAAATTATAGAGACGATAAAGGAAACTACAGATCAAGATGGATACCTTCTGAACATGCAATAGGTGTCCCCCATGATGTTCCAGTTTTAGGGTATAGGGTAAATACATGTGACAGATTAAGACTATGGAGAGCTGATGCAACAGAAAGTTTTGACTTTTATGCTTTCAATATTGGTGATTACTATGGAGCAGTAGAAGAAAAAGTTGCCTCTGAAACTCTTTCAAAAGTTCTATATCCAAATGATGGAACAGACGAAGGTAGAAGATTAAGACTCAAACAACAACACTTCTTCGTAAGCTGTTCTCTTCAGGATATGCTGAGAAGCCTTGAGAAAAGATCAATACCAATAACAGAATTCCCTAAGCATTGGACAGTCCAATTAAATGATACACATCCTGCCATAGCTGTTGCAGAATTAATGAGACTTCTTATTGACCAATATCAAATAGGTTGGGATAAAGCTTGGAACATCACAACTTCCTCAGTTGCATATACCAACCACACATTACTGCCAGAAGCTTTAGAAAAATGGGATTTAAATTTATTTAATGATCTTCTTCCTAGACATTTAGAAATTATTTATGAAATTAATTGGAGATTTCTGCAACAATTAAGACTACGTTATCCCGGTGATGACAAAATCCTTCAAAAACTCTCAATAATTGATGAAGAAGGCACGAAATCAGTTCGTATGGCTCACTTAGCTACTATTGGAGCCCATCATATAAATGGTGTCGCAGCTCTCCACTCAGATCTAATCAAAAGACAACTTCTGCCTGAATTCGCAGCTCTATGGCCTGAAAAATTTACAAATGTAACTAATGGAGTTACTCCAAGGAGATGGGTAGCCTTATCTAACCCATCATTATCTAACCTTCTTGAAGAAGAAGTTGGTCCAAACTGGATAACAAATATGGAACTTCTTAAAAAGTTAGAAGAAAAAAAAGATGACAACATTTTTTTACAAAAATTTGAGGAAACCAAACTAAATGGCAAAAGAAAATTAGCCAGCTTTATCCATTCAAAAACTGGAATACTGGTAGATCCATCAAGTTTATTTGATGTTCAAGTTAAAAGAATTCATCAATATAAAAGGCAACATTTAAACGCCCTACAAATTATTGCCCAATATTTAAGAATCAAAAATGGTACAAACAAGTATGAAGTCCCAAGAACAATAATATTTGGAGGCAAAGCTGCGCCGGGTTACTTTATGGCAAAGCTAATGATTAGATTCATTAATGGTATTGCTGATGTAGTAAATTCTGATCCAGATATGGATGGTTTATTAAGAGTTGTTTTTCTACCAGACTATAACGTTAAACTTGGTGAAATAGTTTATCCTGCAACGGATCTTTCAGAACAAATCTCAACTGCTGGAAAAGAAGCATCTGGAACTGGAAATATGAAATTTGCCATGAATGGAGCGTTAACGATTGGAACCTTAGATGGAGCGAATGTGGAATTAAGAGATCTTGTGAAAAAAGAGAATTTCTTTCTTTTTGGTAAGACTGAAAGCGAAATTATGGGCTTAAAAAATAATAACTACTCTCCCAAAACTTTTATTGATCAATGTCCAGAACTCAAAGAGGTTATACGCCTTATTGAAATTGGCCACTTTAGCAATGGGGATAAAGAATTATTTAAACCTTTACTAAATAGCCTTACAGGCCATGACCCATTTTTTGTTATGGCTGACTTTGAAGATTACTTAAATAAGCAGGATGTGGTCAGTGAATGCTGGAATAATAAAAAATCTTGGAATAAAATGGCATTATTAAATACTGCTAGGTCAGGATATTTTTCTTCAGATAGATCTATTAGAGAATACTGTAAATCTATTTGGAAAGTATCTCCAATGCCAGTTGAAATTACTTGCGACGTCGAAGAATTAACTAATTAATATTTTTCTTATCTGGTGAATCTGGGGTTTGATGAAATAATCTATTCAAGATTAATCTATCCATATTTAATGGGTCTGGGGCTAATTCATTTGCAATTTCTTTAAATTTTGATTCAATATTGTTTGAAATTTTTGTATCAAATATTCTTTCCATTAATGCTTCAATTGAATATAAATATGCATTAACACTTTCTAGTTCATCTAAAGCTTCAGTAATATCTATATCAGAAATATGTTTTTCCTTTGAACTATTATCTTCATTGGATTCTCTTTCAGATAATTGTCTCTGCAACTCATCAGTTACCTTGGTACAAAGAGTTCTGAACGATTGAATAGATGCCCAATTCAATTCTTGTTGCTGCTTAAAAGTAGGAAATTCTCTAATTAGACGATCATGTTCTTTATAAAATCTCTGACAATCAGAGCATTGACATGGTTCTTCAGTCAAAAGAAAAAATAATTCTTTCTATATCATCTCATTATTTGGGCAAAATTGTAGGACCATCCAATAATTCGTCATTTTCATCGAGTGAATCCGGACTATCTGGCAAAGGTATCTCAATACTAGTAACCAAATTAATAACATCTCTTAATCTCATAGAATCAGCAAACCATCCCATTGCTTGCTCGGCATCGCCTCTTTTTTCTGCATCATTTGCTTGATCTTCGTGAGCTTCCGCCAATAGCGCAAGCCAGCAAAGGCATCTTGCTTGAACTATTGAAAGATCTAAATCATTCGGTTGGGATTTAGAAATGCGTTCATGCTCTTGTTGAATTAAGAGCTTCAAACGCATATCGTGCAACTTAGCCATAAAAGATTTATTACTAACTACACGCTAGCTAGAGAGTAGCAAGTTTGCACACATACTACATATAGTTTTTTATTTTACGGGACTGGCGGGAGTCGAACCCACGACCTACGGTTTAGGAAACCGTTGCTCTATCCTGCTGAGCTACAGCCCCAATAGATGATTTTTTGAGCATTAAGCATTATGCTAAATGAAAGCAGGAGAGGCAATCGCAAGAAAGTTTTATTTTGGAAACAAAATAAAACTTTCTTGAGGAAAGTCCGGGCTCCCACATGGTCAGGCTTGCTGGGTAATTCCCAGTGCGGGCAACCGTGAGGATAGTGCCACAGAAACATACCGCCTAATACTTTATGTATGGCAAGGGTGCAAGGGTGTGGTAAGAGCGCACCAGCAACATTGAGAAGTGTTGGCTAGGTAAACCCCGGCTGGGAGCAAGGCTTAGTAGATTTATGACCATTAAATAATCTACTTTTAAGCGCCGCTTGAGACTTTGAAGTAATTCCAGTCCTAGATAGATGAT
The DNA here is from genome assembly GCF_000760035.1 of Prochlorococcus marinus str. MIT 9314. Lineage (GTDB taxonomy): Bacteria > Cyanobacteriota > Cyanobacteriia > PCC-6307 > Cyanobiaceae > Prochlorococcus_A > Prochlorococcus_A marinus_B. The sequence continues at coordinate 106,248 of NZ_JNAO01000012.1, forward strand.
TGCCCATCTTATTAATTAAGGTGAACAGAACCCGGCTTATGACCTGCTTTCTAATTGTTGTGATTATTCAAATCAGATGACAAAAATAATTAACGCAAAGAGGATTAATCAAATAACTACTTTTTTAAAGTCTTTAAATATTAAATCAAAAAGATTTTCTGAAATAATTAGAACTCAAAATATTTCAATTATTCAAAATTTTAATCAAGCATTTATCCACTCTTCGGAGGACAAAATATTAAATTATGAAAAACTAGAATTTTTTGGAGATGCAGTCCTCAGATTAGCGGCTTCTAATTTTATTGAAAAAAAATATCCTCAAATGAGTGTAGGAGAAAGATCAGAGCTAAGATCGCAAATTGTAAGTGATGAATGGTTAACTAAATTAGGGGAAAAAATTCATATAGAAAAATTAATAATTAAAGGACCTAAAGCTATTGGTGATGAAAATTCAAAAAATACTATTATTGGTGAAGCTACAGAAGCTTTAATCGGTGCTGTTTACAAGTGTTTTAATTCCATTGAGGAAGTAAATCTTTGGTTAGATGATATTTGGGAAGAAGATTCAGAAATATTTTTAAAAGCTCCATATAAATTCAAATCTAAAACAGTATTGCAAGAGTGGTGTCAAAGTAAAGGTTTGGATTTACCAGTCTATAAAATAATTGAAGTCTCAAAGAAAAATGGGGATCCTAAAAGATTCTCTTGCGATATATTTATCGAAGGATTAAAAGAATCATATGCATTCGGCAAGTCCCATAAACAAGCAGAAACAAATGCAGCTAGAGTTTTGCTAGAAAAATTTATTACTATGGGTAAGATCTAATTTTAAACTATTTCTAAATTGGTTAGCTGAAAAGTTATGAGTTTATCCCAATTACCTCCCTCAAAAAGAACCGCTGCTCTTTTTTTTGTAACTCTTTGTACAAAACCTTTATATCCTTTATAGATAGAATTGTTGTCTTTTACAACAACAAAAGATCCGGGGAGTATGGGTTTAGTAGAAAATTCCATAAAACACTCTTTCTAATACAATATATGATAATTAAAAATGAATGGTTGACAGTTGGATTGATAACATCATGTCATGGAATTAATGGACAGGTAAAAGTTAAATCTCTAAGTGATTTTGAAGAAAGATTTTTAAAACCGGGAATTAGATGGTTGCAAAAAGAAAATGAACTTCCTTCAAAAATAGAACTTATATCTGGTTTCAAACAGCCCGGTAAAGAAACCTTCATAGTTAAGTTTCAAGGAATAAATACAAGAAATCATGCAGAGCAACTGAAAAAATTTAAAATTCTTGTAAAAGCTGATACACTACCCAAACTAAAAAAGGAAGAATTCCACTTGTTAGAACTTGTAAATCTCGAGGTCAAGACTTTAGAAAATGATGAATTAAAAAAAATTGGAAAAGTTATCAATTTAGAAAATGAAAAAAATAATTTGCTTGTTATTGAACTATTTAAAAATCAAAAAAAAGTTCTCATACCTTTTGTTAAAGAAATAGTCCCATTAGTAGATATAAAGAATAATTTTCTAATCATCGATCCTCCAAATGGACTTTTAGAGCTATAAATCAAAAAAATAAAAAATTTTAAGAAACTTATTTATTCAACAGTTACACTTTTAGCTAAATTTCTTGGTTGATCAACGTCAAGTCCCCTATGAGCTGCAATATGGTAACTCAATAATTGTAAAGGCAATATATTAAGTAAAGGTGAAATCCATTCATTAGAGGAAGGAACTTTCATCAAATAATCAAAGATTTCAGTTCCATTACATTCAGGAGCAATCCCAATCAAATATGAATCTCTAGCTTTTGCTTCTTGAGCATTACTGATAACTTTATCAAAAACCTCACCAGGGGAGGCAATAGAAATTACAGGTACTTTTTTATCTAATAAAGCTATTGGACCATGTTTCATTTCACCAGCAGGATATCCAGCTGCATGAATGTAACTAATTTCTTTAAGTTTCAACGCGCCTTCAAGAGCAATAGGATAATTTATTCCTCTTCCTAAAAAAATAACATCTTTAATATTAAAAAAGTCATGTGCTAGCTTTTCTGAAGATTTATTATGTTTCTCTAAGAGATCTTCAAGTAATGGCGGAAGTTTTATAAGTTCGTCTATTAATTTACCTATTTCATCAGGACTTTGATTACCTTTAATTTGAGCAAATTTAATAGCTAATCCATAAAAAGAAAGTAATTGAGCAAAAAAAGTTTTTGTTGCTGCAACTCCAACTTCTATTCCTGCACAGATATCAATTATATTTGAGATCTGCCTTCCTATGGAACTCTCTTTTCTATTTGTTATTGCAATAAGGTTGGGTTTAAATTTTTTATTTTCAATTGAAGAACGTCTTTTAATTTCCATATCGATAGCCGCAATTGTATCAGCAGTTTCTCCGGATTGAGTGACTCCAATAGTTAACGTATTTGGCAATAGTGGAGGTGGTGAATATCGAAATTCGCTTGCATAAAAGACATTTGTAGGGATCCCTGAAAATTGTTCAAATAAAAAGCTACCCACCATTGCAGCATGTTTACTTGTACCGCAAGCAATGATTTCAATTCTTTCTATTGATTCAAAAAATTCTGTATCAAATGGATAATTGATTTGATATTGACCATTATCTGAGTTCTTAATTAAATAAGTTTCCAACCAGTTTTTTGCAGTCTGTGGCTGATCATATATCTCTTTTAACATATAGTGTTTAAAATGCATTTTATCCATTATTTGCTCTGAAACTTTTAAAGAAACCGGATTTCTATATTGCCTCTCGTTACTTGAGTCATATATTTCAATTCCAAGCGGAGTCAACAAAGCTATTTCTTCATCCTCCATAGGCAAAATAATATTTGTAAAGTTTGCAATGGCTGGAGTATCACTAGCACAAATAAATTCTCCTTCACCCAAACCAATTATCAAGGGCGCTTGTCTTCTTGCAACGACCAAAGAGGTTGGAGCACCAGACCATAAAACAGCTAAAGCATAAGATCCTTCTAAATCCGATAATACATTTCTCACAGCTACTAATAATGTTGACCCATTATTCTCAAGATTAAGTTTACTTAATGTATTTAACTCTCTTTGAATTAGATGAGGAATCACCTCAGTATCTGTATCAGAATTAAAAATAATGCCCTCTTGCTCTAATTTATTTTTTAAATCTTGAAAATTTTCAATAATTCCATTTTGAACAACTGCTATATTTCCTGAACTATCAGTATGAGGATGTGCATTTTTAACCTCAGGCTTTCCATGAGTTGCCCATCTGGTATGACCTATACCCACAGTTCCAGGAATATTATGATTATTTAGATTACTTATTAAATTCTTGAGTTTTCCTTCTGCTTTATTACAAGAAATACAATTTGTTTCGGAATTTATTATTGCAATACCTGCAGAATCATAACCTCTGTATTCAAGTTTTTCTAAACCATTAATTAATAATGGTAAAGCTTTTTTATACCCAGTTACAGCAACTATTCCACACATACGAATTTTTTTTTCAATTATATTGAAATAAAATACGTATTTACTAAAACATGGACTCTCTTAAAACTGCACTATAAAAATTAATATGCTAATCCCATACTCCTAGAAGTCTCATCTCCTAAATAAACACGAATACTTAAGAAATCTGTGGGACATGCCGTTTCACATCTTTTGCAACCTACACAATCTTCTGTTCTAGGAGATGAAGCTATTTGGCCAGCTTTACAGCCGTCCCAAGGAACCATCTCTAAAACATCAAGTGGGCAAGCCCTTACACATTGGGTACAACCAATGCAAGTGTCATAAATTTTAACTGCGTGTGACATGTAAAAATTGTCTTTTGAACCTCGTTTTATAATACTATTGTCTTACAAAGAAATTAAAAAAATTAAGATATGCTTCACTCTTGTTAACTCTAGGGCATAAAATCATATAGATAATTAGTAATTTCCATAAACTATGTCACAAGAAATCCTCGAAAAAGTCTGTTCTATTGTTTCAGAACAATTAAGCGTTGAAGCAGGAGAAGTCAAATCAGATTCAAATTTCCAAAATGATTTAGGTGCAGATTCTCTAGATACTGTTGAATTAGTAATGGCTCTTGAAGAAGCTTTTGATATTGAAATTCCTGATGAAGCAGCTGAAGGAATAGCAACTGTTGGCGATGCAGTAAAATTCATCGAAGAAAAAAAAGGTTAGTATAGGATGCCAAATTTCCATCGAGTAGTTATTACTGGTATCGGAGCAGTAACTCCAATTGGTAATAACATTGATGAATATTTAGTAGGTCTTCAAGCAGGTAGTAATGGGGTTTCAGATATTACTCTCTTTGATCCTGAACAACATCCTTGCAAATTTGCTGCAGAAGTAAAAAATCTTCAATCTGAAAATTTTATTGAAGCTAAAGAATCCAAAAGGTGGGATCGTTTTTCCCAATTTGGAGTTATTGCTGCAAAGCAAGCCTTTAATGATTCTGGACTTGAAATTACTGAATCTAATGCATCAAGAATTGGAGTGATTATTGGTTCTGGTGTTGGAGGCTTACTAACTATGGAAAGTCAAGCTCAAACATTGAGTCATAAAGGGCCTAAAAGAGTAAGTCCATTTACAGTCCCAATGATGATTCCAAACATGGCCACTGGCTTGGCTGCAATCGCTTTGGGTGCGAAAGGACCAAGTTCTTCTGTATCCACCGCTTGCGCTGCCGGTTCAAATGCAATTGGTGATTCTTTTAGATTACTCCAACTTGGAAAAGCAGATGCAATGATCTGTGGGGGAGCAGAAGCAAGTATTACACCTCTCGGAGTAGCTGGTTTTGCCAGCGCCAAAGCTCTTTCTTCTAGAAATGAAAGCCCTCAAACTGCTAGCAGACCTTTTGATGCAGAAAGAGATGGATTTGTTATTGGAGAGGGATCTGGAATTCTTGTTTTAGAAACTTTAGAAAATGCACAAAAAAGGAATGCAAGAATTTATGCAGAAATAATTGGATATGGAACAACATGTGATGCTCATCATATAACTGCTCCATCTCCAGGAGGGATTGGAGGAGCCGAAGCTATCAACTTAGCAATTGAAGACGCTTGTCTTAGCCTTGAAAAAGTTGATTACATAAATGCTCATGGAACAAGTACATCAGCTAATGACAAAAATGAAACTTCTGCAATTAAATCTATTTTTAGAGACAGATCTTACCTCATTCCTGTAAGCTCTACTAAGTCGATGACAGGTCATCTCTTAGGAGGTTCAGGAGGTATAGAAGCTGTAGCTTGTATACTTTCTTTGACACATAATTTTATCCCTCCTACAATTAACTACGTTAATCCAGATCCGGAATGTGATCTTGATTATGTACCAAATAATGCAAGAGAAGCTCAAGTAGGAGTTGCTCTTTCTAATTCTTTCGGCTTTGGTGGTCACAACGTTTGCCTTGCTTTCAGCAAAATGAATTGAAGACACCCAATTCTGTATTTCCAACTTAACTTATTTTAAAACAATGGTCGCTGCATCTGTTTCATTAGAATCACTTTGTGTAAATAGTATAAGAATGCTTGCTGTAGATGCAGTAAATAAATCTAATAGTGGACATCCTGGATTGCCAATGGGATGTGCTCCTATGGGTTATGCATTATGGCAAAACATACTTAATCACAACCCCAATAACCCAAAATGGTTTAATAGAGACCGTTTTGTATTATCAGCTGGTCATGGCTGTATGCTGTTATATTCCTTGCTTCATTTGACAGGATATAAATCAGTTTCCATAGAAGATATTAAAGAATTTAGGCAATGGGGATCAAAAACTCCTGGACATCCAGAAACATTCGAAACTGAAGGTGTTGAAGTTACTGCCGGACCTCTTGGAGCTGGAATTTCGAATGCAGTTGGTTTAGCAATAGCTGAAACACACTTAGCAGCTAAATTTAATAAGCCTGATTGCAATATTGTTGATCACTATACGTACGTAATAATGGGTGATGGCTGTAATCAAGAAGGCATTGCATCAGAAGCATGCTCATTAGCTGGTCATCTTAAACTTGGAAAATTAATTGCACTCTATGACGATAATCAAATTACAATTGATGGGCGAACCGACGTTTCTTTTACCGAAGATGTCTTAAAAAGATACGAAGCTTATGGATGGCATGTACAACATGTTGAAGATGGAAATCATGATGTTAAAGGAATAACTGAAGCTATCGAAAAAGCAAAATTAATAACAGACAAGCCTTCAATTATAAAAATTTCTACAACCATAGGTTATGGTTCGCCTAATAAATCAGATACTGCTGGAATTCATGGAGCAGCTGTTGGAGAAGAAGAAGCTGCATTAACTAGAGATTTTCTTAATTGGGAATATCCTCCATTTGAAATACCAAATGAAGTATATGCGCATTTTAGAAAATCAATAAACAAAGGTGAGAATTTAGAGAAAGAATGGGATTCTAAATTTGAAGAATATCAAAAAAAATATCCTACCGAAGGAGCCGAGTTAAACAGAATGTTAAAAGGCCAATTACCTGAGAATTGGGACTCAGATCTCCCCTCATATACACCTGATGATAAAGGGTTAGCCACTAGAAAGCATTCACAAATTTGTTTAGGTGCATTAGGACCTAACCTGCCTGAATTAATTGGTGGATCTGCAGATTTAACTCACTCTAATTACACAGATATCAAGGGAGAAACAGGATCATTCCAGCCTCATAGTCCCGAAAAAAGATATTTACATTTTGGGGTAAGAGAGCATGCTATGGCAGCCGTCCTAAATGGTATCGCCTATCATAATAGCGGTCTTATCCCTTACGGTGGAACCTTTCTTGTTTTCGCCGATTACATGAGAGGTTCAATGAGGCTTTCAGCACTCAGCGAATTAGGAGTGATCTATGTATTAACTCATGATTCAATTGGTGTAGGAGAAGACGGGCCAACACATCAACCTATTGAAACTATCCCCTCTCTTCGTGCCATGCCTAACATGCTAGTTTTCAGGCCAGGTGATGGAAATGAAACAAGTGGAGCTTATAAGCTAGCAATTCAAAATCGAAAAAGACCTTCTGCCCTTTGTTTAAGTAGACAAGGCATGCCAAATCAAGAAAATACTTCGATCGACAAAGTGGCTCTAGGAGGATACATAGTTTCCGATTGCGAAGGAACACCAGATCTCATATTTATTGGTACTGGAAGCGAACTTAATCTTTGCATTGAAGCAAGCAAGGAAATTTCAAGCTTAGGTAAAAAAGTCAGAGTTGTTTCTATGCCTTGTGTAGAACTTTTTGAAGAGCAAGAAGAATCTTACAAAGAAAGTGTTTTACCTTGTAGTGTGAAAAAGAGAGTTGTAGTAGAAGCTGCCCATTCATTTGGTTGGCATAAGTATACAGGTTTTGAAGGAATTTGTATTACTATGGATAGGTTTGGTGCATCAGCACCAGGTGGAGAATGTATGAAAAATTTTGGATTTACAGTCGAAAACGTAGTTAATAAGACGAAGGAAATTCTATAACTAATAACTGATAATTACGCTGTAGTATTACATTCTTCAAGTTTATCTTTTAACTGATCTAGAGATTCGTCTGAAATCTTTGAATTCATAGGACAATGTTTTGGCCCACACATTGAACAAAACTCGGCCTTTTTAAAGATTTCTTCAGGTAGTGTTTCATCATGATACTGCTTTGCCCTTTCTGGATCTAATGAAAGGTCGAATTGCTTATTCCAATCAAAGTTATACCTTGCATGACTAAGTTCATCATCTCGATCACGCGCACCAGCTCTATGTCTTGCTATGTCAGCAGCGTGAGCAGCTATTTTATAAGCAATTAATCCTTCGCGTACGTCTTCTGCATTTGGGAGACCTAAATGTTCTTTTGGGGTTACATAACATAACATAGAAGTTCCATACCACCCTGCCATAGCCGCCCCAATAGCACTTGATATATGGTCATAACCAGGAGAAATATCTGTTACCAATGGTCCAAGTACATAGAAAGGAGCTTCTGAACATTCTTCCATTTGCTTTCTCACATTAAACTCAATTTGGTCCATAGGTACATGACCAGGACCCTCAACCATTACTTGAACATTATGTTCCCATGCTCTTCGAGTAAGCTCGCCTAAGGTCTTCAATTCAGCTAGCTGAGCATCATCAGAAGCATCATGCAAACATCCAGGCCTTAGTGAATCTCCCAAAGAAAAAGTACAATCATATTTCTTAAAAATCTCACAAATATCGTCAAACCTTGTATAGAGAGGATTTTGCTTAAAATGATGCAACATCCATTGAGCTAAAATACCTCCCCCTCTACTGACAATTCCAGTAATTCTTCCTTTAACTTTTGGCAAATGCTCTATTAAAAGACCAGCATGAATAGTTTGATAATCTACGCCCTGCTGACAATGTTTTTCAATAATATGAAGAAAATCGTCTTCTGTTAGTCTATCTATTGAACCATGTACACTTTCTAAAGCTTGATAAACAGGAACAGTTCCTATAGGAACAGGAGATTCTTGAATAATTGCTTGCCGCACTTCATCTAAATTTACTCCTCCTGTAGAAAGATCCATAACCGTATCAGCACCATATTTAACAGCTAGTTTTAGCTTTTCTACTTCTTCATTGATATCACTTGCATTAGGCGAAGCACCAATATTGGCATTAACTTTGCATCTAGAAGCAATACCTATAGACATTGGTTCAAGATTCAAATGATTAATATTAGCTGGAATAATTAATCTTCCTCTTGCTACTTCCTCCATTATTAAAGAAGAAGGTAGATTCTCTTTTTTAGCAACAAAATCCATTTCTTCAGTAATATGACCGTTTCTCGCAAAGTTCATCTGAGTTACATTGTCTTTTCCAAGGCGGGGCTTAATCCAAGAACTTCTCATAATTTCGTAATTTTTAAAAATGTTATTACTAAAGTTTGATCATATCTCCACTTCCCTGCATCAAAATTAATGATTCAGGTTCAAAGGGTATGATCTCAGCTAAGTTAAATTTTTAGCACCCCTAGTCTTAATCTTATTAATAGCTCTTTTCTAAAAAATAGTCATCTTTTATTGCATGAAAATAAATAAAAATAATTTTATTTAACTTTTTGATGAGACTTTATCTTTTTTAAAATATTTTTTCTATCCAATTGTCTACTAATACCCCTTTCCAAAATAATTACAACCCCCATTAATCCAATCGGTAAATAAAAAATCTTCCTAGAATTGTTTTTAAATATTAATCCCATAGCAGATATGAAGATCATTAAGGGAGCCACAAAAGATAAGATAAATCTTTTATTAACTTTCATGTAGCAATAGTATTAATTTTTTCATTATTTAACTTTACTATGGATTCTGTTATCACTTTAATCCCAATAGCAATAGCTCTTTCATCCGGATCAAATTTAGAACTATGAAGAGGAGCACACCCATTTGAACTAGAAACACCAAGCCTAAACATAGCTCCTGGAATATCATTTAAGAATTCAGCGAAATCCTCAGCTCCTAATGATGGTTTTTGTAATTCAATAACATTTTCTTGACCTAAAACCTTAATTCCCGAATCTCTGAGGACTCTATTAATTTCTGAATTATTATTAACTGCAGGAGTGATTTCTCTAAATATTACTTTTGCCTCAGCTCCGCAACTTTTAGCTAAAGAAGTAATATTTTCATTGAGCCAATTCCCAATATTAGTAAATAATTTACGATTAGTGCATCTAACAGTACCAATTAAATTAACCTGTTCTGCAAGAACATTGAATGCATTACCACCATTTATTTTTCCAAAAGTTACTACTAGAGGATCTAAAGGGTCTAACTTCCGTGTTATGGATTCTTGAATTCCCGAGATAACTTTAGAAGCCACCCAAATAGCATCAACTCCTTCATGAGGCCGAGCACCATGGCCTGATTTTCCTTTAATCTCAACCTTAAGTTCTCCAGCAGCTGCAGTTAAACTTCCCTCTTTAATCCCAATAGTCCCTACGGATAAATCAGGGTATACATGAACTCCCAAAATATGTGTTAGCCCATTAGTTGCACCATCCTTAATCATCCATCTAGCTCCACTTGCAATTTCTTCAGCAGGCTGAAAAATTATCCGAGTCCCAAAATTTAGTTTTAAATCCTTAATAATTTTTGCCACACCCAATCCAATCGCGATGTGCAAATCGTGACCACAGGCATGCATAACACCATCTACTTTTGAAGAAAAACTTAATTTAGTTTCCTCAAATATTGGCAAAGCATCCATATCTACTCTTAAACCAATAATGCCTTTGTCTAGAGGACCAAAATCTGCTATAACTCCAGTCCTACCTATAGATTCTTTAACATTCCAACCAATATTTTTTAGAAAACCACTGATCAAGATCGCTGTTTGATTTTCAAGTCCACTTAATTCCGGATGTGCATGGATATGTCTTCTTAAGTTAATTAATTCATCATTAATCGAATCAATTTTTTTATGAAACTGATCTGCATTCATTACTTATTTTAAATCGATAAAGTTCATCAAATCTTTAATTGGTTGTGGAGGCCATCTTCTTATTTTTTCTAACCATTCTTCATCACTATATCTAGGATCTAATTCAGTTACCGCTATCCAATTACTCTCTGCTTTTCCAGATTCACCCTGAGACCAATTCAAAGCTGTTAAAGCTGCCCTAGCATCTGCAAAAGTTGGGTAACGTCTAATTAATTTTTTTAATTCTTTTTCAGATTCATCAATATTCCCCAACTGGAAATCTGCTAATGCCAAACTTGACCTAGCCATGGCAAATCCAGGATTATATAAAGCAGCTTTTGAAAATAAATCTCTTGCTGCATCCCAATGTGATGTAGATCCTTCTACATTTGCCAGATTATATAATGCAGAAAAATTTTTACTGTCTTGCGAAATAACGAACATATAATCTTTTTTCGCTTGTGACCATAAACCCAATGCTTCCTCTGCTATCCCCCTGTTAATGTAAGGATCTATTTCACTGGGATTTAAACTTATTGCCTTATTTTGGTCATCTATTGCTCCCTTTTCATCTCCTATAACAAGTCTTACATTTCCTCTATTGCTAAAACCGGCAGCATCATCAGGATAAGAATCTAGATATTGATTCCACTCTTGCAAAGCGAGATTAAATTTTCCGCTTGAACTTAGATCTAATGCATTTTTAAACAAATCCTCTCTCAAAGATATTGAATAGCATGGTGCAATATAAAAAATATTCAAAAAAATAAAAGTTAATAAAAAATAAACCTTAACGTTTTTAAAAGTTATCATTTTTTGAATCAATGTACTTTTTCCCTAAAGCAGTAAGCAATCTTCCTCGAGGAGTTCTCGTGAGGAAACCAATTTTGATGAGATAAGGCTCAACTACAAATTCTAACATTGAAGAATCATCACCCAAGCCAGCTGCAATTGAATCAAGGCCAGTTGGAGTGTTATTGTTTTGGTTAAGAAAAGATAAATAGTGTCTATCTAAAGAATCCAATCCTTTTTCGTCTATTTGGAAAGAGTTTAAAGCTTTTTTTATTAAATTTACGGAAATCTTATTAGTTTTCATAACAACTTGAGCATAATCTCTAACTCGTCTTAATAATCTTAAGGCAATTCTTGGAGTCCCTCGAGATATCTTTGCTAAATCATAAGATGCTTCATCATCTAAATTGAGGTTTATTAATCGGGAGAAATTAACAATAATTTGTTTTAATTCATCATGTGTATAAAATTCAATTTTTTGAGATATACCAAATCTATCTCTAAGAGGTGCACTTATTGAGGCTAATTTAGTTGTAGCGCCAATCAGAGTAAACCTAGGAAGATTAATTGTTCTACAACGGGCACCTCTATTAGCCCCCATAGTTAAGTCAAGTCTGAAATCTTCCATTGCGGAATATAACAATTCTTCAGTTAACCTATTTAAACGATGTATCTCATCAATAAATAAAACTTCACCTTCTTTTAATCCAAGAAGTAAACCAACAATATCTCTTGGTCTTTCAATTGCTGTAGCAGTCGCTATCCTACATTTTGTATTCAATTCATGTGCTATCAAAAAAGCAAGAGAAGTCTTACCTAGTCCAGGCTGTCCATATAAAAGAGTATGCTCCAAAGGTTCTTTTCTTAAAATTGAAGCATCTATAGATATTCTTAAAGAGGATTTAAGTTGTTCTTGGCCAATAAATTCATTAAAGGTGAGAGGTCGGGCTAAGTTTAGATTATTATTTCTCTTTTCTTCTGGAATGATTTTTGAATCAACTAGCCGAAGCTCTTTTTTACGAGGAGAAAAGTCATTATTGCCTATATTAGAAGAAATAATTGCCATAATGAAAGGTTAATTGCAATTGTTCTGATTAGAAAGATTTTTTAAAACTAAAATGACAAAAAATTCAAACAAAGTTAAAAGTAATACTAATAAAACAAATAATTTTAAACTTCTAGCCGAGAATAGATATGCAAAATTTCAATATGCAATATCTGAAACAATCGAAGCTGGAATTGAGCTTTTAGGTACTGAAGTAAAGTCCATTAGAAATGGGAAAGCAAATTTAAGAGACGGATACTGTTCATTCAGAGATGGGGAGATCTTGTTATTAAATGTTCACATTTCACCACATAAAAATGTGGGGTCTTTCTTTAATCATGATCCATTAAGAAATAGAAAGTTGCTATTACATAAAAAAGAAATAATAAAAATGAAATCTAATACTGAAAAAAAAGGAATGACTATAGTTCCATTATCTCTTTATTTAAAAGGCTCATGGATAAAACTAACTATTGGAGTCGGCAAAGGGAAAAAATTATATGACAAACGGCAAGAAGAAAAACAAAAAAGTATAAAAAAAGAAATCTACTCTGCAATAAAAAGATAAAAATATTGTGCAGAATTATTGAATCTATCAATCTAAAATGACTGTACTTGGAGGTGGGGAAGGATCTGGATCTGCGATTAACATATGCTGTAATACAGTTTCAGGCCTCTCACTATCTCTCCAGCGAATTTTGTATGCAGGCATCTTTGTACCCCTACTTGTAGTTTGCTCTACTGGTTCAATAACCCATCCTCTTCTTGATCGGCCTTGAGGATTTCTTTTAACTACTGCATCCGCGTGTTTGAAACGGAAACCAACACGTTCACCACTCATTTAAAAAATTTCGTATTGGATTAATTAACTTATTTTACTTCATTCAAGGGTAATTTTTCACCTTTTTTGGAAGTTATTTCTGGTTTTAACAATGGGAAAGGGATTACATCTCTAATTGATGCGCTATTAGTAATTAACATAATTAACCTATCAATGCCTATACCTAATCCTCCAGTAGGAGGCATACCAATCTCCAAAGCATTCAAGAAATCTTCATCTATACAATGAGCCTCAAGATCACCTTCATCTCTAAGAGATTGCTGTAATTGCATTCTTTCTCTTTGATCAACTGGATCTATCAACTCACTAAACGCATTTGCCAACTCTCGACCTACAATAAATAGTTCAAATCTCTGCACTATTTCTTTACTCTCAAGATGAGGCCTAGCTAAAGGAGAAATTTCAACAGGATAATCCATAACAAAAGTGGGTTCTATAAGTTTTGATTCTACTTTTTGCTCGAAGACCTCATTTAAAAGTCTTCCAATAGTATTTACTTTATTAGAGAGATCAACATTTATATTTTTAACGGCTTGTTTTGCTGCTAGAAAGTCTCCATTGAAAGAATCAAAATCAATCCCTGTATATTTTTTAACAATATCTTTCATGGATATTCTTACCCAAGGTTTAGAAAAATCAATTTCTTTATTTTGATAATTTATAAGTAAAGAGCCACATGAATCAGCTACTATATCTTTTATCAGTTCTTCTGTTAAATCCATCATATCGACATAATCAGAAAAAGCTTGATAAATTTCAACTGAAGTGAATTCTGGATTATGCCTTGTACTTATACCCTCATTACGAAAGATTCTGCCCAATTCATATACTTTCTCAAATCCTCCAACAACCATTCTTTTTAAATGTAATTCTGTAGCTATTCTTAGATACAGGGGAATATCTAATGTATTGTGATGAGTTATAAATGGCCTTGCTTCAGCACCACCTGCTTCAGATTGCAGAATTGGAGTCTCTATTTCTAAAAAATTTCTATTCTCTAGCCATTTTCTTATATAACTTATACATTTTGCTCTTGTTTTGAATACATTTTTAGAATAAGGATTCACAATCAAATCTAGATAACGTTGCCTATATCTTTTTTCAATATCTGTCAATCCATGCCATTTATCTGGTAAAGGTTGTAATGATTTGGATAACATTTCCCATTTTTCTACTTTAATTGAAAGCTCACCTTTATTAGTTTTTTTAATAGTTCCGTAGACGCCTATCCAATCTCCAATATCTACGATTTCCTTGATATCTTCAAAAGAAAGTAATTTTTGTTTTTCTAAATTTAAATTAATAATTCTTTTATCTAAATAAAGCTGAATCTGACTATCTTGATCGCTTATTGTGAAAAAGGCAATTTTACCCATTACCCTTTTTGCCATTACTCTACCAGCAATCGAAACACTGAAATCTTCCTCCTGACCATTTTCTAAATAATCAAATTCTTGAATAAGAAAACTGATAGAATGTGATACCTTAAAATTTTGTGCGTAAGAAACAAATCCTTTACTAACAAGTGAATTAGCTTTTTGTAAGCGTGCTTCTTTTATTTCAGACAAAATTTATTTTAATTTATTTGTTTTATTTAATAAAATTATCAGACTATGGCTCAACTTGCCAAAGATGTTGCCGTTTCGCCAACTCTCTGAGATGCGTAACCAATCCCTCTAACTGTTAATATTAGTTCTGGATTTCTTGGATCTGGTTCCAATTTACCTCTTAATCTCGCAACATATACATCAACAACTCTTAAGTCTGCAGCTCTACGGGGAGGGTATCCCCAAAGCTGTTCTAAAATTTCTGCTCGCGGGACAACCTTACCAGGCTCATCGAATAATAATTCTAGGAGACTAAATTCAGTATAAGTTAAACTAATTCTGTCTCCAGCTCTAGAAACTTGTCTGCGATTAGTATCAACAACTAAACTTCCAAACTTCATTACTCCTTTGCCCGAAGGAACTTCTTTAGTTTCAGCAACCGATACAGCTGGACCCATTCTTCTCAAAATAGTTGCAATTCTAGCCTCCAACTCTTTTGGGCTAAATGGTTTAGATAAGTAATCATCCGCCCCCAAATCCAAACCTGCAACTCTCTCTGAAATAGCCTCTAAAGCGGTTAAAAATATAATTGGTACTACTGATTCAGCCCTAATTCTTCTACAAACAGCAAATCCATCCATTTTTGGCAGCATAACATCGAGAACTATTAAGTCTGGGGAATACTTGTGGAAAGATTCAAGAGCTTCTTCGCCGTTAGTAGCAGAATAAACTTGATATCCAGCTAGTTGAAGCCTCGTAACTAATACCTTCAAAACTGCTGGTTCATCATCAACAACTAAAATTCTTGCTTTTGACATAGTTAAATAAGATTTATCGATATTTCAAAGCAAAAACTATTGCATTGAATTTTTATTCTAACAATTAAAAATATAACATTACGAACCCTCATAGAGATATTCCTGAGGTTTAAAAAATTTCCAATAATTTAAAAATATAAATTTTTTAAAACACTTTTTACTTCTCGACAAAAATTATTACTGCAATTTTCTTCTTGAAAATTTAAACATTCTTAAAAGTTGGGAGCAAATAAAGGGAGCAAAAAAACCTGTTAAAAAAACTTCAGATAAGATATTTTTAACACCGGGAATAAACATTAAAGAATTACTTTCAGAAAAATTTCTAAACAAAATTTGTAAAAGATAAAGAGTCCCGCATAAAAAACTTCCAAAAGAACAAATCAAACCAAACCTAAAATGTCCCACCAAAATATCACTATGTAATTTAATTCGACCAAACAAAACGCCACAAAGAATTAAGCCTGGTATTTGAGAAAAATTATTATCTAAAGTCAGAGAATCTAAAATTAGACCTAAAAACAAACCATATATTAATCCATTGATTGATCCATTAATCATTGACCAAGGCAACAACCAAAATAAAGGCCAATATGGCTGAACGCCTAAAAATCCAAGCCAATTAGGATGCCACAAAAAAATAATTGGGATAAAAACAAAGCTGACTATAGATAATTTTTTTGTAAGAAATTTATTCATTAAATATTTACTTTCAAAATTTGCACCCAATCAATTACTTGTGGATTTGCAAAAAGTGAAATTTTTGCTGTTTTTTTTGATTGTAATGTTTCATCTATAGATTGGATAATCCCAATAGGGATATTTGGAGGTAATAAAGAACTCGCAGGAGAAGACGATACAAAATCTCCTACTTTAATATCAGCATCTTTTGAATAAAGTATTAGGTTAGGATAATTATCTCCTGAACCAACCAGTAGTCCATTAATTTGACTTCTATCAACCCATACACCTAATTTACTTTCTGGAGAAGTTAATAATGTTACCGAAGAAGTAAATAAAGAAGTATTATTTACCCTTCCTAATAATCCACCTGGGCCAGTAACAGTACTACCAATTTCCACGCCATCTTTTGAACCTTTGTTTAGAATTATTTGTCTCCACCAACCTCCAGTTTTTCTCGAAATAACTGCCGCAGAAATACTATCATTATCGGAAGATTGTTGAAGAGATAAGATTTCACGCAATCTTATATTATCCTTTTTAAGAAGACTTAAGTTTATTAAAGACTCTTGAACTATGCTCTTTAGAATAATTTCTTTTTGAAATTGACCCGGCCAAAAAGGTTTCGAAATAAAATAAAAAAAATCTTTATAGAATGCTCCTTTTGATATTCTTACAAAAACCAAAAATAAAAAAATTGCAAAAAATAACCAATTTTTCTTTTTATGCCACCAACGACTAGTAGAAATTCGTCGGGTTCCTAACATAACATTAATCTCTTATGGCATTCCTTATAAACTCTGGCGTGTCAACAACTCTTTTGAGTTTTTTAAAATCATCTAATACTTCTCCACAACCATTCACTACGCAAAGAAGTGGGTTTTCTGCTATGTGAGTAAAAATTCCTGTTTCATCACTCAATAAATCATTAATACCTCTCACTAAAGCTCCACCACCAGCAAGCATAATCCCCCTATCAACTATGTCTGCAGCCAGTTCGGGGGGGGTTCGCTCTAAAGTTCTTTTTACAGCTTCGACTATTTTACTGAGTGTTTCAGCCATGGCTTCTCTGATTTCTCCTGATGTCAAAGTGACTGACCTAGGTAGACCAGATAAAAGATGTAAACCTCTAACCTCTAAAGTAGTTTTATCAAAATCATCATCTGGAAATGCAGATCCAATTTTAATCTTAATATCTTCTGCAGTTCTCTCTCCAACAACTAAATTGTGAACTTTTTTAAGATAAAGTGCAATTGACTCATTTATTTCATCGCCTGCTATTCGAACAGATTCACTCAATACAGTTCCTCCTAAACTTAATACTGCAACCTCAGTAGTGCCTCCACCAATATCAACAATCATTGTTCCAATTGGCTCAGTTACTGGTAATGATGCTCCTATTGCTGCTGCTACAGGTTCATCAATTAAATGAACTTCTCTAGCTCCCGCTAATCCAGCTTCTCTTACTGCTCTTCGCTCAACACTAGTAACTCCACTTGGAATACCAATCACTATTCTTGGGGCTACTATCCCCTTGCCTTCATTACATTTTTGAATAAATGTTTTTATCATTTGTTCTGCAGCATCAAAATCTGCAATAACCCCATCTCTTAGTGGTCTTACTGCTCTTATATTGCCGGGAGTTCTTCCAAGCATTAACTTTGCTTCTTTACCAACAGCTAATGGAATACCTTCTTCTAAATCCATAGCCACAACAGAAGGCTCTTGTAAAACAACCCCTTTTCCTGATACGTGTATAAGAGTATTGGCCGTTCCCAAATCTATGCCAATATCTCTAGAAAATTTAAATCTGTTAAAAATCACAATAAGAATACTTTTTATAAATAATATATCTATTTTTTGCCAAGCTCTTGAAATTCTATCGTTTAGTTATGAATAGCACGTAAAACTTTGAGCATAACCTGGAAATATGAGTAGTATTAAAAAAAAAAAATTATGGAAATTAACACTATTAATCTTGTTGGCAGAGCAGGACGTGAACCAGATGTCAGATATTTTGAATCAGGCAGTATCGTAGCCAATTTCACAATTGCAGTTAACAGAAGAAGCAGAGATGAAGAACCAGATTGGTTTAACTTAGAAATATGGGGCAAGCAAGCGCAAATCGCTGCAGATTATGTGAAAAAAGGATCATTAATTGGTATTACAGGAAGCTTTAAAATTGATAGTTGGAAAGATAAAAATACTGGAGAAGATAGATATAAACCAGTTGTTAGGGTAGATAGATTAAACTTACTAGGCTCACGAAAAGAGTCTGATAATAACCAATATTCCAACAGCAATAATTCAAGTGAAATTCCTTTCTAAGCTTTATTTTTTTTTCAAAAATCTAATAAGTATTTTTATAAAAAAATATAAGAAAACTAAAATTAAAATTGGCTTTAAAACAACTTTGATTTGATCTAAGTAAGTTTCAATGATTAGATAGTTTTCACCAAATAAATAGCCTGAATAAGTTAGAAGTGCTACCCATATAAAGCTACCGAATGTAGTCCAAAGCAAAAATTTTCTTAATGGCATAAGTTCTATGCCAGCGGGAACTGAAATTAAAGTTCTTATGCCTGGTACTAATCGGCCCCAAAAAACTAAAGAAACCCCATATTTATCAAACCACCTTTTACTTTTATTTAGATCATTAGAAGAAATACCCAAATATTTTCCCTTTTTATCTAGAAAATTTGAAAGTCTTTCTTCATTTACTAATCTACCTAAATAATACCAAGGCAATGATCCTAAAATAGTTCCAAGTAATCCCCAAAAAACTAAAAAATAGAAATTTAATTTTTGTTGATAAACAAAAAAACCACCCAATGGCATTATTACTTCCGAAGGAATTGGAGGAATTAAATTTTCTAAAAACATAGCCAAACAAATAGTAAGGTATGCAATTGTTGAATTTTTTTCAACAGCTAAACTGATGTAATCAGGAATTGAAGTAAGAAAATTTAAAAAAATTAAACTCAAACTTAGTATCTATAAAGTTCTGGTTTGTAAGGTCCATCTATAGGGACATTGATATAATCAGCCTGATCTTTAGTTAATTTTGTTAATTTCGCACCAATTTTATCTAAATGTAATCTAGCCACCATTTCATCTAGGTGTTTTGGTAAAACATAAACCTCTTTGGCATATTGCTCTGATTTATTAAAAAGTTCGATTTGCGCTAATACTTGATTAGTAAAAGAATTACTCATAACAAAGCTTGGGTGGCCAGTGGCACATCCTAAATTTACTAATCTACCTTCAGCTAAAAGAATAATTTTATTTCCACTTGGTAGAGTTATGTGATCAACTTGCGGCTTAATATTTTCCCATTCATAATTTTTTAATGAAGCTACATCAATTTCATTATCGAAATGTCCAATATTACAAACAATGGCCTCATTCTTCATCTTTAGAAGATTTTCATGAGTAATTACCTGATAATTACCAGTAGCCGTAACAAAAATATCTATATCTTTCACAACATCATCTAGCGTAACAACGCTAAAACCTTCCATTGCTGCTTGAAGAGCACAAATTGGATCAACTTCAGCAACTTTTACGATTGCACCAAGTCCACGCAATGACTGGGCTGAACCCTTACCTACATCTCCAAAACCCATTACTAGAGCGACCTTTCCAGCAATCATTACGTCAGTTGCACGCTTTATGCTATCAACTAAAGATTCTCGACAGCCATATAAATTATCAAATTTGCTCTTAGTTACTGAATCATTAACGTTAATAGCAGGGAATGGTAAAGCATTTTGCTTTTGCAATTGATAAAGTCTCGCAACTCCCGTTGTAGTTTCTTCAGTTACTCCAATGATATTACTCTTAATTCTAGAATAGAAGTCACTATCAAATTTCAACTTAGACTTAATGGAATTGAATAAAGCAATTTCCTCTTCATTACCAGGATTATCTAAAACAGATAAATCTTTTTCTGCTTTACTACCAAGTATTAATAAGCCAGTTGCATCTCCTCCATCGTCAAGAATCATATTTGGAGATTCTGAACCCCAATCAAGGATGTAGTGGGTATATTGCCAATATTCATCAAGCGTCTCGCCTTTTTTTGCATATACAGAAATTCCTTGATCTGCTATTGCTGCAGCCGCATGATCTTGAGTTGAAAAAATATTGCATGAAGCCCATTTCACTTCTGCACCAAGATCAACAAGAGTTTCTATTAAGACTGCTGTCTGAATAGTCATATGAAGGCTTCCAGCTATTTTTGCACCTTTTAATGGTTTGTCAGATTGATATTTATCTCTAAGTGCCATTAATCCAGGCATTTCTGTTTCGGCAATTTTAATTTCTTTACGACCAAAATCCGATAAAGAGATATCAGCGATTACATAATTAGGAGTGGAGGTTTTAACTGAATTTGCGATAACCATATCTAGTAAATACTTTTTCTACTAAACTATAAATGATTTTTCCGTCATTTTGTGTTTGTTAAGAATTTAAAAGAGACTTTAAATTTAGGAAAAAAACTCTCACACAAATTAAACCCCCAATCAATTGTCTTATTACAGGGTCCAATTGGGGCTGGGAAAACTTCATTTGTTCAAGGGATTGCTAAAGGCTTATCAATCTCTGAGGACATTACAAGCCCTACATTTGCCTTATCGCATCACTATAACTCAGGAAAAATTCCGCTAATTCACCTTGATTTATACAGGTTAGAAAATAATTCTTTAGCAAAAGAAGTTTTTTTTTCAGAAGAAGAAGAGGCAATACAAAAACAAGCTATTTTAGTTATTGAATGGCCAGAATTAATAGAACCAGTTATTGATAATTTCTGGAAAATACAAATTAGTTACGCAAAAAGTTATGGAAGACACTACGAAATAAGAGATCCCAAAAATTTATTAACACTATCATAATATGGCTGTTGCTCGATGGCGCCTTCACCAAGACAAGTTAATAACCCACAAACACTTGCGAACTTAATGTAATCTTCTATCTCTAGTGAATTTGAAGGATAGTCAGAAGATATCAATTTTGAAATTAAGCCAGCCAGAAAAGCATCGCCTGCGCCAGTTGTATCAACAATTTTTTGAGAAGAAGGAGTTTCGGTAATTCCCTGCAATCCACTGATATACCACTCAACGGGGTTCTTTCCGTCAGTTATTATTACATCTGGTCTATTAGACAATTGTTGAGATACTCGCAAGGGATTATCATCCTCAAAAAATAATGTTGCTTCTTCCTTGGCAAGTTTTAAAACATTTGCATGATTTAAAAAATTTTTAATTAAATTAACTCTCGCAGCTTTAGAAATTTCTGATGAAAAACTTGAATTATCCCAAAAGACCTCTCTCCAATTCAAATCAATAACTATTTTGACTTCAAATTTTTTAGCCTGTTCAAGAATAAAAAAAATGGTCTCTGCTGATATTGGAGATGATAACAAGATCGTTCCGGTAACCAAATATTTTGTTTCTAGAAAAGATTCCTCCAAATTTAAAATTTCTTTTTGGATTAATTTCTTACTAAGAACTTCATCTGCAAAGCATGAATGAGGACTTTTCTCAAAGCCTGAAAAAAAACGATCTCCAAATTGATCTCTATCTACATTAACGACGCGAGTAGATGAATCATTATCTAATTGCAAAAAATCCAAATTAACTTCCAATTCATTAAATTGCCTAATAAATTTTTTTCCATAATCATCATTACCCAAACTTCCTATAAATATTGAATCTATTTTTAATTTTCTTAATGCACAAGCAACATTAGCCGGCGCACCACCCAAAAAATCTGTAAATTCTTGATTTGACTTATTTCTGATTCTGTCTATTAAAGCCTCTCCAATACATATGACCTTTTTCTTTTGCATAAAATGAACGCTTTTTCTTAAATAAGAATAATTTATTAAAAACGAATTATTTTTTTTTGAATTAAAGTTTAATTAAAACATATTAAAAGTGTCTTTAAATAAATCTGAAACTTGGAACTGGAAAAATTGGGAAATTTCTTGGTCTTTATCAAAAGAATCTTATACTGAAAAAAAAATTAAAATTTTATTAGTTCATGGATTTGGGGCATCAAAAAACCATTGGAGACATAATCAAGATTTTCTTGGGAAATTTTCTAACTGCTACGCAATTGACTTATTAGGATTTGGAAAAAGCAGTCAGCCTAGTTCTTTATTAGCCTACGAACGCGTTAAAGAAAACTCAATTAAATATTCATTTGAATTATGGGGTAATCAAATATCCACATTTTGTGCAGAGGTAATTAAATCTCCCGTTTACTTAGTAGGAAATTCCATTGGCGGTGTTATTGCATTAAAAGCTGCTGAAATTCTCAAAGATGATTGCAAAGGTGTTATTTTGATTGATTGTGCACAAAGAACTATGGATGATAAACGTTTAAAAAAAAGTGATATTTTAATGAATCTACTGCGACCCGTCCTTAAAACGATAGTCAGACAAAGAGTAATTAGCAATACACTTTTTACAAGAGCTGCTAATCCAAAAGTTATTAAGAAAATACTTGAACAAGCTTACCCTACAGGAAAAAATATTGATAAAGAATTGATTGACATACTTTATCACCCCTCTCAAAGGAAAAACTCAAAAGAAGCATTTCGTGGTTTTATTAACTTATTTGATGACTATCTCGCTACTGACCTTTTCGATAAACTTGATGCTCCAATACAACTGATTTGGGGAGAAAAAGATCCTTGGGAATCTTTAAATGAAGCAAGACAGTGGAAAAACAAATTCAGGAATATTAAAAGATTAGACATTATAAAGGGGGCTGGTCATTGTCCTCATGATGAAGAACCTGAAAAGACAAATCAGTTAATGAATGAATTTATTCAAGAAACAAAGTAAGCTTCTACATTATCACTAAGTCTTCTCAAGCCTCTTAATCCATCTCGTTCAAGATTTCTTACTCGATCTCTACTTATCCCTAGTACTCTTCCTATACCTGTAAGAGACATTGGCTCATCACCATCCATTCCGTATCTCATTCTTAAAACTCTACATTGCAGATCAGGCAATTGATGTAAAAGAGAATGTAGATCACCTCTCATACAATCCATCTCTATTTGTTCATCTGGCAAATCCTCGCCCCCCGCAAGTAAATCTAATAAAACAGTATCTTCACCATCGCCAACCTTGGTTTCAAGACTGACTGGCTGCCCAGCTTTGCACATCAAATCTTTCACATCATCTTCAGGAAGCTCTACGTACTTAGCAAGTTCAGTTACAGTTGGAGTTCTAGACATTTCTTGACTGAGCTCTCTCTGCCCTTTTTTTAACTTATTCAACATTTCAGTAATGTGAATTGGTAGCCTGATCGCTCGACTTTTTTCAGCTATTGCTCTTGTAATTCCTTGTCTAATCCACCAGTATGCATATGTTGAAAACTTATATCCTCTTGCTGGATCAAATTTTTCAACTCCCCTGACTAGTCCAATAGTTCCCTCCTGAATCAAATCTAAAAGTTCCATATTTCTTTTTGTATATTTTTTTGCAACGCTTACTACCAATCTTAAATTTGCTGCAACCATTCTTTCTTTAGCTCTCTGTCCAGCTCTCTGTCTTTTTTTAATTATGGAAGTAGATAAGTTCAATTTGGTCGATAATTCATCAATACTAGGCTTATCTCCTGTTAATTCAATAATTTCTAATTCTGCTCTTTCAACTTCCATGTACTCTTGAACTTGGCGACCTAGGGTAATTTCTTGTTCATGCGATAGTAACGGAACTCTTCCTATATCCCTCAAGTATGATCGAACAAGATCTACATCATTACTTGCTTTTATAGATGCGATTGTCGCTAGTTTATTTTCACTTATTGTTTCAGAAGACATGAAGATTGGATGTTGTTTTGTAAACAATACCATTAAGAAATGTAAAGTTAAACAAAAAAATCCACAATTTTACAAAAATGAGAATAAATACCTACTGATTTTAGACTAATGAAGAACTTAATAGCCATTTTGCTGTGCTGAGATAAATAAATACACCTGCTATATCAGTTACGGTTGTAATGAAAGGGGAGGACATTAAGGCTGGATCCAATTTCATTCTGTCAAACAACAAAGGGAGGATCGCTCCTGTTGTAGCAGCAAGAGTTGTTATGGATATCAAACTTATTCCAACCGCAGAGGCAATTAAAGGTCCTTCTCCTTGCCACCAAGCAAAGGGAAATACTACAAGCATCATAAAAACGCCTAAAAGAGCGCCTGTAATTGCCTCCTTAAAAACTGCCTTAATTGCACCAAGAGACTTCAGTTTTTGAGTACTTAAACCTCGAATTACAACCGTTGAACTTTGAGCGCCAACATTCCCCCCAGTTCCTATTAGTAGCGGAATAAATGCAGCTAATAAAACTATTTCTTTTAATATTTGATCATTCATAGCTATAACTTTTGTCGTTAAACCATTTGCGAAAACCAAAATTAACAACCATACAATTCTTCTTCGAGTAATCGTAAACAAACTGCTTTGAAAATAATCATCTTCATCTCCAGATTGTACTGCCCCCGCCGCATAAATATCTCTTGTTGCCTCTTGTTCTATGACGTCAATTAAATCATCAACGGTCACTATACCAACAAGTCTTTTTTCCTTATCAACGACTGGGAGAGCTAAAAAATCATATCTTTGTATTGCTCTAGCAACCTCTTCTTGATTCGTATTAGTAGCGATATTAACTACGTCTCTTGTCATAACCTCTCCAATTGGCTTAGAAGGATCAGCAGTTACAAGGTCTCTTAAAGAGAGAATACCAGTTAAATGTCTTTCTTTATCTGTAACATATAAGCTATAAATAGTTTCAGTAAATGGGGCTCTTTTTCTCACTAGAGAAAGAGCTTCAGCTGCTGTTTGCATCTCTTTAAGATCTATAAATTCAGTTGTCATTAATCTTCCGGCAGTTTCAGGCTCATATCCAAGTAATTCAGCTGTTACTCTCCTTTCACCAGGACTAAGAGCAGATAAAAATTTTCGTACAACTTTTGCAGGTAATTCATCAAAGAGTTGAACCCTATCATCAGGAGACATTTTTTCAACGATTTCTAAAACTTCTCCTGAACGAAGTCTTTCTAATAAAGTTTGCTGAACTACTGGATCTAAATTTTCATAAACCTCAATTGCTTCATTTTTCTTTAATAATCGAAATGCTAATGCCTGCAATATTAGTGGAAGGCTTCCAATAGCATCTGCAATATCAACAGGTTGGGAAGGCTCTAAAAGTAACTTCGCCTCATCATAGTTTCCCGTGATGAGCAATTCCTCAAGTTGAATAGTAATATTTTCTCTTGTATTTAAATCTGCAGATAACGATGTAACTGTCTCAAGATTATTTTCATTCATAAATATAATCCCTTATCAAAGTAACAAAACTATTATAAGAAATCTAAGTAATTTTTCTACTTATCCAGAATCCGAAAAGCATTATGAATAAATTTACGATGATGATTAAATTAAAAAAAATTATAAATTTTATCCAATCTCCTTGTTTTAAAATTGTGTACAAAAAATATATAAATCCGCTAAACGATGTAAAGCAAGAAAAAAAACCACTCAATAAAATTTTTTTAGTTGAATAACTTAATCTTCTTCTTATAAAAAAACCCACTAAAAATGATCCAATTATTGAAATAAAAAAATTATTATCTATAAATAATCTTAAAAAAGTAGCTAGGTAAGCAGCCAAAAGAATATAAATAAAATTATTTATTTTCACTTTAAAAAAACTGGATAAGAAAATAACCGAAATAAAAAAGCAGGAATGAAAAAATTATCACTACAATGTAATGTGAAAATAATCTTAGAAATTTTTTCTTTTTAAATAAAATAAATAATTGATATATAAATGAAGAATATGTACTAAAACATCCTAAAAAACCACTATAAAATAATATTAATATTTCGTTATTAAAAAAGTTTAAAGCCACTAAAATTCCCAGCAAAAAAGATGATATAAAATTTACTATTGAAGTATGGTCAATATCAAAACCTATTTTTTCTTTAAAATTATTTTGTATGAATATTCTCAGTATTAATCCAAAAGTACTTCCGAGTAAAATTATACTTATTGAAATAAACTTCAAAATTTACATTTTTATCCAGCCTTTTAAAATCTTATTAGGATTATCTAAAAATTTATTAGAAGCTAATTCAACCCTCACCCAATTTTCATTTTTGCTGACTTTCCAATTACGTAATACTGACAAAGTTGTACCTACATCAAGAACTAACAATTCCTTGGCATAAATTTCAGGACAAGAATAAAGAGAAGTATTGGTACTCAAAATAATTTCATTTATATTATCAGGGAACTTATTTTGCTTTAAACTTTTTTGGATCCCACCGGCAGGTAATGTTATTGGAGCGATTAATGCAAAAGTAATTAAACAAAAATTCTTTAGAACATTATTAATCATATGTCTAAAGTTGCCATATCTAAATTGCTACTATGTGTTTCAATAAATTCTCTTCTTGGTGCAACTTTATCTCCCATTAATATATTGAATATTCTGTCAGCTTCAAGTGCATCTTCGATTTCAACCCTTTTCATCATCCTCGTTTGAGGATTCATTGTTGTATCCCATAATTGTTTTGGCATCATCTCTCCTAGTCCCTTAAATCTTTGAATATTATAATTTGCATTTTCTCCAAAACCTTGAATTGTATCCTTTAATTGATTCTCGTTATAACAGTAATTATGATTCTTACCTCTTTCAACTTTATAAAGAGGGGGACAAGCAATGTATATAAAACCTTTTTCAACAAGTTCTCTTTGGTATCTGTAAAAAAATGTCAGTAATAATGTTCTTATATGAGCACCGTCAACATCAGCATCTGTCATAATTACAACTCTATGATATCTCAAAGCGCTCTGGTCAAAGTCCTCTCCTTTTATTCCTAATCCTAGAGCTGTTATTAATGACTGTATTTCTGTGTTTTTATAAATTTTGGTATCGTCAGTTTTTTCAATATTGAGAATTTTACCCCTGAGAGGCAAAATAGCCTGAAAATTCCTATCTCGTCCTTGTTTTGCTGAGCCGCCAGCTGAATCTCCTTCAACTATATAAATTTCTGATTCTGAGGGATCTCTAGAACTACAATCTGCTAATTTACCCGGTAATGTAGAACTTTCT
The DNA here is from genome assembly GCF_000760035.1 of Prochlorococcus marinus str. MIT 9314. Classification (GTDB taxonomy): domain Bacteria; phylum Cyanobacteriota; class Cyanobacteriia; order PCC-6307; family Cyanobiaceae; genus Prochlorococcus_A; species Prochlorococcus_A marinus_B. The sequence goes on from NZ_JNAO01000012.1 coordinate 133,570, forward strand.
AGAACACTTTTTCTTCTTACTAATTCTCTAGCCCTTCTCGCAGCTTCTGCTGCATTAAATGATTGAATTGCTTTTTCAAGAATCAAGTCCAAAATTCCAGGATTGAATTCCATATATTTTGTGAGAGCCTCCCCAATGAGAGAATCAACAATTCCCCGTACTTCAGTATTTCCTAATTTTGTTTTTGTTTGCCCTTCAAATTCGGGATCTGGAACTTTTACTGATAAAACAACAGTCAAACCCTCTCTAATATTTTCGCCAGCTAAATTTTTTTCAATATCTTTTCTTTTGCCTCTCTTTTTTGCAAGATTATTGAAAGTTCTTGTCAAAACTGTTTTTAATCCTTCAATATGAGTTCCTCCATCAATAGTTCTAATATTATTTGCAAATCCTAAAATATTATCTGAATATACATCTGAACACCATTGCAAAGCTGCTTCTACATATACATTTTCTTTCTGTGAGTCAACATAAATTATTTCAGGATGAATAGAATCTTTTTCAGCATTCATGTATTCAACATATTCTTTAATACCTCCTTGATACAAATAAATTTCTTCTTTAAAAGAACCATCTGATAAACGATCTCTTTCATCTCTAAAAACAATTTTTACTCCGCCATTTAGATAAGCTAGCTCCCTTAATCTAGATGAAAGAAGAGCATATTCAAATTCAATTCCTCCAGAAAAAATTGTTTTGTCGGGTTTAAAGCAAATAGTTGTTCCTTTCTTAGATGGTTTGCCAGTCTGCTTTTTAGTTTCCAATTCACCCTTTGATACACCTTTTTCAAATCTTTGATTAAATTCGCTTCCATCCCTATAAACAGTCACATTAACCCATTCGCTTAGAGCATTAACTACAGATATTCCTACCCCATGCAAACCCCCTGAAACTTTATAACCACCACTTCCGAATTTACCTCCTGCATGAAGAACAGTTAATACAGTTTCTAAGGCACTTTTCCCTGTTCTTGGATGAATATCTGTTGGAATACCTCGTCCATTATCAGAAATCAAAGCAGAGCCATCTGCTCGAAGAACTATTTCTATGTGATCACAATGTCCTGCAAGTGCCTCATCAACCGAGTTATCAACTACCTCATATACTAAATGGTGTAATCCCCTAGGTCCTGTTGAACCTATATACATCCCGGGGCGTTTACGAACTGGTTCTAACCCCTCTAAAACCTGTATCTGTTCCGCGCCATAATCATTTGAGATTTTATTAGATCTTTTGTCCTCACTCATTTAATATAAGAAAATATTAGACTTTTAAAATGTCAATTTTAAAAGGTATTTCATTAAACTTACCACCGCAATAAGATAAAGGCTCGAAGTCAATGAAAAATTTAATTACTTTAATTATATAACTAATATTTTTTTCTTCAGAAATTCATATGTCTTCGTATCTTCCTCATGTAATAATTTTAATTGGGCCTACTGCAAGTGGCAAAACAGAACTAGCTATTGAAATTGCAGAATATTTTAAAACTCATATACACAATATCGATTCAAGGCAAATTTATAAGTCCATGGATATTGGAACAGCCAAACCATCTAAAATCCAACAAAAAAAAATAAAGCATTTTTTAATAGATATTGAAGAACCAACCAACCCAATTAATGTAAAACAATTTCAAGAAATTGCTCAACAATCTATTAAAGAAGAAATTAAACGAGATAACCTACCTTTTCTTGTTGGAGGTAGTGGATTATATATGAATTCAATAACAAAAGGATTTTTTGTACCAGATGTCCCGCCTCAAAATAATTTTAGAAAACAATTAGAAGAACTTGGTCAGGAAAAATGTTGGGACCTGTTAAAAAATTGTGATCCATTATCAACAAAAAAAATCAATTTTGCTGACCACATTAGAACAATAAGAGCTTTAGAAGTCTTCTACGTAACAGGTAAACCTATGTCAACTCTAAAAGTTCAAAAACCGCCTCACTGGAAAATCCTAGAGCTTGGATTAGATAGAGAAAATTTAAAAGAAAGAATTTTTCAAAGAACAAAAAATATGTTTTCATCTGGAATTATTGAGGAGACAAAACAACTGATCTCTAATTACGGATTTGATTTGCCAATATTAGAAACCATTGGTTATCGAGAAGCTAAGGATGTTTTAAATAATCGTTCAACAATTGACAAAGCGATTGAGTTAACTGCGACAAAAACAATCCAATTTGCCAAAAGACAAAAAACTTGGTTTCGTAATAAAAATAATCCTCTTTGGCTTAATAACAAAAACCTACTAAAAGATGCAATAATTAAAATAGAGTCTTTTTTAAGCTAACTTTATAAAAATAGATTTTGTTCATCATCCAATCAATTTATTTAATTAACTGAATGCCCCCACGCCCACGCTTTGACCGACGAGCTCCAGTTAGAGAGCTACCAAATATAAATGAAAGAATAAAATACCCTCAATTGAGAGTCGTTGATTCAGATGGAAAACAATTAGGCGTCATAGATAGATTAAAAGCATTAGAAATAGCATCTCAAAGAGAACTTGATTTAGTTTTGGTGAGCGAAAAAGCAAGTCCTCCTGTTTGTAGAATCATGGACTACGGTAAATATAAATTTGAACAAGAAAAGAAAGCTAAAGAAGCAAGGAAAAAATCTCATCAAACAGAAGTTAAAGAAGTAAAAATGAGGTATAAAATTGACAAGCATGATTATGATGTTCGAATTGGTCAAGCGACTAAGTTTCTAAAGTCAGGAGATAAGGTAAAATGCACTGTAATTTTTAGGGGAAGAGAAATTCAACACTCAAATTTAGCTGAGACACTTCTCTTAAAAATGGCTAATGATTTAGAAGAGCAGTCAGAAGTTCAACAAAAACCAAAAAGAGAAGGTAGAAACATGATTATGTTTTTAAGCCCTCGCAAAACTCCTCTTATTAAAAAAGATGATGGATGATAAATTGCTATTAAAAAATATGACGAATGTTAAAGTGTCACTATATCAAAAATTAAATTAGTCAGGATTTTTCTAAAGTGAGATTCCATATTCAACAAGAAAGTGATATTCCGGCATCTACTCAACTAATTAATCAAATTTGTTTCGCAATTGCAGCAAGACATTATCCTCCCGGACACAGGCTTCCAAGTACAAGGCAACTTGCAATGCAGACTGGACTCCATCGGAATACTATAAGCAAAGTTTACAGACAACTGGAAATAGATGGAGTTGTTGAAGCAATAGCTGGATCAGGTATCTACGTAAGAGATAATCTTACTAAAAGAGAATTCACAAAATCACTTTACTCAAAAGATAAAATAAGTAAGGTTCCTGATCAAGAAGCAAAGAAGGTTATTGACAACTTAATAAGTCTTGGATTCTCTTTACAAGAGACGAGAGAGATTTTGACCAATGAAATTGATTGGCGTATAAAGTGCGGATCAAGAATCATAGTCAGTACTCCTAGAGAAGATATTGGAGCTTCTATGTTAATAGCAGAAGACCTTTCTAAAACAGTTAATGTACCAGTAGAAGTTGTTCCTATGGAAGAATTAGAAAAAGTTTTGAGTAATTCAAATAATGGTACGATTGTCACAAGTAGATATTTTTTACAGCCCCTAGAAAAAGTTGCTAAGAAACATGGAGTTCGCGCAATTTCAGTTGACTTGAGCGACTTTCAAAAGGAATTAAAAATTCTCAAGGAATTAAATGCTGGAAGTTGTGTAGGTATTGTTAGCATAAGTCCTGGTTTATTGAGAGCAGCAGAAGTCATTATACATAGCATGCGTGGCAGCGAATTAATGCTAATGACGGCAATCTCAGATAATAACAGTAGATTACTCTCACTTTTAAAGGCTTCAAACCATATAGTGTGTGATGGACCGAGTTTATCAGTTGTAGAAAACACATTATTAAAAAATCGTTCTCAGTTAATGAGATTACCTCAAATAATATGTGCTAAAAATTATTTAAGTATCGAAACAATAAATCAATTAAAAAAAGAAATAGGAGTTATTAATTAAACCATGGTATTGAAAACTTTTAAATCAGATATAGAAATTATCAAAGAGAGAGATCCCGCCGCAAGAGGAATAGTAGAGATATTTCTTTGCTACCCAGGCTTTCAATCAATAGTTATACATAGGTTTACGCACAAATTATGGCAATTAAAGATTCCTTTGATTCCCCGCTTACTCAGTCACCTAAATAGGTTAGCAACAGGTATTGAAATCCATCCTGGGGCAAAAATTGGTAAGAGGGTTTTCATAGACCATGGAATGGGAGTTGTAATTGGTGAAACTGCTGTGATAGGAAATAACTGTTTGCTTTATCAGGGAGTGACCTTAGGAGGAACTGGCAAAAGCCATGGCAAAAGACACCCCACCTTAATGGAAAATGTTGTAGTCGGAGCTGGCGCAAAAGTTCTTGGATCCATCACGGTAGGATCTAATACCCGTATTGGTGCTGGCTCAGTAGTTGTTCGAAATGTAGAGGGGAACAGTACTGTGGTCGGAGTTCCTGGAAGAGTAGTGCATCAAAGTGGGGTCAAAGTCAATCCATTAGCTCACTCTGCCTTACCAGATGCAGAAGCTAATGTGATAAAGAATTTAATGGATAGGATAGACTCCCTTGAGACTGAAATTCTTAAATTACAAAAAACTCTAGAATGTATAGTTAGCTCAGAATCTATTGATATTTCTAAACTCGGTGATTCTCAAAATCTTAAAGATAAAGAAATTTTTGAATTTCTTGGAGATGATTAAATATTGATTTAAGTTTTTTCATTAACGTCAGTTTTAGGTTGAAACATAAACATTGAATAGATAACATTTCGTCTCATATTAGTCATCATTTCAAGAAACATGTCATATCCTTCGTTTTTATATTCGATTAAGGGATCTTTTTGACCATAACCTCTCAATCCGACTGATTCCCTCAAAGAATCCATGGATTGCAGATGTTCTCGCCATAAATTATCGATTTGCTGCAAAATAAAAAATCTTTCAGCTTCTCGCATTAATCCTGGACGAATCTTTTCTATTTGTGATTCCTTTAAATCATAAGCTATTCGCAACTGCTCTTGAAGATAGTTTTTTAATTCTTCTATTGACAGTAAATTAATATCATCAGATTTAAGATCATCTAAAAGATATATAAATTCTTTAACTTTAGAAATTAATTGATCAATATTCCACTCTTCAGGAGGAAGATCAGGATTAATATAAGCATCTACAATTTCAATCATTGTCCTTTCTCCATATCCTATTACTTGTCTTTTTAAATCAATTCCTTTCAATACTCTTAGTCTTTCGCCATAAACTGCTTTTCTTTGATTGTTCATTACCTCGTCGTATTCAAAAACTTGTTTTCTAATATCGTAATAGTAGGTTTCAACTTTCTTTTGAGCACTTTCTAGAGATCTAGTAAGCATTCCTGACTCAATAGGCATATCTTCATCAACCCTAAAAGCATTCATTAAATTGGCTACTCTATCACCTCCAAAAATCCTCAATAAATTATCATCTAAAGATAAAAAGAATCTTGTACTTCCAAGATCACCTTGTCTTCCTGCTCTTCCTCTCAGTTGATTATCCACTCTTCTTGATTCGTGTCTCTCAGTACCAATAACATGTAAACCTCCGGCTTCTCTTACTTTTTCTTCTTCATGAATCAAAACTTTTTCATATTCTTTTTTTACATCAGACAAAGATTCTCTCAAAAGCTTTATCAAGTAATCATTAGTTGGTGCTTTTTCTGCAGCTGTAGCTATCTTGTCATCAAGCTCCAAGACAGAAAGTTTTCTATCTCCCCAATTTTTAACAAGTTCATCAGATAAAAGAGAGAGTTTCTTTTCAATTTCTTCATCTAGTTTGCAGGGGAAAAGACTTGTTGAAGAATTTGAAATGTTCTTTTTCAAATTTGAATCAGCTTTTGTAGAAAAACCAGTCTTAGACTTTGAACTTCTTTGTTTAGGTATTGGTGGCTTATGCTCATTATCAGGCTTGACTAACAAAGGAATTAAAATTTCTTTTAATTTAAGCCTTGCCATATAGTCACTATTACCGCCAAGAATTATATCCGTTCCCCTTCCAGCCATATTAGTCGCAATAGTAACAGCACCTGCTCTTCCCGCTTGAGCAACAATTTCTGCCTCACGTTCAACGTTCTCTGGCTTAGCGTTTAACAAATTATGCGGTATTTTTTCGGCAGATAAAAGTGAACTTAGTAATTCACTTTTTTCAACACTTGTTGTACCAACTAAAACAGGTCTACCATCTTTATGAATTTGTGCAGTTTCTTTAGCAACGGCTTTCCATTTACCAATCTCTGTCTTAAATACTTGATCAGACCAATCTTGTCTCTTTCTTATTTGGTTTGTAGGTATAACTGTTGATTCTAATTTATAAGTTTTTTCAAATTCAACTTCCTCAGTTTTTGCAGTTCCCGTCATTCCTGCTAAACCGGGATATAAAAGGAAAAAATTCTGATAAGTGATTGATGCTAATGTTTGAGTCTCAGGCTGAATTTTAAGACCCTCTTTGGCTTCTATTGCCTGATGTTGTCCATCGCTCCAACGCCTTCCAGGCATTACCCTACCAGTAAATTCGTCCACTATGACAGCCTCTTCGTTCTTAATTATATAATTTACATCTTTAATAAATAAATCTTTGGCTTTTAAAGCGTTAGTTATATAGTGCGCCCAAGGATCTTGAGGATTATATAAATCATTAACTCCCAAATACTCTTCACATTTTGCAAAACCCTGATCAGTTAATATACAACTTCTCTGTTTTTCATCAACTTCATAATCCCCTTCTGGATCAATACCATCTTTACTTAATTCTTTTGCTTTGACTAATGCCAGAGATAATTCTGCAGCTTTTTGATATTTTTCTTGTGGTCTTTCAACTTGGCCAGAAATGATTAAAGGCGTTCTTGCTTCATCAATTAATATTGAATCTACCTCATCAATGACGCAATAATTAAATTTTCTTTGAACTACCTCACTAATATCGGTAGCCATATTGTCTCTTAAATAATCAAATCCTAATTCTGAATTTGTTGCATAAGTAATATCACAATCATAATTTTTCTTCCTCTCAACTGGATTCATATCTTGCTGAATTAAACCAACGGATAAACCTAAAAAACGATGAACTTGTCCCATCCACTCTGCATCCCTTCTAGCTAAATAATCATTGACAGTAACAACATGAACTCCTTTCCCCGTAAGAGCATTTAAATAACAAGGTAAAGTTGCGACAAGAGTTTTTCCCTCTCCAGTCTTCATCTCAGCAATTTGACACTCGTTTAAAACCATCCCGCCTATTAACTGAACATCAAAATGTCTCATATCAAGAACACGTTTACTTGCTTCTCTAACAATTGCAAAGGCTTTAGGAAGAAATTCTTCAAGTAGTTCTTTTTGTTTTTTAAAATCTAATTCTGCTGAAATATTTGATTTAAGATTTTGAGTTTCTTGTCTAAGCTCATCATCAGTCAATTGAGAAATTTCTTCTTCTAAAAAATTTATCTCTTCCACTATTGGTTGATAGCGCTTTAACTTTCGTGTATTCGGATCTCCCAACAAAAGTTTTAGCATAAGTCAAAGTCCTTAAAAAATTCATCTTATTACAATCATTATAAATTAGTGCGTTACAACAGAATGAAGAAAAATATTATCTCTTTATTTTATATAAACGATCGATTAAGGTATTTAGATTGAAGTCACATAAATAACCTAGTTGACATCACTTTTCAAAATCTTTTTAATAAATGAAAAAAATATCTCTAATCAAACATGCCAGAGGAGCTTTAGGGTTAAGGGTTTTTGGATTAGGTCCTAATCTTAAACCTACAAATGGATTAATTAAGCTACAAAAATTATTAGATACAAATGCTTTCTGGGCACAAAAAAGAACAATTAATGATCTAAAAAAATGTCTTGCTAACAGTGATGTGGTAATAAGTCTTTGGGTTGGTCAAGAAATAGTTGGTTTTGGCAGAGCTTTAACCGATGGGATTTACCGCGGAGTGCTTTGGGATATTGTTATTGATGAAAATCACCAAGGCAAAGGTTTTGGTACATTAATTGTAAAAAATCTTTTATCTTCTAAAAAAATTAAAAATACAAAAAAATTATATTTAATGACAACAAATAAAAAATTGTTTTATTCCCAATTTAATTTTAAAGATGTTACTTCTCAAAATTTATTGATTCATGAAATATAAAACACTCTGTTTCTAAAGAAAACAAAATCAAGAAATAAATTTACTATAAAGCCATCTTATAAAAGGTCCTAAAATAGGAACTGGTCCAAAAGTTGGGCCGCAGAAATCAAAGTAATCTCTGTGCTCTGTTATTAATCCATTTTTACCAAATAATAAACGAGTAGTTCCAGGATAGATAAATTCTTTACCCATAATTTTTAAACCCATAGTCCATTCCACAAATCCACAATTCCCAGTAATGGAAATTGCATGAGTTTCTAAAAAAACATCATCACATCTTTTAACAAGCTTTTCTTGAGCTTTAACATAAGAATCTAAGCCCTCTGTTTCCTGCGTAGGGTCTGTAAAAATAACATTCTCATTATAAAATTCAGCCCATTTTTGTTTTGTTGGTGCATCTGTACCATAAGGTTTAGTAAATAATCCCTTTAAATCCTCAATAGAAATTACTCTTGTCATTACGAAATTTTTATTAAGAATATCTTAAAAGATACAAACATTAAGAGCGGATGAAGAGATTCGAACTCTCGACATTCTCCTTGGCAAGGAGATGCTCTACCACTGAGCTACATCCGCATAACTTTTTTATTTTATATCAAAGAAGGGATCAATGATAAAAATAATTCAATTTTTTCAATTAATTTAAATTTTTTATTAAGGATCCCATCTCAATTGCTTGTAAAGCATAATTCCAACCAAGATTATTTTTAATCCCTGCTCTTTCTAAAGCCTGCTGCATAGTATCAGTAGTTAAAACTCCAAAAATAATTGGAACATTATTTTCATTTGAAACTTGTGAAATACCTTTACTCGCCTCAGATATAACTACATCATAGTGAGAAGTTTCACCACGGATCACAGCCCCAAGAGCAATTACAACATCATAACTCTTTTTTTTTATAAGAGTTTTAGCTGCGATTGGTAATTCGAATGAACCAGGAACCCAAACTATATCTACTTGATTGCTTAATTCAGAGGTATCTAAACCATGTCTTTTTAAACAATCAAGACAACCAGATAGGATTTTATTTGTAATTAAATCATTAAATCTTGCTATTACAATCCCAACTTTTAAAGTAGAGGCATTAGTAAAAGAACCCTCAAAAATAGCCATTAAATTTTACTTAGATATATTAATAGACTCTCACGAAAAGGTATTAAGTTCAAACTAATGAAGAAACTATCCCTGTAACAAAAACCAAAACAACCCAAACAGCAGCAATAGAATAAATTTTTCTCCTACTTTCTCGCTGTCCTTCCTCAGTAGAAGGTTGAGTCACATATAAAACGGGTACTCCAACTACCGCAATTAAAGAAGCAAATAATAGAGCGTTTACGAAGAAAAAGTTAACAGCCTGCATAATTCAGTCTTAGGTTTCAAATATTATAAATACTATAATCTCATGAAAATGATAATTTTTGGAGAAAATTTACATACTTTAGCCACTTTAAATGCAAAAAAAAAAATTCTACCTAATATCTATTTAGGAATTAAAAAAGTATGCAAGAAGATACGATAATTCAAAAGAATTTATTTGCGATTGGTAATGATAATAATGAACAAAAAGAAATAACAAAAATTCCAGAAGATTTATCTTTGGAAGATTTAAAAAAAGAATCGCAAAAAAGACCCAGACAAAGAAAAAATTCAACTAATTTAATAAATAAATTCAAGACTGATTTAATTTCAAATAACAAAAATGTTTGCATCAATGAAGAATCTTATAGCTATAAAACAGTTTCAAAACTGAAATTAACTCCTGTAATGAAGCATTATGTAACTCTAAAAGAAGAAAATAAAGATAGGTTATTACTTTATAGATTAGGAGATTTTTTTGAATGTTTTTTTGAGGATGCTGTATTAATATCTAACCTTTTAGAAATAACGCTTACCAGTAAAGATGCTGGCAAAGAGATTGGTAAGATCCCTATGGCAGGGGTTCCCCATCATGCAATGGAGAGATATTGTGCTGATTTAATTAAAAAAAATTATTCTGTGGTTATATGCGATCAATTAGAAAAAAGTTCTGGAAATTATGGCACTCCAATTAAAAGAGGAATAACGAGAATAATTACTCCTGGCACTGTAATTGAAGAGGGGATGTTGATAGCAAAGAAAAATAATTGGATTAGTGCTATTTACTTATCAGAAGAAAACTCAGATGAATCTTATGAATGGGGTATATCAAAAGCTGATGTAAGCACAGGAGAATTAATAACTTTAGAAGGCCAATCTCTGTCAAAACTATTTGATGAAATTATTAAATTAGATTCTTCAGAAATCATTGTAGGAAGCAATGCAGTAAGAGATTTATTAATTAAAGGAAATAGTCAAATTACATATACTGTTTCTCAAGAGACTAATTTTGGAATTAATGAAGCAAATTATCTAATAAAAAATTATTTCCAAATTGCAAACCTAGAGGGAATAGGACTTAAAAATTTAAACAATGCAACTAGATCACTTGGAGGTTTATTAAATTATTTAGAAAAAATTAATCCTTCAAATTTAGATAAAGATTCTTCTTTAAAAATCTCATTAGACTTTCCACAAATCCAATATGGTCACAACAAATTAATTATTGATTATCAAACTCAAAAAAACTTAGAAATCAAAAATACTCAACGAGAAAACAATTATGTAGGTTCGCTACTATGGAGTATTGATAGGACTTATACCTGCATGGGCGCAAGGTGTTTAAGAAGGTGGATAGATTCACCACTATTAAACGTTAATGAAATTTATAAAAGACAAAATATAATTACAAACTTTCTTGAATCTAAAAAATTACGTACAGATACCCAAAATTTACTTAGAGCAATGGGGGATTTAGAAAGACTTGCAGGTAGAGCTTGTGCAGGTCATGCAAGTCCCAGAGACTTAATTGCAATAGCTGAAGGTTTAAAAAAATTGCCTAGACTAAAATCCATAATTGAATTATTTAAATATGATCTGCCAGATTGGACTGATCAATTAAAAAATATTGATGAAGGACTCTTAGAATTAGCTGATACTATAAGTTTTAAATTAGTAGAAAATCCTCCTCTAAATATTAGTGAAGGAGGCATGATCCACGATGGTGTTGACAATATATTAGATGGTTTACGAAATTTAATGGATGATTACTCTGAGTGGCTAAATAAAGAGGAATCAAAGGAAAGAAAAATTAGCAAAATTTCAAACCTAAAAATTCAATTTCATAAAAATTTTGGTTATTACATTTCTATTAATAAGTCAAAAGTTAATTTAGCTCCACAACATTGGATCAAAAGGCAAACACTTACTAATGAAGAAAGGTATATCACTTCTGAAATTAAAAATAAAGAAAATAAGATTTTCCAAATAAAAAGTAGAGCTTCATCAAAAGAATATGAAATTTTCTGCGAATTAAGAAATATAGTTGCTGAAAAAACAAAACAAATAAGATCAATCGCAAAATCCATAGCATCTCTTGATGCACTACTTGGTTTATCAATTACTTCAGTAGAAAACAATTTTATAAAACCTTCATTAATACCAATAAATGATTCAATAACAAAAAATAGTACAAAAATTATCGCAGGAAGAAATCCAATTGTAGAGCAATTGTTAAGTGATAAAAAGTTTGTAGCAAACGATATCTCTTTTGAGGATAATCAAAAATTAATTATATTAACCGGTCCCAATGCAAGCGGAAAAAGTTGCTTTATAAGACAACTTGGTTTAATACAAATTCTCACACAAATTGGTAGCTTTGTTCCTGCTAATAATGCTGAAATCAAGATTGCAGATAGGATTTTCACAAGAATTGGGGCTGTTGATGATCAATCATCTGGACAATCAACATTTATGGTAGAAATGTCTGAAACTGCATCAATTCTAAATCAGGCAACTTCTAGCTCACTAGTTTTACTTGATGAGATTGGCAGAGGGACATCTACTTTTGATGGACTTTCAATAGCTTGGTCAGTAAGTGAATATCTTGCAAAAAAAATTCAATGTAATACTATTTTTGCTACGCACTATCATGAGCTTAATTATTTAAAAAATTCAAATAAGAATATACAAAATTTTCAAGTTTTAGTAGAACAAAATAACGATCAGCTAATTTTTAGCCACAGGATTATTAAAGGGGGCTCAAACAAAAGCTATGGCATAGAAGCAGCTAAATTAGCAGGAGTCCCAAAAGAAGTTATAGAAAAAGCAAAATCAGTTTTAAATTCTTTAGAAGAAAATAACAAATTAAATTATGATATTAAGTAGATTTTTGACATTTTTATAAAATAAATACTCTTTAAATAGTTTCCCTCAATAAGGCGTTAACCGCAGCAGCTGCCATGGCAGCACCTCCTCTAGTTGAATTCAAAACAATTCTAGGAAGATCGGTGGAAATCAATTTATTTTTGCTATTTTCTACTCCAATAAATCCAACAGGCATTCCGATAATTAAACTAGGTAAATCTTTTGAATTTTCTAAAATATCAATTAAATAAGTTAACGCTGTAGGCGAACTGCCAATAACTACAATAGGAGATTTGCTTCCAGAATTTATAGCGGATAACTCCTTCCAACCTTCACTTAAGCCATATGCAGTTTTAGTTAAGTTTGTATGATTATTTTTTCCAAACCACATTCTAGCGGTGAATACTGTATTACTAGTTGTATTTTCTGCCATGGATTTTATTGCTGCTGCTGCCATATCGGTATCAGTTAAAATCGGAGCACCATTTTTAAGTGCCTGAAGACCCTTTTCACAAGCACCTTCACTAAAATTTAAAAGATTTTGAACCGTAAAATCTCCTGAAGTATGGACTAATCTCTCTAATACTTTTTTTTCCAAATAATTTAGATCATTTGCTGCTAAACGAGATCTTATGAATCTGATGCTTTCCAAAAAAATTGGATGATCTATTACCATTAAATTTAATTTGTGTTAGAAGTAATCATAGTTAATATATGGGTTTTATTGAGCTATTATGCCAATACAAATATTATGGGGTAATGATCTAAATGCTCAAAATACATTTATTCAAAAATTAATTGATAAGGAAGTATCCAAAGAATGGAAAGAAATAAACGTAACTAATTTAAATGGAGATGATGATGAGCAAGTCAATAAAGCTTTTGATGAAGTTCTTACACCTCCTTTTGGAGATGGATACAGAATAGTTACATTGAAAAATAATCCCATTTTTACTGCCAAAAATGAAGATCTAAGAACTAAATTTGAAAAAATTCATGACAATATACCTCAAAATACTTATTTCATTTTGCAAAATACAAAAAAACCAGACTCAAGACTAAAGAGTACTAAATTTTTACAAAAACTTATTAAAAATAATTTAGCCAAAGAAAAATCATTTTCTTTACCAGAAATTTGGGACTATGAGGGCCAAAAAAGATTTTTAGAAGATGCCGCAAATGAAATGAATATCAAAATTGATAAAAATGCAGCTGAATTAATAATTGATTCAGTTGGTAATGACAGCTTTAAACTAATAAATGAATTAGCTAAAGCTAAAACATACCTCTCTGCAATATTAAGTGATTCGAATTCACAACTTTTTCTTAAAAGTATTGATGTAAAAAAAATATTTAGTGATCATCAATCTAATATTTTCAAAATCATTGATCTTCTCTTACAAAAAAATATTAATGAAAGCCTCATTGAAATAAATTATTCTTTAAAGAAAGGAGAACCTGCTTTAAGACTAAATGCAGGTTTAATTAGTCAAATAAGAATTCATACCATTGTCAAGCTATCAGTTAATTCAGGTAACGATAATGCAGAAAAGATTTGTAATCTTGCAGGCATTTCTAATCCAAAACGAATTTTTTTTATTCGAAAAAAAGTCAAAAATGTATCTCAAGAATATTTAATTAATTTAATGAGTAACTTACTAGATATTGAATCATTACTAAAACAAGGTAATAATCCCATAAATGTTTTTACAGAGAAATTAATTAAATTAAGTTAACCAAATTATAAGTTTAAGAATTTACATTATCATTTAAATATGGCTTTACTAGTAAAAAAATTTGGCGGTACTTCTGTCGGTGATATTAAAAAAATTAAAAATATTGCAAGTAGCATTTGTCAAAGTAAAGAAGCAGGGAATGAAATTGTAGTAGTTGTCTCTGCGATGGGGCAAACTACAGATGATTTAAATTGTTTAGCGGAATCAATTAGTAAAAATCCCAATCGAAGAGAAATGGATATGCTTCTCTCAACTGGAGAGCAAGTAACCATAGCTCTTCTATCAATGGCATTAAACGAGTACGGAATACCTGCAATTTCAATGACTGGTAGCCAGGTTGGAATTATTACTGAATCAATTCATGGTAAAGCGAGAATTCTGGATATTAAAACAGAAAGGATCCAAAATTATTTAAATCAGGGTTTTGTAGTTGTCGTAGCTGGATTTCAAGGAACAACATTAAGCCATACGGGTTCAATGGAAATTACAACTTTGGGTAGAGGTGGTTCAGATACTTCCGCGGTAGCTTTATCAACAGCTTTAGGAGCTGAGACTTGCGAAATTTATACAGACGTTCCAGGGGTTCTTACTACTGATCCAAGGATTGTTCCTAATGCAAAACTCTTAGATGAAATTAGCTGCGAGGAAATGCTTGAACTTGCAAGCGTCGGTGCTTCAGTTCTCCATCCAAGAGCAGTAGAAATTGCTCGCAATTATGGAATTAAATTATGTGTCAAATCAAGCCAAAGTGACTCCAGTGGGACTCTCTTAGAAAGTCAAATCCAGCCTCTCCCGCTAAAAAGAGGAAGCTTAGAATTAACAAAAACAGTCAATAGTCTTGAAGTATTAGAAAACCAAGCAGTATTCAGTCTCTCAAATATTCCTGATAGGCCTGGGATTGCTGCACAAATATTTGAAAAACTTTCAGAAGCAAGTATTAACGTAGATTTAATAATACAAGCGACAAATGATGGAAATAAAAACGATATTACATTTACTGTTGGTGTATTAGAAGTAAAAAAGACTGCAGAACAATGTGAACTTATAACTAGTCAATTAGGGGGAGAATTTAACTTAAAAACCAACATGACAAAATTAAGTATTCAGGGAGCAGGCATTATGGGCAGACCTAGTGTTTCAGCTGATTTATTTGATACTTTATCTCAAGCGAATATAAACGTTAGGTTAATAGCTACTAGTGAAATTAAAGTCAGCTGTGTAGTTGAAATTAATAATATACCAAAAGCTATTAGATTTGTTGCTGAGAAATTTAAGTTATCCGATACACAAATATTTGTTAATCCAATCAATGAAAAACAAGATCAACCTGAAGTAAGAGGAATTGCATTAGATAAAAACCAAGTTCAGGTAAGCTTTCGAAAACTGCCTGATCGTCCAGGTGTAGCAGCATCGATATGTTTAGCATTAGCTGAAAATAATTTACTTATCGATACTATTGTTCAGTCTGAAAGAATTTCCACTTTTAAAACTAAAGATATTAGTCTTACAATGAATAAACAAGATAGAGAAAAAGCTAACTTAGTTTTTGAGGCCTTAACTAAAAAATTACCCGGATCATACATTGAAGATGGCCCTGCTATAGCAAAAGTAAGTACTGTAGGAGCGGGAATGGCATTTAAGGTTGGGACGGCTGGAAAAATATTTAGAGCATTGGCTGACCAAAATATCAATATTGAAATGATTGCCACTAGTGAAATTAGGACTTCATGTATTGTCTTAGAAAAAGATTGTGACAAAGCAGTTAATGCGATTCATAATCATTTCGAATTAGAAAAATAAGTTCTTTTTAATTATTTCTTGCCAATTTTTGTCTTAATTTTTTGATTCTATCCCTCAAATTTGCTGCTTCTTCAAAATTTAACTCTTTTGCAGCGTCTTTCATTTTAATTTCTAACTTTTCTATTAAGTCAGGCAATTCTTCGAGCAAACATTGATTATCACTGGAACTGAGAATTGCGTCAGTTTTGTTATTAACTATATTTATTAAATCTTTAGATAAACCACCAGCATCAAGTTTTCTGGAAAGTTCTAGAAAAGATAATATTGAATTTTCTATTTTTTTGCCTGCAGGTTTTGGAGTAATACCATTGACTTGGTTATATTTTTTTTGAATAGTTCTTCTTCTATCAGTTTCAGATATTGCTCTTTTCATTGAATCTGTGAAGTTATCTGCATAAAGCAAAGCAACACCTTCAACATGTCTAGCAGCTCTTCCTATTGTTTGAATCAATGACCTTTCTGCCCTCAGAAAACCTTCTTTATCAGCATCTAAAATGGCGACTAAGGATACTTCTGGAAGATCTAGTCCCTCTCTTAATAAATTAACTCCTACCAAAACATCATATTCGCCCATTCTAAGGTCTTGAATAATTTCAATTCTTTCAATTGAATGGATTTCGGAATGCAAATATCTAACTCTTACTTTATTTTCAGATAAAAAATCAGTTAGATCTTCAGCCATTCTCTTAGTAAGTGTTGTCACAAGCACTCTTTGATTCTTTTCAGCTCGAATTCTTATTTCAGATAACAGATCTTCTATTTGGCCTTCACTAGGTCTTACATCAATTACCGGGTCTAATACCCCAGTTGGTCTTATAACTTGCTCAATAAATTCACCATCACATTGATCTAATTCCCATTGGCCGGGGGTTGCACTTATAAATAATGTCTGTTTTGATTTTTCCCAAAACTCTTCACATTTTAAAGGTCTATTGTCTGCAGCACTTGGCAATCTAAAACCATGATCTATTAAAACTTTTTTTCTTGATTGATCACCGTTGTACATCGCATGAAGTTGAGGACATGTTACATGACTCTCATCAACTACCAACAACCAATCTTTGGGAAAGTAATCTATTAAACATTCTGGCGGTGAACCTTCCTCCCTACCTGATAAATGACGAGCATAATTCTCAACTCCATTACAATAACCAACCTCTTTAAGCATTTCTAAATCATATTTTGTACGTTGTTCTAAACGTTGAGCCTCTAATAATTTTCCTTCGTATGCAAATTTATCTAGTTGAGTTTTTAATTCACTTCTAATTGCACTTATTGCACTCTCAAGTCTTTCTTTTGGAGTTACAAAATGCTTCGCTGGGTAAACGCTAACTTGTTCCAAACTTTCAAGTATTTCTCCTGTAGTAGGGTCAACATATCTAATAGCCTCGACTTCATCACCAAATAACTCAATTCTTATTAATCTATCTTCATAAGCTGGACCGATTTCTAAAACATCACCTTTAATTCTGAATCTACCTCTAGTAATTTCAATATCATTTCTAGTGTATTGATTTTCAACCAGAGACCTCAAAGAAGAACGTAGATTTATTGATTTTCCCACTTCAAATTTAACTGCAGCTTTTAAATACTCACTCGGTATACCAAGACCATAAATACAACTTATTGAGGCTACAACAATTACATCTTTTCTTTCAAATAATGAGCGTGTTGCAGAATGCCTAAGCATATCTATTTCTTCATTAATTGAAGCAGTTTTGGCTATGTAAGTATCACTTACAGGTACATAAGCTTCAGGTTGGTAATAATCGTAGTAAGAAATGAAGTACTCAACAGCATTTTTTGGAAAAAATTCCCTTAATTCATTACATAGTTGTGCAGCCAACGTTTTGTTATGGGCTAAAACAAGTGCTGGCCTTCCTGTTTGTTGAATTACATTGGCAATGGTAAATGTTTTTCCAGTTCCAGTAGCTCCTAAAAGAGTCTGAAACTGTTTACCATTATTTACGCCTTTAACTAATTTTTTAATAGCTTCTGGTTGATCTCCATTTGGTTCGTAAGGAGCTTGAAGCTTATAGTTGTTCATCAAGCTAGGAGTTAAAGGATGTTGCTATACTAAGAAATTTTTTCTCCAATTATTGAATTTTTCAAAGATTCTTTTAGTCCCCTAACAACCGCAATCATTGATATTAAATCATCTAATTTATTAACCACCGATCCAACCCCAACTGCTGAGGCTCCAGAAGATATTGCTAGTGGACAAGTTACTTGGCTTAATCCAGAGGCACTCATGATTGGTATATTCAGAGATTGTTTCTTAAATTCTTGATGAATAGCATAGGTAGATGCAAGAGTTGGTACTGATTTTTCAAAAAAACCTTGAATTCCTGGAGAGTAAGGAGTAGAACTGGTACCACCTTCTGTTTGAATAATATCAACGCCTTCTTCCACTAGCTTTACAGCAAGATCAACTTGTTTATCAATAGGCATAGTATGAGGAACAGTTACTGATAAAGGAAAATTAGGCAATAAATCCCTCGTCTCTTTTGTAATGTTTAAAACTTTTTTATCTGAAAAATGAATGCCTTTTTCATAAAAAGTATCGTAATTTCCTATCTCAATTAATGATGCTCCTGCTTTTACACAATCTTGAAAAGATCGAGGCACTACTGAACTAACACAAACTGGTAGTGTTGAATTCTTAAGTGCTAAATCAACGAGTTCGGGTTTACAAGCAATATCGACAAGATCTGCACCTCCTAATGAAGCAGCCTCAACAATTATTTTCACAGACTGAACATCGAAATTATTCAATCCTGAAATAACTTTGAGTAAGGATTTGCTTCTTAACTCTTCTTTGATTTTTTGTGGCAAAAGATTAATCAGACTCATTGACTTAATGAATTTATTACCCGATTGTGACATTGTTTTAGTAAAACAGTGCATTTTTTAAAAAATATTATCTGAGCAACACAAAATGACTGATAAAAAATTAAGTCAGAAAAATTGGTCATCATGGCATCATAAGCTTCATAAGGAGATTCTTGCCAAAAAAATATTAATTCCCAAAGAATCCAATATTTTAATAAGTGTTTCGGGGGGTCAAGACTCAATGGCCTTATTAACCCTAATTAATGACCTAAAAAAACTACATAATTGGTCCATTAGTGTTTGGCATGGTGATCATCAGTGGCACGAAAAATCATCACTTTATGCTCTTGAATTAAAAGATTATTGCGAAGATAAAAATATTTCATTCTCTTTTGATCAAGCAAATAAAGAAGGTATTTCTTCAGAAGAAAAAGCACGAGAATGGAGATATAAAAAATTATGTGAAAGAGCCAAAACTTTATTAAATAAAAACCAGGAAAAACATAATATTTATTTGCTAACTGGTCACACGAGTAGTGATAATGCAGAAACATTTATCCTCAATTTATCTAGAGGAAGCAATTTTGCAGGTCTGAGTAATATTGAGAGTAAAAGATTAATAGAAAATCAAATTTATTTAATAAGACCAATATTAATTTTCAGTAGGGAAGATACAAAACAATTTTGCAATGAAATGAAGATTCCAGTTTGGGAAGATCCTACAAATTCAGATCTTAAATTAAAAAGAAATTTAGTAAGAAAAAAAATTATTCCTACCTTAGAAGTCATCTATCCTGGTTGTTCTGAGAGGATAAATAATTTTTCCCAAAAAATGAGCAAATACAATAATGAACGTAATGATCTAAGTGAACTAGCATATTTTTATTGTAAAGATGTTAAAGGTATCGATAGGAATCTCCTAAATGGTATGTGTATTGAAGCGAGGTGCACAATTTTAAATAGATTTTTAAAAGAAATATCTCCAAAGCAATGTAGTTCTAAAAATCTGACAAAATTAGCAACTTCAATTTATGAAAAAAATAAAGGTCAAATTAATCTGCAAGAGTTTTTAAAAATTGTTTGGGATAAAAACTATATAAATTTTGAAAAAAGTTAAGATGTTACAGCAGATCTTCTTCTTCTTGTTCTACCTTCAAATGAATCTTCTGTAGCAGTCTCAGCTGATGGATTCTGTGATACTTTTGAACTTTTTTGGGAATTTTGTGGGTTATTTGAACTATTAGGATGACTATTATTGTTTGATTTCTTATGGAAATTATTATTATTTCTATTTCTATTGGAGAAATTTTGCTCTTCTGTAATCTTTGGAATATAAGCACGAGTTCCACTTGGAGCAGGTTGAACTAAACACAAAATAAGTGGTTCAACTTGTAATTCTCTTCTCATTCTTCTCGATAAACCATTTTCAATTTCTCTTTGTACACCAATCCAATCTACCTCAAAATTATTCGGCCCAGTTTGTCTGGATAATTGTTTCCATCTATTTTCTAAGACCCAGCTTATTTCTCGTTCTGTCCACATAGACATTTTTCTTGGCTCTGCAGTAGTAACAACTCCTCTCAAATTAACTCTAGGAGGCGCAACCATCTTCCCATCTGTACTAATAGGAGCTAAAACAGTTACTACACCATCCCCAGCTAATTGCTGCCTTTCCTTTAATACTCGAGCGTCTACAATCCCATTTCGTGAGTTATCAAGCAGTTCAACACCAGCTTTTACAGGATCACCCTTTTGAATAGAATTAGGTGTTAACTCAACTACATCTCCATTTTCAATAATTAAGATATTGTCCTTTGGAACCCCCATAGTTTGTGCACTCTTCCCATGACAAACAAGCATTCTATGTTCTCCATGAACAGGAACAAAAAACTTAGGTTTTGCGAGTGCCAACATTAACTTTTGATCTTCTTGAAAACCATGACCAGAAACATGAATATTCTCACCCTTTCCATAAACAACCTTTGCTCCGAGTTTCATTAATCTATCTATTGTATTAACAACAGAAATAGTATTACCAGGAATTGGGCTAGCTGAAAATATTACAGTATCAGTAGTCTTAAGCCGAACATGTTGATGTTCACCACGAGAGATTCTGCTTAACGCTGCTAGGGGTTCTCCTTGACTACCCGTCATTAATAATAAGGTCTCCCTATCTGGCAAATCTCTAATTTGCTTGATAGGAACAAACAAATCATCTGGGCATTTCATATAACCAATATCTCTTGCCTTAGCAATAACATTTATCATCGATCTACCTAACAAACCGACCTTTCTTCCATGTTTCATGGCCAATTCTAAGATCATTGTCACTCTATGCACAGAACTAGCAAAAGTGGTGAGGATAACTCGTTCTTTTGCCTCTGCAATATGTTTTTCTAAAGAGGGATAGATAGTCTTCTCAGAAGGACAAAAACCTGGAACTTCGGCATTAGTAGAATCACTGAACATGCATAAAACACCCTTCTCTCCGTAATGCACCATTCTTTCAATATCAAATTGCTCTCCATCTACTGGCATATGATCAAACTTAAAATCTCCCGTAAAAATAATTGTGCCAACAGGTGTTGTAACTGCTAAAGAAAAGCTATCGCAAATAGAATGGGTATTTCGAATAAATTCAACAGAAAAATGTTGTCCTACTTTTACAACATCTCTAGGATTTACTGTCTGTATAGTTGTTCTATCAGATACCCCTGCTTCCTCCATTTTTCCTCTAAGCATTGACATTGCAAGTCTTGGGCCATAAATAATGGGAATATTAAAATGCTTTAGATGATGAGAAATACCTCCAATGTGATCTTCATGCCCGTGAGTGACAATCATTCCTTTTATTCTTCTTTGATTTTCTTTTAAAAAAGTTGTATCAGGCATAACAACGTTGACGCCATGCATACCATCAGATGGGAAAGCTAGGCCAGCATCAACAAGCATTAATTCATCACCATATTCAAAAACGCAAGTGTTTTTTCCTATTTCATGTAATCCTCCAAGAGGTATTACCCGTAGAGCTGGAGTATTACTTTTAGATCTAGATGAATCATGAGTAGATCTATTTACAGTTGAATTTGTACTTGATTGCATAATTTTGAAATTTATGAAGGCCTGCTTGTAATCAAATAAGGTTTATTTAAATTTAATTATCAAGTTAAATATAATCCCTATTATAGGGAATTCAGGATAAAAGATAGTTGCTTTTTCATGTCATTGTTTAAAGGTGACAAAGGACTCCTAGGATTACCTACATCCCATCCCGATAGCTCCAAAGCAGCTTTAATTGGGATTGGATTAGTAGTCATAAAGAGTGCTTTGAAAAGAGGCTGAAGTTTTTCATGAATAGCAAGAGCATTGGAAACCTTTCCACTTTGAAAAGAATGAATCATCTCTTTCAATTGCAATCCAACTAAATGACTTGCAACACTTACTACTCCTACAGCACCTACCGATAACATTGGAAGCAACAATGAATCGTCGCCACTATATACAGAGAGTTCGGAGCCACAAATAGCCCTTAATTCTGTTACTTCCTCTATTCTACCGCTTGCAGCTTTAATACTGAGAATATTTGAGAAATCCATAAGTTTCTTCACAGTATCAGGTAATAAATTGCATCCAGTCCTGCCAGGAATGTTGTAGAGCATAAGAGGTAAATCCTTTGCAGATTTAGCTATAGAACTGAAATGTTTATAAAGACCTTCTTGAGGGGGCTTATTGTAATAAGGAACAACGACCAAAGCACCGTCGGCACCAGAATCGTAAGCTTTTTTTGTAGCTTCCACAGCTTCGCTTGTACAATTACTACCAGTGCCAACTATTACTTTACAGCTTGCATCTAAAGATCCTTTTACCGCAATAAATAAATCATGCTGTTCCGCCCATGAAAGAGTCGGAGATTCTCCAGTAGTACCGCACAACACAATTCCATCGGAACCGTTCTCAAAAAGATAATTTGAAAGTTTTATAGCTAGTTCATAATCTACATCTCCATTCTCAGTGAATGGAGTAACCATTGCAGTCAATATTCTTCCAAATAGTGGATTATTACACTCAGTTTTGTCTGTAATCATTTTTTTGGAATTAATAACTCAGCTATTTGAACAGCATTCAAAGCTGCTCCTTTTCTTATTTGATCTCCACATAACCATAATTCTAATCCATGAGGCTGACTTATATCAGTTCTTAGCCTGCCAACAGCAACATTATCCCTTCCCATAACGTCATTTGGCATAGGAAATCTATTATTTTTGTAATCCTCAATAACTTCAATTCCAGGAGATTGTTTTAATTCTTCAAGAGCATCTTTAGGCTCAACTACATCGGCAAATTCAATATTGATCGATTCAGAGTGTGCTCTCAGTACTGGGACTCGAACACATGTAGCAGAGAGCTTTAAATCAGCAATATTTAATATTTTCCTTGTCTCATTAACCATTTTCATCTCTTCTTCGCAGTAATTATTTAAAAGCATAGGGGAATTATGCAAAAACAAATTAAAAGCAAGGGAGTATGGCAAAACTTTACTTTTTTGAGGATTTCCTTGAAGATATTGTTCAGTTAAAAGTTTTAGTTCCTCCATCGCCAGTTGGCCTGCACCACTGACAGATTGATATGTTGAGACAATAACTCTTTGAATAGTCGAAAGTTTGTTTAATGGAGCTAAAACTAATGTCAACAAAATGGTAGTGCAGTTTGGATTCGCTATTACCCCATCATGATTAAGTACGTCACTAGCATTAACTTCAGGGACTATAAGAGGGACGTTCTTATCTAATCTGAAAGCACTTGAATTATCTATCAATAAAGCATTTTGATCAATAATGGTAGACAACCATTTTTTTGAAATACTTCCGCCAGCTGAAGCCAAAACTAAATCAAGATTCTTAAATTCTTCCTTAGTTGTTTTTTTTGTAACTAATTCTTCATCTTTCCAAATAATTTTTTTTCCTTCTGACCGCTCTGATGCAAGCAAGACCAATTCTGATATTGGGAAATCACGTTGTTCAAGAATTTTTAGCAATTCAGATCCCACAGCACCTGAAGAACCTAAAACAGCAACTTTTAATGGCCTATTAGGCAAATACGGAGATTGTCTCACACTTTAAAATGATTTTTATAAATAGATTGACTATTTTTTTTACTTTATCAAAAAATTAACTTTCAAGGAAATCACATAATGTGAAATAATTAAGATTCGACTTATAGTAATAACTTAGAAAAACATGGCTAAAGATGCACTAATAGTCAAAACAACTCCTCTGCCTCAAAGTAGAATTTCATTCGAATTAGAAATACCATCTGAGACATGCAAAACGTGTGTAAATGAAACAATCAGTTCTATCAGTCGTTCGGCTAAAATTCCGGGATTTAGACTTGGTAAGATTCCTAAACAAGTCTTAATCCAAAGAATTGGCATCACGCAATTACACGCTTCTGCTCTAGAAAAAATTATTGATAAATCATGGCAAGAAGCGTTAAAAATAAAATCTATAGAGCCACTAAGTGAGCCAGAATTGATAGATGGATTTGAATCTTTACTTGCAAAGTTTAGTCCTGAAAAATCACTTAAGGTTACTCTTCAAACTGATATTGCCCCAGAATTAAAACTTAAAAAATCCAAAGGACTAAGTGTTGAAATATCAAATACAAAGTTTGATCCTAAGTCAATAGATGAAGCGCTAGAAAAATCTAGAAATCAGTTTGCAAACATTATTCCAGTTACCAATAGAGCAGCAAAATTAGGAGATATTGCTGTAGTTAGTTTCAAAGGAAAATATAAAGATTCTGGTAAAGAGATTGATGGTGGAACAAGTGAATCAATGGATCTTGAGTTAGAAAAGAACAAAATGATTCCTGGTTTCGTTGAGGGAATCGTAAAGATGAAAATTGGTGATACTAAAACACTTAACCTTAAATTTCCTGATGATTATTCTCATGAGGATTCAAGAGGCAAAGAAGCAATTTTTGAAGTAAATCTTAAGGATCTTAAGGAAAAAGAATTGCCTGAACTTAATGACGATTTTGCAAAACAGTCTGGCAACAAAGAATCATTAAAAGAGTTAAAGAAAGATATTGAGAAGCAACTTAAAGACAATTTTGAAAAAACTCAAAAAGATATCAAAATTGAAGCTTTATTAGATGCTTTAACAAACGAATTGGTTGCTGAAATTCCAAAATCTATGATTGATATAGAAGTGAGGAATAATATTGAACAAACCGCTCAAAGATTTGCTCAACAAGGTCTTGATGTAAAATCTACTTTCACTCCGGAATTAGTTAAGTCATTAGCAGAGTCCACAAGGCCTCAAGCTGAAAAAAATGTTCAAAGAAATTTAGCTTTAAAAGCATTAGCTGAAACAGAAAACATCAAAGTCGAGAAAGATGAAATTGATTTAAAAATGAAAGATTATGAAGCTGCAATCTCTCAATCTTCAAAACAAATAGATATTAAAAGATTAACAGAAGTAGTAAGTAACGATCTACTCAAAGAAAAATTAATAATTTGGCTTGAAGAAAATTCTGAAGTAAAAGAAAAAACTACAAAAACTTCTAAAGCTACAAAAACCTCCAAAACATCAAAAGCCGCAAAATCTGGGACTAAAACAACAGGAACTACAAAAACTACAAAAACTCGAAATAAAAAAGAAAAAAAATAATTTATGAAATTTCCTACTAATTAAACAAAAACCCCCTAAATTATTCATAAGACTCAAACTAAGTTGTGAACTCAGAAAAAAAACATTTAATCCAAAGCTCAATAAGTTCTTACGAAAGTAATCATAAGACTATTGCCGCTGTTCCAACTGTTATAGAACAATCAGGTAGAGGAGAAAGAGCTTTTGATATATATTCAAGGTTATTGAGGGAAAGAATAATTTTTTTAGGTACTGGAATTAATGATCAAGTATCTGACTCCCTTGTTGCACAATTATTATTTCTTGAAGCTGAAGATCCCGAAAAAGACATACAAATATATATTAATTCTCCTGGAGGCTCAGTAACTGCAGGAATGGCCATTTATGACACCATGCAACAAATATCGCCTGATGTAGTGACAATATGTTTTGGGGTAGCCGCAAGTATGGGGGCATTTCTACTTTCTGGAGGAGCAAAGGGGAAAAGATTAGCTTTACCTAATTCTAGGATTATGATTCATCAACCTCTAGGAGGTGCGCAAGGTCAAGCAGTAGAGATTGAAATACAAGCTAAAGAAATACTTTTTCTTAAGAAAACATTAAATTCACTTTTAGCTGAACATACTGGTCAACCTTTAGAAAAAATTAATGAAGATACAGAAAGAGATTACTTTTTATCCCCCTCAGAAGCAGTCGAATATGGATTAATTGATAAAGTTATCAAAAAGTGACAAGGGGTCCTGATTTTTTAAGAATATGATGACGAATCGATATTTATGAGCAATCCTAGTGAATAGGGAATATTTCACACCTTTCACTTTAAAAACTTATAATCGATGGCTAAATTCGACGCCCATCTTAAATGTTCATTTTGCGGGAAGTCACAAGACCAAGTAAGAAAGCTTATAGCTGGTCCTGGGGTTTATATCTGTGATGAGTGCATAGACCTTTGTAATGAGATTCTCGATGAAGAACTACTTGATAATCAAGCGAACACAAACAACTCTCCACAAGTAAAAAAGAAATTACCAACTGATAATCCAAAAAAATCTGTTCCTTTAGAATTAACCTCAATTCCTAAGCCATTAGAAATAAAAAGTTTTCTAGATAATCAAGTTGTTGGACAAGAATCTGCAAAAAAAATATTATCAGTAGCCGTATATAATCACTACAAGCGGTTAGCTTGGAAAGTTAAAGAAGACAGTAAAAATAGCAATTCAACTGATTCACAAGCAACTAAATTACAAAAATCAAATATTTTACTCATCGGCCCTACTGGAAGTGGAAAAACATTATTGGCGCAAACTTTAGCAGAGTTTTTAGATGTTCCTTTTGCAGTAGCTGATGCAACGACTTTGACAGAAGCTGGATATGTTGGGGAGGATGTTGAAAACATACTTTTAAGACTTCTACAGAAATCAGAAATGAATGTAGAACTAGCTCAAAAGGGAATTATTTATATTGATGAAATAGATAAAATTGCAAGAAAAAGCGAGAATCCTTCAATTACTAGAGATGTCTCCGGTGAAGGGGTACAGCAAGCATTATTAAAAATGCTTGAAGGAACAATTGCAAATGTGCCACCTCAAGGCGGAAGAAAACATCCTTATAATGACTGCATCCAAATTGATACGAGTCAAATACTATTTATTTGTGGGGGAGCTTTTATAGGTTTAGAGGATATCGTTCAAAAGCGTATGGGTAAACACTCTATAGGATTTACCACCAATTCAGATGAAAACAAAGTTGATACAAAAAAAATAGTAGATCCAAGAGATTCCCTGAAAAATTTAGAATTAGATGACTTAGTGAAATATGGTCTAATTCCCGAATTTATTGGAAGAATTCCGGTTTGTGCTGTATTAGATCGTCTTACTAAAGAAACTTTAGAATCTATTTTGACTCAACCAAGAGATGCATTAGTAAAGCAATTCAAAACTTTACTAAGTATGGATAATGTTGAATTATCATTTGAGCCTGATTCTGTTGAAGCGATAGCAAATGAAGCATACAAAAGAAAAACAGGTGCAAGAGCATTAAGATCAATAATTGAAGAACTAATGCTAGACATAATGTACACTTTGCCTTCTGAAGAAAATGTAAAAGAATTCACAATTACAAAAAAAATGGTAGATAATTTGTTCTCATCTAAAATTGTTAAACTACCTTCAGGCTCAAAAAGAATCATTAAAGAGTCTGCATAAAATTAGAGTTTAATTTTTTTAATTGAATCCCTAATTTTTCTAATTAATGAAAGATAAATGCCAAATATACATAAGCCTTTTCATCAAAAATATAGACCAAACAACTTAGACGAATTGGTTGGGCAAAAATTTATATCCATTACACTAAAACAAGCTCTATTAACAAAAAAAATTGCTCCTGCATATCTTTTTAATGGTCCAAGAGGCACTGGAAAAACATCAAGTGCAAGAATATTTGCAAAATCTCTAAATTGCCAGGCATTCGACCAACCTACGATAACTCCTTGTTGTAGATGTGACTTATGTAGACAAATTACAGATGGGAGCGCTCTAGATATTATCGAGATTGATGCAGCATCAAATACAGGAGTAGAAAATATAAGAGAAATTATAGAAAGAGCGAGATTTGCACCTACTCAAGCGAGATGGAAAGTCTATGTAATTGATGAATGTCATATGCTTTCAACGGCAGCTTCAAATGCTTTACTAAAAACTATTGAAGAACCACCCTCAAGAGTTGTATTTATACTTGCGACGACAAATCCTGAGAGAGTATTAAATACAATAAAAAGTAGATGCCAAAAGTTTGATTTTAGAAGAATAAGCCCTAGTGATATTTTTCAACATTTATCAGAAATCGCCGAAAAAGAATCCATTAATTACGAAGTTCAGGCGTTAAAAATGATTGCAAAAAGGTCTAATGGAGGTATGAGAGATGCACAAAGCCTCCTTGAACAATTGAATCTCTTACCAGAAGGGATAACAATCAATAATATCCAAAACCTCCTAGGAGAAGTATCAGAAAATGAATTAACAAATCTGATTAAATCATTGGTTGAGAATAAGCCAGAGTCATTAATTGACACCTGTAACAAATTATATGATGCTGGAAACGAACCTCTTCAAATAATTATCGGATTATTGAATATAACAAGAGATCTTTTATTACACACTACAAATAATAAATATTCAGATCTTTATTATACGTCTGATGAATTTCGAGATGAGTTAGATAAAATCTCAAAAACAATAAATAAATCAACAATAATTAATTGGCATAATAATCTGAGAAATATCGAATATCAAATCAAATCAAGTGATAATCCAAGGCTTTGGTTTGAAATTCATTTAACTGGTCTTCTAGATAGTCAAGAGATAAATAGTTTTGAAAATAAACAAGAAAGTAAAAACAATACGACTGAGGAGAAGCATGAAAGTAGAAAAAACATTCCAATTAATAAAAAAAATATTTCAGATGAGATTCCAAAACCAAGTATCCAAGAAGAGATAACTCACAAGGAATTGATCGAAAAAAAAGACGAAAAAGTAGAAAAATTTGAAGTTCTTGAAAAAGAGAGAATTGAAAATATTTCTGAAAATAACCAAGATAATCCTGGATCAAATTTAAAAGATAAATGGGAATTAATTCTTTCTAAAGTAGAGTTACCATCAACAAAAATGTTACTTTCGCAACAAGCCGAACTTGAAAGTTTTGATTCGGAGAAAATCACAATTGCATTATCTCCAAACTGGGAAAGTATGATAAAAAGCAGAAAAGTTATAATTGAAAATACTGTAAAAAAGATATTTGGAGATGGAATAATACTTAATTTTTCGACCAAAAAATTAAATAAAGGTAACCCAACAAACACTCCAGAAATAACCCAAAATGAAGTAAATGATTCCCAGCCAATAAAAAAAATAGAACCAAAAATTAAAATAGATCCAAAAACTAATTCGTCAACAAAAATATCTAACGAGGAAACTTATGATGATAGTTCAAAAAATTTAGCAAATTTTTTTAATGGAGAAATTATAGACCTTGATGAATAGATTAAACTCCAGTATGAAGAGTCTTTCTCCAGAGTATCTTTTTTGGAAAAACAGACATCTTTATAGTTACCCAAGGGATTACTAAAAACCAATGTGATAAATAAAAAACCGATACAAATACCATCAAAAAATTGCTTTTTTGCAATACAGGTACTTCACTTTTACAAGAAGAACCGTACCAAAACGCAATTCCAGATAACATAAAAGCTGTAAATGAAATAGGCCAGTAAATTGGTGAATCTAAAAAAGCAACACTGAAAACTAAATCAAAAATAGAAATGATTGGTAATGCATATTGCAAGATGAAAAAGTAAGTTAAATCAAATTTCTGCAAATAATCAATTTTATTAGTAAATAATTGATCTCCATAATCGAAGAATCTTTGCAACCCCCCCTCTGCCCATCTTTGCCTTTGGGCTAATAAAGCATTTAAATTCTCAACTGCCTCCTCCATGACTGGAGGATCCCATAAGATTCCAATTCTAGATTTTGATAATAATAATCTTAAACTCAAATCAAGATCATCTGTAACTGTATCTTCATTAAAAGCACCACATGCTAATAATGTTTCTTTCTTAATTAATTGACCATTTCCCCTTAATTCTGAAACTCCAGCAACTGATAATCTTCCATATTGAAAGATTGCATCCATAGCCATCTCCATTGACTGACAGGAAGTTAAAAAATTCTTACTTACATTTGTTACTGATTTTCTTAGTTGAACTGCAGACCAATCACCCTCTTCTACAAAACTAAATAACCTTATCAAAGAATCTTGTTTTAATTCAGCATCAGCATCCAAAACTAATAACCATTCACCATGGGTAAATTTCAAGGCATAATTCAAAGCTCCTGACTTTCCTCCTCCTGCATTTGGAGAACGACTTATGACTTTTAGCTTGGCATATTTTCTAGATAATCGATCTAAAATTAAAGGCGTCTTATCAGAACTACCATCATCGATTATGTAAATATTTAATTTATTTGTTGGATAATCTAAACTAAATAATTTTTCAACTAATCTTGATATGACATTCTCTTCATCTCTAGCTGCGACTAAAATATCAAGCACAGGTAACTCTTTATTACTTATTCTTCTGCTTACAGTATTTAAAACAGTGTTCCTTTTGAAATTTCTAGAAATAACTATTAAACCGTAAAAAACAATCACAAAAGAAATAGTCAATATCATGTAAAAGAAATTTTCGATATTGCTAGCATGAGGAATAAAAGCTACTAAAAAACAAGCACTAAGAAATATAAGCGACTTCAATCTTCGATTTTTATAAAAACCCTTACTCATAAAAGTAAATTGTTAATTACTTAACTTCCATTGAGACAATATCTCAAATTTTTTTAGTTTTGCACTTCGATAGTAATGATTCAATATTTGTTCATAAGAGAATCCTAATTTAGCCATTTCAATTGCTCCTGACTGAGATAAACCTACACCATGACCGAAGCCTCCTCCTCTCAAAAGCCATAAATCATCACTTAATTTATTAATAGTAAACAAATTACTAGGTATAAAATTTAATACCCTTCGAATATCATCTTTAACAAGAACAATAGATTTATTACCCTTGTCCGTTTTTATTTCCAATTTTGTCACTCTGCCACTAGACCCACGTTCAATAGAATTTAAATCAAAAACATCTTCATTAATATTTATAAGTTTGTTTTTAATTAACTTTTCTTTAATTTCAAGATTAGAAATTTTCTTATTCCATCGAAAAAGAGAATGATTACTCCCATAAAACTGTTCTTCATCAAAATCTAAAAAATTATTTAAATAAGATTCATTTGTAATTGGAAGTTTAAAAATTTTACTTAATGCTTTAGAACCATCAATGATTGAATTGAAATAAGAATAATCTTGAATTTGCCAAGACTCGCTTGCAGTAGCAGATACTCCACCATTAGAACCATGATAAAAGGCATTTATTGGTTGATTTTCATGAGTAAGAATTAAATTTGAAGTTTCGTTTATGGCTTTTTGTACTTTTTTATATGAAATTTCAGAAGGCTTATAAACTTGGCATTGAATGCTTACACATAAATGATATTTATCCATATTAAATCTATCAGAATTAAATATGCCCCAAGTTCTTGCAATAACTGCTTGAGCCTTGAGTGCTTCTAAAGGAGAATTCGGTCCAATTTCATATGGCAAAACACCTTCTAAATAGTCATCAAATTCAATTTTTTGAACTAAGGTCCAAGTTCCATATAAATCCTTTATTAAATAAAAATTTTTGCCAAAATTAACACCATTTATTTTTATTTTCTCTTCAGAATAAATATAAATAGGACCTTCAAGTTTCATACCACTATAGTCATTTCTAAGAACGGGAGTAATTTGAAAATTTTTTATTTTTCTGAAAATCTTATTGTTTAATTCAAACTCTGGCAGATCATCTTGAAATGGAATCCATACTTCCCAATTTTTAGGGTAGGCAACAGTCGTCTCAAATCCTTTATCTCTTAGTTTCTCTGATTGTTTTTTTGCCGATTCATAGCTAGCAAAAGGACCAAAAACAATTCTTTCAATTGTTTTTGGATTTTTTACGGGAATATCCGCCCATGTAATATTTATCTGTTTTGATTTATGTTTAATACCGTTAGACGATATCAAGTTTAAAAAACCTTTATTAGTTGTAAAGTTTATATTCTTTTTCTCCGAAAAACTATCATTCTCCCCACCTAAATATTGCTTTAAACCAATTAAAAATTTTCCTTTTTTAATTTCATTATGGAGTTCAACCTTTAGCAATTCTTCCCCTTTTGCATGTGAAATAAATTTAGTGTTTATTATTAAAAGAGAAATACAGCCTAAAAATAAGTTTAAAAAGGTAAATGTAAGTTTCATAAATTAGAACTTTCCTTAATTAATTAAAAACTTTAATTTGCACCAATGCATATAAAGGTTTAGATTATTCTAATCAAACACATTTGACTTAAATGTCTAAACTAAAAACTCGTAAATCAGCTTCCAAAAGATTTAAAGCTACTGCGACGGGTAAATTCATGAGAAGAAGAGCTTTCCATAATCATTTACTTGATCATAAAAGCTCAAAATTAAAAAGACATCTCTCAACAAAAGCCGTAGTTGATGAAAGAGATGCTGATAATGTAAGATTAATGATTCCATACGCATAAATCTTTAACCAATTTTTATTAGATATTCATGGCACGGGTAAAAAGAGGCAACATAGCCAGAAAAAGAAGAAACAAAATCTTAAATCTTGCAAAAGGTTTTAGAGGCGGCAACAAAAATCTTTTCAGAACCGCAAACCAAAGAGTGATGAAAGCTCTTTGTAATGCTTATAGGGATAGAAGAAGAAGAAAAAGAGATTTTAGAAGACTTTGGATCTCTAGAATTAACGCATCTGCAAGGATAAATGGAACAAACTACAGCAAGTTAATAAATGGGATGAAAAATGCAGAAATTATCATCAACAGAAAAATGCTTGCTCAATTAGCCTTAAACGATCCTAAGTGTTTTGAAAAAATTGTTTCTTCAGTTAGTCAGTAGAAAAAAAGAATATAATCTAGAAAAATTATAAATAATGGAAATATCTTCCTTTCAATCTTATTTAATAATTCTTTTTGTTGTATTAATAATAATTTCTATTTTTGTATTTAGACAATTTTTAAAAACAAGAAGTGAAGAATTAAATTTAGTAAAATTCGAGCAGAAAGGTTTAGATTCTCTCACTCAAGCTGCAGAATTATATGAATTTGGGTCTATTCAGATAAAAAAAAGATTATATTCTGAAGCTTCTAAAACTTTTTTAAAAGCAATTGAAAATTATGAAAATGAACCTGATGAAGCCAAAGCGATAATAAATAATGCTTTAGGATTTTCTTATGCTGCTCAAAATGAATTTAAGAAAGCAATTAAACACTATAAATCTGCCATAAAATCACTTCCAGAATATCCTATAGCTCTAAATAACCTCGCATCAGCACAACAGCGTTTACTTGAGTATGACTTGGCATATGAAACTTATCAAAAGGTTTTGGTGATTGATCCAAAAAACAAAACAGCAATTAAAAAAAGTAAGGAGTTAGAAAAAAGAAACAATTATGAACCTTATAAAGGTATTAAAGATAAGGGATTCTAAATATGGAACATTATTCTTCTTTACTAATTGGTGGAAAACAATTTTCCAGTAGATTATTGGTTGGTACTGGCAAATACAAATCTACTCAAGATATGGTGGAAAGTTTGTCAAATTCTGAAACGGAAATTATAACCGTTGCTGTTAGAAGAATTAAAAATGATCAGACCGGAGAAAATTTACTCGAAAAAATCAACTGGGAAAAATACTGGATGCTTCCTAATACAGCTGGTTGTGTGAATTCCGATGAGGCAGTCAGAATAGCAATTTTAGGAAGAGAACTTGCAAAATTATCTGGTCAAGAAGAAAATAATTTTGTGAAGTTAGAAGTTATTCCTGACAAAAAGTATTTGCTACCAGATCCAATAGAAACTCTTAAAGCAGCCGAAATTTTAATAAAAAAGGGTTTCGCTGTACTACCTTATATCAATGCAGATCCTATTCTTGCAAAAAGACTGGAAGAAATAGGTTGTGCAACTGTAATGCCACTGGGCTCTCCCATAGGCTCCGGGCAAGGTTTGTTAAATTTATCAAATATAAGGATTATTATTGAGAATGCAAAAGTGCCAGTAATAATTGACGCAGGAATCGGGGTGCCTAGTGAAGCTTCTCAAGCCATGGAAATTGGAGCTGATGGTGTCTTAATCAATAGTGCAATAGCACAAGCTGCAAATCCTCCTCTAATGGCCCAAGCGATAAATTATAGTGTGAAAGCTGGCAGGCAAGCTTTTCTGGCAGGAAGAATTAAAAAACAAGACTTTGCAGTAGCAAGTTCCCCGGAAAAAAATATATCTATCTAATTCTCTAAATTGAGAAAAGTTTAAAAAGAAAGTAAAAATTTATTATTTGCTTTTATTTATCGTATTAAGAAAGAAGATTTGAAACTATTTACAATGTTTTTTCGCAAAGTGGAAGCACGCTGTAGTAATTTAATAAATATATTATGAATCTTTTAATTCTGGAGTTCTGAGTGAAAGTTATTGTTCTAGGTGGAGATGGTTTTTGCGGTTGGCCTTGTGCGGTGAATTTAGCAGAGCAAAATCATGATGTAATTATTGTCGACAATTTAAGTCGTAGAAAAATTGATATTGATCTAGAGGTAGAATCTTTAACTCCAATTTCTTCCATAACAGAACGACTTTCTGCATGGGAAGAGACTGGAGGCAAGCCTATGAGATTTCTTAATATGGATATCTCTAAGCAATATCAAAAATTACTAAATTTGCTCATTGATGAAAAACCAGATTCCGTGATCCATTTTGCAGAACAAAGAGCAGCACCATACTCGATGAAATCGAGTTTTACCAAAAGATATACAGTAGATAATAATGTTAATGGCACCCACAACCTACTTGCTGCGATAGTAGAGAGTAATTTAGATATACATGTTGTTCATTTAGGAACAATGGGAGTATACGGATATGGATCACATAGAGGTGCAACAATCCCAGAAGGTTATCTAAAAGTTGAAGTTCCACAACCTGATGGAAGCCGCTTTGAAGAAGAAATATTACACCCTGCAAGTCCAGGTAGTGTCTACCATATGACTAAAACTTTAGATCAATTATTATTTCTTTACTACAACAAAAATGATCTTGTAAGGATCACTGATCTACATCAAGGCATTGTTTGGGGAACAAATACAGAAGCAACTTTAAAGGATCCTAGATTGACAAACCGATTTGACTATGATGGAGATTATGGAACTGTTTTAAACAGATTTCTAATGCAAGCTGCAATTGGATATCCATTAAGTGTTCATGGGACAGGAGGGCAAACAAGAGCATTTATACATATAAAAGACTCTGTAAAATGCGTACAACTTGCTCTTGAAAATCCTCCGAAATCTGGAGAAAGAGTCAAAATCTTTAATCAAATGACTGAGAGTCATCAAGTTGGAGAACTAGCTAAAAAAGTTGCTTCTCTAACTGGAGCTGATATCAATTATTTACCAAATCCAAGGAATGAAGCAGTTGAAAATGATCTAATTGTTGATAATAAATGCTTTATAGAATTAGGTTTAAACCCAACTACTCTTGATAATGGCTTGTTAGAAGAAGTTGTTGAAGTTGCTAAAAAATACTCCAATAGATGTGATCTTAATCGCATACCTTGTGTTTCATCCTGGACAAAAAAACAAGCTGAGGCTATAAAGACTAATTAAAATTTTGAAATAATTACCTTAAGAAAGTGAAAATTGCATTGTTTACTGAAACTTTTTTACCTAAAGTTGACGGCATAGTAACAAGACTGACTAAAACAATTGAATTTTTAATAAAAAATGGTGATGAAGTTATAATTTTTTGTCCAGAGGGGTGTCCAGAATCATATATGGGAGCAACTGTAGTGGGAGTTGCTGCAATGCCACTACCCTTGTACCCAGAGTTGAAGCTTGGTTTACCCGGTCCTGCAGTCTCAGATAAGTTAGAAAAATTTAACCCAGATTTGATACATGTTGTTAATCCAGCTGTACTTGGCTTAGGTGGTATATGGTTGGCAAAAACTAATAATATTCCTTTAATTGCTAGCTACCATACTCATCTTCCGAAATATCTGGAACATTACGGTATGGGTATGCTAGAGCCACTTTTGTGGGAATTACTGAAAGCAGCACATAATCAAGCCTTGTTAAATTTGTGTACTTCCACCGCTATGGTCAATGAATTAAAAGAAAAAGGTATTCAAAGAACTGCTCTTTGGCAAAGAGGAGTAGATACTTACAGTTTCAGACCAGATTTGAGAAGTGAGAAAATGAGAAAAAAATTATTTGGAAAATATAACGACGCTAATTACTTATTGATTTATGTAGGAAGATTATCAGCAGAAAAACAAATTGAGAGAATTAAACCAGTCTTAGAAAGTATTCCAAATGCTTGCCTAGCACTTGTAGGTGACGGACCATATAGAAACCAACTTGAAAAAATCTTCGAAAATACAAAGACTAATTTCATAGGATATTTATCTGGCGATGAACTTGCTAGCGCCTATGCATCTGGAGATATATTTTTATTTCCATCTAGTACAGAAACACTTGGGTTAGTTTTACTAGAAGCAATGGCAGCAGGATGTCCTGTTATCGGAGCCAACAAGGGGGGGATTCCAGATATTATTAGCGATGGGATTAATGGTTGTTTA
The DNA here is from genome assembly GCF_000760035.1 of Prochlorococcus marinus str. MIT 9314. Lineage (GTDB taxonomy): Bacteria > Cyanobacteriota > Cyanobacteriia > PCC-6307 > Cyanobiaceae > Prochlorococcus_A > Prochlorococcus_A marinus_B. The sequence goes on from NZ_JNAO01000012.1 coordinate 170,302, forward strand.
TATGATCCTGATGAAAAAGATAATGGGGAACAAAGTTTGATTGAAGCGACAAAAAAAATTCTAGCGAATGAAGATAAAAGAGAAGTTATGAGAAAAGAGGCACGAAACGAAGCAGAAAAATGGGATTGGAATCAAGCAACATTACAACTGCAAAATTATTATGCAGATACTCTCAAAGAAATAGATTAAAATTAATCCTAATTATGCTACGTGTGGAGGCGTGGGATTATTATATGAACTTAAAGGAAGTATTAGAGTAGCGATATTTTGGTTCTTTTCAGGCCTTTTTTTCTTTGAAAATTTTTTACCAAAGGGTACTCTTATGACATTAGTTCCCTCAATGGAATAAATGTTTGAGTTATCTCCCGAAAAATTATTGACAAAATTTGGTAAATCTACGTTTTTAATTGGCAGATGCTTAACATTACCAGATTTAAAATCTTTGGTCATAGCTTCAAATACCCCAAAAAATTTGATGCTCGAATATTTTAATAAAAAAATTTAAAAAAATTCTATAAGAAAATATTAAATTTTTATTCTCACTGATAATAACTAAGTAAATATAAGAACGCTAGTCCTTTAAGCACATTTTTTTTCTTCTAAAGTCTCGCCTTGATTTACATTGCAAGAACAAATTAAATTGCGATCGCCATATGCATTATTGATCCTAGAAACTGAAGACCAAAACTTAATAGACGTTGGAGTTTTATAAGGAAAAGAAGCTTTTTCTTTTGAATAAGGATAATGCCAATTATCAGCAATTAACTCTTTCAGCGTATGGGGAGCGTTACTTATTACATTGTTATTCTTTAATGCAACATTTTTTTCTATTTCGCTGATTTCTTCTCCAATCAATAGCATAGCCTCACAAAATCTATCCAATTCAACCAAACTTTCACTTTCAGTAGGCTCTATCATTATCGTCTCTGGAACAGGCCAACTTATAGTTGGAGCATGAAAACTATAATCTATTAATCGTTTAGCTAAATCATTTACACCCAAACCAGTCTTGGATTTTAAATCCCTAAAATCTAAAATACATTCATGCGCGACAAAATTATTTTTTCCTTTATAAAGAATCTTGAATTTATGCTTTAAAGAATGCGCAATATAATTTGCAGATAAAATTGCATGCGCAGTTGCTTTCCTTAAACCACTAAGACCAGCCATTTTTATATACATCCAACTTATTGGAAGAATACTTGCACTCCCATGCTTGGCAGAAGATACGTAATTGGAACTAATAGATAAATTATTATCCATTAAAGAATGATTAGGAAGAAATGGGCTTAAAGTTTCTGATGCAGCAACTGGACCTACTCCTGGACCACCACCTCCATGTGGAATGCAAAATGTTTTATGTAAATTCAAATGACAAACATCAACACCATAATTCCCCGGTTTACATAATCCAACCTGAGCATTCAAATTTGCTCCATCTAAATAGACAAATCCTCCCACAGAGTGAATTAAATCACATATCTTTCTGATTTGTAATTCAAAAACTCCATGAGTAGAGGGATAAGTCAACATAAGAGCCCCTATTTGGTTATCAAATTTCTTGACCTTAATTGACAAATCTTGAAAATCAATATTTCCTTCGTCATCACATTCAACAGTTAACACGTCAAAACCTGCCATAACTGCACTAGCAGGATTTGTTCCATGAGCACTTTTTGGAATTAAACATTTTTTTCTTAACAGTTCACCTTTTGATTCAAAATAAGAATTTATTGCCAGTAAACCTGCAAACTCTCCTTGAGAGCCTGCATTTGGTTGAAAAGAAACTGATTTTAAACCAACAATTTCACTGATCCAGTTTTCTAGGTCAGATATAATTTTTGAATAGCCTTTAGTTTGATCTGGTGGGGAAAAAGGATGAATGGAAGATAAATTAGCCCAAGAGACTGGATTTAACTCTGCTGCAGAATTTAACTTCATGGTACAGCTTCCCAATGGCATCATCCCATCTACCAAAGAAAAATCTTTTTCTGCAAGTCGGAATATATATCTCATTAATTCAGTTTCACTTTGGTAATTTGTGAATATATCTTGCTCCATCCATGCACTGGATCTCAAAGCTAAACTTTCAAGATGAAATTCTTTATCAAATTTTATATGCTCTAAATCTTCTTCTTTTTCTACAAGGTTTGCTATGAAAGTCAAAATATCTTTTATTTCTTTCTCATTACTAAGCTCATCTAAAGAGATCCCAAAGCCAGTTGAATTTTCAATAGTTGATCCCAACGGCAAAATTCTTAAGTTATAGCCATTTTTTAAAGCTTCATTATGGATCACCTGGGAATGCTCAGAATAAACATCAACACTATCAAATCTAATCCCATCAGGAATATCAAAACCTAAAGCATCTAAACTTGATTCTAAATTTATTCTCAACTTAACTAATCTCTTAGCAATTTGCGTTAATCCTAAGGGTCCATGATAAATAGCATAAAAAGAAGAAATTATGGCTAACAAAGATTGAGCAGTACAAATATTACTAGTGGCCTTTTCCCTTCTAATATGTTGCTCTCTTGTTTGCAATGCTAATCTTAGTGATTTTTCTCCATTTTTAGATAAAGTTTGCCCAACTATTCTTCCGGGTATCAGCCTTTTAAATTTTTCGCTACAAGCAAAATATGCTGCATGGGGACCACCAAAACCCATTGGAACACCAAATCTTTGCATACTCCCCACTGCCACATCAACACCAAATTCAGAAATTGGTTTAATCAAAACTTGTGCCAGTGGATCAATACATGCCGTAACAATAATTTCTGATCTATGTGCTTGAGATATTAAGAATGTAGGATCATATAATTGTCCATTTTTACCTGGTAATTGCAACAACATTCCAAAAACATCATCATGATTAGGAAGGTTGCTTTGAGTAAAGCGTTTTAAGGATATTCCCAAAGGTTTTGCTCTGGTTTGTAGAACATTAAAAGTATGATCAAAAACATTTGACTCCACTAAGTACACTTTTGAAGATTTATTTTTTCTTGCGGAAAAACTCATGGCCATGGCTTCTGCTGCAGCAGTACCCTCATCCAACAAAGATGCATTAGCGACAGGGAATCCTGTTAGTTCACAAACAATAGTCTGAAAATTAAATAGAGCTTCTAATCTTCCTTGTGCAATTTCTGCTTGATATGGAGTATAAGAGGTGTACCACCTTGGGTTTTCAAGAACATGTCTTTGGATTACTTTAGGCATATGATTGTCGTAATAACCAAGGCCTATAAGTGATCTCATTTTAGTATTTTTATTCGCAATATCTTCTAATTCGTTTAAAGCCTCAATTTCTGAACAACCTTGGGGCAATATTTCTGAAGATTTATTTTTAAGCTGAATATCTTCAGGAATAACTTGATTTATAAATTGATCAATATTATTAAAACCAAGCTTGTTCAGCATAATTCTTTCATCATTATCTCCTAACCCAAGATGCCTATCTATAAACAATTCAGACCCAAATTTGGATGTCATATTAAAATATTTTTCTTTAAAATAGCTCTTTTTAGAAAGTTTGCCTTATTTTGGTACAACCTTTGATTGATATTCTTCAGAAGTCATCAAATCAGCAATTGATGCTTTTGGTTCTGGTTTCAAAATGACTAACCAACCGTCTCCAATCGGATCATTCTGTAAAAGCTCAGGATTCTCAATAACACTTTCATTTACAGATACTATTTCCCCTGAAAAAGGCAGATAGACTTCCTCTACGGCCTTAACTGATTCTATTGTTCCAAAAGTCTCGCCTTTCTCTAAAGTCGCCCCTTCATCAGCTAATTCGACAAAAACAATATCTCCTAATTGATCTATTGCGAATTCACTAACTCCAATTTTTAATAATCCATTTTCTTCCAAGACATATTCATGAGTATCAGCATAGTTGAGGTTGTCTGGAAAATTGTAAGACATGATTACTTAGATAAAGGAAGTAGAGAATCCTTTGAAATTAATTTTTCCTCTAATAGTTCAGATAATAATCGAATTAATGCAATTTTGATGTGAGCTATGTGAGAACCACCTTGAACAAAAATATTATAAGGATCTCTTAGAGGGGCATCAGCAGAAAATTCACTTGTACTACCTTCAATAAAGGTACCTCCTGCCATTAATAATTTTGAATCATATCCATCCATTGATGATGGAACAACATTCAGAAAAGAGTCTACAGGTGAAGAATTTTGAAAAGATTGACAAACTTTTTGTACCAAATCAGGATTATTCAACCTTACTGACTGAATAAGATCAGATCTATAAGTTGCTGGCTCTGGTAAAACCTTAAATCCCAAATTTTTAAAGACTGCTGCAACCATATCAGCACCTTTTAGTGATTCGTGAACAATTTGTGGTGCTAAAAACAAACCCTGCAAAATTAATCTTCCTAGTCCAAAATTTATTCCTGCAGAAGAACCAATGCCTGGTGAGGTTAATCTAGAACATGCCATCTCAACCAACTCTGCATCTCCTGCAACGTAACCACCAGTAGGAACGATTGTTCCTCCCAAATTTTTAATCAATGATCCAGCAATTATATTTGCCCCTTTAGAAATTGGTTCACTATCTTCAACAAGCTCCCCATAACAGTTATCAACAAAACATATACAGTTAGGATCAAGAGAATGAATAAGACTACAAATTTTCTCTATCTGATTATTCGTAAGAGACTTTCTCCAACTATATCCACAACTTTTTTGTATGAATACTAATTTACATGAATTTTCTTTAAAAAAAGGAACAATTTTTTCTTTAAAAGAATCAAAATTCTCGCAGATATTTACTTGCTTATATTCTATGTCAAAATCTTTAAGTGATCCTTTTCCTCCTCCCCTTATTCCTATGACTTCTTCTAAGGTGTCATATGGTTGTCCTGTAAGAGATAACATTACATCTCCAGGTCGAAGAATTCCAAATAAGACAGAACTTATTGCATGGGTTCCACTAACAAATTGCATCCTCACAGCAGCCTTTTCAGCAAGAAAAAATCTTGCAAAAACCGCATCAATTTTTTCTCTAGATATATCATCATGTCCACTACCAGAAGATTGATTGAAATGAATAGCAGAAACTTTTTCTTCCTTAAAAATTTTCAAAATATTTTCTAATTTCTGGAAAACCTGATTAGACCTTTCTTGGAAAACTTTACCTAAACTCTCTTCGACAGATAGAACAGTGTTTTCAGCCAGTTTTAAGTTATTGTCAAGAGTCATTTATTATGAAAATTCATGTTATTTTTCAGAAGCTAAATTTCTTAATTCTGCGAGGAAAGCATTAGGTCCCTTGCCCTGAAAATAAGAAAGTTTTTTTGAAGCCTCATATAAATCAAGAAGTTCTCCATCTAATTCTTCTGCCGTATAATCTCTAATTCCTGCAATTACCTCAGCAAAACGTTCTCTACGGGCAGATTTATTGACAGCATAGGCTTCCATTACCTGCATTTTACATGATCTCCAAGCCTTATTCTGACAAAAATGCACTGAAAGAGCATCACTTAAAGTAGAAGCTTCTTCATCTTCTATGTACCAGTCAAAAGATGAAGGTAGAGGTTTTAATCCTGAAAATATCTCGAATAACTCCCCTGCCGACAATGGATTACCAGAATCATTTTTTAGGGGTAATGCAGACTCTTCCAAAGATTTCCATAACTCTGGGTAATCACTTTCAAAACGATCCCTGATTTTTTCAATACCTTGATCAAGAATCGTATTAACTTGAGCTAAAGCAAGAAAAACTTCAGGACCAGGCGAAGATAACTTCCCATTCCTAAGATTAGAAATTTGCGAATTATGAACTTTACCTAAATCAAGAACTTCTGAAAGTAATGGCAATACTCTGTGAGACCAACCATTTCTTTCATGCCAGAGGTGTATCAAATGAGCCATAGCCCTTCGACCTCTAGATAATTTATCGCGATATCCGAGACTCACAGATAATTAAACTTATCAATAGTATAGTATGATAATATTACATATCGGTAATTTTGAAAATAGTATTTCAATATCATGAACTCAGTAATTTTCCAAGAAACAGCAAAATTAAAAAAACCTGTTCCAGCTGAAAAAGTTATAGAACTCTCAGAAAAATTACTGGAACCTTCCAGTCATTCAAAAAGATATCCTCCAAGACTACATAAGACGTGGGGAACGATAGTTTTTATGGTTGCAATTCATATTCTTTCCCTTGTAGCTTTACAACCAAAATTTTGGAGTCTCCCTGCAGTCACTTCATTATTATTTTTTTACTGGGTCACTGCTTGTTTAGGTGTCACCCTTGGATATCACAGATTGTTATCACACAGATCGTTCATTGTCCCAAGATGGTTAGAAAGATTTTTTGCTACCTGTGGAGCCATAAGCTGCCAGCATGGACCAATAGATTGGGTAGGTTTACATAGGCATCATCACTCTTTTTCAGATACTGAAGTAGATCATCACAATAGTAAAAAAGGTTTTTGGTGGAGTCATATGGGTTGGATGTTTAAAGACGTAGAAGCACTAAAAGCTGTTCCAAAACTAAGTGCAGATTTAATCAAGGATCCATACTATAGATTTCTAAATAAATATTTTTTATTTTTGCAAATACCTATTGGACTTTCCTTGTACGCAATTGGTCAAAAATTAGGGGTTGGAGGATGGGCTCTAGTCCTTTGGGGAATTCCATTGAGGCTTGTAGTTGTTTATCACATAACTTGGCTAGTAAACTCCGCGACGCATTGTTGGGGTAAAGCACCATTTGAAAGTGGTGATTCATCTAAAAACAATGCGTGGGTTGCTGCATTAACATTTGGAGAAGGTTGGCATAATAATCATCATGCATTTCCCAATTCGGCAAAACAAGGATTATTTAGAGGTCAGATAGATTTAACATGGGAACATATTAAGATTCTTGCGAAATTTGGTCTTGCAAAAAAAGTAAAGTTACCCTCTAGGTCTTATTATTAATTATATTGTTCAATATTGTCATGGCTAAAAGAGTACAAGTCGCATTAACTGAATCAATCGCATCACTAGGTAAAGAAGGGGATCTAGTTGAAGTAGCACCTGGATACGCAAGAAATTTTCTATTACCTTATGGCAAGGCAATGAATGTAACACCAGCAGTCCTTAAGCAAATTGAAAGGAAGAAAGAAAAAGAAAAAATCGCTGCTGATAAATTAAAGCAGGAAGCTTTAGATTTCCAAACTGCATTATCTACAATAGGTAGGTTCACTATCAAAAAACAGGTTGGAGAAGATGGTGTCCTTTTTGGAACAGTAACTAATGGAGATGTAGCCGAAGCAATAGAAGCGGCAACTAAAAAAGAAATTGATAGAAGAAACATTACTGTTCCTGATATTCATAATTTAGGTTCCTTTACTGCAAAAATAAAATTACATCCAGAAGTAAATGCAGAAGTAAATATTGAAGTAACAAGTTAATCAATTTGTTGCATTATTTTAAAAAGTAGCCAGAGTATATATCTAAGCAATTAAATATATGGTTTCCGTACCTTTTCCAAATAATGGGCAAAATAAAAATTTTAAAAAAGATTTTAATAGTGAAAATTCTGGATTAGTACCTCCTCAAAACGTCCAAGCAGAGGAAGCTGTTCTTGGTGGCATACTTCTTGATCCAGACGCGATCGGAAGAATTGCAGACTTAATTAAACCTGAAGCTTTTTATATAAATGCCCATCAGGAGATTTATAGAACAGCATTAATGTTACATACCCAGGGTAAACCAACTGATTTAACATCAATGAGTGCTTGGTTAGCTGATAATGGATCACTAGAAAAAATTGGAGGGAACAGCAAACTGGTAGAACTAGTTGAAAATGTTTCCTCTACAGCTTCCATAGAACAAGTTGCTAATTTAATTAACGACAAATTCATGAGAAGGCAACTTATCAGATCTGGGAATGAAGTGGTTCAACTAGGTTTTGATCAAACTCAAGATACTAATGAAGTTCTAGATAAAGCAGAGCAAAAAATATTTGAAATCAGCCAAGAAAAACCTTCAAAAGGCCTGACTCAAGCAGCTGAAATCCTTACAAGTACTTTCAATGAAATAGAGTCAAGATCATTAGGTACTTCAGTAGCTGGTATTCCAGTAAATTTCTACGACCTTGATGCGATGACTCAAGGTTTTCAAAGAAGTGATTTAATAATTGTTGCTGGAAGACCTTCAATGGGGAAAACTTCAATAGTTCTTAATCTGGCAAAAAATGTTGCACAATCGCAAGATTTACCTGTGTGTGTTTTTAGCCTTGAAATGAGTAAAGAACAATTGACATATAGATTGCTCTCTATGGAAGTTGGAATCGAGAGTGGCAGGTTAAGAACAGGAAGATTGCAGCAAGATGAATGGCCATTACTCGGAGAAGGTATCAATTCATTAGGTCAATTACCAATATTTATAGATGACAAGCCTAACTTAAGTGTTTTAGAGATGAGATCTCTGTGCAGAAGATTGATAGCTGAACAAAAAAAAGAACTTGGATTAATTGTGATTGATTACCTCCAGTTGATGGAAGGATCAACCCCTGATAACAGAGTGCAAGAACTTTCACGAATAACAAGAGGTCTTAAAAGCATGGCCAGAGAATTAAAAGTACCAGTAGTAGCTTTATCTCAGCTTAGTAGAGGAGTAGAGTCTAGAACAAATAAAAGACCAATGTTAAGCGATTTAAGAGAATCAGGATCTATTGAACAAGATGCAGATTTAGTATTAATGATTTATAGAGACGAATACTATAATCCAGAGACTGAAGATAGAGGAATTACAGAAATCATTGTCACTAAACATAGAAATGGACCCGTAGGAACTGTTAAATTATTATTTGAACCTCAATTTACGAGATTTAGGAATTTAGCTAATTAAATCGATCCTAAAATGAAAGATCATCACTCAACAAATGAATCTTTTGATGTCATCGTTATTGGTGGAGGACATGCAGGATGCGAAGCAGCTTTAACAACAGCAAAATTAGGATTTTCTACAGCCTTATTTACAATCAATTTAGATAGGATTGCATGGCAACCTTGCAACCCTGCTGTTGGCGGCCCGGCAAAAAGTCAGTTGGTACATGAAGTTGATGCATTAGGTGGAATTATTGGTAAATTAGCTGATGAGACAGCTATACAAAAAAGAATATTAAATGCAAGTAGAGGTCCAGCTGTATGGGCATTAAGAGCTCAGACAGATAAAAGAGAATACTCAAAAAAGATGATTGAAATACTACAAAATACAGATAATTTATCATTAAAAGAAGCAATGATTACTGAACTGGATATCAGAAAAACTGAAGAAATTGGATTGAGCTCAAAAAAAATCGTAAAAAAAAGAATAAAGGGTGTAAAGACTTTCTTTGGTAGTTATTATTCAGCAAGATCAGTTATCATCACAGCTGGTACGTTCTTAGAAGGAAGAATATGGATAGGAAATAAATCAATGTCAGCTGGTAGATCGGGCGAACAAGCAGCAAAAGGTCTTACTCAAAATTTACACGAAATTGGTATCAAAACAGAACGTTTAAAAACAGGAACTCCAGCAAGAGTTGATAAGAGAAGTATCATTTTTGATGAATTAGATATTCAACCAAGTACTGCAGCAGATAAATATTTTTCGTTTGATCCAGATATCAAAAATAATATGCCCCAAGTTAGTTGTCATATCACAAGAACAACAACCAAAACACATCAACTAATTCGAGACAATCTACATTTAACTCCCATTTACGGCGGTTTTATTGATAGTAAGGGGCCAAGATATTGTCCATCAATTGAAGATAAAATCGTTAAATTTGCTGATAAAGAATCACATCAAATTTTCTTAGAACCAGAAGGAATTAATACCCCTGAAATATATGTTCAAGGATTCTCTACAGGTTTACCTGAAAGTATTCAATTAGAACTTCTAAGAACCTTACCTGGATTAAATGAATGTAAAATGTTGCGACCAGCTTATGCTGTCGAGTATGACTATATACCTGCAACACAACTCCAAACATCACTCGAAACTAAAGAAATTGAATATTTATTTAGCGCCGGACAAATTAATGGAACTACTGGTTATGAAGAAGCAGCAGCACAAGGATTAGTAGCCGGAGTCAATGCGACAAGAAAACTAAACAAAAAAGATCCAATAATCTTCACCAGAGAAAGCAGCTATATAGGAACAATGATCAATGATTTAATTACCAAAGATCTCAAAGAACCATATAGAGTTCTCACTAGTAGGAGTGAATACAGGTTGACCCTTAGAGGAGATAATGCAGATAGGCGATTAACCCCATTAGGTTATGAAATAGGGCTAATTGATGAGAAAAGATGGTCGGTCTATCAAGAAAAAATGAAACTCCTTGAAGAAGAGAAATTAAGATTAAAAAATACTCGTTTAAAAAACACGGATGAAATATCAAAAAAACTAGAATTAGTTACTGGATCAAAAATCAAAGGCTCAACAACTTTGAAAGAACTCTTAAAAAGACCAAACTTTCATTATTCAGATTTAATTAAATATAATTTGACTGAAAAAAATATAGCTTCTTCAATACAAGAAGGTGTTGAAATAGATATTAAATACGAGGGTTATCTTAAAAGACAAAAAAACAACATTGAACAAATAAATCGTCAAAGCTGTAAATCTCTGCCTCAAGAAATAAATTACGAAAAGATAGATACATTATCTTTAGAAGCTAGAGAAAATTTGAATAAGATAAAGCCAAAAAATTTTGGTGATGCTTCAAAAATTCCTGGGGTTAGCAAAGCTGATTTAACTGCTTTACTTGTTTGGCTAAAAATAAGAGAGATAAAAAAAAATAAGGCAAATATTTTTGCTGAAAAAAAGTTATCATCTTAAAAGCACGCGTTCAGAGCTCTGAATAATAAACTTTTTAACTCTCCAAAAATTTTATGGGAAGAAAATGCCTCTAATTTTTTAGTGAAGAATTCACTACCAAAAATATCTGGTCCATGGAAATTAATGTTGCTTGGGGATGGAAGTCCAACTAGACATCTGCAGCTTTTAACTAATCAAGAAACAAAAATTAAATTAATTTCAATGCAATTAGATCCTCTATCCACTCAAGAAGGCCCTACAGAGTTGAATCAGTTAAATGGACCTTTAATTAGAAGACAAGTATGGATTAAAAACAATAATAAAAACCTAGCATGGGCTGAAAGTTGGTGGAATGCAGATCAAGTGAGTGAAAATTTAAAAGCCAAAGAAGAACCAATTTGGAAGAATTTGACACAAGACAGATCAGAATTGTTTAGAGAAGTAGATCGTATTTCACTTGTTAATTCAAATTGGTTAGAGGATCAATTTTGTTTTAAAGGTCCATTCTGGTCAAGAAATTATAGATTTTTTCGAGACAAAAAACCTCTAACAATTATCAGAGAGGTATTTAATCCACATTTAGAAAGTTTATTAGGCTATTCAGGAATTAAAGAATTTATGAAACTATACTCTTCTTCTTCTTGATCTGGGAAGATTTCTTGATTTTGATTGAACTTGTTGGTTTGATTGATCTCTCCAAGTATTATTCTCTTTTTCTGAAGCTCTTTGCCATCTTTCAACTTTGAAATCCATTTCATCTGGCCACTCTTCGTCCTTACTCTCTTTTACATAAGGTAATTTTTTTTGCTCAGTTGTCTGTAATTTTTTTGATTGCCTTAAAGATATTGCTTCTAAAGGTCTTTTTGAGTGCTGTTTAGCAGATTCATAAGAATTTGATTCTCTGGAAAATGTCTTAATATCGCTTTTATCATCGTAAAAATCCTCATCATTCCAATCATCATTATCTTCATCAAAAAATAAATCCACTTTTTCAGATACCCATCTTCCTACTTTTTTAACACTCTTACTTGTTATTCCTTGCAAATCAGAGTTCCTTCTTTTTCCTGGCCTAGCACCAGATACTCCATCAACAAATTGTCTACCAGTTTCGAAAATTTTATCAACCTGTTTATCAACAATATTTTTATCAAAACTATTTCTAAGATTTCTAATTCTCCTTGAATCCATAAATTATTATGCTTTTTAAAATATAAATTACATTAAAAAAATAAATAATTCCAAATATAGAAACAAAAACACATCTTATATTTTTAATCAAACAAAATTAAGCACTTTTTATTCCATGATCCATTAAAGAAATTTACACAACATTTTTTACAGGCAATATTCTTTATCCTTTTCCTGTAGAAAAATTTCTCACCACAATTTTGGCAAGTTCCTATGTATTTTAATTCTCTCCTTTCAATAGGAAATGAGTGCCTCACTGAAATTTGAAAATTCTCCTCTTTCTCGTTAATTTTATTCATCTTTTCTAAGAAATTTGGACCATGTATCTCATTTTTTTTTAATATCCTATCTACCCATGCATGAATCATCTCATGACATAAAGTACTTTTTATTTCACTAGAGGATAATTTACTCAAAATAGGTTTCGATAAAATAATTTCGGAATCTACAAGTCCATTGATTCGTTTTCTTTTATAAAAACCAGCAGTAGTTTTTAATCTATTATCACTCCATCTAACTTTTACTAAAGGTTGATTATTAACTGCTAGAGAATTTTCAAAATATTGGCTATTAAATTTATGAAATAAGGGTAAAAGAGGAATTACAGGCATTATGGTTTAAAATTAGTATTATTTTGACAAAAAAAGCCATCAAAAACGATTTCTTTTCTTAAAGTAATAAAAAACTTAAATCAACATGGATGCAACACTAGTTAAAGATATCGGAATTAAAGCATTATTAGTTGGCGGTGCTGTACTAGTTTCTTTTTGGACTTTTAATGCAGTCAAATTAGTTATAAGCGCCAGAGGAATTAATCCATTAGTAAGAAAGTTTTTTGATCAAATAGCTGCTGGCAGAATTGATGCAGCATACGGTTTGACTACAAAAACTTATAAAACTCATGTTAAGCGTCAAGACTTTCTTAAATTTTTAGCTAGTTTAAACCTCAATAAATACAGAAATTTAAAATCAGGAAGACCTAGAGTTCAAGAAGATCAAATCATAATAACTTTGAATTTAAAATCAGAAGATAAACAAGATGAGCTCCCCTTAGATTTTACTTTCGCAAAAACTGACAATGATTGGAAAATAGACAGAATAGCAAAAGTGAATTAATAATTTCTTGTGAGGCAAAAAGAATTGTTTAAAGAAGAGATAATACATCAATTAGAATTACACCCAAGTAGATTAGATAAAGAAAAAATCATTTCAGATGCAATGGAACAAGGTCTAGATGATTTTTTTGAGGGAATTCGTATGGCACTTGATCCATTGGTAACTTTTGGTGTAAAAATTGTTCCTGAAAAAAAGAATGAAAAAAGTCAAAATTTTTTATGGAATGATTTTAGGGAATTAGCAAATAAGCTTATTCAAAGAGAACTTACTGGTCACGCTGCTCGAGATGCAATTATTACGGCTATGGAATCTGCTACGAAAGAAGAGTGGAATGGATTTTATCGACGAGTTTTAATTAAAGATCTTAGATGTGGTGTATCTGAAAAAACAATCAACAAGATAGCAAAGAAATTTCCCAAATATGCGATTCCAATTTTTTCGTGTCCATTAGCTCATGACAGTGCAAATCATGAAAAAAAAATGATAGGAAAAAAACAAATTGAAATCAAATTAGATGGTGTGCGCGTCTTAACTATTATTAGACAAAATAAAGTAGAAATGTTTTCTCGTAATGGAAAACAATTCCATAATTTTGGTCATATTATCTCAGAAATAGAAAACGTCTTAAAAGAAGATCCTGAACCTCATGACTTAGTACTAGATGGTGAAGTAATGAGCGCTAACTTTCAGGATTTAATGAAACAGGTACATAGAAAAGATGGCAAAGAAACCAAAGACGCAATTCTCCACCTATTTGACTTGTGTCCCCTTGAAAACTTTCAAAAAGGAAGATGGGACACTAGTCAAACAAAAAGAAGTTTATTAGTAAAAGAATGGGTAGCAAAACATTCTATGCTTTTAAACCATGTACAAACACTTGAATGGGAAAATGTAGATCTCGACACTATTGAAGGACAAAAAAGATTTGTAGAGCTGAATAAATCTGCTGTGGAAGGTGGGTATGAAGGAGTAATGATTAAAGATCCTGATGCTATGTATGAATGTAAAAGAACACACAGTTGGTTAAAAGCAAAACCTTTCATTGAAGTCACTTTAAAAGTTATATCAGTTGAGGAAGGTACAGGTCGCAACAAAGGGAGACTGGGAGCAATCCTGGTAGAAGGAGAAGATGATGGTTATGAATACAGTCTTAGTTGCGGGAGCGGATTTAGTGATATTCAACGTGAAGAATATTGGTCAAAACGTAATCATCTCGTTGGTCAACTTGTAGAAATAAGAGCTGATGCAAAAACCAAGTCAAAGGATGCAGTGGCTTTTAGTCTTAGGTTTCCTAGATTTAAATGCTTTAGAGGATTTAAAGCTGGAGAAAAAGTTTAAATTTCAAAAAATAATATTCAACAAAGTAGTCAAAGAAAAATGTGGTTTTTAAATAGAAAAAATAAAAATCTTGGCTATAAAATATAAAAATAATTATCAGGACTTTTTGAGAGACTTATGACGAAGAAAACAGTTTTCAACTTCATAAAAACACCTTGTGGACAGGCGAAATATATAGAATTAGAAGCCAACAAAACTTTACTAGGTAAATTAAGGCTTTTTTGGTTTATCTTAATTGCAACAATAAGAGATTGGAATATTAAAGAGTAAATTCTTAAGATTTTTCAAAATATTCTCTGGAGTATTTAGCTGAGAAATATACAACTAAAAAAGTTGAAATAATTCCAATGCTAGTAATATATAAATTATTTGGTGATTGCACATTTTTTAACTCCTGAATACTTTTTGCCAAACTACCTATTGAACAATAAAGAAAAGTTCCTGGAATTATTCCAAGAAGACCAAGAGCGAAATCTCTAAATTTAACATTATTCAAACCATAAAAATAATTAAGAATACTGAAGGGAAATATCGGAGATAATCTCGCTAAAAAAATTAATTTAAGTCCGCCTTTTTCTACTACTTTTTCCATGACACTTAATTTTGGATAACGGCTAAAAAGATTTTTTAGCTTTTTTGCAAAAAAACTTTTTGATACAAAAAAAGCAACTGATGCTCCTATGGAAGCGGAAATGAAAACAATAATTGATCCTAAATATGAGCCATATAAAAAACCTGATAATAACGATAACCAAGAGGCTGGAAGTATTAATAAAACAATTAAAATATAAATACAAACAAACGAAAAGATCCCAATACCAGTATTAAAAAAAAAAGACAAATTATAAATATTTTCAAGAAATATATTCATTCTCAATTCAAAAGTTTGAGTTTTTTACTAATTCTTTCCTTTTGTACCGAACCCTCATTTAATTTAAATCTGCATTCTTCAACAATATCTTTTGGAGCCTTATCAACGAAATTTTTATTAGATAATCTCTTATTTAAATTTTCTAATTCAATAGTCACCTTTTTTAAATCCTTGGTTAACCTTTCCTTTAATGCATCTATATTTACAAAATCCTGAAAAGGTAAGTAAACCTCTAAATCACTAATTATCCCGGAAAAAGATTTAGCAAACTCTTTTTTATCAACAGCATTAGTTTTAAAAATAAATACTTCAGAAGATTTAGTTAAGGTTTGAATATCATCAACTAAAGTTTTTAGAAAATTAATCAATTCATCATTGTCTGAAATTAAATATACAGGACCTTTTTCTGATGGCTTAAGGCCTAATTCAGCTCTCAAATTTCTAATCAGCCTTATAATTTCAAAGAGTTGCTGAAAGGAATTATCAAGCTTATTATCAACAAATTTATTTTCGTGAATTGGCCATTTTTGAAGAGATAATAATACATTATCTGGTTTTAGTTGCAGCACATGCCAAAGTTCCTCAGTAATATGCGGCATAAAAGGATGAATCATTACCAAAATATCATTGAGCACTTTTATTAAAACTTTTTCAGATATTTGTCTATTTTTAGTCTCTTTATTATTAAACCTTTGTTTAGCAAATTCTACATACCAGTCACAAAAATCATTCCACGTAAATTCATATAGAAGTTTCGCAGATTCTCCTAATTTATATTCTTGCAACAAAGCAGCGACTTTTATATTTACCTGATTCAATTTCGATAAAATCCACTTATCACATACCTCTAAAGAAGTTTCATCACTCTCATTAAGCGAATAATTATTATTAGAAGTTTTATTAATTAACACAAATTTAGTTGCATTCCATAATTTATTCGCAAAATTTCTTGAAGCTTCAACAGTTGAAGAGGTATCTTTTTTCCTATCAAAATCAAGCCTGATATCTTGTCCAGCGCCTGCAACTTCTCGAATTAAAGCAAATCGTAGAGCATCAGAACCATATTTATCAATTAATAGTATTGGATCAATACCATTACCTGAACTTTTACTCATTTTTTTATTGTTTTCATCTCTAACTAGACCATGAATATAAACATCCTTAAAAGGAATATTATTTGTAAAAGTATTCCCCATCATTGTCATTCTTGCCACCCAGAAGAAAATAATATCGAAACCAGTAACAAGAACACTATTTGGATACCATTTTTTAAAATCCGGATCATTTGTATTTGGCCAACCAAGGGTTGAGAAAGGCCATAAACCACTTGAAAACCATGTATCCAAAACATCTTTATCACGAACCAATTTAATATCTAATCCAAATTTTTTATTAGCTTCGATTAAGGCATCTTCTTCATTTCTTGCAACGATATATGGAGTATTTTGTTCTATTGAGTCTTGAGATTCATCTAAAACATACCAAGCTGGTATTTGGTGCCCCCACCACAATTGACGACTGATACACCAATCATTGATATTATCTAACCAATCCTTATAAACTTTCTCCCATCGTGGAGGAATAAACGATGGTTTTTTAGAATCAATTTCATTAAGACATCCTTGTGATATATCATCCATTTTCAAAAACCATTGTGTTGACAATAAAGGTTCAATTGGCACCTTACCTCTATCAGAAAAAGGAACAGTATGTTTATAATCCTCTATCTTTGTCAAAAGGCCTAAGTTATCCAATTCATTGATAATTTTCTCTCTAGCCTCATATCTATCTAAATTTTGAAAAATACCTGCATTAATATTTAAAGTGCC
Source organism: Prochlorococcus marinus str. MIT 9314 (assembly GCF_000760035.1). GTDB lineage: Bacteria > Cyanobacteriota > Cyanobacteriia > PCC-6307 > Cyanobiaceae > Prochlorococcus_A > Prochlorococcus_A marinus_B. The sequence goes on from NZ_JNAO01000012.1 coordinate 187,470, forward strand.
ATCTTTGTTCATTACATTAATCTGTTTTAAATTATGCCTTTTTCCTATTGCAAAATCATTTGGATCATGGGCTGGAGTAACCTTCACACAACCCGTACCAAAATCTTTATCAACATGTGAATCAGCGATAATAGGTATTTCTCTATCAACGAAAGGAACTTTTACTTTGACACCAATAAATTCTTTATATCTATCATCATCAGGATTAACTGCCACAGCAGTATCACCCAAAAGAGTTTCTGGTCTTGTTGTTGCAACTTCTAAGTACTTATCTAACTGTTCACCACTTTCAGAAATTAAAGGGTATTTAAAATGCCATAAATGACCATTTACCTCTTGCATTTCAACTTCTAGATCACTTACGGCAGATTGTGATTCAGGACACCAATTAACTAAATATTCACCTCTATAAATTAAATTCTTTTTATAAAGAATATTAAAAGCCTCAACAACTGCCTCATTTAATTTTTGATCAAGAGTAAATCTTTCTCGAGTCCAGTCGACTGAATATCCTATCCTTTTTAATTGAGAAACTATTCTGCCGCCACTTTGTTCTTTCCACTTCCATGCTTTTTTAAGAAATTCATCTCTTCCAACAACCTCGCTTGTTTTACCCTCGCTTTTTAATTGTTTTTCAAGAATAGTTTGAACAGCTATTGAAGCATGATCAGTTCCCGGTAAACACAAAACATTTTTCCCTAAAAGTCTTTGAAAACGAACTACAACATCTATCAAGGCCGTGTTAAATGCATGCCCCATATGCAAAGATCCAGTTACATTTGGTGGCGGAATAACAACACAAAAAGGCTCACCATCATCCTCAGGGTTAGGACTAAACGCCTTTAGACTTTCCCATTTTTCTTGCCACTTTTCCTCTACTTCAAAAGGTGAATAATTCTCTAAAGATAATTGATCATTCATCTCTGTCATGTCCAAATTTTATTTCAATAAACTTTTTGTTTATTTTATCTTGAGAGCAGCCAATTAATGAAAATAATATTAGTTTGCAAAAAAAGACACCTTCATTCTACAAAAGTTTGAAGCCAGAACCACAGGAACAACGTATTGCATTTTTTGGTGTTGAAATAAGAAATCCACCACCGCTCAAGTCACCGTAATAATCTAACTTTAAATCTTTAAGTAAATTAAACTTTTTTACATCCGCGTATAAAGTTACTCCTTCAGTTCTGGAAATAGGGGATCCATTACATGTCCCTGGCCTTAATTTAATATGCATCCATCCTTCGGAACAATTTTTATCCTCTACCAAATCAATCGACATTTCTCCTGGAAAACCTCCAAAAGAAGATTGCCTAGATAGTTCTGAAGCAGCGCTTTGACTGATTGAAAGATTGACGATCTCAGTCATTAGAAAAATAATAAATGGGCGATCCAGGGTTCGAACCAGGGACATCCTGCTTGTAAGGCAGGCGCTCTACCGCTGAGCTAATCGCCCTTATAATAAACCATTCTAATAGATGAAGTTGAAATATTTATACTAAGTATTTAAATATTTCATGATTGAGGCAAAATTAAATTAATAAAATATATCCTATGTCCTCAAACGATAGATATAACTTACAAAAAAATTCCGATTTAGAGACTATAGAAAGCTTTAAAATTTTAATATCTAATATCAAATCATTAAAAGATAAAACTTGGGGATGCCCTTGGCAGAAAATACAGTCGCATAAATCGTTGATCCCATTTTTACATGAAGAAAGTAATGAGTTTATAGATGCGATATATGAAAAAAAGGAGGATAACATGTGTGAAGAGTTAGGAGATCTTTTATTACAAGTAATGCTTCATGCTGAAATCGGTTACGAAAAAAAAGAATTTGAACTAAATGATGTTATAAAAAATCTAAACAAGAAAATTATTAATAGACATCCATATATTTTTAAAAAAAAAGAAAAAGTATCTCTAGAAAAATCGCAACAGATTTGGGAAAACATTAAAAATTCAGAAAAAGAAACACCTCATATGGAATCATCAATTAGTAAAAATTTAAATATGAAAATCAAAAATTTACCACCAATGATTGGAACAGATAAAATCACAAATGTTGTTAAAGAATATGGTTTTAAATGGGAGAGTACCGATCAGATTTTTGAAAAGTTAGAAGAAGAGATTAATGAATTAAAGGAAGCAATTAAAAGTAACAATCATTCAGAAATAAAAAATGAATTTGGGGATATTTACTTTACCCTTCTAAATCTCTCAAACTTTTTAAAAATAAATCCTGAATCAGCTCTTCAAAAAACTAATAAAAAATTTTTAGACAGATTTTCAATCATTGAGCATCATGCAGGCGATAATATTAAAAAACAAACTCCTAAAGACTTTCAAAGGCTTTGGCAAATAGCCAAACGAAAACTTAAAAGAAAAAATTCTTAAACGCAAATGACTAATATTGCAACATGGATAGATGAATATCATAAAGGCTCAAGATTCGGTCTAAATGGAGATGTTTTAATTAAACAAAAATCACAATATCAAGAAATTATTGTTATTGAAAATGAATGCTATGGCAGAGCTTTAATGCTTGATGGTTGTTGGATGACATCACTAAAAGACGAGAAATATTATCATGAGTGTCTTGTGCATCCAGCATTAAGTAGCATTGACGAAAAATCTAATGTACTAATTATTGGCGGAGGAGATGGCGGTACAGCAAGAGAATGCGTTAAATATTCTCAAATATCAAAAATTGATCTAGTAGAAATTGATGAGGAGGTAATCAAAATATGTAAAAAATTTTTAAAAGAAATTGGAGGCGAAGCATGGAATGACAAAAGATTAGAAATACATGTTGATGATGGTGTTAAATGGGTAAAAAAAACAAGAGATAATTTTTACGACGTTATATTTATAGATTGTTCAGATCCCTCAGAATTTTCAAATTTATTATTTTCAGATTCTTTCTATAAAGAATGTAAAAGAATACTTACACCGAAGGGGATATTAGCAACGCAAAGCGAATCTCCTGAATCCTTCAAAGATGTTCACATAAATATTTTGAAAACCCTAAAAAAAATATTTAAAGTTTCTGAAACTATGTATTCCTTTGTGCCTATATATCCTAGTGGTATTTGGAGTTGGACATTCGCTTCTTCAGAAGATCTAAATTTATCAAAGCAAAATTATGATGATGTCCTAAAAATAGAAAAAGGATGTGAAATTTGGAATTTAAATTTTCAAAATGCAGCATTCAAAATGATGCCAAATAAAATTATAAAAGAACTAGATTCATAAGATGACAAAAAATTTATTTGATAACGAAAATGCAATTTATATGGGAGCAAAAAGAAGTCCCAAGAATTGCTCAATTGGTATATTTGGCGTTAATTATGACGGGACATGTTCGTTTAAACCAGGAGCAAGATTTGGTCCAGAAGCAATAAGACAAGTCAGTTCTTGTTTAGAAACATATTGTCCAAAAATAAAAAAAGACTTAGAGGATGTTATGTATGTTGATTTTGGATCAATATTAATTGATAAAAATGACTCAAAGTCCGTTATTGAATCGGTTAAATCAGCAACAAATTATTTAATTAGTAAACGCCTTAGTCCAATTATGCTTGGAGGCGAACACTCTATTACAAGAGGTGCTATTGAAGCATTAGTAAAAAAATATCCAGATTTGATATTGGTTCAACTTGATGCTCATGCAGATTTAAGAGAATCATATATAGGGAATGAACATAGTCATGCTTGTACTATGAAAAGATGCTTAGAAGTGCTACCTGAAAAAAAAATTTTGCAAGTAGGAATTAGAAGTGGGACTAAAGAAGAATTTCAAATTATGCATAACAACAACCAATTAGTTAACTTTTGTCCAGGCGGAAATGCACATGAATTAAAACAAGCTCTTCTACCATACACGAAGTCTCCAATCTATTTAACAATAGATTTAGATTGGTTTGATCCCAGTTTACTAGCAGGGACGGGCACTCCAGAACCGGGAGGATTTTTTTGGAATGATTTTGAAGAAATACTTAAAACTTTGAAAGACCTTAGAATTGTGGCTTCAGATATTGTGGAATTATCTCCAGAAATTGATAAAAGCGGAGTAAGTAGCATCGTTGCAGCCAAAGTACTTAGAAGCTTAATTTTGTCATTAGAAAATATGCAATAAAAAATTTCTAAACTACAGTGTAAAAATACTAAATAAAAACTAAATATTTCATGGATTTGCTTAAAAGTCCTCTTTATTCAAAATATGTTGAATCCAATGCAAAATTAGTGGATTTTGCAGGTTGGGAAATGCCCATATCATTTTCAGGATTAATTAAAGAGCATGAATCAGTTAGATCTTCAGCAGGATTATTTGATATTTCTCATATGGGTGTGATTTCTATCAAAGGAATCAATCCAAAGGATTATATTCAAAAACTTTTTCCTACTAATTTATATTCCTTTTCTGCAGGACAGGGACTTTATACAGTAATGCTCAATGATAAAGGAGGAATAATAGATGACTTAATAATTTATGACCTTGGTATACAAAAAAATGATATATCAGAATTATTGTTAATAGTTAATGCAAGTAGATATGAAGAAGATTTTCAGTGGATAAAAAATAATTTAAATATGTCTGAAATTTCGATAACAAACTTTAAAAAAGACAAAGTACTTTTAGCACTACAGGGAAAAAACTCATTCGATTTATTTGAAGAATGGATTGAATCTTCGATCTCACATATCCCTAACTTTGGATGCGAATATAAAATTTTTGAACATATTTCGTCTAAAGAAAAAATTTTCTTTTCAAAGACTGGCTATACAGGGGAAAATGGCCTAGAAATACTTTTATCTAAAAAAGCAGCAACTAATTTATGGGATTTCTCAATTTCCAAAAATGTTGCACCTTGTGGTTTAGGAGCCAGAGATACTCTTAGACTTGAAGCAGGCATGCATCTTTATGGTCAAGACATAAATGAAGAAACTTCTCCATATGAAGCAGGGTTAGGCTGGCTAGTACATCTAGAAAATAATCACGAATTCTTTGGAAGAAGATTTCTTGAAGAGCAGTCAAGATTAGGTATTCAAAAAAAGTTAGTTGGTCTCTCTATAGAAGGTAAAGCAATAGGAAGAAAAGGTTGCGCAGTTTTTAAAGGTGAAGAAAATATTGGGACTATCACAAGCGGCAGTTGGTCTCCAACTAAACAACAAGCTATAGCTTTTGCATACATCAATACTTCGCATGCCTTAATAAATAATGAAGTTCAAATATCAATAAGAGGCAAAAAATTCAAAGCGGTAATAACAAAGAGAGCGTTTTATAAAAAAAATTATTAACTAAATTTACCCTTAAAGAATTATTATAAGTTATTGATAAATAAATCATACTTAGATGAGAAACAAAATTTGCAAAGAACTCAATAATACAGATATTGGTAAATTAGTTAATTTATGCGGATGGGTAGATAGAAGAAGAGATCATGGTGGTGTAATTTTTATTGACTTAAGAGACCATAGTGGATTTCTACAAATAACAATTAACCCCGATGATGGTGCAGATCTATTTAAACAGGCAGAAACTCTAAGAAATGAAACAGTAATAATGGTTACCGGAATTATTAACGAAAGGCCAAAAGATTCAATAAATAAAAATTTAAGTACTGGAGAGTTAGAGCTTAAAGTTAAAGATTTGCAAATTCTCAACCAAATTAAAAAAAACCTACCTTTTCCAGTATCTATACATGATTATGAAAATACAAAAGAGGAACTCAGATTAAAATATAGATACCTTGATTTAAGAAGAGGCAAATTACTAGAAAATTTAAAAGCAAGACATAAAATTATTAAAGTTGCTAGAGAATTTCTTGATAATTTTGGATTTACAGAAGTAGAAACTCCATTACTTACAAAATCAACTCCAGAAGGCGCTCGCGATTTTCTTGTTCCTGCTCGTCTTTCGAATGGAGAATTTTTTGCTCTACCTCAATCCCCACAACTATTTAAACAACTTTTAATGGTGGGAGGCTTAGATAAGTATTATCAAATCGCAAAATGTTTCCGTGATGAAGATTTAAGGGCAGATAGACAGCCAGAGTTTACGCAATTAGATATTGAAATGAGCTTTATTAATGAAGAAGAAATAATCTCTTTTAATGAAAGTCTTATAAAAAAAATATGGAAAGAAGTATTAAATATTGATTTTGATAATGCTTTTCCAAGAATGTCATGGCAAGCAGCAATGGATAATTACGGCACTGATAGACCAGACACTAGATATCAAATGTTATTAAAAGATTTAGGAGATGTATTAGGTAATATTGGCTTTAATATTTTCACCAAAGCAATTAAGTCTGGAGGTTCTATAAAATCCATAACAGTCAAAGGAGGTAATTTAAGTATTAGCAATGTAAGAATTAAACCCGGAGGTGATATCTTCCAAGTAGCTCAAGATGCAGGAGCTGGTGGTTTGGCCTTTATAAGAGTCAAAGGAGATGAGCTGGAGACTATTGGGGCAATTAAAAATAATCTAAATGAAGAACATATAGCTGATATTTTAAGAATCACCGAAGCGCAAGATGGAGACTTAATCCTCTTGGGTGCTGGAGATAAACAAATTGTCAACCAGTCATTAGATAGAGTGAGACAATACATCGCAAAAGACTTGAATCTCATAGATAAAAGTAAATGGAATTTCTTATGGGTAACTGATTTCCCGATGTTTGAGAGAAATGAAGAGGAAAATAGATATGAAGCTTTACATCATCCTTTTTGTTCTCCAAAAAATATAAAATCTAAAGATCCTGAAAACTTGCAAAAAGAACTCGAGGATTCTGTAGCAAATGCTTATGACTTAGTTCTTAATGGCTTGGAATTAGGGGGAGGCTCTTTACGTATTCATGAAGCAAACTTGCAAAGAGAGGTTTTGAAAACGGTAGGACTTACTGCTAAAGAAATTAATGAAAAATTTGGATTTCTAATAGAAGCCTTAGAAATGGGTGCTCCTCCTCATGGTGGAATAGCGTTTGGATTAGATCGTATTACCATGCTAATCATAGGTGCAGATTCAATCAGAGAAACCATTGCGTTTCCAAAAAATCAACAAGCAAAATGCCTTCTCACAAATGCACCCTCAAATGTCTCTGAATCACAATTAAAAGAATTAGATATTGAAATAACAATTGATGAATAAGAATATATATGGATGTTCTAAAAGTTTTTTGTTTAAATAAAATATAAGGAGGATGAGCTTAATTAAAAATATTTAATGTCAAAATTTGTATTTGTCACTGGAGGAGTAGTTTCTAGCATCGGTAAAGGAATTGTAGCTGCAAGCTTAGGAAGATTATTAAAGTCTAGAGGATATAGTGTTTCAATATTAAAACTAGATCCATATCTCAATGTTGATCCAGGCACAATGAGCCCTTTCCAACATGGAGAGGTATTTGTAACCGAAGATGGGGCTGAAACTGATTTAGATTTAGGTCACTATGAAAGATTTACTGATACTGCAATGACTAGGCTAAATAGTGTCACCACAGGATCTATCTATCAAGCTGTTATAAATAAAGAAAGAAGAGGTAGTTATAACGGAGGAACTGTACAAGTAATACCTCACATAACGGGAGAAATTAGAGAAAGGATTCATAGAGTAGCCGCTAACAGCAATGCAGATATTATTATTACTGAAATTGGTGGAACAGTTGGTGATATTGAATCTTTACCTTTTTTAGAGGCAATAAGAGAATTCAAAAATGATGTCAATAGGAACGATGTTGCATACATACACGTAACATTACTTCCTTACATCAAAACCTCTGGCGAAATAAAAACTAAACCAACACAACATTCAGTAAAAGAATTAAGATCAATTGGAATTCAGCCAGATTTACTTGTATGCCGAAGTGATAAATCTATCAATGAAGCTCTTAAAAAAAAGCTTAGTGGTTTTTGCGGTGTCAGTATCAACTCTGTAATTGAAGCTTTAGACGCAGACAGTATTTATTCTGTACCTCTTTCTTTAAAAAAAGAAGGTTTATGCAAAGAAACCCTGAAGTATTTAGACCTTGAAGATAAAAAATGTGATTTGAGAAATTGGGAGCAACTAATACACAACCTAAGAAATCCTGGAGATCCAATAAAAGTTGCCCTTGTAGGCAAATATATTGAACTTGGAGATGCATATTTATCCGTTGTTGAAGCTTTAAGACATGCCTGCATTGAACAAAAGGCTTTATTAGATTTACATTGGGTAAGTGCTGAAATGATAGAAAAAAATTCAGCAGAAACTTACTTAAATGAAGTTGATGCAATTGTCGTACCCGGGGGATTTGGCAATAGAGGAGTCAATGGAAAAATTTCTGCTATAAAATTCGCAAGAGAAAATAAAATTCCCTTTTTAGGTTTGTGCCTTGGTATGCAATGTGCAGTTATAGAATGGGCCAGAAATGTAGCTAATCTTCCAGATGCATCTAGTTCAGAACTAGACCCAAACACTCCAAATCCAGTGATACATTTATTACCAGAACAGGAAGATGTAGTTGATTTAGGTGGGACAATGAGACTTGGAGTTTATCCATGTAGATTGACAAAAAACACAACTGGAAAAAACTTATACGATGAGGATGTTATTTATGAGAGACATCGACATAGATACGAATTTAATAATTACTACAAACAAAGTTTTTTAGATTCTGGATACAAAATTAGTGGTACATCACCAGATGGCAGATTAGTTGAGTTAATTGAGTTAGAAAATCATCCATACTTCTTAGCCTGTCAATATCATCCTGAGTTTTTATCACGACCTGGCAAACCTCATCCTTTATTTAAAGGATTAATAAAAGCCTCTCAAGATAAGTTAACTGAATCAAATTAATATTCTTTATTTTTTTGAATGAAAATGACAAATTTTTTACCCTTAGTCGAACACTTTCATTCATTACAAGGTGAAGGTTATCACGCTGGAAAAAGTGCTTTTTTTGTAAGATTAGCCGGATGTAAAGTTGGATGTTCGTGGTGCGATACTAAGAATTCATGGGACGAGAAAAAACACCCTTCTATATCAATTGAAAAAATAATAGATCGCATAAAAATTGCCAGAAAAAAAGGAGCATCTTTTTGCGTTATTACAGGTGGAGAACCTTTACAACATAACTTGGATAATTTTTGCAAAGCAATAAAAAAAATGACTATGGGAGAAGAACAAAAGCCAATGAAGATACATATTGAGACGAGTGGTGTTAATTCGATATCAGGAAGCTATGACTGGATTACTTTATCTCCTAAAAGACACTCACCTCCAAAAAATTATTTTTTAAAAAACTGTAATGAAATCAAAATAATCATAAATGAAATAGAAGATATTGAATTTGCTATTCAAATAAAAAAAGAAACTTTAAAACAATATCAAGTCTCTAAAAGCGAAGATGGCTTAAAAAAAGAAGATAAAATTTTTTATTTACAGCCAGCATGGAACAATGCGAATGGTTTTTCTCTTGCTATCGATTTCGTAAAAACTAACCCTGATTGGAAATTGAGCCTTCAAACTCACAAATACTTAAAAATTAATTGAAATCATATGACTCTTAAAAATAAATCGATAGTAGTTTTATTATCTGGAGGTTTGGATTCTTCTACAGTTACTGGTATCGCCAAAAAATCCGAAGCTAAAATTTTTGGCCTTTCATTTGACTACGGTCAACGTCATAAAAAAGAATTAAATTCTGCATCAATAATTGCAAAACACTTTGATATCGAAGAATTTAAAATTATTAAGCTCGACTTATCTTTATGGGGAGGCTCGTCATTAACTGATACTCAAAAAAATATTCCAATAGAAGGGGTACAAACTAATAAAATTCCTAATACTTATGTTCCTGGGAGAAATACTATATTTATTTCCGTTGCACTAAGTTATGCCGAAGCAATAGATGCTGATTTTATAGGATTAGGAGTTAATGCACTAGATTATTCTGGTTATCCAGATTGCAGACCTGACTACATTAAAAAATTTCAAGAGTTAGCAGATTTAGCGAATAAAAGAGGAAGAGAAAATAATCCAATAAAACTTTGGACACCACTAATAGATTTAAATAAAGAGGAAATTATTAAATTAGCTTTTGATAATCATGTTCCTTTAGATAAAACATGGAGTTGTTATTTGGGTAATTCAAAACCGTGCGGTAAGTGTGATAGCTGCAGAATTAGAAATGCCGCTTATGAAAAATGGCTTCATAACAATAATGAAAAATGAAAATAAAAAAAATAATTCTAGAAAAATGGATAGATCCAGCACTGATTACACATCATCTAACAAAAAAATTCGGAGATAAAGGATTAGCTTGGCTAGACAGTGATGGCAAAGAAAATGGAGAATGGTCAATAATAGGAATTAAACCTAAAAAAATAATCGAATCAAGAGATATCAATAACTTAGACAAAACTAATAATCCGTTTAACAATTTAAGAAATATTGAAAAAGGATTTTGGATCGGGTGGTTAAGTTATGAAGCTGGAGTTTTCATAGAACCCAAAAACCCATGGCGAAAATCTAATATGGCAACTTTATGGATTGCATCATATGATCCAATCATTAAATGTAATCTAATAAAAAAGGAAATAATTATCGAAGGTACAAACTCTTCTGAACTGATAAATTATAAAAACATAATCAACAATATTAAAAATATTGAAGAAGAAAATATTATTAAAACAAATTTGAATTTTGATTTTTCAAAAATCAATTTGGACGAAATGGCTGAAAAATTTCAGAAAAATATTCTAAAATTGAAAAAATTAATTTCCCTAGGGGATATATTTCAAGCAAACTTAACAACTAAATGTGAAATTGAATCTTCCAAAAACTATAGTCCTCTAGATATTTATTTGAAAATAAGAAGAAAATTAAGATCTCCCTTTGGAGGAATAATAATAAATAATGATAATTATAAAGAGGCTGTATTATCTACCTCGCCAGAAAGATTTATAAAAATAGATAATAAAAATTTTGTAGAATCAAGACCAATAAAAGGAACTAGATCCAGAGATAAGGATTTTAATCAAGACGCACTTAATGCAATCGATTTAATAACGAACGAAAAAGATAGAGCCGAAAATATTATGATTGTTGACCTAATAAGAAATGATTTAAGTAAAGTTTGCGAAACTGGAAGTATTATCGTGCCAGAAATATTAAAGCTTGAAAGTTTCTTAAAAGTTCATCATCTAACATCAGTAATCAGAGGCAAATTAAAAAAAGACAAAAACTGGATTGATTTACTAAAAGCTTGTTGGCCTGGAGGCTCTATAACTGGAGCACCTAAATTAAGATCATGCCAGAGACTTTTTGAATTAGAAGAATGTGAACGTGGACCATACTGTGGCTCATTTTTGAAGCTTGACTGGAATGGAGAGTTTGACAGCAATATACTAATAAGATCATTTTTAATTAAAGACAAAAAAATCAATATATATGCTGGTTGCGGAATAGTTATTGACTCAAACCCTGAAGAGGAAACTAATGAACTAAAGTGGAAACTTTTACCATTAATTGATTCACTCAAATGATTGAAACATTAGGCTGGCACAAGGATCAATGGTTGGATATTGATAGAATATTTATTGCTGCTAATAATAGAGGATTAAAATTTGCTGATGGTATATTTGAGACCATTTTGATCAAAGAAAACAAACCTATTCTTTTTGATGAACATCTGAAAAGGTTAGAAAAAAGTAGCAATATTTTAAATATTAATCTCAAAATAAATAAATTAACTTTGAGACAACTTATTTACGATGGAATTAGAAAGTTATCGCTTAAAAATGATCAATTTGCTTCAGTAAGAATAAACTATAGTCGAGGAACTAATAAAGGTCGAACACTAACAATTGATAGCACTTCAGAGACAAAAGATTTGGATAATATATGGCTTGAGTTCTATAGAATCAAACCAAATTTTGATCCAATAAGCGTTTGCATTAGTCAAACAGAAAAAATAAATGAATTCAGTCTTATAAGTAAATGCAAAACATTTTCATATAATCAGGCAATACAAGTTTTGGCAGAAGCTAATGAAAAATCATTTGATGATTCTATCCTTTTGAATACGACAGGTGAACTTTGTTGTGGAAGTACATTTAATCTTCTAATTAAAAGAAATAATCAATGGATAACTCCTAGAAAAGAGAGCGGCTGTTTAGAGGGGATTATGATTTCTAAAGCTTTAAAATTGAAAATTGTAAAAGAAGAATTAATTCCTCCAGAATTTAATAATGATGACATAATAATTGCAATTAATAGCTTATCTTGCAGACAAATTAATCAAGTTAATGATTTAAAGCTTAAACCTAAATTTGATCCAATTTATTTTTGGGATTTACTATACAGTTGAACTTTATTAATATCTGGTAAATAGACATCAGATACTTTAGTTATATTGTTATTAACCTTGAATTCAACAATTTTTCCAATAATGATAATTGATGGAGCTGAAAATTCTTTATCTTTGATTTTATCTGGAAGATTATCTAAATTCTCTATAAAACATTTTTGACTTTTTAAGGTAGCTTCTTGAATCACAGCGCATTTAGTATTCTTATCTAAACCACCTAGAATTAATTCTTCCACAATATATTCAATATTTTTTATACCCATAAAAATTACTAAGCTATCTGATGATTTAGCTAAATCTCTCCAATTCACTGTCTTTTTTTCCTTATCTACACGCTCATGTCCAGTGACGAAAGTTACGGAACTAGCAGCATCTCTATGAGTTAGTGGAATACCAAAATATGTGGGGGCAGCTATCCCAGAAGTAATGCCAGGAACGATTTCAACTGAAATTCCATTTTTTTCTAAAATCGATACCTCTTCACCACCTCTAGAAAAAACGAATGGATCTCCCCCTTTAAGCCTTACGACATTTTTGCCTTCTTTTGCCAATTTCAAAATAAGAGCATTAGTTTCAGCCTGAGGTACAGAACACTTCCCAGCTCTTTTGCCTACATGGAAAATTTCTGTATTTTTTCCTGCCTCCTTTGTTATTTCATCAGGAATTAAAGCATCATGAACTAATGCATCACAATTTTTTATTAGGCGTAAAGCTTTAAGAGTTAAAAGCTCAGGGTCACCAGGACCTGATCCAACCAAATAAACAATGCCGGGCACAATAATCTCCATTAACAAGTATGGTAGTAAAAGTTAATCGCAATAAGGGTAAATATTATGAAAAAAAGTTTATTAAAACCAAATAAAAAATTTACTCTACTTAGTGCGTTTATCACTCTTCTAAATGATCGTTTAAGTGAAAGTATACTTTTACCTATATTACCCTCTTTTGTTTTACTTTTTGATTCTAAAGCAAGTACATATGGTTTATTATCATGCACTTATCAATTAGCTCAATTTACAGCTTCTCCTTTTATAGGACTTATGAGTGATAGATATGGGAGAAGACCTGTCACTCTTTTTTGTATTACTGGTTCAGTAATAGGAATATCAATATTATCTTTTACAGTTCTTTTTAATTGGTCAAATTCAATAGCCTCTATCCCGTTATTTTTATTATTTTTAGCGAGACTAATTGACGGTTTAAGTGGAGGGACTGCAGCTACTGCAACAACAATTCTTGCAGATATTTCAAGCCCTGAAAAAAGAGCAAAAACATTTGGGCTTATTGGCGTAGCTTTTGGTTTAAGTTTTTTCTTAGGTAATATTTTTGTTGTAATTTTTGCAAGAAATACAAATAATAATTTTATTATTCCAGTTTTGATAGCCTCAATCATTCCAATAATAAATTTTCTCCTTGTATTTTTTTACTTACCAGAAACCAAGCCTAATAGTGACTCAAGTAAATCAAAAACTATTTTAAAAAACCCTTTAAAAGCTCTTTTTACAGTTTTCAAAGAAGAAAAGATTAAAAAATTATCATTAGCTTTTTTTATTTACTTTATTGCTTTTACTGGATTGACCAATATCTTGATATTTTTCCTTCAAGAATCTTTAAACTGGACGACCAAAGCATCAAGTGGAACTCTTGTTGTAGTAGGAATCATTGCAATTATAGTTCAGGGAGGATTAATTGGGCCTCTGGTAAAAAAATTTGGCGAAATGCGATTAACACTCGTCGGATCAGGCTTTATTCTTGTGGCATGTGCTCTTTTAATAACTGCTCCAAAAGAAAATGCGACAATTAATATTTACTCAGCCGTTTCATTTTTAGCCATTGGAGCAGGGTTAATTACACCCACATTAAGAGCACTAATATCTAAGAAATTAGACATTGATAAACAAGGATCAATTTTAAGTAACCTTCAAGGTCTACAGAGTCTTGGAGGAGTTTTAGGAATTGCAATGGCAGGAAGGGTTTATGATAGTTTTGGTCCTAAATCTCCTTTTATAGCTGGTTCCGTTATCTTACTTTTCATGATATACCTTATTGCAGAGGGTAAAAATAATAATTCTTTTAAAAATCAAAAATTAAAAGTTTTTTAATGAAAAGCCAGACTGATGTTTTTATTAATAGAGAATTAAGTTGGATTGAATTCAATAAAAGAGTACTCCTTACTGGTATGGAAAAGGAGTACAAAATTCTAGATAAAGTGAAATTTTGTTCAATTTTTAGTAATAATCTTGATGAGTTTTTTATGGTAAGAGTAGCTTCATTAAAGGCTCAAGTTGAAGCAGAAATTACTAAAAAAAGTATTGACGGACTTACCCCTAAAGAGCAATTAAAAAAAATCAATAATGAAATAAAAAAGTTAACTATTCTCCAAGAAAACTATGTAAATAATGAATTAAAAAATGAATTAAAAGAAAAAGGTGTAATTTTAAAAAAATATAAGGATCTAAGTGAAAATCAAAGAAATTGGTGTAATAACTTCTTTACAACATCTATTTTTCCTTTATTAACTCCATTAGTTGTTGATCCGGCACATCCATTTCCTTTTATAAGTAATTTAAGTCTAAATTTAGCAGCTTTAATAAAGGATGAGGAGGATTCTAAAAATCAGTTTGTCAGAGTAAAAATACCAACAAAAAATATACCCCGTTTTATACGAATTCCCAATGAAATTACTGAACTTAGTAATGAAAGATCTTATTATTTCATAAGTGTTGAAGATTTAATTGGGAATAATATAAATACTTTATTTAACGGAATGGCATGTATAAATTACTCTTTTTTTAGAGTGACAAGAGATGCAGATTTAGAATTAAAAGAACTTGAAGCTGATGACCTACTTTTAGCTGTTGAACAAAGTTTGCAAAAAAGAAGATTAGGTGGAGACGTAGTTAGATTAGAAGTGGAGTCAGATATGCCAGAAAATATTCTAAAGTTACTTATTGAAGGTATCTCAATACAGAAAGAATATATATACTTTTGCAAAAGTTTATTAGGCCTAGACGATTTAAATCAGCTTATAAAAATTGATAGAGATGATTTAAAAGAAAATCTAATAATTGGAAAAACTCATCCAGAATTAAAACTTTTAGATTTGCCTTCAAACAAAAACCCTCATTCTATTTTCAAAATACTTAGAAAAAAAAATATTCTGCTTCATCATCCCTACGACTTATTTAAAACTTCAGTTGAAGAATTTATAAACAGAGCAGCTGATGATCCACTTGTAATGGCTATAAAAATTACTTTATATCGAGTTTCCCAAGATTCCCCTATCATTGCAGCTTTAATGAAAGCTGCAGAGAATGGGAAAGAAGTAATGACTCTTGTTGAACTAAAAGCAAGATTTGATGAAGACAATAATATTCAATGGGCAAAACAACTTGAACAAGCTGGAATTCATGTTGTATATGGAATCATCGGATTTAAAACACATACCAAAATTGCTTTGATAGTAAGAAAAGAGAAAGGACGTTTAAGAAATTATTTCCATATTGGAACAGGAAACTATAACTCTAATACTTCAAAGTTTTATACAGATTTAGGATTACTTTCAACGGATCCTGATATTGCATCTGATTTACTTGAGTTATTTAACTACTTATCTGGTTTTTCTAAACAAAAAAGTTATCAAAAGTTATTAGTTTCTCCTTCATCGATGAGAGAGAAATTTATATTTCTGATAAAGAGAGAAATTAAAAATGCAGAGGAAGGCAAAAAAGCCGAAATAATTGCAAAAATGAATTCTTTAGTAGACCCAGAAATAATTAAACTGCTTTATTTAGCTTCTGACTCAGGTGTAAAAATTAGCCTCATCGTAAGAGGTATTTGTTGCCTATATCCCCAAAGAAAAAATTTAAGTGAAAATATTAAAGTTATAAGCATTATTGGCCATTTTCTTGAACACTCAAGAATTTTTTGGTTTTGTAATAACGAGGATAATGAGGTTTTTATCGGGAGTGCAGATTGGATGAGAAGAAATCTTGATAGAAGAATAGAAGCTATAACTCCTATAGAGGATTATGAATTGAAAGCTAAAATATACTCGCTTTTGCAAACTTACATTAAAGATAATTACTTTTCTTGGATAATGAAAGATGATGGTTCATATTCGAAATATGAATTAGATTCATCGCATAATCGTTCGCAAATTGACCTCATAGAAAAATAAAATTAATATTGATTTTTACAACATTTAAAAAAATACTTAATATTTCAAATTTTTTTTATTTTTTATAAAATCATTTCATATCAAGGGATTTCAAGAAATAAGCTTTTAAAAAAAAATTTTTGTCTTTAAAATTTCAACGTAAAAGTAGTTTTTATTTCAATTTCAGTGCTAGCTTTTTAAAAAATCCATTATTTAGGAGGCCAGGGTGATGGGGATCCCTCTGGAATCTGCGAAAAGCTCTTCAGATAATAATTTTGATGAGCCAAGATTACCAAACACTGCGGGCAAGTCTCGCAAATCGAAATCCAGTCTTACGGCAAAACAAAGCCAAAAAAAATCTGGCAGACTCGCTTCAGATTCTATTGGCTATTACTTAAGTAGCATTGGAAGAGTACCTCTTTTGACTCCAGCAGAGGAAATAGAGTTAGCTCATCATGTTCAGAACATGAAAAAGTTGCTACAAATTCCTGAAACTGATAGAACCCAACGAAATCTTTATCAAATTAAGATTGGCAAAAGAGCAAGAGATAGAATGATGGCAGCTAATCTAAGGCTCGTTGTCTCGGTTGCAAAAAAATACCAAAACCAAGGGCTTGAATTATTAGATCTTGTCCAGGAAGGAGCTATTGGCCTTGAAAGAGCTGTAGATAAATTTGATCCTGCTATGGGATATAAATTCTCAACTTATGCTTACTGGTGGATTAGACAAGGAATGACGAGGGCAATTGATAACAGTGCTAGAACCATCCGTTTGCCTATTCACATAAGTGAAAAACTGTCCAAAATGAGAAGAGTCTCTAGAGAATTATCGCATAAATTCGGAAGACAACCTACAAGATTGGAAATGGCAACTGAGATGGGAATTGATCAAAAAGATTTAGAAGATTTAATTTCTCAAAGTGCTCCTTGCGCCTCCCTAGATGCGCATGCAAGAGGGGAAGAAGACAGAAGTACTCTTGGCGAACTCATACCTGATCCAAACTGTGAAGAGCCTATGGAGGGTATGGATAGAACTATTCAAAAAGAGCATTTAGGAACATGGCTTTCTCAACTAAATGAAAGAGAGCAAAAAATCATGAGGCTAAGATTTGGGCTAGATGGTGAAGAACCATTAACACTCGCAGAAATAGGAAGACAAATTAATGTTTCACGAGAAAGAGTAAGGCAACTAGAAGCTAAGGCAATATTAAAGCTTCGAGTAATGACAACTCATCAAAAAGCAGCTTAAGCAAATTGATAAAATTTACTGTAATTTTATTATATTTATTTTCAATTTTTTTAATATCAATAATTTTTAAAAAATATAATGAAGATAGCAGAGAAATCGTCAGAAAAATTATACATATTGGAATAGGACCTTTAATACCCATTGCTCAATTTTTAAAAATTAATCAAAACTTTGCTCTAATTTTTACAGGAATTGTTTCATTAATGGTTTTCATCAATTACAACTATAAATTATTCCCAACCATTGAAGATGTTGAGAGAAAAAGTTATGGGACATTATTTTATTGTCTAAGTTTATTTATTTTGATTTATCTTTTCTGGGATAAAGATCCATATGCACTAATTAGTGGATTTTTCATAATGACTTTTGGTGATGGATTAGCTGGATTAATAGGAAAAAGCTTTAACTCAAAGAGTTGGATTTTTTTTAAACAAAAAAAATCTTTATATGGAACTATAACAATGTTTTTAACAAGTTTAATAGTAGTTTGCTCAATAGGATATTCTCAACAAAATAATCTAAATTTAAATTATTTTACAATAGCTTTTATTGCGACTTTGCTCGAACAATTTAGTGTTCTAGGAATAGATAATTTCATTGTTCCAATCTCTTCAGCGTTATTTTTTAATTTTTTAATAACTAGCTAAGTGAATCGTATAAAATAGATATTAATTCTTTTGTCGTTTCTATATCTATACATGCATCTGTAATGCTTCTGCCAAACTGGAGATCTTCTTTTTTTAAAAGTTTTTGATTTCCTTCCTTCAAATGACTTTCAAGCATAACTCCTAATATATTTTTTTCACCATTACTAATTTGAGACGCTACATTTTTTAGCACTTCCGACTGTTTTCGGAAATCTTTATTGGAATTTCCATGACTACAATCAATCATCACTTTATACGGAAGATTACACTGCCTCAATTCTGCTGAAATTCTTTGTACATGATCACTTGCGAAATTTGGGCCTTTTGAACCGCCCCTTAAAACTATATGTCCATCTGGATTTCCTGTAGTATTAACTATAGAAGCCATTCCATTTTGATTTACACCTAAGAAGTGATGGGATTTAGAAGCTGACTGCATTGCATTAATTGCAGTAGTAAAAGAACCATCTGTTCCATTTTTAAAGCCTATAGGCATTGATAATCCTGATGCCATTTCTCTATGAGTTTGACTTTCTGTAGTCCGCGCACCTATGGCTGTCCAACTTATTAAATCAGCAATATATTGAGGAACAATTGGATCTAGTAATTCTGTAGCAGAAGGTATGCCACGAGTTGCTAAATATGAAAGCAAACTTCTTGCCCTTCTTAAACCAGTATTAATATCATAAGAATCATCCAGATGAGGATCATTTATCAATCCCTTCCAACCAATAGTTGTTCTTGGTTTTTCAAAATATACTCTCATAATTATTTCTAATTTATCTTTATACATTTCTCGGAATTTTTCAATATATTTTGAATATTCCTTTGCCGCCTCAAGATCATGTATTGAACATGGACCCACAATGACTAAAAGCTTCTGGTCATTATGATGCAAAATATTTTGTATCGATCTTCTTGTTTTAGATACTGTATTAGCAGAGTCGTGATCTAAAGGTATATCATTATGTAATCTGCTTGGAGGTATTAATGGACGGGTTTCAAGAACATGTAAATCTGATGTCTTTTCTAAAGCTGAATTATTTGATGATGTCGTCATTGATTAATTAAGAAGTTTGAATATTTAAAAAAGCATTTATGAATACTCTCCTTTTCAATATTAAAAATAACAATAGATTAGGCATTAAACCTTACTAATGAAGAATTTGGAAACATTGCTAAAAGATTATGCAGATCATGAAGCTGAAAGAGCTGCCAAAGGTATACCTCCTTTACCTTTAAATGCTGAACAAACAAATTGTATTACAAAATTATTAGAACAAGATAGTACTTACGATTCATCTTATTTACTTGATTTACTAATTAATAGAGTACCCCCAGGAGTTGATGAGGCTGCTTACGTAAAAGCAAGCTGGCTCACGGCTATTGTTAATTCCGAAAAATATTGCAAATCAATTAATCCCGAAAAAGCAATTGAAATACTAGGAACAATGATAGGCGGATACAATGTAAATTCTTTGGTTGAAATACTTAAAGGAGAAAATAGTTTACTCGCTAAAAAAGCGGCAGAAGTTTTAAAAAATATTATTCTTGTTTACGACTCGGCTAATGAAATTTATGAATTATCTCAAAATAATATTTATGCAAAAGAAGTTGTAAATAGTTGGGCAAATGCAGAATGGTTTATAAATAAAAAAGTTCTGGAGAAAGAGATTACTTGTTTAGTATTTAAAGTTGACGGTGAGACAAACACAGACGACTTATCTCCAGCTGTACATGCAACAACACGCCCGGATATTCCAATGCATGCATTAGCTATGTTGGAATTTAAAAAACCTGATGGACTAAAGATTCTTGATAATTTAAAAAAACAAAATATACCAATAGCTTATGTTGGAGATGTTGTTGGAACAGGGAGTTCTAGAAAATCTGCTATTAATTCTCTCATTTGGCATATAGGAGAAGATATCGCTTTTGTTCCCAACAAAAAAACAGGTGGAATAATAATTGGCAGCAAAATAGCCCCAATTTTCTTCAATACTGCACAAGATTCAGGAGCTTTACCTATAGAAGCTGACGTATCTCAAATGAAAACAGGAGATATTATTAAAATCTATCCCTATAAAGGCATTATTAAAAAAATTAAAAAAGATTCAAATACTGAAGAATTAATCAGCAAATTCGAGTTGTATCCATCAACTCTTACTGATGAAATTCAAGCTGGCGGAAGAATTAATCTTATGATTGGAAGATCTCTTACGGACAAAATTAGAAACAAATTAGATTATCAACCAAGTGAAATATTTACTAGACCACAAACTCCAACCGAAAGTAGTGCCGGATTTACTCAAGCTCAAAAAATAGTAGGCAAAGCATGCGGTTTAGATGGAGTTAGGCCAGGAATGACCTGTGAGCCAATTATGACCACAGTTGGTAGTCAAGATACTACTGGTCCTATGACTAGAGATGAATTAAAAGAATTAGCTTGTTTAGGCTTTACTGCAGATTTAGTGATGCAAAGTTTTTGTCATACAGCTGCATATCCTAAACCAGTAGATCTACTTACCCATAAAGAATTACCTGATTTTATATCTCAAAGAGGTGGAGTAGCTCTTAAGCCCGGAGACGGCATCATTCATAGCTGGCTTAACAGAATGCTTCTCCCTGATACTGTTGGCACAGGTGGAGATAGTCATACAAGATTTCCCCTTGGCATTTCATTTCCTGGAGGCTCAGGCATTGTTGCATTTGCCGCTGCAATAGGATCAATGCCATTAAATATGCCGGAATCTGTGCTGGTTAAATTTAAGGGAGAATTATTACCAGGAATTACTCTTAGAGATTTAGTTAATGCAATCCCTCTCTTCGCTATTAAAAAAGGACTATTAACTGTTGAGAAAGAAAATAAGAAAAATATATTCAACGGGAAAATTATGGAAATTGAGGGATTACCAAACCTAAAACTTGAACAAGCTTTTGAACTTACTGATGCTACTGCAGAACGCTCATGCGCTGGAAGCACAATACTTTTATCCCAAGAAACTGTTCAAGAATATTTAAAAAGCAATATTTGCCTGCTAGAAAAAATGATCGAGAGCAATTATGAAGATTCAAAATCGATTTCAAGAAGAATAAATGATATGAAAAATTGGTTAAATAAACCATCATTAATTCAACCAGATTCAAACGCTCAGTATGAAGAAATCATTGAAATTGATTTAGCAAAAGTAACACAACCAATAGTTGCTTGCCCTAATGATCCAGATAATGTAAAAGAAATCACTGATGTTGCAAATACAAATATTGACGAGGTTTTTATAGGTTCTTGCATGACAAATATTGGTCATTACAGGGCAGCTGCAAAAGTTCTTGAAGGAGTACAAAATTTAAAAGCTAAATTATGGATTTGTCCACCAACAAAAATGGATGAAGAAACTCTAAAAGCTGAAGGCTACTATAAAATATTTGAAGATTGTGGTGCAAGATTAGAGTTGCCAGGCTGTTCTTTATGTATGGGAAATCAAGCTAGAGTTGATGAAGGTTCTGTAGTATTTTCTACCAGTACAAGAAATTTTGACAATAGACTTGGCAAAAATGCGCAAGTATTTTTAGGGAGTGCAGAGCTGGCAGCAGTTTGTGCACTGCTTGGAAAAATACCTGAAATAGAAGAATATCAGGATATTACTAAAAATAAAATTAATCCATATTCAGATGAACTTTATCGCTATCTTCAATTTGATGAAATACACGATTTCAGCTTGACAAAGTAATCATGGACCATGCCAAATTTTATAAAAGATAATATTCAAAAAACAAGTAATAATTCTTCTCGTAGCATCAAAAAATTATTAAAACAAAAATCTCTAGTCGTTGCATTTTCGCTCTTATTAACGGGTCTGGGGGCTTCAATGACAAGCATTTCTTTTAAAACTGGAATCTATTTTATTAATAATTGGAGATTAGCATTATTAGACCAATTCCCATCTATTACGGTCTTACCTATTTTTGGAGCTGTAGGAGGAGCTATTGCAGGATATTTGATCAAAAATATAGCACCTGCCGCAAAAGGTTCAGGTGTGAGTCAAATCATGGGTTTCTTAAGACATAAAAAAGTTCCAATGAATTTAAAAGTAGGATTAGTAAAGCTCATATCAGGAATTATTGCGATTGGTAGTGGATTCCCTTTGGGTCCAGAAGGTCCATCAGTTCAAATGGGAGGATCTGTAGCTTGGCAAATGGCAAAGTGGCTCAAAGCTCCTACAGCTTTCAGAAGAGTAATAGTAGCAGCAGGTGGTGGAGCTGGAATAGCTGCAGTATTTAGCGCTCCATTAGGAGGGTTTATCTATGCAATAGAGGAGTTATTAAACTCTGCTAGACCAGTTATTTTACTATTAGTAGTAATTACAACTTTTATTGCAGATTCATCTGCGGATATTATTCAAGCCTTGGGTTTAGATCCTAAAGCAGGAGGCTTTGATTTTAACCTCGGATTTTTGATTCAAAAAGAATATAACCCATCAGTTTTTTTCTTACCTATTGATTTTATTTACTTAGTTTTATTAGGAATAATTATTGGGATATTTGCAGAATTGTACAGCAGATATGTTTTATTAATGCAAAATCTTGGGAAAAAGTGGTATAAAAATAAATTTGTTTTAAAAATGAGTATCTGTGGACTTATTTTAGGAAGTATCTACTCTTTCTTACCCAGTACGTTTCATAATTTAGATGAATTACAGAAAATAATAGCCGAACAAAATACAAGTATTGGAATTGCTTTATTAGCAGTTTTAGTACTATTTATCACGACAGGTTTAGCTGCAGCATCTGGCGCTCCTGGAGGATTATTCTATCCAATGCTCACTTTAGGAGGGTCAATCGGACTAATAATGGGGAGCTGGGTGGAAATTGCTACCGGACATGCACCAAGTACATACATTTTTGCGGGAATGGGAGCTTTCGTAGCAGGATGTTCGCGAACGCCAATAACAGCAATGTTTTTAGCTTTTGCTTTAACAAAAAATTTATTAATAATGAAACCTGTGTTAATCAGCTGCATTGCCAGTTTCTTAGTAGCAAGAGCTTTTAATGAAGAATCAATTTATGAAAGACAAATACTAATAGAATTAGAAAACTAAGAAACTATCTTCAATCAAAAACAGCAGTTTTGCTGTTATAAACAAATACTTGATGATTTAGATGTAATCTCACTGCTCTTGCTAGAGCTATTCTTTCAATATCTCTGCCTTTTCTAATCAAATCATCAACTTCATCCCTATGACTTACATTAACTGTACATTGCTCTATTATCGGGCCTTCATCAAGATCTTCAGTAACATAGTGAGCAGTAGCGCCGATTAATTTAACACCTCTCTTCCATGCTCTATGATATGGTTGCCCACCCTTAAATGCAGGTAAGAAAGAATGATGAATATTTATTATTGAAGAATACTTTTTTAAAAAAGAGTCACTCAAAATTTGCATATATTTGGCTAATACAACAAGATCAATGTCATATTCTTTTAGTAAATTTAAAAATTGATCTTCAACAATAGTTTTATCAAATTTAAAGGTATCAATATGGACAAATTTTGCATTAAAATCATCTGCAATATTTTCAAGATGAGAATGATTTGAAATTATTAAAGGAACTTTCATTTTGAGTTCTCCATTTCTTACTCGCCAAAGTAAATCAATCAAACAATGATTTTGTTTACTCACGAAAATAGCAACATTTGGGATTTCATCAGAATAATTTATGTTAAATTGTCCATCTACTTCATCTGCAATTTTTTCAAATTCTTTATAAATTTCATCCCTATTAAAAGATACATTGTTACTATTCCATTCAATTCGACTAAGAAACAAACCTGCATCTTGATCTGTATGATGATCAGAATGTTTTATGTTGCCACCGTAATTTGAAATCCAACTTGTGAGTAAACTTACAAGGCCAGGACGATCGGGACAAACAATTTTGAATATAATTGAAGGATGTTCCAAAAAATCTTTAACTATTAAGTCAAATAAGCAAGTATATCTAATATATCAATGAAAAGCTTAAAAGAAAATTTTCAAAAAGCAAACATAGTTATTATTGGATCAGGGATTATTGGAAAATTTAACGCCTTAGAATTATCAGAATTAGGTTTCCAAGTAACGATAATAGATCCAACTCAACTCCAAAATAGTAGCAATGCAGCTTTAGGCTTGCTAATGGGTAATATGTATCAAAAAAGACGTGGTAGAAGCTGGGATCTCAGGAAACAAAGCATTGAATTATGGCCACAATGGATTACGTTCCTACAAAAATTTAATTATGAATTAAATATCGAAAAACCATTAATACAACTAACTACTAATGAAGAAAAGTTTAAAAAATTAGAGAAATTTGTTTTTGAAAATAATGATCCAGGGTTATTAATTTTAGAAAGAGACTCAATATTAGTCGAGAATATAAATAAAGCCTTCCAAACAAAAAATATAAAAGGAATGATCTCCTTCAAAGATGGAAGAATAAATGCATTATCGTTACTTCAAACATTAGATAAATATCTAAAACATAAAAAAGTAAATTATTTGCAGGCAGAAATAATAAAAATCAGAAGATCAAACAATCAATGGATTTCTACAACAAGGAATAATGAAAATATAAAATCTGACATGGTTATTTTGTGTAATTCATTAAAAGCGATTGATTTAATAGATTACCAATCTCACAACATCAAATTAAAGCCTGTTTTAGGTCAAGCTATGGAAATTGAGATTAATGATGCAGAAGTTGATTTGTTATCGCTGCCAAAACAATTCAATATCAATGGTAAAAATATAATTCCTAAATCAAAAAATAAGCTAATTATTGGATCAACTGACGAATATAGTACTAAGCCAGAAAAAAATACATTCGGAAAACTCACAAATTTTCTCGATAAAAAACCACAATGGCTGGAGAAAGGAAAAATTTCTAAAAAGTGGTACGGAATTAGGTCAAGACCAAATGGTGAACCTTCACCAATAATGAAAAATCTTGAAGATGGACTAATTATATGTACAGGTTTTTATAAAAATGGGATTCTACTGGCTCCAGCTTGTTCTAAATGGGTTGCTAATGAAGTTAAAAATTACCTTTACTAATCTTTTGTTTCAGTGAAGTCTGCATCAATTACATCATCTCCACCTTTTTCATTTGAATCACTCTGATCAGAACCGCCTGCTGCGCCAGGTGATGGTGGCTGATTGCCTGGTTGCTGATAAACAGATGAACCAACTGCATAAAGTTCTTGCTGGAGTTCTTCAAGAAGTTTTTTCATTGATTCATAATCTTCTTTTGAAGTAGCCTCTTTTAAAGCATTACTTTTTTCTTCAACTTTAGACTTTGCTGCAGCATCAATTTTGTCACCTAGCTCGCCAAGTTGCTTTTCTGTCTGATAGACAAGTGTTTCAGCTTGATTTTTTAGATCAATTTTTTCTCTTTTTTCTTTATCTGCAGATGCATTTGATTCAGCATCTTTTACCATTTTTTCTACTTCATTATCAGATAGAGTAGAAGCACCAGTGATAGAAATACTTTGCTCTTTGCCACTTCCTTTATCTTTAGCAGTAACACTAAGAATTCCATTTGCATCAATATCAAATGTAACTTCAATTTGCGGAACACCTCTTGGTGCTGAAGGTATACCGTCCAATCTAAAAGTTCCTAAACTTTTGTTATCAGACGCCATCTCTCTTTCACCCTGTAGAACGTGTATTTCTACATTTGTTTGACCGTCTACAGCAGTTGAATATGTTTCAGATTTCTTGGTAGGCACTGTAGTATTTCGATTTATCATTTTTGTCATTACTCCTCCTAAAGTCTCAACACCCAAAGAAAGTGGAGTAACGTCAAGCAACAATATATCTTTAACCTCTCCTGCTAAAACTCCTCCCTGAATTGCAGCACCAACAGCTACTACCTCATCAGGGTTTACAGTTTGATTTGGTTCTTTACCAATTATTTTTTTAACTAAATCTAAAACAGCAGGAATTCTAGATGAGCCTCCCACCATAACAACTTCATCGATTTCACTAGTAGAAATTTTTGCATCACTTATGGCCCTCTCAACTGGAGTCTTACACCTATCAATTAAAGAAGCTGCTAATTCCTCGAACTTTGCTCTAGTAAGATTCAAATCCAAATGTTTTGGTCCTTCGGGCGTAGCTGTTATAAAAGGTAAATTTATTTCACTTTGCGTAGCATTTGAGAGCTCTATTTTTGCTTTTTCTGCAGCTTCAGTCAATCTTTGCAAAGCTTGCTTATCTTGCCTGAGATCAATACCCTCATTTGATTTAAAAGTATTAGCTAAGTGATCTACAATGCATCTGTCAAAATCATCACCACCTAAATGTGTATCTCCAGATGTAGATAAAACTTCAGTTACTCCATCACCAGCTTCAATAACTGAGACGTCAAATGTTCCTCCTCCTAAATCAAAAACAAGAATTTTTTCATTTTCTTTGTCCAAACCATATGCTAAAGCTGCAGCTGTTGGCTCATTAACAATTCTAAGAACTTCTAAACCTGCAATCTTTCCAGCATCTTTCGTAGCTTGTCTTTGGGAATCATTAAAATAAGCTGGAACTGTAATTACAGCCTGTGTAACTTTGTCACCAAGATATTTACCTGCATCATCTGCTAACTTTCTTAAAACTTGAGAACTCACCTCTTCAGGAGAAAACTGCTTATCCAAAACAGGACATTTTAATTTGACGCTAGAACCAGATTTTTCAACGGAATAGCTAACTTCTTTAGATTCTTCATTAACTTCATCAACTCTTCTACCAACAAAACGTTTTGCAGAATAAAAAGTATTTTCAGGATTCATTACAGCTTGTCTTTTTGCTATTTGTCCAACAAGCTGATCTTGATTTTTTGTATATGCAACAACTGATGGAGTAGTTCTGAAACCCTCAGCATTTGCTATTACAGTAGGCTTGCCACCTTCCATAACAGCGACACAACTGTTAGTTGTGCCTAAATCAATTCCTACTACCTTACCCATGGGTAAATTCTTTATATTTGTTATTACCCATAATCGGTCATTGACGTCATTATTGTTACTCAAAGACGGGGTGTGGTTCCCGAACAGATCATTACTTTTAAGGTTACAATTCTAAATATGATTTCAAGTAAGACATCTTTCATAGCATTAATTGGCAATCCAATAAGTCATTCTTTGTCACCAATTATGCAAAATGCTGCCCTTCAATATTTAGGCTTAGATTTAATATATATTGCTATACCTTGTAAAGGTGAAGATCTAGAATTAGTTCTTAATTCTTTTAAAAAGATTAATTGCAAGGGTTTAAACATTACAATTCCACACAAAGAAAAAGTAATTAACCTTTGTAGTGAAATCTCCCCTATTGCTAACAAACTTAAAGCAATTAATACACTTAAATTAAATTCTGAAAAAGAATGGAGCGCAACTAATACCGATGTAGAGGGATTTATTTATCCATTAAAAAATTTAAAATTAGCAATGAAAAAAGCAATAGTTCTTGGCTCCGGAGGTGCAGCAAGATCTGTTATTCAAGGTTTAATAAATTTAAATCTTTCAACAATTTCAGTAATATCACGAAACAAATCATCTCTATATGAATTAATAAAAAACTTTGATAATCAAATTCAATTGCAGGGTTTTTTAAATAATGATGAACAAGCCCAAATTTTAATTAGGGAAGCAGATTTGATTGTAAATACAACACCAGCAGGGATGAAAACAACCAAATATGAAAATAATGTAATGCCATATGGCGAAGCTTTTTGGAGTGCTCTTAATTCAAAGACAATTGTTTACGATTTAATCTATAATCCTGCCCCAACTCCTTTATTAAAATTTAGCTCCAAAAAAGGATGCTTCACTATAAATGGCGTGGAAATGCTTGTTGCTCAAGGAATGAAATCATTATCATTTTGGACAGATGGTTTAGAAGTGCCTTTTGATGTAATGAATGACGCACTAAAAAAATATCTTTAAAAAAAATAATCCTATTTTTCAAGAAATTGCCCATCATAATGTATCGTAAATAATGAACAGACGCTCATCACACTAACTCATGAGCCAAAGACCTTGTCTGAAACTATGAATGATCAACAATCTTATTACGAAACCATGTATATCCTCCGCCCAGACATTGCGGAAGATGAAGTAGCTAATCACATTGATAAATACAATAAGCTTTTAGAAGAATTTGGCGGTACAATTCTCGATAGTCAAATGAGAGGTAAGAGAAGATTAGCTTATCAAATAGCAAAACATAGAGAAGGCATTTACGTGCAACTTAGTCATCAAGGTGATGGGCAACATATTTTCAAAATTGAAAAAGCAATGAGACTAAGTGAAGATGTTATTAGATACATGACCGTTAAACAAGAAGGTCTCTTACCAACTCCAAAAGCCTCAAACAAGAGTTCATCTCAATCAGAGAATAAAGATAATAAAGATGATCAAGATGCCAAAGTTGCATCTAAAGAAAAACAACCAGTAACAACTGGAGATAATTCAACTTCTGGGAAAGCTGATGCCGAAACTAAAGAAAATACAGAATCTTAAATTTTAATCTTTTGTTTTTGAATTTAATTCAGCCCATATCTTATTAGACATACCCCACATGTAAATAAACCCCTCTGCTAAAAAATGTTTAAAGACATCATTATTGCTATAAGTTGCAAGATCCTCCCTATAAAGTGAATTATTTGCAGACATTCTCCCAATAACTATAGCGTTCCCTTTATAAAGTCTAATCTTTACTCTTCCATTAACTGAAGTTTGAGTCGATGATATAAATGCATCTAAACTTTCTTTAAGAGGTCCAAACCAAAAACCTTGATAGACTAATTGACCCCATTTTTTTTCCACTATTCCCTTAAAGTCAACAACATCAGGGTTTAATGTTATGCTCTCTAATTCTTTGTGAGCTTTGATTAAAAGTGAAAGGCCAGGTGTTTCGTAAATCTCTCTACTTTTAATTCCTACTACTCGATCTTCAATCATATCTATTCTTCCAAAACCGTGGTTACCTGCAAGATCATTAGCTTTTTGAATAATTTCTACTGGATTTAAAAATTCATCATTAATTCCAACTGGAAAACCATTTTTAAAAACAATTTCTATATCTTGATGAGAATCAGGTGAATTATCAATTGATGATGTCATTGAAAATATTTCCTCAGGTGCTTCTTGCATTGGGTCTTCTAATATACCTGCTTCAATACTCCTGCCAAGCAAGTTAACATCTATTGAATATGGTGATTTTTTTGATACTGGTGCGGGAATACCAAATTTTTCTCCATACACTATTGCTTCTTCTCTACTCATATTCCACTCCCTTGCGGGAGTAATTATTTTTAAATCGGGACCTAAAGCATTAATTGCTAAATCAAACCGAACTTGATCATTCCCTTTACCAGTGCATCCATGAGCTACTGCATCGGCATTAATCTCTCTAGCAATATTAACGAGACTTTCAGCAATTAAAGGCCTGGCAAGAGCAGTAGATAAAGGATATTTATCTAGATATAAAGCGTTTGCTCTAATAGCTGAGAAAGCGAATCTCTCAACAAAACTATTAACTAAATTACCAATAATTGATTTAGATGCGCCAGAATTTAAAGCTTTTTGCCTAATAAGTTCTAAATCCTCGCCTTGTCCAAGATCTGCTACAAAAGTAACCACCTCTGTAATTCCATATTCATTTTTTAAATATGGAATACAGACGCTCGTATCTACCCCACCAGAATACGCTAGTACAACTTTTTTTATCTGTTGCATTTAAATTTGCTCCATAAATTTAAATTTTTGACGTAATTAAGAATTTGAAAGCTTATTAAAAACTAATATTATTGTAACTAAAAGAGCTGGACCAAAAACTAGTAACAAGAGAAGAAAGTTATTAATTATTAAAACATTAGGATCTAAATATCCAAAAAGTTTAAATAATCCAGCGAGCAACAATGAAATTAGCCAGATAAAAAAATATTTTAAATTTGCTTTATCAAACAAAGTTTTTCGTATGCATCATTATGTATTATCTTATATATAGAGCATAACCTTTAATGGATTCAGATAAATTACAACTTAGATTGGATGACATTTCGGAAGTCAATCCTGCTTTAACTTGCTATCACAGAGATGATCCAGCTCCTGTGTTGCCATTAAGAGAAGAACCTGATTTACTATCTTGGCTCGAAAATACAGGTAGACTTGTTGCAGAAAAAGATGGAGATTCACAGGAGATTAGTACAATAGAAGAAGAAGAACTTTCAGCACTTATGGGAGAAAAAGAAGATTATAAAACTGAAGAAGATCCTTCTTTAGAAGATGATTGGGAAGATTAAAAAGTTTAACTTTGAATCTTTAATAATATTAAATACTTTTGCTTTAATAATTACCTCCTATTTTTTAAATAATTTTATTTTTATAGGAATTTACATATTATTCTTCTTTATTTCTATTTTTACAACAAAAAATGGTCTAAAGATTATCAAAAAATTTAATTTACTTCAGAATATTAGAGATGAAGGCCCAGCTAATCACTTTAAAAAAAGTGATACTCCAACAATGGGTGGGATTTTTATGATAATCCCTTTTTTACTTTTGCTTTTGATAATAACTATCAATTTAGGTTCTCTGAAATTATTTCTTTTATTACTTACTATTTTTGGTTTCTTTATTACAGGATTTTTAGATGATTATTTAAGCATTAAAAAAAAAGAGAACACAGGTTTAACAACAAAAGAGAAATTTACCTTACAAAGTGTTATCTCAATAATTTTTATATTGTTAGCCTATGAAAAAAATTTAATCAGTCCATTTATAACAGTTTCCGACTCATGGGGAATAAATATGAATATTTTCATATTGCCAGTTTCTTTTTTAGTACTTGTAGGCATAAGTAATTCAGTAAATTTGACTGATGGACTAGATGGATTAGCAGCTGGATGCAGTGGGATTGTCTTTTATGGATTAGGAACAGAAATATTACTAAAGGAACAGCAAGAACTTTTTGTTTTTAGCATCTTATGTTTTGCTATGTCCGGCATATGCTTAGGATTTCTTAAATATAATAGTTTTCCGGCAAAAATATTTATGGGAGACACAGGATCTCTAAGTATTGGAGCAATTTTGGGTTCTATAGCGTTATTAACCAATAGCATTTTTACCTTATCGATTTTCTCAGGAATATTTATTATTGAATCGTTATCAGTAATTATTCAAGTAGGGTTTTTTAAAATTACAAAAAAATTTTTTCACAAAGGTAAACGCATATTTTTAATGGCTCCACTACACCACCATTTTGAACTTAAGGGAGTGAAAGAACAAAAAATAGTTGAAAATTTTTGGAAAATCAACATTTTACTTGTAATTTTAGGTATAGTTTTAAAAATCAACCTTTGAAAAATTTGTTATGAATTTTTTTACATGGAAAGATAATGGATTAACAAGTGACTGCTCAAGTCTTGATGCAATGGCATCAAGATTTGAAGAAACTGCTAACTTAATGAAAAAACTATCTAAGAAGGGCTTTAAACTAAAGAAAACTCAAAATAATCAACTAATTCTTCACCCTGATCCCAAAGTCTTTGATCAATGGGGTTTTATAAGTGAGGAAGTCCCTTTTAAACAACTTTGTTTAATGTCAGATGAAGAATAACTATTTGAAGTTGAAAATTCTTTAGTAAGTACTGATAAATAATTGCGTACATGAGTGTTCCAACTAAAGTGCCTGTTAACACCCTCAATTCCATTTCTGCTCCATATTTTCCACTGATTATTATTTGAAATTCCTTTTTCAAGAATAACTTTCAGCTCATTAATATCAGTAACATCTACTAGAAGTCCATTTTCACATTTTGAACGGATTTCTTTTGGCCCTCCATCATTAGTTGATATTATTGGCAATCCACATGAAGAAGCTTCAAGAAGAGTTAAGCCAAAAGGCTCTGTTAAAGCTGGATTTACAAATACACCACCTCTGCTTGCAGCCCACCTATATAAAGCAGGAATATGACTTGGAAGATG
The DNA here is from genome assembly GCF_000760035.1 of Prochlorococcus marinus str. MIT 9314. Taxonomy (GTDB): domain Bacteria; phylum Cyanobacteriota; class Cyanobacteriia; order PCC-6307; family Cyanobiaceae; genus Prochlorococcus_A; species Prochlorococcus_A marinus_B. The sequence goes on from NZ_JNAO01000012.1 coordinate 219,902, forward strand.
TTTTTTTGGATAAGCTACCTTTCCATACAAATTATATTTATCAATTGTTTCAAAAATATTATTGAAAACATCTTTTTGTTGAGGGTCAAGTTTTGAAGTACTATCTCTACAACCCAAAATCAAAATTAAATTAGTTTTTCTTTTTAATTTTTCAGATCTTCCATATGCTTCAATCAAAGATGGAATATTTTTCCTTCGTACAGCTCTAGAAATAGTCAAAAATGGAGGTTTAGTAGAATCCTTTAGAAAAGGATTCATCATATTATCAATTTCAGCTGTCTCGCTTGTGGAGTGAATATGGTGAAATTTATTATGATCAACACCAGGAGGAATAACTTTAGCTTTGTGAGGTGAAAAAGAAGAATATTGAGAATATTGATACACTGACTCTTGTTTAGTGCTTGTAACTACAATATCTGCAGACTTCAAGGCTTTTTCTTCTGCCTCAATTCTTTTACTTATAGAATAGAGTTTTTCTATTTGATTATTTTTTAAACCAGTATCAAGCAATTTCCTTTTTTTCTCTCTTCCTAAAGAATGACCAGTAAAAATAAGAGGAACGTTTAAGGATTTACTTAGTTTAACTCCTACATATCCAGCATCTGCATAATGTGCATGAATGAAATTAGGCTTTTTATTTTTTTTATAGTAAGAAATAAGTTTTTCAGTTAAATGATCTAGATAAGGCCAAAGCAATTCCTTTCTTAAATATTTATTAGGTCCAAATTTGAATCTTAAAATTCTAACTCCAGGTTCTACAAATTCTTCTTCTTGAGAATATTCATCTTCTACCTTAGGGTCTTCTATTAAACGAGTAACTAAATCAACTTGATCAACTTCTGAAGTATTAGCCAAACTTTTAATTAACTCTAAAACGTATTGTGTTTGCCCTCCTGTATCTGCATCCCTGCCTAACTCAAGATTTTTGGAACGTATAAGACCATGTAAATGTAAATGTAAAAATTTTAACCTCATTCAGCAAATCCTCCGATCAACGGCCTTTAATACAAATAAGCTGAATTTTCTAAGGAAATATTAAGAAACTATTATGATTTAAAAAATTTTTTATATAAAAGTTTTCAAAAAAACAGTTATAGAATAGTTTTATGCCCCTTTAAAAGAAAATTTCGTTTTGCTGAAATAATTAAAATAAAAAGAAATACAACAAGTGTTTCCTTATTTTAGAACCTTTTTAAGATATTTTGCTGTATGACTTATAGGATTTTTAGCTACATCCTCAGGAATACCTTCTGCAATGATTTCTCCGCCTTTATCCCCTCCATCAGGTCCTAAGTCAATAATCCAATCTGAACATCTAATAACATCTAAATTATGTTCAATAACAATTACTGAATTACCTTTATCTACCAAACGTTGTATCACATCCATTAATTTATGAACATCATAAAAACTTAACCCTGTAGTTGGTTCATCAATCAAGTATAAAGTTTTTCCAGTAGCCCTTTTTGATAATTCAGTAGCTAACTTAACTCTTTGAGCCTCTCCACCAGATAATGTAGGAGCTGGCTGGCCTAATTTGACATATCCTAAGCCAACATCAACCAATGTAGATAATCTATCAGCGGCTTGAGGTATAGCAGAAAAAGTTTCTGCAGCTTGTTCAACAGTCATCTCTAAAACATCAGATATATTAAAACCTTTATATTTAACTTGAAGAGTTTCTCTATTAAAACGAGCTCCTTTACATACTTCACATTGAACATACACATCAGGTAAAAAATTCATTTCAATAACATTGACTCCCTGGCCTTTACAGGCTTCGCATCTTCCCCCTTTGACATTAAAGCTAAATTGACCGGCCTGATAACCTCTTGCTTTTGCTTCTACTGTGGCAGTAAATATCTGCCTTATAGGGTCAAAAGCACCGGTATATGTAGCAGGATTTGATCTTGGGGTTCTTCCTATTGGAGATTGATCAATAACGATAACTTTATCAATTGCCTTTATACCCTTTAACTCTTTTACACCTTGAGGAAAAGGAACTTTTAATCCTAGAGAATGACACAATGCAGGATGAAGTAATTCATTTATCAAAGTGCTCTTTCCACTTCCACTTACACCAGTTACAGAAACTAACCTGCCTAAAGGAAATTCCACAGAAATATTTTTTAAATTATTTTTAGAGCAATTATTTAAAATTAAACTTTTTTTTACAGATGATCTTCGTTCTTTTGGAGTAGGAATCGACTTCCTACCACTGAGATAAGCTCCAGTTAATGACTTTTCTGAATTTAAGACATCTTGATAAGATCCTTTTGCAATAATTTCCCCACCATAAACACCTGCCCCTGGACCAATATCTACTAAATAATCTGCGGATTTCATAGTATCTTCATCATGTTCAACGACAACCAAAGTATTTCCCAAGTCTCTTAAGCTTTTTAATGTTTCTAATAATCTGTCATTGTCTCTCTGATGCAAACCAATACTTGGTTCATCTAATACATATAAAACCCCAGTAAGACCTGCGCCTATTTGTGTAGCCAATCTAATACGCTGAGCCTCACCACCAGACAAAGTCATAGCTGGTCTATCTAAAGTCAAATAATCTAAACCAACATTTATTAAGAACTTCAAACGTAAACGAATCTCTTTTAAAACCAATTCACCTATCTGCTTTTGTTTTTCTGATAAAGATATATTTTCTTTCTTTGTCTCACCTAAACCCATGATGAGCTCTACGTGATTTAGGGTTTCAGATACACTTATAGAAGTTAAGTCAGTAATGTTGTATGGACCCAGTTTAACAGCCAAAGCCTCAGGTCTTAATCTTTTTCCAGAACATGTCTTACAAGGGACTAATTCTAGATACTTTTCTAATTTTTGTTTAACTGATTCTCCATTAGCTTCATTCAATTGCCTTTCTAATATTGGTAAAATACCCTCAAAAGGTCTTTCAAAACCACTAGAGGTTTTAAAACGACTATCAGCTTGAATTAATATTGGTTTATCTGATCCCAAAAGTAGAACTTGTTTTTGCAAATCACTTAAATCTTTCCAAGGAGTTTTTAATTCAAAGCCATAAGCTTGTCCTACAGAATAAAGTAAAGAGAAGTAATAAGTATTATCTTTCTCACTCCAAGGAGCTATTGCAGCATAAACAGGCAATGTTTTATCAGGTATAACTCTATCCGCAGTAAATTTTTTTAAATAACCAATCCCATGACAATCTGGACAGGCGCCATATGGGCTATTAAAAGAAAATAATCTAGGAGAAAGTTCTTCAACAATAGAGCCATGTACAGGACATGCATAATTTTCTGAGTAAAGTTTTTCTCTCTCTAAGTTAGAAGGTAATTTTTCCCCTTTTCTTGGAACAACTTCTACTATTGCTAAGCCATCCCCTCTTTTGAGGCAAGTTTGAAGAGAATCATTTAATCTTTCTTGTATTCCTTCTCTTGCAATTAATCTATCAACTACTACCTCAATATTATGAATTTGATTTTTATCTAATTCAATACTATCAGCAAGTTCTCTTACCTCTCCATTGATTCTTACCCTAGCAAATCCTTCAGCAGCTAGTCCGCTTATTAATTTTGTATGTGTTCCTTTCTTACCTCTTACAACAGGAGCCAACAATTGGTACCTTGTTCCTTCTGGCAAAAGAAGAATTTGATCCACCATTTCATCAATTGTTTGAGGCGCAATTGGAATCCCGCAGTGGTGACAATGTGGCTCACCAGCACGACCAAACAATAATCTTAAATAATCTTGTATCTCTGTTACTGTTCCAACTGTTGATCGAGGATTATGACTTGTAGATTTTTGATCAATTGAAATAGCAGGTGATAAACCTTCAATATTGTCAACATCTGGTTTATCTACTTGACCCAAAAATTGTCGTGCATATGCAGAGAGGCTCTCAACATATCTTCTTTGACCTTCAGCAAAAATAGTATCAAAGGCTAAAGAACTTTTACCACTTCCACTAACACCTGTAAAAACTATAAATTTATTCCTAGGTAGAGAAAGATCAATATTTTTTAAATTATGCTGACGAGCTCCCCTAATATTAATTGAGTGATCTTCTCCAAAACTACTATCAAGTTTATTAACCATGTTTAAATCTAAATTATGATTTAAAAAGATTATTATAGTAAAATTTTTTCTACTTTACGCAGCTGAACGATCAAGAAGTCTAGAAGCATATTCGTTTACTTCGCAAGAACCTCCACCTATAAGTTCTATTAGTTCATTTTTTCTTTGATTTTTTGTAGTTAGTTTTGCAATTGAAGTATAAGTTATGCCATTAATTACGTTTTTATTGACTTTGAAATGAGCTATTCCACTAGCAGCTAAGAATGGTTGATGCGTAATACATAAGACTTGTTGATTTTTAGAAATTTCTTTTATTAGCTCAACTAAAGAAAATAGAGATTTCCCGCTTAAACCACTATCAATTTCATCTAAAAAGAAAGTATTGGGTTTTTTAGAAATACTAGATTTAATAGCTAATAAAAATCTTGACATTTCTCCGCCAGAAATAACATTTGATAATGGAGCAAGCTTCTGATCAGGATTAGCCGAAAACAAAAAATTTATATCGTCAATTCCATCGCCAGAAGGATTACATTCAGAAAATTGAATTGAAAAATTTGCATTTTCTAAACCAAGATTGCCTAAAATCGACATTACTGAACTTTGTAAATGTTTAGCAATTTTTTTTCTTTCATTCGATTGAATAACAAATAAAGAATTTAAATTACTTTGTAAATTCTCAATTTGAGCTTTGATTCCGCAAATCTCATTACCTTGATCATTTTGTTGAAAATACGTCTTTAATTGATCGCGCTTTTCAATTAATTGAGGTAAACCTAATGAAAAAGTTCTCTCTAAGTTTTTTAAAAAAAATAATCTTTTCTGTATTTCTGGAAGATTTGATTCATAATTTTCCATGTCTTGCAAATATGAGTTTAAATCAAAAATTAAATCTTCAACATCAGCATGAATATTTAATAACTTCTCTCTAAATTTTTGAATCTTTAAATCGAAATCTGTTGTTTTATTTAAAATCTTTATTGACTGATTTATCAAAGAAGTTACTGACGGTACTTCATGACTGAAATTATTTAAGTTTTCTAATGATGATTTAATTGAATTATTTATTTCGAGATTATTTACGAGTTTAGTTTCTAATAACTCTAACTCTAAAATTTCTTCACTGGAATTTAAATTAGCTTCTTCTAAACTCTTCAACATGTGTTTAATTACCAAATTTTTTTCTTCTTGATTCCTAGATAATTCTATTTTTTCATTCATTAATCCTTTTAGGACTTTAGTCTCTCCCCATATACTTTTAATCCTTTCGCTAGTATCTCTTGATTCTTGAGAACATAAGTCATCAATTATTAATCTTCTCTTCTCTTGAGAATCAAAGATAAAAGTGTCAGATTGACCTGCAAAATCTATTAAAAATAGCCCAAGTTTTTGTAAGGATTGTCTATTAATTGGTAAATCATTAAGGCTATATTTGGATAAGATTTTATTATTTTTTTTATAAGATTTTCTTTTAATTTTTAGTTCTGAAGAAGTTATTTCAAATCCATTACTAATTAACCAATTACTAATTTGAGAAGAAGAAGAAAATATCGCCTCGATAATGCAAAAATCTTTTTCTGGACGTATTAAATGTTTTAGAGGTATATTAGTTCCACCAAATAAAGCATTTAAAGAATCTAAAATTAATGATTTCCCTGAACCTGAATCCCCAGTTATGATATTCAAACCTTTTTCAAAATTAATTTCTATAATTTCTATTAAGGCAATATTTTCTATTTTCAGTTGTATTAACATGATAAATCTTCCATATAAAAAAATTAACTTCTTTTTAAAAAAAATAAAGGGTTTAAATATATAAAGTTATGAAAGAAGATTTTACTGATTTTATTGAGGTATCTGGACTCTTAAATTATGATCCAGATACAATTTCTAAAATTTACAAAAAAAACCCTAAAAGACTTTTAAAAAGACTTTGGCAAACACTCATACCTATTTTTGCTTACATCTTCTCCATTGGATGGGATAAATTAACTGGAAGATTGAAAAATGAACAGCAAGCAAGATTTCGAGCAAGAGAATTAACAAATTTGTTAGTAGAACTTGGACCTGCATTTGTTAAAGCAGGCCAAGCTTTATCAACAAGACCAGATATAATTCCAGGAATTCTATTAGAAGAATTATCTGAATTGCAAGATCAACTGCCAGGATTTGATGGAGATAAAGCTATGGAATTAATAGAAGAAGATTTAGGATACAAAATAAATGAAATTTTTTTAGAAATTGACAAAGAGCCAATTTCCGCTGCGTCTTTAGGACAAGTTCATAAAGCTAAATTAAAAAATGAAGAGATCGTTGCAATAAAAGTACAAAGGCCAGGCTTAAGAGAACAAATAACCTTAGATCTTTACATAGTGAGAAATATTGCATATTGGCTAAAAAACAATATCGGATTAATCAGAAGTGATCTAGTGGCTTTAATCGATGAATTAGGTAAGAGAGTTTTTGAAGAGATGGATTATCTAAACGAAGCTGCAAATGCCGAAAAATTTAGAGAAATGCATAAACATAATAAAATGATTGCCGTACCAAAAATATATAAAGAAATCACTTCAAGAAGAGTTTTAGCAATGGAATGGATAGACGGTAAAAAATTAACAAATTTAGAAGACGTAAAAAAGTTAGGAATTAATCCTGATGAAATGATTGATATAGGAGTGCAATGCAGTTTAGAACAGCTTTTAGAACATGGTTTTTTTCATGCAGATCCACATCCAGGTAACTTATTAGCCTTAAAAGATGGAAGGTTATGTTATCTAGATTTTGGAATGATGAGTGAGGTTTCAAGAGAATCTAGATCAGGATTAATTCAGGCAGTAGTGCACTTAGTAAATAAAAACTTTGATAAATTATCTCAAGATTTTGTAAAATTGGGATTTTTATCAGAGGAAGTTAATCTAGAACCTATTGTTCCAGCATTTCAAGATGTTTTTATTAACGCCGTTGAACAAGGAGTTTCGAAAATGGATTTTAAGAGCGTTACAGATGATATGTCTGGTGTTATGTATAAATTCCCTTTCAGGCTTCCTCCATATTATGCTCTTATAATTAGGTCATTACTTACGTTAGAAGGAATAGCGTTAAGCGTAGATCCTAACTTCAAAATATTAGGTGCAGCTTATCCATATTTTGCGAGAAGATTGATGGAAGACCCGGATCCACAATTAAGGGAAAGCCTTAAAGAGATGCTTTTTGATAATAAAAAATTTAAATGGGACCGTTTAGAAGATCTGCTTTCTAACGCTGCAAAGCAAACAAATCTCGATTTAGAAAAACTTTTAGACGAAGTTATAAATCTTCTCTTTTCTCCAAACGGAGGATTTCTTAGAAATGAGATAGTTGAAGGTCTAACAAATCAGATAGATTTACTTAGTCTAAAAATATTGAAAAATTTGAATAACTTTCTTCCACAATCATTTAAATTAAATACTAAAAACGAAAGTATCAAATTGAACGACCTTATAATGTATGTAGAGCCATTAAGAAACTTTTTAGAGATTTTACAAAAAGTGCCCGGCTATTCAATTGACATTTTTCTAAAAAGGGTACCGAGACTTATAAATGAGCCTTATACAAAAGAAATGGGTATAAAAATCGCTAAAAAAGTAACAGAAAAAGGAGTAGTAAGACTTGTTAAGATTGCGGCTGGTGCAAATATCTAAATGAAGTTTAGTAAATTTTTAATATTTAGAATATTTTTTATTTTAATAATTTCTCCATTATTTTTTAATATTTCAAAAACTAATGCTGCTGAAGAAATTAAAATCACATACAGTATATTTTCTAGAACAATTAAAGTAAATTCTTTAAAAACTTATGCTAAAGAAGGTAAATCAACAAAAACATTAAAAAGAATTTTAAAAGCAACCGGTGCTCCTGATGAAGAGATTAGAACAGTTTTAAATAAAGATTTTGAAGTTCCTATTACTATTGCTAGCAAATTAGTATATTCTGAAATAGGTAATGTTTTTTTAAGAAGACTTTCATCTATTATCCACCCACCTAGAGCAACTGATGAAAGAACAGGCATGTTGGCTCTTAGAGCAAGTGTAATTCAAGGAATTAACATAGGAAATGGAAAAATAAATCTAATAAATTTTTTTGAAGGATATCCAACTAAAACTGTCATTTTAGATGTGAGTGCCTTGAGCAAAGTTATGAATAAAGTAGAATCGATCTCAGAATTATTAACCTTTTTTACCAATTCTCCTATAGAAAAAATCAAATCAAATTAAACAGCCATGGTTTTATTAAATAAAATTAAAAATAAACTGCGTATCAATTACAGAAAAAAAAGATGGCCAGGTCTAATTGAAGCTTATAAACAATATCTCCCAGTTACAAAGAAAACTCCTATTATTTCCCTCAATGAAGGAAATACACCACTAATTCTAAGCAAGTCAATTAGCAACTTAATTGGAAATGGAACAAAAGTTTTTTTAAAATATGATGGCCTTAATCCAACAGGATCTTTTAAAGATCGTGGTATGACTATGGCAATTAGCAAAGCAAAAGAAGAAGGCCGTGAAGCAGTAATTTGTGCAAGTACTGGAAACACCTCTGCTGCTGCTGCTGCATATGCTTCGAGAGGAGGATTAAAACCTTATGTTTTAATCCCAGAAGGATTTGTTGCACAAGGAAAGCTTGCGCAAGCATTAATGTATGGCGCTGAGATAATATCTATTAATGGAAACTTTGATAAGGCTCTCGAAATTGTTAGAGATTTATCCGCACAACATCCTATTGAACTTGTTAATTCTGTTAATCCATATCGAATACAAGGACAAAAGACGGCAGCTTTTGAAATAGTTGATGACCTAGGTCATGCTCCTGATTGGCTTTGTATTCCAATGGGTAACGCAGGAAATATAACTGCTTATTGGATGGGATTTAAAGAATATTCAAAAATAAAAAGAAATTTGAAATTACCAATAATGATGGGTTTTCAATCCGAAGGCTCTGCTCCATTAGTAAAAAATATAATAGTTAAAGATCCAGAAACAATTGCAACTGCAATAAGAATTGGTAATCCCGTTAATAGAGAAAAAGCAAAAAAAGTAAAAAAAGAGAGTAAAGGAGATTTTCAGTCAGTTACAGATGAAGAAATAATCAATGCTTATAAAATCCTTGCCAAAGAAGGAGTGTTTTGTGAACCTGCCAGTGCAGCATCAGTTGCTGGACTTATTAAAAATAAAAATAGAATTCAGAAAGAATCGACTATTGTTTGTGTTCTGACTGGAAATGGCTTGAAAGATCCTGATTGCGCTATAAAAAACAATGATGCTATTTTTAGGAAAAATATTGAACCTTCACTAAAAAATATAACTAAAATATTAGGATATTAAAATCCAAAAAAAAAAGTGTCTGTGGAAATCAATTAAAAACAAACATCATTTGTTGAGAAGTTCATAAAAAGAAATTCTATTTGTTGAATAAATTTGTAATTCATGAAAAAAGAAAAAAATATTCAACAAATTAAAAATTTTTTACACATATTCTTTTCTTCGTAAACTAGGTAGACAAGCTATTTAATTTAAGAATTCCACAGTTCCCACAAGAACTACTACTACTAAATTTTTATTTTATTATTTTATTTTTATATTAGAAAAAAGTAAAAAAAGAATTTATTGAATTTAATTTACGAAAAAAGTATATTGTATTTGTAAAAACTTCCAAATTCTGATGGAAATTATTTGTAATCAAAATGAATTAAATAATGCTATCCAACTAGTAAGCAAAGCAGTTCCTTCAAGACCGACGCATCCAATTCTTGCAAACATACTGTTAACAGCTGACGAAGGGACTAATAAAATTAGCGTCACAGGATTTGACTTGAATTTAGGAATTCAAACTTCTTTTGATGGAACCGTTAAAAATAGTGGAGCTATTACTATACCTTCAAAACTTTTATCCGAAATAGTAAATAAACTACCTAATGAAACTCCTGTTTCTCTAGAAGTAGAAGAGAATTCAGATAATATCCTTATAAAAAGTGACAGAGGTTCTTTTAATCTAAAGGGGATACCCTCTGATGAATATCCTAATTTACCATTTGTTGAAAGTGGTACTTCTTTGAATATTGATCCTAGTTCTTTTTTAAAGTCTTTAAAATCTACAATTTTTGCCAGCAGTAATGATGATTCAAAGCAGCTACTCACAGGTGTCAATTTTACTTTCAAACCAAATTATTTAGAGTCTGCTTCCACAGATGGCCATAGATTGGCTGTTGCTTTAATTGGGAATGAAGAACATATTGAAAATAAAGAAAACTTATCTTCAAATCCTGATGATTTATCGGTAACGATCCCAACTAGATCATTAAGAGAAATTGAAAAACTAGTATCTTTGAGAAGCTCAGAAAATTCAATAAAGCTTTTCTATGATAAAGGTCAAGTAGTATTTATATCTTCTAATCAAATAATTACTACAAGAACTTTAGAAGGTACTTATCCTAATTATTCACAATTAATTCCTGATTCTTTTTCTAAAATTCTAAATTTTAATACAAAAAAATTAATTGATGCATTAGAAAGAATTGCTGTTTTAGCTGATCAGCAAAGTAGTGTTGTAAAGATTAAATTAGATGATAAAGATTTAGCTTTAATCAGCGCAGATGCTCAAGATATTGGAAATGCAAATGAATCAATACCTGTTTCTTATTCTGGCGAAAATTTTGATATTGCATTTAACGTAAGATATTTGTTAGAAGGTTTAAAAGTTATTGCTTCTGAAAATGTACTTTTAAAGTGTAATATTGCAACTACTCCAGCTGTTTTTGTACCAGAAGATAATCTTAATTCTTTTACTTATTTAGTTATGCCTGTGCAGGTTCGTTCTTAATTTGAAATTACCTAAAGAAATTTTATTAAGTGAATTATTACATTATAGTGTTAAGGGTAATATGGTCCTTAATTATGGAAATGGTGAAAATGTTTGGATGCATCCTCCAGTTCACCGTATTCTAGGATGGTACTCTCGTCCTTCAAATTTTGATCTAAAAAGAAATGTTTGGCGATTAAATCAAATTACTCAAATAATAGATAATGAAATTTATGTCAAAGGAGATCCAGCTATTTCGGATTTAGCAACTTTAAATAGGTTCCCAACTTTAATAGAAGCTAATCTTGTAAATAAAAATGGATCAAAGATAGGAGTCATTGCAGATTTTTTATTTGAAATGAAAACGGGAAAAATTAAATATTATTTAGTTTCTAGATCTAATCCTAAGATTCCAGGTTCTAGTAGATGGAAATTAACTATTGATAATATCAATGACCAACAACCGGGATTGGTATTCTGTGAAAGTAATTCTTTAGATGATTTATCTTTAATAAAATCAAGTATTAAAAATGAATTTATGCAAAAAGGGAAAAAAATTTTTGATAGATTTGATGATATGAAAAATATTGCTTCTAATAGATTAGAGGAATGGCTTGAAGAAGATGAAGATATTAGCCAAAACTTAGATTTTAAACAAAAAAGTTTTTATAATAACGACAGAACATCTATACCGTTTAGTGAAAAAAAAGAAGATGATCCTTGGATATAAATAATGATAAATCAAGAAAATAATGATCTATATGATCTTAATGAAGCACTTCAAGTTGAAAATTTAACAATTAATGATTACGAAGAAATTTGTAAAAGATTAAAGAGAAAACCTAACAGAACTGAATTAGGCATGTTTGGCGTTATGTGGTCCGAACATTGTTGTTATAGAAATTCAAAACCTTTACTATCTAAGTTTCCAACTAAAGGTAAAAATGTTTTAGTTGGACCTGGAGAAAATGCTGGCGTTATTGATGTTGGAAATAATCAAAAACTTGTTTTTAAAATAGAAAGTCATAATCATCCTTCTGCTATTGAACCTTTTCAAGGCGCAGCAACAGGTGTAGGAGGAATTTTAAGAGATATATTTACAATGGGTGCAAGGCCAATCGCAGTCTTAAATTCATTGAGATTCGGCAACCTTGATAAATCATCAAATGTTGATTTATTACGAGGAGTTGTATCTGGTATCGCACATTATGGAAATTGTGTAGGTGTGCCTACCGTTGGAGGTGAAATTGATTTCGATCATAGTTACTCTGGAAATCCTTTAGTGAATGTTATGGCTTTAGGACTTTTAGAGACCGAGGAAATCGTTTGTTCTGGAGCTAAAAATGTAGGATCACCAGTGTTATATGTTGGTAATACAACTGGTAGAGATGGTGTTGGTGGTGCTAGTTTTGCTAGTTCAGAATTAACTACTACTTCATTGGATGATAGACCTGCAGTGCAGGTAGGTGATCCATTTGTTGAGAAAAGTCTTATTGAAGCTTGTTTGGATGCCTTCAAGACAGGAGATGTAATTGCAGCTCAAGATATGGGTGCTGCAGGTTTAACATGCAGTAGCGCAGAAATGGCCGCAAATGGACATTTAGGGATATCTATTGATTTAGATTTGGTCCCTTCTAGAGAAGATGATATGTCCTCTTACCAATATTTATTATCTGAATCGCAAGAAAGAATGTTGTTCGTCGTTAAAGAAGAAAAAATTCATGATTTGATTGAAAAATTTAATAAATGGGGATTATATGCCAGTGTTATTGGTGAAGTTATAGGAACTAATGAGGTAATTATTTCTCATAAAGGTAAAATTGTAGCCCAAATACCTACTTCCGCCTTATCTGATGATACTCCTGTAAATTTTCACAATGTGATTAATAATCCACCTGATGATCTTTTAAATAAATGGGAATGGAAAGAAAATGATTTACCAGAAATTCATGAGCAAAAAATTTTTTCATTGAAGGAAAATAAAAAATTTTCTTTTTCAGAAATCATTTTAAAACTACTCTCTAATCCATCCATAGCTTCTAAACGATGGATTTATGAACAATATGACTCTCAAGTTCAGGCAAATACAGTTTTTAAACCTGGAAAATCAGATGCAGCCGTAGTAAGACTAAGAGAACAAAATAAAAAAAATAAAAGTAAAGTATTTTCTGGTGTCGCTGCTTCAGTTGATTGCAATAGTAGATGGGTTGCGCTTGATCCTTTTAGAGGATCTATTGCTGCCGTTGCAGAGTCCGCTAGAAATGTTAGTTGTGTTGGTGCTGAACCAGTAGCAATTACAAATAATTTAAATTTTTCTTCCCCTGAGAATGAGATAGGATATTGGCAACTCTCATCTTCATGTAATGGAATTGCTGAAGCCTGTAAAGCTTTAGAAACTCCTGTTACAGGAGGTAATGTATCTTTATATAATGAATCTAAAAATAAAGATAATCTAATTACGCCTATCAATCCTACTCCTGTTATTGGAATGGTTGGAAAGTTAGATAATGTTGAAAAAGCTATAAGTAGTGAATGGAAAAATATTGAAGATCAAATCTGGTTAATTGGTTCTTCCAAATCAGAAATAAAAATTGCAGCTAGTTCTTATTTGGAATATTTTCATGGAGAAATTACAGGTCGGCCTCCAAAAATAGATTTGTTTGATGAAAAGTTTTGCCAGACTTTTTTAAGAAATGCGATTTTAAAAAGTCTTGTAGTTTCTTCTCACGATATAAGCGACGGAGGTTTAGCTATAGCTTTAGCAGAGTCTTGTATTTTGTCCGAAAGGGGTGCAACTATAGAATTAGATAAAGACTTAAATAGAGTTGATAATTTATTGTTTGCCGAAGGGGGGTCAAGAATTATTTTTTCAATTAGTAAAATTAAACAAAATGAATGGTTTAATTATTTAAAACAAAATCAAATAAATTTCCCATCAAGTGTTTATGTAAAAAAAATAGGATATGTATCTAGTGACACGCTGAAGATAAAAATCAATGAAAAAAATATTTGCAATATTAGGGTTGAGGAATTAACCGAAAAATTTAATAATAGTATTTCAGATTACTTTTAAATATGAAAAACATTTCTCAACTATTAATCATTTTAAGATATTAAGTTATGTGCGGAATAGTTGGAATCGTTTCTTCAAATGATGTAAATCAACAAATTTACGATAGTCTTTTGCTTTTGCAGCATAGAGGTCAAGACTCAACAGGTATAGCAACAATGGAAAATACTGTTTTTCATATACATAAGGTTAAAGGTCAGGTTAATACTGCTTATAGAACTAGAGATATGAGGAATTTAATTGGCAAAATTGGATTGGGTCATGTTAGGTATGCAACAAAGGGATCAGCAGAAAGTGTAGAAGAAGCACAGCCTTTTTATGTTAATGCTCCTTATGGAATTGTTTTGATACATAATGGAAATTTGACCAATACCAGAGATTTAGAAAAACAGTTATTTAATGTCGACAAGCGGCATACAAATTCTTCAAGTGATACTGAAATGTTGTTAAATGTTTTTGCTACAGAATTACAAGAACAAATTAATAATCAAGAATTAGAACCTGATATTATTTTTAATGCGGTTAAATCTTTGCATAAAAGAATTCAGGGATCATATGCTTCAATTGCGTTAATTTCAGGACATGGTTTATTAGCATTTAGAGATCCTTTTGGTATTAGGCCTTTAGTCATTGGGAAAAGACTTTCATTAACCACAAAAAAAGAAGAATGGATGGTTGCAAGCGAATCTTTAGTACTTGAGAATAATGATTATGAAGTAGTCAGAGATGTAGATCCAGGAGAAGCTGTTTTTATAAACCTTGATGGCGAGTTTTTCTCTAAGCAATGTTCTGAAAATCCAATGTTATTTCCATGTGCTTTTGAATATGTTTACTTAGCTAGGCCAGATTCAATTATGAATGGAATTTCAGTCTATAAAGCTCGTTTAAAGATGGGAGATTATCTAGCAGAAACAATAAAAGAAACAATCAATTCAGGAGATATTGATGTAGTTATGCCTATTCCTGATTCTTCTCGACCCGCGGCAATGCAAGTTGCAAGACAGTTAGGGATAGAATACAGGGAAGGTTTTTTTAAAAATAGATATGTTGGCAGAACATTCATAATGCCTGGTCAGCAGAAACGTAAGAAATCCGTAAGGCAAAAATTAAATGCCATGAGTGCAGAGTTTAAAAATAAAAATGTATTAATTGTTGATGACTCGATAGTAAGAGGTACTACTTCAAAAGAAATTGTTCAGATGGCTAAAGATGCAGGAGCAAATAAAGTTTTTTTTACATCAGCAGCTCCTCCTGTACGTTATCCTCACGTTTATGGAATTAATATGCCTAATAGAGATGAATTAATTGCTCATAATAGGTCAATAAGTGAAATCGCCAATAAACTTGAAATTGATAACCTTGTTTATCAAAGTGTTGAAAGTTTGCGTAAATCTATAATTGGTGATTCTTCTATTAAAGGTTTAGAGATGAGTTGTTTTACTGGTGATTATGTAACTGGAACAGTAAATCAAGAATACTTAAATTGGGTTGAAAATGAATATAAATCTTAGTCCAGAAAGTTTTTAAGTCGGAAACAATTTTCAAGGTATTCATCATTCTCTAATTTTAAAAAATCAATTAAAAAGTTTGATTTATACGATTTGAAATTTAATTTATTTAGGTCTAATCTTGCAGATTTATTTTTATTAGTTTCAATATCAAGGTAATAGTTACTTGCCATTATTTTGAGGAAATAATCGTTTTTAAGTTGTGTTTTTTCATTCAAATATCCCAAAGTGTATTCATTTGAGCAGTAAATTTCATTACTATTTATACAAAAGATTTTTCCTCGTTTAGATATTAAAAAAATATTTTCTCCATCATTAAATGTACAACAAGAAACGATTTTTTCAGATGGTAAAAGTTTTGCAATTAATAATCCTTGGGATTGTTTAGAAGTTGGCGTTAAAAATTTATTTGATAAATTAAATTTAAAAATTCTTCCTATCGAGGTTAATATTATTAAATCTTTGCTTTCATGAGAAATAAAAGAATCAATTGTTTTTAAATTATTTTTTAATTTTGTAATAGTGAAAGATCTATTACTTTTAATCATATCTTCATCAAATAAAACTTTTTTAAATCTTCCATCTGAATTTAATATGCATAAATAATTTCTAGTTTCTTTTTTAATTGAATGAAAATTTATTATTTCACTAGGATGAATATTTCCAAGAATTTTATTATCTAATTTATAGTCTTTATTAATACTTGATTCCCAATCAATGTTAAATACTTTTCCCGTATTTGTGATTCCAATTAATTTTGTATTTTTTTCAATATTACATATAAATTTTTGAATATTTTTATTATCCATAATTTTATTTACAACCTCAAATGATTTCTTGTAATTACCTAAAATCATCCTTTTTAAATAAAGTCTATTGTCTATATATAATTTTGTTTTTTTATTTATAAAGTCTTCTAATATTTGATTATTAAGGGTTTCTAATTCTTCATTTTGATTTATATTTTTAATTATTTTTGTTTTACGTATAACATTGTATTTTTTCTTTAATGTTAATAATTCTTCTATAAGTAATTCAAGTAATAATTCTCTTTCGCTCAATAATTTTTGAAAATAATTCTTTTTTTCTCCTAAATTTTTTATATCGTTATCAATTTGATTTTTTTCTAGATTTGTTAATTTTTTTAGTGGCATATCCAAAACTGAGTTTGCCTGTTTTTCACTTAAGAAAAAATTTTCTACCAATTTGGATCGAGCTTGCATAGAATTTTCTGACTCTTCAATAATTTCGATAACTTTTTTTATGTTTTTTGTTGCTTTACCTAAACCTTCTAATATTTCTAATTTATCAAGAGTATTTTTTAGAAAATAAAAAGTTCTTTTTCTAATCGTTTCTTCTCTAAATTCAAGAAAATAGTTGAGATATTTTTTCAAATTTAGTTGTACAGGTTTACCTTTAATTAAAGCTAAGAATATTGCGCCAAAGTTTGTTTGGAGAGTTGTTTTTTTAAATAAATTAGAAATAACAAGTTCAGAATTAGAATCTTTTTTTAGTTCTATTACAATCCTCATTCCATCTCTGTCGCTCTCATCTCTAATATCAGAAATCCCAATAATCTTGCCAGAATTAACAAGTTCTGCGAGTTTTTCAATCCAACCAGCTTTATTAATTTGGTAAGGAAGTTCAGTAATGATTAATGCATTCTTTTTATGCTTCCCTTTGCCTAAATTTACCTCTTCTTTCTTAACAACTCCTCTTATCACTATAGATCCTTTCCCAGTTTGATAAAGTTCTTCTATTGCACGATTATAAATTAATTCTCCGCCTGTAGGAAAATCAGGTCCTTTGATAATGTTAGAAAGTTTTTTATCACTAATTTCTTTATTTTTAACTAATGCAACCAAACCATCTACAATTTCGCCTAGATTGTGAGGAGGAATATTTGTTGCCATCCCAACAGCAATACCTGATGAGCCGTTCAACAATAAAAATGGAAGTTGGGCTGGAAGAACATCTGGTTCTTTTTGAGAACCGTCAAAGTTATTTGAAAAGTTTACTGTGTCTGATGTAATTTCTTCAAGAAATCCTTTATGAGCTATTGGAGCTAATCTGGTCTCAGTATATCTCATTGCTGCAGGCGGATCATTATCTACAGATCCAAAATTTCCATGGCCATCTAGAGTAGGATATTTAGTTGAGAAATTTTGTACTAGTTTTACTAATGCATCGTAAACTGCTTGATCTCCATGAGGATGGTATTTTCCAAGTACATCTCCAACAACTCTTGCACATTTCCTGAATGGTTTATCAGGAGTTAAACCTAATTCATACATCGCAAATATGATTCTTCTTTGTACAGGCTTAAGACCATCTCTTGCATCTGGCAATGCACGTCCAACTATGACGCTCATCGCATACTCCAAATAAGAACGTTGCATTTCTTCTTGAAGCGAGATGGAAGTGAAGTTTTTCTTATCCATTGGAGCGCAAAATTGAATAATTATTAATTAACTAAATTAAGACTAATAGGTAAAACAATATTTACCAGTATTGAGCATTAAGATGATTGATTTATTTTGGATTTTGCTAGTATTACATCTTTTTTTAGTTGTTCATTTTGTAAAAGAATTTTTGTCGAGGCTTGTAATTTTTCTCCCCATAACTGTTCTTTTCTATATTTATAGTTAACATAATTGGGATCTTTATCCAAAGCTTTTTTTGCTAGCTGAATTGCTAATTTATTATCTTGGATATTTATACATGAGGCTAGGCCTAGTAATGGTTCAGCATTCTCCTCGATTGAGATTGCACTTTCGAAAAGTTTGATTGCGAGATCCACTTTGTCTTTTTCGAAATAAGCTAAACCTTGATTATTTATTGCTTGCCAGAAATCAGGCTTGATTTTTATAGACTTATCAAACAATTTGATAGCTCCCAAATAATTTTTTTCCATTAATAAAATATTTCCTAATTGAAAAATAGCTTTGTGGTTATCGGGCTCAATCTTTATTCCTTTTTCTAAAGCATTCTTTGCTTTCGTCTGTTGGGAAATTTTTAAGTAAACATTACTTTTAGCAAAATATATTTCGCTAATATTTGAATTGATCTGTTCTGCTTTATTTAGAGAACTTAATGCGTTTTTGTATTCTTTGTTAGCTATTTGTGCTTCAGCCAAAATCAACCATAGTTTTTCATCTTTTGCATTTATTTTTACTGCTAATTTGGCTAAGTTAATACTGTCTTCATATTGACCAAAATAAAGTAGTTGATATGCATTTTTGCCAATATATAAACTTTGCTTTTCTAAATTTTTTATTGTTGGAAAATAATAATAGGGAACTATTGCTCGAACTATTTCTATTTTAAAAAAATAAAAACATATCAAAGAGATCCAGATTGTTATTTTTAAAAACGACTTCATATTGTAATTTTTTTATTCTTTATATTGGCTTGTATATTTCTCTTCCACATCCATGGTTTAATTCTTTTTAAAGTAGTTCCTTTAAGATTGTCTTGCCACGTTTTATCATCCCAATTGAGGGACTCAATATTAAGATTTTTAATCCATTCTTTTGGTGTGGTTTCATGATTATTGTTGTATGGCACAGATTTATTCCATGGACAAACATCTTGACAAATATCACATCCTGCAACCCATCCACCCAAATTTTTTTCTATTTTCTTTGGAATAGTTTTCTCTCTGCTCTCTATTGTGTGATACGCAATGCATAAATCTGATTGTATTACAAAGGGTTCTACAATTGCTTTTGTAGGACAATGCTCAATACAAATATCACATTTTCCACAAAGTGATTGATGAGGTTTATCTGGCATTAAATCTTTTGTGAGAATCATAAAACCCAAAGTAAACCAAGAACCATTTTTTTTGCTGATTAAATTACTATTTTTACCTATCCAACCAATCCCTGCTTCCTCTGCCCATGCTTTTTCAAGAAGAGGAGAGGTATCAACACATATTTTCCATTTGCAATCAGGGATTTCTATGTTGATCCATTTACCAATATTCTTTAATTTTTTGTGAATCACTTTATGATAATCCTTACCTTGGCTAAATTTAGCTACTTTGAGGAAATTGTTGTTGTTGTTTTGTGAATTAATATAAGTAAATCCAACGCTTAAAACACTTTTTGCATCTTCAAAAAGTGAGCCTATATTTTTTCTCTTTTCTGCTTCCATCCATTTCATTTCAGCATGATAATTATTTGATAACCATCTTTCTAATGCATTAGTTCTTAGTTTTACCCGCGAACTACCTGGGATTGAAGCTATTCCGGCAACTGTAAAACCCTCAAAAATAGCTCTTTCTTTTAATTTTTTACTTATTTCTTTTTTGTCTTGAATCGTATCAATCATTTCTTTTTTCTTTATAGCATTTCTTTTAAAAGTTATGTTTGGGAGAAAAAACTTATAAATAAAATAGATATATTTAAGAAAAATATATCCTAACTGAGTAAAAACAGTTAAATTATTAGTAAAGTTAATATAGTTAAAACGTTATTTTGGTTGAATCTAATCAAAATCAAGATTCAAATTTAGGATCTAGGCTTCAACAAGATCTCAAAAATGATCTTATTGCTGGGTTGTTAGTTGTAATACCCTTAGCAACAACAATCTGGTTGTCATCATTAGTTAGTAAATTTGTTTTAACGTTAGTTACTTCAGTCCCAAAGCAACTAAATCCTTTTATTACTTTAAATCCCTTATTACAAGATTTAATTAATCTCACCTTGGGTTTAACTGTTCCATTATTAGCTATTTTGCTTATAGGCTTGATGGCGAGAAATTTTGTAGGAAGATGGTTATTAGAATTTGGAGAGGGTACTTTATCTAAAATTCCTGTAGCTGGAGCAGTTTATAAAACTCTTAAACAATTGCTAGAAACTTTCTTAAGTAATAAATCTAATAGATTTAGACGAGTTGTTCTAGTTGAATATCCTCGTGAGGGACTATATAGTGTGGGTTTTGTAACTGGAGATGTAGGACCTTCTCTACAGCCAGAATTGGAAGAAAAGTTACTCAGCGTTTTTATCCCTACAGCACCAAACCCAACTACTGGTTGGTATACACTCGTTCCTGAGTCTTCAGTTAAGGATTTGGATATTTCTGTTGAAGATGCTTTTAGAACAATAATTTCTGCTGGGATAGTTAATCCAGATGAGAAAAATAACACTACAAATCCAACATTTTCAAAATTGTTTTCTCAATTACGAGCTTCCACTAATACTTCTTCTTAATTGATGCATAATAGATCCCTTTCTAGAGAATTATCTTTAATTTCTCTTAGCCTTATAAAAGATAAAGGTGATTTCAAATTTAAAAAATTTCAGATAGAAGAAATTTTTGAATCTGCATTGGATTCGCTAATAAATCATTGCAGAGAGGATTTAGATAATTGCGAGTCAGAGTTAGAAAATGCTTCACAAAAAATATTAGATAGTGAATTACAAGAAGGTGTTGATTCTTCTTATTCAAATGTTCGAGATGAGTTAAAAAAATCTCTGATAAAAATTGAAACCGTAATGAATACACTCTCTGTTACTTTAGACTTTCCGAAATTAATTGTTTCTAGCGGACAAATAGACATTAGAGAGGATGTAAATCAAAGGATTTGTAGTATCGTAAATAATCTTAAAAGTATTGATTCTGATATTGATCAAGTAATGGATGGTTGGAGATTAAAAAGATTGCCAAGAATTGATAGGGATATTCTGCGTCTAGCTTACGTGGATATCAATTTTTTGAATACACCTGTTGCTGTTGCTTGTGATGAGGCTGTAAATTTAGCTAATAAATACAGTGATTTGCAAGGAAGAAAATTTATTAATGGAGTTTTAAGGAGATTACAAACAATTTAATTTTCATAATTATTTGATATAAATAAATAGTATTTAGAAAATTTAATTTCGAACTATAGATAATAATGACTAATACTGATTCTGATAATTCTCGTGAATGGGCTGCACAAGCTTATGCACTTTTAAAAAAACGACAGGCAGAGCAAAAGCAAGAATTAGAGAAACAGGCAGAGCAAAAGCAAGAATTAGAGAAACAGGCAGAGCAAAAGCAAGAATTAGAGAAACAGGCAGAGCAAAAGCAAGAATTAGAGAAACAGGCAGAGCAAAAGCAAGAATTAATTGATATTCCTAATAAAGAAATTGTTACTGGACAGTCTAAAACTATTCCTGAAACTGAATTAGGAGAATTTGATGACAACTTTACTTGGTCTGCAATGGTATTAGCTGCTCAAGGAAAAAAATAAATCAAATATCGATTGATGAAATTGATTGGTTAACTAAATTAC
>NZ_JNAO01000013.1 GCF_000760035.1 Prochlorococcus marinus str. MIT 9314
ACCAGGTCTGTTTGGAGAACCAGGTCTATTTGAATTGCCTTGCCTATTAAAGGAGCCAGGTCTGCCTTGATCTGAAGGTTTGTTTCTTAAACCAGGCCTATTGGGCATACCAGGTCTGTTTGGAGAACCAGGTCTATTTGAATTGCCTTGCCTATTAAAGGAGCCAGGTCTGCCTTGATCTGAAGGTTTGTTTCTTAAACCAGGCCTATTGGGCATACCAGGTCTGTTGGGAGAACCAGGTCTGTTTGATGTAGTTTGTTTAAAAGCAATGTTTTGCCTATGATTATTTTGCTTATTAGGATTTATTTTTGGATCTTCTCTTCTAATTGGAGCTCCTACAAGCTCAGGGGTCTTCATTCTATTATCAAAATTTTTTGTTTTAGGTTTGTTGGTATTTTGATCAGGTTTGTTCGATAGTCGTCTTTTATCCCCTGCACTGGAGATGTTCTGGGAAGATTCATTAGATTTAACATTATTGTTAATATTTTTAGGCTTTGCAATTAATTGAATAGGTGGTTTTGCCGGACTTTTGATAGTTGGGGTTGTGTTATTTTCGAGAGTTTTTTTATCTTGGTTGAAATTTTGTGAAGGTTTTTTATTGGAATTTGTAAGATTTGATCGGGATTGTGAACTGTTAACAAAATTAGGTTTATTGGGATTTTGTAGTTGATTTGAAATTATTTTTACATTCTCAGGCTTATTAAGTGGTTTTATCAATAATGGTTTTATGTTTGAATTATCTTTGAGGGGTTTCCCTTTTTTGGGAGAGATAACAGGAGATTTATCTTCCTTGTTTTGTTTATAGTTATCTTTTTTAATTGAAGGTTTGTTAATGGAAAGTATTTTTTTATCTGAATTCTTTTTATTAATAAGATTTTTAATTTTTTTTGCCTCTTCTGCACTAATAGAACTGCTATGGCTTTTTACTGAAATTGAAAGTTTTTGAGCGGCATCAAGTATATCTTTATTTTCCAGATTTAAGTCTCTGGAAAGTTCGTAAATTCTGATTTTATCGCTGATAGTCATTTAATCTGATTTGTACTCTTTTTTTTTGAAATAGAAGAGGAATTAATTTAATTATATTCCCTTAATGGGGGTAGTTATTGTAGCTTGTAATTTCTTTTTCAAAAATTTCAATAAATTCAGTTTCTAAAGATGTTTTTAAAGCTTTTTGAAGCTTTTTTTTGATCTTTGAATCTGAGTAGCATTTTTTTGACTTGCAAATGTAAGCTGATCTCCCCATTCCCTTTTGAAGCATGATGCCTTGCTTATGATCTTTAGTAATCTTTAAAAGATCTTTCCGGTCATATGTTTTTCTACATGAAATGCATACACGCAAAACAGGGATTTGTTGTATCACCGTTTTTTCTCCTCTTTGGCGGATATTTCACCATCTTGAATAGTCTCTAATTGATCGCTATTTGAGAAGGTCTCTTCTTCATATGATTCTTGTCCATATTCATCATCATCTTCAGGAAGTGGATAAAGCTCTCTTAATCTTGCATCTTCTGCAGCACGCTCAGCTTGTTCTGCTTCTAATCTAAGCTCAGCTTCTCGCTGGAGATTTTCTTCATCTTCTCTTTGAATGATTAATTCAGAGACTGCAGCATCTTCTGCTTCTTGATCGTATTCATGTGAGTTTTTAACATCAATCTTCCAACCAGTTAATCTTGCTGCAAGTCTTACATTTTGTCCTTCTCTACCTATTGCGAGACTTAACTGATCGGGAGGAACTAGTACATGAGCATGTTGACCTTCTGGGTCAACGAGTCTCACAAGATCGACTTTCGCAGGACTTAGGGAGTTTAAAATATATTGTATTGGGTCAGATGACCATTTAATAACATCAATTTTTTCTCCTCTTAATTCATTTACTACTTGTTGGATTCTTGCCCCTCTCGCTCCTATACAAGCACCTACAGGGTCAACTTCTTGTTCAACACTATCTACAGCTACTTTCGTTCTTGGCCCAACAGCTCTTGAAGGAGGATTCGCTTCTCTTGAAACAGCAACAATTTTTATTGTACCTTCTTGAATTTCTGGAACTTCATTTTCAAATAAATAAACGACTAATCCAGCATTTGCTCTGCTTACAAAAAGTTGTGGTCCTTTTCTGGCTATTTCGCTAACTTCTTTCAAGAATACTTTGAAAGTTGCATTAGCTCTGTAATTATCATTTGGTAATTGATCTCTTTTAGGAAGTTCGGCCTCTACTTCAGGTCTACCAATACCTGAACTAACTCCCATTATTACTGATTGTCTTTCAAATCTTATAACTCTTGCAGTTAAAACGGGATCTTCCAAATCTGCAAATTCTTCTTGGATCATTTTTCTTTGTTGATCTCTTAATTTTTGCGCTAAAACTTGCTTTGTGGTTGAAGCAGCCATTCGTCCAAAATCCTCTTTTTCTGGAGTAACGTCTAAAACAACCGTGTCTCCTATTTGAGCATCATCAGCCACTTGTTTAACTTCTACCAAAGATATTTGATGATCTTCGCTTTCAACTTCTTCCACAATTATCTTACTTGATAGAATCCTATAACCTTCTTCATCTAGATCTAGTCCAACATCAAAATTACTAAAGTATTCTTCATCAAATGGATCTTCGTTAATTCCAATGTAAAAAGTTCTTCTATATTTTTCGTATCCTTTTAATAAGGCTTCGCGCAAGGCTGCTTCTACGATATTAGGAGGTAACTTTTTTTCCTCACTAATATCTTCAATAAGATTGTTTAAACCTGGGAGAATAACTAATGCCATCTATGATGGGAAAATTGAATAATGTTTGAAAAATAATTAATCTTTTAAGGTACAAAGACTAATTTTTAATACTTCATCGAAAGGGATTTTCTTTATCCTACCTTTAATGTTAATGGCTAAATAATCATTAGACTTTTCATAAAGTAAACCATTCACGAATTTTATTTTTGAATTCTTTTGGTTTAACTCAACATTAACTGGAAAACCCTTAAAAGTTTTGAAGTCTCTTTCTGAGGTTAATTCATCACTGACCCCTTGACTACTAATTTCTAACACATATGAACAATTTAAAAGATTTGATTTTTCTATCTCGTCAGATGCTGGGTTATTAAATAGCGCACAATCATCTAAGGAAATGTCATTCCCATTAGTTTTTCTTATAGTTATTTCAATAACAATTGGAATTTGATTGGTTTGTATATTTAAACCGCAGATTTCTAAATCCCTTTCATTAGCAACTTTTTTTATTAGAGCCTCTAGTTTACTTTTGTTTTCTTTATTCAAATTTATTTATAAATCTATTTAAAATTTATTTTCACACATTAAAGAAGTTTTTTCTATAGAAAAAAATTTAAAATTTGTATTTTATGGATGTAAACAAAAAAACAACAATAATCCTTTTCTTCAATTAGATTTATCAAATAAAGTTAAAAATATTAATTAAATGAAGTTTCTCAAGATTAAATTTATTAATTTAATCCAAACATTCTTTATTATTTGTTTTTGTGTACTCAGTTTATTTCAAAATTCTCATGTTTTAGCTTTAACTTCTTTTGAAGGTAATAACTTCGTATCTTCTGCAGTTAAAAAAATCAGTCCTGCAGTAGTAAAAATTGACACTGAGCGGTTGGTAGAAAGGCAGCAATTTGATCCTAATTTACTTGATCCTTTATTAAGAGATTTACTTGGCGACCAAGGAATTACTCCTGAAAGAGAAAGAGGACAAGGCTCTGGAGTGATCATTAATGATAATGGTTTGGTCCTTACAAATGCTCATGTCGTGGAAAGAGTGGATAATGTTTTAGTTACTTTGGCAGATGGATCTATTTGTGATGGTCAAGTTTTGGGCACAGATGCAGTAACTGATCTAGCTTTAGTAAAAATTGATGAAGATGCTTATTATAGTTTTGCTCCACTTGGAAATTCTGAAGATCTTGAAGTTGGGGATT
Source organism: Prochlorococcus marinus str. MIT 9314 (assembly GCF_000760035.1). Taxonomy (GTDB): domain Bacteria; phylum Cyanobacteriota; class Cyanobacteriia; order PCC-6307; family Cyanobiaceae; genus Prochlorococcus_A; species Prochlorococcus_A marinus_B. Next base: position 3,930 of record NZ_JNAO01000013.1, read on the forward strand.
GGGCAATAGCTCTTGGTACTCCCTATGGTCTTGAAAAAACAGTTACCTTAGGGATTGTTAGCAGTCTGCACAGAGACATTAATAGTTTGGGGTTTTCAGATAAAAGGCTAGATCTGATTCAGACTGATGCGGCAATAAATCCTGGAAATTCTGGCGGTCCACTCATAAATTCAAATGGTGAGGTAATAGGAATCAATACATTAGTAAGAAGTGGTCCTGGAGCTGGTTTGGGTTTTGCGATTCCTATTAATCTAGCTAAAAGTGTTTCTGATCAGCTTCTTAAAAATGGGAAAGTTATACATCCATATTTGGGTGTACAATTGATTTCTTTAAATCCTAGAATTGCTAAAGAACATAATCGAGACCCCAATTCGCTAGTTCAATTACCTGAAAGAAACGGAGCTCTAATTCAATCAGTAATACCCAATAGCCCAGCTGAAAAAGCTGGTTTAAGACGAGGTGATTTAGTAATAGCAGCTGAAAATTTATCTATAAAAGAACCTAAAGCTTTACTGGATGAAGTAGAAAAAGCTCAGATAGGAAAAGTCTTGCTCTTAAATATTTTGAGAGATAATAAGGAGATACAGATAAATATTAAACCAGAACCTCTTCCAGGTTTGACATAAAGCCCCCATTGAAATTTAATAATTTATAACCATTAGAGAAAAGATTTTGGATACACAAACTCAAATGAAACAAGTAGTTGCTGATGCAGCAATAAGTGAAGTAAAGAGTGACATGGTTCTCGGATTAGGATCTGGATCTACAGCTGCGTTAATGATAAAAAGCCTTGCTGATGAAATACGTTCCGGAAAACTTCAAAATATAAGAGGTGTTGCAACTTCTTTTCAATCAGAAGTTTTAGCGCTTGAACTGGATATCCCGCTTATCGATTTAGCTTCTCTTTCTCAAATTGATTTAGCTATCGATGGAGCAGATGAAGTTGATCCAGGATTTCAATTAATTAAAGGAGGAGGAGCATGCCATGTTAGAGAAAAGTTAGTGGCATCTAAAGCTAATCAATTATTGATTGTTGTTGATGAAACTAAACTTGTACAAAATCTAAATAAATCTTTCCCTTTGCCTGTAGAAGTTCTTCCAAATGCTTGGAAGCAAGTTCAGGAAGTCATTTCAGAAATGAATGGCAATTCTTCTTTAAGAATGGCTACTAAAAAAGCTGGCCCAGTTGTTACTGACCAAGGAAACCTCATCCTAGATGTTTTTTTTAATGATGGTATTAAAAATCCAAAAGACATTGAAATGAAGATTAATAATATTCCTGGAGTATTAGAAAATGGATTATTTGTTGATCTTACAGACAAAGTATTAGTTGGTAAAATTGAAAACAACATTCCAGTCGTTTACTCACCCTCAAGAGCTAGCTAATCTTCAAATCTTATTTGTACAGAGTTAGCGTGGCTATGTAATCCCTCACTTTTAGCAAGATTAATAATATCAAGGCTATTAACTTTTAAACTTTCTTCATTAAATTCTATTATTGAAGTATTTTTCATAAAAGTTTCAACCCCTAAAGAACCACTAAATCTAGAATTACCTGACGTGGGTAAAGTATGATTTGGTCCAGCAAGATAATCTCCAACAGCTTCTGGGGTCCATTGTCCCAAAAATATCGCTCCTGCGTTTTCTATACCTGCGAGAATTTTTTTTGAATCTACAGTAAGAATTTCAAGATGTTCAGGGGCAAAGTTATTGCTTAGTTCAACACATGATTCGTTATTTTCGCAAATCACAATTAGACCCCAATTTTTTATTGATTGCATGCAAATTTCTTTTCTTGGATGATCATCTATTTTTTTATAAAGTTCTTCTAAAACTTCTTTTGCCTGGTTTTTTGATGTAGTGAGAAGTATCGATGAAGCTAAAGGATCATGTTCTGCTTGCGCTAGTAGATCAGATGCTATATGAGTGCTTTGAGCTGTTTCATCTGCAATGATTAATATTTCACTTGGACCAGCTAAAGAATCAATCCCTGTAGAGCCATAAATGAGTTTTTTCGCAGTTGTAACATATATATTTCCTGGACCTGAAATAACATCAACTTTATTGATTTGATTTGTGCCAAATGCTAAAGCACCAATTGCTTGAGCTCCTCCAATTCTAAATACTTTACTGACCCCTGATAAGTGAGCTGCAGCTAAAACAGTTTTGTTTATTTCCCCTTCTTTATTCCCAGGAGATACCATTATAATTTCTTCTACTCCTGCTACTTTTGCAGGTATTGCATTCATCAATACCGTACTTGGATAAGCAGCTCTACCTCCAGGAATATAAATACCTGCATTTTTAACTGGCCTCCATCTTCTTTGGACGATATCACCATATTCACCTTTTATAGTGAAAGATTGAGGAATTTCTTTTTCATGGAATTTTTGAATTCTTTTATGAGCTACCACAAGTGATTGCTTCAAATTGTTATCAATTTCGTCCCATGAATTCTTTATTTGATCCCTACTCACTTGCATGGGGTCAGGGTCGAAACCATCAAATTTTTTTGTATATTTTTCTACTGCTACATCTCCAGAAATTTTCACCTCTTTAAGAATTCCTTCAACAATTGTGTTTATCTTATTATTGTTATCTGAATTAGTTCGAGTAGAAATCCTTTTTAATTCTTCAATAGCTTCTTCTTTATTATTTATGATCTTCATTTGCTTAATTTTTTCAAATAGAAAGGCTCAAAACCAAGTTTAATAACTTCTAAATTATATATGATTGATTTGTAGTCGATTTATTTGTTATGATAAATATCTTCTATTTATGCATACTCTGTGGCCAACAACAAATCAGCAAAAAAGAGAATACAAATTGCCGAAAGAAATCGTTTAATAAATAAGTCATATAAATCTACTGTTAGGACTTTAACCAAAAAAACCTTAGAGAACTGCGAAAAATATGCAAAAAACCCTAATGAAGATAACAAAAATTTAGTGAAAACAAGTCTTAATAAAACTTTTAGCTTAATTGATAAAGCAATTAAAAAAAATGTTCTTCACAAGAATAACGGTGCTAATAAAAAATCGAAAATCAACAATTTTGTAAAAACTACTCTTACCACAAAGTAAAAAGACAGATCATATTATGAGCGATATAGAACTCATAGACTCCCACTGTCATTTAATATTTGAAAATTTTGAGAAAGATCTTGAAGACGTTGTTTTAAGATTGCGTTCAAGAGGTGTAAGAAAATTAGTTCATGCTTGTTGTGATTTAACAGAAATTCCAAAGTTGAAAAAAATATCCCATGATTTTAATGAAATTTACTATTCAGTTGGTTTGCATCCTTTAGAAGCAAAAAAATGGGAAAAAAGTTCAAAATCTCTTCTAAGAAAATCAGCTCTAGAAGATAGACGAGTTGTAGCTATAGGGGAATTAGGTTTGGATTTTTTTAAAAATGAAAATAAAACTCAGCAGATTGAAGCACTTATTCCGCAAATGGAGTTAGCTTATGAACTGCAATTGCCTGTAATTATCCATTGCAGAGATGCTGCAAATGAAATGATTGAAATTTGTAGTGATCTCTCTAAAAAAGGAAAATGTCCTAATGGTGTACTTCATTGTTGGACAGGAACTCAAAAAGAAATGAAGCAATTTTTGAAGCTTGGATTTTACATAAGTTTTAGTGGTATAGTCACTTTCCCAAAAGCACATGAAATTCATGAGTGTGCCAAAATAGTTCCAAATGATAAATACTTAATTGAAACTGACTCACCATTTTTAGCGCCTGTCCCTTTCAGAGGTAAAAGAAATGAACCTGCATTTGTTGAAAATGTTGCCAATTATATGGCAGTTTTAAGATCTACTGAATTAACCACAATTGCTAAAGAATCATATAAGAATGCTGAAGATTTGTTTAAATTTGACTTGTTAAGTAGACGCAGCAGCTGTTAATATTAAGAATTACTGGAAATTTTTCTTAATTTTTTTGACTTTAACTTGCACAGTTAATGATTTATCAACATTAAACAAAATTTAATTCTTCTGTATTAGATGGTTTATTTGTTGAAATCGAGATTTATTTGTTGATTTCATTTTAAGTGAAATGTTAAAGAACTAATTTATTGAGTAGATTTAAAGTAAATAGTAAATCTCACAAAATCGCAGTTTTCTTGGATGAGCAGTAGCGCTTTACAGGTAGCAAAAACAGCTACTTATCTACCAGATTTAGTTGAAGTACAAAGAGCAAGCTTTAAATGGTTTTTGGAAAAGGGTTTAATAGAAGAATTACAAAATTTTTCTCCCATTTCTGATTACACAGGTAAACTAGAATTACATTTTATCGGCGAAGAGTACAGGTTAAAAAGACCTAGACATGATGTTGAGGAAGCCAAAAGAAGAGATGCTACATTTGCATCCCAAATGTACGTAATTTGCAGATTAATTAATAAAGAGACAGGGGAAATTAAGGAACAAGAAGTATTTATTGGCGAATTACCATTAATGACTGAAAGAGGAACTTTCATTATCAATGGTGCCGAAAGAGTTATTGTTAATCAAATTGTTCGAAGTCCCGGAGTATATTTCAAAGATGAACTGGATAAAAATGGTCGAAGAACTTACAATGCTAGCGTTATTCCTAATAGAGGAGCATGGTTAAAATTTGAGACTGACAAAAATAATTTACTTTATGTGAGAGTTGATAAAACTAGAAAAATTAATGCTCATGTACTTATGAGAGCGATGGGCCTTTCAGATAATGATGTGGTCGATAAACTTAGGCATCCCGAATTTTATCAAAACTCAATTGATTCAGCTAATGACGAGGGTATTAATTCAGAAGATCAGGCATTACTTGAACTATACAAGAAGCTACGTCCTGGTGAACCACCCTCTGTTTCTGGCGGACAACAGTTATTACACAGTAGATTCTTTGATCCCAAAAGATATGATTTAGGCCGAGTCGGTAGATATAAAATAAATAAAAAATTGAGACTTACCGTTCCAGATGATGTTAGAACACTTACCCATGAGGATGTTCTTTCTACCATTGATTATTTAATTAATCTTGAGTTGGATATTGGCGGCGCTAGTTTGGATGATATTGACCATCTTGGTAATCGAAGAGTTAGATCTGTAGGAGAACTTCTTCAAAATCAAGTAAGGGTGGGACTTAATCGTTTAGAGAGAATTATCAAAGAAAGAATGACTGTGGGAGAAACAGATTCTTTAACTCCCGCTCAACTAGTCAATCCCAAACCTTTGGTTGCTGCCATAAAGGAATTTTTTGGCTCTAGTCAATTAAGTCAGTTCATGGATCAAACTAATCCTTTAGCTGAATTAACACACAAGAGAAGAATCTCAGCATTAGGTCCAGGCGGTTTAACTCGTGAAAGAGCAGGCTTTGCGGTAAGAGATATTCACCCTTCACATTATGGAAGATTATGTCCTATCGAGACTCCTGAAGGTCCTAATGCAGGACTTATAAATTCTTTAGCTACCCATGCAAGAGTTAATGAGTACGGTTTTATTGAAACGCCTTTTTGGGAAGTTAATAACGGTAAAGTTCATAAGGAAGGTAATCCGGTTTATCTTTCAGCTGATTTAGAAGATGAGTGTAGGGTTGCGCCAGGAGACGTAGCAACTGACAAGGACGGCAATATAATTGCAGATCTAATACCAGTAAGATATAGACAGGATTTTGAAAAAGTACCTCCTCACCAAGTTGATTACGTTCAGCTTTCTCCAGTTCAGGTAATTTCAGTTGCTACTTCACTTATTCCTTTTCTAGAACATGATGATGCTAATAGAGCTCTCATGGGATCTAATATGCAACGCCAAGCCGTTCCATTACTAAGGCCAGAACGTCCTTTAGTTGGGACAGGTTTAGAATCTCAAGTTGCAAGAGATTCGGGAATGGTTCCCATAACAAAAGTCAATGGAACTGTATCTTATGTAGATGCTAATGAGATTGTCGTTAAAGATGATAATGGTAATGAACATTTTCACTATCTTCAGAAATATCAAAGATCAAATCAAGATACCTGCCTCAACCAAAGGCCTATAGTGAAAATTGGAGATAAAGTTATATCTGGTCAGGTTTTAGCAGATGGATCCGCATGTGAAGGAGGGGAAATAGCACTTGGTCAAAACGTTTTAATTGCCTACATGCCCTGGGAAGGATACAACTACGAAGATGCCATACTTGTTAGCGAGAGAATGGTAACTGACGATTTATATACCTCAGTACATATTGAAAAATATGAAATTGAAGCAAGACAAACGAAGCTAGGACCTGAAGAAATCACAAGAGAGATTCCTAATATTTCTGAAGAAAGCTTGAATAATCTTGATGAGATGGGAATTATTAGGATTGGTGCTTTTGTCGAGAGTGGAGATATTCTTGTAGGGAAAGTGACTCCAAAAGGGGAATCAGACCAACCCCCTGAAGAAAAACTGTTAAGAGCTATTTTCGGTGAAAAGGCTCGAGATGTGAGAGATAATTCCCTAAGGGTACCTAAAACTGAAAAGGGAAGGGTGTTGGATGTTCGTATTTATACAAGAGAACAAGGTGATGAATTACCTCCTGGGGCCAACATGGTTGTTAGAGTTTATGTAGCTCAGAGGAGAAAGATTCAAGTGGGTGACAAAATGGCTGGGAGGCATGGGAATAAAGGAATAATTAGCAGAATCTTACCAAGAGAAGATATGCCTTATTTACCTGATGGAACCCCTGTGGACATAGTTCTTAATCCTTTAGGAGTACCAAGTAGGATGAATGTTGGTCAAGTGTTTGAATTATTGATGGGCTGGGCAGCCTCTAACTTAAATTGCCGGGTTAAAGTTGTTCCATTTGATGAAATGTATGGTGCTGAAAAATCACATCAAACTGTTCAAGCATTTTTAGAGGAAGCTTCAAAACAGCCAGGTAAAGCATGGGTTTACAATCCTGAAGATCCTGGGAAGTTATTACTTAAAGATGGTAGAACAGGGGAACCATTCGATCAGCCAGTTGCTGTGGGATACTCTCACTTCCTTAAATTAGTCCATTTGGTTGATGATAAAATTCATGCAAGATCTACTGGTCCTTACTCTTTGGTTACGCAGCAACCCTTGGGCGGTAAAGCTCAGCAAGGTGGACAAAGGCTTGGGGAAATGGAAGTATGGGCACTTGAAGCTTACGGAGCCGCTTATACTCTTCAGGAATTGTTAACAGTTAAATCCGATGATATGCAAGGAAGAAATGAAGCGCTTAATGCGATCGTAAAAGGTAAACCGATCCCAAGGCCTGGTACTCCTGAGTCATTTAAAGTTCTCATGAGGGAATTACAATCTTTAGGCTTGGATATAGGGGTTTATACAGACGAAGGAAAAGAGGTAGATTTAATGCAAGACGTTAATCCGAGAAGAAATACTCCATCGAGACCGACTTACGAATCACTCGGAACCTCTGAATATGAGGAAGATTAAATACTCAATTAAAACTTTTTAATTAAAAATCGCCTAAAATGACAAACAGCAACTTAAGAACTGAAAATCACTTTGATTACGTCAAAATTTCAATAGCTTCTCCACAGAGAATAATGGATTGGGGTCAGAGGACATTACCCAATGGACAAGTAGTTGGTGAAGTTACGAAACCTGAAACTATCAATTACAGGACACTTAAACCAGAAATGGATGGATTATTTTGTGAAAAGATTTTTGGGCCATCTAAAGATTGGGAATGCCATTGTGGAAAGTATAAGAGAGTAAGACATCGCGGCATTGTTTGTGAGAGATGTGGGGTTGAAGTAACTGAAAGTAGAGTCAGAAGACATAGGATGGGCTACATAAAACTCGCTGCACCAGTTTCTCATGTTTGGTATTTGAAAGGAATCCCCAGTTATGTAGCAATACTGTTGGATATTCCGCTCAGGGATGTAGAACAAATAGTTTATTTTAATTGTTATGTCGTCTTAGATCCAGGAGATCATAAAGAACTTAAATATAAGCAATTACTCACTGAGGATGAATGGCTGGAAATTGAAGATGAAATTTATGCTGAAGATTCAACTATAGAAAATGAACCTTTTGTTGGAATTGGTGCTGAGGCACTGAAGCAATTACTTGAGGACCTTGATTTAAATCAGGTTGCTGAGGAACTGAGAGAAGAAATTACTAATAGCAAAGGGCAAAAGAGGGCAAAACTTATAAAAAGGATAAGAGTTATTGATAATTTCATTGCAACTAATGCAAAACCAGAATGGATGGTTTTAGATGCAATACCAGTTATACCTCCTGATCTTAGACCTATGGTTCAGCTTGACGGAGGAAGATTTGCAACTTCAGATTTAAATGATTTATATAGAAGAGTTATAAATAGAAATAATAGACTAGCTAGGCTTCAAGAAATTTTAGCTCCTGAAATTATAGTAAGAAATGAAAAAAGAATGCTTCAGGAGGCAGTTGATGCCCTTATAGATAATGGCAGAAGAGGGAGGACGGTTGTTGGAGCAAATAATCGAGCTCTTAAGTCCTTAAGTGACATAATTGAAGGAAAACAAGGAAGATTTAGACAGAATCTTCTTGGAAAGCGTGTTGACTATTCAGGAAGATCTGTAATAGTTGTGGGTCCTAAGTTAAAAATGCATCAGTGTGGCCTCCCAAAAGAAATGGCAATAGAGCTCTTTCAGCCTTTTGTAATCCATAGATTGATACGACAAAATATTGTGAATAATATTAAAGCTGCAAAAAAATTAATACAAAAAGCTGATGACGAAGTTATGCAGGTACTTCAGGAAGTTATTGAAGGTCATCCAATACTCTTAAATAGAGCTCCTACGCTGCATCGTTTAGGAATTCAAGCTTTTGAACCGAAATTAGTTGGAGGTAGAGCAATACAACTTCATCCTTTGGTTTGTCCTGCATTCAATGCTGACTTTGATGGAGATCAAATGGCAGTTCATGTTCCTTTAGCTTTAGAGGCACAAACTGAAGCACGCATGCTTATGTTGGCTAGTAATAATATTCTTTCTCCTGCTACTGGGGAACCAATTGTGACTCCATCACAAGATATGGTTTTAGGATCTTATTATCTGACGGCTTTGCAACCGAATTATCAAAAACCAGAATTTGGAGATAATAAGACTACTTTTGCTTCATTAGAAGATGTCATTTTTGCCTTTGAAGATAAAAGACTCAGCTTGCATGAATGGGTTTGGGTTAGATTTAATGGAGAAGTTGAAGATGAAGAAGAAATGCTTAGCCCACAAAAAACTAAAGAGCTAGAAGATGGCTCAAGATTAGAAATCTGGAATTTAAGAAGAGATAGATTTGACTCTGATAATAATTTAATAAGTAGATTTGTGCTGACAACTGTTGGGAGAGTAGTTATGAACTATACCATCATCGATTCTGTATCTCAAACGTAATCTTTAAGAACTATTTTTCACTTATTTAAAAATCATGACTTCATCTAAACCTAAAAAAACATCCAGAGTACGTAAAACTACTAAAAACTCAAAAAAGAACAATCCAGTTAAAATGCCTGCGCTCGCTAAAACGCCTCCATCATTTAAAAATAAGGTAGTTGATAAGAAAGCCTTAAAAAATTTAGTCTCCTGGGCTTATAAAACTCATGGAACAGCTATAACTGCAGCCATGGCAGATAATCTAAAGGATTTAGGATTTAAATATGCTACCCAAGCTGCGGTCTCTATATCAGTAGATGACTTAAAAGTACCTGAAGCTAAGCAAGATTTAATAGGACAAGCTGAAGAACAAATATCTGCTACAGAAGAATGCTATAGACTTGGTGAAATTACCGAAGTTGAAAGGCACACAAAAGTTATAGATACCTGGACTGAAACTAATGAAAGATTGGTAGATGCTGTAAAGAATAATTTTAATCAAAATGATCCACTAAATTCCGTTTGGATGATGGCTAATTCAGGAGCAAGAGGTAATATGTCTCAGGTAAGACAACTTGTTGGTATGAGGGGATTGATGGCTAATCCTCAAGGAGAAATCATTGACCTTCCAATAAGAACTAATTTTAGAGAAGGACTTACTGTTACTGAATATGTAATTTCTTCTTATGGAGCAAGGAAAGGTTTGGTGGATACTGCCTTAAGAACTGCAGACTCTGGTTATTTGACTCGAAGATTAGTTGATGTTGCTCAAGATGTAATTGTACGAGAAGAAGATTGTGGAACGGAACGATCAATAGTTATTGAAGCTGAAGATGGTAAATTTGGGGCAAGGCTTCTTGGTAGGCTTACAGCTGAGGATATTTTTGATGCTGAAGAAAACCTTGTTGTTCCTCAAAACACTGCTATAGATCCTTCATTGTCGCTAGAAATTGAGAAATCATCTATTCGTGAAGTAAAAATAAGATCCCCATTAACATGTGAAGCCAACCGATCAGTTTGTAGGAGGTGCTACGGATGGGCGTTGGCTCATAATCATTTGGTTGATTTAGGCGAGGCAGTTGGAATTATTGCTGCTCAATCCATTGGCGAGCCAGGAACTCAATTGACAATGAGAACTTTCCATACTGGAGGTGTATCAACTGCCGAAAGTGGAGTTGTAAGATCAAAAATTTCTGGTAAGGTTGAATTTAGTTCAAAAGCAAAGATTAGAGGTTATAGAACTCCACATGGCGTAGAAGCAAAACAAGCGGAAGTTGATTTTATAGTCAAGATAGTTCCTCAAGGAAATAATTCTGGCAAAGCTCAAAAAATTGAAGTTTCTAGTGGATCGCTTTTATTTGTAGATGACGGTGAAGAAATTAGTTCTGATATAACTGTTGCACAGATTACTGCTGGAGCCGTTAAAAAGAGTGTTGAAAAAGCAACTAAAGATGTTGTTTGTGATTTAGCTGGTCAAGTTAAGTACGACAAGGTTATTCAACCAAAGGAGGTAACAGATAGGCAGGGTAACATTACCTTAAAAGCTCAAAGATTAGGCAGATTGTGGGTTTTAGCTGGAGATGTATATAACTTGCCACCAAATGCGAGACCGGTTGTATCATCTGGAAAATCTGTAGATGAAGGGACAGTTTTGGCAGAAGCAAGTCAATCAAGTGAGTTTGGCGGACAAGTTCGATTAAGAGAATCAATAGGAGATTCAAGAGAAGTTCAGATAGTTACTACTTCAATGTCCTTAACTAATTTTAAATTAATTGAAGAAACTACTCACTCAGGTCAAATATATAATTTGGAATCTAGTGAAGGAACATCTTATCGTTTAAACGTTTCCCCAGGAAGTAAAATCAGTAATGGTGAGGTAATAGCAGATTTAACGGATGAAAGGTTCCGCACTAAAACTGGTGGTCTAGTAAAATATGCACCGGGATTAAGCGTCAAAAAAGCGAGATCATCTAAGAATGGTTTTGAAGTAAGTCAGGGAGGGACATTGCTCTGGATTCCGCAAGAAACACATGAAATCAATAAGGATATATCTCTTCTAATGATTGAAGATATGAAATGGATTGAAGCTGGAACAGAAGTTGTAAAAGATATTTTTAGTCAAACATCTGGCATTGTAAGTGTTACTCAAAAAAATGATATCCTTCGCGAAATAACTGTAAGAAATGGAACTTTTCATGAGTGTGATGATGAAGAAGTTTTGAATAGATTTTCAGAAGAAGGAAATCTAGTAAATCCAGGCGAAAAGATTTTAGATGGTGTTGATAATCAAGAAATTCTATTTGTTCAAAAATTAGAAACACCTAAATGTCGAGGCTTGTTATTAAGAACCGTTGAAGAATTTACTATTCCTGACCAGGCGGAATTACCCCAGCTATCACATGTTAAACAGGAAAAAGGTCCACATTTAGGCTTAAAAGCTATCCAAAGGCTTACCTACAAAGACGGCGAATTGATAAAATCAGTTGAAGGGGTTGAATTACTTAGAACACATCTAAGTATTGAAAGTTTTAATGCTACTCCTCAGATGACTATTGACGTCGAGTCAATTGAAGATAAAAATGACAAATCAATCAATAGATTAAATTTAGTAATATTGGAGTCTATTCTTGTAAGAAGAGATACTATGTCTGATTCCAGTCACGGCTCAACACATACAGAACTGCAAGTCAATAATGACCAAATGGTAAAGGAAGGAGATGTAATAGCTACTACTCAAATTCTTTGCAAAGAGAAGGGGTTGGTTCAATTACCAAATGTTGTTGATGATGAGCCAATAAGAAGGTTAATTGTTGAAAGAGAAGAAGATAAAATTAAAATTCAAATTAGTGGTAAAGCAGTAGTTAAAGTTGGTGATCGTGTAGTTGATGGTGATCCTATTTCTGATTCTGTAAAATCAACTTCTTGTGGAGAAATAGAAGAAATTTCTAATAGTTCAGTAATCTTAAGACTTGGTAGGCCTTATATGGTTTCTCCTGATTCAGTTTTACATGTTAAAGACGGAGATTTGGTTCTTAGGGGAGATGGTTTAGCTTTACTTGTTTTTGAAAGGCAGAAAACTGGAGATATCGTACAAGGTTTACCTCGTATTGAAGAGTTATTAGAAGCTAGGAGACCTAGAGATTCAGCAATCCTATGTAAAAAATCTGGAATTGTTCAGATTAAACAAGGTAATGATGAAGAATCAGTTTCTTTATCAGTTATTGAAAAAGATGATTTAGTGAATGAATATCAACTATTAATTGGGAAAAATATAATGGTTAGTGATGGACAACAAGTTAAAGGTGGAGAATCTTTAACTGATGGTCCAATTAATCCACATGAATTATTAGATTGCTATTTTAATGATTTAAAAGATCAAAAACCTCTAATAGATGCAGCGCGAGAATCTATATCAAAATTACAAAGAAGTATGGTAGGTGAGGTACAAAATGTTTATAAGTCGCAGGGTGTAGCAATCGATGATAAGCATATTGAAGTTATTGTTAGACAGATGACAAGTAAAGTCCGTATAGAAGATGCTGGAGACACTACTCTTTTACCTGGTGAACTCATAGAGTTGAGGCAAGTTGAAGATACAAACCAAGCAATGGCAATTACAGGAGGAGCTCCAGCAGAATTTACTCCTGTTTTGTTGGGCATTACTAAAGCCTCTCTCAATACAGATAGCTTTATTTCAGCAGCATCGTTCCAAGAAACAACAAGGGTTCTTACAGAAGCTGCGATTGAAGGTAAATCTGATTGGTTAAGAGGTTTAAAAGAAAATGTTATTATCGGTAGATTAATACCTGCAGGTACAGGTTTTAGTGGTTTTGTGGAGGAATTAGCCTCAGAGGCTGGTCCTCATCCCGATATTCTTGCAGAAGAATCTGGTGGCTACAGAAGGTCACAGAACTTAAGGCCAGATTATACAGTTGATATGCCACAATCACCTGCCGTTAGCTCTACTTCAATACTTGATGATCCTAGTGATGAAGATTTGGAGACAACGAGAAATCGACATGGAATCGATCCTTCTTCGAGTAATTTTGCAGCCTTCGCAAGGCCTAATGCTGAAAATCAATTTTCTGAAGATCAATTACCAGATCCTGCCGCATTGGAGGGATTGCAGGAGGAGGGTCTTCTTTCTGATGAATAAATATTGTCTATTATTGTTTTTAGTGACTAGAATGATTTTTTGAATTTGTAAGTGATGATTAAGCCAGAGATTGTACCCAAAAGAAAATTACCCCGTTATGGTTTCCATTTTTATAATGAAAGACTTAATGGAAGAATGGCCATGATTGGTTTTATTGCCCTTATTCTTACAGAATTCTTTCTAAAACACGGTTTGCTGTTATGGTGAAAATAGTTTTTAAATAAAGACTACTAAATTTGAAAAATCTTCTTGGAAGTAGTATTAAGGACTTAGAAACTGTAGCTTTAGATTATGGGCAGGCTGCTTTTAGGGGTCGCCAAATATATTCTTGGATTTATAACTATAGAAATAAGAACAAAAATATTGATCAAATAGAAGTTTTACCTTTAGATTTTAGAAAGAAGTTAAAGCATGATGGCTTTAAGGTAAGTGAGCTGATTGTTAAAGAAAGAAACTTAGCTAAAGATGGCACTTTAAAGTTGTTACTTTCTACAGACGATAATGAAAGTATTGAGTGCGTTGGTATACCAACTGAAAAAAGATTAACTGCTTGTCTTTCTAGTCAAGTTGGTTGCCCAATGGACTGCAAATTTTGTGCAACTGGCAAGGAAGGTTTGAAGAGATCTTTAAAAGCAAGTGAAATTTTAGATCAAATTTTATTTATCGAAAATGAAATGAATAGAAAAGTGACTAATATTGTTTTCATGGGTATGGGCGAGCCATTGTTGAATATTGATGACTTACTTTTGTCAATTAGATCTATAAATAATGATTTTAAGATCAGTCAGAGAAGGATAACTGTAAGCACAGTAGCTGTTCCAAAAATGATAAGTAAACTATCAACAAAGTCTTTTCAAATTTTGGGTAATTGTCAATTTACATTAGCAATTAGCCTTCATGCTTCAAACCAAAAAACAAGAGAGACGATAATACCTAGTGCAAAAAACTATGAAATCAAAAATATAATCGAAGACTGTAAGAAATTCGTAAAAGAAACTGGTCGTAGGGTAAGTTTTGAATATTTAATGCTAAGTGGGGTGAATGACAAATTTGAACATGCTTATGAATTAAGTAATTTGCTGAAGGGTTTTCAATGTCACGTAAATTTAATACAGTATAACCAAATTGACGAGGTTGAATTTAAACGAACCTCTCTAAAAAATCTCCAATTATTTCAATCTAGACTTATTAACAGTGGCATCGCTGTTAGCTTGCGAAAAAGCAGAGGTCTTGATAAAAATGCTGCATGTGGTCAGCTAAGACAAAATTCAAAAATTAAATAATATTATCTAATAAAAATTTTTTAAAAGTCTCATAAACAGGGTATTATTGTGTTAATTATTCTAAAATCTTTGAGTTTTATTAAAACAAAAATTTTACCTTTCGCTATCGTTTCACTCTTTGGGATTGCTTTCTTTGCGGTTAGCGCGAGAATTTGGTTGCCAGGAGATATGATGTCTCCTGCCCCTATAAATTAATATTTTTAGTTTTTCAAAATGACACAAAATAAAGATCCTAATAAAGAAAGCTTAGTTGATATCGCCGTTGATCCAGATGTTTTAGCGAGAGAATTGGCCTTAGAAATTGAAATAGATCCTCTAGAACAAATTGATGAAGATTCTTTTACAAAAGGTTTAGACATAACTCAGGAGTGCAATGAAGCTTTAAAAATGCTAAAAGGTAACAGAGAAGAAAGAATACAGGGATTAAGAATATTTTGTGAGTATAGAGATTCAAGATCTTTTCCCTTTTTGTTACCGTTACTTGATCAACCTTGTCCTGTTGAAAGAATGAGTGTTGTATATGCTTTGGGTCGTAATCCATGTCCTACCGCAGTCGAAAAACTTGTTAGTCTTTTGGAGACTGACGATAATGCTTATGTCAGAAGAGCGACAGCATGGAGCTTAGCAAATTATGATAATCAAATTGTTTTGGAGCCATTAATAAATGCTTTGAAGAACGATGTAGCTGCGGTAAGGTTATGGTCATCTAGTTCTCTAGCTGAAATCGGAAATGTTTCTTTGGAAAATGCACAATTGGCAGCAGAACAACTTTTAATCAGTTTAAAAATAGATAATG
This sequence comes from Prochlorococcus marinus str. MIT 9314, assembly GCF_000760035.1. GTDB lineage: Bacteria > Cyanobacteriota > Cyanobacteriia > PCC-6307 > Cyanobiaceae > Prochlorococcus_A > Prochlorococcus_A marinus_B. The sequence goes on from NZ_JNAO01000013.1 coordinate 19,512, forward strand.
AACCGGGTGTAAGAAGTAATTGCATTTGGTCATTGTGTAGATTGTACGAAAAATTAAATAATTCATTTCAAGAAAGTTTCGTTGATGAATGTACCAAAATAGCTCTTTTCGATAAAGAACCCTCCGTTATGGAAGAAGCAAAAACTGCCTTGGATTCAATGGGGATGCAAGGCTTTTATAACTAAATTCCTTAATTTTTTTATAAGCACATGATTGAAAAAGTTTATTTATTAGATATTCAATATAAAAATTAAAATTAATTAACTTGTACCAACTGAAACAAAAAAATTTCGTTATTCTATATAAAGTAAAAGTACTTAGTACTTGAATTTAATGCCTCAAAAAACATTGAGATTCAAAATTCATCAAGACGGAAGAGTTGAAGAGACAGTAGAAGGTTTTACTGGTAGTTCATGCAATGATGCTACAAAAAATCTTGAAAATGCTCTTGGCAAAGTAACAGTTAAAAATAAAACTTCTGATGCTTTCATCTCTAATCAAAATGAAAAATTAAAACAATTCAACCAAGAATCTAATGTCACACTTTAGTACGATCAAAACTCAGCTCAAAGATGCAGAGCCATTAATTAAAGCCCTAAATAATCTTGGTTACATAATCAACCCAGAAGAAAAGTTTGTTAAAGGCTATAAAGGTAGGTTTACATCTGTTGATATAAGTATGAATCTACCTGGTAATACCAAAGTAGGATTTAAGTGGAACAATAGTTCAAACGCATATGAACTAGTTACTGATTTAGATCTATGGAAATTTGATCTCCCAGTAGAAAGATTTATTTCTAAAGTTACTCAAATGTATGCTTACGAAACAATTATTTCCAAAACGAAAGAGGATGGTTATCAAATTGTAGAGCAAAAAAACCAAAATGATGGCTCTATTGAATTGGTTTTAACCAAGTGGGAAAATTAATGTCATATTATGGATTTAACCAATCCATTCGATAATCTTAAAGAAAATATTGAAATTTCTGGTTTTGAGCCAGTATTAGGTGGTCAATTAGCCGAAAAAGCTGTTTGGGTTGATGAAGCTAAATGCATTGGTTGTCAATACTGTGTACACGTTGCTTCAAACACTTTCTTAGTTGACGAATTTCATGGTAGAAGCCGAGCAATGAGACAAGATGGTGATAGTGTTGATGTTATACAAGAGGCAATAGATACTTGCCCTGTTGATTGTATTCATTGGGTCAAGTTTGAAGAATTAAATGATTTAGAGAATAGCCTTGATAGGGACATGTTTCAAACATTTGGAAAGCCACCGAGAATGAATAAGCACTAATATCAAAAAGATGCAATATCGTAGATTTGGTAGAACCAATCTGAAGATTCCTGTTTTATCTTTAGGTGGAATGAGATTTCAAAAAAGTTGGGATCAATTAGATTTTTCTGAGGTTTCATACGAAGAACAAATTAAAGTAGAAAATTTATTAGATCTTGCAACACAACATGGCTTAAGTCATGTAGAAACCGCCAAGTACTATGGAACTTCTGAGGTGCAATTAGGGATGTGTTTTAAGAATACTAAGAAAATCCCAAATATAATTCAAACAAAGATTCCACCTAATAGTGATCCGGAAATTTTTGAACGCGATGTATTAACTAGTATTGAAAAATTGCAAGTTAAAAAAATTGATTTGTTAGCAATACATGGAATTAATACAGATGAACATTTACATCAGGCTATTCGAGATGGAGGTTGCATTGATATTTTGAGGAATTTTCAAAAAGAAAATTTAATTGGATCTATTGGATTTTCAACCCATGGAAAATCTTCACTTATTGAAAAGGCCATATCAACAAACTTATTTGATTATGTAAATTTACATTGGTATTTCATTAATCAGGAAAATACAAAGGTTATTAATTTAGCCAATAAGAATGATCTTGGGGTTTTCATAATAAGTCCCACTGATAAAGGGGGGCATCTTCATACTCCCTCAAGAAAAATGTTGGAATTTTGTAAACCACTTCATCCTATAGTTTTTAATGATCTTTTTTGCTTAAGAAATCAAAATGTCCATACTTTGAGTGTGGGTATTGCAAAAGAGACAGATTTCGCTCTGCATTTAGAAGCTGTCTCGTTGTTATCAGAATCTGAGAAGTATGTGCCTAGGATAATTAACAAATTAAGGCAGGAATCAATTAATAGCTTAGGTCTAGAGTGGCATCAAAATTGGAATAGAAATTTACCAAGTTGGGAATATACGCCGGGAAATATTAATATTCCTGTTCTGCTTTGGCTTTCAAATTTAATTGATTGGTTGGGTATGGAAGGATATGCAAGAGCTAGATATCAATTGCTTGGTAATGGAAGCCACTGGTTCCCAGGATTCAATGCAAATTTACTAGATGTAGATGTTTCTGAAGGACAATTATTGAAAGTATTAGAAGGTCATATAAATCCAAAAAAAGTTATAAGAAAATTGAGAAATTTAAAAGAACAGTTTGGAGATAAGAATGCTAGAAGATTATCAAAAAAATAATTTCATAATGGATTTTTTTCAGGTTTGCCAACTTTTCTTGGGTAAATTTCAGGGCATAATCTTTTTTGTTGAATAAGAATTATATTTCGGGTGCCTCTATTTCTTGGTAATAGTATCTCTTTTTTATCTTTAACTTTCCCTTCTAAAATTTCTAAAGTTTTATCTAGATTTTTGCTTTCTTCATTCGTCCATTTGCCACAATATAAAACTCCAAACCCTTCTTTTTTTAACATTGGTAGTATATACTCTGAAACTGTTGATGGATTACTAACTGCTCTAGTTGCTGCAATATTAAAATTATTTCGCATTGACGATTGGTGGGCTAAGTTCTCAATACGATCGTTGATTACATGAATATTGTTTTTAAAATTGATCTGTTCAACTAAAAATTTTATTGCATCTGTTTTCTTTTTCAAAGAATCAATTAGATATATCTCAGAATTAGGATGAGTTATCGCATAAGCTAAACCTGGGAAGCCACAGCCTGATCCAATATCTAAAAATTTTTTATTATCAAAATTAATATTCGTGAAAGCTTTGAATGGCCAAATGCTGTCAAAAACTTGAGATACCCAATAATCGTCCCCATCAGTTAATCTTGTCAGATTGGTTTTATTATTTAATTCTTTAATTTTAATTTGTAACTCTTGAAATAAATTGATTTCTTCTTCAGTTATTAAGGAAAGAATTTCTTCTGGAATGTTTTGTTTTTTCATTTCGTTATAAATATTAATTTTAACCATCCATTAAATACATTCTATTTAGTAAAAATTTATTAGAATTACAATATTAATAAAAGATTATTTTGAAAGGGAAAACTTCCTATTACAAAATTTTAGGTGTAAATGAAAATGCATCCAATCATGAATTAAGAAAGGCATTTTGTAAACTTTCTATTGAGTTGCATCCCGATACAACTTCATTAGAAATAGACGTTGCTAAAAGGAAATTTCAAGAAGTTCTTGAAGCTTATGAACATTTAAATAATAGTAATTTAAGGAAAATATATGATGACAAACTAAAAGAAAACTCTAGAAGTACAAATAATACTATCGTTTTAAATAATTTAGTAATAGATTCTAATAATCAAAATTTATTAGGAAATAGAAGACCTTTTTCAAATGGAGAATTGTTTTCGTTGTTTCTTTTAATTATCATCATTTCTATAAGTTTAATTTGTTCAATTTTTATTGCTTCTTTTACTGGAAAAGAATTAGAGACAATACCGCTTTGGCTAATTAAATAATTTTTTTAAAAAGTCTGTGAATCCCTCTAAAAAACCTATCAATCAAAATTCACTGCAATCATTGGAATTGTGGTTAACTGATTTAGGTGCTGTAAAGGATATTAATAATCCATCTAAATGGTATTTGTTACTTTCAAATTGGAATGCAACTATTATTTTTGAACAAGAAGATTTAAGTGTGATCTGGGAAAGCGAAGGACAAGAAACTAAAAGACTATTTTCCTATTGCATTAATAGAGAAGATGTGGAAAATGCAATACTGCAGGGACCTTAAATTTCTATCTAAAGATTTTTTAAGATTTGCCTTATTATCCAGTAACTTTTTTCTAATTGATCATCGGTTATACAGAGAGGTGGCAAGAGATAAATAACATTCCCGAGGGGTCTAATAAATAAACCTTGCTCCATTGCAAGACTCTTTATTTCTTTCCCAATATTATTGAAATAACCTTTTTTGCTTCCAATATCTAAATCGAAGGCAGAAATTGTGCCTGATACCCTTATTTTTTTTATATAAGGTAAGTTTTTAAATTTAATTAAGTGAGATAAATGTTTTTCTTCAAATGAAAGGTATTTGTGTGGTTCTTTTTCTAATAAATCAAGGCTAGCATTTGCTGCGGCACAACCTAAAGGATTAGCAGTAAAACTATGTCCATGCCAAAAAGTTTTTCTTGGGGAATCATCAATAAAGGATTGAAAAATTTTTTCTTTACATAAAGTTATTCCCATTGGTAAGAATCCACCAGTTAAGCCTTTTGAAATACTTATTAAATCAGGAACGATTTTTGCCTTTTGAAACGCAAAAAGACTTCCACATCTTCCAAACCCAGTCAAAACTTCATCAGCAATTAACAAAGAATTATTATTTTTTATAATTTCTGAAACTTTATTAATAAACTGAGGCCTAACCATATTCATTCCTCCTGCCCCTTGAACAAGTGGCTCAAGGATTACTGCAACTGTGGGAGTTTTAAGTAGATTTTCTAATTTTTGGATCGCCTCATTTTCTTTATTTTCTACTTCTTCATCGTTAATCCAAGTTGAAGGCCAGGGGACTCTCCTAACTGGGAACATAAGATTATCGAAATTCTCATTAAAAATATTTCTTTCACCTAAAGCCATTGCTCCAAATGTATCACCATGATAGGCTCCATCAAAAGCTACTATTTGAGTCCTTGTTTCTCCTCTATTTTGCCATGATTGGAAGGCAATTTTTAAAGCGACTTCCACTGCAGTAGAACCGTTATCAGAAAAAAATAATCTTTCTAGTTTTGTTAATTTACTAAGTCTTTCCCCTAATTTTTTTGCCTGTGGATGTAAGAAATCAGCAAATATAACTTGCTCAAGTTTTTTTGATTGATCGAAAATGGCATCCGCAATATATTCGTTACTATGACCATGAAGAGTTACCCACCAACTACTAATTGCATCTATTAATTCTTTTTCAGGATTTTTAGTAAATAGGAGGGCATCTCTACCATGAGTTACTTCTATTTGCGGTTTGCTGCTATTGATTTGTGTAAAAGGTGGCCAAATATTTGGGTGCCATTCTTGATTTGGAGTTTTTGAATCCAAAGATTTCATTTAACTTATTTTTGAGTTTAAAAGTGAGATTAACTTATTTTTAATTTCAAGTTCTTTCCATAGTATATCTAAATTATTTGGGTCCATTTTTTTAATGTAAGGAAATTCAGCAATTAAAGGAATACCACTAAAATCAACTAGGGTTTTGGGATTATCTAGGTGTTTTTCGCCATTGACTACTAAACCTAAAATCTCAATATTTCTTCGTTTTAAGGCCTCAATACTAAGCAGGGTATGGTTAAGAGTGCCAAGTGAGCTCTTACATACAAGTATTACTGGAAGATTCCATTGTTTTATTTGATCTATTTGCAAAAAATTGCGTGTTATTGGAACCATTAATCCACCTGCAGTTTCCACAATTAATGAGCCCTTTACTTTAGGCAATTTCAACATGTCAAAGTTAATAGTTTTTTGATCTATTTCAGCAGCCCAATGAGGAGATAGAGGTTTTGTAAAGACATAAGCTTCTTTAATTATTTTCTCTTTACTTACTTGTGAAAGTTTTTCAACAGTTTGACTATCAGTTTGAGATTCAATACCACTTTGAATAGGCTTCCAATAAAAGGAATTTAATCCTTTAACGAAAAAAGAGCTTATTAAAGTTTTCCCAATATCAGTATCTGTTCCACAAATTATAAATTTGAAAATATTTTTGTGACTACTCATAATTTCTTTATAATTTGAATCTCAATTTGCCATGAAAGGTTCACTGTATCATTGTAATTCTTTGGCCAAAACTTTTGAATTTCCTTTAACTCTTTCACTGTTTTGCGTTTACAATTTGTTGATTGTGCTCCTACATTCCTTATGCTTCTAAAAAGCTCATATATATTTTTAAAATTTTCAAGATAATTAAACTGTTCAGAATAATGTATTTCAGTTGATTTGAAATCTTTTATTAATTCTTTAGAGCAAAGGAAATTAAGACCACTATATTCAGTATCAATTTTTTTACAAGTTTCTTTCCATTCAGGAAAACAATCTTTTGTTGGATATGAAATGATTAAAAAACCTCCAGGTGTTAATTTGCTAAACCAATTTTTTATTATCTTTTTTGGGTTGTTTAACCAATGTATGCAAAAGTTAGATGTTAATAGAGAACAGTTATTTATTTCAGGAGGTAAATTATTATTCAAATCCCATAAGATTTTTTTTCTAGATAATTTATTCTCAAGAAGCATTTTTTTGCTGAAATCAATTCTGGATACTTTTTGAGAAGAAAATTTTTTTTCTATTTCATCTGCTAATAGTCCTGGTCCTGATCCTAGATCTATCCATTCACCTTTTTTGGGAGGATTTAATTCTTTGATAAATTGAACAATCTTTTTTGCAAAAAATTTCTGAATATTTGAATGCTCTAAATACCTATATGCAGCATCATTGAAATTATTTTTTATTTTCTCATTCCACTTCTTACTATCCATTTTAATCATTAAGTGTATGAAGTAAGATCTCGTATAAATTTAAATTATTCAAGCAATGACCTTGTTGATCTAATTTAATTAAAATTGGCTTCCTATCAAGTGTTTTATTTAAGTAATCAAAAAAGTTATTATTTGATTCGTTGTCAAGAATTAAATCATTTTCTGACTTTATAAAAATAATTTTGCAATCTTTTCTTAAAAATACTGGAAAATCTCTATTGATGTAAAGTTGTTTTAAATCACTTAAAAGAAGAGTTTTATTTAAACTCTCTAGACTTTTATAAAAGATATTTTTAAAACTATTATTCATATGATTTGGCATAAATGATCTATTTATAAATTCTTTCAACATATCCTTATGTTCATCTTTTATGATTTTTGTTTCCATTCTTTTCAGAGATCTCAAAATAAAGTTTCTCTTATTACTTGAAGGAAGAAAATTATTAAAAGAATTTATAAGAACAATATGAGTTGCTTCTTTTAAAATTTTTTTTTGCATTAAATGAAAACCAAATGAATGGCATAAAGTCATTCTGATTTCTTTTTTAGATTCGCTTTTAATCCATTTTGCTTGATAATTATTTTTCGAAAAATAGCCCCTTTCATTATCTTGCCAATGCCAATTATTATTTAAAAAATCAACTTTATAATCATCCCAGAAATATTTATTTAGTCCCCACCCATGTTGAGTAATAATTTGTTTCATTTAAACTCTTTTAATACTGCAATGAAATTCTTTAGCAAATTAAAATCTAAGTTTCTTCGTATTGTTATTCTGATTCTTGATTGCCCCACTGGCACAGTTGGAGGTCTTATCGCAATTGCTAAAAACCCATTTTCTTCGAGATATTTTTGTAGATAAATTGCCTTCTCTTCTTGGCCAACAATAATTGACAAAATGTGAGAATCTCCCTGAACTGGAAAACGTAGATTTTTAGTAATTTCATCTTTCCATACATTCGCAGAAGATAATAAATCATTACCCCATTCTTTATTTTTTAAAATTTTTTTTAAACCTTCTAACGCCCCAGCAGCTAAAGATGGCGCAAGTGCGGTTGTATATCTAAATGCACCACTTGTTTGGATAAGATATTCTCCAATTTCTGAGTTGGAAGCTATAAAAGCTCCACCGCTTCCAAATGCTTTCCCAAAAGTTCCAGTAACCATAGTTATATCTGAACGACAATTAAAACTTAAACCCCTACCTTCAGGGCCCAAGATTCCAATTGCATGAGCTTCGTCAACTAATAATTGAACATTATTTTTTTTGCAAATTTCCGTTATTTCTCTGAGCGGAGAAATCGATCCCTCCATGCTATAAAGAGATTCAACAATAACTAAAATGGAATTTTTTGTAGGGTTAGATTTAATAATTTTATCCTCTAAATCTTTTAAATTATTGTGTGAAAATCGAACCAGTTTTGCTTGAGCAGCTTTGACTCCAACCAATAAAGAGTTATGGATCAATTTATCTGCTATTACGATACTATTTCTGTTTGCTAAAGCCTGGATAGCGGCTATATTTGCTTGAAATCCGCTTGGGAAAAGTAACACTTTTTGTTGATCAAGCCACTTAGCAAGTTCTGTTTCTAATAAGTTATGTATTGGTCTTGAACCTGTAATAAACCTAGAGCTTCCTGAACCAATACCTTCTAACAAACTTATCTCGTAAGCAGCTTTTATTAAATCCTTGTCTCTACTTAATCCAAAATAATCATTACTGCATAAGTCTATAAGTTTTTTATTTTGCGAATTCGAACTTAGAAGTTCGAATGATTTTTTACCTAAAGAAAATGTTTTTAATTTACGGATTCTATTTTTTGGGATTTTTACTTTTTTCATTTTGCAAAATAAAATATAGTGGATTTAATTAAAAAGATTTAGATTTACTATTAAAGTTTGCAAGGTATTTTTTGTTTATTAATATCTATATAGATCATATATTAAGAAGTTAACTCATCCTCTCTTCAATCACAATTATTGCTTAATTTAGAGGAATATTTCCCATTTCCGCTAGATGATTTCCAATTAGAAGCAATACGAGCTATAAATAGCGGAAATTCTGTTGTTTTAACGGCACCAACAGGTTCGGGTAAAACATTGATAGGTGAATTTGCTATATATAGAGGTTTATCTCATGACAGCAGAGTTTTTTATACAACGCCTTTAAAGGCCCTGTCAAACCAAAAGTTTAGAGATTTTGCTAATCAATATGGTGAGAATAAAGTTGGTCTTTTAACTGGAGATATAAGCATAAATAGAGAAGCACCAATCTTAGTCATGACGACTGAGATTTTTAGGAACATGCTTTATGGCGAATTTGATGAATTTGATGATCCCTTAGAAAATTTAGAATCTGTGATTCTTGATGAATGTCATTATATGAATGACCCCCAAAGAGGCACAGTTTGGGAAGAAACTATAATCCATTGCCCTAGTAGAACTCAAATAATAGCTTTATCAGCAACAATAGCTAATGCAGATCAATTACAAAATTGGATAGAAAAAGTTCATGGGCCCACAGTACTAATTAATAGTGATAAGAGACCAGTCCCACTTGATTTTAATTTTTGTAGTGTTAAAGGCCTCCATCCACTTTTAAATAATAAGGGCAATGGTATTCATCCAAACTGTAAGATTTGGAGGGCTCCTAAAGGGCAGAAAATAAGAGGAAAAGTGGGCAGGATAATGCAACCAAAGTCTCCCTCAATTGGTTTTGTGATCTCGAAACTATCTGAACGAAATATGTTGCCAGCTATTTATTTTATTTTTAGTAGAAGAGGATGTGACAAGGCAATTGAGAATATAAAAGATTTAACTTTAGTAAGTTATTCAGAAGCAAGTATGATATCCCAAAAATTAGATGTTTATCTTAAAAATAATCAGGAAGCAATTAAAGATAAATCTCAATGCGAGGCATTAAAACGAGGTATTGCATCCCATCATGCTGGATTATTGCCTGCATGGAAAGAATTGGTTGAGGAATTATTTCAGCAAGGTTTAATAAAAGTTGTTTTTGCAACTGAAACTCTTGCTGCAGGAATAAATATGCCTGCAAGAACAACTGTTATTTCTTCCTTATCAAAAAGGACAGAAGATGGGCATAGATTATTATTTAGCAGTGAATTTTTGCAAATGTCAGGAAGAGCTGGAAGAAGAGGAAAAGATACCCAGGGATATGTTGTTACATTACAAACAAGATTCGAAGGTGCCAAAGAAGCAAGTGCACTGGCTGTTAGCAAACCAAATTCTTTAGAAAGTCAATTCACTCCAAGCTATGGAATGGTACTTAATCTTTTACAAAGTTATACTTTAGAGAAGTCTAAAGAATTAATTAAAAGAAGTTTTGGTAGTTTTTTATATTTAGGTGAATCATCAGGTGAGAATATAATTCTTGAAAAATTAGATAAGGATTTAATTGAATTAAAAAAAATAACATCTAACGTTTCATGGAAAGATTTTGATGCATACGAAAAATTAAGAAATCGTCTTAAAGAAGAGAGAAGACTCTTGAAAATTTTAGAAAAACAATCAGCAGAAAAATTATCAGAAGAGATAACTAATGCACTCCCATATATTGAAGATGGAAGCTTAATTTCAATCAAAGCTCCTCAAATGAAAAGAAAAATTGTCCCAGGATTAATTTGTAAGAAAATATATGAATCCCAAAAAATTAAGAGTTTATTGTGTTTGACAATTGATAATTTATTTATTCTTATAAAACCCTCATCCATAGTAAGTATTTTTAATGATTTGGATTCAATTGATGTCTTAGGACTTGAAGTGCCAAAAATGTATTTTTCTGGAGAGGTATTTAGGGGAGATGAAATGTCGCAGCGTTATGCGGATCGAATTTTTGAAGTTTCTAAAGAAAATGATTTACAAACTCCACAATATGATTTGACAGCGGAAGTTTTGGCACAACAGCAACAAATTAATAATATAGAAGAAACAGTTACTAATCATCCTGTACACAGATTTGGAGACTCCAAGAAATTAAAGAAATATAGAAAAAGAATTATTGATGTTGAACAAGAAATAAATATTAGAAAAAAACATCTTGAGGATAAAGAAAATCATAACTGGAGAACTTTTACCGATTTGATACAAATTTTGAATCATTTTGGTTGTTTAAATGATTTGGAATTGACAGAAGTTGGACAAACAGTGGGTGCAATAAGAAGTGAAAATGAATTATGGATTGGCCTTGTTTTAGTTAGTGGTTATTTAGACGATTTAGATCCTCCTGAGTTAGCTGCAATTATTCAAGCTATATGTGTTGATGTAAGGAGGCCTAATCTTTGGTGTAATTTCAAGCCTTCTTTAAAGGTAATAGATGTTTTTAATGAATTAGATGGTTTAAGAAAATTAGTCTCTTTTCAACAAAATAAGTTTAATATTGAAATTCCTATCTATTTAGAAACGGAGTTGACTGGAATTATTTCTGAATGGGCAAGAGGAAAAAAATGGAAAGATTTGGTTTTTAATACTTCATTAGACGAAGGTGATGTAGTAAGGATTATTAGAAGATCAGTTGATGTCCTTTCTCAAGTACAGTACTGTATTGGTGTTAGTAATAAATTAAAAAGCAAAGCAAAGCAAGCATTAAAAGCTATTAATCGTTTTCCTGTTTCTGAATCTAATGATCTTATAAAAGTCTCTGAAGATATTAATCCTGCAACAAAAAGAATTGACAATAATTCTTAAATTTTTTTAATCAAATCATTGAATTGATATTCATTGCTTCATCAAATTCATCTTCGTTTAAATAACCTAATTTAAGTGTTGCCTCTTTTAAATTTAATGATTCTTTGAAGGCAAGGTTTGCAATTTTAGCAGCTTTTTCATAACCAACTTTCGGCACTATGGCTGTAACCAACATTAGTGAATTTTCTAAATTTAACTTCATTTTCTTTTGATTAGGTTCCATCCCATCAACTAAATTTATTCTGAAGTTTTCTATTACATTTTTAAGTAATTTTAAACTTGTGAGAATATTAAATCCAATAAGAGGCTTATATTCATTCATCTGTAAAGTGCCGCTAGAATTTGCCATTGAAACTGCATATTCAAGACCCATTATATGAGTGCAAACCATTGATAAGGCTTCACATTGAGTTGGATTAACTTTACCCGGCATGATAGAACTTCCAGGTTCATTTTGAGGAATAATTAGTTCATATATTCCTGATCTTGGACCAGAAGATAGAATTTTTATATCATTTGAAATTTTAAATAATGCACCTGCTAATATTTTTATCTGACTCATTACTTGAGCTAGACGATCATGCGAGGCCATGATAGAAAAATTATTTTTTGATTTATAGAACATTAGATTAGTATCATCGGAAATTGATTTTATAGACTCTTCACAAAATCCTTTTGGACAATTAATCCCTGTTCCAACTGCAGTTCCTCCTAAAGGTAAAAAATACAATTCATTCAGACTTATAATAATTGCATTCTCAGCATCTTTAAGTTGCTCTGACCATCCTGATATTTCTTGCCCAAAAGTAAGGGGCACTGCATCTTGAAAATGGGTTCTTCCTATCTTTATGAGGTCTTTCCATTGTTCACTTTTTTTATCAAGTATCTTAGTAAGTTCTCGTATCGTTGGAACTAAATTTTTGATTATTTCATTAACAACTGATATTTGAATAGCAGCAGGAAAAGTATCATTAGTTGACTGAGATTTATTTACATCATCATTGGGATGAATTGGTTGATGACTACCAAGCTCTGAATTTGTTTTTAATGCTGCAATATTTGAAATTACCTCATTAACATTCATATTTGTTTGCGTGCCACTTCCTGTTTGCCAAACCTTTAAGGGAAACTGTGAATCATGAAGTCCATCAAGTATTTCTGTACATGCTTCAACAATCAAATCTTTTTTTCTTTTTTCTATTAACCCTAAATTGAAATTCGCGATTGAAGCAGCTTTTTTTATGAGGGTGAGTGAATAAATTAATTCAATTGGAATTAATTCTTCTCCAATAGAAAAATTTTTTATCGATCTTTGTGTTTGAGCGCCCCACAAAGCTTCAATCGGAACCTCTATTGTTCCCATACTATCTTTTTCAATCCTAAAGTTTTTTGTCATTATTCCTCTGCAAACACTGGTTTAACTTAGAAAAGGTTTTCAGTAATCCTAGATACCTAACTTCTCCCATATTACACTTAAATTATTGAGATGAATTGAAGGATTAAAACATTCTTCTAAGTCACTTTGATCAATAAAATCCATTATTTCATTATCTCTCTCTATATTTTGTTTGAAATTTCCATTTTCGGTATTCCAGGCATAATGCGCATTTTTTTGTACTAAGCTATAAGCTTTTTCTCTAGACAACCCTTTCTCTACAAGCAAAAGTAAAACTTTCTGACTAAATATTACACCACCATATATATTTAAATTTTTGAGCATATTTTTTGGATAAACTTCCAAATTGCTTACTATATCTTTCATTTCCCTGAGCATAAAATGCAAACAGATTGATACGTCAGGTAACATGATACGTTCATTTGAACTATGGCTTATATCTCTTTCGTGCCAAAGTGGAACATTTTCCAGTGCTGTTAAGACGTAACTCCTTAAAATTCTTGCTAAACCGCTTACTCTTTCACTTCGAATAGGATTTCTTTTATGAGGCATGGCAGAACTTCCTTTTTGCCCCTTTGTAAAGCCCTCCTCAACTTCTAAAACATCAGTTCTTTGTAAATTTCTTATTTCAGTTGCGAATCTATCTAGAGAAGCGCCAACTAGTGCAATAGTTTGAACATATTCTGCATGCCTGTCTCTCGATATAACCTGCGTACTTGCTGTATCTGGCTTTAAGCCGAGTAAATCACAAGTTATTTGTTCTACTTTGGGATTTGTATTAGCGTAAGTTCCCATTGCACCACTTATTTGTCCAATAGCTACAGATTCTTTCAGTGTTAACAATCTTTTTTTGTTTCTTATTATTTCTGCTAACCATCCAGCAAGTTTAAACCCGAAGGAAATTGGCTCCCCATGAATGGCATGAGATCTGCCAATCATTAAGGTATTTTTATGCTTTCTTGCTAATAATCTGACTTCATTTTCGAGGGTCTCAATTTCTTTTAATAACAATTCGCAAGAATCTTTTAACTGAAGAGATAAGCCAGTATCAAGTACATCACTACTGGTCATACCAACATGTATATATCTTCCAGAATCTCCTACAAATTCATTAACGCTTGTAAGAAATGCTATGACATCATGTTTAACTTCTTTCTCAATTTCTGTAATTCTAGATTCATCAAACTTTGCATTTAAACGTATCTCTTTCATTGCATTCTCAGGAATTTTTCCCAGGGAAAAATTTGCTTCACATGCAGCGATTTCAACCTTAAGCCAACTCTGGAATTTTGCGCTATCAGTCCAGATTTTCCCCATTTCGGGTAATGTGTAACGCTCGATCACAATTTTTATTAATTATCAATTTAAACTTTATAACCAAAATCAAATTATTGCTTTATACCTTAAAGATGTACTTGCCATTGAAGATATTTGCCTGGCTATTATTTTCTTATGTAACATTTTTCTAGCTAGTTAAGAAAGCTTAAATTTAAAAATGTTTGCATTTATTCCTTTATTCCTTTCGTTAATAATGGGTAATTTTTTAGTTCTTATTTAAAATTGGAAGGTATTAAAGAATTTGGATCTTAATCTTGTAGAAGTTCATTATTCAGTCTTTTTTTATTGATTAATATATGATTAAAAAAAGTAGATTAGACCTTTATCTTCTTAAAAGTGGTTTATGTGAAACTCGTCAAAAAGCCCAAGGTTTAATTCTTGCGGGCAAGGTTAGAGATATAAATGGAAAAGTATGGGATAAACCTGGACAACAAGTATCAATTGGATCTGAATTTTTTATTGATTCCGAACCGATGTTTGTATCAAGGGGCGGCGAAAAATTATTTGAGGCATTTAATAAACTTGAAATTAAAGTAAAAGATAAAATATGTATTGACGCAGGAATCTCTACTGGGGGATTTACTGATTGCTTATTGCAACAAGGAGCAAAGTTAGTTTATGGGATAGATGTTGGTTATGGGCAGACTGCATGGAAGATTAGAAATAATCCAAAAGTCATACTTTTTGAACGAACTAATATTCGAAATTTAAAACCTAATGATCTTTTATCTAGAAGTAATGAGTTACCAAATTTTGTGGTTGCTGATTTGTCTTTTATTTCATTAAAATTAGTTTTTAAATCTATTGGTAATTTATTAGAGGGTGATTGTATTGAGGGAATATTTTTGATTAAACCCCAATTTGAGGTGGGTAAAGATAAAGTCAGTAAAGGCGGTGTTGTTCGTAATCCTAAATTCCATACTGAGGCAATAGAGTCTGTTATTTATGCTGCTAATAATTTCCAATGGAATATAAAGAATTTGATAGCTTCTCCTTTAGTAGGTCCAGCTGGAAATCATGAATATTTAGCTTGGATGACCCTAGGAAGTCAATCAAATAAAAGGATTAATAGTGAATATATACAAAATTTAGTAAAAGAAACTCTTTGAATTAAAGAGCTTCTTCGTCTTTGTCGCCAGTTCTAATTCTTACAACAGAATCAATTGATGTGATGAATATTTTTCCGTCACCTATCTCTCCAGTTTTTGCTGCTTCAGCAATTGCATCTATGACTGAATTAACCTTTTCATCTTCTACGACAACTTCTACTTTAAGTTTTTGAAGGAATTCCACGGTAAATTCGGAACCTCTATATCTTTCAACTTGTCCTTTTTGCCTTCCAAAACCTCTTACTTCACTAACCGTCATTCCAACAATACCGGAGTTTACTAATGCAATTTTTACATCTTCCAGCTTAAAGGGACGTATGATTGCTTCAATTTTCTTCATGATAAAAGAATGAACATTACTATCTTAATTGTTTTTTGGGAAAACATCCAACATTGAAATATCAGAAAAACATTCAATATTAAGGCCTGCATTCGTGGCGTCTTCAATTAAAAGTTGGGAATTTTCTTTAGAAATTATTACTGTACTATTTGACAAAGCTTCCCACTGATCATTCTCAAAGTGTGTTTGAAGCCATAACATTCCAAATGCACTTTTTGGTTGAAGGGATCTATTTAAGTTGTTATCGATAGTTATCAAACAAATGTCCATTAATTTTTCATTGAACTAAACACATATAACCCTTTTAGCCGACATTATGAATGTTACAACTGTTACAAAAATAAGATTTAACAGCTTTTGACTTAGTCAATTGTAATACTTAGATTTGTTTATAATTTTGCGAATTTTTTGCCTTATATAATAGTTTTTATATAGGTTTAGTAAAAAAGTTCTTTTAAAAATGAATACAGCTGAATTAGAAGATTCGACTCAAAGACCGCTATATGGTGAAAGAATTATTGAAGAATCAAGAATAATTTGTTTCGATAATCCTAACAAGAAAAGAATTTATGAAATTTCTATTCAGTTACCTGAATTTACATGTAAGTGCCCTTTTTCTGGTTATCCAGATTTTGCAAAGCTAAATATTATTTATCAACCTAATTTGAGAGTATATGAGTTGAAGTCTTTAAAGCTTTATATTAATAATTTTAGAGATATAAAAATATCTCATGAGGAGGTTGTGAATAGAATTATGGATGATTTAGTGAATGAAGGTTCACCTCACTGGATACATTTAAACGCTGCATTTAACCCCAGAGGGAATGTTTCTATGCAGTTAGATATTTTTAGTGGTCAGAAAAGAAATTAAATTTTTTTTATTTCTTCTGATAATTTGCAAAATTCTTTTTTAAAACCAACTAGATTTTTATTGCTAAGGCCTCCAATAGATAACTTTTGCGATTCTTTATTTACAAGAATCCATAATTGGTTAGTAGGTATAAGACTTATTATTGTTCCAAAAATTATTAAAATAAAAGAAAAGTAAATAAATGGTATGGACGGATCATTTTTTATTATTAAACCACTACTAGGAATTATTTTTTTCAGAGAAACTCTTGAAGAATTAATTTCTAAGGGATTATCATTGATATAAAGATTAATCCCGGAAAAATTTTCTATATTCGAAATTTTAAGTGGACCATTTTCATTATCTATTGTTAAAAGGAAATTTTTTTTAGTCTCTGATCCTAATTCAATTAAAATCCCCCAAACTTGATTACCGATTTCGGGAATTTCCTTTAATTGTAATTGATAAATGATATTATCTATTTCTAAAATAACATTTGATATTGCCCAATCTGCTTGATAAATAGTTAATCCTTTAAACCTGATTGGGTGATTAACTTTGGTGGTTTTTATTTCATTTAGATTTAAATCTTCAGAAGAAAAATTTAATTTTGAAATAAACTGTTTGGGTACACCATCACTTTCTCGTTCTATAGAAAAATCGACTAATTTTACATTTGCTTTTGAGTTTGTGCCCTCATTAACAAGATCCAAACTTTCTCCAGGCAGTAGATATTGTTCTTTTGTGTGACTTGTAAAACTTCCATATGCTGAACCTATAAGTAAGACTATTAATCCGATATGTACAACTAAAGGACCGATTTTTCCAATTAAACCTCTTCTTGCAGAAATATGACTTTTAAATTTGTATGTTTTCCATCCTTTTTTTTTAAGTAATAAATCTACTTTTGATATATGTTCTCCATCTTCATTGATTGGATGACTTGTAGTTAGTTGTAGTTTGCTAAATTTTTTTTCGCTGTTGTATTCAATCCATTTTAATGAAGCTTTTAATGAAGGGATTTGCCTCCTGAAACTACAAGCTGCTAGAGAAATACAAAGAAGAATTAAAGCAAATAAAAACCAAAAGCTTGTATATATGTGATCCAATTGAAGTTTTAAGACTTTTTCTCCATCTAAAAATCCAAAAATGGGAGCACTATCGAAATTATCAATATAAAATTTATTACTACTACCTTGAGGTATAAAGGTCCCTATGCCGCTTGTAATAGCTATGAAAATTATCAGTGATATGGCGAATCTTAAACTTGATATTTTTAATATTAGATTCTTAAAAATAATCATTCAAATCCAATTTGATAATAAATTTAATAACCCTAGGGAAACTAAAAATATCCCACTTAAAGTAGGAATTATTTGACTAAATTTTCTAAGCGCTAAAAATTGTTTTAAGTTTTCTGTAGTAGCTCCTGCAACGATTAATGGGGTTACTTGGCCTATCCCAAAGAAAAATAAAAAAATAACAGATATTGTTGGATTTTTAGCTTGCGATACCCAAGCTAGAAGAGTTGCTAAAACTGGAGTAATGCAAGGTGAAGAAGCTAGTCCAAAAGTAGTCCCTATGGCAAAAGGTGCTATAAATGTTGGTATTTTATCTTCAATTATTTTTATATCAGGTCCATTCGGGAACTGAAACTTTAGAATACCTAGTAAATTTAAACCCATTGTTATTGCTATTAAAGCAACGATCGAAGTGTAAAAAGATGGGATTTGCCCATATATCCTACCAAGGAATCCACTTGCAGCGCCAAGGGTAACGAGTGAAAAAACGACTCCTCCTGAAAAACTAATAAGTTTATTTTTATTTTTCTCTGTTCCTCCTATATAGGCAATAGTGATTGGAAGTAATGATAATGAGCATGGGCCAAGACTTGTTAAAAGTCCTGCGCTGAAAACCAAAAATATAGTAAATGGTCCAGGGTTATCAAGGCCATTCTGCATAAGCAGATTACCCTTTTGAGATAATTCTGAAATAACTAAATTAAATGATTCGATAGCTTGACTTTAATCTTATAAATTCTAACTAATTAAAAGTCTTTCGTGTACTAATCCTACCTATGAAGCCTGTAGATTCTAATGAACATCTCAGTAACATCCCTGCAATAAAAAATGATGCGATTAATGAATTCCCACCATAACTAATGAAAGGTAGTGGTAAGCCAGTAGTAGGCATAGAGCCTGTTGCTACAGCAATATGCATTATTGATTGACCTATCAACAATACACCACATCCAATAGAAACTAATTTTGTATAGTTGTTCCTGCACTTTAGAGTAATTCTTAAAGTTATATAAGAAAAAACAGCTAGAAAACCTAGGAATAAAGTACACCCTAACAAACCAAATTCTTCAGCAAAAATGGCAAAAATAAAATCTGTGTACATAAAAGGTAGATACTGTAATTTTTGTATAGACAAGCCAAAACCTTGACCGAATAGACCACCTGAACCTATAGCTAATAAACTTTGAACCAATTGAAATCCACTTTCCTGTTGATCTTTCCAAGGATTAATAAATGAAGTAACTCTAAGTTTTTGATATTCGTTATTGAGGATACTAATACATCCAGTAATAAATCCTAATGAGGCAAATGATGAGAGAGAACTTAGTTTTACGCCTCCACATAAACCCATTACCCAAAAAAGGATTCCCGTTAATGATGCAGTACTCAAATTAGGCTGCTTTAGTATTAATAAAATTAATAATCCAAAAGAGAATATTGAAATTAATTTTTTATCATTCTTAATCAAATTCCAATGAGCGAAAAGGTTAGAAGCTTCTAGAATTAGAAAAGGCTTAATTAATTCAGATGGTTGTAGACGTAAATTTCCTAGTACTAGCCATCTTGAAGATCCGTTAACAGTAATTCCAGTAATATTGGTTAGTAATAATAGAAAAAATAAAACAAAAAAAATAATTCTTGAAAACTTTAAAAGATTTCTAATGTTTGTATTCACGACAGAATAAAATAGAACAATTCCTGGAATTGTCCAAATAATTTGTTTTTTTAAGAAGTAAGCCCAATTTCCCATTTCCCTACTAGCCACCCACCAACTTGATGATCCAAGAATGCATATTCCTAATATTGACCAAATTCCAATGAGAACAACGAGGATTTTTGCCTCATAAGGCCATATCGTCCAAGGCAATGGAAATATAGACTCTGTTAAATTGCTTAGATTTTTTTTGTAATTAGAACTAAAGGTTTTTTTTCTTTTAGAAATTCTCTTGTATTTTATTTTTTCTTGACTTATCTCCAATTTTTTAGATGTATATGTACTATTGAGACGTTTAATTGAGATTTTGCCAAGTCTTTTATTAACGTTTTAAAGTGTTAAAGCAAAAAAAAGATGACTTTTCATAAATTTTATTTTTGAAGAATAAAGTATTTATTTTTTCAAGAATAAAGTAAAAAAAGGACTACATATTCATCATAAATCTTAAGAATTAATTTTTTATAAAAAAAAACTAGCTAAAAGGTACCTCTCCATGATAGATTCCGTGAGTTTATATACTTACTTCAAACCATTCAAAGAGGGTTCTAAACTATGTTCACATCCGTGGACTCAAATAGAAAAAATCTTGAGCATCCCTCCAATGAGAATGTTCAATTTCCTCCATCCCTGAATAATTCGATCATTAAAGAAAGTAAATCTGGCATTGCCAATCAAATTGATAATTTGCTTTCTCATAATGATGAATACACAAAATTGCAATTAACAATTTTTGGAATTACTTTTATTTTTTCTATTTTATTAGCGACAATAACTGGAATTTTTCTAGGATTTACTTTTGGTTTTAGTATTTTTACTGGTGCAATAGCCGGAATTTTTTACCTACGTTTGCTTGCCAAAAGTATAGGAAAACTTGGTAAAGAATCATCAGGTGTATCAAAATTGCAACTATTAGTTCCAGTTTGCCTCTTTATTTTTGCGAGCAAGCTAGGATCTTTGGATGTTTTTCCTGCAATGATAGGTTTTTTCATTTATAAGCCTTCACTCATTCTTTATTTTACACGTTCTTAAGTAACTTTTTTATTCAAAACAAATGTTTTTTAATTCCTTGCTAACAAATTTTGCAGCATTAGAAGTTGGTCAACATCTTTATTGGCAAATTGGAAATATCAGACTACATGGGCAGGTATTTTTAACATCTTGGATTTTATTGGGAGCGTTATTAGTTTTTATTTCTTTAGGAACTAAAAAGATGGAAAATGATCCTAAAGGCCTTCAAAACTTGCTTGAGTTCCTCTGGGATTACATAAGAGATCTTGCTAGGACGCAAATAGGTGAAAAAGTTTATAGAGATTGGATGCCATTTATAGGTACTTTATTTTTGTTCGTCTTTGTTAGTAATTGGGGAGGAGCTTTAATTCCTTGGAGATTGATTAAGTTGCCAAGTGGAGAATTAGGAGCACCTACTGCTGATATCAATACAACTATAGCCTTGGCTTTATTGGTTTCACTTTCCTATTTCTATGCAGGTTTAAGCAATAAGGGTTGGAGATATTTCGAATATTATGTTCACCCAACTCCGATTATGCTTCCTTTCAAAATTTTAGAGGATTTTACGAAACCTTTATCACTCTCTTTCAGGCTATTTGGAAATATTTTGGCTGATGAACTTGTTGTTGGTGTTCTAGTCTTTTTAGTTCCGCTAATTCTCCCAATACCTGTTATGTTCCTAGGATTGTTTACTAGTGCAATTCAGGCATTGATTTTTGCAACTTTGGCGGCCTATTACATTGGAGAAGCTGTTGAAGAACATCATTAGCTGTCTTCCAATACATTCAGACGCTTTTACAAAGAGTCTGTAATCTGGCAAAATATCTAATCGCGTAGGTCTGAATTTATCAGACCCATTCTTAAAAGAAAGGATGTCCAAGCGTGTATGACAACAAAGATTATCACAAGTATTAAGCTCTTTATTTCAAAATTATGGATTCGATTACTTCCGCTGCATCAGTTGTAGCTGCTGGTTTAGCAGTTGGTCTAGGTGCTATTGGCCCAGGTCTTGGACAAGGTAACGCAGCTCAAGGTGCTGTTGAGGGTATTGCCCGTCAACCAGAAGCTGAAGGTAAAATCAGAGGAACTCTTCTTTTATCTTTCGCTTTCATGGAGTCATTAACAATTTACGGATTAGTTGTGGCTTTGGTACTACTTTTTGCGAATCCTTTTTCCTAAAAGTTAATATTGCTTCTAATCCTTATTAGCAATATTTAAATTTAATTTTTTAACTTCAACTGAATCATATGTTGGCCTTTAATTTTTTTGGTGCTACAGAAGGTGGATTATTTGACATAAATGCCACTTTGCCACTTATGGCGATACAAGTAGTTGCTCTTACTTACATTTTAAATTCTCTCTTTTTTAAGCCTGTTGGCAATGTTGTAGAAAAAAGAGAAAAGTTTGTAAGTAATAATATTATTGAGGCCAAAAATAAACTTTCTGAGGTTAAAAAATTAGAAGCTGATTTATTAACTCAGCTTCAAAGTGCTCGTGCAGAAGCTCAAAGAATTGTGAGCGAAGCTGAGAATGAGTCTGACAAGCTTTATAAAGAAGCACTAGAACTTGCCAACAATGAAGCAAACGCTTCAAAAGAAAAAGCAAGACTAGAAATTGAAAGTCAGACGTCTGCTGCTCGTGATCAACTTTCTAAACAGGCTGATGATCTAAGCGAACTTATTGTTAATAGATTGATTCTAGAAAAATGAATTTAACTCTTTTAGCTACAGAAGGTTTTGGATTGAACTTCAATTTATTCGAAACAAATATCCTTAATTGGGCTGTAGTAGTTTTCGGTCTTTATAAATTTTTGCCTGGTTTCCTAGGTAAAATGCTTCAAAAAAGGAGAGAAGGAATCCTTCTTGAATTAAAAGATGCTGAAGATCGACTCCTAAATGCAACTCAAGCTTTAGAAAAGGCGAAGAAAGATTTATCTACAGCAGAAGAAAAAGCTTCTCAAATAAAAGCGGATTCTCTTAAAAGATCTGAATCAATCAGAATGGAAAGTGAGAAAAAAGCGATAGAGGAGATGGCACGAATTAAACAAAGTGCAATCTCTGATGAGAGCTCTGAAGCATCCAGAGCAATTTCTCAACTTCGAAAAGAAGCTGTAGAACTGGCAATTAAGAAAGCTTTAGCTTCTCTCCCAAATCGACTTGATAAAACAACTCAAGAAAATTTGGTAACTCAATCAATTAACAATATTGAGGTTAACTAATGCCACTTTTAAATTCAGTTACTACACCATACGCAGAGGCATTACTTCAAGTTGTGAATGAAAATTCGCAAACTGAAGAGATGGTTTCTGAAGTTAAACAACTCTTGGAATTAATAAATGATTCCCCTGAATTGGAGAAGGCACTATCCTCTCCCATTTTAGAGACAGATGCTAAGAAGAAAATCATTAATGAAATTTT
The DNA here is from genome assembly GCF_000760035.1 of Prochlorococcus marinus str. MIT 9314. GTDB lineage: Bacteria > Cyanobacteriota > Cyanobacteriia > PCC-6307 > Cyanobiaceae > Prochlorococcus_A > Prochlorococcus_A marinus_B. The sequence continues at coordinate 42,447 of NZ_JNAO01000013.1, forward strand.
TTCAAAAAAGGTTAATTCTTCTTTATTGAATTTCTTAAAATTATTGGCCGATAGGCAAAGAATTGGAATCCTTACTTCAATTCTTGATAGATTTTTAGAGATTTACCGAGAAAATAGTAATATTGCTTTGGCAACTGTTACTTCTGCAGTCGAGCTTACTGATGAACAGAAAGGTTTAATTACCAAAAAGATCATCAATATTGCTGGAACTGAAAAATTAGAACTTGTAACTAAAATCGATCCATCTCTCATTGGTGGTTTCGTCGCCAGTGTAGGATCAAAAGTAATTGATGCTTCTCTTGCTTCACAAATAAGAAAACTTGGCTTATCCCTTTCCAAGTAACTTTTAAATCAACCTTAAATTCTTAAATCCATGGTATCTATACGCCCTGATGAAATCAGTTCAATCTTAAAACAACAAATAACTGATTATGACCAATCTGTAAGTGTTAGCAATGTAGGAACTGTTCTGCAAATCGGTGATGGCATTGCAAGAATATATGGCTTAGATCAGGTCATGGCAGGTGAGTTATTGGAATTTGAGGATGGTACCGAAGGTATAGCTTTAAATCTTGAAGATGATAATGTTGGGGCCGTTTTAATGGGAGAGGCACTTGGTGTTCAAGAAGGAAGTAACGTAAAGTCCACGGGTAAAATTGCATCTGTTCCAGTTGGTGAAGCAATGCAGGGGAGAGTTGTTAACCCTCTAGGACAACCAATAGATGGGAAAGGAGAAATTCCAACAAGTGATACTAGATTGATTGAGGAAATGGCTCCTGGAATAATCAAGCGAAGATCAGTACATGAACCAATGCAAACAGGTATCACATCTATTGATGCAATGATTCCTGTTGGTAGAGGTCAAAGAGAATTAATTATTGGTGATAGACAAACTGGAAAATCCGCGATTGCTATTGACACAATAATCAATCAAAAAGGTCAAGACGTAGTTTGTGTTTACGTAGCTATTGGTCAGAAGTCAGCGTCAGTAGCAAACATCGTAGAGGTATTAAGAGAGAGAGGAGCCCTAGATTATACAGTCGTAGTTAGTGCAGGAGCTTCAGAACCGGCTGCTTTACAGTACTTAGCACCCTATACAGGGGCAGCAATTGCTGAACATTTTATGTATCAGGGTAAAGCTACACTTGTTATTTATGATGATCTAACTAAACAAGCTCAGGCTTATAGACAAATGTCTCTTCTTTTAAAAAGACCACCAGGAAGAGAGGCTTATCCAGGAGACGTTTTCTACTTACACAGTAGATTGTTAGAAAGAGCAGCAAAACTTTCTGATGCTATGGGAGGGGGCTCTATGACAGCTCTTCCAATTATTGAAACTCAGGCTGGGGATGTTTCTGCTTACATCCCAACTAATGTTATTTCAATTACAGATGGACAAATATTCTTGAGTGCAGATTTATTTAACTCGGGATTAAGACCAGCTATTAATGTTGGTATTTCTGTTAGCCGTGTTGGAGGAGCCGCTCAGACAAAAGCAATTAAAAAAATTGCAGGAACTTTAAAATTAGAACTCGCACAGTTTGATGAACTAGCTGCTTTTTCTCAATTTGCATCTGATCTTGATGAGGCAACGCAGCAACAACTTGAACGAGGCAAAAGACTAAGAGAGTTATTGAAGCAACCTCAATTCTCTCCTTTGAACCTTGCAGAACAAGTTGCAGTTGTTTATGCAGGAGTTAAAGGACTTATTGATGAGGTTCCTGTTGAAGATGTTACTAAATTTGCAACTGAACTTAGGGAATACCTAAAGTTAAATAAAGCGGAATTTATAGAAGAGATTCTTAAAGAAAAGAAATTAAATGATGGATTAGAAGCGACGCTAAAAGATGTGATAAATGAAGTTAAATCATCAATGCTTGCCACAGTTTAAATTTATTTAGGAGATACCATGGCAAATCTTAAAGAGATTAGAGATCGAATCGTTTCCGTTAAAAATACAAGAAAAATAACGGAGGCCATGAGACTTGTTGCAGCTGCAAAAGTGAGGAGAGCTCAAGATCAAGTTCTTAAGAGTAGACCCTTTGCAGATAAACTTGCACGAGTCTTAGAAAATATTCAATCTAGAGTACAATTTGAGGCTGTCGACTCTCCTCTATTATCCAAGAGAGAAGTAAAGAGTATCTCCTTGGTTTGCATAACTGCCGATAGAGGTTTATGCGGTGGTTACAATACAAATATTATAAAAAAGGTAGAAATAAGATACGCAGAATTAGTCAAACAAGGGTATCAGCCAAATTTAATTTTGGTAGGGAAGAAAGCTATTGGATATTTTCAAAATAGAAAGGATAGATATGTAATTAAAAGTACTTTCAAAGAGCTAGAACAGGTACCCACCGTCAAGGATTCTGAAGGAGTTACAAATGAGATTTTAGCCGAATTTCTTTCGGAAAATTCTGATAGGGTGGAAATTATCTACACGAAATTCATCACTTTAGTTAGCTGTGCCCCTGTCGTTCAAACACTATTGCCACTTGACCCTCAAGGAATTGCTGAGGAAAACGATGAAATTTTTAGGTTAACTACAAAAGATAGTAAGTTACTTGTTGAAAAATCAAATATTGAAAAAAGTGATTCAGAGAAGTTGCCATCAGACATTGTTTTTGAACAAAGTCCTGATCAATTATTAGATTCGTTATTACCATTATATTTACAGAATCAGGTACTAAGAGCTCTTCAAGAGTCGGCAGCCTCAGAACTCGCTTGTAGGATGACTGCTATGAATAATGCTAGTGATAATGCTAAAGAATTAGCGAGTACTTTGAATCTAACCTATAACAAAGCCAGACAAGCAGCTATTACTCAAGAAATATTAGAAGTTGTTGGAGGTTCAGCAGTTTAGCAATAAGATTTAGGATATGCCTGAGTACAATATAAAAGTTCAATTTGAGCAAGAGACTTTTAGTTTTTCATGTTCTGAAGATCAAGATATTATTTCAGCAGCAAAAATGAATGGAATAGATTTACCAAGTAGTTGTTGTTCAGGAGTTTGTACAGATTGTGCATCCATGATATTGGAAGGATCTGTAGATCAAGAAGATGCTATGGGATTAAATGATGATTTGAGGGAAAAGGGCTTTTCACTTTTGTGTGTGGCATATCCTAAGTCAGATTTGAATATTCTCATTGGTAAAGAAGTCGAAGATGATTTATATAACGATCAATTTGGAAAATATCAAAAATGAAATTAAGTTCAGTTGATTTTTATTTAGATTGGCCAGTTTCAATAAAATTAAAAAATTTAAGGAAATTTATCATCGCATATTTAGAAAAAAAAGGTGATGTAATTCGCTGGTCAATTGTTGATATTAATAATTCTATTGACTCTTTTGGAACAAAACAACTTAAAATTAAAGCTGTCTTAGTTAATTAAAGAATATAAATTGAAATATTTTTATTAATGGAAATTTCACCAACAATATTCATTGTTCCTACCGGTATTGGTTGTGAAGTAGGAGGTTTTGCTGGGGATGCACTCCCTACCGCTAAATTATTAGCATCGGCAAGTGGATGTTTAATAACTCATCCAAATGTTATGAATGGTGGTAGTCTTTCTGAAAAAGATAAAAATATTTTTTATGTTGAAGGTTATAATTTAGACCGACTTGCTAAAGGAGAAATCGCTTTAAAAAGGGTAAAGCAACAGAAAATTGGGATAATTTTTGATTCAGCCATTGAAAGTCAAATATTAGTAAGACATTTACAAGTTGCTGATGCATGTGTTTCCACTTTAGGGATTAATGTTCATTCTTATGTTGTTACAAAACAGCCATTAAACATAGTTATTGATTCTGATTTGTCAAAAATAAGTGGTGGCACAATTGAAAATCCAGATGCTCTAATTGATGCTGGAAAATGTTTAATAGAAAAAGGAGTTACTGCAATAGCAATTGTGGCAAAATTTCCAGATGATTCAGATTCTTCAGACACAAATATCTATCGAGAGGGGAAAGGGGTTGACCCTATTTCTGGAGTCGAAGCAGTTATAAGTCATTTAATAAGCAAATTTTTAAAAGTTCCTTGTGCTCATGCACCTGCTTTACATCCAATTGAATTGAATGAAAATTTAGATCCTCGTGCAGCTGCAGAAGAAATAGGATACACATTTTTACCATCAGTACTGATTGGGTTAAGCAATGCACCTGACATTGTTGAATTGCCTGCTGAAAATGAATCAATCTCACTACACCCTTATCAGATAGAATCTATTGTTGTTCCTAATGGAGCACTAGGTGGAGAAGCAGTACTAGCAGGAATTGAAAAAGGTTTAAATATTATCTCTGTAAAAAATCAAAATACATTAAAAGTAACAAATGAGTTTTATGATTATCCTAATCTTTTTGAAGTGGATAATTATTTAGAAGCTGCAGGCATAATTCTTGCAATCAAAAAAGGTATCAACATTAAGTCAATTAAACGGCCTTTAAAAAAAATCCAACAGTTCTTGTAGTGATTAATAAGATATCGCTATAGGAACTCTCCAGTCACTTCCTAATGATTGACTACTTAGTTTTAGGATAGGAGGAGCCTGCTTTCTTTTAAATTCAGCTTTTTTTATGAGTGAGATAATTTTTAAAATTAAATCTTTTTCATAACCATCTTCTTCTAGTTGTTGTAAATCTTTTTTCTCTTCGATAATTCCTTTAAGAATATTATCTAAAATAGAATAAGGTGGTAGAGAATCAGTATCTAATTGATCAGGACCTAATTCTGCACTTGGAGCTTTTGTAAGTATATTTTTTCCAATTATATTTACACTAGTATCAAACATATATGACTGTCTACGATTTATTGAATCTTTACTATCAAGCCAGTTGCATAATTTAAAAACATTTGTTTTATATAAATCCCCAATTACCGATAATCCCCCATTCATATCACCATAAAGTGTGCAATATCCTACGGCCAGCTCTGATTTGTTGCCTGTTGAAAGTAACAAATGCTTTTCTTGATTTGCTAAAGCCATAAGAAGTGTGCCTCTTATCCTTGACTGAATATTTTGATTTGTTATTTCAGCCATTTCGAAATCTATGGTTTTTATAAATGATTCTTCAAAAGAGGTCATCAAGTTTTCAATTGGAATGCTCTTGAAACTAATCTTTAATCTTCTAGCTAAATCTTTTGCATCACTCTTTGAATGAGATGAGCTCCACTTAGAGGGCATTGAAACGCAATAAACATTATCACTTCCAAGGGCCGCAGTAGCAATAGCTGAAACAAGTGCTGAATCAATGCCACCACTTAATCCAACTAAAGCTGTTTTGAATCCACATTTTTTTGCATAATCTTTAACACCAAGGACTAATGCATCAAAAATTGATGACATTTCGGAGTTTTCAAATTCATTTTTTTCAGGTTTTGTTTGCTCAATTTTCCAGCTGGAGAAATCTTCCGTAAAAGGTTTTAATTGCTTAATTTTATTTCCATTCTTATCAAGAATAAAACTATTTCCATCAAAAATTAAATTATCATTTGCTCCAATCTGGTTGACATAAATCAGTGGTACTTGAAGATATTGTGCAGCAAAACTGGAAACCTTGGATCTTAGCTCTAACTTTTTCAGGGTATATGGGGAGGCTGATAAATTTACTAAAATATCAACTTTTTTTTTCTTTAAATCAATAATGGGATTTTTTCTATGAATTCCTCTACCTTCTATATCTTTGTTGACCCATAAATCCTCACATATAGTAAAGCCAAGTCGCCAAGTTTTACTTTTAATTTGTTTAACCAATACGGAAACTTTTTCTTCTGATCTAAAGTATCTTTTCTCATCAAATACTTCATAGGTGGGAAGAATAATTTTACGAGCAATTATTTTCCACTCACCGTGTTCAAGCAATGCAATAGAGTTATAAAGATTTGGGAAAAAAGAATCATTTATTACCTCAGCTATCCCTACTGTGATACTCAAGCTTCCATATTTTTTACTAATATCTATCGCTAATTGGTCAAGAATTTGATATTGATTTTTGATCAAATTTTTTTTTAGAAGTAGGTCGTTTGCTGGATATCCCCATAGTGATAATTCTGGAGTAAGAACTAAATCTGCAGAAATTGATCTAGCTTTCGAAGCAATACAAAGTATTTTTTTTGCGTTACCCTCTAAATCACCGACAACTGGATTAATTTGAGCAAGTAAAAACTTCATTCAACTAATTTAGTGGATTCATATAAATTATTCCTTTTAACAATTTCTATTAATGAAGTTGGTAAATTAGAATAATTAAAATTTGACCTGAGCTTAGAACTTGAAATGTTTGGGATTTTTATGGTTGAAATCTTAAATTTCACTTTATAAGTTTCCAACATTTTAAGAGTATTTGATTCAATAGGATATCCCTCTCTTAAAATTACTAAAAAACTTACCTCTTCATTAATTTTATCAAAATTTTTCCAGTAGAAAATATCTTTAATTAAATCGCTCCCAATAACAAAATCTAAATTATTTAATTCATAAATTTTTTTACATTTTTTTATTGACTCTACTGCCCATTGGCTACTAACACTTTGATTAAATAAAACTTTAGGATTATCTAAATCTTCAATAAGAGTTTTTAATAAATGGCTACGAATTGTTATGTTCTCTGTGTGATTTTTGTTGGGGTTGTTACTAACATAACCAATTGTAAAAGCATATATTTTGGATAATTCTTCAAGTATTTTTTTATGTCCAATGGTAGGTGGATCTGCACTAGTACCAAATAATGCAATTCTTTTTCCCATTTAAGTTTTAAGGCAGAGCGCTAACAAAATTTTTATTTAAATTTCTATTTGAAAAATAAATATTTATTTGGTTATAAATCTCTGGGTCATTGGAAGCCATATTTTTGATCATTGTTGCAGGTTCTATAAAAGAAGCTTTGCTTCTTGTAAATATCTCTTTTGCTGCTAACTTCCCTATGATTTTTGTAGAATGCACTGCGATTGCTGCTTGAATAATCGCTATGGGTCCATAGGGTAATAATGAAATCCCGTTAGTAAAAGGCGCTGTTACTAGAATTACTTTCTTAATAACGTTGAAAGAGGTATTGATGCCGACTTGAGTGAATCCCAAACATAAATTATTAATGGATATATTTTTAAATATTTTTCTTGTAGATTCACCTTTCAACTTTAAGCCGTAAATCTTACTTAATTCGCTAATCAATGCAGTATCTAGTGCGAAACTACCAGCAACATCAAATAAAATAAAAGGATTAAGAGCTACTGCGGATGCCTTTATAGTCGAAAATTTACCAATAGTTGATTGAGCTAATTTCTGCCTTCTTTTCAATCTTTGCTCTTTTATTCTCAGAAACAATTTGTCAGCCAATTGAATAGAATTTAATGTTACTAACATTTCACCATATAGATTTATAAATTCTGTTATGTAATTTTTAAGATTGTTTTCGTAATTAATAAGTATTGGAATATTTAAATCTTTTGGAAGCTTATACTTTATATTTTCAAGTATTTCTTTTAATTCATTTTTATTATATAGATCGATTTTGTTTAAAATTACAATTATTTTTTTCCCATCTTTTATAAAAGAGCTAATTTCGCTTAACTCATTTCTATTTAAATCTCCCGAAACTATAAATAAAATAAGGTCTGAATGATTTATAAAAGAGTAAACTTTATCAGGGAATTTAATATTGCAGAGATCAAATCCTGGAGAATCTAGCAACTCTAAACTATTGATTGTTTGATCTTTAAGAGTCCAAGTTTCCGATTTTATTTCTTTTGTTGTTCCATTAATGATATCTGTTTTGAATATGTCTTTTTTTAATAAAGAATTTAAAATAGAAGATTTTCCTACACCTGATTTACCATATGCGACGATTCTTATTTTTTTTTCTTTAAGTCTTAAAAGTTGTTGATTAAATGAAATTATTTCTCTATTAAGAAAACTTTTTTCATAATTGGTAAGATCAATATTCTCCCACCATTTTTTTAACAGTAAATAATTTTCTTTAATTTTAAATTGTTTCATGATTTATTTTTCCACCACCCTGCCAATACAGATAAAACAGCTTCTGCACCAATAATTCCCACGAATCCCCCGAATTCATCTACTACTACTTTCACTCCTTTATGATTCTTGTCAAATTTAGTTAATAATTGATCTGCTTTAATCATTTCAGGAATGTAGTCCACAGGTTCGCAAATTTCTGATAATAATTTTTTATTTTCCCCATTAATTAAATCTGACAACATTTTTTCACGTTTTACTACCCCTTGTATTTTGTCAACTTTATCTCCCAGAATTACCCACCATGGAGAGCTGTCAGACATTATAAGTTTTGAAATTTCATCTAGATTTGAAGACCCATCAAGACAAGGTGCCGATACCCTAGGGGTCATTAAGTCTTTAGCTTTTAAATCATTTAATTGAAAAACCTTAAATATCATTGCTGCCTCATCAGCTTCTATTAAACCTTTCTGACTTCCAATTTTTGCCATTTGTCTAATTTCTTCTTCATCAGTTGAAATTTCGTTTTCTGCTGTAATAACCGGAAATATCTGTTCAATTAATATTAAGAATGGCCTCATAAAAGTATTTAATATTCTCAAGATAGGAACCGATAATAATGCTATTTGAATTGAAAATCTTGTGCCAAGAGCTTTGGGCAGTACTTCTCCTAATAAAACAACAAGTATGTAAAAAGCTATTGAAAAAAGGGTTAAACCAAAACTGCTATTAATTACTAATGCTCCGTATACTCCTAAAATAAGACTGCCAATTATATTAAATCCATTATTAGTTATAGTAATTACAGTTAGAGTCCGTCCAAGATGTTTTCTAAGTTTTAGAAGTTGATTTGCAGAACTTTTTGGCTTTTGTCTAGAGGCAATTTCTAAAACTCTAATTGAATTTACAGCTAAAAAAGCTGCTTCTACTCCCGAACAACATGCCGAGCCAATTAATATAATAATTATAAGGAAAATTAAACCGTAAACACTTGGTTCCATTAAAGTAGAGATTAGGGACTAAACCTGTTTTAATTCATTCTTCCATTTTTTTTTTAAACACGCCAATACACAATTTATGTTTGAACCTGACCATAAAGTTTTTGAAGAAAGAAGAGAAGTTTTCCTAAATAATTTAGATGGAAAAGCTGCCATTATCCCTGGCGCTAATCTTGTAAAGCATCACGCCGATTGTGAATACCCTTTTAGACAAGATAGTAATTTTTGGTATTTAACTGGTTTCGATGAACCGGATGCAATTGCTCTTTTCTTATCGCATAAGCCAAAGGGAGAGAGATTTATTATGTTTGTTGCTCCTAAAGATGTTATTAGTGAAGTCTGGCATGGCTTTAGATGGGGTTTAGAAGGCGCAGAAAAAGAGTTTAAGGCTGACAAGGCTCACTCTATAACTGAACTAAGAAATTTACTCCCAAGTTACATAAATGGTTCCGATGAACTTGTTTTTTCAATAGGTAAGTATCCATTAATTGAGAAAATAGTACTCGAGATATTTTCACAACAACTTGAAAATCGATCAAGATTAGGGATCGGGGCAAATTCTATAAAATCTCCAGAAATTTTTTTAAATGAGATGAGATTAATTAAAAGTGAATTTGAAATTAACAGAATGAGAGAGGCTATACAAATTTCAGCTGAAGCTCATGAATTAGTAAGAGAATCTATCTCATCAAAGAAAAATGAAAGGCAAATTCAGGGTCTTCTAGAGGGCTTTTTTTTGGAAAAAGGGGCGAGAGGACCTGCATATAATTCTATTGTTGCTTCAGGAGATAATGCCTGTATTTTGCATTACACTTCAAATAACTCACCATTGAAGAAAGAAGATTTATTGTTGGTAGATGCTGGCTGCTCATTAACTGATTATTACAATGGAGACATAACAAGAACTATCCCAATAGGTGGGAAATTTTCTCATGAGCAAAGAGTTATTTACGAAATTGTATTAAGTGCGCAGAAAAATGCAATTAAAAGTGCTGTTACTGGATCAAATTCTAATACTGTTCATAATGTTGCTTTAACAATTCTGATAGAGGGATTAAAGGAGATTGGTTTATTATCGGGCAGCACTGAGGAGATAATAGAGAATCAATCATATAAACATCTTTACATGCATAGAACTGGACATTGGTTAGGCTTAGATGTCCATGATGTTGGAGCATATAGAATGGGAGACAATCAAGTGCCATTACAGAATGGAATGATTCTTACGGTAGAACCTGGGATCTATATAAGTGATAGGATCCCAGTACCTGAGGGACAACCTAAGATTGATGAAAAATGGAAAGGAATTGGGATAAGAATAGAAGATGATGTTCTGGTCAAAGATGCAAACCCAGAAGTTTTAAGTATTGCTGCACTCAAAGAAATTTCGGATATAGAATTTTAAAATTTGACTAATTTAATTAATAGATTTATTTTTATAAAGTTTAAAGTTTAAAAATGAATAAGTCAGATTCAAATGATTTGAAACTCTCCGAGGCTAGAGGTTTGGCTAGTCAGCTTGGAATGTTTGCAGAAGAAAACGATATCCCTAAAGATCTTTGGGATTCATTGGAAGCTACAATTTATGATTTTTATCAAGTTCCTCATGATAGATAAAAATTCTGTTTGGAAAGTATGAATAACTAAAATCAAGAAATTTTGAATAAATCAATCAAAATGTGACCATAAACTGATAAATTATTTAGTAAACATAAATACTTGAATGACCTCCTCAGATAAGTTAAATCAAAATTCAAAAGAAAAAAACATTGATGACCAAAAGTCTAAAAATTCTTCTCCCAATTCGGGAATGATGGGTGCTTCAGCTGTATTAGCGGCTGCTAAAATTGACGAGGATGGAGTTCCTACTGGTTATACCCCTAAACCTGACGAAGGGAGATTTATCATTAAAGTATTGTGGTTGCCTGATAATGTTGCTTTGGCTGTTGATCAAATAGTGGGGGGAGGTCCAAGTCCTCTTACTGCTTATTATTTCTGGCCAAGAGATGATGCATGGGAAAAATTAAAAAGTGAACTCGAGAACAAAGCTTGGATTACAGATAACGAAAGAGTAGAAATATTGAATAAAGCTACTGAGGTAATAAATTATTGGCAAGAAGAAGGTAAAACAAAAAAATTAGAAGAAGCCAAATTAAAGTTTCCTGAAGTAACTTTTTGTGGAACTGCTTAAATATTAGTTCTTTGCAGCTTGAATCCTAGCCTCAGCCTTTGAAATATCTTTCAAGGCTTTGATTCTTTCTGGACTTTTTTCATTTTCAGAAAATTTGCTGATTATTAATTTTGCTTCTTGAAGATCTTGTTCGGCATTTTGAACATTAATCTCAGAACCAATTTCAGCATTATTTACTAAAACTATGACTTCATCTGATTCAATTTCAGCGAAGCCTCCCATAAGAGCTATTGATTTCCACTGGGAATTCATTCTTAGCCTTAAAACGCCAATATCTATAGCAGTAACTAAAGAGATGTGTCCAGGTAGTACGCCAAGTTGCCCTGTAGTACTAGGAAGGATTACTTCTTCAGCTTCGCCTTGATAAACATTTTTATTAGGAGCTAATACTTTTAGAGAAATTGCCATTAATTTAAGATTATTGAAGGTTAAATATATAAATATTCAAATATTTATTTTTCTGATTTTATTTTTTCAGCCTTTGCTTTAACTTCATCAATATTACCAACTAGGTAAAAAGCCTGTTCTGGTAAATCGTCTAATTCACCTGACAGAATCATATTGAAACCGGCAATGGTATCTTCTAATTTTACATATTTACCAGACATTCCTGTAAATATTTCTGCTACAAAGAAAGGTTGTGAAAGAAATTTTTCGATTTTTCTAGCCCTGTCGACTGTTAATCTATCCTCTTCTGAAAGCTCATCTAAACCAAGAATTGCGATAATATCTTGAAGTTCTTTGTATCTTTGTAAAGTTGATTGCACAGCTCTTGCTGTTTTGTAATGCTCATCGCCAACAACTGAGGGCTGTAACATAGTACTCGTTGAGTCTAAGGGATCAACTGCTGGATAAATTCCCTTAGCTGCAAGAGCTCTAGCAAGCACAGTAGTAGCATCTAAATGGGCAAAGGTTGTCGCTGGAGCAGGATCTGTTAGGTCATCAGCAGGTACATAAACTGCCTGGATAGATGTTATGGACCCTTCTAATGTAGAAGTAATTCTTTCTTGCAATTCACCAACATCAGTCCCCAGAGTCGGTTGGTATCCAACAGCAGAAGGCATTCTACCAAGTAATGCAGATACTTCAGAACCAGCTTGAACGAATCTAAAAATGTTATCAACAAAAAGTAGGACATCTTGTTTATTCACATCTCTAAAATGTTCGGCCATTGTAAGTGCTGATAATCCTACTCTCATTCTTGCACCAGGTGGCTCATTCATCTGTCCAAAACATAAGGCAACTTTTGATTGAGTTAAATCATCTGCATTGATAACTCCCGATTCTTTAAATTCTTCATATAAATCGTTCCCTTCTCTAGTTCTTTCACCTACACCGCCAAAAACCGAAACACCACCATGCTCCTTTGCGATGTTATTAATTAATTCTTGAATGAGAACTGTCTTCCCAACACCAGCACCTCCGAATAATCCAACTTTTCCTCCTTGCCTGTAAGGAGCCAAAAGGTCGATAACTTTAATACCAGTTTCAAAAACTTTTGGCTTAGTTTCAAGGTCTGTTAACTTTGGCGCAGCTCTGTGAATTGGAGCAGTATCTTTAGTATTAACTGGACCTTGTTCATCTACTGGTTCTCCTAAAACATTAAATATTCTTCCTAGAGTTGCTTCTCCTACAGGCACAGATATTGGCGCACCTGTGTCGATTGCCTCCATGCCTCTTACAAGACCGTCTGTGCCACTCATTGCCACTGCCCTTACTCTATGGTCACCCAGGAGTTGTTGGACTTCTGCAGTGAGCGCTATGTCTTGTCCAGCTGGATTTTTAGCTTCAATTCTTAATGCATTTAATATTTTGGGCAATTTCCCAGCTGGAAATTCTACATCTAGAACTGGTCCAATTACCTGACGTACTACGCCTTTTGTTTGTGAAGAAGTTGATGGAGTTGCTACCATTTTTATTGATTGGTGATGAATAGCTGATTTAAACAGCTCATAATCCGAAAATACTACCATCTCATGGGTAGATTCGTTAAATGGGTTCGGCCACCCGCACAGTTTAAGTATGGTTTAATTGCCGCTTTGCAGATTATCTTGTTGATGATAAGGACAGAGAATTTCTCTTTCCATTTTATGGCGCAAAGCGTCTCAATTATGATCCTCCATTAATCTATGGCAGCTGTTTCACTTACAGTCTCTACAGTAAAACCACTGGGAGATAGAATATTTATTAAAGTTTCCGCATCTGAGGAAAAAACTGCTGGGGGCATCCTTTTGCCTGATTCAGCTAAAGAAAAACCACAGGTCGGAGAAGTTGCTCAGGTGGGCCCTGGCAAACTTAATGACGATGGTTCTCGACAAACTCCAGAAGTGAGTATTGGCGATAAAGTTTTGTACAGCAAATATGCTGGTACAGACATTAAATTGGGAGGAGATGAATATGTCTTACTCTCAGAAAAGGATATTTTAGCTGTAGTAAGCTAAAATATTTGTTTCAAAAATTATTAAAACTTATTACTAAATCACTGCCTAAACATGGCTAAAAGAATTATTTACAATGAGCAAGCTCGTAGAGCGCTCGAGAGAGGAATTGATATCCTTGCTGAGTCTGTGGCTGTAACGCTTGGACCTAAAGGAAGAAATGTTGTACTAGAGAAAAAATTTGGTGCTCCACAAATTATCAACGATGGTGTCACAATCGCTAAAGAGATCGAATTAGAAGATCACATTGAAAACACAGGGGTTGCTTTAATCAGACAAGCTGCTTCAAAAACTAATGATGCAGCTGGGGATGGCACCACAACGGCCACCGTTTTAGCTCATGCAATGGTTAAATCAGGGTTGAGAAACGTTGCTGCAGGAGCTAATGCAATCACCTTGAAAAAGGGAATTGATAAAGCGACTGAATTTCTAGTTGGTAAAATTCAAGAGAATTCTAAACCTATTAGCGATAGCAATGCTATAGCTCAATGTGGAACTATTGCAGCTGGAAATGATGAAGAAGTTGGTCAAATGATTGCCAGTGCTATGGATAAAGTTGGCAAAGAAGGTGTTATCTCCTTAGAAGAAGGTAAATCAATGACTACTGAATTAGAAGTTACTGAGGGAATGCGCTTTGATAAAGGCTATATCTCACCTTACTTCGCAACAGATACGGAGAGAATGGAGGCTGTTTTAGATGAACCATATATCCTTCTGACTGATAAAAAAATTGCCTTAGTGCAAGATTTAGTTCCTGTTTTGGAACAAATTGCTAAAACTGGTAAACCACTAGTCATTATTGCAGAAGATATTGAAAAAGAGGCTTTAGCAACTCTTGTCGTTAATAGATTACGAGGCGTGTTAAATGTTGCTGCAGTTAAAGCTCCTGGATTTGGCGATAGAAGAAAAGCCATGCTTGAAGATATGGCCGTTTTAACTAATGGACAACTTATTACTGAAGATGCAGGCTTGAAATTAGAGAATGCTACCTTAGACATGCTTGGAACAGGTAGAAGAATAACTATCAATAAAGAAACTACAACTATTGTAGCTGAAGGTAACGAGCAAGCAGTTAAATCTAGATGCGATCAAATTAAGAAGCAAATGGATGAAACAGATTCTTCATATGATAAAGAAAAGCTTCAGGAACGTCTGGCTAAATTAGCTGGAGGTGTAGCAGTGATTAAGGTTGGGGCTGCTACTGAAACTGAGATGAAGGATAAAAAGCTTCGTCTTGAGGACGCTATTAATGCAACAAAAGCAGCTGTTGAAGAAGGAATTGTACCTGGAGGAGGAACAACACTCGCTCATTTATCTCCTATTTTAAAAGAATGGGCTGATAAAAATTTAAAGGGAGAGGAATTAATTGGAGCTAACATTGTTGAAGCTTCACTTACTGCTCCTCTTATGAGAATTGCTGAGAATGCAGGTTCTAATGGAGCTGTTATTGCTGAAAATGTAAAAACTAAACCATTTAATGATGGATTCAATGCTGCTACTGGAGAATATGTAGACATGTCCTCTGCTGGTATAGTTGATCCTGCAAAAGTTACACGTTCAGGATTACAAAATGCAGCTTCAATAGCAGGAATGGTTCTTACCACTGAATGCATAGTTGCAGATCTACCTGAGAAAAAAGATTCAGCTGCTCCAGCAGGCGCTCCAGGTATGGGCGGCGACTTCGATTACTAATTAAACAATAGTTTTTAATTAATTTTTTGAAAGGGATCATTCCAAATGATCCCTTTTTTATTGAACTTTTACGAAATCCAACCAGCGCTAAGAATAATTGCTAGAGACAAAAATATCACTAAAAAAGTCCAAGTTATTTTGTTTAGAGAGGCTTCTGCACTACTTGCGCTGTTGAACATAGAGCTTCCACTGGCGGCTATTCCTCCCATTCCATCACCTTTAGGACTATGAAGTAAAACTAAGAGAATGAGAAGAACTCCGGAAAATACCCAAATCCAACTAATAATTTGAATCATTGCTTAAAAAACTTTTATTGACCTTAAACATGTTGAACCACCTTATTATAACCCTTTGATTCAATTTCTTGAATAAGCGATTTGCCTGTCATTTCTTTTGGTATTGGTAAATTTAATAATTGCAATAAAGTGGGAGCAATATCTGCTAAGCCCGCGTTTTCTCTTAAATTAATTTCATTTCCCATACTTGGTATTTTTCTTTTTTCACCTTCAATCAAAATTAATGGAACTTTATTTATTGTGTGTGCTGTCCATGGTTCTCCTTCCGATCCTTTCATTACCTCTGCGTTACCATGATCGGCTGTAATAACTATGCTCCCGCCCATTTCTCCAGTAGCATTAACTATTTGACCTATACATTTATCTACTTTTTCAATAGCTTTAATTGTTGCATCCATGTTGCCTGTATGACCAACCATATCAGGATTAGCAAAATTGATTACGACAAAAGCATAATTCCCGCTTTTAATTGCTTTAGAGCAACTAATAGTTAATTCCTCCGCAGACATTTCGGGTTCCATATCATAAGTTGCGACTCTTGGAGATGGAATCAAATGTCTCTCTTCTCCAGGTAAAGGTATTTCAACTCCTCCATTAAAAAAGTATGTTACGTGAGGATATTTTTCAGTTTCCGCGGTTCTATATTGTTTAAGTCCGTTTTCTGAAACTATTTGGCCTATAAAATTATTGAGTGATTCAGGAGGGAATGCAACTTTAACGGGAAAGTTCGGATCATATTGAGTAAAAGTAACAAAATCTAGATTTGGATAGTTTTTTCTTTCAAAGTCTGAGAATTCCTTGACGGAAAGTGATTTAACTATTTGTCTAGCTCTATCTGGACGAAAGTTAAAGCAAATCAAACTATCCCCATTTTTAAGATAGTTTTCAGAAATACGTATGGGCTCTATAAATTCATCGGTTATGTTTTTATCATAACTTTTTTCTATGTAATCCTTGGGAGAAATTTTTGTTATTTGAATATCAGGATCAGTCAAATTAGAATATGCTTTTTCTGTTCTATCCCATAAAAGATTTCTATCCATTATCCAGTATCTTCCGCAAATGGAAGCTATTTCTCCTAGGTTAAATTTTTTTATACATGATTCTATTTGCTTTAGATATTTCAAGGCACTTTTTGCAGGAGTATCTCTTCCATCAGTAATAATATGGATTGCAACTTTTTTAAGTTTATTATCATATGCCCATTTTATTAAACCTAACAAATGATCTATATGGCTATGAACTCCCCCATCAGAACATAATCCCGTGATATGCAAAGTAGAATTATTTTTCTTTAATGAATCAGCCATCTCTTTTAACTCATTTACCAAGCTTAATTGATTATTTTTTACAATATTTGAAATCCTTACTAGTTCTTGTTGTATTATTCTTCCTGAGCCAATGGTAAGGTGCCCTACCTCTGAATTACCCATTTGACCATCTGGGAGACCTACATCAGACCCGCTAGCACTTATAAGGGTGTGGGGGTAAGCATGCCACAATGAGTCCATTATTGGGGTACTAGCACTTTTTATAGCATTATCTGATTTTTCTTTGCGATATCCCCATCCATCTAGTATCGCAAGGACTACAGGGCTCTGAGGAACACTTAATCTTTTTATATTTTTGCTGCTAATCTTTGACATATTTAGATCAAATTCATTGTTAACTGATCCAACCTTAAATTTAGCTTCAAAAGTTACTCTTTAACAATTTATATTTAACATAGTTAGCTTTTGCTAATTTATAAAAATATTAGATTAATTTTATTTCTTGATAAATTATGTCCAAGAAGACAAAAAAGATCGTAATACTTACTGAAGTTGAGCTTAGAAAAACTATTTCGCGTTTAACTTGCGAAATTATCGAAAAAGTAAAAAAACTGGATAACCTTCTATTGGTTGGCATCCCAACTAGAGGAATAGAGTTGACCGAAGTGCTAGAAAAGGAATTATTCTCTAGAACAGGTTTAAGAGTTAAAAAAGGAACAATTGATCCAACTTTTTATAGAGATGACCAAAATAGAGTTGGAACTCGCCTAATACAAGCTGCAGATATTCCAACTCCTATTGAGAAACAAGAAATTCTTTTAATAGATGATGTAATTTACACAGGTAGAACAATTAGAGCTGCAATGGATGCTTTGTATTCATGGGGCAGACCTCAAAGAGTAATGTTATTAGTAATGGTTGATAGAGGTAATAGAGAATTGCCTATTCAACCAGATTTTTGTGGTAAAAAAGTGCCAACTAGTAAAATTGAAACTATTAGTTTACGTTTAAATAATATTGATAATGAAGAAGGTGTTTTTCTTGAGTAGCAAAATTTCAGAAGATATTTCCTAAATTATATTCTCCATAAAATTCATCTTTAATATCGAAACACTTAACTGATAAATCAGCATTTTTTGTAATTTTAAAAAAAAGTTTTAATGTGTCTTTTCCAATATTAGATTTATTTTTTAAAACTATCTTAAGTGGTTTTTTGTCCCATTTTATAATTTCTTCTTCATTTTGAATCTCTGATAACTTTGGTAATCCATTCTCAAAAATAACATCATATACTCTTTCTTTTTGCGTCTCTCCAATTATTATTTCGAATATTTTTTGATTCTTTTTACTGGATTGAAGGATGAGTTTAAAGGGTGTTTCTGTTGGCCATGTTTGACCTTTGCAAAAAATAGGATGCCAAAAGTGTTTTTGCTCTCTTTTATTAAATAATCTTATAGATAATCCTTTGTTTAATATGTCTTTAATTTTTACCCCAGGGGTCATTGCTAAAGCTCCCAAAGCTATTGATTCAATAGGTGGCGGAGACTTTACTTGAATTTTTGGAATTTTTTTTGTTATCCATTCTTTAATCAATGGTATTTGAGTTCCTCCACCAACCAAAACAATTGCATTTAAGTCTTCAACTGTGCAAAATTTACCTCTTGCTTGATTTAATAAATCTTTTAGTAAAGAGTTAAGATGATTAATAAGATTATTGGCTATGAGTATCTTCTCAAATATTTCTTTACTAAGATAAAATTCAGTTTCTTTATTTTGTTCTGTAAGTAATTTGATTGGATATTTATTTTCATACTTGATTACAGATGAGCTAAGTTGACATTTTATTTTTTCTGCCTTTGAAAGATTATTAATATAATTATTACCTGGAATAAAATAATCAACTATCCATTGATCAATATCTTTCCCGCCAATTTTTGAGCCTGTTTTTCCAATTATTTCAGCACACCTTATTTTTTGTTTTGAAATTGAACTTACATCATTACCTCTAAATTTTAATAGTTCAGCTATTGGACCAGATTTTCCTTCTCCTCCTTCTATTTTTACTATATTCATATCGACTGTACTTCCTCCAATATCTAATGTCATCATTTTTGAGCCAAATGGTACATCTATTCCTAAACTTGCCGCAGTAGGTTCATCAACAAGAGCTATTTCATCTACAGATATTTCCTTGCAAAGGTTAACTAACCATTCTCTGTACCCCTTGTATGTATCTATAGGAGCAGTTAAAACAAGTCTTTTGATCTCATACTTGTGCGGAATATTTTCCCACAAAATTTGAAAAAATTTTTCGCCACATTCATTAGGATTTAATATATTTTTTTGGTTATTTTTTTCAATAGAATTTCCAATTAATCTTTTAAAGTTCGAATGAAAAAATAAATCAGAATTTGAGTTATCCCTCATCTCCAGGGCGCTAATACCAATTTTAGGAATTTTTGAAGGTTGGTACCAAATAGCTGAAGGAATAACTCCTGGAGAAGATGTAATATTCGGTATTTCAACTAAAACAGAATTTACATCTTTTTGATCTTGAAAAGCTATAACAGTATTAGTGTTCCCTAAATCAATAGCAAGTGTTCCAGATAAACTTTCTTCCATATGAAATTATTTAAATCAATTAAGTTCTTTTTGTAATTTATGTTTTGAAACGGTCGAATAAACTGTAAAATACATTTTATAGTAAAAAATTTTTTTTAATGAACATATCTAATAATGCAGGAATTGATTCTAATGATCTTGCAAAGAGAGGTGAGAGCTTGATAAGAAAATCAACTAATAGATATTTAACTACAGTGAAAATTGCTTTCAGGGCTAAACAAAGACGTTTTGATGATTTTGATGGCTTATTAGAGGAGTCAACTATTAAACCCGTTCAAAGGTCAATTATTGAACTAAGTGATGAACAAGATCAACCAGATTTACTTCCAGGCTAATTTTGGTAAAAGACCAAAGAAGATGGAGATTACTTAGAGATTTTAAAAAAGGCAAATTTTGCTTTTTGATCGGTGTTGATAATTGGTCAATCGAATTACAAAAAAGTGAATTTTATTCACTTTACCTTCTACTCTTAAAAATTAATGAACAATTTTTAGTTATCAAGGATCAACTAATGGATGAAGAATTCATTACTTTAGAATTAGAAAGACTTCCTTGGTATATTCAGTTAGAGGGGAAAAAGAATGAATGGAGTTTAAGGTTTGTTTTTGAAAGCCAAGACCAAACTAGATCCTTCGAGATGTATTGGCCGATACCAATAGCACAAAATTTATTTTATGAAATAAAAAACATGTGGGAATCAATGGATTAAAAGATAAATAAAATTGGAAATTTTAGAAAAAATTTCCCCTTCCCAAAAAAAATTTTTCACAACTTTTCCACAGTTATTAATAAAAAAATATCTGTTTATCTAAAGCATGTGGAAAACTTCTGATTTTAAGCAAATCTTTATATTTAAATAAGATTTAAATTTACAAAATTGATTTTCATGACTTCCCACTTTATAACTAAATTCTTATTATTCTACAAAATGAGACTGTCTCTTAATAATGCTTGTTGACGATTCAGTAATTTTGGAGAAAACTACATCTTGTAGATTTAAATTTCAATAAAGTTTTTTCCAATATGCAAGAGTTAAATTACGAAGAAAATTCAAAAGTATTAAATCATAAAGATGAAGTCATAAGTTTCAAATGTGAACTTCAAGAAAATCTTCAAAAGGCTATGAAAGAATTCGTTGAGGAGCATCCTAACTGGGATCAATACAGAATACTACAAGCTGCGATAGCAGGATTTTTAATGCAAAAAGGATTTCAAAATAGGGATTTAACGAGACTTTATATTGGCAATATGTTTTCGATGAATTTTAAGGATTAAAAATTTTAAATTTTTTCTAATAGTATTTTTGCAATGTCATTTCTGACAGGTAATATAGATAACCTATTCCCTTTTTTTACGACTAATAACTCATCCTCATTAAATAAAATCTTTAATTCAGGTAAACTTAAAATCTTATCTGACTTAAATTTATATTCTACTTTTACACAATCCCACCTAGGATTATCAGGCTTCGATTTTGGATCAAAATATTTTGAATCTTGATCAAATTGAGTAGGGTCAACAATATTTAGATCTATTACCTCCATAAGTCCCACAATACCTGGGGGTTTGCAATTCGAATGATAGAAAAAAACTTTATCTCCTTTATTCATTTTTCTCATAAAATTTCGAGCTTGATAATTTCTTATTCCATCCCATAAAGTTTCACCGTCATTTTTTAAAGTATCTATGCTGTAAGCGTCAGGCTCACTTTTCATTAGCCAGTAATTAATATCAGTCATATTAATAATTTAGAAGAAAATTACAATGTGTGAACGGTGTGTGAACAGAATATTAAAGACGTTCAATTCTAGGTTCATTATCCATCAAATTATCTATTTAGGAAAGTGAGGGTTGGTATGGGGTTCTTTTGACAGTTAATACTCACTATGATTAAGATGAAATCTAATAAATATTAGATATATTGAAGTGAAATTAACTAGTGATTAAGAGTATTAATAAAGATTTTTTTTATAAGTTATCCCCTTTTGTTTTTATAAGTTTTATTAGTTTTTTTAGTGTTGTTAATGCTGCAATGCAGATTTTCGTAAAAACGATAACGGGAAAAACTATAACCCTTGATGTGGAAGCGAACGATACTATTCAAAGTGTCAAGGTAAACATACAAGATAAAGAAGGAATAGCTCCAGACAAACAAATCTTGACCTTTGCTGGCAAACAACTTGAGGATATTAGAACTTTAAGCGACTACAACATTCAAGAAGAATCTACATTGAATTTAGTTTTAAGCACCACTCTCAGCAGAGAATGGGTGCAACCTTATGCGGCTATGCAAAGTGTTGGATTGGGATCTATTAAAAACAATAGAGATTTAGTATTGGCAAAAGCTGGCAAATGCGATAACTCAGGATGGGTAATTGAAAATACTGATTATTGTGTTTATACCAATGTTAAAAACACAATTGCCTCGGTTAACGGAAATAACAGTTACGGATCATATGATTATGCAAACTTTAATACCTCAATAAATTTAGAGAAAACTATTAATGATAAATGGAAAGCTGGGATTGCTTATGGCGTTGGGTCCTCTAATTTAGATAACTTCAACTTCTCTAGTACAACAGCAAGTTTAAGTTCTACAAATACCCATTACTCATTTTATGGTGTTAAAAAAGTAAATGATAAATTCATCCTCAAAGGAATGATTGGGGGATCCGACTTTGATTACAAAGGGATTAGAACTTATTCAACCACCTCAGCATCATCTGCATACGATACTGATGGATATACAGCAGAAATAAATGGTATTTGGGATATAAAAAAGATTATCAAAAATATGAAAACTCCAATCCGTTTTAAACCATCAGTTGGTGTTGCTTATGCAGCTCATACTCAAGATGGATTTAGTGAATCTGGAAGTGGAGATTTAATAACACTTGAAGCTAATCAAGCAGAATCTCTTCTTTTTAAAACAGGAATTAGTGTAGATAAACAAATCCTTATGGAAGGAGGAAAATGGTTATTAGTTCCATCAATCTCCTTGAACTATGAAATGGATACTTCTGCAGACAATAATAGAGGTCTTAAAGGAGGATTAACAGGAAGCTCTGATGCAAATACTTTGGTTTCTGCTAAAACATTTGGTAAGCATAATGGCTCTGTAAAAGTTGGAACGGATTTTGTATTAACCAAAGACTTTATGCTTAATTTAAATGCCGAATATGGATTAGGAGGAGCAGGAAATAAGCAGTCTTATGGAGGTGGTTTTAAGTGGCAATTATAATAGTTAAAAGTGTGGACGAAGTGTGAACAGATTACGTATTTAGTTTCTCTGCAAACGTTCAAATCATCGATTTATTTAATCTAATTTACCGTATAAAAAATATAGAAACAGATCGCTGGTTACAGATCTTTTTTTCTCTATTTATTGGAGCTAAATAAAATCCTAGTTATAGCTTGATTCTTGACCTTACTGTTCACACAGAATTGGTTATCTGTTCACATAGGGGTTATAAACTAAGGCTATTACTAGGTTTTGTTCTCTCTCTATAGAACGATGTACCCGAAGCTCAAGCAGCTTCTGGAGCAAATATTCTGCTGTTCTCTAAAGATTTTAGAACCCTTCTTAATCAATAAGCGCAACCCATGAAAAGGCTGCTCCAATACCAATTAAAATTCCTGAAACTAAATTTTTATTCTTTAAAATTTTCCCAATGTGCTCTGATAAATATAGGACTATCAAGAGCAAAGATCCTTGCCCTATAAATATCCCTAAAAAGTAACTTAATAGAGGACTTTGCTCAGCACCAACAATCGCACCTCCTATCAAGTAGCCATGTAAAGAGATCATGGGTAAAAGTAATGAGCTAGGTAAAAAGCCCAAAATTATCAAACTTTCTACAACTAAGCTTAAAGATACTAATGCTTCTGCGTAGGGAATCATAAATTCTGGCAATGATAAAAATTGCGCAACAGCACTTCCAATTAAACCAAAACCTAATAAAGGTAATATCCATTTTTTTGGGAATCTCAATCCAATAAGACTTATTGCCAAAATAAAAAGGAGATGGTCTGGACCTAATAAGGGGTGACCAATACCTCTGATGAATCCCTGCCAAGAAGTTAATGTGGAACTTTCACCCATACCAAATGGATGATGAGCAAATACTGGATTGCAGATACTAATAAAAAACAAACATACTGGGAAGATTATTGAAGAGACTCTTAAGTTCCTATGAAAAAAATTTTTAGAATTCATTTTTCTATTTAAATTAATGATCTTTGCATGGTGAACATTCTTCACAATCTGTACATTCGCAAGGACAAACACAACCACAACCTGGACAAACTTCGTTCTCATTTGAAATCAAAGTATTTGTTAATAGATTTTTTGTAAAAGTAATAACCATAATTAAAAAATTTTATTCTTAAATATAAACAATATATGACAAAAAATCAATAATAGTAATAACTTATACATTTTATAAAATTTAATCAAGAAAACGATTATCATTTTTATTTAATTAAAAATATAATATTAAATAATATTTAAAAATGATTATCATATTCATGATTATTATTTAGTAACCATTAATAAACCTTTTAAATAATATTTTGATAATGAAAATCATATTCATGTTTATTATTTAAAAAAGATAACTTCACTCAGCTTCTACATCAATAATTCGTTTACCTTCTAACGCATTAATCCTTTCTTCTTGTAGCTCAATAGCTTCTTTCGTTTATCTATTCATATGCAAGTAGTAAGCATTTCAATTTATTCAGCTGGAGTTAGTGAATAACAAATGTCTTTATAACCATTTTCTTTATCCCACTCTTTCATCTCTGGAGTACTTGTCGCCGCAGCAAATCCTTCTAAATCCTTGACTTTAAGAATTAAGTGACTTTTATGGTCATTTACCTTGATGAGTTCATATTCTTCGACATATTTATGTCCCTCCTTTTCATGGAAATCTGCTACAAATTTATCAAAATCTTCAAAAGAACAATCAAAAGTAGAAACTATTAAGGTATTCATAAAAAAAGGGTTTTATTCATTCATCTTAGATCGCCTGTCAATCAATAAAAAGTTCGAATGAGGTTCGAATAGAATTTTTGATAAAAAATAAAAACCTTGATATGACTAGTAAAATGCATCTTGCTCCTATTTCATTAGCCAGTAGTTTATTTGAGTCATATCAAGGGGTTTGGAGAATATTGCAAAGTGTGGATAGTGTGTGGATGGAATAGTTTATACACCCTTTTATTAACCTATTATCCATCAATCTTTCTATTTAGGAAAGTGGTGGTATAGGGTAACTCCTTCGCCATGTGTATATGTGAACCTATAGAGGAATTTATAATATTTTTTTTCGGAATTTTGTAGGGGTTATGAATAATTACCAGTACTTAGGGATTTATTTAATTATTAAAAGTTACATCCATCGTTAAGAATTTCTTTCTTTATACCACTTGCATAGTTCCAATCACCCCACTGGTCATAAACATAAAAACTAATTTTATTTTGATCACAAAGAACGTTCACTGTATCATATCCCTGATTAGACGCATTATAAATTCGGGTGGCATATTGATCACTGGTGTCTGTTTCATACCACCCATTGATATTGACCCATAGATTTTTAGAATATTGCTTCCAACCATTTGCTTTTATTACATTAACAATTTCTGGATCTCCTTTTTTGTCGCTGCATAAATCGCTCATTATCCTAGATTTATATTCATTTTTTGGAGTGAACCATTTTTCTTTGTAAGGAAATTTACTTAAAAATTTTCTTCTGCTGCAATCTACATCGAATATTTCAATAACAGGGTCAACAGTAACATTGCTCTCAATTTTGATTTCGTAATGTACAAAACCATTATTGCTTAAATACTCGGAGTCTAATGTGATACCACCCCAATAAGCATTGAAATCGCCATATTTTCTCCATTGACTGCCAACTTTATTGGAAGAATCAGTTTTATTTGAAGAACAAACAAAATTGATAACATCAAATTCTGGCGAAGCTGAAGGTTCTTTTAAATTTATTTGCGTACCCAATAGACCCTTTTCACAATCAACTGTCCAACCAGTACCAATAAGCTTTTTGTCACGGTTATTAAACCCATTTTTGTCTAATCCAATTACATCAAGATTAAAATATCTAAAATTTCCTCTTTCAACTAAAGACCTAACATCAATAAAATAACCGAATCCACAAAAATTATCTTTTGTACACATTTCATAAGCCAAAGTTCCTGGGATAGGGGCAAACATTGATTGACCAACCTTTGTCCATGTTTCTTCTGCTTTTACCTCGGGGATAAAAAATAATAATAAAAGTATGAGAAATTTCTTCACATCAAAATCTCGGTAATTTGAATCACGAAACTTTCCTCTTGAAGAACTCTTTGATTAGTGCAATTATTTCCAAGCTTGTTTGCAATTAATTTCCCTGCTTTTCTAACATTATCTTTATACAAAAGATCGATATCATATCCTTTTTTCAGCATTAAATTTTCTACGTTTAAAACGAAAGATTGTTTTGTTAATTTACCTTGCCTTAAAAAACATAAATTCGCACCAAGTATTGATGCTCCATAAGCTTTTTGAGTCATCATAGAAGACTCAGCGCTAACAGCAGTAGGTAAAGCAAGAGCAGCTATTAGTGGGATTAGAAGCCTTCTCAAAACAAAGAGTTAATTATCAGGCATAATAGTGAATATTTTTATTTGGGACAATTTTTTATTAAGGTATTAGGTCTAGAAAAATTGAATTACTTAAAGGAAAAAAGTGTGGACGAGGTGTGGACGGAATTTGTTTGATTTTTGAGATCCATTGCTATGACTACTGGCACATAGTTCATTAGCCAGTAATTTATTTCAGTCATATCAAAGGATTTGGAGAGAGTTGCAAATCGTGAACGAATCGTGAATGTAATATCATACTATTCACTTTTATATATTTATTATCCTGCAAAATTTCAATTTAGGAAAGTAATGGGTGGCATGGGGGTGTATAAAGGACCGTGCTGCATCGTATATATGATCTGATACATTTCTGTTAAAAGTTTACGGGTACAACCTTTCAATAGCTTCTTTCTGTTCTTGCTTTTTTATGTCTTCAGCATCTAAAACAGGGCACGAGTTTTGATTTAGTGATAAGAGGAAAGTGCTTTTTTGGAATAGTTTGAAAAGTGGTGTAAGTAATAAGTTTTTCATTTATTCCCAAGTTTTCATATCAGAGAAGTCGCTTGCTATTGCATGAAGCATCCCTCCTACAAATGATCTAGGGCAACCAAGTTTGTTAACTAAAACTTCTGATTGTTTTTTGATATCTTCCCAAGTAGGTCTGATATCCTCATTGATTTGTTTAAGGCTAGGTTTAAATTCTTCTGAATCATTCATATTAATTAAAAGGTATTAACTTATTAAAATTCAAATGATAGTAAAGAAAATCTCATTTATTTAAATAAATATTCAATAAAAATTACAAAATAAATTCTTTAGAAATTATTCTAAGCTGATTTAAATTCAGATTATTTAAATAATTATTTGCAATCAATTTTTCCTCATTAATTTCGAGATTTTTAATCTCAGAAATAATGCTATTAGATATTAAATCAATTAAATGTTCTTTATCCATGACTTATATATATACCCAAAACAAACATTAATTATTTAAAGTCTTCAACTCAACATATAAGTAAAAATACCCAGATAAATATAAAACTTATAGGTTTGCTAAATCACTTTAGATGATTGGTATAGGGTGCACACGAATTATCAGCTACTCACACTTGAGCTTTTTATGTAACATAATAAGTTCACATAAAGTAACAATTAAATGAAAAGACTTTTTCCTTATATAGCATTTGCATGTTTAACTGGTTTTACGGCTACGAGCGGTTTACCAGTTATAGCAGGCGGTTGTAGTAGCCACATGAACAAAAAAGCTGAAATCAAATGTGCTGAAGATGATACTGAGTGTCAAACTGAAAAAGCTGAAAAGTTTGATTTAAGAGATTCTCTCAAGTCATAAAATTATGACTCAAATCAGTTTTTTTATGAACTCTGCCCCAAGAGATTTAATCGAGTTCGTATTCTTTGCTGCAGTTGGTTTTACTGCAGGATTATTTGGATTAATTTAGTTATAGAAAATTGACCCATTCTTTTTTTCTCCTAACCATTTTAAGTCTTTCTTTCTTTTATGTGATGGCTTGCTTATGGAGAGATTTAATTAATCAAAAGTAAAAAATATTTTTAATTACCTTTTATAAATAAATTTTTGTATGTCTTCGAATAGATTAGATTTTGATTTAAAAAATCCATTACTTTTTAAATAAGATTTTCCTTTTTCTATATTTTCAATTCTTTTTTCATAAGAATTTTCATCCAAATTTTTTTTCATAAAAAAATAGTCGGACTCTTATTCTGAATAATGCTCACAAAAAAGCGGTTACCTTAAATACAAAATTTAAATTCTTTTTTGAATTGCTTCTCATTCAAACTAAAGATCAAATAAAAAAGTTTCTTACTTAAATTTCTAAGAATTTTTTGATATCTTGTTCTTCATGTCCTCAATATTATTAATTAATTTGTCTAACCATTCTGTATTGTCTTCTGGTTTTAAATATTTAATTTTTGGTTGATTAATTTCAAGAGTCTCAAAATCTCCACTCATAAATTATCCTTTGAATATTTGTTTAACTACCTCTTTGTTCTAATTGATTTGATTAAAAAACTGCGTATGTAATGTGTGCGGTTTGAGGAACATTTAGGTACGGAAAGAGGTATGTTTTTTTAGCCATTTAAATCTATGACTGACCTAAATTAGAAATATGGTTGTCATGAGTCGGTTGCGTTGTTACAACTGAAATCAACCATAAACTTTAAATTGCATTTAATAAAATGACTTACTACAGTTGCTTTGATCAAAAGGGAAACATAATTGCTCGCTGTCAGACTAAAGAAGATATAGATGTTCTTAAGAAAATGGGCAGACCAATAATGGAAATAAAAGAAATGAAAAAAGAGGAATCAGTTGTTTGTTCTTTAACTGGTAGTCCATCCGATTACAACGACGATTATTAAGAGTATGACTCAAAGATCACTTCAATTAAATCAACATGGAAGATCAGTAGTTTTTTTGTTGATTGCATTAAATAGCATTTGTACTTTATTTTCTACTTTTGAAAAAGCATTAACTGATCGCGAAAGAGCGAGATAAATTATTTAGTTATTTTTGTATTAACAGTCAATCAATAAAATTTAAGACATAAAAAAAGACCCTTTTACAGGCCTTTTTTTAATGGTGACGACAGAAAGGAGATCTATTTAATAATCAGATTAAGAATTTTCTTAGAAATTAGTTTTGAAAGTAAAAGGGATTACTCACTTCTTCATGCTTTACAAACGACTTTATTTTTAAGATAGTTCAGAATTAATCCCGAAAGTTTAATTTCTGATTACTTAACTTTCTTTCCGTAAAGATTAGATAAGTTAATTTACCTTGGTATTGCAGACCATGGATTAGTGAAGATCTAGTTGGTCAACCTTGGTCGAGTCGATCACCAGAACTGTCGTATAGATAAGTTAATCGGTCACATATATTTTGCATGAATCCTTAAGATTGATTTAATCATGATTACATAAATCTTTAATCCTGGGACCACATCATCTCTTATCAAGCATTTTATTTAGCCAGAACAAGAAAAAGCACCTGCAAGAATATTTTTAAAAATTGGTGCTTGACCTAATGCGTATAAGAAGAAAGTGGATGATGCGAGAGTAATAGCTATTTTAGAAGCCCTGTTAACTTTCAAATTTGAGACTTTTGTAAATGCGGAATTCATTTTTCATTAATGTACTGAAATTACAGTAGCTGTACAAATAAAATATTCAGCATCAAAAATTACCAAAGAATAATTTTATTGCTACTGTTGCTGCTCTTGCATTTTTATATGTTCGAATTCTTTTTTAGAAACTATTCTCATTTTGAAATCTGGATATCTTGTCTTCCACCATTTATTAATTGAAATAGCTACATCCGTTAATTCTTGGGTGCAAATATGAACCCATAAAATCTTAGTTTGTTCTTCTTTATAGAATTCCCAACTCGAAGGTGAAGCCATTAAATCGTGAACATATCGTGAACATTTTTTTATGGGTTTTTGAGATCCATTGCCATGACTATTGGCTCACTTTTCATTAGCCAGTAATTAATTTCAGTCATGTCAGTTAGTTATAAGAAAATTACAACGTGTGAACGGTGTGAACAGAATACTTAAAAACGTTCAATTCTAGGTTCATTATCCATCAAATTTTCTTTTCAGGAAAGTGATGGGTGGTATTGGGGTAAGTCGACTTTTCCAAAATCTATAGATAACGCTTCACAAAATCTTACCAAAATTTCGAGCTGATTTATCTAATAAATAGGAGTTGTATGCGGGCTTCTATAGCTGGAAGGCAGATCCCCTTATTTTTAAAGAATCTATTGTTGCACCTCTTTTATCTTCTTGAGTCTCTCGTATTCAACGTTTAAAACACCTAAACGAAAAGCATCTTTCAATCCTTTTAGACCTTCCATTAGTAGCTTTGCTTCAACAGGAGAATGTGACTTCATGTTCAAGAAATCTTTTTGTCAAGATTTGTCATCCCATTTAGTCATAAAAAAGAGCAGTTTTGTTCCTGTGAGTAATGATCGAATATCAATTATCAATTATTTAAAAGTTTAAATATTGCATGTCTATAAATTATTAATCCAGAAACTTATAAAAATTTTCTTAAAAATTCTTTTAATAGAATTCTTTCATCAATAAATTCCAACCAATTAAATATGCATCTTTATTAAAGGATTCTCTTTGATCACACATAAACCCATGATCAGCTCCTTTAACTTCAACATAAATAAATCTCTCTTTAAGTGGATCTACTTTTTTAAATCTTTTTTCAATTAATAATCTGTCTTCTATGGGAATTAAATCATCTGAAGAACCACAAATGAAATTTAATTTCCCAGAAACTTTTTCAAGCAAGTCTATGGGAGCAAAATTAGTATCGGTTCTTGGTACTGTGACCCCTGCTCCATAAAAACAAAATGTACTTTCTATTCCTTTTAATGAAGCAGCAATAAGTGCTGCATGACCTCCAAAACAAAATCCAATAATTGAGATTTTCTTTTTTGGATATTTTTCTTGAACCCAATTTATGGCTGCAGAAACATCTTTAATAATATTTTTAAAAGTGGTTAAATTTTTATGATGCCTTCCTAATTTCAATTCTTTTTCACTATATCCCAATTCTAATTTTGGAGCTGTTCTTCCGTAAAGAGGTAATGCTAATACAGGTACTTTTTTTGAGGCTAATTTTTCAGAAAAACTTCTTATCCAGTGATTTATCCCAAAGACCTCTGGTAAAACTATAGATATATTTTCACAGTCACTACCTGAATCTACCCACCAAGATCTAAGAGGTAAATCACCACTATAAACGTTTGTCCATTCCCTTTTCATTTGTTTTAAGTAAAAATTTTTGCGGAAAAAAGAGGTTTATTCCTCTAAGTTTTAATTGACTTTCAATGTAAATTTTCCTTATTCAATTTTATAAATTAAATCTTAAATTTAGTAGAGAAACTTATATGGAACTCGTTTTATATAAGTTATGTAAATTGAATAAAGTAGTCTTTTTTACCAATTTAATATACCTGTTGTTGAATAAATATATTTGTCCTTGAAAAGCTCCTAAAAATTACTTTTTCTTGAAATAAAGATTGACAAGACATTTATAAAAAAAACTTTTATAAAACATTAACTTCTTTTATGAATATGTTTCTAACCAACAAGACTCGTTTAAAAATTAAAGATATCGTAAAGAGAATTTCATTAGATGAACCTGTCGCATTAGAAGAAAGAATTTATGTAGAAAAGTTTGCAAAACATAATTCAACTGTATGGACATGGCTTAAGAAGGCTAATAGCTTGAGGAGATATGGCAAACAAAAATCAGATGGAATAAATGGGCTTATCCAAAATCTTGGCCTTGATGGTTTAGAGACTGAAAATCATTTCGATCCCAAAAATGATGATCTTGCTGATTGGTTTAGTGGATCTCCTGATTGGGTGAGGAGGAGTTAAGTGCTCTTATTTTAAAATAAATTCAAATTAATAATGAAAAAAGGGAACTTCCTTAACTTGTCTTAGAGCATAATCACAAATTCCGAATTGCATACATTCCATTTGAGCATCAGTTAGTTTTCTCTCAATTGATAACTTATCAAACAAATCACCAAATGCATGTCGAATTTTATTTTTAATCAGATTTCCGTAAGTCATAATTACCCCCTTTTTTAGAAGTTATTTAGTATTGGTTATATTAAAGAATCAAGAGTTTTAATACCTAAAATATAAATCTTAAATACATCAGTTTTAAAATATTTCACTTTATTTATAATCAGTATTTTTGCTCTAGGAAATTTCAATCATCACCACTAAATTGTACTCACTGATTGAGGTATACACTTCATGAGTACGTTCAAAACGAAATACTTTAAAAAAACAAAAAAGATTAACAACACTCTTTGGTTGGATAAATTAATTAATCAACTTGAAAAAAAATCAAAGGGAGTCTGATCATGAATACATTTAGAAATAAACAATTCAAAAATGAATTAGATCCCAAGTATGCCTTCTATGATTGTCTTCGTAGTTGCGAAATTAAGAGTAATTCTGAAAAGTCTTTGGAAGAATGCGTCGAAAATTGTGAACCTAGTCCATTACCAAAGATTCTCAATGGCTAAAAATAGGAATTTAAACTCTATTCAATGCCTATTGTGCCGTTATAAGGTTTTTATATAAGTTTAAGGAGGTTTATCTTATGACCAACCTTGCAATTGAGCTACTTCTTCTAATTATATTTTTAGTTAATTTTGGAACGATCCTTACCGCTAAAATTTATTCTCAATCAGTAAAAGAAATTCAACGTAAGAGGTTATTTTGTAGTGAATCTTTAAGAAACCGATATTTTGTTTTTTAATAAATTAATTCCAAACTAATAACTCTCAAACTAGAGCTCTAATATTAAAGTTAAAGCCCACCAAAACTAAAAATAAGGTGTATAAGGTACTTTTGTTTTTAATGAATCTCCGTAGTAACTTTCAGCTGACTTTAATAGGATCCAATAAATAAAATTCAGAAATGATTTTTCCATAGGAACATCTATACCTTTACTAATTCAAATCAGAATTTCAAATAAAAACATCGTAGAAAATACTTAACTGAAGAGATTTAGATTTTCTTAGTTAATTTGTGATGGTTAGGTTTGTATGAAATGCTACTAAAGCTTGTTTTATCATCGATTTGGTAATATTCCTTATTGATTCCTTTAATTTCTGAAGATATATTAAATAAACTATAAAAGTAAGAAATTTATGAGTACTCAAAAAAACCAAAGCCATAAAAGACAAGAGCAAAATAATACAGAATGGTTAGATGAATTAATCAATAAGATTGAAAGCATGAAAAACAAAATATCAAATACTTATTAATCATTCTTCTAAATTTGTTATCAAGTCAGCTTGTAGTTTTCTAGGCTGACTTTTTTGATGATTTGATAATTTTCCATGCTTCTGATGCAGTGTCTGCATATTGGAAAAGATTTAAATGTTCATCTTCAATTAATCCAAGATCAGCTAAATATTCAAAGTTAATTATCTTATTCCAATACTCTCTACCAAAAAGTATGATTGGGATTTTAGTTTTCATTCCTGTTTGACAAAGTGTCAATAGTTCAAATAATTCATCTAGTGTTCCAAAACCTCCAGGAAAAAATACGGCAGCTACTGATCGCATAACAAAATGGATCTTTCTTAATGCAAAATAATTAAATTTAAAGCAAAGGCCGGGAGTTATAAAAGCATTTGGTATTTGTTCATTAGGGAGGCTTATATTTAACCCTATAGACTTACAATTTGCTTCAAATGCACCTCTATTAGCAGCTTCCATAATTCCTGGCCCCCCACCTGTAACAATCACATGAGAATTACAGTTTTTATTTTGATTATTAATTGAAGCAATTTTAGAAAACTCCCTCGCAGATTGATAGTAATTACTCATTAGAAGCAAATTTTCTAATCTATTTAAATTTCGTTTTAGAAGTATCGATTTATGATTTTTTTTAATTAATTCTTTTAAATTTTCAATTCTCTTTTTTGTATTTGATTCCTCTGCAATGCTTGCCCCTCCAAAAATAATTATGGTTGAAAGAATTTTATTTTCTTCAAGGATTAAATCTGGTTTAGTAATCTCAAGAAGCATTCTAACTCCACGCATTTCATTTCGGCTTAATAGGCCAATATCTTCGTGAGCCAATTTATAAGTATCTGAATTAATAATTAAATTCAGGTTTTTAAAATTATTACTATGGGATATATGTTTTTTCATTTCAAACAAGAGTTTTAACTTTTCTTTCTAGAGGATTAAAATAAACTCTTTTGATTTTGTTATTTTCGTAAATCCAATAAACAGGCGGACTTTTTCTTGCCTTAATTAAATTAATTTTGTCTAATTTTTGAGGGATAAATTCTTTAGCAGGATCAAAAAAATTATCTCTTTTGGGTTGGTTTAAAACAATACTACCTTTTTTCCCTGAGATAGATCTGTGATAAGTTCCTATAGGAATTTCTAATGCTCCCATAGATCTATTTAAATAAATCACATGATGAGGTTCATCCCAGGAAGGATTTATTAAAACAAATTTCCTTTCTCCAGTGATAACTAAATTGTGGTCAATTTGATGATTGTGAACGTAATATTGCTCATCTTTTAAATCATCTGGAGGAGATATAGCTTCCCCAGAATGGATCACAACATCAGAACCATTAGAACTATCTATGCCTGCATCAAAGAATGTGACTTTTGGAGTCTCTCTAAAAATATTTATTGGGAAGAATCTTAATTCCATAGTGCTAACTCCCTTTTAGAAAATTTATAAATACTAATAAAAATTTATTTACTTTTAAAAAACAGCTATTTTTTGATTTCTAATTGCAACAAACCAAGCAATCCTCTTGATTTGGATAATCCATACATTCTTTGTTTAAGGTTTCTTCTAAGAAATCTACTTTTTTAACATAATCAAGATCTTTTAATTCTTTTTTTGGAACCGTGAACTGAGTTTGTAGTTTCATTTTCTATTCTCCTAATTAATACTGTTTTTTGAATCCATTCCAAGTTTGAGAAAATCTTAATCCCAGATAAGAAATTAAAATTGTCCAAAATAAAATTTCTATCCCTAAATTAGTCATTTGCTTGGCCTCCTTTCTGTCTGTTTATTCTTTAGTACGGGTATTATGTAAAAATCAAGCGTAAGAATACCTAAAAGTTAAAGTTTTAATCACAAAAAATCTTGCAATGATTGTTACTCGGATGTTCTCTACATTCTTTATTCCAATAAGCTTCAATTTCTTTGAGCTTATTATCAAATGAAAGGTTTTTTTTATCCAAATTAATTTCTTGGATAGTAAATGTATCATTTAGTGCCATAATACTTACTTCTCGACTACACCTATTTTCTAATGCATTTGAATAGTAAATTTCAAGTTTTATGTGTGCGGTTTGAGGAACAAAATTGTACGGATTAAGGATCAAAAAAAAATCTCAAATTATAAAAAATTGCAAGGAAAATATCCTCAAAAAATTTATTCCAACTTTAAAAATTTTGTGTAATTTTGCTAGAAATTCTATTCTCTTAATACCTTCTTAGATCAGCCAGTATCTATCATTCATCTAATCTATCAGCATATTCTCTTAAAATCTCAGCCACCTTCTGAGTTGGAATTTCTTTTTGATATTCTCTAAATAAATCAAAAAATTTATCTAAGCAATCTTTCATTGAAGAGGATATAAAAATTAGCGTTTCATTTTAAAAGTAAAGTATGCAAACCCACCAAGCAATAAAAGGCTTACAACCCCATAAGTAATCGCTATGCCGTAAATGCATGTCATTTGTTTATAAAGACATAAGCAGAATATAAGTAAACTAAGAAAACTCCAATAGCAATGGAACTTCCATAAATAAGAAAGTTCCAAAATCTATATAATTTAGTTTTTTTAAATACTTTTTCTTCTTCTTTAGTAATCATTTATTTTCTTTTTCTTTTCTGGCAGCATTACCTTTTGCTCTTAATACCAAAGTTATTGTAAGGGCAGAGCTTAATATCATAGCATCAATTAATAGGTGCGGGGAAATACTCATCAGTTGAAAAGAGAAATAAAAAGAGTAATTATCTTTTTATCAATAAATCTATTGAAAATTAAAAAAGAGGGGTTTATCCCTCTAAGTGTAGATCGACTGTCAATCACTGTCTATTTTAGCTTTTTAGCTTCTCTTAAAAAAATAGTATTTTATTTAGCCAGAGCAAGAAAAGGCACCTGCAAGTAAATTTTTAAAAATTGGAGCTTGAACCAAGGCATACAAAAAGAAAGTTGATGACGCGAGAATAATAGCTATTTTGGAAATCCTGTTAACTTTCAAATTTGAGACTTTTGCAAATGCAGAGTTCATTTGTTCCTTAATTTATTGTTTTCATATTAACTGCAAAAATTAAATATTCAGCATCAAAATTTACCAAAGAAAAATTTTATTTCTCCTTTTTCTCAGCTTGCATTTTTACTTGTTCAAATTCTTTTTTAGTAACTATTCTGATTTTGTATCCTGGATATCTTGTTTTCCACCATTTATTGATCGAAATAGCTACTCATTCTAAATCTTGGGCACAAATATTTACCCATAAAATCTTATTTTCAACTTCTTTGTAGAATTCTCAACTTGTAGGTAAAGCCATTAAGAATCGCAAATGAAAAAATTTATAATTGTTGAAATAATTCTATAAATTTTGGTATGTAGTCCATGAGCTAAAACTTTTGTTTTTTTAATAAGATGATTTATTTGAAGATATAAGGTTTTCATTAAACGGTAATAAAAAACTCTAAACAAAAGATTTACGTCACTTTCGCCTTCTAGAAAAGTATTACTTTTATTTTAAACGAGTTTCAATTAAAAAATATCTCCGCAAAGAAGGGGCCAATTTTTGGCCCCTCTTGGTGAAACTCTTCCAAAGAAACACCATTAAAATCTTACTCTGAAAGCTGCAAAGTTAAACAAATTAACAAAATAAAGATTAACAATTTATGCGGTCTTTTTAAAAGGGTTCATATTCCTTAAAAAATTGTTACTCTTACGGGCACTCATTTTTCTATATCTTTGATTTATATCCAGGATATACTTCCTAGCTTTTTTATCAGTTTCAATTTTCTTTTTTCGAAGACGTAAAGCCCTTAAATCTTCTATTGACATGAGGCCATCATCTTCATTGAAATTTAAATGATCAAATTGCATCAGTTTAAGAAATTAAGTTTCTTCTTTAAGTGCAAGATTAACAACCTTATCTGTATTTGCAATAGAGATAATTAACCAACTTAACTCAAATTAGTTTTTCAATGTTCAGAAAGCTAAGAATTTAAGTATTAAAAACTTTCTAAAATCAAGAAAAACTTTTGATTTAATTATATTGAAATTCTACAGATACAAATGATTCTCCATAATGAGATTCGGCTGATCTTATAAGTAACAAGTAAAATAAATTTACTAAAGCTTTCTCCAAGAGGATTTAGTAACTAATTTAAATAAACTCATAATTTTTGTAATAGCAATTTACAAAATAAATTTATTAAGCAATCAAGATATTTTTCTTATAAAGCATTGATTTATATTAAGAGAAAAATTTGCACTCTCAGGCTTTAGTCAGCGGACTAAATCCTCGTGGAGTATTGGACTTTAGCCCGCTCTATTTTTTTAGCAAAAGAAAAATAGTACTGCACGGTAACTAGATCACCAATTATTTTATTTATTCTGAATAAGCATTTACGCGTTAATTGATCAAAAGTATCTGAGCATATGTTGGGGTTGTTTATTGTATAGAAAGGCTATAAAAATCTTCTTATATCAATGGATTCAGTATTTTTGCTCATTGATATATTGATTCTTAAAATAATATTATTGTTGATGCCTAAAGGGGGTTTAATTTTGAAAAAAATAATTAAATTTTTTAAACTACTTAAAAAAAGAATTGACATTCTTAACGCAGAGACTGAATTGAAATTTATATTGGAAAATAAATAATGGGATTCCCACATTGTCCTATTTGTGTAGTTCTAGCATTTGTTTCAGTTTTTATGGGAGTTACTCGTAGTTATATGTTATATTTTCTTGCTAGGGAGTTTATGAGAGTCGAATCTACTTTTAAATTTAAGTTTAGTTTCTATTAATTGTTGACATCTAAGTATAAATACTTTATAAATAGATTGTAGTGAATACTACAAAATCGTCCGATCTACCATCTGATAGACCGCAGTACGACTCAAGTTATAGGACGGGGACTTGAGCAAATTCAGGAGCTGCATCATGGTAAACATGTATTTCAATGGAAAGTCATTCGTATATTGTAGAAAACAAGAAGAAAAGATTATAAAGCTTACTTATAGAGGATCTATTTACTTGAAATAAGATTTCTAATTACTTTTTTAAAAAAAAGTTTTGACTTTTATTGACGTTTATGGCATTAAGTATTTATTAATACTTTATAAGAAGAACTTATAGTAAATATATTTTTTGCCTATTTAAAAATTCATATATTCGTATATTTAGTAACGAGAAATTAATTTTAAAATAATTAATTTGTAATTAGTTTTTTAAAAGGTTATGCAACCTATTTCTGAGGAACTTTACAAAAAAATAGTTGAGAGTTCTAAAAAATGAGTAGATTATTAATTGCTTTATTGGCTTTAGATATAGGCGTAAGTCTGTCTAAAGTTTTTATTTTCACCTGAAAATCAAATTACTTAGCATAAAGAAGCAATTGTTTTCTAAAAAAAGAAATATTTACTGAGTATTCTTTATTTGCTTTATTTATTTTATAAAATAAAAAATTAAACCAATGAAAGAACTACCTACAAGTAATAGCACCATTAAAAGAGCTATTAACTTTGCTAATCCCATAAAGATAAATCCGAATTTCCTGTAGATCTTTGCATCCAGTGCATTTTCCAAACATTATTTACTTTTTTAAAAATTGACGTAACTGTTGGTAAGTCATCATTAGGTGTCCCTTTATAAGTAAATTTTGAACCTAGTGTAAAAATGCACATTACTATATTTTCGCTTAAAAATTCGAATCGGTGAATTTTGGTTATTTCCGCCTTTTCTTGAACTATATCACCAGTAATCATGTGTTCGAACCCTTTTGCATCTATAGGATTACCACTGGGTCTTATGAATAAGAAATCTGGAGTCGCATTATTAATAAAAAATGAGGCCATTTTTTTTGGATTAGCAAACTCATTTAATAATGAAATGATTGTTTCTTTATCTTTCATAAAAAAAAGGGACATAGCACTTCTAGTTTAGATCTACTGTTTAAAATATTCAAATCGAAATGGAATAATTCCAAAAAAAATTCGTTAGGATGTTTTAAATAATAAGATTTTTAATGTAAATCATGATCAATTCATTAAACAAATTATTGCTTATTGGCCAAAAAGTAAAAAAATATTTGCCTTTCTTCATTGGATTTAAATTACTTACATTTACTGGCTTTCTTACTTATTTAATGAATCGCTAATTGATATAACCTTAACAATAAAATTTAACTAAATTAAGATCTAGTGAATAAAGAAGAACGAACTAAAAGATTTAAGTCTATGTCAAGTATGCAAAGACAAGAACTGATATTAAAGAAGATGAAAGAGAAAGGCATAGATGTGGGAAGTGGAATTCCGAATAAAAAATACGATAGCAAAGAGGTTTATGAATTAATTCATATTGCAAATTGTTTCCCAGAATTAAGAGAGAAAAATTAAAAAAATATTTAGGTTTCTTTTATTAAGTAATTTATTTTGGTTTCCTTATTGCAGAAATAATTAATCCACCTACTAATTTGAGATTCATAAATACTGCTTTTTGATCAAAAGGGAATACATGAAAAATTATCTTTGTTGGAATAAGAAATAATAATAAAATGACTGAACCGATTTTTTGTTTTTCTCCAAATATAAAAAATCCAGAAACCAATATAAGAAATATAATCGCTCCCACTAGAAGAATAGATGAAGTTGGTTAAGTAATTCCTTTTGAAGAAATATATTTAACTGTTCTTTCAAAATCATTTATTTTGCCTAGTATGGCTGAAATAAATATTGCTGAAATTGATATTCTGGAAAAAAATCTAACAAAGATTTGATACTTTTATTTTTCAAAAAAGAATTTTTCATAATCTTATAATAAAAAAAATTTTTTATGCGGTTTATAAATAATTAATTAGTTTGAAATAATTTTAAATTTTTTTCAAAGAGGTTTAGCTAAATTAATAGAAATTTTTTTAATTAATGTGAATCTTATTAAGGTAATTAATAGTAATTTAAGAATTGTCTTTTTATATTTATGAAATGATAAATCTAATTAAAATACATGTTTAAAAAATTTCTTTTAATTTCTTTTTTAATTTTAAGTTCCCTCATAACTATATATCCCTCAAAAAAAGAAAATACTAATTTTTTAGATTATTGTTATTCTTTAGAAAAAATAATTTCTCGAAATACAGTAGAAAAAAATAAGAATCTATCTAAAAATTTTAGGCCTTTAGCAAAAGATATTGCTCTATCTGGTATTAAAAAAACTAAAGGGACTTTAGCTAATAAGATAATTGATCAATATAAAAATTCCAAAAAATTATTTATTATTATTTTTATTCCAAACAAAATTTATTGTTTAGCAGGATATTGGATAGAGGAGGTAAGTCCAGGAAAATTCGAATCAATTTTATATGAGAAAACCAAACAAAAAATAAATGAATATAAGAATACTAAAAAAGAAGTAGATGAATTTATAAAAGGAATTAATTTAGACTTTAAATCTATAAAAAAAGAAATTGATGATTTCTTTTAAAAAATTTAAATCTTCTATTTTGATTTTCTTGTACCACCGTAGGAATAGTTATTATGTTGCGAAATTTTATTCCAACATTCTTTACAACAAAAAATCCAGTCTTTATGAATTATGGATTTAACCCTGTAATGAATTTTATCTTGCTTATGACATAGATCACATTTTTTCATTCATGTTTAACTTTGATAAATAAAATCTTAGATAAGAACAAATATGATTGAATGTTCACGAAAAGGTTTTTATTTTGTCACTATAATTATGCACTCTAAACATCCTGATGCAAAGCAGTGGTTTTTATGGGTGCGTTTATTTTTGACTGCTCGATAAAAAATCTAATTTTTACTTTTTTAATTTTAAAAATAAATTCATTATTTACTTGAAAATTCTTAATGCTTTTATTTAACGTTATAAATAAAATTTTTTATTATACATGGAAACTAGAACTTTAAAAAGAAAATCACGATTCTTATTTAATTGACTTTAATATAATTTTAATAAAATATTAAACTATGAACATTTATTTATTTTGGATATTATTTTTAGCTCTATGGGCAATAGTTCCCTTAATGATTATTAAAGGTAGAGCAGACGAAGCACCTAAAATTCAGACTTCACCAAAAGTTAAAGAAAAGAAAAAAGGTTGGTTTAATTAAGATCAATCTCTTATTTATTAGTTATCTGATAGGTAAATCTAAATAATTTAAATTAGAGTCTCTGTAAATTTTATAGTTTTATAGGTGAAAAATTTTGAGAGCAAACTTTTTTTAGTTGTTCTTGGTGTTAGATCAGAAAAAGTTAATATTGAAATTCATTATGTTAATTAGGTTATTAGATCTAAAATTGAAGATAAATTCGATGATTTAAGAAAGTATTGGTTTGAATCCCCAAAAGGTTTGCATATTGATAGCTATAAAAAAATAGAATATTCAAATGGCTGTAAGATCAATTTAATTAATTTTGAAAAAGGATAAATAGAAGAAGACAACTAGTAAAAAAAATAAGTCTCAAAAATATTTATGGGTTGTCATTATTGGAGGATATAGCTCGACTTCTATGCAAGAAAAATATGAGTTTGGATTAGTTATAGCTTCAACTAAAATAGAGGCAAAAAATATAGATAAATATAAATTGCTTATTCCCTGTAAAAAAGGATAATGAAGATATTTCAAAATTAAAAACTTTTAGTAATATTGATAATTGCCAAGTTATTAATAAAATAGACAGATGGCAAATAAAGTTAATACCTAAGGAAAATTTTTTAATCAAAACTATGGACCAGATTGGTTGGGATATAAAATATGAAAATTAAGAATTTAGGATAAATTTTATTTAGGAGGATCATTATTTTATAATTTAAAAAGTTTTATTTGATTTTTCGTTGAGATTTATAAAAACTTATTCAATTAATTTTTTAATGATAATGGTATCAATAATTTTACCTATAAGTTTTTTTCAGATCTTTGATTTTTTTTACAGTAAAAATTCTCCAAATTACAATCCATTTAAATTAAGAGATATTATTCATAATGGCAAATCTTTATATATTAGAGATGATCTGGGTTGGTATTATTTAAGTTCGGGTTTCTTAGGTGAAAGTAGATATGGTAAAAATTATTTTAATGTTAAAACTGATGAAAATGGATTTCGCGTAAATCATGTAAAAGAAAATGAATTTTATGAAAATGAAATCTCAAGAGAAAAGATTTTATTCTTGGGAGATTCATTTACTTTTGGAGTAGCATTAGATTGGAATGATAGTTTTGTCGGAATATTAAATAACCAGTTTAATTTGCATGCTGTTAATGCAGGAGTAAATTCTTATGCCCCAACTGCTTATAAATTTAAATTAAAAGGTTTAATTGAGAATGGTTTTATTTCTAGAAACCAAAAAATTGTTATTGGTCTTGATATTAGTGATGTGTTTGATGAGTCAACTAGATGGACCGAATTTAAAGGTAAGCCTGCACTTATGCAAGAAGTTAGAAAATTCTCTAGACAGTCCTTATCTGCAATTGATGTTCCTAATAATTCTTCGAAAAATAAGAAAAAAATTTTTAAGAACTTCTATGTTAAAAAAAATTTTAAATTAACTTATCAGATATATTATGGTATGGAGTCATTTGTAAAAAGGTTTGTGGATGATATTCAAGTAAGAAATAATGATAGGTCTAAGTTTACGCATAAAGAATGGGAATTAATTGATCATAAGTTTTCGCCATTGGGGATTGAGCAAGGTCTTAATAAAATAAGAAAAAATTTAATGGAGATTTCTCAATTTACTTCAAAAAATAATAATGAACTATATTTACTTATTTATCCTTGGCCAGCTCAACTTTCATATGAAAATTTATTTGACTGGCCAGAATATGTAGAGTCATTATGT
Source organism: Prochlorococcus marinus str. MIT 9314 (assembly GCF_000760035.1). Lineage (GTDB taxonomy): Bacteria > Cyanobacteriota > Cyanobacteriia > PCC-6307 > Cyanobiaceae > Prochlorococcus_A > Prochlorococcus_A marinus_B. The sequence goes on from NZ_JNAO01000013.1 coordinate 85,268, forward strand.
ATTGAGATAGATTGCTCAGGCGTAATAAATACCTTCCCTGTTTTTAATTCATATAAGGAAAATTCAAAATCTTGGCAAAAAGAATTATATATAAGGGGCGATATGCATTTTAATCAAAAAGGAAATTATATTCTGGCTGAAATAATTGCTAATGAACTTAAAAAGTAATAACAACTTAAATCCTGGAAGATTTATAAAGTAGATAATAACCTCCACTTAGAGAAATTAAAATAGGTGACCAAGTTGCGATAATTGGACTTAATAAACCTTTTACTCCAAATGAACTAAATAAGAAAGACATGACGTAATATATCAAAATGAGAATCACACTTATCCCAAAACCTTGTCCTTTTGAAGATCTGATATTGGACTTTGAACCAAGAGTACTGCCAATTAATCCAAAAACTAAGCAAGCACAAGGTAACGTAAATTTTTCTTGAATACGAACTTGAATTCTCCTTGTTTCTTTCAAGTTTCCAGTTTGTTGATAAATTTTTTCAGCTTTTAAAGCTTGTTTAAGGGTCATCTTAGCTGCATCTTTTGGAACTTCTGCTAATTTCAAGGGACCTTCATCGAATGGATATACATATCTACTAAATTGAACAATGGTTGACTGACCATTAGAATCTACTGAAACTAAGCTTCCATTAGAAAATATCCATGCAGTATTTTTCTTATCAAAAATTGCTTTCTCTGCTTTTAAAATCTGTCGAAAACCCATTCTTGATAAATCTAATACTGTAACTTCATTCATCTGTTTGTTTTTATATCTTGCTGCATAAAAAATATGAGTTAAGTAATTATTTAATTTTGTTGGATTGTTTGTTTCTTGTTCAATTCTTGATCCATATCTAGAAAACATAATATTTTCTTTCCCTTCTTCTGTATTAAATGATTTACCTATTCCTCCTCTTAATGTAGTTTCAGCTAATTTATTACTCGCAGGAACTAAATTATCGTTAAAGTAAAAAGTTAACCCTGTCATAAATATTGAAAGAGCAATGGCTGGAGAAATAATTCTTGAAGTTTTTATACCCAAAGATTTCAATGCCAACAATTCAGAGTTGCTTGATAACTTTCCATAGGCTAATAATGTTGAAAGTAAAACTGCCATTGGGAATGATAAGACTAAAAAACTGGGTAAACTAAAAAAAAGAACTTTTAAAGCTAAAAATAAAGGTAAACCAAATTCAACTATTTTTCTTATAAGATCAAACATTACTCCAACAGATAATGAAATAACAGTAAAAGCAGAAATTGCAAATATCATGGGAGGTATTATTTGCCCTAACAACCATCTATCTATTAAAGGAAGAAAATACCAAGGAGAAATTATTTTATAAATAGTTCTTTTAATAAGTGATTGATTTGAAAGTTTCAAAAGAAGATTATTTTTTTACTGTCTTTTTTAACATTATAAAATATCAACGATTTAGAAACCAATATAAAATTTATAGTTAAGAACAATATTTTTATTTTCTTAGTTTCAATAATTAATCAGAAAAATAATTTATTAACACTTGCAATAAAACAAGAAATTTGGTTTCTTAAAAAAAAACAGTTAAAGCATGAAAAATAAAACTTTGATATACAAATGCAATTGCGTACACTGCCAACAAAAAATAAATCAAATTAATAATTCAAAAATATATTGGGACAAATTAATTTCAAGAAAAAATTTGCTATAGTTCCCCAACTAAATCCTCTAAAGTTTTAAAACTTTTTTAAGAAGCTATTTTAAAAAATGTTATCTTCATGAAAAAAAAAGTTTTACGATCTTTACAAGTAAGTATTTTTAGAATAATGATGTTACTTAGCTTTTTGATTTTTTTTGTAGATCATATTTTCTCGATTTAAAAGAAGAAGGATAATCAAAATACAAGATGGAATGAGAATAAAATCTAAAGACATACATTTTTTTCAATCAATTTATATTTAGCAAATAAAAATGTCTTTGACACTAGTGTTTTGTCTTTAAGATTTTATTCAATAAGTCAAAAATTATTTAAATATTTATTTTGTTGGCTTGCTTTTAAAATTGAAAGAGCTTGCAAGTATCCCACCGGCAAGCTCATGACGACATAGTTAATTCAGTTTTTGATTAACCAGCTAAGCACTTCCTAAATGCTTTCTTTATCTTACTAAGTAAAATTACTTACTGTGAGTATAAATGCTTATTTTAGCGTTTATCTGCAAATTTGATAACAAAAGGTGACCCAATAGAATTTATGGCCTATTAATTGTTTTTAAACAGAAATGTAACATATTGACCCATAACTACTCAGAGGCGAATCATTAGAGGCTTTTGGTTTACATAAGTTAATATTCGTGTTACTTTAGTTAACAATTATTATCATTTTAAATGACAAAATCAGGAGTTACTACAGAATCAGGTGGAAGACAGAATATGTTCCCATCAGAAACTAGGCCTTATATTGACGAAACTGTATCTTACGATGGATATCCTCAAAATGCAGAAAAAGTGAATGGTAGATGGGCTATGGTTGGTTTTGTTGCACTATTAGGAGCCTACATAACAACAGGACAAATCATACCAGGAATTTTTTAACACCTAAATTGCTTTTTATGAAATTTTTGTAAAAAGTTATTTTTTAAAGTCTTTTTAAATAATAAATATAAGCTCTATTTAAATAAATTAACCTGCTACTTGTACCAATATTTATTTTAAATTTGAAAATAAGAAAAACCAAACTAATGTTATTGCGTTTAGGCTAAATATTATTCCAAGAAATATATAAGCAAACTTTTTGCCAATAAATGCTGTATCCGGTTCAAGCTTTACTCTCATTAAATCCTAAGATTATCTCGATAAAGATAGCATCAGTTAACGAATAAATTTAAGTTTTAAAGAAAAATAAAATTAATTAACATACTTGCTAAGTCAATTTTAAAAGCTAAGTAATTATAAGATTTTAAAATTCTAGAGGGGATATAAACAATAATGTTATTATTTTTGCTTATAAATAAACCTCTTTAGTTTGAATAATTATTATGCCAATTTAGATTAGTAAAATTGGCCAAATAATCATTTCTCAAAAATAGATTTGTTTATGTTAACCATAAAACTAAAAAATTATTATAAATAAAATCCTTAGAAATTAAATAGAATTTTATTTTATTCTGGTTTAAAGTATTCTGCTCTGTTTTAAATAGGATTATTCAAAACTCAATTACTAAAGATCATTTTTAAAAAAAATTTGCGAAAAAAAAATAGCCTAATTTAAACTTTAATCAGGCTATATAAAAATCAAAACTTATATTAGATAAATCCAGGAATAATTTGACCTGTTGTTAAATAAGCTCCAACCAAAGCAACAAAGCCTAGCATCGCAAATCTTCCGTTAAGCTTTTCAGCAACGATTTTTTCTTTTTCTATTATTTTGGATTGGTTATTTTTCATTAAAACCAGCCAGGAATAATTTGACCTGTTGTGACGTAAGCACCAACAGCTGCTACGAAACCTAACATCGCTGCCCAACCGTTAAAACGTTCTGCTTCTGGAGTCATTTTTTTAATGTAATTATTAACAAATATAACACATATATTTATTTATGTAAAGAAAATTAAGGATTATTGATTAATTATCTTTAGAAATTGTAAAAGTGATACATATATGTGTCGAATTATACCTTATTGGCGGGTTGCTTTTGTTCTGTTATTTTTAAATTTGAGACAAAAAAAATTAAAAACTAATACCTTTTTTTTAGGGAAAATCCTCATTTAGAGGTGATTTAAATTAATATATTAATAGAGTCAGCTAGTAGGGATACAGGCTGACTCTTTTTTTTTAGAATTTTTGATTTTTGACTAAAAGTAGTTTTTAAAGTGCAAATAATTGCTATTAATAAATTAGATATATATATGAATTTATGTCATTCGCGACTTACTACATGCATTTAATTTTTGGAAGGATTCCTTCTCTAATGAGTTCTGATTTAATACTTTATATCTTGCCTGCTCTTACAATTTCAATATTATTCTTTAGCCTTAAAATAATGTTTTTCAATACTCCTAAATTGAGAAAGGTTAAATAATCAAGAATTTTAGAATTATTTTTTTACTGAAGCACCCAATTTTTTTAATTTTGGATACTAGACTTTTTTTCGGCAACTCAAAAAAATAGAGACTTTATTGGTGATGTACTATCCAGAATTCTAACAAAAGGTTCAGTATTGGAAATCGGGAGTAGCAGCGGTGAACATGGATTGGTTTTTTCAAAAACGCTTTCCAGGAATAATATGGCAAACAAATGACTCAGAGTTAGAGCATATAAAAAGTATAAGTTCTTGTATTGATTATGAAGACCTAACTAAAAAAAATGCCCCAGACTCTTGAGATTGATGTAGAAAAAATTACTTGGAAAATTCCATTAAGATTAGCTCATTCTTTGCAAGGAATAGTCTCTATAAATATGATTCGTGTAGCATATTGGTCTTGTACAGTAGCTCTTTAAAGAGTTAGGGAAATTACTTAATAAGGGGCGATTTTTGATTTTCTATGGGCCATTTAAAATTTGTAATAAGCAAATAAGTGAAATGAATTATTTTTTCGATAATTCATTAAAAATGCAAAATGATCTTCGAAGTATGAAAAATCTTGAGGAAGTTTGTGATGAGAGTAAGAAAAATGGTTTTTTAAAGAGGATATTATTAAGATGCCTGCAAATAATTTTTCAATAATTTATAGAAAAGTTTCCTAATAAGGCAAATATAAATATCAATAAGTTATTAAAGTTCATCATATAAGATGATCAACCTGATAGTTTTTTGCTCCATTCTTTATGCTTTTGATCTAAATCTGAAATTTTTTCGCCTAAACTCAACTGTCTTTCTAATAATTCAATTTTTGTAAGTGTTATTTTTTCCGAATAAAATTTAATGGGCTGCTTACCATGTAAATTGTCGCCACTCATAGAATTACTAAAATCATGAGTATTTTCTACGATGAAAAATTTGTTATTGCTAATTCTTTTATATTCTTTTCAGATTTGCGCAAATTAATGTGATAAAGAATAGATGCTTATTGAGTTTTTACTCCACCATTTTGTATGAAGATTGCCAAATATATTTTTCTTTCTTGATGTCTGATTCAACAGCAACGCAATTGCAAGCAATATTCCATAGAGCTTTGTGTATTGGATCAGGATTAAAAAGATATGCTTTTTTAAAGGCTTTTTTAATTAAGACAGTTGCTTTTTTAGCATGATAATGAGGGATCGTTGGACATACATGATGAACGACATGGCTAGAACCTATATTATGGTGAAGAAAATTAAGGATTCTACCGTAAGGTCTGTCAATAGATAGAAATGCCCCTTTCATAAAGGAAAATTCCGTATTTGAAAGATGAGGTACATCTGAATCGGTATGATGAAGCCATGTATAAACTACTAGCCAACAATTAACTACTAATAAAGGGCCAAAATACAGAGCAATTACTGGAAATAATCCATACTTAAAAACTAAATAAACAATGCCCACTAATGTCAAACCTACACCAATATCTGATATCCAAACTTTCTTGGTCCATATTGATGGCCATAATGCTTTAGAAAATGGTTTAATTGGCCAAAAATGATTTGAAGTACCATACTTAAGACCTCCTGTACTTCCCGTAAGTAAATAAGCAGGCCAGCCGAATATTAGATGTAAAACAAGTTGAAGAATTCCATAATTTTTCTTACCTAAGGAATTTGAAAAATGTAATTCTTTTTCGCCGCCAACTTTTTCTGTAACTCCATTCCCATTAATGACTAAAGGGACGTGAGTTTCTCCATTGGAAATGTTATTTGTGAATCGATGATGAACTGCATGAGAACGCTGCCAAGAAAAATAAGGTACTAGAAGTAATGAATGTAGTAAATAACCAGTTATAGATTCTAATGTCTTGTTTTTAGAGAATGCTCCATGCCCACATTCATGTGCTATTACCCAGAATCCCATTGAAGTGGTACCTGATATTAATGCGTAAATAATCCAAATTGGGATCATTTTTGGGGTAAATGGAATAGATAACCCTATCGCAACTACTAATGATTGAATTAAAGCTGATTGTAAAAGATACCTCAAAGAAGTTTTGGTATTGCACTTAAAGTAGTGCTCGGGGATAACATCCTTAAATTCTTTTATGCTTGGAATATCTTTATCCTCTATTACAAGCGCTTGGCCTTTAAGACCAGAAAATTTTATATTACTCAAATTTTTTTGGTTAAGAATTTTTTTTAAATAAAAGTGAATTTATATTTCCTATTATCCATCACAGGATCTCATAATGAAAAGAGTTTATAAATTTTTTCGGTAAACTTTTTATAATTTTAATTTCATCTAAAAATAGATTAGTTTGTGCCAAATATTTTTTATTTTATTCTTTTATCGCAATCTTTTTAATTTTTTCTTTATTTCTTAAGCTGATTGTCTTGGCTCTTCTCCAAAGCTCAATTAATTTAAAGACCGCGTATATACCTCTTAGGTAAACCAGATTGTTTACGTGGCTTTACTAGTATAGGTAAAACAATAACACCTACCGTAAAAAGACAGATTGGAGCAACTACCATCAATATAGATTCTAGAGACATGAATAATTTTGAATTTATTAATAAATAGCAGGAATTTTTTTTAAAGTCATGCGTATTTATATCTATTTTGTAAGAGTAGATTCAAAATTTTTATAAATTATTAAGTAAAAAAGAAAAAAAGATTAAAAAAAATCAATTTTTTTATAATTCATCCTATTTACTTAATCATTACTTAAAAATAGATTGGTTATGGATGAAGAAAAAAATTGGATGCTTATGACTTATTATTGTCCAATTCATGGTGATTCAGGTCTAGTAAAACCGGTTCAACTAACAAAAAAAGAAATTAGTAAAACATTCTTAAAAAAAGGTAAGAGTTCTAAAAATTAATTTTTTAAATATAACCTAAGATATTATGATAATTTTCTATATTCTTTATTGAAATCTGTTTAATTAAAATTGATATCTTACAAAAATCCCATAAGCTGCTTTTTTTTATCAGCAGTATTGCAAAATAAATTAAAAAAATAACTTAATTTGTATCAGAATCGCATGTTAATTCACATTGATTAAGTTCATGAGATGATATCTTTTCTAAAATTCTTAACATATCAATTTCGGAAAGCTCTCCATTCGAGTTCCATTTTAAAGTTGTTTTCCTTTGAGGTGAATTTTTTTTATTCATTTTGCTCGCCCCCTTTTAAATGAACTTCTAAACAACGAGTAATACATTCTTGATGACCATCCACAATACTGCATTCAGTAATACACTCAAAATATGAATTAATAGAATCTATTTCTGTGTTCTTGTTGGTAGAAACAAATGAATCATTCATAATATTATTAAATTTATTTGGAATAGAGATATAGCACGAATTTATGTTCAATAATTTAATTTATTAAGTGAATTAGAAAAAATAAGTATTATTTACTAAAGCTATATTTCACTTAGTTTTCCTTCAAAAAATTAGTATTAACATTCTTTTATAAGATAAAAGAAAAAAACACTTTTGATTATTTAATATTATTCTTATATGTTAATCTCTCAAAAAAATCAGCATAAAGACTGATTTACTTTTAAGTAATTTAGTTAGAAGATAAAAAAGTATACTTTTAGATTTTTAAATGAAATCATTAATTAATTGGCTTTCGAAAATGTTAGAGAGTATGGCAAATGCTTTTATGCATCCCTTAAAAAATGATTTGCCTCCATCTATTGGTCCTCATGCCTATAGCAGTATTCCCATAAAAAGAAAATTGAGAAGAAGATTGAATTAGGTATTAACTTATAGGAATTAATTTTTCATTTTTATTATCCCAAATAATATATTTGAAGCAGTTATAAAAATCTCTTAATTTTAAGAACTTTGATTGTTGGAGCAAATGAATGTTTGCTTTATGACAAGCTCTTAAATTGTAATTTGGTATTCTCTCAGAGAGATGATGAATGCTGTGGAAGGATATGTCTGCTAAAAACCAATTTAGCCAATTAGGGATATCTAAATTGCTACTACCTAAAATAGCTCCATCGATGAGGTCCCAATTTTTTGTATTTTTAGCATATGCATTTTCATAGTTATGTTGTACGAAAAAAACACATATTAAAATTGCTGCTGATAATGTTAATACAATAGAATAAAATGATAAGAAAAAAACTAACCCCAACCATTTACACATAAAAATCCACCCTATTATTACTACTATGTTATTGATTATTAATTCACTTAGTTCTCCGAAATTATCTCCATAATCAGAAAAAGGTGGTTTGACTCTTGAATTAATAGATAGAAGTTGAGAAATTTGTCTGTTTTTTATTTTGATAAAAGTCTCTTTTAAAATATCTTTAATTAAATTAAAAATAATAATAACAAGTCCTAATCTTGGTTTTAAAACCAAGTAAAAAAAACCGCCAGGGAGAAGCATCATCCAGTTTCGACTTACTTTATATAATATTTGCTCTCTTTTTGTAAGGGATTCATAATCTTCAAGACTTAAAACATCTACCGGCCCTTTGTAAATTTCCCAATTGCCATTATTTCTATGATGAAATGCATGATCAATCGACCATGACTTTTGTGGAATACCATTAACCAAGCCAAGTAAAAATCCAAAGAAGCGGTTTAATTTCCGTTTTGTAAAAAGAGAATTATGACCGCAATCATGCATTAATGAGAATGTGCGAGAAGAGAATAGAGTTAGTAGAACTATCAAAGGTATTAATAGAAATCCTTTAATCAATAATGAAAAAGGTTGATTTGTGATGTGGTAGATAATTAACCAAATTGAGATTATCGGAAAGATGGTAGTAATAATTTGATAAGAGGCTCTAACATTATTTCTTTTTAGAAATGGCTTTATTAAAAATTCACCTCTATTAACTCTAAGCATATTTATTGTATTTTTTTGATACTAACAATTTTTAAAAAGTATTGATTATTTAATAAACAATAAAAAATTTTAAAAATCATACTAAAGAATAAATTCTTTAGACATAGTTCTCAATTGATCTAGATTTAATCTTTCTAAGTAATTTTTAAAGTCACTAAGATTCCTAGTAGAGTCAGAATTTTTACTCTCGTAAAGAAGACTATTAGAAATTAACTCAATAAGATGATCTTTATCCATAACTCCTTATAGACCAAAATTTATGTTAAAAAAATTAAGGTCTTGAATTCGAGATCATTGACTCATCTCTATTAAGGGTAATTTTTTATAAATTTTTTAAATCTTGTTCTATTTTTTCTAATCTTTCATTTAATTCTTTTTGTTCCTTAATTAAGGCTTTTTTCTTTTCTGAAAGCTCTCTGTTCAAAGGGGAATTGAAATATTTTTGGTAAGAGACAAAAAAAACTGCTATTGCTAAAGCAATGCCAAGAGCACCAATTATTAAAATCGGAGATGAAGGAAAATCGTAAAATGGAATTGACAATTTACTTTAATAAAAATAAATTCTAGCTATCTCATAAACAAAAAAATGAGTAATAAATACTTATTATTTAAAAAGCTTTATGGTAATTATGTTAGCTTTTTTGTGAAAAATAAATAAGGTTAATCTTTAATTAAATTTTTTAAATAAGTATTTGTACAGCTGTCAAAGAATGAATAACTGATAATGATTAAACTAGTAAAAAATTTTTCATGAAGAAAATCATAAATAAAAAACATAATAAAAATGAACCATGGTTTAAATGGTTAACGAGAGAACTTAATTCTTATGAAGCTTTTCAGGATTTTGAATCAGGCAAGAATCCACGAGATGTAGCAGAGGATTTTATTTCTAGAAATAGTACTGCTATTTCAGAAGTTTTTGATAATTTTGATGAAGAAGATAAAGATACACTCAATCAGTTTCTTAAATTAACCGAATGCGAGATGCATGTCTTTAGAATTCTTGAAAAACAAATAGAATTTAGAAACAAGGTAAGATTTGTAGATTTTAAAAAAAGAAAAAAATGAGGAGTTAATTTCTACATAAGTTTATTTTTCCCATTACCAGTCTTTCCAAAGCCTAGCCAGATGAACCACAAGATCCATCCGAAGAAAGGTATTAAATTAATAAAAATCCATTTCCAATCTTTTCCAAAATCTCTGATTCTTCTGATATCAATAGCTATTTGAGGAATAATACAAACTAATCCATATGCATTAAAACCAAACGTTTTTAAAAATATTGGGATAGTTAGGAAAGAAATTATAAGATTCGCTAGTTGAACTAACCACCAGTCCGATCGAGATGTGAATCCTTTGAAGTCTGTAGCTTTAATCCAAAACTCTTTATATGCGTTTAAAAAGTCATTAAACATAAATTAAAAATTCAAAGAATCAAACAATATCAATTTAATCCTTAATTTATCAAAATATTATTTATTTACTAAATAGGATCAAATAAATTCATATCATTTGAATCTTGTTTTGAAATCTCATCTTGATTTGGTAATAAACAGAATCCGTCTTTGCAAATCATCTTTTCTTTTGCAATACCGTTAGTTTTTGAGAATATGTTTTTGTTATTGTTATTCGAAGATTCTTTAAGCATTTATATAAAAAAATTAAATCCAATATTAAATTAATAACTCAATTTATTTTTATAAGCAACAAAATTAATATTAATTATTTATTTACTTTTTTTGATTTGGCAAGTCTCTCCAAAACAGCGCCATTATATAGATGAATAAAGATATAGAACAAATATAAAGTAAAGAATTTAGATGCATTTTTATTTATTAAAGTAATAATTAAGAAGTCCTTTCATAAAAATGGGATTTCAACAGATTGGTAATTTTTTGTCTTAGTAATCAAACAAATTCTAGTATTTATTTAAGTTTTTTATGCTTTTCCCAAACTTTGAGAAGGAAAAGTTTTTAAATTTTTGGAATATATCTACTTAAATTAGTAAAACTTATAAATCTAAGAGTTGTATAAATCCAATCAAATTCTACATTTTTGAATGTTTATTGTATTTCACGATCTATCCTTATTTAGTTCTGTTAGAGCTTTTCTACCTTCCTTAAGGGTTCTTAAGACGAGCCAAGTTAGAGAGAAAATCATAATAATGGTAAGTGTAATTAAAGAAATATGAGTTGTAATAATATTGTTCTCCAATTTAATTAAATTCCTTATGAGTCTTTAATTCAAAAAATTCAAAAATTCAAACGTCTGATCTAGAGTAAGCAGGTATTAACATTCCTCCATCTTGATCGTCATTGTTGTCATCATCAAACCCACCCCCCAGAAGTAATTCAATAATTACAAGTACAGCTACTGGATAAAGGCACCATAATATCGCTGTAAAAGGACTTACTGAGGAAGAAGCTGAGTAAAATTCTGTCATAAAACGATATTAATCTAAAGAAACAACAATTGTGGATCCTCTGGGTAGTGTTTTATTCAAAATTTCTAAAAATATTTTTTAAAAACTTTTCTCTTTAGCACGAATAGATCTTTGGTATGTATTGATATTTTTATTCTTAAAATCAATTTGAATAATAATTTTTTTGAACCTACTTAAAAAGTAATAATGACATAATGAATCGCGCGATTGTTATTTTTTATACTTAACAATAATTGTACAATTTTGATTCAAAAACTATTATTTATCTTGATTTTATAAATTCTATGTTTTCTTTCACTTTTGATCCTTTGGCTGCGATATTTGGCATATCTGGAATTGTAGGCTTCTTTTTCTTCGTTTCTGCTGCTAAGGGAACTTCCAGTATCAATACAAAACCACATAAGGAATTAGATTAGAACTTATTGTCTCAGAAAACTAAATTGAAATTTTAAATTTAGTATTTAAATGGCCTTTTAATTATTACTTATTCCATTGTTTAGAAATAAATTCAAGAAAATCTTTTAGATCCTCTTCAGGACAATTTGTTTGTTTTTGTAAATCAATGCAAATTTGCTTAATATTTTCAAAGGCCTTTTTTACTATTTCGTTTTTTTCAATAACCTCAAAATATTCTTGATCAGTAAAAGGCATAATATTAGTTTCCTTCTTGAAAATTATTTATTTACCATATTTTATCTACATTGACTTAACAGTAAAGAAGAAAAAATCTTTTTTCTTAAATTTAGCTACCCAATCGATAATGTTTTTTAATACTTTTGGTTACTTCCCATTCGCAGTTAAGTCCAGCAGGAAACTCAACTAGATCTCCAGCATTAATTACGTAAGTGTCACCGTTTTGGGTACTTATTTTCGCTTGACCTTCAATAATTAAGCAAATTTCCTTATCATCGTAATTCCATTTAAATTTGCTTGGATCACATTCCCAAATAGGCCAACTTTTTATTCCATACTGAATTATTACGCTTGCACTACAGGGGGAAGTTATAAGAACTTTCACGAAATAATTCGGATGTTTTTTTCATTTTACAAATAAAAGAAATACTTATTTTCGAGAATTTGTATTTCTTTACTGTCTTTTATTTTTTTTCGTTTATCATAAAAAAAATTTCTAATCTATGGATGAGCTTTCTGTATTGTCAATTTCGCTATCTATAGCTTCTTTAGGAATATTTTTTTTATTTTTCGCTTCAAATGATGATGATGACCAAGATGGAGGTAAGTTGATTAAATCATTAGAAAGAATTAATTAATTCCAAGTAAATAAAACATTTAATAGAAATTTATAACCTATAAAGCCTGCATAAATGCAGCTTAAAAAAATAACATAGACTTCCAAAGTTCCGAGCCTTTTTTTCTTTAATGTTTTCATTGTTTTGAGTGTTTATAGGGTAATTTTATTTGATTTGATTTTTATTAACATGAGTATTTTTTACATTAACTCAGAGATTAAAGAATTATTAATGTCAAGCCAAAAAATAAAAAACAAGTAAAAAATATTATTTTTTTGGTAATTTCTCTTTCCTCAGTATTAGCAAAAAATAAGGAAATTACTGGAGATATGCTTAATAAAGCCCACCCTACTCCTATGGGAAGGGTTTTAAACACAACTTGTTGTAGAAATATTCCTACATTTGTTCCAAGAAGTATTGAAAGGAAAAATCTTTTTTGTTGTTTTTTGTCTATGTCTTTTAAGAAAAAATTAATCTTAAATCCTTTTAGACTAATTAAAAAAATTATTGCACCTAATAATCTTATTTCAGTTGTAAGGAAAGGAGATAAATTGCTTTGAAGGAAAACCATCCTTGATAAAAGACCTCCAAGAACAGCACATAAAACTGATAAAAAAGGAAAAGCAAAAATCTTAAAGTTATTTTTTTCTGAGAAAGAGGAGTTTTCCTCTTTAAAATCGCTACCTTTTCTGAGAATTATGAATAGCGAAATCGTTACTATAATTATTCCAACCCATGATTTAGTCGTTAAATTTTCATTAATAAAAAATTCCCCTGATAAAGCTGCCATTAACGGAGAAAGAGTTTCTATAGATAAAGTTTTTCTTGTGCCAATTATTTGAAGTGACTTTAAATAGAAAGTATCACCTAAACCAATACCTATTATTCCACTAATTAGTAGGATAAATATGTTTTTTAATTCAGTTGTAGAACTTAGATTGATAAAAGCAGGTATAAAAATTAAAAAAGCTATTATATTTTTTATTAAATTAATATCTATTGATTTATATTTTTGAGTTTGCGAGCGCCAAATAAAGCACGCATATGTCCAAGCTGTAGCAGCTCCAAAAGCAGAAAGGATTCCAATCAAAACGAATAATTTTTAAAATTTTATTTTATAAATTGAGTAAATGCTAAAAAGAATACATAAATAAGAATCAAAATCCCTGGTAAGTACTGAATTAGTGATTTGAAATTATTTATTTTCATGTTTCTAAAATAATTTTATTTTAAACAGTTTTTTTATTGGTAGGGTACAAACTCTCTAACTTCTTTCTTCTTTGAACTTTCGCATTAATTCTTTCTTCTTTTTCTTTTTTCTTGATCTCATCATTTATCTTATTTTGTCTATATCCAAACCAAAGTAGAACCCAAATAACAGAAGTTATTAAAAGAAGAGCAGTATATTGACCAGTCATAGGAAAACTGGCTTCAGAATATTTAACGTAAGAAAAAAACAAACTCATTTAATTAACTTAAAGCATAAAAATAACGACTGTGTTGATTTTTCTAGAAATTTAAAAATTAGCGAATCGTAGCTATTTATTTATGTGGTTTTAAAGTTTTATATTTATTTTTTTATGGTTTTTGGACTAATTTTTATTTATAACTACTTGCTATTATCAGATTGAAGCATATTTAATAATAAGTTTTTGGAACCTTTTGATTTAGCAGTTGTTGGAGGCGGTGCTGCCGGTTTTATGACAGCAATAACTGCTGCTGAAAATGGAGTAAAAAGAATAATAATTCTTGAAGGAACTTCAAAACTTATGGAGAAAGTAAGGATTAGTGGAGGGGGAAGATGTAACGTCACTAATGCGACATGGATACCGAATGAACTAATTGAGAATTACCCCAGAGGTGGAATTCAGCTCTTGGAATCATTTAATCGTTTTGCTGCTGGAGATGTATACGATTGGTTTGAGAAAAAAGGTTTAAAATTAAAAATTGAGGAAGATCTAAGAGTATTCCCAGTGTCTAATTCTTCTTCAGATGTTATTGATTGTTTGAGAAAAAGCGCTTTATCAAAAAACGTAGAGATACTAACAAAATTTTTTGTAAAAGAAATTGCAAAAACTCCAGATAATATATTCAATATTTTTAGTCTTAAAAAAGCAAAGGTAACTGCAAAAAATATTATTCTTTCAACTGGAGGTAATCCAAGCGGATATAAATTAGCTCAAAATCTTGGACACACCATTGTTAAACCTGTACCATCGCTTTTTACTTTTTCCACAAAAGAACCAAATTTAGATGAATGTAGTGGGGTATCGATAAGGGGCGTAGATATAGAAATTAATTTAAACAATAAGAATTTTCAAAATAGAGGTGATTTACTAATAACGCATTGGGGGTTTAGTGGGCCAGCAGTATTAAAACTTTCATCAATTGCAGCAAGGGAACTTTACAGCCAAAAATATAAATTTAATTTAATCATTAAATGGTCTTCTTTAAATTATGAGGATTTAAAAGAAAAAATTAATCATTTAAGATTAAATAAAGGCAAGGTGAATCTTATTAATAGTAGACCTGTTCCACTATTAACAAAAAGATTATGGATTTTTTTATTGAAGAAAATAGGTATTGATAAAGAGAAAAAGTGGGCTCATTTACTGGCGGATGAAAGAGAGAAAATGATAAATACTCTAATGAGGGATAAATATATAATTTCGGGCAAAGGTCCATTTGGCGAGGAATTTGTTACTTCCGGAGGCGTAAAAATTAATGAGGTTAATTTTAAAAGTATGGAGAGCTTAATTTGTTCAGGGTTATTTTTTTCTGGTGAAGTTTTGGATGTTGATGGGATCACTGGTGGATTTAATTTTCAACATTGTTGGACAAGTGGATGGATCGCTGGGATGGCAGTCTCAAAGTTAAATCAGTCAATAATAAATTACTAAGTAATAAATTAGTAAGTAACAATTCAATAAGTTTATCTTTTTTTTATTAAGGATTAGACGGAAAAAGTTTTTTGGAGAAACTTTAATTTTAAAGTTTTAATTATTGGTGAAGATTAATGCAGAATCTTGTATCAAAAAAAGAAGAAGAGGAAAGAAGATTAAAAGCTTTAGCAGAATATAGGATTTTGGGAACCAAGCCAGAATCATGTTATGACGATATTACAAAAATTGCTGCTTCAACCTGTAATGTGCCTATTTCTTTAATGACATTGGTAGACAAAGATAAACAATGGTTTAAATCCAAAATAGGACTTCAAATATCAGAAACTAGGAGAGATTGGTCTTTTTGTACCCATGCAATAAAAGAAAATAGTCCATTAATTATTCATGATGCTTTCCAAGATGAAAGGTTTATAAATAATCCATTGGTAACAGGAGACCCCAAGATTCGTTTTTATGCAGGTTTTCCCCTTAGAAATAGTGATGGTAATAAACTAGGAACTCTTTGTGTAATAGACAGAAAGCCAGGAAATCTAACTACACAACAATTCAATATTATGGAATTATTATCCAAGCAAATAGTTTCATTTTTAGAGCTTAGAAAAAAGTCATTGAACTTGCTAGATGCTTTGTCTAACTTGCACAAACAGGAAGGTATTTTATCTGTCTGTTCATATTGCAGAGAAGTGAAAAATAAGGAGGGCGATTGGATGCATTTAGAAAAATATCTTTCGAAAATTAGTGATATTAGATTCAGTCATGGGGTTTGTGATAATTGTATGGAAAAACATTTCCCAGATGTAATCGAAGTATGGAATAAAAAGGATTTCTTTGAAGATGGTCAAAAAAGGTTTTTAGAGTCCTAGATTCAATACCTGACTTTTTATTGTTTAATTTATTTTCTAAACAAATTCTTTATTTGGTGGTTAGTATTGTATAAATTTTGACTAGAAAATGTTATTAGGAACTTTATTGACAGGTGAAATTGCTAAAAGTGCATTAGTAGCATATGTTCATTATTTAGGAATAATATTGTGTTTCGGTTCTCTTTTGTTTGAAAGATTGACTCTCAAAGTAGGTCTTAATAGAAATGAGACGATCTCAATGATAATTGCAGATGTGGTTTATGGTTTAGCAGGGGTAGCGATATTAGTTACTGGGATTTTGCGTGTTAAGTACTTTGGTCAAGGAGGTGATTTCTATACAGGTAATCCTGTGTTTTGGATAAAGGTTTCTCTTTATATTATTGTGGGATTACTTTCTTTATACCCAACAACAACCTATATCTTATGGGCCATTCCATTAAGTAAGAATAAATTACCTGAAATATCTGAAAATCTAGTCAAGAGGTTCAGACTAATTATTACTACTGAATTAGTGGGCTTTGCAACAATACCTTTCTTTGCCACTCTCATGGCTAGAGGTGTAGGTTTAGGTTGAATAATTTATTTCTAGAAAGAAATTGTTTAATAAGTGCAAACAAACTATATAGATGGAGTTTAAGTTATAAGATTTCTAAATCTAAAAAAGAGATTATCTTTATTGGTTTAAATCCCTCATTATCGGATGAAATTTTCTTGGACAACACAACAAAAAAGATAATCAAAATTTCGAAAAACAATAATTACGGCAAAGTAAAATTAATAAATCTATTTGCTCTTATTTCAAGCAAACCAGAAAAACTTTTTAATCATAAAAACCCTGTGGGCTATCTAAACAATAATCATATTTATAAAAACTTAAAACATTGGTCTGAAAGTAAAAATTGTGATTTATGGTTAGGTTGGGGTAACAAAGGTAAATTTCTAAATAGAAATAAAAGAATATCAAAAAAAATAATGCAATATAACTCAATTAGGAAAAATAATTTTGAAAATTCTCTTGGACCGCTTTTAATTAAGAAAACAATCAAAGATAATCCAATACACCCTCTATATTGTTCTGATTATTCCATTCTCCAATCTTACTTTTAGGTAGTAAGGCTCAAATGCAAACCAGTATTTTTAGCTAATCTGTTAAATATGTGTTAATTTCTATTTGTTAAGTTAACCTAATATGAAAATTTCAAAGCAATTAAATAAACTAAAAACCTTGAATGTTCAGGCAGAAAAATGTTCTACAAGAGAAGAAGCAATAAAAATAATTAATAAAGCAAATAAAGCACAAAGTAAAATCAAAAAATAAATAAAAAGTAATTTCACTTATTCATAAATTATAATTTTCAAAAATATTTAATTTTCACAAATACACCATATTTATTTCTTAGTATTTATGTCTTTGAAAATAATTAAATCAAGGAAATCGCACGAAAGATTTAGATCGACTAGAGAATGGCTAAATTCGATGCATTCATTTTCTTTCGCAGAGCATAGAGATCCAAAATGGGATAATTTTGGGAAAATTAGAGTTATAAACGAAGATATTATTTCTCCTAATGCAGGATTTAATACACATTCTCATGCAAATATGGAAATAATTACTGTCGTAACAAAAGGAGCAATAACTCATAGAGACTCTTTAAACAATCTTGGAAAAATTCACAAAGATGAAGTACAAGTTATGTCTGCAGGTACTGGAATCTCTCATAGCGAGAAGAATGAAGAAAATGAGATCTGTAAGTTGTTCCAAATTTGGATATACCCTCAAAAAGAAAATATCAAACCTCGATATGATCAAATTTCATTAAATGAAAAGTTGGGGGACAATCTTATTTTTAATTACAAAGACGGTAAAAATAATAAGCTTTTTCTAAATCAAAGTATCTCTTTATGGCGTTGTAAATATAAGCCAATTAAAGAAAAAAAATTGCCATTGAAAATCGATAAATATAATTGGATACAAATAATAGAAGGTAATCTATTATTAAAAAGTAAAGATTCTAATTCAAATATATTTCTCGAATCTGGAGATGGCTTGGGTTTTGAAGTTAATTATTATGATGATGTTTCTATAAATACTGAAAAAAACTTAGATTTTCTCTTATTTTCGATGCCTTCCTTATAATTTATTTGTTATTTTACCCATCAACTCCTTTATTAAATGCATTTAAGGCTTGCAAAGCCATATTAAGGTGAACTTCCATAGCACCAAGTGCAATTAAAGAATTTGGTGATTTATCTTTTAGTAAATTCTCTTTTCTTTTTGATAACTCATTAACTACCTTCTTGGTTGAAGCTTCCCAATTGTTGATTAACTCTTCAAATTCTCTTTTTTCAGGGCTTTCTATTTCTGCTAATTCATCAGAAAAATGAGAATCCTTTTGTGCCTTAAGCATCAAGTAACTTAATTTTTTATGACTTATTGCTTGAGGTAAATTGTTAGGTTCACTCATTGCTAGTGGTTATTTCTTAGTCAAAATCTAACTAATTAAGTGAATATTTGCTAGAGGGTAAACGGTTGTGATGACCGACCTGAAAATTACGAAATGATACTTGAACAAAAAATGGATTTATTAACCTTTAATTTTTCACTTATTAGTTTCTTGAAATAATCTCCACGCTCTTCATAATTTTTAAATTGATCAAAACTAGAGCATGAAGGTGAGAATAATAATGTTCCGACCCTATTATTTCGTAAATAATGAAAAACAAAATTTAAAAGCTCTTTTAGTTCTGAAAATACAAAAATATTTTTTTTAAATCCTTCATTAAGAAGCGCCATTTTTAGGACTTTTGAGCTTTCTCCAAAAAGGAAAACACATTTAACTTTTTTCTTTAAAACTTTTATCCACTCACTATATTCATTACCTTTTAATCTACCCCCAGCAATGATTATTATTTGACCTTCAATTGAACTTATTCCCGCAATAGATGAGTCAAAATTTGTAGCTTTACTATCATTAATGATTTCCAGATTATTATTTTTATAAATTGTTTCCATCCTATGGGGCAATTGTTTGTAATTAGATAAAGAATCTTTAATCTTCTTGCCAGATAATCCAACTTTTCTTGCTGCTGCAATTACCAATAAAAGATTTTGAAGATTATGCATTCCTTTTAAAGAAAAATGTTCAAGTTTGAATAATTTCTTCCCTCTCTCAACAATGTACGCTTGTTCATCTATCCAATAATCGCAATGAATAAAATTTGATTTATCAAAACTAGTTGTTATCCAAACCCCTCTTGATAGCGAATTGTAGTGATTTCTTAGGTTTTTATCGTCATAATTATAAATTCTAAAATCAGATTTTTCTAATAAGCTTTTTTTTATGTTGAAATAGTTTTCAAGTGTTTTATGTCTTTCAAGATGATCTTCTGTGAAGGTTGTCCATATTCCAATATTAGGTTTTACTTCTGGAGATATTTCTATTTGATAACTGCTTAATTCAGCTACAACCCAATCAATTTTTTCATGTTTTTTGGAGTGAGCATACTTACATAAAGGTGTACCAATATTTCCAGCAAAAGGAGCATATAATCCAGTATCACAGAGTATATGGCTTAGTAGATGAGTAACAGTAGTCTTGCCATTAGTGCCAGTAATACCTATCCAATTTGTGTCTTTTAAAATTTCCCATGCAACATTAATTTCTCCAATTACTTTAATTCCCTTTTTTTTTAATTCAATAATAGTTATATGGTCATAAGGTATTGATGGACTTACAACAACAGATTCTATCTCTTTCAAAAAAGGTTGAATTTCTTCAAATACAAATTCTTTATTTAGAGAAACTATGATATTAAGCTCTTCTAATGCTGTTTTTCTTTCTAAGAATTCTATCCCATCTTTACTTTCCCAAACAATTACTCTCTTATTGATGCTTCTCAAATACTTGGCAGCCCAAAATCCAGATTTACCTAATCCAATTACAAGATTAATATTTCTTTTACTTGAATGATTATCTATCATTAAATTTATAATTGCATTTATATTAATTGTGTTTAAAGGGTAATTCAATCATGAGATTTTTCTTCAGTATTTATAGTATTCACCCAAGAAAAGTTAATTAATGGAAGATAATACTGCAAAATATTGGTTCTCTTGGTTTTATGAAAAGTGGGAGAAAAATGCTCCAGGTGAATTAATTGAACAGGGTTTAACTCCGTCTCAGATTGCTGAGCGCTTTGTTAATGAAAACCATGATAGTTTTATTCAATTGTCAAAAAAAATTGATGAAAAAAATTATGATGCCTTAACAGAATTTATGAAACTCTCAGAGAGTGAATTACATATCTTGAAGTATTTTCTAAAGTTAGTAAAAATGAAAAATTTATAAGAAATTATTAAGTATTTCGAGGCTTTTTCCCCATAAATTTTTTCTTTCTTTTTTATTCATGGCGAAAGGAGAAGTAGGGGATAGTTTTGGATGACCTCTGAAATTAAATCTAGGACCATAATGATCTCCACCTCTTACGTCTGGTGAAGTAGCTGCAAAAAGCTGAGGTAAAGCACCCATCTCAGCAGTTTGAAAAATAGGACTAAATAATTCTAATGAGAATGTTTCTAATGGACCAGGGTTAGGTTTTTGAGCAGTAAAGAGATTTGTTTTTGCAATTCCTGGGTGAGCAGCTAAAGAAAGTATATTTTTGTGCTTTAAGTTCTCATTTAGTTCCAAAGCGAACATTACATTTGCCAATTTGCTATTGGAGTAAGATTCCCATTTGTTATAATAGTTCTCGGCTTTCAGATTTTTCCAACCAACTTTGCCAAAAAATTGTGCTCCGGAAGTCACCGTCACTATTCTAGATTCTTCTTTTTTTTCAATAATTGGAAGTAGCTTTAGAGTCAAAAGCATATGAGCTAAATGATTAACTGCAAATTGTATTTCATATCCTTGGGCACTAAGAGTTTTAGGCGGATGCATAATACCTGCATTATTGATAAGTAAATCCAAATTTTCAAAATTATCAAAAATTTTGGACTGAACTTCAACAATATTATTTAAATCTGACAAATCTAATTCTAAAGGTGTAAATAATCCTTCAGGATTAAGACTGTTAAGTTTTTTGATAGTTTGATTAGCTTTTTCAAGTGATCTACAAGCTATAACAACATGAGCATTTTTTTCTGCTAAGGCCTTTGCAGTGTAGTATCCAAGACCACTATTCGCACCAGTGATTAGCGCTGTTTTGCCTGTAAGGTTTGGAATATTAGATGTTTCCCAGTTAGAAATTTTAGGTCTTGAAATAGTGGCAGTCATTTAGTAATCCTGCAAATTGCTTTGGAATTTAACCAAAATTTAATTACTATTCCACTGTAAATACTGGAAGTCAGTATCGTGAGCTCTTATTAAAGGTACTATTTAATATTATTTTTCAATTGCATATTGCCATTCGTTATTTTGAGATAAACTTTTCTCTCTAAGTAACTGTAATTTCCTACTATTTATTTTTACAACTATCCCATTAGTTGGATATTTCGCAAATATTTTTTTCTCTAACCAATTTTTTTTATATATTTGGATTTCGCTTGTATGATTTGTGAAGTAACTGTCAGGGGTGCTGAAGCCACATTTTTTAAGATAGTTAAGGGTTTCGTATTGATTAAGTCTTCCATTAAGTATTTGGAAACAGCAAAAGCGGAGACTTTCTCCAATCCCTTTCTTATCATTGAGGTATTTTCTTGTAATTCTTTGGGAAATGCCGGCAACTTGGTTTGTAGCGTATAGTTCACCTCTAATTTGAAAATCTCGTTTGATAGGAATACAATCGGGGATATTTTTAATTTGTTTAATTTTGCTTGAGACATCAAATCCTTTTTTTGTAATAGCTTTATTAAACTTGCCATCTAGATATCTAATTGCAATAGCACAGCCATCAATTTTTGGTTGAATGCTTAATCTTGTTTTTGTTAATAAACTTTCCAAAAATTCTTTATAGTTTTCTTTGGCTAATTTTGGCAAAAATTTATTATTTTTTTGATTAAAGTAGTCAGGCTCTCGATCAACAGGAATAACGAGCTTTTCAAGTTGCTTAAATGCATCATCCGAAATTATGCCTTCACCTATTCTGTATTGTTCATCTAGATACTTAACATCTCTCACTAATAAATTATTCATAATAATTTTGATAAATATTTAAAAATCTTTTAGAAAAAATCAATTAAATAAAGATTTGAAAATTAAAATTAGATCTAAAAAGTAATTAACCACTAAACATCCTCCTACGCAGAGAGCGATTTAAGAGTATAAAATGTACTTATAAGACGTTTTAAATTAAATACTTCAATCAAACATATTTACTTATAAGTGAAACAGAAAATTTTAAAGATTAATTCAAAGGCAAATTTTTGAATTTTCAACCAATAAAAAAAAATTTTTTAAAGTTATTAGAAAATGTCATTTTTATTAAAAGCTCAAAATACATGGGAAAATTTTGCGAAATACAAAATCAATGATTATGCAAAATTAAGAAATTTTGATTTTGGGCCAAATAACGAAAGTTCAGTTTCAAAATTATCGCCTTTCATTACTCATAGAATATTATCGGAATATGATCTGATCCATGATATTAAAAGTAAGTACAAAATCAAAAATTCAACTAAATTTGTTGAAGAAATATTTTGGAGAGTTTACTGGAAAGGGTGGATGGAAAATAGACCTAAAGTTTGGAGAAATTTTATTTCAGAAAATAATCTCGATTTTGATTATGAGTTATATGAAAGTGCAATTAATGGCAATACAGAATTAGATTTTTTTAATTCTTGGGTATATGAATTAAAGCAGTACAACTATTTGCATAACCATACAAGAATGTGGTTTGCGAGTACTTGGATATTTAATTTAGGTCTCCCATGGCAATTGGGAGCAAAGTTTTTCTTTAAATATCTTTTTGATGGAGATGCTTCATCTAATCTCCTTAGCTGGAGATGGGTCGGAGGATTGCAAACGAAGGGAAAACAATATCTTTTTTCATCATCAAACCTCAGAAAGTTTTCAAATAATAGATTTAATGTAGAAAAAATATGTAATCAACAGATTTTTCTTGAAGAATCTAATCAAATACCATTTGAAGATGAGATTTATAAAAATGATATGGAGCCTAAATCAGATAATCTGATTATGTTTGAAAATGATCTACACCTTGCAACCCTTAAAAATTTACTTCCAAGCTATAAAAGAGTATTTATTATCCTTTTAAAAAATGAACAAAGACAAATTAAATTGTCTGAATCTGTATTGAAATTTAAACAAGATTTGGTCTATGAATTTTTAGAGCAATTTGATAATGTTGAACAGATTGATCCTTGTTCATTGGAAAATACTTTTAAAAATACTAACGAAATAGACATTATTTATCCTGGAGTGGGAGAAAATTATGATTTCATAACTGAGTTTAAAAATTTACACCATAAAAAAATTTTTAATCTTGTGAGGGATGAAGATTTATTCGCTTGGAAATTTGCTAAAAGAGGGTTTTTTAAATTTAAAGAAAATATTCCAAAAATAAATCAGAGAATATTAGAAAATTTTTCAAAAAAATAATTTTTAACTTAGTTGAATTCCTAATCAGAAAATAACCCTCTGATAAGTAGGTATAAATACTTATTTAGGTGCGACTTTTGCTCTTTAATCCACGATGGATACTGTGACTAGTTATTTTTACTTAAGGATAAATTTTTACTAGTGCTTTCAACAATTCTTACCAAGTCGTTTAGCAAAGATACTGCTTTATTAATTCTTAGAGTTATAACTGGAACTGTTCTTATACACCACGGTTACGAGAAATTAGCAAATATAGAAAATTTCGCTGATGCTTTTGTAAGACCATTACATCTTCCATTCCCAATATTTTTATCATACATAGCGGCATTCTCAGAAATAGGTGGTAGTTGGTTATTAATTATAGGCTTAGCCACAAGATTCGGAGCTTTGGCAATTGTTGGAACAATTTCCGTGGCTATATATCATGCACTTGTTACTTCAGGTTTTAATATTTTCTTACTAGAGCTTTTACTTTTATATTTCGCTTCAGCAACTTCAATTTCATTAACAGGTCCCGGTAACTTCTCCTTAGATGAAGTCATTATCAGAATTTTGAAATCAGAAGACGAGGAGGAAATTATACCTTCAACAAAAGCAAAAACTCCCAATCAAGTTGAAGTTAAAGAAGAGACAAGCAAAGGTGGTTTATTTCAATTTCTGCAAGCGAATATACTCTCAGATACTTCAAGCTAACTTTTTAGGATAAAGACTATTTATTAGTTCTAACCTTTTTCGATAACTGTTTCTCTTCTCAAGCTTTATCTTAATCGTTGCTTCACAAAGACTTATAAAAAGCCCTATGGCAGTCACCCAAGATAGAAAAATAAAAGGGTTTTCTGGAATTTCTGAGAAATTCATATAAATAATGCTTCTTTTTTAAAACTGACTTATCACTATATGTATTTCAACCTAAATATACAATTTAGAAATATTTAAGGATTAATTTCAACTTTTTCCCATTTTTTAACCTTTTCCCAAAGATATCGTTTATGAACAGGCTGTTCTAATTTAAGAAGATCTACTGAATATACTTCAAAATTTAGAACCACAAAATTTTCTGACTTGGGTAGATTGGATAATCTTAAATGAGTAGATTGGACTTTTGGGTTTATTTTCTCTCCAGGAGACCCCCAAAACCAAGAAGATTTGGATTTTTCTGATAATGAATCCCAATAATTTTTGTTGTCACTTAATTCACGTATTTTTCCTTTAAATCTATATTGTGATTTGGTTTTCAAAAAGAACCATAATATTTCTGCATTAGGGTTGGATTTTAAATGCCCAATTTTTTCACTTCTTCTATCTGTGAAAATTATCATTGAACTGTCTTTATGCCATCCTCTGAAAACAACTGTTCTTAATCTTGGCTCATTTCCTTCGCTGACTGTTGCAAGCTGTATCCATCTATTAGAGGGTGATTTGCCCTCTTTTTTTCTAGAAGATTTTAAATCTTGCCTCCAACTGGGTAAGTTGTTATCAGGCATTTAATTTAGGCAATATTAGACCACTTTTCTTTTTGTATTCTTCGAATGAATCATATTTTGAGAGCGATTTATCTTTTTTTATCATTCTTGGTAGAAAAACTATAGAGAAAAATATTGCAAGAATTACCAATGGAACGAAACTCATTGAGAGGATGGCGAATGATAGATAAATTAGTATTTCTCCTAAATAATTTGTATTTCTTATATTTTCGAAAAATCCTTCTTTAATTAGATCTTTTTTTAATTTAAGAGAAAAATATTTTTGGGCATCACTAGCAAAGTGTAGAAACACACCAATTATATTTATAGATACAGAAGCAGCTATTACAATATTTGGAACAGATTTCTCAGATGAGATAAGAATGTAGGGAGCTACCCAGTAACTTCCAAGGAAAATAAAACCAGTAACTGAAGTTAAAAAATTGATTTTTTCTTTAAAATAAGGATCTGGGAATATCTTTTCTTTTAAAAGCCAAAGTAATCCATAAGTACCATGCAGAGCTAAATAAACGTAGGGAGCGATCGTAAAATTATCAAAAAAAATCATGAGACCTATCACTACAAATGCAGTGAGCCCCTTATGTAGATTAATTAATTGATTAAGTTTCATCTTTTTGAATAATCTAAAAAATGAAATTATTTTCTGTGGATCTAACCTAAGTTGTCAAAAGTTTTAATGGGCGATACTGGATTCGAACCAGTGGCCACTACCGTGTCGAGGTAGTGCTCTACCACTGAGCTAATCGCCCAAATTGAAGAAATTTTTTATTCCCCTTATAAGAAAATAGCAGGTTGCGTTTCATTTTCTAAGTAATTTAACTTTCCATCGTTCTCTTTTGGTTATTTCTAAATTTAAAATTTCAATAAATCCTTTATTTTCAAGTTCTAGTTTGTCGCCAATTTTTAGATTAATTGTTGGTTTATTAACTTTGCTTCCATTTAATCTAAGCATTCCATTTTCTATCCTTTCAATGATTTTGGTTCGTGATACCCTAAAGCCCGCTGAAGCTATAGCATCTAATCTTGTTGAAGCTTCTACTGTATTGACAAGTTTTTTTGATCTTCCAGAAGGTATTTGTAATTCATCTATACCTACTACATTAATTTTTACTTTTACGTCTCTCAAATAAAAAATCTTTTCATCTAAATGCTCAATATCTAAATTATCAATTATTCCTTGTGCTCCCCTATCGCCAATAGTCCATATATCTCCAACTTTTAATTGATTAACCCCATTTTCAATTAAGAGGGATCTAAAATCATCTTGTGTAGCATTATCAAATAAAAAATTTCCATTAATTTTTATTCCTTGAGCTGGAAAATTACTTTTTAGCGCATCCTCCTCAGGAATATTATCCCCTCTAAAGCAAGCTATCCTAGATCTTTGAGAAGAGGAGAATCCTCCATAAATAAAAAATTTGAAATCATTTAAATTTTCAAAATCTTTTAAAATCTCTTCGCAAACATAAGTTGAATTAAACCCAGTCCAATAAGTTTCCCAGTGTTTGTATGCTAAGTTAGCAATATTTATTAACTCCTCAATTTCTTTTTTGTAGTTTGAATTTATTAAGATTTCTTTTAAGTCAATCATTTAGCCTTCTAAAAAAATTACATCTTTTGCTTCTGATTGTTTTATCAAAGCCCAAGGTAATTCAGTTCCAATTTGATTTTCAAGTAGAACAAGCCATTTACCCTCTTTATTAAAATTAATGATTGATCTTAACTCTTTATTTCTATTAATGTTGATACTTGCAGAAGAGACAATGCTTCCTAAATATCCTGAACCCATTCCTAAAAGTCCTCCAATGAGAGATTCCCCGATGTTATTTAAACCAAGAAAGCTGAAGGTAGATAAATTTGTCATATTAGAAAAAGCTATTCCAGCTATAAATCCAAACGGCATTAGCCATCTACTCATATCTTTTTGCCTGATCTTCCTATCAAGTTTAGGATTTAAGATTCTTATATCTTCAAAATTTTGAGATTTGAATAAGATATTTGCTTTCGCATTTAGCAATTCTGTTTCGTCTGATGATATTTTCTCACTTATTGGTGGGATCAAAATAGCTTCAGAGAGCATTACTGATTTTTCGTTGAAAACATCAAATAGCTGGATACATTTATTAATGTCTTCAAATATCACAATACTTTTAGTCAAATTTCAATCCTCAAATGTTTGTGTGTTATTCAAATTAATAAAATAAGATACATACACTATAGATTAAGTTAAAGTAAAAGATTAAAGAACCAATCTTAAATGACAAAAGTTCTCATTACAGATCCAATTGATCAAAAAGGAATCGATATTCTTTCACAAGTTGCTCAGGTTGATCAGAAGATAGGGATCTCAGACTCTGAGTTAGCTTCCATTATTAAAGAATATGATGCTTTAATGATTCGTTCTGGTACTCAAGTGACCGAAGAAATTATTAACTCTTCAAGTAAACTGAGAATCATTGGGAGAGCAGGAGTTGGAGTCGATAATGTAGATGTTAAGGCTGCTACGCAAAAAGGAGTCCTTGTTGTTAATTCTCCAGGGGGTAACACAATAGCAGCGGCTGAACATACTATAGCTATGATGTTGGCCTTATCTAGGCATATTCCAGTTGCTAATAGTAGTACTTTGTTAGGTAAATGGGAGAGAAAGAAATTCGTTGGGAATGAGCTTTATGAGAAAAAATTAGGTGTAGTAGGTTTAGGGAAAATTGGTGCTCATGTAGCAAAAGTTGCTAATGCATTAGGAATGGAAGTTTGCGGATATGATCCCTTTGTTTCAACTGAAAGAGCTCAACAAATCCAAGTTAAACTATCTGATCTAGAAGATTTATTCCAACAATCCGATTATGTAACTTTGCATTTACCTCGCACACCAGAGACAGAGAATTTAGTAAATATGGAGGTGCTTAAAAATATGAAAAGTAGCGCAAAATTAATTAATTGTGCTCGAGGAGGCTTGATTGATGAAGAGGCATTAGCACAAGCTTTAAATCAATCATTGATTGCGGGTGCTGCAATAGATGTCTTTTCTAAAGAACCTTTGGAATCTAATTCACCACTTTTGAAGGTTGAAAAGAATCTTATTCTTACCCCTCACTTAGGAGCATCTACTCGGGAAGCACAAGAAAATGTAGCTGTTGATGTTGCGGAACAAATAAGGGATGTCTTGCTTGGTTTATCTGCTAGAACTGCAGTAAATATTCCAGGTTTGAGCCCTGATATTATGGATAGTCTGAAACCTCATTTGCAGTTAGCTGAAACCATGGGTCTTCTTATAAGCCAGCTTTCAGGTGGGCAGATACAGAAACTAGAAGTAAAGCTTCAAGGTGAATTTGTTCAACATCCTTCTCAGCCATTAATAATAGCTAGTCTAAAAGGCCTTCTAAGTAAAGCTTTGGGAGATAGGATTAATTATGTGAATGCTTCGCTAGAAGCAGATTCAAGAGGTATTTCAGTAGTCGAAAATAAAGATGAGGCAAGACCTGAATTTGCTAGTGGTTCGCTTCAGTTAACCACTTATGGAGATAACGGCGACCATAGCGTAGCGGGAAGCATTTTTGCTGATGGGGAATTAAGAATTATTAGTATTGATCAATACCCAGTTAATGTATCACCAAGCAGATATATGTTGGTTACTAGGCACAGAGATATGCCAGGCATTATTGGCAAGCTGGGGTCTTTATTAGGTAGCAACAATGTAAATATTGCCTCAATGCAAGTTGGGCGCAAAATTGTTAGAGGGGAAGCTGTCATGGTTCTAAGTATTGATGATCCAATACCTAATAAGTTGCTTGATACCATTATTGAAGTAGATGGGATTACCAACGCTAATCCAGTTACTCTATGAAGTGGCTTTAACTAATTAATGGAAACTAAAGATTGGTATAAACTAACTTTTTTTATAGAAAGTGATTCTGAAGAAATTATTATTTGGAAATTAAATGAGCTGGGAATATTTAGTTTTTCATTTGAATATTTAATTAAAAATGAAAATAAAAGAAAAGTTAATATATGGCTTCCAATTGATGATTGGGATGAGAGTTCTAGAAGTGGTTTTGAAAAAATAATTAGCAAACTTTTAAACATTAATCCCCCTAAGAATAAATTTTTTGAATGGAGTATTATCAAAGAGGAGGATTGGTTAACAAGTTGGAAGAAATATTGGGCTCCTGAATTAGTAGGAAATCATTTTTTAATATTGCCTTGTTGGATAAATCTAAATAAAAAATTTAAAGATAAACAAATCATAAAAATTGATCCTGGAGCAGCTTTTGGTACAGGAAGTCATCCTTCAACTTATCTTTGCTTGGAAAAAATGGAGAATATTTTATTTTCTGATAAAAAGGTATTAGATATTGGGAGCGGTAGCGGGATTTTGAGCGTCGCCGCAAGATTACTTGGCGCTAAAGAGGTTTGTGCAGTGGATAATGATTATTTAGCTATAAATTCAACAAAATCTAATTTCCAACTAAATTTCGGTAATTTAAACAAATTAAATACATATTTGGGATCTTTTAATGAGGTAATTTTAAAAAATCAACTCGAACAATTTGATTTTGTTTTATGCAATATTCTTGCTGAAGTAATAAAAGGAATGATTCCAAATATCTATAAGTGCTTGAGAAACAATGGGGAAGTAATTTTCAGTGGAATTCTGAATTCACAAAAGGATGAAATTATAAAAATATTAATTCAGCATGACTTGAAATTATTGGATGTATCAACTAGAAAAGATTGGGCATGCATTTCTGCGCAAAAAGCCAGCAATCCAACCTAAGTATAAGTTTTTCTTATAGATACTCTTTCATACATTTTATTGTGTCATTTTTTACTTCAAAATCTCACATATCGACCTAATCGATGTTAAAAATGTATTTGATAGGTATTAATTACCAACAATTTTTTATTTAAATGGCTTCTTACAAAGTTACTCTCATCAGCGAAGGTGAAGGTCTCAATTCAACTATTGAAGTACCTGATGACCAATACATCCTCGATGCGGCTGAAGAACAAGGTATCGACCTTCCTTATTCCTGCAGAGCTGGTGCATGTTCAACATGTGCTGGAAAAGTTACTTCAGGTAGTGTTGATCAGTCTGATCAAAGTTTCTTGGATGACGACCAACTAGAAGCTGGTTTTGTTCTTACTTGTGTTGCTTATCCAACATCTGACGTAACAATTACAACTCATGCTGAGGAAGAATTGTACTAATTATAAAAATTTAACTTTTCTAAGTTGATTATTGATTATTTCTCTGCCACCCTCTATGAAGGTGGCTTTTTTTTGTGAATGGATAAATTTGAATTTTTCAAGACTGGCAGTGTCCAATCAAGTTATGGTGGTCAGTACAGTTATAAGGTAATTGGCCCATGTTGCAGACTTTATGATAGGGAAGAGTTACCTTGGCCCTGCTCAAGGCTTGCTTGGAGAAGTAAGGAGCCTAGTTGGAGAAGAATAGGGTCTAGGTTCGTTGCTGATATGGCTTCAAGAAAATGTCCATCTTACTCAGTTCAGATTTTGGAGCCTGGATCAAAACCTGTTGAGACAGTTATAACTCTTTTTTCAAAGAAATTTTCTTCTGATATACAAGAATGGTGGTATAGCAAAAAACCAGGCTCAAAAGAACCTGGTAATATCTTCCCTTCTGAAATTGGTTAGCTTTAAATATTATGCTTTTGGCTTTGGAGGCATGTAACCTTTTAAGCCAGTGCATTCAAGACTATCAATTGTATTAACTCCAGTTTGTGAGTTAGTTCCACTAGCTCTTTCACATAATGATTTTCTCTGAGAAAGATCAAGATTTGCATCAGTAAAGTCTGCCCCATCAATAATTGCTCCATCAAAAACACTTTTCATTAGCTCGCCATTAGTAAGATTTGCATCGGTAAAATCGGCATTATCAAAGCGTGTTGCATATGCAATAAGGTCCGTCATATTGGCTCCTTTAAAACTAGAGTTTTTTGCAGTCGTCACACTCATATATGCACCTTGAAGATTAGCTTCTCCTAAATCTTGATTAGATAAATCATATTTAACATATTCAGTATTATGAAGGTCAGCACCGTGAAGATCATCTTTTAGAACGTCAACTGATGAAGGATCACTAGGATAAAGTGCATTTGCAGATATTGGATTAATAAGTAAACCAATAATTAATGGAAGAAAAATAAATAGTCTTTTACAAGACTTATGTAGTGATGAAAAAATAGATACCATTTCGATCGACATCAAATAGAAAAACCTATGACTATTATTTCATGGGTTGGTCATTTACAACGCTCCTGCTAACGAACTGTTGCAGTTTATTTTATTTCTGCCGTTAAAAAATCTTTTGCAAGCAGAGTATTTGGAAAAACTTTTTGAGCCTCTTTAAGCAAATCGCTTGGAGTAATTGCGTTTTTATTGGTATATCTTGGACTTAAATGAGTAATAATTAATTTTTTTGTGTTAGATAATAATGCTGTTTTGGCAGCCATGATTGTTGTGGAATGTAATTTTTCGTATGCCATGCTTTCATCCTCCTCTGAAAAAGTCGATTCATGTACGAGTAAATCGGCATTTTTTGATAGTGAAACAGCTGATTCACTAAAGACTGTATCTGTGCAATAAACAAAACTTTCACCCTCTCTAGGGGGTCCACAGAATTCTTTCCCATCAAATGTCCTACCATCTGCTAATACTACTTTTTTACCTTGTTGGAGTTCTGAATAAATTGGTCCCGGTGCTATTTTCAGAGACTCTGCTTTTTTGATATCAAATATACCTGGTTTATCTTTTTCACTAACTCGATAACCATAAGCAGGTATTTTATGTTTAAGACAAGCGCAGTTTACTTTTATTTTGCTGTTTTCAAATAGGATTTTATTTCCTGATGCAAAATTTTCAACTTCCACAAAATGTAATGGGAACGATAATTTGCAAAAACTACTTTTAAGTGCAGAATTTATAAAACTTCTCAACTCTGAAGGACCGTAAATTTCAATACCCTTACTATTTCCAGATAAACCTAAGGTAGCCAAAAGTCCAGGTAAACCATAAATATGATCTCCATGCATATGTGTAATAAATATTTTCTTGATTTGTGAAGATTTAATATTGCTTTTCATTATTTGATGTTGCGTTCCCTCTCCACAATCAAAAAGCCAAACTTCTGATGATTGTGATAATTTAAGTGCTAAGGAAGAAACATTTCTTGTTAAGGATGGGACTCCTGAGCTTGTTCCTAGGAAGGTGATATTCACTTATTTATGATATTTTTATTTTTATATCTGGATTAAATCTAGACTTTTAGTCAAACTTAGGCAAATTAAGCATTTGTTTTTTAAACAAAGTGATACTTAAATTTAAAAATTATTATAGTAAATTTTGCTTGATTACTATTTTATTTATTTGTGTTTTTCATAATAAAAGTGTTTTTGCATCTAGAGAGCCAAGAATTAGAGTCTTGATATCAAAAAATAACAATTTAAGGATTAGATCAGATAGATCAATTCCTTTAATAATAGAGGGGGAATTTTTTTCAAGTAAAAAAATAAAAGGCTTAACTGTGAAAAATGAGAAAAATAGAAAAATTTTATATTTTGATAAAAATAAACAAAAGAAATATGACTTAAAAAGTAATCAACAATTACAAATTAGATCCTTTGATGGAAGAGGTATATGGGTAGGTCAGAAAAGATTTTCTGGTAAGCTTAATCTCTTCGTACTTGATTCTGAAATATTGGTAGTTAATGTTTTAGGAATAGAGAAATACTTAAGTAGTGTAGTGGGCTCTGAGATGCCAACAAAATGGCCTATTGAAGCATTAAAAGCACAAGCAATTGCCTCAAGAACTTATGCTTTAAAGCAAAAGGGAAATAATTTATTTGATATAGATTCAACCCAGAAAAATCAAGTCTATAACGGGTTGGAGTCAAGAACTTATAAAACTATAAGAGCCGTTAAAAGTACCAGATCTTTGGTTTTGACGTATAAAGATAAATTAATTAATGCATTGTTTCATAGTAGCTCAGGTGGAATGACCGAAAATAGTCAAGATGTATGGAAGAATAAATATCCATATTTATCAAGTGTGAAAGATTTTGATAAAAATAATCCAAAATTTAGATGGCAAAAAACAATTTCAAGTAATGAATTAATAGATTTGTTTCCCAAGATTGGAGGTTTAAAAAAAATAGATATTCTCGAAATTACTAGTACCGGCAGGGTAAAAAATGTAAAACTTATTGGGGCTTATGGTTCTGATCAAATAACTGGTGTAGCTTTAAGAAAAAGATTAGGCCTCAAAAGTAATTTTGTGAGATTTAAATTTTTTGAGGAAAAATTAAACAATAAATTTCCCATAAAAAAAGGTTTGATAGTTTTTGGTCAGGGATCAGGTCATGGAGTAGGAATGAGTCAATGGGGCGCTAAATATCTGGCGTCCAGAGGTCAAAAAGCTGAGAGAATATTAAAGCATTTTTATAGGGGTGTGCAGATTAAATCATTTAGAAAAGATTACCTATAGAAATTATTTAGCATTCAGGACTAATTTTGGATTTATAATAGATTGATTTTTATTTAAGAAGCCTATCCCAAGAAGAGTTTCTTTTTTATCTATTACTTTTATGGGTTTTTTGTAGTCAAAAGATTGGCTTTCCTGAAAGCAATTAATATCAACTTTAATGGCTCTTCCCGTTTGCCAAAAATTGATTTCTTCTTCATTATTTAAGACAAAGGTCGAAATGTGGTTAAGAGCAGAAATTATTGGAATAATAAAATTTTTCGAGCTTTCCCTTCCCTTTTCTTTTTTCATCTCAGATATTTTTATCGAGTTTTGTTCATCAAAGCCACAAGCTGAAATTCTTTTTAGTTGTAGAAGGCAACCCTCGGAATTAAGAATTTCTCCTAAATCTCTTGCAATTGCTCTTATGTATGTGCCAGCTGAACATTTGATTTTTACTTCTATGATTCCGTTTATTTGGTCCCATTTCATTAAAGTAAGTTCGTCTATTTTTACTTCTCTTGGTGCCAATTCAAAAACTTCATTCCTGAAAGATTTCTTATAAGCTCTCTCACCATTAACGTGCACACTAGATACTTTCGGCGGAATTTGTTTAATAATTCCTCTAAATTTATTTAAGTATTGATCTAATTTGTCATAACTGATTTTTGGCCAACTTTTTTGATTAATTATTTTTCCGTGAATATCATCAGTGTTAGTTCTTATCCCTAATTTAATTTGTCCTATGTAAGTTTTACCCTGAGGTAGATATTGAATAAATCTTGTTGCACTGCCTATCGCAATTGGTAATATTCCTATAACTTCTGGGTCAAGAGTTCCTGTGTGACCGACCTTTTTCGTATTAAGTAACTTCCTTATTTGTTTAACACAATCATGTGAGGTACATCCTTTATCTTTATTAATTACTAAGAATCCATCTTTAGTTTCCATTTTTAATATTAAGAATACTTTGAGAAAGATTTATAACCATCCTATGATTTTGTTATCGGAAATTTAGAGTAAGAAATTGAAGAACAATAATATTATTGTAAAAGAGTTTTTAGACAATGCTTTTAATTTGAAATCACATTTAATGGAATACTTATCTATTAGAGAATGTGATTTAGATGGATTCCTTGCAAATGCAAAGATGAATTTGGCAAATTCACATCCTGGAGATGCTTTGAATAATGTTTCGGATTTTTATACTCAAATAGTTGGAGATCGGCATGTAGCTGATTTAGCTGCTTGGCATATCACAAGCAAGGACTACATCGCTGATACTTTAAAACTTCAGCAGAGATTTTCTAGAGATTTTGTTTTAGATTTTGGAGGAGGTATTGGAACGCATGCCTTAGCAAACGCTATGTCTTCAAAAGTTGAACATGTTTTTTTTGTAGATATTAATGAGACAAATAGAAGCTTTGTTGAATACAGGGCCAAGAAATTAGGAGTCGAAAATAAACTTACTTTTTGTAAGACAATTCAAGATACACAAATATCTAAATTTGATACGATAATTTGCCTTGATGTTTTGGAACATCTTGCTGATCCAGCTTCTCAAATAAATCATTTCAGTGAGATTATGGATAGTAATTCTATTGCTTTATTTAATTGGTATTTTTTCAAAGGAGAAAAAAATGAATATCCGTTTCATATCGACGACATTCAAATTGTTGAAAATTTTTTTGAGACTCTTCAATCAAATTTTTTAGAAGTATTTCATCCTATTCTTATAACTACAAGAGCTTATAAGAAAATTAGATAACTATATTAACTCTTTTTCTATTTCTTAAATTTCTTTTAATGCTTTCGAAACTTACAGTTCCTTCTTTGAGCGCAAAAAGGGTGTCATCTTTGCCCTTCCCAACATTATTCCCGGGAAGGAAAGAAGTACCTCTTTGACGAATTAAAATTGATCCAGCAGTTACTTTTTCTCCTCCATAAGCTTTAACACCCAATCTTTTGGAATTTGAATCTCTTCCGTTTCTAGTAGAACCTGTTCCTTTTTTATGTGCCATTAGAAGTGTTTAATTTGTAGATTTTTCTGATTTTGGTTTAGTCTCTTTTTTAACAGTTTCCTTTTTTACAGAAGACTTGGGAGCGCTTTTACCAATTGAAATAGATTTTACCATAACTCTTGTAAGTTCTTGTCTGTGTCCCATCTTTCTTCTTGTCTTTTTTTTGGGACGCATCTTGTATACAAGAATTTTTTTATCTCTTTTATGAGAGACTACTTCTAATTCAATTTTTGCATCTTTAACGTAAGGTTTACCAATAGTTATAGATTCTTTGTCCTTTAAAACTAAGACTTTTTCAAGTGTTATCTTATCTTTCTCTTTTGCATTCAACCTGTCTATGTCATAGTATCTATCAACTTCGAACCAAAATTGTTGACCTGAAGTTTCTGCTATTGCATACAATTCATTACTTTCAGAAGAATTGTTTGAGGAGTTTTTAGAATTTGTCATATTTTAAAGACGCTACTAGGCTCAAATTAATAATTTGATTAAGCCCAATGAGCAATCATAATAGTTTGTTTATTTTCTTATTTTGTAGTGTAATAAGTCAAGGGTTGTTTTAAATCTTTTATATCAATTCAGGAACTATAACAATGGCAGCAAGGAAAACATATATTTTAAAACTCTATGTTGCTGGAAATACTCCTAATTCGATGAGAGCTTTAAATACCTTAAGAGAAATTTTAGATAATGAATTTAAAGGCGTTTATGCTTTGAAGGTTATCGATGTACTTAAGCAACCACAACTTGCAGAAGAAGATAAAATTTTAGCTACTCCAACATTAGCTAAAATTTTACCGCCACCAGTTAGAAAAATAATAGGTGATCTTTCAGATAGAGAGAAAGTTTTAATTGGTTTAGATCTACTTTTTGATGAATTAACTGAAACTGAATATAGTGGAGATAAATAATATTTATAAAACTTTTAAAATTTGAATTAAATTCAAAATTTATTTTTGTTTAACTAGCACAAACTTATGAATGAAAAGAAATTTGGTAAATCAAATAAAATGCAAGTCCAAAAATTACCAACAGGGATAGAAGGTTTTGATGATGTTTGTAGGGGTGGTTTGCCTGTATCTCGAAGTACACTCGTTAGTGGTACTTCAGGAACTGGTAAAACTGTTTTTTCTCTGCAATACTTACACCATGGAATTTGTAATTTTGATGAGCCTGGAATCTTTGTAACATTTGAGGAATCACCCTTGGATATTATTAGAAATGCCGCAAGTTTTGGTTGGGATTTACAAGAATTAATTGATCAAAATAAACTTTTTATTTTGGATGCATCTCCTGATCCAGATGGTCAGGATGTTGCTGGTAACTTTGACTTGTCTGGTCTTATTGAGAGAATTAGTTATGCAATTAGAAAATATAAAGCTAAAAGAGTTGCAATAGATTCAATAACTGCTGTCTTTCAACAGTATGATGCTATTTACGTTGTTAGAAGGGAAATATTTAGATTGATAGCAAGATTAAAAGAAATAGGTGTGACAACAGTCATGACTACAGAAAGAGTTGATGATTACGGACCAATTGCTAGATATGGTGTAGAAGAATTCGTATCTGATAATGTAGTCTTATTAAGAAATGTTCTTGAGTCAGAGAAGAGAAGAAGAACTTTAGAAGTTCTTAAGTTAAGAGGTACTGTACATATGAAAGGTGAATATCCATTCACTATGGGAATGGATGGAATAAGTGTATTTGCCCTAGGAGCAATGAGATTAACGCAGAGATCTTCAAATATTAGGATTAGCTCTGGAGTTAAAGATCTTGATGATATGTGTGGTGGAGGATATTTTCAAGATTCCATTATTCTCGCCACTGGAGCAACTGGTACGGGTAAAACAATGCTTGTGTCAAAATTTGTTGAAGATGCTTATAACAATAATGAAAGAGCAATACTTTTTGCTTATGAAGAATCTAGGGCTCAATTGCTTAGGAATGCGACTAGCTGGGGAATAGATTTTGAAAGAATGGAAAGTGATGGATTACTAAAAATTATTTGTGCATATCCTGAATCAACTGGTTTAGAGGATCATTTACAAATTATAAAAACGCAAATTAATCAATTTAAACCAAAAAGAATGGCAATTGACTCCCTCTCTGCATTAGCCAGAGGTGTAAGTTTGAACGCATTTAGACAGTTTGTAATTGCTGTCACTGGTTATACAAAGCAAGAGGAAATAGCAGGCTTTTTTACTAATACTGCAGAAGAATTTATGGGAAGTCATTCTATAACTGATTCTCATATCTCAACAATTACAGACACAATATTGTTGCTTCAATATGTAGAAATAAAAGGTGAGATGGCACGAGCTTTAAATGTTTTTAAAATGCGGGGATCATGGCATGATAAACGAATAAGAGAATTTATTATTACAAATAGTGGCCCAGAAATAAGGGATTCTTTTTCTAATTTTGAACAGATATTTAGTGGTGCTCCTCACAGAGTTGTGCCTGATCAAAATGTGCAAAATGTTTTTAGAGGAATAGATAATAATTAGATAATTTCTTAAATTTCTGAACCTGAAAAAGAATCTGAATTATTAATAGCTTTTGTCAATAATTCATCTTTATCAGATTGTGCCAAGGCTAAATCAAACCAAAAGGTTGTTCCTACTCCTAATTCACTAGCCATACGAATCTCCCCACCATGTTTTTCAATTATTCCCCGCACTATAGATAAACCTAAACCGGTACCTTGCTCAGTATGAACAGAATTTTCTACTCTATAAAAACGATCAAATATCTTTTCTTGATCTGTCTGAGATATTCCTGAGCCAGTATCAGCAATCTCAATTCTTACTTTTGGAAGTGGTGAAACTAATTCACATTGAGGGGCTGCTTCATTTTTAATAATTGGAGGGAAAGCAGGACAGGAATCTGGCCAAGTATAAGCTCTTATAGTTATGGCACTGTTTTTTGGACTAAATTTCAATCCATTTCCTAGTAAATTATCAAAAACCTGCAAAAGTAAATCAAAATTTCCAAGAATTGGAGGAATAGTTTCCTCTATTTCATGAGATAGTGAAACATTTTTTTCAGAAGCATTAAGTCTATAATTTCTAAGAGTCTGTTCTATTGCTGGTTTTATGTCCATTTGCTCTAGCTGGACAATTTTCCCAGATTCCAATCTAGATAAATCTAAGACATCATTTACAAGTCTTGTTAACCTATCAGTCTCTGAATTTGCAATCCCCAAAAATTCTATTTGTTCTTCATCAGTAAGCTGATCTTTTAAATCATGTAAGGTCTCTACATAACTTTTGATATTAAAAAGTGGTGTCCTTAATTCATGCGATACATTGCTTATGAATCTATTTTGTGCCGCGTTAAGTTCAACTTCTCTAGTTAAATCTTGGATTGTTACAGCAATTCCTTTTAGTTCAACTTTATTTGTATCTAAGACTGATTGCAAGACAATTCTTAAAGTTCTTGCTGGTTCTCCTAAGCTGAATCTTAAATCGTCCTTCTCCTTTTCCCTGTTTAAGATAGATTCTATATTTGTATGTAAGTCATTGGATAAAATCTCGGGGATTTCATTTAAAAAAAGTTTACCTTCTAGAAATCTTCCTTCCCAACGAAATAATCTCTTTGCTGTTGGATTAGTAAGTACAATCTTGCCCTTTGAGTCCAATAATATTGCACCATCAGCCATAGTAGCTATTAATGATTGTTGCTTGATTTGTGCCGCTTTTAGTTCTTCTATATTAGCTTCATCATAATTTTCTAACTGTGTTGCCATGCGGTTAAATCCATTTAAGAGTTCTCCTAAATCACCTGTCATGGGTAAAGAAATTCTGGATTTGAAATTTCCTTTTGAAATTTCTCTAACACCTCTGACCAACTCTCTGACTGGTCTTGTGATAGTAAGGGCATTAAATACAGCTCCAAGTATCACTAAAACCCAAATAGAGATAAAAACTGCAATGGTGAGTTCTCTAGTTAAGGCAGCACTTGCTAATGCTTTTTTATTAGGGGTGACTCCCAAAGCTAAAGTTCCAAGATATTTGCCTTTCCACAACATTGGGACAAATACATCTGTTACTTGACCTTGAGGTGTAGCATGCTGCCTAACCAAAGGAAATTGTGGTCTCTTCTTCAATTCTGAAGGTAATTTTAATTTTCGAGTGAGCTGAAACTGACTGTCTGAGCTTGTTGGTGTTGCACTGATTGGTATCCCAAGTTGAACAATATCTTCAGCATCAGTAAAGAAAATATAACGCAGGTTTCGACTTGATCTCCAAAACTTTTCAGCTACATTTGAAATTTCTTTTTTTTGATTATTAGCGACTAATTCTGTAACATTCCCAGACAACAATAAGCCAAGGTCTCTAGCATATCTAGTATCATTCATACCGGCATCTCTTTGAATACTATTTAAGGCAAAAAAAGTTATTCCTGTCATTAGGAGGCTCACGACAAGAGTTGCTATAGCTAACAACTTTGTTCTTAAACTGAACCCACTCCACCAAGAGAGAAGTCCATTAATCCAATAGTTATTATTAATATCTTTATTATCAGTGATGTTATATTTTCTATTTTCTAGATTATTGGTATCTACCATAAGCTTAATTCTCCTTAGAGAAGTTTTTTCTCACTTGATGACCTATGTCATTTCTAAAGTAAATACCCTCAAAATGAATTTCTCTTAAATTTTTGTATGCTTTTTCAAAAACCATATCGAAGTCTTTATCTTGACAGACAATACTTAATACTCTCCCTCCAGCAGTTAATAATTTCCCACTATCACTCAAAGAAGTACCAGAGTCAAAAATTTGACAATCATTTGAATCAATCTTACCTATATTTATTTGGTAGCCAGTTTTATATTCGTGAGGATAACCTTTGGAGGTCGCTATTACACAACCACTAACTTTATCAGAAGTATTAATCTTTTCATCACCAGTTAAGCTTCCCATTGAGCATTTTTCTAAAAGAAATACAAAATTTTGATCCATCAAGGGCATTATTGTTTGGCATTCTGGATCACCAAATCTGCAATTATATTCTATAACCTTGGGCCCAGATTTTGTGATCATTAACCCAAAATAAATGACTCCTCTATAGTCAATACTTCTTTTATTTAGCCCATTTATTGTAGGTTCAATTATCTCTTTGATTATCTTATCAAGGTAAACTTCTGTTAATAATGGGGCAGGAGAATAAGCCCCCATTCCTCCTGTATTTGGTCCTTTATCTTTTTCATTGAGTCTTTTGTGATCTTGAGCTGTCGGTAGTAATGTATATCTCTTTCCATCGCATAAAGCAAAGACAGAAACTTCTGGACCTTGAATTTTTTCTTCTAGAACTACTACATTCCCTGAGTTGCCAAATTTTCCATTGAAAATTGTCTCTGCTGCTTTAAAGCATTCTTCTTTTGAATTAGGAATAAAAACACCTTTTCCTGAAGCTAGACCATCAGCTTTTACAACAAGTGGAATTGATGATGAATTAATAATCTTTTTGGCTTCCTCTAAAGAATTGACTTTCCAAAAGTTTGCAGTTGGAATATTTGCGTCTTGCATAAATTCCTTCGCCCAAGATTTGCTAAACTCTAGTTTTGCTCCGTCTTTATTAGGACCAAATACTTTAAAATCTTTTCTGCGAAGAAAATCAGCTAATCCATTTGCCAAAGGTATTTCTGGTCCAATTACGACTAAACCTATCTTAAGAAAATCAAGCTTTTCGACTAGTTCATTTTTATTATTTATATCAATTTTTATTCTTTCACATTTATTTATTCTTTCTGAACCAGCGTTACCAGGTATTAAATAAACTTTTTTAACTAATTCATTTTTTTGAATAGCCCAAGCCAAAGAGTTTTCTCTTCCGCCATTACCAATTATTAAAATATTTTCTAATGTAAAAGAGTTCATAGAGCTAGGTGAATGAATTCCCATATATTTGTTTTTTTAAGGTTATGAGGTTTCGATTAATAATCAGTTAAAATGAAAATAGAATCATTTGAAATTGATCTCTAATAATTATGTTAATTAAAAAAAGTTCATTAGTAATGATAATGAGGCTTTAAATTAATGAATAATAAACATGTGTTAATTTATGAAGGCAAAGCAAAAAAAGTATTTGCTCATCATGATGAAAATAAAGTAAAAATTGAATTTAAGGATGATGCTACAGCCTTTAATGCTTTGAAAAAAGAAAAATTTGAAGGTAAAGGCAAACTTAATTGCTTAATAAGTGCAAGTATTTTTGAGATTCTAATTAAGAAGAATATTCCAACTCATTTTATTAAACTTGAAAATGAAAATACAATGATTGCAAAAAAAATAAAAATAATTCCATTAGAAATTGTTCTCAGAAATACTGCTTATGGTTCTTTGTGCAAACAAACAACTATTAAACCTGGAACTTTGTTACCAAAACCTTTAATTGATATTTATCTTAAAAATGATGGACTTAATGATCCCCTTATTACAAAAGATAGAATTGAATTAATGAATATATTAAGCTCAGATGATTTAGAATTAATAATTAGTTTAACTTTTAAGGTAAATGAAATCCTGAAAAGTTTTTTTAAAAATATTCAACTTCAACTTGTAGATTTCAAATTGGAATTTGGTTATGATTTTAAAAATAACATTCTTCTCGGAGATGAAATAAGTCCTGATAATTGTAGGTTGTGGGATCTAAATCAAAAAAATGATACAATTGTAAGTCTAGATAA
Organism: Prochlorococcus marinus str. MIT 9314; assembly: GCF_000760035.1. Taxonomy (GTDB): domain Bacteria; phylum Cyanobacteriota; class Cyanobacteriia; order PCC-6307; family Cyanobiaceae; genus Prochlorococcus_A; species Prochlorococcus_A marinus_B. The sequence goes on from NZ_JNAO01000013.1 coordinate 127,881, forward strand.
AGATAGATTTAGAAATGATCTTGGTGGTTTAATTGAAGCTTATAGTGAAATTAACCGAAGAATTAACAATTATCTTGAACTTAAATAAATAAATAATGACTGATTTATCTTAATTAAAATTACTATGCAAAAACATTTTTTAAAATTCGGAAAGGTTTTCACAAATGTTGCCTGCACTCCCTTGATTTTGATATCAAATAATTCAGAACTGGCTGCTAAGTATTTGCCAATAGATGATGATAAATCAATAAAAAACTTAGAAATATCCAACAATAACAAAGATTTTTTTCAAGGTATTGAATTCAAAAAAGAGAAGAAATTTTTTCTTTCCGAAAATAATACTGAAATTAATGAAGAAAGTGTTGTTATCTCAGAAATAATTATCGAAGGTTGGGAAAATCATCCTGAGGGTAGAAAACTTGAATTGGCTGCATATGATTCTATGAGCATAAAACCTGGAAGTATTGTTGATAATCGAATTTTAAATCAAGACCTCAATTCAATTTACGCTAGTGGTTGGTTTTCAGGAGTTAAAATAAAGTCTCAAGATGGGCCACTAGGTGTGAGGTTAATAGTAAAAATAGTGCCCAATCCAATTTTGAAGAAAGTTGAACTTAAACCAAAAAACTCTTTAATCTCTAATGAATACGTAGATGATATTTTTAATAATTATTATGGGACAACTCTTAACTTAAATGAATTTCAAAATAAGATAGAAATTATAAAAAAACGTTATGAAAAAGAGGGTTATTCTTTAGTTAGAATTAATGGCCCTGATAGAATCTCTGAGAACGGAGTAATTACATTAAAAGTTTCTGAGGGTATTATATCTGACGTAGAAATTAGATTCCCTGATTCTGATGGTGAATTTGTTATTGATGGAAAACCTAGAAAAGGGAAAACAAAAGATTGGGTCATAAAAAGAGAATTAAAATCACAACCAGGTTCAATATTTAATAGAAAAATTTTAGAAGCTGATATCGGTAGACTTTATTCCACATCATTATTTGATGATGTAAAGGTTTCTCTTGGCCCTGACAAATTGAATCCAGGCCAAGTCATAATTTTTTTAGACTTGAGCGAACAAAGAACAGGATCATTAACAGGTGGGCTTGGATATAGCAATGGTGCAGGCATCTTCGCCTCAATTGGTTTGCAGGAAACAAATACACTAGGAAGAGCATGGTCTACAAATTTAAATCTAAATTTCGGAGAATATTCAACCACTTATAACTTTTCATTATCTGATCCATGGATTAAAGGAGATAAACATAAAACATCTTTCAGAACAAATCTTTTTTTAAGTAGAGATTATCCACAAGAATTTAGAAGTGATAAAAATGGGCGCATATACGCAGTAGATGATACTAGTACTTCAACCTCTGATAGTTTTTCATCAATAGTTTTAGAAAAAACAGGAGGTGGATTTTCTTTCTCAAGGCCATTAAATGGCGGAGATCCATTTAAGGTCGCTAAATGGAGAGTTCTTGCAGGAATGAACTTTAAGAAAGTAAAGATGATTGATGGTGATGGAAATTTAAAACCTTATGGTGATAAGACTCCAACAACAGGAAATATAAATGATATTATCTGTATTGGATTTACTCCAAATGATGGATCATGTCCTGCAGAAAATACATTAGTGAGTTTTATCGCGAGTACTTCTAGAAATAATTTGAACAGTTCCATTAACCCAACTTCAGGAAATAAATTTACCTTTGGGACTGAACAGTTTGTTTCAATAGGAAAAAATTCTCCAACTTTTAATAGAATGAGAGCTTCATATTCATATTTTATACCGACAAAACTGATCAATTTAACTAAAGCATGTAAATCTAGTAAAGCTACTAGTGAAGATTGCCCTCAAGCTATTGGTTTTCAATTTAAGGCTGGAACTATTCTTGGGGAACTGCCTCCTTATGAATCATTTTGTATGGGAGGAACATCATCAGTTAGAGGGTGGGGCTCTTGTGATTTAGCTGTAAGTAAAAGTTTTGTTGAAGGTACCGCAGAATATAGATTTCCAGTTTGGAGAATGATATCAGGAGCTTTATTTGTTGATGCAGGAAGTGATTTAGGATCTCAAAAAGATGTTCCAGGAAAACCCGGTAAATTATTACAGAAATCAGGTTCTGGTTATTCGCTTGGAGGAGGGGTTGGAGTAAAAACACCAATTGGGCCATTAAGATTAGATGTTGCGAGTAAGGACTTAAGTGGAGATTGGAGATATACACTTGGAGTTGGATGGAAGTTCTAAGTGTTTTCTTGGCCTGCTAATTATGATTTCTGCTATACCTTAGCTGGTGTTATCTCCAGAGAAGGTATAGGCCTGCATAGTGGAGAAAAAACAAGAGTTAAAATTTCTCCTTATGAAAAAGAAGGATATTATGTCTCTTTCAGGGATAAACCTGGTGAGATTTTTAAGTTAACTCAGGATTTAATTGGAAGCACCATGCTTTGTACGGCAGTTAAATTGGGGGGGCGAAATTTATATACTATTGAGCATTTACTATCATCAATGGCTGGGTGTGGGTTAAGTTATATTCATATTGAGGTTGATGGGAAAGAGATTCCTCTTTTAGATGGTTCAGCAATCCAGTGGGTTAAAGATTTTGAAGAAGTAGGGATAAAAAAGGCACCTAGACCAGATAATTTCTTTCAAGAGATTAATAAATCAATAATTTTAAATAAAGAAGGCTCAGTAATAGCGGCTACACCTTCTAAAAAAACTACAATAATATCCACAATAAATTTTGCCTATAAAGCAATTGGAAATCAAACTTTTGTGATTGACTTAAATCCAAAAAGTTTTGTTGAAATGATTGCTCCTGCTAGAACATTTGGTTTTAAAGATCAATTTCAAGAGTTAAGTGAACTTGGATTAATAAAAGGCGGAAGTTTGGAAAATGCTCTTGTTTGTGACGGGGATAAATGGGTTAATCCACCATTAAGATTTGATAATGAACCAATAAGACATAAAATTTTAGACCTAATTGGGGACTTGGCTTTGGTAGGGTTACCTAAGGCTCAAATTTTAGTTTATAAAGGATCACATTCTTTAAATGCTTTGTTAGCCTCATCGCTAAAAAATTAACCTTATCTTTAATTGTTTTGGAAAAGAAATTATCCAGTGAAAATAATCAACTTTCCTCTGAGCACATACTAGGTTTATTGCCTCACAGATATCCTTTCGCTCTTGTGGATAAAGTCATAGAGCATATTCCAGGGGAGAAAGCGGTTGCAATAAAAAATGTAACTATAAATGAGCCTCAATTTCAGGGACATTTTCCTGAGAGACCCTTGATGCCTGGAGTTCTTATCGTTGAATCAATGGCTCAAGTTGGTGGAATCATTGTAACGCAAATGCCCGATCTTCCCAAAGGACTTTTCGTCTTTGCTGGAATCAATAATGTTAAATTCAGAAAACCAGTTGTACCAGGAGATCAATTGATAATTTCTTGTGAGTTATTGTCTATTAAAAGAAAAAGATTTGGTAAGGTTAAAGGTGAGGCGCACGTTGATGGTAACTTGGTTTGTGCTGGAGAATTAATGTTTTCATTGGTTGATTAGGGATATGGATCATAAAAATACTGAATTAAAATCGAGCTTTAGTGGCGTAAAAGTCCACCCAAATGCTTTTGTTGATCCAAGTGCAGAATTGCACGATGGGGTTATTGTCTCTCAAGGAGCCATTATCGGTCCTGATGTGACTATTGGGAAAGGAACCGAAATTGGACCGAACGCTGTTATCTCAGGAAGAACTCAAATTGGTATTAACAATAAAGTTTTCCCAAGTGTTTTTATAGGTCTTGATCCGCAGGACCTTAAATATAAAGGGGACCATACTGAAGTAATTATTGGAGATAATAATACTTTCAGAGAATGTGTAACTATTAATAAGGCAACTGATGAAGGAGAAAAAACAATTATTGGAAATAATAATTTGTTGATGGCTTACACTCATATCGGCCATAATTGTGAACTTGGTAATAGGATAGTTTTATCAAATAGTGTTCAAGTTGCAGGCCATGTAAAGATTGAAGACAAAGCTATTATTGGCGGTTGTTTAGGTATTCATCAGTTTGTACATATTGGATATTTAGCAATGATTGGAGGGATGACTAGAGTAGATAGAGATGTACCTCCTTTTTGTTTAGCCGAAGGGCATCCAGGAAGGTTAAGAGGTTTAAATAGGATTGGAATTAAGAGAAGTGGTTTGATGGAAAATAAAGATTTTGACTTAAAATTACTTCAAAGTACTTGGAAAATACTTTTTAAATCTAATGATGCGATTTCAAATTCATTAGAAAAAGTAATGAAAGAAGAATTAGATATTTCATCTTCAAGGTTATGTTGTTTTTTAAAAGAGTCAATATCTAAAGAAAGAAGAGGACCAATGCCTGTAGTGAATGTATGAATAAAAAGATATTTATAAGTACTGGAGAAGTATCTGGAGATTTGCATGGAAGTTTGTTAACAAAAGCATTGTTAGATGAAGCTAAAAAAAAATCTATAGATTTAGAAATTTGCGGATTAGGCGGAGAAAGGATGAAGAAAGAAGGTGTAAAAATTCTTCAAGACACTACATCAATTAGTGCAATAGGAATTTGGGAGGCTTTACCTCTTATTATTCCAACAATAAGAATTCAAAAAAGGTTCTATAAATTACTAAAAAAATATCCTCCTGATTGCTTAATTTTGATTGACTATATGGGACCTAATATAAAAATTGGCACTAAATTAAAAAGATCGAAGACTAAAATTCCAATTTTTTACTATATTGCTCCCCAAGAGTGGGCTTGGAGGGTCGGTAATGGTACTACAACAAATCTAATAAAGTTTTCTGATAAGATTTTTGCAATTTTCAAAAAAGAAGCATCATTTTACAAAAAGAGGGGAGGAAATGTTTTTTGGGTTGGACATCCAATGATTGATTTGACAAAAAAACTTCCTCTAAAGAAAGATGCCAGAACTATTTTAAACCTTCGCCCAAATCAAAACATCATACTTTTAATGCCCGCATCAAGACCTCAAGAATTGAGATATATTTTACCTACTTTCATGAGAGCAGCGAATAAATTACAACAAAAATATCCAAGTTTAGTTGTCTATATCCCCTCCTGTCGGAGAGCTTTTGATGAAATATTCAAAAAAGCATTTAGAAAATATCAAGTAAAAGGATTTGTGATTTCTCAAAAAGATAGTACAAAATTAAAGCCTTACATTTTTTCGCTTACTAAAATTGCTCTTTGTAAATCCGGGACAGTTAATATGGAATTGGCTTTACATGGAATCCCACAGATTGTTGGTTATAGAGTAAGTAGGGTAACTGCTTTTATTGCTAAAAAAATTCTCAATTTCAAAGTAAAATTTATTTCTCCTGTAAATTTGTTAGTTAATAAATTAATAATTCCTGAGTTTGTGCAGAGAGAGTTTGATGAAAATAAAATTTTTTACAAATCTTGTCGGATTCTGGAGGGAAAGTCAGAAAAAATAAAAATTAGAAAAGGTTATGCTTTTTTAAAAAAAGAATTAGGAGAAGAGGGCGTAGTCCAGAGAGCCGCTAAAGAGATTATTAATTCTATTATTTGAACTATATAATAAAAAAATGAAATACCTCTTATCTTTAATAGTTGCTCTATCAATATTTTTTAACCCCATAAACACTTTTGCAGAGGAATTGATTCTTGCAGGAGGTTGTTTTTGGTGTTTAGAACATGATTTAGAGTCATTAAAGGGGATAAATTTTGTAAAAAGTGGCTATTCAGGTGGAGATTTGCAAAATCCTACTTACGAAAATCATGAAGGGCATCAGGAAGTTGTTGTGGTGGACTATGACTCCAAATTGGTAACTTTACCTGAGATACTTAGGCTCTATTTCAGAAATATTGATCCTTTGGACGGTAAGGGTCAATTTTGTGATCGTGGAGATTCTTATAGGCCAGTCATCTTTTTCAAAGATGCAACTGAGGAAAGTGATGGAAAAAATGCAATTGTTTCCGCCTCTAATGAATTGAATGTGCCATTAGAAAAAATATCTGTAGAACTAAAATCAAAAGGTCAATTTTGGTTGGCTGAGGAATATCATCAGGATTTTGCTGAGAGAAATGAATTAAAATATAAATTTTATAGATTCTCCTGTGGGAGAGATCAGAGGTTGGATAAATTATGGGGCGATAACGCTAGGTCAACAAATCTTTGGAATGAATGATTTAAAAATAGTTATTTATTTTTAATCCATTGAACAAGAGTTTTAACGCCAAAACCGGTTGCTCCAGATGGATTAATTCCCTTATTCTTATCAGTCCAACAAGTCCCAGCAATATCAATATGAGCCCATTTAATCTCTTTATCAAAGAATTCCTCTAAAAATAAAGCAGCAGTTATTGACCCACCTGCTCTAGGACCTGTATTTTTCATGTCAGCTATATGAGACTTTAACCCTTCTTTATAAGATTTTTGTAAAGGCATTTGCCATATTTCTTCTCCAGACTGTGCTGATGCAGTTTTTAGGTCATTTGCTAAATCATCATTATTACTCCAGAATCCAGCTACATCATTCCCTAATGCAACAACAATAGCTCCGGTTAGAGTGGCTAAATCTATTATTGAATCCGGGTTTAAATTGGATGCGTAAGTTAACGCATCAGCTAATGTTAGTCTACCTTCAGCATCAGTATTGTTGATTTCAATTGTCTTACCATTAGATGCTTTAACTACATCTCCAGGATGTACTGCAGATCCATTTATCATGTTTTCGCAAGCTGCCACAATAAAATGGATTTCTAATCCCTTTGGTTTTACTGCTCCAAGTGCTTTTGCTGCGCCTAAAACTGCAGCGCTTCCCCCCATATCATATTTCATCATTTCAATTTGAGAAGCGCCTACTTTCAGATTGTATCCTCCAGAGTCAAAGGTTAAACCCTTCCCAACAAGCGCAATCTTTTCTTTTATAGGCCCCTCCGACTTTAAAGTAAGATGTATAAATTTAGGATCTAGGTCAGAACCTTTTGCTACAGCTAAAAATGCGCCCATGCCTAAATCTTCACAATCTTTTGCCTCTAAAATTTTTACTTCTAAACCATGATCATTAGCTATTTTAGAAGCTTGTATAGACATTTCCTGAGGGGTAAGACTATTGGGAGGGGCGGCTACAAGTCTTCTAGCTAGTTCTACACCTTCGCATATTTGTGCTGTCTCTTCAAAGCTAATATTCTCAATTTTTTTTAAATTCAAAAACTCTATCTCTTTAAGAACTTTCTCTTCATCTTTTTTCTTGTTAAATCTATTGTCCTTATAAGCAGATAATCTAGCAGACTCTGCTAATTGATTTATTTCTAGTTTTGAATTTATTAATTCCCAAGGTAGCAAGATGCTGATTTTTTCATTTTTATCAACAGTTTTTCTAATTAGATTTCCTATGGAGTTTTCTATATCACTTTTTTTTAGATCTTTCGATTTGCCAAGACCAACTATGATTAAAGTCTCTAATTTTTGATCTAAAAATTCAAAGCTTAGAGTTTTTCCTTTTTCTCCTTTAAATTTTTTTTGAGTAACTGTTTTTAGTAATAATTTTGGGTCAATGACAAATTTTATGTTTTCAAGTTGGCTTTCAATTTCTTCCTCTAAAACTCCAAAAATTAATGAAGTACCTTGCCAGTTATCTAGATTTTTTTGGAATGTGGAAAATTGCATTTGTAAACGGATTTAATTAACTTTTAGTTGTTTGTGAAAGTAGTTGCCCACCTATCTCGGGTTTCTTTATTAAAGGGTGGTAACCATAAATATATCAGTTGCTGTTCTAATTTACGTCTTAACTTTATTTCTTTAGGTACATCTAAGAAGAAACGAATATCTTGATGACTTGAGAGGTTATTATGGGCTAAGGCTTCTTTATAGTTCATGAGGTAATTTTTACAGTCATGTTCTCCTTTCCATCTTTTATTTGCTACGTTTGTTTCTCCTATATAAAGGATTATTTTAGAACTCTCCATTGAGTCAATTACAAAATACATTGCTGGACCATTGTGTATATATTGATTTGTTCTCCAAAAGTTTAATGATAATGGATGTAGGGAAAACGGATCAATTTTTCTTTCTTTGGAAATTGTATTAACAGGAAGACATGTTTGTTGCAAAGTTTTATTGTGGGCATCTTTTGAAATTTTAATTTGGTGATTATATATTTTATTTCTCCATTCAGTTAGGATTTCGCCTTTGATTTTTAAATTATTTGAGTGTTGAAAATTAATTGATGTATTTACATTTGAACCAAATAATTCAAATTGTCTATTTTGATTTGAAATATTATTTAAGTTGAATTTTTCCAATATCTATGAAACATGTCTACTAAATTTACTTATTAAAAAATATAAATCAAAGAATTATTTATAAACTAAAATTTATTAATGTTCTAATCAATTTAAAAGATTCTTGTTATCTTGTAATTGAGCCTTAATCTTGCGAAGTAAAAAAATAGAAATGGGATTCTTTGAGTCAGACATCGTTCAAGAAGAAGCTAAAAAGCTTTTTACAGATTACCAAGAACTTATGAAACTTGGCTCTGATTATGGGAAATTCGATAGAGAAGGGAAAAAAATGTTTATAAAAAAAATGGAATCTCTTATGGATCGTTATAAAGTTTTTATGAAGAGATTTGAATTGTCTGAAGATTTTCAAGCAAAAATGACAGTAGAACAATTAAAGACACAGTTAAGCCAATTTGGGATTACTCCTGATCAAATGTTCGATCAAATGAATAAAACCTTAATAAGAATGAAGGATGAACTTGATAAAACTTCTTAAAGTTAACGGTTAAAGCTTCATGACAGATAATTTTAAATTGCCATCATGGCTGTCAAGAGGAATAGAAGAATATTTTCCTATTAAGGGAACAGATCAAACCTTTTCGGAGATAATTGATCATGCAAAAAAAAATAATAAAAAATTAAGGGTTAAACTCGGCATTGATCCAACTGGAACCGATATTCATCTTGGGCACAGCATATTGTTTAAAAAACTTAGGGCATTCCAAGATAATGGACATATTGCAGTTTTAATTATTGGGGATTTTACTGCTCAAATTGGAGATCCAACCGGAAAAAACAAAACAAGAGTTCAGTTATCGGAAAAACAAGTTAAGGATAATGCAAAAACTTACTTAACCCAACTAGGGATGGGAAAGTCAGCCGATGAATCTATTTTAGATTTTGATTCAAAAGATAGAATAGAAATAAGATATAACAGTGAATGGTTAAAAGGATTAAATCTTAATTCGATAATTGAATTAATGGGGAGTGTAACAGTTAGTCAAATGCTAGCTAAGGAGGAATTTAATAAAAGGTACACTTCGCAAGTCCCAATTGCTTTGCATGAATTCTTATATCCACTATTACAAGGTTACGATTCGGTAGTTGTTCAATCAGATATTGAGCTTGGAGGCACAGATCAGAAATTTAATATTGCAATAGGAAGAGACCTTCAAAGGCATTTTAAACAAGAACCTCAATTTGGCGTTCTGCTGCCAATTTTGACAGGTTTAGACGGAATTAAGAAGATGAGTAAATCTGAATTTAACACCGTCGGTTTGACTGAAGATCCTCTTTCAATGTATTCAAAATTAGAAAAAGTATCCGATAATTTAATACCCACTTATTTTGAATTGCTTACTGAATTAGACTTAAGTTTTCTGGAAAATTCAAATCCTCGTGAATTACAGAGAAGAATGGCTTTAGAAGTTACTACTTTATTCCATGGGGCCGAAGAAGCATTAAAGGCGCAATCAAACTGCGAAAAATTATTCCTTGGACACAAAGAAAAAGTTGGAGAAATTCCAGAGATTTCTTTAAAAGAAGTAGTTTTTCCAGTAAAGTTTTTCTACTTATTAAGTGCTCTAAAACTTTTCAAATCTAGCAGCGAATCCAAAAGGTCTATTAAAGGTGGGGGTGTAAAAATTGATAGTCAAAAAGTAATAAATCCTGATTTAGTTTTTAACTCTAAAAATGATTTGGAAGGAAAAATTTTGCAAATTGGAAAAAAAATAATTAAGAGATTTGAAAACTGAAAATTGATGAATAACAGATTTAATTCGGAAGAAAAAATAATATTGGCAATTGATGGATTAGATGTAAGTCAAGCAAAATTACTTTTGGAAAAATGCCCCAATATTAAGTGGGTGAAAGTTGGTTTAGAGCTTTTTGTTAGGGAAGGTCCAAGAGTTATTGAAATATTAAAAGGTTTAAATAAAAAAATTTTTTTAGACTTAAAATTTCATGATATTCCAAATACCATGCGTGCAGCATGTTTCCAAATTTCGAAATTAGGGGTTGATATAATTTCTATTCATGCTTCAGCAGGTTTAAAAGCTCTTAAGGATTCGAAAAAAGCATCTTTAGAAGGAGCCACCTCAGTCAGTGTGAAACCCCCATTGGTTGTAGGAATAACTGTTTTAACAAGCTTTTCTCTTAAAGATTTTCAAACTGATCTTGATAGAAATAATTCAATTGAGGAAAATGTATTGAGACTTGCAAAGTTGTCTTTTGATGCCGGATTAGATGGATGTGTTTGTTCCCCTTGGGAGGTAAATATGTTGAGATCTATTTATAAGCATAATTTTGAACTTATTACACCAGGCATCAGATTAAATATTGACAATAAAGATGATCAAAATAGAATTATGACTCCCCATGAAGCTATAGATAATGGCGCTTCTAAGTTAGTCATTGGCAGATCAATTTCAAAAGCTATAGATCCTAATAAAGCTCTAATAGAAATATTTAAATCTATTGATTCTGATTAATTTTGGATTCTTCTCCCTTAAGCAATCTTGTTATGTTTGTTCTATGTTTCCAGATTACCAATAATGCCACAATTAAACTTATAAAAAAGTATGAGTGCATAAATTTACCTAGGTAAAAAAACATAAAAATAGGAAGTAAGATTGCAGCTGAAATACTGGATAAAGAAACAAATTTAGATTTTGTTAGGACTATTAAAAAAATGCCAAGAGATGCAAGTCCAACTTTCCAAGAAAGAGCTAAAAACATACCTAATCCAGTAGCAACAGCTTTTCCTCCTTTACCTTTAAGCCATATTGGCCAAATATGTCCTGAGATAGCGGATATTCCTGCTATTACCTCAATTAATCCTTGATCTGTATAATGTTGAGCAATTTTTACTGCTACAAGTCCTTTCCCAACGTCAATGATAAACACAAAAAGTGCTGGCCATTTACCAACATTTCTTAAGACATTTGTGGCACCTGTAGATCCAGAACCCATAGTTCTTAGATCTATATTTTTGAGATATTTTCCAATTAAAAAACCTGTCGGAAGTGATCCTAAAAGATAACTTGTAAAAATTATTAAGATATTCATAAACCTTAGTTTAGTTCAAGATCATCGTAAATTTCATTATCTGAGCCAGCAAATGCAACCCATAATGGAAATTGAAGTATTGGAATTTCAACAGAAGTTTCTGCTGCATCAATGATAATAAATGGCAATTCTTCATTGGCTTCTAATCTATCAGCTCTTTCGATGACACCTTCAGGCCTTTCAAACAGAACAATCCCACTATTAGGTCCAAAGTCATCCCTTGTTAGACCAAGTGAATCTTGAAGAATTCTTCTCCATTCGCCTAATCGTTCAGGCTGCGAAGCTAAAATAAGAGTCTGAAATTGATCTCCATATAATTCGCCAAGAATAGATATTAAGCCAGCTGATAACAAAGCATTTTTTTGTCGAGATCCTCTACTTTCAAGAGAACCTCTTCCGCCCATGTTAAAGAACCAATCATTCATAATTTCTATATCTGAGGAATCAAGACTACGTCTTAATTTCCAAGGTTCTGCATAAAAGTCGGGCTGTTCTGTGAAACTTGAAAAGCAACTTTTTATAATCTCTTCATCTGGCTTAAATGTCTCGGAAAGAGCAGGAACATTAACTACATTATTTGTGCTATTGTCTTGCTTTTTCTCATCAAGGGGAGAAGGCTTTACGATTATTGGTTGAGAAACCAATTCAAGTCTCTCTACGTTTTGTGAAAGATTCTGCAAAGCTCCAGTTAAGTACTCTTGAAAGCCCTTAACTCTTTTAGCAATATTATCTGACTGTCCTTTAAAATTAGAATCAATATCTTTTTCTATTTCATTTTTTTTTGTTTCTAACTCTCTTATTTCTCTAACTAAAGAGTCTTTTTTTGAAAAGAGATCTCTAAAAATTTCATTAGAAATTTCATCAAAAGATTTAGTTGATTTATCGTTTTTCGGGATAGTTTTTTTATTTTGAGTTGTATTTTTCTTACTAATTTGTTTGGTTTTATCACCTGAAATTGACTTATCTATTTTTAATTCCTTTTCAGGATTATTGTCGGAAATTTCTGTATTGGTCATTTAAATAATTTTGATGATTAGGCAAAGTCTGAATTTTAAGAATTTTTAATTTCCAGGGAGTCAACTTTTTTTATGAGCTCATCTTTTAATTGCTTTGGGTTAAATAAAATTGGTAATAAATGAGGACTGGACTTTTCTCTAAAATAAAAAATACCTGGGATTATGGGGAAAAAGAATTTCCATGATATCCAGTTCTTGAATGGAAAAGTTCTAATCTCTTTCCCTAATTGTAAAACGATAAAATCATCATTTGTTATTTTTATTCTTAAGGTGAATGACTGAAGTAATAAAAAAAAGCTAAAAGAAGCAAAAACTATTGTTGGCAAAGAACCAATATTCAAAAACAAAAGCATAAAACTTAAAACTATTAGAATGATTGGCAACTGAAATGAAGGAGATATTATTACTGGTTCTTCTTTTTTTGATTTAGTATTAAACATAGAATCATCCAAATAAAATTTGCGTTAGTAATACATCCATTAAAGATACAGTAACGAGAGTCATTACAACTGCACCTGTTGTACTTGTTCCAACCTCTTTTGGACCCCCTTTGGTTGTAAGTCCATATCCACAAGCAATGATTGAAATAAGTAATCCGAACACTACAGATTTTATTAACATTGAAGTTAAATCTGCACTGGTTAAACTCACATTACCTGATCTTACAGATGTCCAAAAAACTATTGGAGGAACTTTATAAAAAATTGTGCTCCAAATTTGTCCACTCCATAAAGCTACAGATAAAAACAAAAGACACTGTATTGGAGACATTATTACCATCGATAGTAACCTTGGGACTACCAAATATTGGACTGGTTCGGTCCTTAACATTGTTATTGCCTCAATTTGTTCTGTAACTTTCATAGTACCCAGTTGAGCAGCATAGGCAGTGGCAACCTTTCCAGTCATTAAAGTTGCAGTTAGAAGAGGAGCCATTTCTCTTGCCATGCCTACTGCTAATAAACCTCCAATTTCACTTGAAACCCCCATACTTGTAAGTTGTGCTGCAACTTGAATATTAAAAACTGTACCTGCGGCAATTCCTGTAATTAATACAATTAATAAACTGCCCGGACCTGACTCCATAAGTTGGTCAAAGAGATCATTTTTGGAAATTTTACCCTTAAAGATAAAATTAATTGCTTGCCCGCCAATGACTAGGCTGCTTAGAAGTCTTTTGAAAAAATTAAGGTAATACATATCTTTATATTAGTTTGTAATTAATTTTCGATCCCATTTTCTCATTATTAAAAGACCAATTATTACCAATATTGAGGGTATAAAACCAATACATAATCTAATAGTTAATTGTGCTGAATAGCATTGTTCAATAATATTTAGACCTTCTTTATCAACAATGCATGATTGATAACCTGATAAATACAATAAAAATCCTAATAATTGAACACTAAACGCGATACCTATCTTCTGAATAAGTACCATCCAGGCAGTATATAATCCTGCTGGTTTCTCTGGGTCTTCGTCTATTGCATCAGGAAGTAGTGACCAGGGGATAAGAAAAGCGGTTGAAGCTCCTATGCCAATAAGACAGATTATAAAAATCAAAAGAATGAACAGAAATATGTTGCTGGCATTTAGGAATAAACTATCGCTTACTCCTGAAATTTTTGATAATGAAGGTAAAAATAAAGCTGCTGTACATGAAATAATCCACATAATTGCTCCATAGTTTAACGCTGAAATCCTGTTCAATTTATTTGATACTCTGGCCCATATTTGTAAACCCACTAAAGCGCTAATTTGGAAAGGTATCGGGATCCACTTCGCAATATATGTTGGTACATTCAGTACATCCTCGACATAGATTAATGCTACTGTTTGCATCAATTGTAATGCGCACCAGAGAAGAATATAGAGCGTAATAACTTTTAGAAATTTTTTATTTTTGAAGATTCTTTTGAATTGAAGTGTTATAGCTTCAACTTTTCCTGAAGGCCTTCTTGCTTTTTTTGCGAATGGAGCTAACCCCCAACAAGAAATTAATGTTGCAGCAACTGCAATACATCCGCTTATTTTACCCATTAAAAAATATTCATTATTTGCAGATCCTTCGGAACCTAATACAACTCCAGCAATTATTAAACCTGTTAGTCCTGCGATTATTGAGCCAGTAAATCTAGATGCGTTTAGCCTTGTTCTTATTGCTGTTTTTTCAGAAATTTCAGTAGAAAGAGCTGCAAAAGGAAGATTAATACTCGTATAAGCAGTCATTACGATTATAGAAATTATGGCATAGTAAATAGTCTTGGTTAGCACTGAACCAGTGGGTGTCCACCATATCGCAGCTAAAGAGAAACCAAGAGGAACTGATGCTGCTACCATCCAAGGTATTCTAGGCCCCCATCTTGATTTAGTACGATCACTTAACCATCCAATTAACGGATCATTTACTGCATCCCATATCTTTATTAACATTAATAATGATCCTGCAATTATTACTGGTAAACCAGCAGAAATAAAGAATTTGAAAAGAAAAAAACCAAATTGCGTTGCCACTAAACCTGTGCCTGCATCCCCTAGCCCATAAGAGAACATTAATCTTGTTGTTGATCTAGAAATATTTTTTTTCGAGTGTGAATTTTCCAATCTTTTTACTTTGTTTATTGTTTGATAATGTATTATTGCAATGGTAATTCTATTACTTAATGCGGGCGTGGTTTAGTGGTAAAACCTCAGCCTTCCAAGCTGAAGATGCGGGTTCGATTCCCGCCGCCCGCTTTTAGAATAAATTATTTTTTGCCCCAAATACTTCTTCTGAAATGATTAGTAAAGAGCTCCTACTCTTTATTGAAACAGATTTTTCATTAATAGTTAAGGGTTGAAAAATCTCAGACATGCTAGTGTCAATAACTTTTAACCAATTATATTTACATTTCGGCAAGGGGAAATCGATACTTTTTGAATATGCATTTAAACCTATCCAGACAAGCGGATTAGTATCATCTTTGTTAATGCTAAAGGCGACTGTATGAGACCAACTACTCCAATCGGGGCTATCTAACTTTGTTCCATGCCAATGATATTTTGGAATATTTTCATATGTTTGATTATTAGGCAAGAATGATGGATTGAAAATGTTTATTAGTTTTTTTCGGATTTTTATGACGTATTTGAAATATTCTAATAATTCCAAATCTTGTTGACCATGTTCCCAATTCATCCAGCCCAATAAATTATTTTGGCACCAAGAATTATTGTTACCTCCTTGTGATCTTCCTATCTCATCACCCATAAGTATCATTGGAACACCTTTAGAGATAAGTAAACTAAGAATAAGATTTTTTTGTTGTCTTTTTCTTAAATCATTGATTAATAAGTTCGTAGTTGGTCCCTCAGTACCATGATTCCAAGAATTGTTATGGTTATCTCCATCTCTATTTTGTTCTCTATTGGCAAAATTATGTTTCCTATTGAAAGTTACTAAGTCTTTTAGAGTGAATCCATCATGTGAAGTAATAAAATTTATCGACTTTGGAAAAATATTATCTTCTTTATAAATAGATGGCGTCCCTTTTATTTTATCGCTCATATTCCAAGCTGTATCTTTATCCCCCTTCCAAAATCTCCTCAAGTCATCTCTAAAATGACCATTCCAAGTGAAAGTATTCTTAGATGGAAAATCACCTAATTTATATAAACCCCCACAATCCCATGGCTCACTTATGAACTTGATATCTATAAGTTCTGGTTCACATTCTATATCTTCAAAAATTGGAGGATTATCAAGCGGCGAAAGATTTTCTCCTCTTGAAAGGGCAATTCCTAAATCAAATCTAAAACCATCAACTCCTAATTCACTCGCCCAACATTTTAAAGATTCAATTATTAGTTTTCTAACTAATCCTCTGTTTGCTGCAACAGTATTACCACATCCGGAGACGTCCTGATAGTTTTTATCTTTTCCAATAAAGTAATAAAGATTTTCATCTATACCTTTCCAAGATATTGCTGGCCCTTTTGAATCACCTTCGGAAGTGTGATTGTATACAACATCTAAGATGACTTCAATGTCTGCTTTATGACATTCCTCAACAAATCTTCTAAATTCCTCTCTATTCTTTTCGGCGGATTCATTCGAAAGATATTCAAAATGAGGAGTAAACCAATTAATTGGACTATATCCCCAAAAATTTTTTAGACCATTTGGGCCATCAGTAGGATCAAAACAAAAAATTGGAAGTAATTCAATTGTTGTAATACCCAGTTCTTTGAGATAAGGAATTTTTTTTAAAAATTTCTTAAAACAACTTTCATCTTTATCTGTTGATTCAGTGAAAGCTTTGATATGGAGTTCATAAATAATTGTTTCTTCCCAAGAATGTTTCGGTCTTGGATAATCCTTAAAATTAAATAATTTTCTATCGCAAACAACACTTTTAAGACATGAATTAGTATTTTCTTGCTTTTTTAATGCATTTTCTCTTTTGTAACTTCCCCATCCGGTAATACCCCTTGAACATGGATCAAGCAATACTTTTTTTTCAAAGTTATTATTAATTTCATTATTTTTTTGTTTCACTCTAAAAGCATAAATACAACCTTCATCAATATTTTTTATTTCCGCATGCCAGTAAGGACCTTTATTATGAGTCTGATCTAATTTGAATATGCTTTTTGGGGAAATAGAGTCCTCTTTCTCAAACAATAAGATTTCTACATATTCTGCATTTGTGGCTACTAAGGAAAAATTAATCCCTTGTGAAGTTATAGAACTCCCTAAAGGAAATGGTTTGCCTTTATTGAGATGAATCACTTTTTCTTTATCATTGATTAGTTAAATATTGAGATAATTTATTTAAATTACTGATATTTGAATAATAGATGCAAAATTTAAAAAAAAAACTCATATTTAAGGCTTCACTAATCAACTTTATTAGATCTTGGAGAGTATTAATTTTCTAATTAATTACAATTTCTTCATCCATCTGCTCAGTGCATTAAACGATTTATAGAGAAAGCTTAATAATGAGAAAACCAGATTTTTCTTGATTTCAAAATACAAATTGTGTTTTTTCATGTGATGAGAAGGAAATATATCTGAAAATTAATAAAACATAATAAATAGCTAAAATTCTTAAATTTACCACTCCTTTGATATTTTTCCCCTTTGCTAAATGTAGTTAGATTTTTCATGCTAAATCCAGTGCTACCAATGCTTTTTGCTGTTCTCTAAATGAAGAGGCTATTTTTTATAAATGAAAAAGCGCGGCTATAAGAAATAAATAATGTTGCTAAAAATGTCCCTAAAATTTGTATAAAGCTTTGCGCCGCCGGCATTTTCGGTTGCCGTATTTGTGTTTGCTCCATATGATGTGGAAGTTCGAGGTTTAAACTCGATTTAAATCTTTTTTTAACCCCTAGCTTTAATTTAAATTTCAATGAACAAAGCTGATTTAGTAAATCTTGTTGCAGCTCGTACAGAGCTCACAAAAACGGATGTTTCTTTAGTTGTTGATGCAGCTATTGAAACTATTGTTGATTCAGTAGTGGAAGGCAAAAAAGTCTCTTTACTAGGATTTGGTTCTTTTGAACCAAGAGATCGTTCTGCAAGACAGGGATTAAACCCTAAGACAGGCGAAAAAATAGCAATACCCGCTAAAAGAGTTCCAACATTCTCTGCAGGTAAACTTTTTAAGGATAGAGTTCAAGGGTAATTTTTTAATCTATTTCTTCCTTTAATAACAAGGTGCTCTTTTAGGGCATCTTTTTTTTTAATTCAAAAATAAGATGCAGTTAGCTCAATGCCCAACACCTATACGAAGCAACCAAAATTTTGCAATCTTAAGAAGTAATGAAATTTTTAACTATTTTATTCCTTAAATTTTTGTTGTTATCTAATTTTGTCTTAGCTGAAACAATACCAACAAAGTCTAAGATTTTAAAACAATCTAGTGATTGTTTAAAAGATTCTCGAACCCAAATATGTAAAGAATTAGTTTCTGAAATAGAAAAACTTCAATTAGTAGTATTTGATCAAAATAGATTTAAATGTCAATCAAGTTTATTGGGGTTGCAAACGGAAATTATTGAAGCTTATTTTTTTAATAATTTCTCAAATGAGAGAATTTCATTAATGATCCCATATGTGATTAAAAATTGTTAATTATTAAAATAATTTATTTTTTTGGAATATTATAAATTTGTTATTTAATTTGTAATGGTAAAAGGTTTTTCTGATAATGAAGTTAAGAATAATATTCAAAATACTCAAATAAAAGAAAAAAAAGGCTTGGCTGGTTTTCTTAAGGGCAAGAAATTTACTTACACTTTGCCAGGTAAAAAACAAATAAATATTTTTGGATCAATAGTAATAGGCTTAAATATCATTTTAGTATTGCTAGTCATCCTGTATTTAAAGAATCAAGAATTCCATGACTTTGTATTTAATGTTGGACGTTAGCTATATTTTTAGATGGAAAGATTTTATTAGATGATATATTTAAATTTTAGAATATCTTATGAAGGTAGTTAATTTAGTTTCTCAAGTATTTTTTTTGTTGATAACTGTTCTATTTTTGATATATTTTCTAACAGGTTATGACTCCGCTTTTGAGGCAGACCAAAATTGTCATTCAAATCTTTCAAGTTACGATAACCCATCTGGCAATTATGGTTGTGATCATGATACTGAAACACATCAATGGATACTTTACGAGTCCAATGAAAGTAAAGAACCAGCGAAAATTATTAAGAGATTTAGGTACAAATTTTTATAACTCAAATTTTTTATAAAAAAACTTTGCACTTATTATTGAAATTATTGCTGTAATTGTGAAAGTAAGATACTGATATATGCTTCCTTCCAAGTAAATTTTATTTTTATAAAGAGGATAATCAATAAAAGATCCTAATGTTCCCCAAATTATTACCCATAAAGATATGTATAGGATCGCTTTTATTGGATTAGATTTTTTTTCTTCCATTTTTAATTGATACCAAAAATTGAAGAGGTCACAGGTCTACCGCTAAAAACCAACTCGGTTAATATCAGCATTAAGAATCCAATCATAGCTGCTCTGCCATTTACAAGTTCAGCGCTGCTATTGAATCCAAAAACATTCTTTACTTCATCCCCCTGATTGTCTACCCATTTTGAGTATTCATTATCACTTGATGATGTATTAGTTACTCCATCATTTTGATTTTCCATTGGAGAGTCGTTTTCTTGCATTGATTTTTGGTTTTATTCTAATAATTTTTAAAATAATTTATCATTAAATTAAACTCGAGGTTATAAGAAAAATTAAGACAAAAATTATTATCCATAAAAATTGTAATCTCAAAATTAATTGACAAATTAATTTGATTTTTTCTTCAGTGCAATTATCTCCAGTTTCATTAATTATTGGCTTTTCAATAATTTCATTTTTATATTTACTTTTACCTCCCAATTTAATACCGGAAATATAGGCATATATAGCTTCTGAAATCCCAGCATTAGGCGAATCATATTTTTTACCATCAAGATAACTTTTTTTTATGATTGATCCATACTCATTAACTTTGGAGCTAACTAAAGGTAACGTAATTAAAACTAATCTTGAAGGAACAAACGTAAAAATATCTTCGATTTTTGCACTGAAAAAACCCAAATATCTAAAATAATCATATTTGTAACCTATCATTGAATCTAAAGTACTTATAGCTTTATAAGAAAAACCAAGTGATAAAGGTCCTGGCAGAAAAATTGAAAACTTCATAAAAATAATTCCAATAAAAATCCAAAATAATGGCCCAAATATTCCATCAACAGAATTTTCGGTAAGGCTCTCGGTACTTGATCTCAAGAGATGTTTTATAGAAGATGTCCTTACATCCCTACTTACTATTCTTTGCACCTTCTCTGTGATTATTCTCTTATTTTGGGCATTTATTTCCTTGCGTTCTATAAGCTCTGCAATCTCTTTCACACTTGAAATAAGTCCCTTAGTCGCAATACAACTTGCAAGTCCAAAAAAAATTAATAATCCACTAATAAAATTATTTCTTGATTGCATATAACTGAGTTCTATAAATTTCCCTAAACCAAAACTTATTCCAATAGTGGATATAGCTATGATTAAACCTCCCCAAAACAATATATTTTTATTTTCTCCAAAATTATTTATGAAGTAAAAAGAAATTTTTTTTATGTAAAAGCCAATTACTTGAACAGGGTGGATTAAGAATCTTGGATCACCGGTCAATAAATCAAAACCAATAGATCCAAGAAATATTAAAAATAAATTTATTTCAGCCAACTGAACATTGATCGTAGACCTTTACCTACTTTCTCAATTTCATGTTTTGAGTTCTCTTCTCTTAATTTTGTCATTAAGGGTTTATTTTTATCGCATTCTTCCACAAAATTCTTAGCGAAAGTTCCATCTTGTATATCTTTTAGAATTTTCTGCATTTCTTTCTTTGTATCACTATTGATGAGTCTTTTCCCACTTACATAATCTCCATATTCAGCAGTATTTGAAATGGAATCTCTCATTTGTGATAAGCCTCCTTTCACCATTAAATCAACAATAAGTTTAACTTCATGTAGGCATTCGAAGTAAGCAAGTTCTGGCTGATATCCGGCCTCTACGAGAGTTTCGAAGCCTGATTTGACGAGTTCTGATAATCCTCCGCATAAAACAGCTTGTTCACCAAATAAATCAGTTTCTGTTTCTTCTTTGAAGTTTGTTTCAAGAATCCCTGCTCTCGTTCCGCCAATCCCTTTAGCGTAAGCCATCGCTAATGATCTTGCACTTCCAGAAGAATCCTGCTCTACTGCAAACAATGCTGGAACTCCTTGACCATTCTGATATTCCCAACGAACAGTATGTCCAGGTCCTTTCGGAGCAATCATCACAACATCCACAAAACCAGGAGGTTTGATAAGTCCGAATCTTATATTGAAGCCATGAGCAAAACTTAATATCTTTCCTTCTTTTAGGTTTGGCTCTATTTCTTTAAGATAAACATCTTTCTGAAACTCATCTGGGAGGAGAATCATGATCCAGTCTGCTTTTTCGCAAGCTTGAGAAACACTAAATACTTGTAGACCATCGCTAATAGCTTTGCTTTCAGACTTACTCCCTTCATACAAACCAACAATTACATCCATGCCACTATCTTTAAGGTTTAAGGCATGTGCATGACCCTGTGAACCATATCCAATAATCGCTATTGTTTTATTATTTAAAAGACTTAGATCTGCATCTGTGTCGTAAAAGAGTTGGGTCATTAGTTGTAGCTTCTTTGCATTTGATAATTATTATTTTAGACATTAAGGTGTAAATAAACCAAAAAATTATTAATTTAAAAATTAAAATTAAAATATTAATTTAGAAAATCTAAGACTGATTTGCTTCGCTTGGATGTGTAATTACTCTATCGATTAAACCATAATTTTTTGCTTCTTCCGCACTTAGAAAATAATCTCTATCAGTATCTTTTTCAATTTTCTCAAATGATTGGCCTGTCATATCTGCCATAGACATATTTAACATATCTTTAATTCTTAAAATTTCCTTAGCTTCAATTTCAATATCACTTGCTTGACGTTGAGATGTCCCTCCTAATGGTTGATGAATCATTATTCTGCTGTGAGGTAAAGCAACTCTTTTGCCTTTTGTGCCAGCGGCCAATAGGAAAGCTCCCATGGAGGCTGCGAGACCTACGCATATAGTTACTACATCACTTTTCACGTATTTAATAGTGTCATATATAGCCAAGCCAGCAGTTACTGATCCTCCTGGGCTATTTATATACAGATATATAGGTTTGGAATTATCATCAGAATCTAAATAAAGCATTTGTGCAACAAGGCTATTAGCAATTCCATCGTTGACTTCTTGTCCAAGAAAAAGAATTCTCTCGACACCTAGTCTTGTATATATGTCAACCCATCTTTCGTATTGACTTCCAGGAAGTCTGTAAGGCACGCTTGGAGTTCCTATTGGCATGATTTTAAATAGTTTTGTGAATGTTAAATTTTTTTTGGTAGATCTTTTTGACTCGTAAGTATTCTATCGATAACTCCATAATCTAGTGCTTCTTGTGGGTTGAGATAACTCATCCTGTCTGAGTCTTTTGAGAGTTCTTCAATAGTCTTTCCGGTATTACGAGATAAAATTTCCAGCATTGATTTTTTATTTTTTAAAACTTCCTCAGCTCTTATTTGGATATCGGTTGCTTGACCTCTTGCTCCGCTTATGGGTTGATGCAAAACAATAGAAGCATGTGGGAGAGCTGCTCTTTGCCCTTTAGTGCCAGATGAAAGGATAACTGCAGCAGTCCCCATTGCTTGTCCGATACATATAGTGTGTACTGGAGGCTTAATGTAACTTATTGTATCGCAGATAGCGAAAGCTTCTGTTTCAAAACCAACTGCGTCACCAGTGTACCAACTTGTCCCAGTTGAATTTATATAAAAATAGATTGGTTTTTCTGGATCTTCAAACTCTAAATAAAGAAGTTGAGCAATGATTAGCTCAGTAACATCCATCCCTAATTGTCTTTTCGCATCATCATCTGAAAATAATGGTAAACCGAGATAAACAATTCGCTCTTTCAGTAAAAGAGAGGGGAGATCAGGGGGCGGAGTCCTCATAACGGTGTTTTCGCCGTAATAAGGAGCAGATACAGTCATTTGTATCACAAAATTAAGATTGAACTGATTCTAGCTAGATTTAGCCCTGTGTCGCTGGTGATTTAAAAGATTTGTTTGACTCAGGATTATTTATTAGTTTTCCAAAGACCATTCTTCCAGTGGGAGTTTGTAATGCTCCTGTGATAACAATATCTAATCTGCTCCCTACAAAATTCTTTGCCTCATCAATAACAACCATTGTGCCGTCATCTAAGTATCCAATACCCTGCATTTTTTCTTTGCCTTCTCTCACAATTTTTATATTAAGTGATTCTCCAGGTTGTACTTCTGGCCTTAAGGCAATAACCAAATCACTCAAATTCATAACTTTTAATTCTTTAACTTCAGCTATCTGAGAAAGATTATAATCAGCCGTAATTAAAGTTCCTGTCATATCCTCAGTAATTTTCAAGAGTTTTTCATCTACCCCATTACCTTCATACTTTGTTGGGTTTATTACAAGTCTTCTCCCATATAAATCTCTTAATTCTTTTAATAACTTGAGCCCTCGTCTCCCTTTTGACCTTTTTTCATTACTGCTTGAGTCAGCTAAAGTTTGTAATTCATCAATTACACTTTGAGCAACTATTAATTGTCCTTCCAATAGGCCGCAACTTAATAGGCCATTGATTCTTCCATCAATAATTACGCTAGTATCTAGAATTTTTGGACTTGCAGCAGGGAGGATTCCTTCATTGACTAGATATGCATCAGTATTATTTGGATTGAATAATCTCAATAATGTCCTTCCATGGGTATCTGCCAACTTATAACCAAGAACACCAAAGAAAATGTTACTTAATATGGCTGATAAAGGTTTTGCGAAAAAAACTTCTCTAGGGAAGGGAATTAATAGTATTGGAGCAAGTAGGAGATTCGCAACAAGTAATCCTAAAATTAATCCCACCGACCTACTTATGAGTAAGTCCGTAGGCATTGTTCTTATTTGATCAAGAAACGTCTTTCTAAGTTGAAGAAATACAAAACCAGCCGCTAATCCTACAAAAAAACCAATTATTGCTAAAACGATTCTAAAACCTTCTACATTAGATACCTGTTTGAGTATGTCTACTGGCAATAAATCAACACCAAGCCATCCTGAAGCAGCCCCAGACAAAACAAATAAAATTAATACTAGGATATCTGTCATATATATAATCTACTAGGATTTATTAATTGAGTAAATAAGGATTTTATTTTTTTCGATCCTTAATACTTTTTTTGGAGCTTAAAAATGAATTTTGATTATGAATAAGTTTCCAAGAAGTGCTTATGTGCACATTCCTTTCTGCCACAGAAGGTGTTTTTATTGTGATTTTGCAGTTATTCCATTAGGAAACAAAGTTGAAACTTTAAAAGGTTATGGCAGTAAAACTGTTCAAGATTATTTGCAATTTTTATATAAAGAAATATTGTCAATTAAGCACAAATCACCTCTATCTACAATTTATGTAGGAGGCGGTACGCCATCAATTTTAGATCCAACCCAAATCAAAGAATTAATTGATCTTTTTAAAGAAAATTATGGAATTGACTATGGTGCTGAAATCACTATGGAGGTTGATCCAGCTAGTTTTACTCAAGATGATCTTTTTGGATTCATAAATGCTGGGATAAATAGATTTAGTCTCGGAGTACAAAGTTTTAATAATCAGATACTTCAAAAGTCTGGAAGGCGTCATTTGAAAGAAGATGCAGAAAAATCTTGTTTATGGTTGAAGAGAGAATATGATTCTGGGTCAATAAAAAGCTGGAGTTTAGACTTAATTCAAAACTTGCCACTTAGTGGATTTAAAGAATGGCAAGATGACTTAAAAAAAGCAATAACATTTTCACCACCGCATCTATCTATTTATGATTTAAATATTGAAAATGGCACTGTTTTTAAAAAATTAATTAATTTGGGAAAATTAAAACTCCCAGTTGAAGAAGAAGCTTTTAGAAATAGTGAATCAACCCATTTAATTTTAAAAAACTCAGGGTATTCAAGATACGAAATCTCAAATTATTGCCTCCCGCGGCATCAATCGAGACATAATAGAGTTTATTGGAGTGGTTTAGGATGGTGGAGTTTTGGTCAAGGTTCCACTAGTTCACCTTGGGGGGAAAAGTTAACTAGACCAAGAGTTAGTAAAGAATATAAAGAATGGGTAATTAGACAAACCGAATTTAATTTAGATTCATCTCTAACTAATAAGGAGTTTGTCTATAAAGAACCTGATGAGAAAATAATGTTGGGATTAAGACTGAAAGAGGGTATAGATATCAAAGAAGTCTTTAGAGAACAAGACTGGGAAAACAAAAAATTTGAAAGCAACTTTAGTAAATTGCTTGAAGAATGGGAAAGATTTCTTAAAAGTGGACTCTTAATAAGAAAGGGGAATAGATTCTTTTTAAATGAGCCTAATGGAATGGAACTAAGCAATCAAGTTCTTGTTTCTATGTTTAAGTGGTGGGATGATATTAATTAAGTCTTTCAGAGTCTACCCATTTTTTTAATTTATCTTTAAATAATTTCTTTCCTTGGATAATTGGTTGGCAAAATGGTGGTTGATCATCATTGAGGCCTAACAAATCTGCAGTAACTCTTACTTGCCCATCGCAATAATTACCTGCACCGATACCTATTATGGGAATTGCTAAAGAATTTTGTATTTCTTTAGCAAGCAAATCAGGAATATGTTCAAGAACTATTGAAAAACATCCTAATTCTTCAAGAATTGAAGCCTCTTTCTTGATTTTTTCTTGGCTTGCTAAGCTTTCTCCTTGTTTTTTAAATCCAATATTTAGATAGCTTTGTGGTGTAAGACCTATATGACCCATAACAGGGATTCCCATTCTTATTAATCTAGAAATAACTTTTTGTATTTCTGGTTCAGCTCCTTCCACTTTTACAGCTTTTGCATAAGTGCTCTGAATGATTTTCCCTGCATACTCAACAGCTTTATCCTCACCACATTGGTAAGTCAGGAAAGGCATATCTGAGACAACTAAAGGTTGTTCCTCAATTTTCTTCTTAAATCCTCTTGAAACAGCATTAGTATGATAAATTATGTTTTCTAAAGTTAATGGCAATGTCGATTTGTATCCTAAGCAGACCATTGCTAATGAATCTCCTACAAGGATGAGATCAACATTTGCTTGTTCTGCAATAGATCCTGATATGGAGTCCCATGCAGTAAGTGCAATGATTTTGCGAGATTTTTTTTTATAATTAACTAGGTCTGAAGGTAACATAATAAATTTATGTATCTTTTTTAATCAAGAATTGCTAATATATTTTTGACTCGGCCTTTCGCGGTTTTAACGCCTAAACCTGGTCAGGACCGGAAGGTAGCAGCCACAAGGGATGCTTGAGGCAGGCGAGATAACCGAGTCACTCTATTTTACCCTTTAACTTAACCTATATCTTTTTTATTTTGTCTTAATCTCAAGAACTCAGGTATACTTGCTCCTGATTCTTTATTGTCCGAAAAATTATATAGGGGTTGATTAGATAATCTGTTTTTTATTCTTTGCTGGTTCAATGGTTGGGTTGTTTCAAATCCTGTAGCAATTACAGTAACTTGTATCTCCCCTTCCATTGTCTCATCGACTACTGCACCAACAATTATATTCGCTTCTTGATCAACAACATCATAAATAATTTCAGATGCAGAGGTCATGTCTTCTAAAGTCATGTCTTTGCCACCAGTAATATTTATAACGCAGCCTTTAGCTCCATCAATTCTAGCTGCTTCTAATAAAGGACTGTTCATTGCTGCTTGTGCTGCCTCTATAGCTCTCGACCTTCCTGAACCTATGCCTATTCCGAGGAGAGCGGTGCCAGCTTCTGTCATAACTGATCTTACATCTGCAAAATCAACATTAACTAACCCTGGGCAGGTAATTATGTCACTAATTCCTTTGACGCCCATCCTTAGAACATCATCAGCATTCCTAAATGCTTCTTGAAGGGGGGCTCCTGCTATAACGTCTTTTAATCGGTCATTTGGAATAACTATAAGAGTATCAACGTTTTCAGCTAGTCTTGCGATCCCCTCTTCTGCTTGACGCATTCTTCTTTTCCCTTCAAAAGAAAATGGTTTAGTTACTATACCTACTGTTAGAGCCCCACTTTGTTTGGCGACTTCCGCAACAACGGGAGCTGCACCTGTACCAGTTCCTCCACCCATTCCAGCGGCTATAAAAACTAGATCAGATCCCTCTAAAGCTTGTTGAAGCTCTTCTTTTGATTCTTCGGCTGCTTTTTGCCCAATACTTGGATTTCCCCCTGCGCCTAAACCTCTAGTGAGATTTTGCCCAAGTTGAACCCTACTCTCTGCAGAAGATTGTATTAGGGCTTGTGCATCAGTATTGAGGACCCTAAATGAAACACCTTCTAAATCACTATTTATCATTCTATTGACTGCATTACTGCCACCACCACCAACACCAATTACTTCTATTTTGGCGTTTTGGCTTGGAAGGATTTCTCTCGATTGATCAAAGTTTGGATTGTTACCGAAGCTCATCTCTTAATAGGAATCTAATACTAGTATTGGGTGCATTATGAACTTACTGAGCTCATCTGTAGGAAATTGTTGAGGAAAATCCTAAAAATATTTATTTATTAAATATTTTGTTTGAATGCAAAACCCATATCAACACTACAATAATTAAAAAAAATTACTCAAGACCCTTTTTCAAATATTAGGGTTTGAACACTTTTATTTTTGGTTTATCTGGATTAGTAAGATCAATATTATCTATTTTTAATGAAAAGCTATTTTTTTTAAATTCATCTTTTAAATTATTTATTATTTGTAATTGATAATTGATTAATTTTGGTTTATATCCCAAGAATATTGTTTTTAAATCCTTTTCCTCAATAGTTAGAAACCCATCGGAAGAAAAAGTTATTTTAACTATCTCTAATTCATAATTCTCTTTAGCGATAAAAATTTCAGATAATACTTTTTTAAATTTTTCTTTCCATCCAAAAACATGTATGTTTAATTTATTCAAATTTTTTTCTTCCACATTTTGTTTATTGATAAAAATTCCATCTTTATCAATAAAGCCTAATATTTTTTCGTTTTTTGACATCCTCTCACCGTAAGCAATTGGAGTTCTTGTATTAACATGAACTTTCAAACTAAAAGGAAATAATTCTCTGTTTACCGAAACATTCTTGAGAGATAAATTTTGTTTTAACTCTTTTTCTAAGAAATTAGTATTAACAAAAATTAATCGGATCGGAAAATTTAAAGATGAATTTTTTACCACATCATTTTGCGAAAATAATTCAGAACCGGAAATCCTAATGTCTTGAGGAACAACTTTTTTGAGAGTTTTTATGCTTAATAAGCTTGTTAAAAATAAAAATGAAATTAGAAAAAAAAAGCTTCTATTTTTGATTACTTTTTGAGTTTTCACAAATCACATCGAGCTTTTTCCATCAGTTGGTCCATCCATTTCCTAGCTTGCTCTGCATCTGAAAATGGTACATCCATCTCTTTCCCATCGCCTACTAATCTCAACCTACATTTACCTTGAGATTCACTTGTTAGAGGAGCTTCTCCTGAAGTTAGTGCCATTAATTCAACTAATTCCAGTTTCTTGATTGTAAAACAATCTTTTTCTTCAAATTTACCAGCTTCAAATGCGCTCCACTTTAACTCCCCATCTTTTAGGGACGCTGCACCTGAACTATCTAACTTGCACAGTTCAGAATCACTAGCCCAACTTCTAAAAAGATTTTGCCTCCTTCTTTCTAACCATCCAAGTGCAGTTAATAAAATGAAGATTAAAAGTAATGGTAACCAAAGTAGTCCATGCAACATTTGATTTAAATTACGAATCTAAAGATATATCCACCAGTTTAGCCACAAGTTGTTCAATATTTAAACCTGAAGCTTCCCAAAGCATTGGAAACATACTTTTTTTTGTAAAACCGGGGATTGTATTTATTTCATTTAGCAAAATTTTATTTGAAGATTTTTCTAAAAAGAAATCTACTCTTGCAAAACCGAAAATATTTAGTGCTCTACAACTTTTAATAGCAATTTCTTTAATTTCTTTTGTGATTTTAGAATCTATTTCAGCCGGGATAATTATTTTATTGTTTGAGTGATATTTCGAATTGTAATCATACCAATCACTTTTATAATTTACCTCGCCTATCTCAGAGGCTAAGAGTTTTGAATTCCCAATTATTCCGCATTCAATCTCCCTTACCTCTAAACCTTCCTCTATTAAGATTCTTGGATCTATTTCCCGAGCCTTTTCTAATGCTTGTAATAATCCTGATTCACTTATGACTTTGGAGATGCCAAGAGATGATCCAGAGTTAGATGGTTTAACAAAAACAGGAAAATTAAATTTTTTTAAAATTTTATTAATTATTTTATTTTTTACTTCATTATCTTTAAGATCTTCATTTTGAAAAACTAGATAATTAACTTGTGGAAGTTTAAGATTTGAAAAAATTGTTTTCATCAATATTTTATCCATTCCAAGTGCAGATCCAATAATTCCACATCCGACTAAAGGTTTCTTTGTAAATCTAAGTAAGCCATGAATTGATCCATCCTCACCATTAAATCCATGTAAAAGAGGAAACCAAACATCAACATTTTGAAATTCGATTCCTTCAAGGAAGTTAACTTTTTCTTGAATAAAAATTTCTTGTTTTTTTGTTTTACTTTTATCAATTTCACCTATTAGGATTTTTTCTGAACTATAACTATCAAGCCAATCTCCAAATTTGTTTATGTAGAAGGCTTTAATTATGAAACGTTCTTTGTTTATTTCTGATTTAAATGCTTGAAAAACTGTTTTTGCAGAGGATATCGATACTTCATGTTCATTGGAATAACCACCAAATATTAACCCAATACATTTTTTCTTTCCCCCAATCATTTAGAAAAAAATTATAGATAAAGTTCGCCTGTTAAAGAGAAAGGTCTTGCTTCATTAATTCTGACATCTATCTCATCTCCCAATGAAAAATTAAAGTCAATGTTTTTTGGGATCTCTACGAAAGTTAGTCTATTTGTTCTAGTTCTACCCATAATTTGCGAGGAATTTTTTGGATTTAAACCCTCAATTAAAACGCTTTCTGTATTATTAATATATCTTTTGTTTCTGCTCCTAGCAGTTTTCTCGACCAAATCATTAATTTCTTGCAATCTATCTTTTTTCACCTTTTCTGAAAGTTGATTCGACCAAACTGCCGCAGGCGTATTTGGTCTTGGAGAGTATGCTGCTGTATTTACTTGATCAAAGCCAATTTCTGTTATTAGTTTTAAAGTATCTTGGTATTGTTTTTCGCTTTCTCCTGGGAATGCAACTATTGCGTCAGCTGTGATTGATGCA
This sequence comes from Prochlorococcus marinus str. MIT 9314, assembly GCF_000760035.1. GTDB lineage: Bacteria > Cyanobacteriota > Cyanobacteriia > PCC-6307 > Cyanobiaceae > Prochlorococcus_A > Prochlorococcus_A marinus_B. The sequence goes on from NZ_JNAO01000013.1 coordinate 158,276, forward strand.
TCTGGCATTAATGATCTTATATTCTCGATAATATTTTTATACTTTTTGATAGTGTATCCTCTGGACATTTGCTTTAAAATTTCATCATTTCCACTTTGGAAAGGAATATGGAAATGTTCACAGACTTTATCAAGTTCATAACAAGCTTGAATCAATCTTTTTGAAAAATATCTTGGATGACTAGTAGCAAATCTTATTCTGCGAATTCCTTTAACATCATGAATAAAATATAAAAGATCAGTTAAAGTATTCTCTTTTCTCCCCTCTTTTGTGGTTCCTGGAAGGTCTCTACCATATGCATCAATGTTCTGACCCAAAAGAGTAATTTCTTTAAAATTATTATCAGCTAATTTTTGGATCTCACTTTTTATCGCATTTGGATATCTTGATTGCTCTTTTCCTCTTACAGATGGGACTACACAATATGAACATCTTTCATTACATCCATAAATGATATTAACCCAGCCACAAATAGAGCTTTCTCTTCTGGCGCTTGTTATGTCTTCAGAAATGAAGTTTTCTTCTGTGGCAGAAACTTGATTTCCTAAATCAACTTTCCCCAGAAGATTCTCAAGATTATTTACGTGTTGAGGCCCCATAACCAGATCAAGTTCTGGGACTCTCCTTAGTAAGGACTCTCCCTCTTGCTGAGCAAGGCAACCTGCAACAACAAGTTTTAAGCTGGGTGTTTTGTGCTTTCTTTTTGCTTGTCTTCCTAGAAAGCTATAGACTTTTTGCTCCGCATTATCTCTGATTGTGCATGTATTGTACAAGACCAAATCCGCATTTAATTCATTATCTGCTCTGGTATATCCCATTTTCTCTAATGTACCAGCCATTCTCTCAGAATCAGCCTTGTTCATTTGGCATCCAAATGTGGTTATCCAATAACTACCAGTAGTTGAATTCTTTTGAAAAATTTTTTCGTCTGGTTTTGTGTTTGTTAGCACTTTGCTAGGAATTTTTTATGATTCTTTAATTCAAAATTACAATTTAAAAAATTTTGCTGCAATTTTTTTGAGGGCGAGCGAGGGGATTCGAACCCCCGAATAGCGGCGCCACAAGCCGCTGCCTTAACCACTTGGCGACGCCCGCCTCACATTTATAAATTTAACAACTCAAGGGTAATTTTTCATAGTTATTTTTATCTTTTAGCTAAATTTTTAATTATTTTCTAATTCAGTAATGTTTTCTTATGATTTAAAATAAAAGAAAATTTAAAAATTTGAGTAATTCCGGCACAGCTGAGGTTCTTATTCCCAGAAGCCTTTGTGTAATAGAAGATATAGATAACCTCATTACCGATGTAGAGGATTTATGTTCAGTGTCCATTAGTTGGGAGGATGGATTTGTTTCTGAGTTAAAGCCTTTAAAAAATAAAATTACAAAACCAAAAAATATTTTATTCCCAAGATTTGTTGAAACGCATTCGCATTTTGATAAATCTTTTACATGGGCAGACTTTCCTAATCTGGAATCAAACTACGGAGGAGCATTATTAGTAAATCTTGAAGAACATAAAACTAGAACTACAGATAAGGTTCTTGAAAGAGTTGAGAAATCATTAAAACTTGCCATACAAAATGGATACCGAGCAATTAGAAGTCATATCGATACATACAAAGGTCAATCTATTGACATTTGGATTGAACTTTTTAAATTACAACAAAAATTTTCATCTGAGTTGACTCTACAATACGTTGCTCTAGCTCCAGTAGAATTCTGGGATACAACTGATGGAGAAGATTTGGCAAAAATATTTTCCTCTAATGGAGGTATTTTAGGAGGTGTTATTGTACCTCCTTTCAATAAAAAAAATACAAGCAAATTTCTAACGAAGATGCTTCTTCTTGCTAGTAAATATAAATTAGAAATTGATTTGCATATAGATGAATCAATTATTGAACCTGGAGCGGGAATAAAAGTTTTATTAGAAACAATCGAAAATTTAAAAATTAATAGTATTCCGATCACTTGTAGTCATTTGAGTAGTCTTATTTCTCTAAGTAATAGAGAGATTTTAAATTTAGGAGAAAAAATGGCTGAGAAAAATATTAAGGTTATTGCTTTACCCCTAACAAATTTTTGGCTGCTCAATCGAAGTAATAAAACTACTTCATTAAAAAGACCAGTTGCGCCAATTAAGCAATTACAAAAATCACATGTGGATGTATCTCTTGGTAGTGATAATGTTCAAGACCCTTGGTACCCATTTGGTAATTTTGACCCTTTTTATGTGTTGTCTTGCTCGATGCCTATGCTTCAACTAAATCCCTGGGAGAGAATGACTCTATCTTCTATTTTTTTAGCTCCAAGCAGATTATTAAATTTAAAATGGGATGGTTTAATTAAAAAAGGTTGTCCTGCTGATTTTGTGATCTTAGATGCACAAAGATGGGCAGATGTTTTTTCAAGCAATTTAAAGAGAAAAGTATTTATAAACGGCGATTTATATTGCTAATTGGCTAATTTATATACAAAGCATAAAATTTCTATTAATGATATCAAAACTTAAATTTATAGACAAATTTAAAGAAGTCAAAAACTTAGAGATCATTGAAAACAAATCCGATGTAAAAAGACTTTCAAAAGATTTTTATAACTATTCTCCAATCCTTACTGAAAAATTAGACGAATGTATTGCTGATTTTGTGGTAAGACCTAGTGATCACAAAGCGGTGAAGGAAGTAGCAGAAATTTGTTGGGAATTATCTATCCCACTTACTTTAAGGGGTTCAGGTACAGGTAATTATGGACAAGCTGTCCCATTATTTAAAGGAGTTGTAATGCAGATGAGTCAATTTAATAAGTTAGAAGAATTTGATCCAGATACAGGCTTTGTAAAAGTACAGTCTGGATGTGTTATGGGAGATTTGAATAAACAATTAGAGAAATATGGGAGGGAATTGAGGTTACTTCCTAGTACTTGGAAAACTGCAACAATTGGAGGCTTTATTGCAGGTGGATCAGGAGGTATTGGTTCCATTAGATGGGGATTTTTAAGGGATCCAGGAAATCTTATAGGTTTAGAGGCAGTAACGATGAATGAAAAACCTGCATTATTAAAATTTGATGCTGAAGAATCCGAACCTCTTAATCATGCTTATGGGACCAATGGAATAATTACTTCTTTATTACTTGCTACTGACATCAAACGAAAGTGGTACTCATTAGTTATCGACTGTATTGAATTTGAAAAAACAATAGAAATATTAAAAACTCTCACTAGCGCAGCAATTAATCTGAAATTAGGAGCAATTCTTGAAGAAGAAATTGTAGATCAAATGCCAAAATGGTTTAAAGGTAAATCTAGAAGTCACAAGATATTAATACAATCTACTCTTGGAGGAATAAAAACCATCGAGCTTATTTGTAAAAAATTCAAAGTTGAATCTACCCTACTCGGGGAGGAAGAAAAGCTCGTGAATGGAATTTCTGAAGTCGTATGGAATCATACAACTCTTCATATGAGGTCTAGGGATAAAAATTGGACGTATTTACAGATGCTTTTACCACTTAATAATGAACTAGAATTAATTAATTTTTTGAGAAAAAAATGGGGTAAAAAAGTTCTTTGGCATTTAGAGGCAGTTTCTCAACAAGGATCACCGCGATTGGCGGCTTTGCCTGTATTAAAGTGGAATGGGGCAGAAGAATTAAAAGAAATAATGGAAGATTGCAAGAAACTTGGTGCGTTTATTTTTAATCCTCATGTTTTAACAGTTGAAGGAGGAGGTCTCGGAGTGGTGGATGCAGATCAAGTAAAAGCGAAATTAAGATTTGATCCTAAAGGGCTATTAAATCCAGGAAAATTGGAAGGTTGGGAAGTAAAAGAACAATTTAAAATTTAACATTTCTGTTTATTCGCAAATTTAATAAATTCAGCTACTAAAAAAATAGAACCTGTTAGAACAGGATGATTAGGTGGCCATTTTTCAAGAGAAAATAAATACTCAATGGCAAGTTCAAATGTTTTAAATTCAATTGTTTTTTGAAAGTCAATTTCTTTAATCTGAGAGAGATCATTTAATTGCCAACTAGGTTGGTTTGGAACTGGCACAAGTAATAAGCGATCATTTTTCTTTAGAAGTGTTTTTAGTATTGCGTAAATATCTTTTTGTCTTTGGACACCTAAAATCCAATAAATTCCTTTTTCTTCATTCTCCCAATTGCTTCGCTCATTAGAGAGTGCTTTTGCAGCAGGATAATTATGCGCACAATCTACAAGAATTTCTTTGTTGAAATAATTTATTATTTCTAGCCTTCCGTTCCAAGTTGTCTTTTTAAGACCTTCAGATATGTGTTTTTCTTTTATATTAAATCCCAAATTATTCAGCGCTTCAATTGCTCCAACAGCTACTGAAGCATTTTGCTTCTGAAAAATTCCTTTTAATCCAATCTCAAAGCTGTTTGAAATTGAATCTTTCCAAATAATTTCTGCTCCTACCTCTTTAACTTTTTTGGTAATTAAATTTTTAACTTGACTATTTTGATTGCATGAGATAACAATTGAGTTTTTTTCAATAACTGCTAATTTTTCTTCGGCAATTTTTTCAATCGTATCTCCAAGAAATTCTTTATGGTCTAAGCCAATATTACCAACAGCAATGATTGGTCTAGATTTATGGGCTGTTGTCGCGTCTAATCGTCCCCCTAAGCCAGCTTCAAGGATGAGTAATTCAACTTTTTTTTGGTCAAAAAAATTTAGTGCGCAGCAAATGATTTTTTCAAAAGGAGTTAATTCAAATGTTGAAAAATTTTTTTCTATTAATCTATAGATTTTTTCAAAATCAGTTTTATTAATATTTTTTTTATTAACTCTAATCCTCTCGCATACATCCAAAAGGTGAGGAGATGTCGTTACACCGAAATTCCTTTTGGCTTCAAAAAGTATACTTTCTAAATATGCCGCGATTGATCCTTTCCCATTGGTTCCAATAATCTGTACCGCAGGGATATTCTTGCAAGGATTACCAAGTTCTTGAAGTGCTTTTTTAATTCTTGATAAACCTAACTTGATATTATCCCTTTCATATTTAGGAGATAACAATTCAAAAGTTTTTAAATTTGCATTTTTCAAAATTTATATTGCTATAACTCTTCAAAAATTGAATTTAGCTTATCCAAAAGAATATTAATTTCTCTTCGAGAAATAACTAATGGTGGGACAATCCTTACAACATTTCCTCCTGCAGGAACTACCAGTAATCCTTTATCAAAAGCTTTTAATGTAATTTTTTTTGCATCAGCATAATCATCATTGATCACAAGACCTTGTATTAAACCTAAACCTCTTTTCCCGCTAATAATATTTGGAAATTTTTTTGATAATTCTTCAAACCCAGCACTTAATTGTTCCCCTCTTAGATAAACATTATTGATAATATTTCTTCTATTTATTTCTTCTAATACAGTTAGGGCAGCTTTACAAGCGAATGGGTTCCCTCCAAAAGTGCTTGCATGATCTCCTGGAGAAAAAATGTTGGCTTTTTCTTTAACTAATAATGCTCCAATTGCATGACCTCCTCCTAATCCTTTAGCAAGGGTGAATCCATCAGGTTCAATTCCTAAATTCTCATAACCCCACATTTTCCCAGTTCGACCTACTCCACTTTGGACCTCATCTAAAATTAGGAGAGAATTATATTTATCACATATTTCTCTCAGGCTTTTAAAAAATATTTTACTTCCAGGAATTACGCCGCCTTCGCCTTGTATTGGTTCAACCAAGACGCCGGAAATTTTTTGATCATTATTTTCACACTCTTCAAATAATTTTTTTACCGAATCAAAATTGTTAAATTTAAAAAATTTGAACCCTTGAATCATTGGTTCGAAACCTTTTTGATATTTTGGTTGTCCAGTGGCACTCAAGGCTGCAATCGTCCTTCCATGGAAGCTGGATTCTGCTGCGAGAATAATTGATTCTTTACCTATATTTGTTTTATTTCCATATTTTTTAATTAATTTAATTGCTGATTCATTTGCTTCCGCACCACTATTACAGAAGAAGACGCTTTCAGCACAACTCATATTCGTTAAAGTTCTGCTTAATTGTTCTTGTTCTTCAATGTTGTAGAGATTAGAAATGTGCTGAATCTTTTTTAGTTGAGTTGATAACCTTCTTCTTAAAACTCTGTCACTATGTCCAAGACTACAAGTTGCTATACCAGCGACTGCATCAAGATACCTTTTACCTGTTTTATCCCATAGCCAACAACCTTTTCCTTTTTTGAAAGATATATCGAATCGACTATAGGTATTCATTAAAGTGGGAGCGGTCGGACTTGAACCGACATACCCGAAGGTGCCGCATTTTGAGTGCGGTGCGTCTACCAATTCCACCACGCTCCCAAGGCTTTTGAAAAAATTAACTTTTTTATTATAACAAAAATCAACTTATTGACTATTGTTTTAGTCAAGGAACAGTTATCAAGATAACGTTTGTTAATAGTTAATCTTTTCGATAAAAATATAGAATTTTTTATTGCATTTGCTGACAAGAAATGAGGGGGGAAATGAAAAGTTAAGCATTTCTGATACATTTTTGTGATTAAATGCGCTTAAAAGTCTTTTTTGAAAGGAGATTGCTTCATCATTAGTAATATTGTGTTATATTTGATAAAAAATCAAATGTCTAAAACTCAAGCTAAGAAATTATCCTTTAAATTTGTCCCCTATCTATTTATTGCAGTTACTATACTTACAACATTCGGAACTAATAGCGGAACTTGGGCATGAACGAATTCAAATTTAATGGTTTAAATAAAATTTGGTCTAATCGCTTTCTAGTTTTGTTGATATTATTTTTGGGATGTATTTCACTAATCAATATCGCTTACGTTTGAATTAACTTTCTTAGTTTTAAGATTATATTTGAAAAATATTAAGCTGCTTCGAGTTTTGAAAGATTCTTTGATTTTGGTTCAATTTTATATCCATTATCCTCAAAAGTATTTTTACTTATCTCTCTAATTATTTGTACACCTAGATTTTTTAGTTTTAATTCAAAATTTTCATAACCTCTATCTAGATGTTCTAATCCATAGAAATTACTACTACCTTTTGCGATGATTCCTGCAATTATTAATGCAGCTGATGACCTTAAATCTGAGCCAACTAGATTCATCCCATTAATTGTTTTGACACCTTTGATATGAGCTACGTTTTTGTTTAGTTTTATACAGGCGCCCATTTCATTAAGTAAATAAATATGATTCATTCTGTTTTCGAAAATTGTTTCAGTTATCTTTGATTCACCATTTGCGATTGTCATTAAAGTTGTAAATGGTGCCTGCAAATCAGTAGGAAAGCCTGGGAAAGGAGCTGTTTCAATATCTACTCCTTTAATCTCTTTACTCTTGATAGAAATCGAATTACCTTTAATCGTAATTTTACTCCCACTCTCTTGAAGCTTATTAGTGACAGCTTCAAGATGATGAGGGATTACTGGAGAAATTGTTATTGAAGAGGAAGTTGCAGCAGCAGCTATTAGAAAAGTTCCAGCTTCTATTCGGTCTGGAATTACTTTATGGGTACATCCGCCAAGCTTATTAACACCATCAATAATAATTGTTTCTTTACCGGAGTCATAAATTTTTGCCCCCATTTTATTAAGCATTTGGCATAAATCTTGAACTTCAGGCTCTCTAGCAGCATTTTCAATAGTAGTTCTTCCTTTGGCTAAAGATGCTGCCATTATTAAAGTTTCAGTCGCGCCTACACTTGGACAATTTAATTTAATATGAGTGCCATGCAGTCTATTGTTGTCCCCCCTTGTTTTTGCCTTTACAATTCCTTCTTCAATAATAATGTCTGCTCCTAGTGCGATTAATCCATTAATGTGCTCTTCTATTGGCCTTGAACCAATATTGCATCCACCTGGTAAAGGTACTTGAGCCTCTCCAAATTTAGTTAATAGCGCACCTATACAAAAGAAACTAGCTCTTAATCCTTTAACAAGTTCATATGGAAGTTCTTTAATCGAAATAGTTGTTGGATCAATTTCTAGCTGTTTGTTTTTACGAACTAAATTCACTCCTAAATTCTTTAAGATATTCCCCATCTTTTCAATATCAGTGAGAAAAGGTACATTTTCAAGAATTATTTTTTCATTAGTTAGCAATGATGAGGCTAATAAAACTAAGGCGGAATTCTTCGCACCACTTATTTCAACTATTCCATTTAACTTTCCTTGGCCAAGAATCTTTAAATTTTGCGATTTAAGATATGACTTCGTTTTGCTTCCGCAAATCATTAAGACTTAATTTATTAGATTCATCATGACAAACTAATAATATTAAGTCCACCCTATGTAACGTCATGAATATTAATTAAAAGTGAAAAAGTATTTTTTGATTTCTTGGGAAATAAAAATTTAATAAACAATTGATCAAAATATTTATGTAATTAAAATATAGTTGATAACAAATTTTTCAAAATACTCATAGAAAATACTTTTTTAAAAATAACTAGTAAAAACAATAATCTAGTTAAAAGATTTAGATCATTTAAAAGAGGATCATCTCCAAAAGATCAAGACTTTTTTTGCATAGAGGGTACACATCTCATTGAAGAATTGCTGAAGTCTGGAAAAAATCCCTCTAAGATTTTAGTTACCGAAGAATGGCTAAGAAAGAATCAAAATCTAAGCAAAAAATTTGATGAGTCATTAATAAATATTGTCTCAGAGGAAGTCTTGGCATCTGCGATTTCAACAATTAATCCAGATGGGATAGCAGCTTTAGTAGAGATTTCAGCAATACCTAATTATCAATTTAATAGAAAAGATGATTTTGTTCTTGTTCTCGACAGAATTCAAGATCCTGGGAATATGGGTAATCTATTTAGAACCGCTTTAGCTGCGGGTGTTAATGCAATTTTTTTAGCTGGAGGTGCGCACCCATTTGGCCAAAAGGTATTAAGAGCATCCTCAGGTGCAGTTTTTCATCTGCCATTTTTAAGATTTGATGGCATTGAAGAAGAAATATTAAATTCTTTACTTAAGTCTTTGTCTGAATTATCAAATGTAGGATTTAAGATTTTCTCTACTAGTAGCCATAATGAGAGTTCAGAAAAACCTTCAAAACCTTACTGGGAAGTTGATTGGTCTAGACGTACAGCATTAATTTTGGGTAATGAAGGCCAAGGTATTCATAAAAAAATTAAAAAAGCTTTTAATGAAACAATTACAATTCCGCATAGCGAGATTGTAGAATCATTGAATGTGGCTTGTGTTGCAGTTCCGTTATTACTAGAACGAAAAAGAGTCGCATACACCTCTAAATAAATAAATAAAAAGTGACTGATTCAAGTTTTGATTTTGATTTAATCGTGATAGGTGCAGGATATGGAGGTTTTGATGCCGCTAAACATGCTGCTGGTAAGGGACTGAAAGTCGCAATAGTAGAATCTTCTGATATGGGAGGCACTTGTGTTAACAAGGGTTGTGTTCCATCTAAAGCTCTTTTGGCTGCAAGTGGAAAAGTTAGAGAAATAGCTAATTATGAACATTTAGCTAAATTTGGTATACATGCTTTACCAGTAAGGTTCGAGAGATCAAAAATTGCAGATCATGCAAATAATTTAGTTTTAAATGTTAGAGAAAATTTAACAAAAACTCTTAAAAGGAGTGGAGTTGAAATCATTTTGGGTATTGGAAGAATTGAAGGAAATCAAAAAGTAGGTGTAAGAGATAAAAATGGAATTGATAAAATTTTCACATGTAAGAATATTGTTATAGCAACAGGCTCTTCTCCTTTTGTGCCCCGTGGAATAACTTTGGATAATAGGACCGTATTTACTAGCGATGATGCGGTTAAACTTGAGTGGCTTCCAAGATGGATAGCAATTATTGGAAGCGGATATATAGGTCTAGAATTTGCTGATGTTTATACCGCGCTTGGTTGTGAAGTTACTATGATCGAGGCTTTGGAAAATATTATGCCAACATTTGATCCAGACATCACTAAAATTGCTAAGAAGAATCTTATTCAAGCAAGAGATATAGACACAAAATCCAATGTCTTTGCGACAAAAATAACACCTGGATGTCCTGTAAAAATAGAACTGACAGATGCAAAATCTAAAGAAGTTGTAGAAACTTTAGAAGTTGACGCTGTACTTGTTGCAACTGGCAGAAGTCCTAATAGTAAGAACTTAAATCTTGATTCGGTTGGTATCGAAACAGTAAAAGGGTTCATTCCTGTAGATGATCAAATGAGAGTTAAGAATGGTGATGAAATAATACCTAATATTTGGGCTGTTGGAGATGTCACAGGCAAATTAATGCTTGCCCATACAGCTGCAGCGCAGGGTACTATTGCTGTCGATAATATTTGCGGTGGTAATGTCGAAATTAACTATAAAAGTATCCCTGCAGCAACCTTTACTCACCCTGAGATTAGTTCAGTTGGTCTCTCTGAAGTTGAAGCTAAAGAGATATCTGCAAAAGAAAATTTTACTTTGGGAGTTGTAAAAAGTTTCTTTAAGGCTAATTCAAAAGCATTGGCTGAATTGGAGAGTGATGGATTGCTAAAGTTGATTTTCAATAAAGATAATGGGAAAGTATTAGGTGCTCATATTTTTGGGTTACATGCAGCTGATTTAATTCAAGAGATTTCGAACGCTATTTCAAGGAACCAAGATGTAATTGAATTATCTAAAGAAGTTCATACTCATCCTACTCTTAGTGAAGTAGTTGAGGTCGCATATAAACAAGCGGCTTCTCAAATAAAATAATATCTAAAATTAATGGAGATAAGACGCAGGCCACCAAATCCAACAGTAAGGGTAGAAAATTTAGAATATGCTGTACCTCATAGAGAAGCACAAGCAAAAAATATTCTTGAAGAAATTGTATGGCACAAGGATATTGAAATTAAGAATTTTAAAAAAATAGTCTCTTTAGAAGATCTCATCAAAAAGATTGAAAAACTTCCTACTCCCAAAGATTTTGTTAAAAATATTTTGGAGTCAAAAATAAAACCAGGAGTTATCGCTGAAATAAAAAAAGCTAGTCCGAGTAAAGGAGTTATTAGAAAAGATTTTAATCCTGAAAAAATAGCAATTTGTTATGAAGGATTAGGTGCATCATGTATCTCAGTACTTACCGATAAAAGGTTTTTTCAAGGTAGTTATGAAATACTCGAAACTGTAAGGAAATCAACTAATCTCCCTCTACTCTGCAAAGATTTTATTATTTCTGCTTATCAGATTTATAAAGCAAGGGTATCTGGTGCTGATGCAATATTATTAATCGCTGCGATTTTAAGTGATGATGATTTAATTTATTTAAAGAAAATAGCTGATAATTTAAAAATGAGTGTTCTTGTTGAAGTCCATAACTCTAATGAATTAGAAAGGATTCTAAAGTTAAAATCTTTTAATTTGATTGGAATAAATAATAGGGACTTAAAGACTTTTAAAACGGATTTAAAAACATCAAAAGAATTGATGCATACATATGCAGATATATTTTTAAAACAAAATATTATTCCCATAAGTGAATCTGGAATTAATTGTTCCGAAGATTTAGAATCGCTTAGATCTGTTGGAATCATGGGAGTATTAATTGGTGAAACTTTTATGAGAGAAACTGATATTGAACAATCGTTCAAGAAATTATTTAACTCAATTTAATATTGACTTCAAATCGTGCTATAAAATAGAACAAACAGAGTTGTACTGAATATATATGCAGGCTGTAATTTCAACAGGTATAGTCGCAGGATTTGTGCATGTAGTTAGTGGCGCTGATCATCTAATTGCAATGGCACCAACAGCGATTAATAATCCCCAAAAAGCTCTTAAAAATAGTTTCTCATGGGGCTTGGGACATTCTTCAGGAGTCCTCTTGTTAGCTTTTTTAGCGATTTTTATTAAGGATATTACGCCATTAAACAAATTTTCTAGTATTGCCGAATTCCTAGTTGGAATTTCACTTCTAATTGTTGGAGTATTTGCTATAAAAAATTCTTTTCAATTAAGTATCCACTCGCATTCCCATAAGCATGAGAATGGAATTGCCCATCGTCACTTTCACTTTCATGTTAAGGAACAAAAAAATAATAATAAGCACTCACATGCTTTGACTGGTTTAGGCTTGTTACACGGTATAGCTGGAGGTTCACATTTTCTTGCAGTTCTTCCTGCTTTAGCACTACCTTTAACAAGCGCTTGCTTATATTTGATTTCATATTTGATTGGTTCACTCATAAGTATGAATCTTTTTACTTGTTTAATATCTTTTACTACCTTTAAAGCAAGTCAAAAATTTATTAAAAAATTAATAGCTTTAGCAGGGGGGCTTTCCTTTTCATTGGGATTATTTTGGATTCAAAGAAGTGCTTCTGTTTTTTTGAATTAAAAAATTTTTTAATTTAGGAATAATTAATTTAGAGGTGACAATCCCAATTATTTTTTCGTTATTGATTAATCCAAATTTATTACTATCTTCGCTAAATTCAACATTGTCGCCAATAACCTCAACGTTATTTTGATTTACTGATATTATCCTTTTTATTAGGTTTTTATTTTTAATTGGATGAGTAAAAATAACTGTTTGTCGATTTTTAAGTATTGATTTATTCTTTTTATATTTTTTAAAAAATACAATGTCACCCTCTTTTAGGTAAGGAAACATCGATTCACCACTAATAATCGCGGTTTTTCTTAAACCTAATAAAAATAAAATAAAATCAAGAAAACTTTTTAAAATAACTCTGATTAACTAGCTTTTACAAAAGCGTCTGATCTTTCTTTTGAAGCCCAGAAAATATTATGAATTTTTTCTACATAACTCATGAGTTCTTCAGCTTGGGATAAGTCAATATTAACTTTGCATGCACTGCATAATTTGGCTGCCTTCCAGATGGTTTCATGTAAGTCTGGATAAGTTTCTAAGTGAACTGGTTTAAAGTAATCTGTCCACAAAATTAGAATCTCTTTCTTTGTTTCTTTTGCTTGCTCTTCTTTAACTGCAACATATCTAGAAAATGTATTACTGTATGCAGCCCACTCTGCTGAATCAGTGCTAGAAGGAGCTTCTAATGAAATAAGTTTTTTTGTCATTGATAAAACTGCTTCAGCTGCAACTCTCGTAGATGCTGGGTCGTAAACACCACAAGGACCATCGCAGTGAGCGTGAACTGACATTGGGGATTTTTTATCTAGAAAAGAATTGATGAATTTACTTAACATTTCAAATATTTAGTGTTGTATATATATTACTTGGAGATTAACTAAATTGAAAAGTCTTAGATATTTTTCTTACTTAATTTAATTGACTTTTAATAATTCAACTTCAAATATTAAAGTCGCATTAGCAGGTATTACATTTCCAGCTCCTCTTGATCCGTATCCAAGTTCCGGAGGTATTGTTAATTTTCTTTTGCCTCCAACTTTCATGCCTGCTACACCTTCGTCCCAACCTTTTATTACTCGTCCAGCACCTAAGGGAAAGCTGAATGGAGCTCTGCCGATACTGGTATCAAATTGTGTCCCGTCTTCTAGTGTTCCTGTGTAATTTACAGTAACTGTTTGCCCGGCACTAGCCTCATCTCCTTCCCCGTTTACAATATCTGCAATAATTAAACCACTTTCTGTAGTCCTTGAATTGTTGTCTATTGGTGTTTCTTCTGCCATAGCGAAAAGTATAGGATTTGGGTCAGATGGGTCTAGTTCAAATAAATTATTATTTGAGACATTTGATGATTTTGCAACAGGTGTTCTTTGAACTGACTGAGTTTCTGATTCAGCAGCATTAACAACTTGAGGTGAATTAAATTGACTGAAAAGAGTTAATGAAACACAAAAAACAAAAACTGCAAAACTGATAAAGACTTCTTTCACTAAAATTTTGAAAGTTACTGGAACTTAGTCTACAGAATGAAGGTACAATAAATGGGTGATTATAAATATAATTTCGTAATTTTAGATTGTTAATCCCAACTCAAATTAAAAGTCTAAGACAATATTTTTACCCTTGTTTAGGAGGGATTTTAGGAGGAATTTCAGTTTCAACTCATTTTTGGCTGATTTTTATGCCGATATCTTTATTTATTTTATGGAAGGGAAGTGAAAGGAGAATAGCAAATTTTTGTTGGGGTTTTTTCTTTATCTTGATAAGTCATTCTTGGCTTTATGATCTTCATCCATTGACATGGCTTGGTTTTTCATGGCTTACAAGTTTAATAATCACCATTTTAATATTATTATTTTGCTCTTTTTTGGGTGGGATATTAGTTTATTTATGGGGATTGTTAGTTGAAATCATTCTCTGGAAAGAAGATGTTTTCAAAATGAAAATATTATCTTTAACAGTAAAAGTATTTTTTTTATCTTTGACTTGGGGTATTGGTGAATTGATACTTTCTCAAACATCTTTTTTTTGGATAGGTTTAGGAGAGAGTCTTATCCCAGGTGATATTTATCTTGCTGGTTTAGCAAGATGGATTGGTGCAAGTGGTTTATGCGTACTTCAAATATTGATTGGGTTTTGGATTTTTTATATTCAAGGTAGATGGGAAAGAAAACTTTACTTTAAAAAAGTATTTCTTTTAGGACTTTTGGTTTTTATTCTCTTACATTTACTTGGAGGTTTAACAACTCCGATTAAAAGAAATTATGAATATCCAGTAGCTATTTGGCAAACTAATATACCAACAAGAGAAAAATTAAAAATAAATGATGAATTTATTGAAGAAAAGCTGTCTATCGCTCAAAAGTATGCTTTATCAAATAAAGTGAAACTTCTTGTTGCTCCTGAAGGGACTTTAAATAGTAATTTTTATTTATCTAAAGGCTTTAAGGTTAATACCCTGGCAGGAGGTTTCAGAAATTCTAATAATGAGTTAAGAAGTTCTTTACTGGGATTTAAAATTGGAAATAAATCTTTTACCTCATTTATAGATAAACATAGACTTGTTCCATTAGGTGAAAAAACACCTAGATTTCTAGATAGTTTTTCAAGAGGATTATCTGCTGTAGGAGGAATTCAACCTGGCTCTGATTCAAGATTGTTTGATCCTAAATTTACACAACCTCTAGCAGTGGTTATTTGTTATGAAATTAGTGATGGATTGAAAATAAGAAAGGCTATTAATAGCGGTGCAAAACTAATAATAACTGCAGCAAATTTAGATCCCTATCCAACTAAGCTTTATAATCAATTCCTGTCTTTGGCAAGATTGAGAAGTATTGAAAATAAAAAGGATAATCTACTTGTATCAAACACTGGTCCTTCGGGTTTAGTTAAAGATGATGGGAAAATAATTCAGCTTCTAGATTTAAATGTGGAGCAAAATAAAGTAGTTTTCCCCAATTTTTCATCCGACAGGACCTTCTATACAAAATTTGGAGATAAACCTATTTTGTTATTGTTTATATTTTTTATGGGATTAAATTTCTTTTGGAAAATTAATTAATTAATCCGCCACCTAATAAAATTTCTCCTTTATAAAAAACTGCAGCTTGTCCGGGTGTTACCGAACTTTGACTTTCTTCAAATATTAATTTAAATTTTTTAGTTGGATTATCTAAATTTTTCAAAGGGATTAAAGTTCCTTTTACTGGATGACTTCTATATCTGATTTGTGCTTCTACTTGTATCTCTTGCTTAGGTTCTTCGATTGAAACCCAGTTAACCTTAGTAATTATCGCTTCTTTACTATATAGATCACTTTTATCTGCTACATAAACTATGTTTTTTACCCTGTCTAAACTTTTTACATATAAAGGTTCAGGCCAAGCGATTCCCAAACCTTTTCTTTGACCTACTGTAAAGTGCTGAATACCATTGTGCGTTCCAAGGACTTTCCCATTTACATGCATAATTTCTCCTTCATTGGGTTCAATGTGTATGTCGATAAATCTCTGCATTGATCCATAATGCTCAACTAAACATAAATCTTGACTTTCTGGTTTTTGAGCAGTTCTAAGGCCTAATCTCAGGGCTTCCTTTCTTGTTTCTTCTTTTTTCATTTCACCAAGAGGAAATTCTAATCTGCTTAGTACTTCTTGTGAAAGAGAATAAAGAAAATAACTTTGGTCCTTGTTTTCGTCAGCACCTCTTAAAAGAAGGAAGTCCTTAAGTACAAAGCTCTTGCAATCAGGTGTTTCAGCAGAAGATGATTTTTTTATCCTTGCGTAATGTCCGGTCGCAATATAAGTAAAGTCCTTTTTGTTTATTGCGTAATTAAGCATCTCTTCAAACTTCACATTCTTGTTGCACATCGAACATGGAAGTGGAGTGAATCCTTTCTCATAGCTTTCAGTAGTTTTTTTAATTACCTCTCTTTCGAAAATTTCTCTTGAGTCTATTATTTTATGATTAATTCCCAAATCTTCACAAACGCCAGCAGCATCTACTAATCCTTCAGAACAACAGGAGCCTTGTCCTTTCATTAGCCAAAGAGTTAGTCCCTCAACATTCCAGCCTCTTTCTACAAGAAGAGCAGCTGAAAGGGAACTATCTACGCCACCAGAAAGACCTACAATAATATTTTTCTTCTTTTTAGTTTTATCATTAGAAGAAAAAAAGTTCTCTAATTTTTTATCCTTTTGTGTCTTTAACATGGAAGTTTAAATTTTTGAACAGTACTCCAATTGCTTTGTACTAATTATGAACGAAATTGTATGGCCAACAATTGACTCGAAACATTTAATTGTTGATTCAAAGCAAATGTTGATATTAGAGAAAGAAATGTTTTCTGATGGAATGCCTCAAGAAGCATTGATGGAAAAAGCTGGTATTCAAATTAGTAGATGGCTCTTGAAAAGGAAACCTCTTCTAAAGTATGGAATAACTGTTTTTATAGGTCCTGGGCATAATGGTGGGGATGGTGCAGTAATAGCTAGAGAGCTTTTTTTGAAAGGTTTTATGGTAAAGGTATGGTGTCCATTCCCGATAAAAAAACCATTAACAAATAACCATCTTAATTATCTTACATCTATTGGGGTCACAAAATTAGTAGAGCCCCCTGATGCAAATGGTAAAGAACTTTGGATTGATGCTGTGTTTGGTAATAATCAAACAAGAAAAGTTGATAATAAATTAGTTAAACTTTTTAATCAAAAATTTCTTAACAGATATGGCAAGGTAATAAGTATTGATATTCCAACAGGATTATGTCCTGATAAAGGAGAGCCTTTTTTAGATAACGCAGTAAAGGCAGACCATACCTTAGCAATTGGTCTTAATAAGATAGGGTTGACGCAAGATTCTGCATTACCTTTTATTGGAGAATTGCACCATATAGATATTGGGGTGCCAATTAGTAAACTTTCCAAAGTTGATAAAAAGATTTTTAAGGTTACCTACAAAGATTTGAAAAATATTAATTTACCTTCTTTACCAAGAAATTCCAACAAATATAAAAGAGGTAGAACATTATTAATAGCTGGAAGTGAAAAATATCCTGGTGCTGCATACTTAGCATTAAAAGGGGCGATATCAAGTGGAGCAGGCTATATCTCGGCTGTCCTGCCTGAGTTAGTTGCTGAATCTATTTGGCAAGTTGCTCCAGAAATAGTTTTAAAGGATACTATGCAATCTAATCAAAATGGAAATGCATCTTTATTTAGTGCATTAAAAAATATTGATTTAAGTGCATTTGATTCAGTAGCTGTCGGCCCAGGAATAGGAATTGATAGTGATGATTGGCAAAAAGCAAAAGACATTCTCACTGGTTTTGAAGGATTATTGATTTTGGATGCGGATGCACTCAATAGAATTTCAGAATCTAAATTATGTTCAAAATTCTTCTTAGAGAGAAGATTTAAGACATGGATAACACCTCATAGCAAAGAATTTTCGAGGTTATTCCCCAATATCAAATGCGAGACTAATGTTGAAAAAGCTCTTAATGCTTCGCAAGAATTTAACATAAGTGTTCTGTTAAAGGGAGCTAATAGCATAGTCGCTGACAATAAAAAGGCTTGGCAACTTTTTGGGACTGATTCACACACAGCTCGAGCTGGATTGGGTGATCTTTTATCTGGATTTATAGCTGGTAGTTCTGCGATTGATTTAACATTTTGTAGAAACATAACAACAGATTTTTTTGCTAAATACGTACTTTTGCATTCATTTGCTGCATCAAAGTGTAAAAAAGGGTCAAATGCTTCTGCTATTGGTGACGAATTGTCAAAATTAATGCGAAATATAAAAATGAGACAAATATCTTGAAAGAAACAATTTAAGAGAGTTATTTATAGTTTTAAACACATAAGTGTACAAATATAACTTGAAATCTGAAGCGCGCATTAAATATTTGGCTATTTCTTAAAAAGTGTAGGAGAGTTTTAGTACCTAAATTAGGTCAGAAAATGGTTTCATCATTACCAACCCAAGCAGAACCTCCCAAGAGGAGGAATAATGACCCAATTAGTTGGTATTTGCAGAATATCGGTAGAGTTCCCTTATTAACACCTGCCGAAGAGATTGAATTGGGTAATCAAGTTCAGAAGATGATGATTCTTACAGAAGATGGACAATTAAGTGAAAAGGTCAATGATTTTACAACTCAGCAAAAAAGAACTATAAAAATTGGTCGAAGAGCTAAAGAAAGAATGATGAAAGCTAATTTAAGATTAGTTGTCAGTGTGGCAAAAAAATATCAAGGTAAAGGATTGGAATTACTTGATTTAGTACAAGAAGGTTCTCTTGGATTAGAGAGGGCTGTTGAAAAATTTGATCCGACAAGAGGATATAAGTTTTCTACTTATGCCTTTTGGTGGATTAGGCAAAGTATGACAAGAGCAATTGCCTGTCAATCAAGAACAATCCGATTACCTGTTCACTTAAGTGAAAGGTTAGCATCTATCAGAAAAGTTAGTAGAGATTTGGCTCATAAGCTTGGTGCTATGCCAAGCAGAATTGAAATTGCAGAGGCAATGGAAATTGATGTTGAAGAATTGGATTCTGTTTTAAGACAAGCTTTATCGACAAGCAGTTTAGATGCTCCAGTAAATGGTGATGATGGTAGGAGCTTTTTAGGTGATTTAATTGCAGATAGTAATAATGAAGAGCCTTTAGATCAAGTTGAACAGAAAATGCATCAAGAGCAACTTGGTAAGTGGTTAAGTCATTTAAGCGAGCAAGAACAACATGTTCTCAAACTAAGGTTTGGACTTGATGCAAATGAGAGACATACGCTTGCAGAAATTGGAAGATTATTAGAAGTTTCTAGAGAAAGAGTAAGACAAGTTGAACTTAAGGCACTAAGAAAATTAAGGAACTTAACCAGAAAATTACCTAGCGGTATTTAATCTAATCTTCTGCCCAAATATATTTGGTTAATTCTTCTGAGGGAGGTTCAGGAGCTTCAATTGCATTTTTAACTGACTCAGATATTTCAGCATCAATTTTCTTTTCAATAATTTTTAATTCTTCTTCTGTAGCTAATTTACCGTCAATAATTTCTTGAGCTAATTTCTTAATAGGATCTCTTTTTCCCCAAAACTCCTTCTCTTTTTCAGACCTTAATTCATCTGGATCTGCAAGAGAATGCCCTCTATATCTATAAGTTAAACATTCTAAAAGTGTGGGCCCTTCTCCTGCCCTAGCCCGCTCAATTGCTCTTTGTGCTGCCCCTCTTACTGCTAATACATCCATTCCATCAACTTCCTCGCCTTGCATGCCAAAGGCAGACGCTTTTCTCCAGATTTCAGGATTACTAGTAGCTCTATCATGAGCCATACCAATAGCCCATTTATTATTTTCAACAACAAAAATTATGGGTAATTTCCATAACTGGGCCATATTTAAACATTCAAAAAACTGCCCATTATTGCAAGTCCCATCCCCAAAAAATGCTGCAGTTACCGCATCACTATTACTATTTCCAGCAACTTCCTTTTTGTATTTACTTGAAAAGGCTGCCCCTAATGCAACTGGAATTCCCTCTCCAATAAATGCATATCCTCCGAGTAGGTGATGCTCTCTTGAAAATAAGTGCATAGATCCACCTCGGCCTTTGCTACAACCAGTCGATTTACCAAAAAGTTCACTCATTACTTCAAATGAGGGAACACCTGCACTTAGTGCATGAACATGATCGCGATAGGTACTACAAAACCAATCATGTTTCTTTTTCATGGCGCCAATTACTCCCGTGCTTATAGCCTCTTGACCGTTATATAAATGAACGAAACCAAACATTTTTCCCCTGTAATACATTTCTGCACACTTATCTTCAAACCTACGACCAAGCGTCATGTCTTCATAAAGAAATAATCCGGTTTCTCGATCTAATTCGGCTTTTTTTATGTCTTGAAGATTTGAGATTCTCTCTACGTGTGTTTCCAAGAAAAATACCTTAACGAAGTTTTGATTTGTTAACATTCTAAGCTGTGAAGGGCGATTTTCATGATTTTCTTTAATAACTCTGTAAGACCTTGTGAAAAAAATTTTTAACTTGATAAAATTTGTCTAAGAATTTTCAATAGGATATTTGTTTGGAACTTCCTTTAGACCATTTTCGTTTAATTGGCGTAAGCCCCTCTGCAACTTCTGAGGAAATATTAAGGGCGTTTCAATTGCGGTTAGATAAAACACCTGATGAAGGTTTTACGTATGAAGTTTTAACCCAAAGATCAGAGCTGCTTCGTCTCACTGCCGATCTACTTACAGATCCAGAAAGTAGAAGAGAGTATGAAAATCTGTTATTAAATGGGAATTCTGGATTGGATTTTTCCTCAAATAGACAAGTAGCAGGTTTAATACTTCTTTGGGAATCAGGTTCACCAAAAGAAGCTTTTAAAATTACGAGAAAAGCATTGCAACCCCCACAAACTCCAGCTTTAGGAAGTAGTAGAGAAGCTGATTTAACATTATTGGCTGCTTTAACAGCTAGAGATTCTGCAATTCTGGAACAACAGCTAAGATCCTATTCGAACGCGGCAGACTTTTTACATGAAGGTATACAACTTCTACAAAGAATGGGAAAGCTTGGAGATATAAGAAAAGAACTTGAAGAAGATTTGGTTGCTTTGCTTCCTTACAGAATCCTAGATCTACTTAGTAGGGATCTAAATGATCAAGAGTCTCATAAAAAAGGCTTAAGTATGTTGGAAAATTTAATAATCAAAAGAGGTGGTTTGGAAGGTAATAATAAATCTGAATATAAAGATTATTTAAATCAGCAAGAGTTTGAAACTTTTTTTCAACAAATAAAGCCATTTTTGACAGTGCAAGAACAGATTGATTTGTTTCTTGAATTACAAAAAAGAGGATCATTAGAAGCAGGATTTTTAGCGTTTCTTTCCCTAACAGCTATTGGTTTCTCTAGAAGAAAGCCGGAAAAATTATTTGAAGCGAGGAGAATTTTAAAGAAACTAAATTTATCAGGTCTTGATTCAATGCCTTTAGTTGGTTGCTTAGATTTGCTTTTAGCTGATATTGACCAAGCCTCCGCACGGTTTTCAAGTAGTTCTGATGAAAATTTACGAGATTGGCTTAATAATTATCCTGGAAATAAGTTAGAGGCGATATGTATTTTCTGTAAAAATTGGTTAGAGAATGATGTTTTAGTTGGGTATAGAGATATTGACTCAAAAGAGGTGGATTTAGATTCTTGGTTTGAAGATAGGGAAATTCAAGAATTTATTGAAAAATTAGAAAAGAAATCAAATAAAATTTCAATTAGGTCAAATCTTCAAAACCAACAAACTGAAAAGGAATCCTCCATAAAAACGACTGAAGATTTTGATAATACACTGGGCAATATTGATGAAAGAAGATTACCTTGGCCTGGTGGCATAAAACAAGGCTTTGAAAAGGATGAGACCAAAGAAATTGAATTCAATGAGGAATACTTTAAGAAAAAACCAATAGAATTTTATAATTTTTTAATTGAAAAGATTGCTGAATTAAAGTTTAGTTTTGGGGAATTCTTAAAGGATAAAGAGATAATTAATCGGTCGCCTTATTTGATTTATATCTATGCGTTTTTGATATTATTTGTATTTGGTATTGGTATTGGATTTTTAAGAAATAATTTAAAAAAATCAAATCAGGACCAATCTATTACTGAAAAACCTTTAATTGCAATAGATAAGAATCAAAAGCTTAGTGAGATAGATATTATTCAAGAAATAAAAAAAAATCCTTCAAGTAAATTGGATTCTATTTCTGAGAAATCTACTTCAATTATTTACTATGAATTCAAAGAACTTAATACTGCTTCACCTTCTTTGGAAGATATAAGGAATTTAATTAATGGATGGCTTCTTAGTAAAAGTAATTACTTAGCCGGAAAGAGTGAAATTAATCTTTCTAAGATTGTCAGTAAAGGACTAATTGATCGAACAATCGAAGAAAGACAGAACGATATCAAGAAAGGAATTTATAAGGAGATTAATTCCCAAATAAGTAAGATTGATATGGAATCGCAAACTTCATCTCGGATAGTTGTTTTAGTAGAATTGAATTATTTAGAAAGGTTAGTAAAGAATTCTGGAGAATTGATTAATGAAACATCATTAAATCCCCTTAAAGTTAAATATATTTTGGGGTTTTCAAATAAATCATGGAAATTGGTTGATTTCGTGAGCGGCTTGTAATTACAAACTTCAAGATCATCTATAATAAATAAAATTACTTTTTAATAATGTTTGATGAACTCTCGTCACGCTTTGAAGACGCAGTAAAGGGTTTAAGAGGCGAAGCAAAAATTAGTGAAAATAATATAAACGATGCCTTGAAGGAGGTAAAAAGAGCACTCCTTGATGCAGATGTTAGTTTGTCTGTAGTAAAAGAGTTTATTTCAGATGTCAAAGATAAAGCTGTTGGAGAAGAAGTAGTTAGGGGTGTAAACCCAGGTCAAAAATTTATTGAGGTTGTAAATAAAGAATTGATTAATATTATGGGGAATGAAAATTCTCCATTATACGAAAATGAAAATAGTCCTACCGTCATTTTGATGGCTGGACTTCAGGGAGCGGGTAAAACAACCGCAACAGGAAAATTAGGACTTTATTTAAAGGAAAAAGATAAAAAAGTTCTTTTGGTGGCTGCAGATATTTATCGACCAGCAGCTGTAGAGCAGCTTAAAACATTGGGAAGTCAATATGAATTGGAAGTTTTTTCAGCTAAAGAAAAAAATAGCAAACCAGAAGAAATAGCAAAGGAAGCATTGAATTTCGCTAGTGAAAATGAATTCAATTCGATAATTATTGATACTGCCGGAAGACTGCAAATTGATGATTCCATGATGGGTGAAATGGTTCGAATAAAAGAAGTTTCTAATCCTGATGAGGTTTTGCTTGTTGTTGATTCAATGATTGGGCAAGAAGCTGCAGACTTAACAAAATCATTTCATGAAAAAGTAGGCATCACAGGGGCGATATTAACTAAGTTGGATGGTGACTCAAGAGGTGGAGCTGCTTTATCAATAAGAAAAATAAGTGGTAAACCAATCAAATTTATAGGTGTAGGCGAAAAAATAGAGGCATTGCAACCATTTCATCCAGAGAGAATGGCTAGCAGAATTTTAGGGATGGGCGATGTATTGACACTTGTTGAAAAAGCACAAAAAGAAGTTGAACTTGCTGATGCAGAAGCTATGCAAAAGAAACTTCAAGAAGCGACTTTTGATTTTAATGATTTTGTAAAGCAAATGAGATTAATTAAAAGAATGGGTTCACTTGGTGGATTAATTAAATTGATTCCTGGAATGAATAAAATAGATGATGGGATGATAAAAGATGGAGAAGATCAACTTAAGAAAATAGAATCTATGATCTCGTCAATGACTCTTGAAGAGAAACAAAAACCTGAAGTTCTAGCTGCTCAACCCTCAAGAAGACAAAGAATCGCTCAAGGTAGCGGTTATGAAGCAAAAGATGTAGATAAAGTTTTGGCCGATTTTCAAAGAATGAGAGGTTTTATGAAACAAATGTCTAACGGAGGTATGCCAGGAATGCCAGGAATGGGAGGAATGCCAGGAATGGGAGGAATGCCAGGAATGGGAGGTATGCCAGGAATGGGAGGAATGCCAGGAATGGGAGGGATGAATAGTAATAAGCCAATGAAAAAACAAAAAAATAATAAAAAGAAAAAAGGTTTTGCCGATTTATAGTTTCTATATTTTTACCTTTAAATGATATTATTATTAAAAACGCATTAATTTAAGATGATTAAATTGCGCCTTAAGCGCTTTGGAAAGAAAAAAGAGGCAAGTTTCAGAATTGTTGCATGCAATAGTACTTCCAGAAGAGATGGTAGACCTTTACAAGAACTAGGTTTTTATAATCCAAGAACTAAGGAAACCAGGCTTGATACAGAAGCTTTAAGAACAAGACTTACTCAGGGTGCTCAGCCAACTAATGTTGTGAGAACTTTATTAGAAAAGGGAGGGTTATTAGAAAAAACAGAAAGACCCTCTATCGCAATTGGTAAAGCAAAGTTAGAGAAGGAAAAATTAGCCAAGGCTAAAACTAAAGAAGAAAATGATAGTAGTAAAACTGAAAGCGAGGGTAATGAAGCTGAAAGCTAGTGAGTTGATAAATTTTTATTCTTATTCAATAACTAGATGAAGGAAGTTTCCAAAACTGGTCACTTCAAAATAGATTTGCCAAGCTCTGATGCCGCTACAGCATTATCTGGACATGGTAATTCTTTCTTAAAAAAATTTGAGTCTCTGACAGGAGTTTCTTTAACTATAAGAGGTTTACAACTTGAGATGAACGGTGTCATATCTAAAATTGAAAGAGCCTCAGCATTAGTAGAACTAACAAGACCAATTTGGGAACAAGGGTTAGAAGTCCCAGAGGCAGATCTTAGAGCAGCTTTAAGTTCTTTAAATATGGGCGAATCGTCTTCACATGCTGAACTTGGAAAAAAAATTCTTGCGCGTTCCAAAGAAGGAAGATATTTAAGACCAAGAACTATAAGGCAAAAAGAATATGTTGAATCAATTGAAAACTTTGATCTTACGTTCGCGATTGGTCCAGCTGGAACTGGTAAGACATTTTTAGCAACTGTTTGCGCGGCACGACTCTTGAACGAGAAAAAAATTGAAAAAATTGTTTTAACCAGACCAGCTGTAGAAGCTGGTGAAAGTTTGGGATTTCTACCTGGTGATTTGCAACAAAAAGTAGATCCATATTTAAGACCCCTATTTGATTCTTTACATAGTATTTTTGGGTTTGACAGAACAAATTCTTTAATCGATAAGGGGATTATTGAAGTTGCACCTTTAGCATTTATGAGAGGAAGAACCTTAGATAATTCTATGGTTATCCTTGATGAAGCACAAAATACTACTTGCTCCCAAATGAGAATGTTTTTAACCAGATTGGGTGATAGATCTAAAATGGTTGTAAACGGAGATATTACACAAATTGATTTAAATAAAGATCAGGAAAGCGGCCTCATCGAAGCATCGAGAATTTTCTCTGAAACTAAAGGTATAAAATTTTGTTATTTAACTGTTGAAGATGTAGTTCGTCATCCTTTAGTTCAGAAAATTATTCAGGCTTATCAATAACTTTATAACTCTGGAGATCCGTACCCTGAAATTTTAAAAATCGAGTAGAATAAAAACATATTTAAAAAAGAAAATGCCTGCAAGTAGTAATTTCAATCAAGCTATTCGTGAAGCACAAACTAGTTCAATTGTTGGACCTAACGTTGTTAAAAAAGCTTTACCTTACGTAGGTGGAGGTATGGTTCTAACTTCTTTAGGCGTTTTAGCAGGTGTCTCACTCATAGCAACAAATCCTGGGCTTTTCCAGCCTCTTTCAATAGTTGCATTAATTGCAGAATTGGTTTTGTTTTTTATAGCCACAAGTGCTGCAAATAATGCAAATAATGCAAAGGCTTTGCCTTTATTAACAGGCTTTAGCTTGTTAACTGGATTCACCTTAAGTGGAATAGTTGCTTTAGCAATAGGAACCATTGGTATTGGTTCTGTTGGAACAGCTGCATTAGCTACAGGTATAACTTTCGTTATTGCCTCTTATACTGGCCAAAGAATGAGTGATAGTGTTGGTCAAGCACTAAGTGGGGTAGTTGGTCTTGGGCTGATAGGACTGCTTATAGCAATGTTTGTTCAATTAATTGGAGGATTCTTTGCTCCAGCCTTTTTTGGAGGTTCAGGACTCGAATTGATTATTGCAGGTTTTGGAACAGTCTTATTCGTTGCAATGTCATTTGTCGATTTCTATACAATGCCAAGAAGATATAATGATGAGCAATACCTTGCAGGGGCTTTAGGTATGTATTTAACTTATATAAATCTTTTTGTTTTTATTTTAAGATTAATGATTGCACTTCAAGGCGGCGGAAGAAGAGACTAAACACATTAACTTAAACAATTAAACCTAAAGCGTAGATTTGTTTCTACGCTTTTTTATTGGGCGATATCAAGAATTTGTTTTTTTATAAATTCCTTTTGCTCTGGGTCATACTTTACTGAATTATCAAAACTATTGCCCATATCATCTAAGTCTCTAAGGACTTGATTGACAGACTTTGTAACTGACTTAGTTTCTAACAGTTTTAAAATAGCCTTGCATCTATCTGAAATATTTTTCGATGTTATCTCATATTCATGATTATTATTTCTTTGATGAATAATAATTTGAGCCGAACTCATTATTAAATTTTTTACTACTATATCTGTTACAGCATCACCACCTTCGTTCAGTTTGTAAATTAGTGAAAAAGGAAGTTTATCTAACAAAAAACAGTCTTTATCTGATAAAGCATATGCAAAAAATCCTCTGAGTCCATTTCTCGTTCTAGTTAGCTCTGCGATTCTATCTGCTAAAACCTCTTCGCTGAGTAGATCTTCACCCCACTCTTTGCACCATTGTGCGGATATGTTTATTGCTTGTGTGAACGAAGCTTCTTTTAAATCTATGGTTTTTTTTTCCATTTTTGTTCAGAATTTTATTATTGATGCATTAAAAGTCTTTGACCAATTATAGATCTGGGTTTGTAACTTTACTAGGAAGGCCAAATGTGGGTAAATCTACTTTAATAAATAAATTGATTGGAGAAAAAATAACAATTACTTCTCCAATAGCGCAAACTACAAGAAATAAATTAAAAGGAATACTTACTACAAAAAATGGGCAAATAATTTTTGTCGATACGCCTGGCGTGCATAAACCTCATCATCGACTTGGAGAAATTTTAGTAAAAAATGCAAAATCTGCAATTAATGGAGTTGATATGATAATTTTTGTAATTGATTCAAGTGAAAAACCTGGTAGAGGTGATGAATATATTTTGAACTTTTTACTCGCAAATAAAACTGATTTTATTGTTGCATTGAATAAGTGGGATTTGGTTAATAAAGAATTTAGGAATTTACGATTAGATCAATATAGAAGATTTTTTGGGATTAATAGAAACTTTCAAGTTGTAAGTGCTTCTCAAGGAGAAGGATGTTCTGAACTAGTCGATATGGCTCTTAAATTTCTTCCTGAGGGACCAAAACTTTATGGCGAAGAGACGATTTGCGACCAACCATTAGATAACTTATTATCTGATTTGGTAAGAGAACAGGTATTAAAAAATACAAGAGAAGAAGTACCTCATAGTGTCGCAGTAAAGATAGAAAAGAGAGAGGAAATGAAAAGAAAAAATGGCAAAGTTTTTACAGCTATTTTGGCCACTATTATTGTTGAAAGATCTACTCAAAAAGGCATTCTTATAGGAAAGAAAGGTTCAATGTTAAAAATGATTGGTCAGTCAGCAAGATCAAATATGTCAACATTAATTGATGGTCCAGTTCACCTTGAGTTGTTTGTAAAAGTTGTTCCAAATTGGAGAAAAAAAGAATCAAGGTTAATGGAGTTTGGTTATGAGGAAGAATTCTAGATGAGTGGTTTTAATTTTGATGTAATTACATTGTTCCCTAAAGCTTTTGAATTAATAAATAATTTAGGAGTCATAACAAGAGCTTTAGATAAGAATTTGATCGATGTAAATTTGCATGATTTAAGAGAATATGGAGAAGGTTCTTACAGACAAGTAGACGATAAGCCTTATGGAGGAGGTGCAGGTATGGTATTAAAACCTGAACCTATTTATAAGGCATATGAATCAATTACAAAATCACCTAAAAGTAAAACTTTGTTGATGACCCCTCAGGGTAAAGTCTTAAAGCAAAAGGATCTTGCGAGATGGTCCACTTTGGATCAAATAATAATTATTTGTGGTCAATATGAAGGTTTTGATGAAAGGATTAGATGTTTAGCTGATGAAGAGATATCGATAGGCGATTATGTCCTTTCTGGAGGTGAAATACCTGCTATATCAATAATAAATGGCGTATCTAGATTACTTCCTGGGACTCTTGGAGATTCCGAGTCGTTAGTAGATGAAAGTCACAACTCTTATTTATTAGAATATCCTCAATATACTAGACCTCAAGTTTTTAGAGAAATGAAAGTACCTGATGTCCTAATTAGCGGAAATCATAAACAAATAGAACTTTGGAGGAATGAAGAAAGGTTTAATAGAACTGTAAAAAGAAGAAAAGATTTAATTAAAAATAAATTCTATAATGATCAAAACAATAATAATGAAGCAGATTTATGGTTTTGGGATATGTAATTATAAAATCTCAATAAGAAAATCTTATTCATAAAATCAATATATGTATTTTTTATATATATGCTGTATTTTTTTAAATTAAAATATTGAATAAATAAATGGAGCTACAACTGAACCTTGAGTGATAACTATTAAAGCACCCATTATCACAATTGTAATTATTAGAGGCGCTAACCAATATTTTTTGCGGACTTTTAGAAAATCCCAGATATCTTGAATTAGTTCAAAAAATGCAGACATAATGCTAAAAAATTTTCTTAAGGTTTATTTTCTTTCCTTTTGTAATTTCTTTGTATGAATTTACATTACCATTCACTCTTTTTAGAGGCTCATATTTAAAAAACTTCATAATTATAGATATTGGTATAAGAACAAAAAAGAAAATTAATCCTAAAATAATATGACTATTTATCCAACCTAAAATATTTCCTATTTTCATCCATATTTTATAGGGAAAATAGAGCAAATTAGGTTTAATGATTCCTAGAAAGACAAATGGCAAACCTACTATAATTGTCCATTCTTTAAATGAATGAGCAAAAATTAGTGGTATTAAAAATCCAAAAATTAAAGGCAATCCAAATCCAAAAATTAATCCGAATTCTCTAAGACTTTTTTTAGTTAATAATTTATTCATGATCAATCTAGTTCAAACTTGTCCATCCAAGTTTCATCAATTTCTAACTTTGGTTGATCTTCTTTAAAAAGTAACTGATTTTGTAAAACCAAAACATCCATTTCAGTTCTCATAAAACATCTATAAGCATCCTGAGGAGAACAAACAATAGGCTCACCTCTTACATTAAATGAGGTATTTATAACACTTGAACAGCCAGTTCTCTTCTTGAAAGCTTTTATTAATCCATGATATCTTGGATTTGTTCTCTGATTTACTGTTTGAATTCTTGCTGAATAATCAATATGAGTAACTGCTGGTATTGCTGAACGGATTATATTTAATTTGTCTATACCAAAAAGATTTTCTTCCTTAGTACTCATTTTTTTACAAAGTTCTTCACGTACTGGGGCAACAAGAAGCATATATGGACTTTTTATATTTAATTCAAATTGTGTAGAGACATCTTCCTCTAATATTGAGGGTGCGAAAGGCCTAAAGCTTTCCCTATATTTTATTTTTAAGTTCATAACGCTCTGCATTTTAATATTTCTTGGATCTCCTATTATCGATCTTCCTCCTAACGCTCTTGGCCCGAATTCCATTGGACCATTAAACCAACCAATAACTTTACCATCATCTAAAAGTTCTGCTAATTTTTCAAAAAGTTCCTTATCTTGTAATTCCTTAAAATTAGCTTTTACGTTTAATAAATATTTTTTAATTTCATTATTTGAATATTCACATCCTAGATAAGTGCCTTTCATAGAATCAAAGGGATTAACCTTTCTAGGTTTTTTATGAAAATCATACCAGCCGAGTAAGGCTGCTCCAATTGCAGAACCAGCATCTCCACTGGCGGGTTGTATCCAAATTTCTTTAAAAATATTTTCTTTGAGCAACTTTCCATTAGCTACACAATTAAGCGCGACTCCCCCTGCTAAGCAAAGATTTTCAATACCAGTTTCCTGCCTAATAGATTTGGCAAGCTTCAAAACAATTTCTTCTGTGACTTGTTGAATAGAGGCAGCTAAATCCATGTGAAAACTTGTCAACTCAGATTCACTAGCACGAGGTTTCTGACCAAAAAGTTTGTGAAATGCACTACTAGTCATCCTGAAGCCTCTATGATATTTAAAAAAATTCATATCTAATCTAAAGGTTCCATCATCTTTAATATCAATAAGTTTTTCTTTAATTATTTGAACAAATTTAGGTTGACCATAAGGTGCTAACCCCATTAATTTATATTCGCCAGAATTAACTTTGAATCCGCAATAATAAGTAAAAGCAGAGTAAATTAGACCTAATGAATGAGGGAAGCTGATATCCCATAGGTGCTTTAATTTGTTATCTTTCCCTATCCATAAAGAAGTTGTAGCCCATTCCCCCACCCCATCCATGCATAATATCGCAGATTCTGAAAACTTACTTGGATAAAATGCTGCAGCTGCATGAGATTGATGGTGTTCAGCAAAAAGGAATTTAGGCATGTCAAAATCATCTAATGGGCACAATTCTTTCTGTAAAGATTTAAATTTCTTTTTTAATTCTGACTTCAAAAATATTTTTTCTTTTATCCAAACCTGCATTGCTGCAATGAAAGATCTCATGCCTCTTGGTGCAACACCGATGTATGTTTCCAAAAGTCTTTCAAATGTAAGTAAAGGTTTTTCATAATAAACTATATTGCTCACGTCTTTTAAATTAATATTATGGGAATTCAAACAATATCGAATAGCGTTTATTGGAAATCCTGAGTCATGTTTTTTTCGTGTAAACCTTTCTTCCTGAACAGCTGAAACTATTTCTCCATCCTTAATAAGTGCTGCAGCACTATCATGATAAAAACAAGATATACCAATAATATATGTGCTCATTTAATTAAATATTATATAAATATTATATAAATACTTTATCATTTGGAAATTATAAATTTAAATAGATTCTTACTATAACAATCCAATATTTTAATCTGTAAAAATATTAAAGTATAGATAATCTGCAATATATTCTGAGGACTTATTGTTGAAATGATTTGGATCTGCTGTATAGAAAAAAGGTTGGAAGTTGTTCTCTTTTAAATAGGAATCAAAACCTTTCTTTAAGTATTCTTTTGGATCTAGAACTTTAATATTTAATTTTTCAGAAATTTTATTTATCTTTTCTCTAGGATTTATTGTTGCACATCCGTAGTTTATATATTTTGGGGAATGATATTTATGTATCCCCTTATTATCTATATCGTATAAAATTGGAGATATGAAAATAAAAAGTTCTGCGTCTAAATTTTTTGAAATTATCGATAGTTTTTTAATCTGATTTTCAAACTCTTTCCAAGCTTTTTGAGATAAGCTTTCAAAGCCTTTGCTTCCAAACGTAAATGAATATGAATTCAAAAGTGAACTACTTCCGTTTTCACAGTTTTCTAAATATCTTTTGCTAGCACCTATATAATGTACAAACCAATTAAAAAAGACAGATTTTTCAAGAGAACTGTATTTTATTTGAGCAAGAAGCTTTTTAAACTTTGTTTTATCAGGATTTTTGGCTCCTTGAAGTTCCAATGGAATCAAATCGTTAAAATTAAATTGGTACATAATGTATTTTATCGAAGAATTAAAATCATCTTTAATATCATTGATGGTTTTAATGGAGTCATTTAAATTATTTCCGTAATCGGAAAGTGCAAGAAATTCTATATTGTTATTAATTCTTTTATCTAATAAAACTTTTTTTTGCATTTTTACCCAATAAATATCCTCATATGGCATTCCAAAACCGTTTGTAATAGAGTCCCCTAAAACTATGAATAAATCTTTATTATTATAGTCAAATTTATGATTTTCATTTATCACTCTAGAAATCCAAATATTTTTATATTTTTTTTTGAAAAAATTTTTATTGAGAATTTTTCCATAAATTAAATTTTCTTTCTCAAGAGAATAACTTTCCCTATTTTTAAATTCTGGGAAAAAATTTCTTGCAAATATTTCTAGTAATCCAAATGTAGAAATAAGAATTATTAAATTCCAAAATATAATTTTTTTAAATTTCATTGAAAAGTTTAAAAACTAAATTTTAATAATTACGGTACAGGAATTTTTATCTGAAAACAAAAAAAATTCAAAAAAAAATTTTTTAGAAAATACTTTTGATTTACATATACTCTGTAATTAAAAACAGATCATCTAATTAAATATATAATAGTGACAATATAATTCACACTTAACGTGAGAAAACTAATTCCAAATTTTTTATAAATTTCAATTTCTTGAAAGGTTATTATATGAAAAAAAAATCACCAAACTTCCGTATTGGAAATGGGTATGATATCCATAGATTAGTCAAGGGTAGAAACTTAATAATTGGAGGAGTGCAACTAGAACATCCCAATAATTTAGGGCTTGATGGACATAGTGATGCTGATGTTCTTAGTCACTCAATAATGGATGCATTATTAGGCGCTCTCTCTCTTGGAGATATTGGAAAATATTTTCCTCCATCTGATAAAAAATGGAAAAATGCTGATAGCTTGTTTTTGTTATCAAAAGTAATTGACTTGATAAGACATCATGGTTGGGAAATAAATAATATTGATAGTGTTCTTGTTGCTGAAAGGCCAAAAATCATGCCACACATAAAACTAATGAAAAAAAATATTTCTGAGATCTTAAACATTGATGAAAATTTAATTGGGATAAAAGCAACTACTAATGAAAAATTGGGCCCTGAAGGGAGAGAAGAGGGTATAAGTTGTCATTCAGTAGTACTACTTGAGAAAAAATGAAATTTAATTTAAATTTGAAAAAAAAATTTCAAAAATTTTGTTTAGTATTAATTTGCTTAGTAGTTTTGATTTTTCAATCTGATATTCCAAATTTAAAAGCTTTTACTATGGATAATTTTCAAAGTGAAATGGTTATAGAGGAATTAAGACTTAAAGTACCTGCTGATGTAAAAGCAGCTTGGCTAAATGCGGAAAAAGAAATATGGGAGCCATGGTTATCTTCTCAAGATGGTTTTTTGGGTAGACAATTATTTTGGGATAAAGAAAAAGAAGAAGCTTTAATTTTAGTAAATTGGAAAAGTAAGAAATTATGGAAAAGCATACCAATGTCAGAAGTAAATGTAGTTCAACAAAAATTTGAAGATAATGTTAAAGCTGCTCTAAATGTAGGCAGTAATCCTTTTAAATTGATTTATGAGGGAGAATTAGATAAACAAAGATGAATTTTGATATCAAGTTTGATTTTCAAAGAAGAGATAGGCTTGGACTCATTGAGGCTATTTGGGGGCAAGATAAGAGTATCGACCAATTAGAAAGATTATGTGTAAATGTATTAAGTAAAAATGAGGTTGTTTTCATTACTAGGATTAATAGTGAAAAGGCTAATTATCTTTTAGATTTGTATGATGATGCACGATTCCATGAAGAAGCAAATTGCCTGACAATTGGGAAAAATTTAAAAAAAATAATTACGAATAAAAAAGTTGCCATAATTTCAGGCGGCTCAAGCGATTTGGCCGTAACACTTGAAGCACAATTAGCGCTCGAAATTTATGGAGTGAATTGTCAATCTTTTATAGATGTTGGAGTGGCGGGACTTCATCGATTGATGAGTCAGTTAGAAGAAATTAATAAATATGATGTATTAATAGTTTGTGCTGGAATGGAAGGAGCATTGGCAACAGTTGTGGGCGGATTGTTGGCTCAACCGATAATTGCAGTACCTGTCTCTGTAGGATACGGCGTCAGCAAGGATGGAGCAACTGCTCTAAATAGTATGTTATCAAGCTGTTCTCCAGGTATTGC
Organism: Prochlorococcus marinus str. MIT 9314; assembly: GCF_000760035.1. Classification (GTDB taxonomy): domain Bacteria; phylum Cyanobacteriota; class Cyanobacteriia; order PCC-6307; family Cyanobiaceae; genus Prochlorococcus_A; species Prochlorococcus_A marinus_B. The sequence goes on from NZ_JNAO01000013.1 coordinate 192,278, forward strand.
AGTTATGAATATAGATAATGGTTACGGAGCAGCAATGGCGGCTCTCAGAATAATTAAAAGTATTTCCTAAATAATCACTTTTTTTCGATTTCTAATAGGTTTTCTATCCATAAATTTAGTTGTTTTGATAGCATTCCTTCTTCTCTCATTTTGATTGCTTTTATCACGACTTCTGTATTTACCCACTCTGGAAATCTTTTCGGCATTTATTTTTATATTCAGTATTTTTAATTTGATACAAATTTCTATAAAAACAAGATCTAAGTAACAAATTTAATCTTTTATGTTTGATTTTGCACCTAATCTAGACAGCTCAGATGAGGTATGTTCACTTTCTACATTTTTTAATCTTTCAATCAGCTCGGAGAGATCTTTATGTGCTAATTCCCCATTTTGCTCCCATTTTAAAGACCTTGAGTTGCTATCAATTTTTTCTTTCATTGTTAAATTTAAGTATTAAGAATATAAAACGAAAAAAGGAGAAATTTGGTTATTGTTTCAAGCCTAAACTTAAAAAATTATGAAGATTTTTAATATATTAAATATTTCTCTTTTATCCACCACCAACTATTGAAACAATTTCTAAATTATCACCATCTTTAAGCTTCACTTTTTCCCATTTCATTGAATTTATAATTAAATTATTTAATTCCACTACAATTGTGTTTGGTTTATATCCCATATGGTGAAGAGCTGTAGATAGTAGAGCATTTTCTTGATCAAGTTCTATTTTTGTTTCTTCTCCATTTACCCTAATTTTCATGAGACAACTTTTTTAGAATCATCATAGCGTCTTCTTTAGGATCTTCAGAATTCATTAATTCCGCAACTAAGGCAACTTTTTTAAACCCATTTCTTTTTAAATATGAAATATTATTTGACTTGATTCCTCCAATAGCAAACCAAGGAATATTTAAATCCTTTGTAAGTTTTTTGATATTTTCAATACCTAAAGGTATTTTATTCTTTTTTGTTGTAGTTTCAAATACTGGCCCTATTCCTATGTAATCACAACCCTCTTTAAGAGCATTTGAAATATCAATTGCATTATTTGCACTTATACCGACAATTTTTGAATATCCTAATAGTTTCCTTGCGGTTTTTAAATCTAAATCGTCTTGACCAAGATGAATCCCATCAGCGTTAGTTGCCAAAGCTATATCAAGTCTATCGTTAACGATAAACAGAGAATTATATCTTTTACATAGATTTTTAATCTGAATTGCTTCTTGAAGATGATCTTGATCAGTTCCCGTTTTAAATCTATGTTGAATAATTCTTACTCCAGCGATTAAAATCTCTTCTATTATTTCTAATAAATTGTCTTTTTGATCTGTGATTACATATAAGTCATTTTCTTTTAAAATTTCCTCCGACTTCTTTAACTTGCTATAACTCAATAAGTCAATTTCAATAGTATAAATTTCATATCTAATTTCAGAAGCTATTTTTGAAAGCTCATGATTCTGAAGCCTTGAGAATTCTTCTATGACTCGTAATGCTTCTTGAACTCTGGCTGAATTAGAACTTATAATTTGCTCAGAAGTTTTTCTGTTGAATTGCTCTTTATGAGTCAATCCTTTACATTTGTCCTCAATGTGATTCCTAGATTGTTTATAAACTTCTAAATGATTTTTTCCTAAAATTTGCCGAAAATTTTTAATCCTTTCAACATATTTTTCTTTGCCCAGACCAAATCTAGCCCAATCTTCTAGAACTCTTAATCCTTCTCTAGCTCGGTCTAGATTAGCGTCAATAATTTGATAAATTCTTAAATCTTCAGTGTCTTCAGTATTGGAATTCAGCATTTGTAATTTATTTTTTGTAGTTTTTAAAAATTCTTAGGGCATTCTCTCTATCATTTTTAATTTGACTAGAAAGTTGCTTAACGTTATTGAACTGGATTTGAGATCTAAGCTTTTCAACTGGTTCTACAGATAGATTTAAACCATATAGATCTATATCTTTATTCATTAAATGAACTTCAACTGCAGATGGCAATAAGGGATTTATTGTTGGTTGAGAGCCAAGATTCATAATAGATTCAATTTTTTGGTTGGAATTTTCTATAGTCGTCCATGCTGCATAGACTCCCTCTCCAGGTAAAAATTTTCTTCCATCTATTTCAAGATTTGCGGTGGGCCACCCTATACTTTTCCCAATACCCTTACCTTTGACAACCTTTCCATTAAAACTATAAGGCCTATTAAGAATTTTGAAGGCATTTTTCAGATCACTCTTCTCTAATAAATCTCTTATTCTGCTACTGCTGATTCTACCTTCTTTATCTTCTAAAATTGGAGTAATCTTTAGTTTTATATCCGTGTCTTTAATCATATTTTTTATAGTGTTTATGTCTCCGCTTCTTTTAAAACCAAATTTAAAATTAGCACCCACAGAAATGTTTTTTGCTTGTAATTGATTTATCAAAATATCTCTTACAAATCTTTCTGCACTAAATTTAGATAGTTCCTTATCAAAAGGAATCAGAACTAATTGTTCAATCCCGAGATCTTCAAGAATAGATAGTTTTTCTTCAGGTAAATCAAGTCTAAGGCGAGTCTCTTTGTATAGAACTTCTCTAGGATGAGGCCAGAAGCTCGCAATTGTTGGGGTATATAGATTGTCTTCAACAACACTTTTTATTAATTTTCTGTGGCCGGCATGAAGTCCATCAAAACTCCCAATAGCTATTGAAGTGGGATTCTTAACTTCAGATGGCGATAGTAAAGAGATCAAAAGATTACGTGCAATTTTATGATTTTGATGGCAAATTTGAATAGATTACAATTTATTCAATCAAATGAATGTCAGACAAAATTGATTTTCAGTCCCTTTCATTTGGAATGAGGCGTGTTGGATGGATACGCTTTTGGGTTCAATCCATTTTAGGTGTTGTTGTTGCAGCTGTTTTGCTGTTTTCTAATGTTGTTAATAATAGCGAAGGACAGCTTGGCTTAGCGCCTGGACTATCACTTACAACAATTTCCTTGATTTTACTACTTTTTAGTCTTTGGCAAGGTTGGTTAATAGTTAGAACGGGTAGAGCAATCTCAAGCAATGCAAGACCTTCAAGAGGACAAACGAGTAAATTAATAAAAAGAGGTCTCATAGTCGATTTATTAGGAATTTTGTTTGGATTAATTGGATATCAAGCTCTTATGGGAGCCTTATTTATACAAGCATCCTCACAAACAACCGGACAATTGATAACAGCGACATCTGATATCCCAATTACTGGTCTTGAAATATTATCAGTTCTCAGTAACACGCAAGTTATTGCTGCTCATTTTTTTGGACTTTGTTTTTCTTTATGGCTTTTAAGAAGGATTTACAAATGAATTATTAATTTTAGGTAAGTCATCTAGGTTACCTCTCCAAAATAAATCTGGTTCTACAGGTGTAAGAGATATTTTATTTTCTTGTATTTGAGATACATCGCTAGGCCAATTCTTAGGACCATAACCTTTCGATTTAAGGTCTAAAACAACTTCACCTGCTAACCAATAATAATCATCACCCCTCGGGTCTTCCCTTTTGGAAAATTGATTTTTATATTTTCTTACCGATAATCTTGTCCAGGATAATTCTTTGATTTTGCTTTTCTCGCAAGGAGGTATATTCAAGTTTAGTAGAAGTGAAGCTGGCCAATTATCATTAATTGCTTGTTCGGCAACATTCATTGCAATTTCTCCAGCAAATTCAAAATTCTTCCATTTAAAACTAGCAACACTTATTGCCATGGAAGGAACATTTTCTAAAGTGCCTTCCATAGCTGCAGCGACTGTGCCTGAACAAAAAATATCTGTCCCTAAATTGGGTCCGTGATTTATTCCAGATAGTATCAGATCAGGTTTATGATCCAAGAGTTCAGATAGTGCTAATTTGACACAATCAGCAGGTGTGCCAGAACATCCCCAAGCTTCAATTCCTTGTCCAAATAACTCGTCAGCTTTTTCCACTCTTAATGGGGATTGTAAAGTAAGACCATGACCAGTAGCTGATCTTTCTTGGTCAGGACATACTACTTTTACCTTATGTCCTCTTTTTTTGGCTGATTTTGCTAATGCTCTTATCCCCGCTGCGAAAACACCATCATCATTGCTAATTAATATGTTTAACGGTTTCATTAATCAAAAAATTTTATTTATGGACGATATTTAAGTAAGATAAAGCAATACTTATTTTTACTATATCAGTGAGTCAAATTGAATCATTAAGTCAAATTGAGGAAAAACTAAATAATCTTTCTCTAATAGCAAAAAATAATATAGACAATTCTAATACTCATGAAGAACTGGATCAATTGAGAGTTTCCTTGCTAGGGAAAAAAGGTGATTTATCAATTATTTTGAAAACAATGGGTCAATTATCTGCTAGTGATAGACCAATTATTGGCCAGAAGGCAAATTTAATAAAGATTAATTTGCAAGAACAAATAAATGAAAGAAAAAGTAAACTAAACAGCGAAGCCTTAGATAAAAAGATTAAAAAAGAAAAAATTGATGTAACTATCCCTTCAATTGGAACACCCCCTGGGAATAAACATCCCTTGATTTCAACTCAAGAAGAAATAATAGACATATTTTGTGGTTTGGGATACTCAGTTGAAAGTGGCCCTGAAATAGAAACTGATTTTTATAATTTTGAGTCTCTCAACATACCTAAAAATCATCCCGCAAGAGATATGCAGGACACTTTCTACTTAGATGAAAATAGACTTTTAAGGACCCATACTTCTCCTGTTCAGATAAGGTACTTAGAGAAGAATCCTCCTCCAGTAAGAATTATTGCTCCAGGGAGAGTATATAGGAGAGATGCAGTAGATGCTACGCATTCTCCTGTATTTAATCAGGTTGAGGTTTTATGTATCGATCAAGACATTAATTTTAGTCATTTAAGAGGAACAGTTCTTACATTTTTAAAGGCCTTTTTTGGAGATATTCCTGTAAGATTTAGAGCTAGTTATTTCCCATTTACTGAACCTTCAGCAGAAGTAGACGTCCAGTGGAAAGGTAAATGGTTAGAAGTAATGGGTTGCGGAATGGTTGATCCAAAGGTCTTAGAAAAAATAGGAATAGATTCTGAGAAATGGACTGGTTTTGCTGCAGGATTAGGAGTTGAGAGATTTTGTATGGTGAGACATCAGATCGACGACATCAGAAAATTTTATACAAATGATATTAGATTCTTAGAACAGTTCTAAATAGTATTTAATTTTTAAATTAGGATTGTCCAACAAATTAGTTTAAGATAGTCCTAGTTTTAATTTTTTGATTGGTACGTAAAGCAGGACTAATCGTTAATGATGGAAAGGAACTAGCTGTTCAAACTGCAACTTCTGTTCAAAAAAAATTGGAAAAATCTAATTTTGAAGTTGTAAGAGTTAGTAGCTCTGGAGGGATGGTTGGTTTCGCTAATCCTGATCAACATGTTCGTCCTTTGGGATATACGAATTGTGTCCCTGAGGGGTTTGACTCATCAATGGAATTTGCAATTGTTCTTGGCGGAGATGGGACCGTACTTTCTGCTGCAAGGCAAACTGCACCTGCTAGAATTCCAATTCTTACAATAAATACTGGTCATTTAGGATTTCTTGCGGAAGCTTACTTATCTAACCTAGATGAGGCTATAGATAAAATAATTGCTAGAAATTGGGATATTGAAGAAAGAACTTGTTTTATCATTAGTGTAATGAGGAATGATCAGAGGAGATGGGAGTCTCTTTGCCTTAATGAGATGGCGCTTCATAGAGAACCTCTAACAAGTATGTGTCACTTTGAAATTTCTATAGGTCGACATGCTCCTGTGGATATTTCAGCTGATGGAGTAATTTTATCTACTCCAACTGGTTCTACCGCCTATTCTCTAAGTGCTGGAGGACCAGTTATCACACCTGATTGTCCAGTCGTGCAATTAACCCCAATCGCTCCACATTCATTAGCATCTAGGGCGTTGGTTTTTAATGATTCTGAGCCAGTAACTGTTTTTCCTGCAACTCCTGAAAGGTTAGTAATGGTGGTTGATGGCAATGCTGGTTGTTATGTTTGGCCTGAAGATAGGGTTTTAATAAGAAAAAGTAAACACTCAGTAAAATTTATTAGACTTGAAGATCACGAATTTTTCCAAGTTTTAAGAAATAAACTAGGTTGGGGTTTACCCCATGTGGCTAAACCTGATAAATAACTATTACTTAAATTTATTTTTTCCCTTTTAATAGAAAAACAGGATTATTTGGTTCTAGTCTCATTCCCTCCGCAATACTTAAGCTTTTATAGGTCTGAATTAAATTTAAATTTGTTTTGAAATTTTTATCTTCTAATTCCTCTTTCAATTCTTTAATAGTTTGAATATTAATTATTGGGATAACGATAATGTCTCCAATATCCATATCTTGAGCTAGTTTATTAATAATCTGGAGTTTAGTTTTTTTATCACATCCTCCAATTATTAATCTATTAGGTTTTTCAAGAGAACTTAAATTATTCATATTCAAGGTGTAATTTATGTCTTCCTCAAGAATAAATTTTGGTTTGACTTCAAGCCTCTTCGAGTTTTCTAGTATTAATTCTTTTGAGCCAATCCTTTTATCGATACAAAACAAATCCAAATTAGGCCTTAATTTTAGTGCCTCCAAACCAATTGACCCACAACCTGCTCCTATGTCCCAGATGACTCCATTTCTTGGGAGCTCTAAAGCAGCTAATATTTGAACGCGAATCTCCCTTTTAGTTAATAAGTTTGGTCTATCATCAAAAGTCTTAAAAATATGGTCACTGATTCCGAAAAGAGGGAGATTATTATTTGAGTAATTTTTCTTTGTTTTTTTAAGAACAATAATGTTCAAACTTGATATATCTGATGGTAAAGACTCTTTGAGATTTAATTTTCTTATCTTTTCATTCTCCAAGCCAATCTCTTCACAGAGCCAAAAATCATAGAAGTCAATAAGATTTAATTCTGATAAGTTTTTTTTGATTATTTCTAAACTCTTGTTATTTGAATCTGTAAGAATAGCCAAACTTGAAGGCCTTGTCTTAAGGGCCTCTACGAACCTATTCGAATCTCTGCCGTGAATACTCACATTAACAGTATCTTGCCATGGGATCTTTAACTTACTAAATGCTAATTGAATACAAGTATTTGAAGGGTAGAAACTTAATTCATCCTTTGAAAAATTTTCTAGTAGTATTCTCCCAATACCAAACCAAAGTGGATCTCCTCTTGAAATTAAAATAACATCAGACTTTTGTGATCTAAGCCAGTTAACAAGTTCCTCATTACTGTTGCTCGAAAAAAATAATTTCTTTTTTTCTAAACCATTTTTGCTCCATAATTTTATTTCTTCAAAATATGAATTTGGAACTGCAATAGAAACTGTTTCTTGAAATAAATTTTGTAATTTAAAAGATAGATCCTCAAATTTATAAGAATTAATTCCTACTACATGAATTTTTCTTTTTTTTTCAGTCATGAATATTTAATTAAAAGAAACTTACCTATTTGAATGTTTTATTAAATTATCTTATGATTGTTCGAGCTTTTATAATAAATCAATTGTCTGAAAGAAGAAAGAGATTACATGATTTATTATTAACTCTAATAAATAAAGATAGTGAATTTGAATTTATTGAAGAAGATTCTAACGATTTAACATCTAGCTACTCTGAAAAAGATACTTTGAATTTATCTCGAGTTATAGAAAAAAATCGTAAAATAATCAAAAGATATCAAGCTATTGTAAGAACAGCTGTTACTCTAGATGCTCTGATGGATTCTGAAAATGAAGAAAATTACAAAATCAAATAAAAATATTTTTTTAAAAAAAATATTACCTTTACTTTTATTACTATCATTTATTTTCAACCCATTAAAAGTATCCGCAGAAGTTGCAGAAACAGAAATAAATGGGGCATTAATGAATGCTAGTAGTGAGTTTTTAAGGGATTTGGACTTTGAAACTTGGCAATTAGTGGCTTATAAATCACCTTTTTTTGAAGATAAATTGATCTTGAGAGTAATAGGATATCCAGGAAATCTCAGGATTGATCATCCCACTGACTTGAGGGTTGAATCAGGGAGAAAACAGTGGCTTTTAGATGATAAAACATTACTTAATGTTGAATTAGCAAATGATGGAAGACAAGCTGCAGCAGAATTCGATCTTGATGAATTGATTAAAAATTTAGATAAAAATAGACCACTAAGATTATCTTTGTCGGGAGTTTTTTCTGAGTTACCTGTTCCTCCTTTTGTTGTTAAAGAGTGGAGATCAATAAACTGAATTTGATTTTTGGAGATGACTGAAAAAAATGTAAACCATACAAAATGGATGAAAAGAGCAATTTTTTTGGCTTCTTTAGGCAAAAACACAACGAGTCCAAACCCAAGGGTGGGAGCAGTAATACTTGATAATAATGGAAAGCTTATTTCAGAAGGGTTTCATTTCAAGGCAGGGATGCCTCATGCAGAGGCAATGGCTTTTAATAATTTAAAAAAAGATGCTAAAGGTGGGTCAATATATGTAAATCTTGAACCTTGTTGCCACAAGGGTAGAACACCTCCATGTGTAGATAAGGTGATATCCTCTGGGATAAAAACTGCTTATATATCTATTGAAGACCCTGATGTAAGAGTCGCTGGAAAAGGTATTAAACTGCTAAAAGAAGCTGGAATACAAGTTCACTTAGGATTATGTAAAAAGGAATCCTTAGATTTAAATAAGGCTTTCATTCATAGGAATATTACTGAAAAGGCATTTGGTGTTTTTAAATGGGCAATGAGTATTGATGGTAGAATAGCTTTAAAAAATGGAAAAAGTAAATGGATTACTAATGAAGAATCAAGGGCATTAGTACATTCTTTTAGAGCGGAATTTGATGCAATAATCATTGGTGGAAACACATTAAGAAGAGATAATCCCCTCTTAACTACTAGAGGTTTAAAAAATCCTGAGCCTTTGCGGGTTGTGTTTACAAAAAGTTTAGACCTGCCAACAAAATCTAATCTTTGGGATTGTAATAAGGCAAAAACATTAGTTATTTATGATTCTTCAACAGCAAATGAAAACTACCTAACTAGGATTCCAAAGTCTGTTGAAGTTGAAAAGGTATCATCAGATAATCCAGAGTTAATTTCAAAAATACTTGCTAAAAGGGGATGTAATAAAGTTTTGTGGGAATGTGGCCCTCGATTGGCTACATCTGCTATTAAAACTAATTGTATTCAGGAAATTATAACTTTTATTGCTCCAAAAATTTTAGGAGGAGAAAATAGTATGAATCCCTTTGGGGATTTTGAGTTTGGAGAAATGCATGAAATTATCAAATTAAGCGAATCTCAGCTTAGTTTGATTGGGGATGATATATGCGTTAAGAGTTCATTCAAAAATTAATTTTTAGGATTTTTTATATGGTTAAAGTACCGTACGGTTCTTACCCATAAAAAATAATACAGATACGGAAACTGTTGGTTTAGTTTATAATAAGTTCAAAATTGATCACAATTATGCCAATAAGACAAGACGATAATCAACCTAATAGAAGATTTGGAATTGTAAATATCATTTTGATAGGAGTTGGAGCACTACTTTTATTTAGTAGCCTTTTCCCTAACCAAAATATGCAAATCCCTAGGGTTCCTTACTCCTTATTTATTGATCAAGTTAATGATGGAGAGGTAAAAAGAGCATATATTACCCAAGAACAAATTAGGTATGAGTTGAATGGAGCTGAAGAGGGTGCCCCCTCAGTGTTAGCAACAACCCCAATTTTTGATATGGATCTTCCTCAAAGGTTAGAAAGTAAAGGGGTGGAGTTTGCTGCTGCCCCCCCAAAGAAACCTAATTTCTTCTCAACCATATTAAGTTGGGTTGTTCCTCCTTTGATTTTTATCCTTGTCTTACAATTCTTCGCCAGAAGAAGTATGGGAGGTGGAGGTGCTCAAGGGGCTCTAAGTTTTACTAAAAGTAAAGCTAAAGTTTATGTTCCAGATGATGAATCAAAAGTAACATTCGCGGATGTAGCAGGAGTTGATGAAGCTAAGGACGAATTAACAGAAATAGTTGATTTTTTAAAGAGACCAGAAAGATATACTGATATTGGAGCGCGAATACCTAAAGGGGTACTCCTTGTAGGACCTCCAGGAACAGGAAAAACTCTTCTTTCAAAGGCTGTGGCTGGTGAAGCAGAAGTTCCCTTCTTTATTATTTCTGGTTCAGAGTTTGTAGAACTTTTTGTAGGTGCAGGTGCAGCAAGAGTAAGAGATTTATTTGAACAAGCCAAGAAAAAAGCTCCTTGCATTATTTTTATTGACGAATTAGATGCTATCGGTAAAAGTCGTTCAGGATCGATGGGAGTAGTTGGTGGTAATGATGAGAGAGAACAAACATTAAATCAACTTCTCACTGAAATGGATGGATTTGCATCTACTGATAAGCCTGTGATTGTACTGGCAGCAACAAACCAACCTGAAGTTCTTGACGCAGCACTTTTAAGACCTGGTAGATTTGATAGGCAAGTTTTGGTTGACAGACCAGATTTATCTGGAAGGAAAACTATATTAGAAATATATACAAAAAAGGTTAAGCTAGCCGATTCAATTGATTTAGATTCTATTGCCCAAGCTACTAGTGGATTCGCTGGGGCAGATTTAGCAAATATGGTAAATGAAGCAGCTTTACTTGCAGCAAGAGCTAAAAGGACAAGTGTAGAACAACAGGATTTAAGTGAAGCTATAGAGAGAGTCGTCGCAGGGTTGGAGAAGAAAAGTCGTGTTTTGCAAGATGATGAAAAGAAAGTAGTTGCTTATCACGAAGTCGGTCATGCAATAGTTGGTCATCTTATGCCTGGAGGTTCAAAAGTTGCAAAGATTTCTATAGTACCAAGAGGTATGAGTGCTCTTGGTTATACTCTTCAACTGCCAACTGAAGAAAGATTCCTAAATTCCAAAGATGAACTAAAAGGTCAAATCGCAACACTTCTTGGAGGAAGATCTGCGGAAGAGGTTGTCTTTGGAAAGATTACTACAGGAGCTTCAAATGATTTGCAAAGAGCAACTGACATTGCTGAGCAAATGGTGGGTACATTTGGCATGAGTGATATACTAGGCCCCCTTGCTTACGACAAACAAGGAGGAGGGCAGTTTTTAGGTAATGGAAATAATCCTCGAAGATCTGTTAGTGATGCTACTGCTCAAGCAATAGATAAAGAGGTTAGAGATCTAGTTGATGATGCTCATGAAACTGCACTTAATATTTTGAGAAATAATTTACCTCTTCTTGAATCAATTTCTCAAAAAATTCTCAAAGAAGAGGTTATTGAAGGTGAAGATCTTAAGAATCTCTTAGCAGAAAGTAAAATGCCTGCATAATAGAATTTAAGTCTTTATACAAAGTTAGATGCTAAAGCCAATCAAGCTTGCTAATAAAAATTTTTTATCAAGCTTGGATATATCCACTGAAGAGGTCCTTTATCTTATAGACCTTGCAGAAAATTTTAAGAATAAAGATTTTAAAATTGATCTAAATAACAAAGTATTAGGTTTAATATTTGATAAGTCATCAACCCGCACAAGAGTTAGTTTTCAAGTTGCAATGTCAAGACTTGGAGGCAAAACGATTGATCTGAATCCTACAACCTCACAAATAACAAGAGGAGAGCCAATAAAGGATACGGCAAGAGTACTTAGCAGATATTGCGATGTAATTGCAATTAGAACATTTAATCATTCAGATGTGGAAGAATACGCCAATTGGTCTACTAAACCAGTTATTAATGCTCTTACCGATTTGGAACATCCATGTCAGGCCCTAGCAGATTTTTTAACAATTAAGGAGGAATTTTTTGATTTTAAAAAAGTCGTTTTAACATTTATAGGAGATGGTAATAATGTTGCAAATTCTCTAATTTTATGCGGCGCATTATTGGGGGTGGAAGTAAGAATCGCATGCCCCAAAGGGTATGAACCCAATTCCATGGTGGTTCAAAAAGCAAAAAAAATATACAAAAATAAGAATTTATTAAAGATCACTAATGATCCTAATAAAGCTGTTTTAGGAGCAAATGTTCTTTATACAGATGTCTGGTCATCGATGGGCGAAGAAAATCAAAAGGAAGATAAGGATAAAGATTTTAATGGATTTACTATTGATAGTAATTTAGTTAGTAAAGCAAATAAAGACGCAATTATTCTTCATTGCCTTCCTGCTTATAGATCAAAAGAAATAACAGATGAGATAATTGAAAGTAAGAATAGTAGAATTTTTGATCAAGCTGAAAATAGGATGCATGCTCAACAAGCTCTTTTAGCGTGCTTGCTTTCCTAGAGTTACTTGCATTAGCATTTGAAAAGAGGTACAAATGTATTAGCGAACATTTGTATTGTGGTTGATTCTTCTGAAAATCTTACAGAGGCTCAAAATGAGCTCTATGAATGGATAAAAGTTTATATGAAAGATTTTCAACATAGTCCATCTATAAGGCAAATGATGCAGGCTATGGGTCTTAAGTCTCCTGCCCCTATTCAAAGTCGTTTAAAGCATCTTCAAGAAAAAGGTTATATCTCTTGGCAAGAGGGCAAAGCTAGAACACTCCAAATTGTTGATGAAATAATTGAAGGAGTACCAATCTTGGGCTCTGTTGCAGCAGGTGGATTAGTTGAGACTTTCTCTGATATCAAAGAGAATTTAGATATTTCAGATGTTTTAACAAAAAAGGATATATTTGCTTTGACGGTTAATGGCGATTCGATGATAGATGCATGTATTGCAGATGGAGATATGGTTTTGATGGAGCCTATTAATGATTCCTATTCTCTAAGGAATGGAACAATTGTTAGTGCATTGGTTCCGGGGTTAGGTACTACATTAAAATATTTCGTTAAAAAGGGAGGGAAAATATTTCTAGAGGCTGCAAATCAAGCTTACGAACCTATTGAATTAAATTTAGATGAAGTTATTTTTCAAGGAAAACTTTTAGCAGTTTGGAGAAAAATCTAAATTTTGTAACTATCAGAACTAGAAATAAAAATTAAATTTTTCTTTTTCTTAATTTAAAAAGATATATAAAATTTACAAATTCTAACGGTACCAAAGGAAACTAAATTTTTTAATATTGATGCTGTTTAAAAATTATTTAATTTGTATTACGACTTGTCCCGCATTCATATTAAAAGCTTTGTATTTAAACTCATTTCTTTCAAAAACTTCTATGAGTGCTTTATATTCTCCCTCTTTCCAATTAATATGATTATAAAGTTCATCAAATATAATTACACAACCTTTTACAAGAAATGGTTTAATTTTTTCTAATGTGTATTTTGTTGGATTATAAATATCCATATCCAAATGAACAAAATTTATTTTAGGGTTAAATTCTTTTAAAAATTGATCTAGTGTATCTTCAACATAACCAATTACTGGATTAACGTTTTTATTTAATTTAGGTAATTTACCACCCAAAGATAAACTTCCTTTAGGAGCATTTCCTTCCCATTCTTCTTTGAAACCTTGAAAGCTATCAAATGCGTAAAATTGCTTGACAAATTTTGAGAAAAAATTTGCACTTTCCCCCCTCCACACACCAAATTCTAAAGAATAAAGTTCATCTGTATTATTAATCTGGTTTTCTAAAGCCAAATTTATTGCATAATTCCTGATTGATTTGATATCAAAAAACCTCTGACTTCTTTTTAATTCAGTTGAAAATACCTCCCAAATTTCTTCAGATTTTTGCTTATTAAGCTTATTTATTAAACTATCTTCCTTAAATTCTCTTGGAGTCAGATAATAAATTATTCTAGATGATTTTTCGAGTAAATTTTTTAATAGAAGATTTTTAACTAAGGTTTTCATCTTTAATAATTAAATTATCTTTAATAACTTGAGTATCTTATTCGATTTATTTATTAAGTGCAAAATGTTAAGAGTTCAAAATACTTGAAAATATACTAAAGCAATTACTAATAGTTGTATTATTTCAAATAACTAATAATCGCTCTATGAAAAATTTAAAATTTTATAAAATAAAAATTTTTATAAATAAAAAGTTTAGAAATAAAAAATTTGATTCTAGAAATCATTTTTTTAAAAATTTATTTTTCAAATAGAATTAATTTTTGATATTTAAACTGTTTCATATTTAATAAATTTTTAAACCAATTTATACAGGGCTTAAAAAAGTGAAATTATTAATTAATTTATTTTGTGCCAAATCATAACTATTAATTAACTTCATCTAAAAAATATTTTTATAATATAATTAGGTGTTTTTATAAAATTATGCAAAAAATTTCCATTAAAAATGATTTAGTTAGTGGAAGTGTTAAATATCCATTATTATTTTTAATTTGCATATTATTTTTATTTTATGTATATAGTTTTTTCCATCCAATTCCCACTCCTTCTTTAATTTCAAATACTGTAGGTTTAGGATCAGCTTACTTAGATATTGGCGATAGATCATTTTATTTCCATGATAATAGTAGTTCTTATGGTTATGGAGAAGATGGAAATATTAGAGGGAGTTTCTTATATCCCTTTATACTAAATTTTTTAGCTTATATAATTTCTAAATTAGGTTTTGGGACGACAGCTTGGAATATAGCCGTAATTTTTTTAGCAAGCTTATGTGCTGTTGCTTCATTACTTTTTTTAGATAAATCGGCCAATATAATATTTGATAAGAGAATTGCAACTATTGCATCTTGGTTTTTTGTTTTGTGTCCCTATACTATTTTCTATTGTTTAAGTGGAGGAATAACTATTTATGTGACATTAGGTATTTCTTTTTCTACATATATAATTTTAAAAAGTAATATATTTAATTCATCTAAAAACGCATCAAAAATCTCATTGACGATGATTTTATTGCTATTTAATGTATTATTTTTATCATCTATTAGAGTTACTGGATCAGTATTTTCAATTATATTAGTTTTTAGTATCGCAATTATTACATATAAAAAATCGATTAATCAAATTATAAAATTATCTAGAATCGATAAAATTATTATCTACTCTATAGTAACTTTTTGTTTAGTATATTGTTTTTATCAAATAAAACTAAATACAAATTATTTATCTTTAACTTTAAATAATTTTGTTTCTGAAGGAGGAACTTTATTTGGGTTAGAAAGACAATTTATTAGAGAGAAAATACAATCAATTGCCGTTGAAGATTTAAACTATATAAAATCATATTTTTATTTAATCCTTTGGAAAATTATTGATTTAGTTTCAGGATTAAGTGATATTAGGGATACACACACTAATGATGTAATTTACTTCTTTCCATTTTTTTCAAGAATATTTGTTGGACTTTTTATAATATACCCTATGAATCTATTAGCTTTTTTTGGCATTTTTATTTACTGGAAAAAAATTTATTATTCTGGTTTTTGGATAATTCTTGTCGCAGCCTTAGTATGTTTAGCTCCAAATTTATTGGGTGTTGCTTTTGCAAGATATCTAATAATGGTTTATCCACCTTTCATTATTATTTCTGCAAAAGTATTTGGGTTACTACTAAATGAATTAAATTATCAAATGAGAAAAGAAATTTCTTAATAAAATTCTTGAATAAATTTCAACTATTGCCTAATAGATTTGTAAATTGAGATTTTTGATAGAAGGTAAATACTGAAAAATTTTTTATGTAATTTACTCTAGATTTTAATATCGAAATGATTAAAAAGATAATTACTTATATGATGATTTTTTAATTTTTCAGGGAATAAAACTCTTTGGCTAAATATATCGCCTTCTTTAATATGTTCTCCAGTTCTTTCTCTAATCAAAGTAAAATAATCAAAAAATTTTAGGGATCTATTATTTATAGATAAATATTGATTTAAACTTACTTTTTTATGAAAATTTAATTGAACAAAGAGTTTATTTTTAAATTTAGTATCTATTTCAACATAAAATATTTTTTTATTTTTTATTTTTGCATTGGCAAAAACAATGTAAGCATGATTAAGATCATCTATTGAACTAAAGAATATATGACAATCATTAGTCATACCTTCCTCAAACTTTGCATATTTAATATTTGCTGCATTTAAAAATTCTCTTGAATCAATTTGTCTATAAATATAAATACCTTTTTTAAAAACATTTCTTTGACTTAGTGCATTAACAACTACTACAGATTCATTGGGTTTTAATGAATCTAATAATAAACCAATAATTTTATCTAGAATCCTTAGGCACATTTCCATTTCTTTATTAGTTTCTTTATCGCTCCAGTAATGATGTTGAAGATGTGCTAAAGAATTTAAAAAAATTATTGAAAAATCAGGGCTGGTCGAATTCTTAAATTTTAAAAAAGCAATAGTATTGAACATATCAAACAAGGAAAAGAGAGTCATATTCGAAAGCCCATTTTTAAGGATAATTAATGAAGCATTAATTGATTCTTTTAAAAAGCTTAAAAATATACCTTTCCTTAAAAAGAATAATATAAATTTTAAGAAACCTTTAGCAAGATTTTTTTTTGATGGAACTATATAGTTTTTAGAATAATATCGAGGTAAATCTAGAAAAGAATTTAATGAATCAGGATATCCAATCTCAGAATATGCCCAAGGATCAGGAAGAAAAAATTTACATCCTCTCCTATTATTAAGTGAAGCATTCATTGGCCCCCATATACCAGTGGTAATGCCATTGCTAGCCAATATTTCCCATACTTGAGGCAATTCTAGTTTTGGTATATCTCCAATTCTTAAAACATTATGGACTTTACTTGGTTTGCCTGTGTGTACTGAAACCCATTGAACCCATGGATCAAGCCCTTGACCTTCTAATTGATCATCACTAAAAGTCTTAGAATGGTTTAATTTTAAAATCTTTTTAATATTTTTCAACCCCAAAACTTTTACTCCCTTATTTAGTAAATCAATGCTAAATTCATTTAATTCTATGAGTAGTATTTTTTTTTTCATAATTTATTTAAAATTATTTTGATTACTTAATTCTTAATTGTTAATATTGATTATTTTATCAATATTATTGAGATGATAATAATTTAATGTAAATCTTAAAGTTTAAAGTTCAATGAATCGGAGAATTTAATTTGCATATAAATTAAAAGTTAAAACTGTTGAAGGCAAAAATAGTTTTTGATATGGGTTTCAAATTTGTACTTTTTAGCCTCCATTTTGATTTCATATTTCTAATAATAAGTTAAGTTAATCATATTAAATTTTTTTTTGTTTATTTAAGCAAAGTATAGTTAATTATTGAGTTAGTTTTATTAACTATTTACGTGATCAATTCTCTCTTTAAATGATTTTTATAATAACATCTGCTTTAATTGTAGCTTTGGGCAGTTACTTGCTTAGAAGAGGAGACTTGCTAGGATTAATTTTAATTTTTTTTCGTGATGTAAATTTAACTCGACAAGACTTAATTTTTACTTTGAGTGGAATAGCTTTAAATATTTTAGCAATTCTTCTTTGGCAATATAGTTCAAAATATAACATCCAATTTCAATTGGCCTGGAGTATATACCTTTCTTTGTCTCTTCTATTTGGTTATATTTTTGGATATCTATTTGAAAGGAATAGATTAGAAATTAATTTTTATATAGGAGCTGCACTAGTAATTGGAGGTCTAATAATCCTTGTCAAAAAGTAAATTTTAATTAATAATCTAAAAATAATTATAATTTATCTTTTTTTTTAAAGATATTTCTAATAATTGTTCTAGGTCTTTTCTTAACCTCCACAAAAATTGTTTTAAGATAAATCGCGAGAATCCCATTACTTAAAATTGTTATTCCTACACCAAGCCATGAAAGGCAAACTAAAGTAAGCCAGCCTGGGATAGAAACTGATCTGATAAAACTAATTAAAACAAGATAAACAATCATAAATAATGAAATTAATGAGATGATTAGACCTAAATAAAAAAGCAAATATAATGGCCTATCTGAATAATTTGTAATTGATCTCACCAATATTTGGAATTTTCTAGATAAGTTATAGGTACTTTTTCTTCTTCTGGATTTTTTTATAAATATACTTTTTGTTTTAAAACCATTCAATTCATAGAGACCCGACAGTACAAATTGTGATTCCCTAAAAGATAATAAAGAATTTACATATTTCCTAGTCATAACTCTTGAAGTAACTGCATTATGAGGAATTTTTGCGTCAGCTATAAATTCTAAAAATAAATAATATAGATTACCTGAAAACCTTTCAAAATTATTTCCTCTTCTAGTTAATTGTTGTCCAAAAACCATATCTAAATTATTTTTTATTAGTTCATTATGTAAATCATAAAAATCCTCTGGATCCTCCTCAAGATCTCCATCTATTAAAAAGACAAATTTACCTTTGCTATTTTTTATTCCACAAAATAATGCATTATGATGTCCAAAATTACGGGATAATTCTATAACTTTTAAATTTGAGATTTCTTTAACTAGATTTTTTAATAATTCCAATGAATTATCCGTTGATCCATCATCAACAATAATTATTTCACTACTGAATTTTTTATTTTCAACTATTTTATTTATTCTTTTTACAAATTCTTTACTATATTTTCCAGAATTATAAGTTGTAGTTACTATACTTAAATCCATAATTTTTTTAAAATAAGGGATAAACTTTTATGGATCCCAAAATAAACAAAAAAAAATTTTTTTGAAACTAATTTATCTAATTATATTTTAAAAAAATTCAGTTTCAACCTTGCCCTGATCTGTAAGTTCTGACGTGATCTGGAGGGTTCCTAAATTCATTTAAATCTGCAGGGGGCCTCGCCCACCATCCTAAAAGCCTGGCTAAATCACTTTCCGAATTTGAATATTTATCAATCCATTCTTTTGTTGAACCTAATAAATTTATTTGCTGCTTTATAAATGGTTCAGTAAACATTATATTTAAAAATAATTGTTCATTACTATTGCTTTTTACCCTATGCCACAATTGTGAATTAAAAACTAATATAGAGCCTGGAAAAACAGAGATAATTTTTTTCTCTTTTAATAAAGATTTAGTAGGAGGTCCATAAGAGAGTTGAGAAAATGGTATTAGTTCAAAACTATGTTTTTTTTGTAAGGTAGAAAAATCATTAATATCCAAATATTCCCCTAACATAAATAAGGTATTGAATGACATTATAGGATTTGAAATATGAACTTTATTAAAATCTCTATGCCACAAGGATTGATTGTGATCACTTCCTCTCCTAACAATTTGTCCATTAAAGAGATGACATATACCATTGCCTACTAGATGATCATTTACTAATCTCAATATCATTTCAGAACAAAGTAAATTTCTAATAGACTCTGATGAAAGGAAAGGTGATCTAATCTGGCCATATTCCGAACTATTTATATTGTTCTCTTTATTACTGAATTGGTTAGTGTCTATAAATAATAGATCATTAAAAATTTTCTTTAATTCCTTTATGGGAATAAAATTATCAATAATATAATATCCACAACCATTAGTAAGATCATTATGTCTTAAATTATCTGAATCTTTCCCTTTATTTATCCCAACATATTCTTGAAATATGCTCATTATAAGTTTAATATTTTTTCTACATTACCATAAAATATATTTCTCAATTTATCCTCAGGAACAGATCTTATCAGGGTTAATAACTTTTTTTCTAATTGTCTATAAGACCATTCTGGATAATCACTACCTATGCAGATCCTACGATCAAAATGTTTAAACAGATAACTTATATCATGATCTATCGATGAACCATCATATTTTAGAATTGTCATTGATAAGTCTAGTATTAAATATTTATTATGTCTAACGATTGAATGTGCTTGCAAAATTGAAATATCAAAGGCATGCATAAGCATAATATGAGTAGAGTAAAAATTAGATTTATATGCTAAAAGTTCTAAAAATTTACTTGCTTCTAATGAATTACCAAGAGTTTTAACATTTTGACTTTGATAAGTACATATTTGAACTAAATTTGCTTTTGGAAGCAAGTAATCTAAAATTTTTTCTATTTCTTTCTCGCCGTGTTCTGAGAATCGGGGGTGGATCTTAAATACTTTATACCCTATCTCTATAGCATCATCAATAAAAGATTTTATTTTATTAAGACTCAGATTAGGAATTGTAGCTACTGGTATGATTCTTTTTTTTGTTTTATGAGAAATGATAGATTTATAAAATAATTCAATTGAATTAGATGAGTCAAACCATGGAGACGTTTGTACTAAAGCCCCTTTAAGCATGGTTTCGTTATCAATTAATTCAAGAATTTTAAGTATGTTTATATTTATGCTTGGTTTTGAGGGCCATTTTAAACACATGCCTGAATGTATAATTGTGTCAAATATCTTAATTTCCATAAATTAGTGCAGCTATTTTTTTAGAGTTTTTTTGATTTGAATATTCTCTTTTAAGAATAATAATATTATCGTCTTTATACTGCTCTAACTCTTCTGAAAAAATATAGTTAATAATAGATATTTTTATTGTTATTTTAGAATCAAACTTAAATAATGGATTATTTCTATATACTATTTGAGGCTTCCCATTCAGAATGGATAAATAACTTAAACTATGGTTAATTCCATATTTATGTTCTAAAACTAATGGCAATAAATTCCCTCCTGGTCTAGTTGTGAATTCAATAATAATAATATTTTTATTATTAATAAAGAAATCTATGTTGAAAGCAAATGAAAATTTGGAAATTTCAAGAGACATTTTTAATATTGAATCCTTTAATAAATTCTCAAGATATTTATAAGATAAATTGGTAAAAGTAGATATATTATCTTCACTTATCTGAATACTTCCATCCCATTTAATAGTTTTGGAAGAAGATTTTGAACAGCCTATTACTAAATATACTTTTTTATTTATTAGTAAACCTTCGCAATAATATTTATTACCATCATTGTTAATATACTCCTCAATTATTGCAATCCCATCTAATGAACAGTCTTTAGCTTTTTTAATTGCTTTTTCAATTTCTTTTCTAGAACTAATCAATGATATACCTTTACTTCCACTTGATATATTTGGTTTAATAACCAAATATTTCTCGTTATATTGTTTGTCTAAATTAGCAATTTTTATTTTTGGTTGTTTTTGATCAGCATATACTTTTTTTAAAAGTTTTCTTGCACTAAGCTTTTTTAATAGTTTAATCTGTTTCCCATTTTCTCCCCCAATCATATTGCGTGTTAATTCAGCAATATCTGAACCATAAGAGCTAATAATAAACTTCTGCTTTTTAACTACTTTCTTTATATTTTTAATATCTGTAATTGATATATTATGAGATAGTTTTGCATAATTATGTCCTGGATTATTAGGTATATTATCTAAACATTCAACGTGATAATTATTTAAAGATAGTTCATCTATAAAAAATGATTGATGAAATGCCCCACCTAATTGCAATACTCTCATATTTATATTTTTGAAAAAATAATGCCGCTATCACCGTAACGACCTAATGAGCAAATCATTTTAAACATATTTCCTTCTTTAAAAACATAAGGGTAAGAAAGAGATTTTTTAAATTCAAATATTTTAATATTTGAAACTGAATTAAAAAATTTGTTTATGTTAGCTATGTAAATTCTATAATCCTCATTATTATTTCTTCCAGAGTATATCACCTTGTAGTTATTAGTATTATCTTCATTAGTCTCAATCACATTAAAACAAGTTGTTTTATCGAGACCTGTATTAATATATGAACCCTTTGAGTCTGAAAATTTTTTAATAAAGCTTTCAAATGTTTCTTCTTGATCTAATTTAAAGTCAAATTTATTAATATAATAATTAGGAAATTCAATTTCAAAGTTTTTAAAGATGGGTATAAAAAAATACACACGATTTTCAATCTTATAAGCTCTTATAGCCCCAGATTTTGAAAATATACCTTCTTTAAAAATATAAATTTTACTAACTTCCAACTCATTATTTACTTTACAAATAATTAATCTATTCAGAATTTTTTTAATAGATTCGTCATAATACCAATCTGTAAAGAAAAGAAGTTTTAATTTATTGAGATCTAGTATAAAAGGATAAGATTGCCCTAAAGAATTCTCATAATATTCTTTACAGCCATCAAGAAGACTTGACTTTTGGAGAGTGGTCGAATATTTTGAAATTTTTGCATCATACCTTACCTTATAAAGAGAAATTCTTGATTTGTTTTCATAATTTCTTGTTGAAACTAATAATTTATTTTCAAAATAAAATGTAGAACCTCCATATGATTTGATCCCCCAATTTGGGAGATTTAAATTAATAGGTTGTACGCTTTCTAAGAATTTAATTGTTATTTTGTGGATGATTGCAAAAAACTACTATCTGAATGATATCTATGCACAGAAATTAAAAAATGTTCAGTTCCTTTATCCTTCTCGAGATCATGCTCAACGGCATGTAATCTTGATTGATCAACATATAACGCATCTCCATAAGACATAACTGATTGGACATTTATTTTGTCATTATTAAGGATATAATAAAGCCCTTGTTTTTTCAATTCAGATAAGCTTATTATAGGAGCTGAAAATTGATGACTCCCAATAGGATCACGATGAATTGATAAATAACCTTTAGTTCTTGGGAAATGTTGATAACAAACTCTAACAAAATATTTCTTATTAAATAATCTATTAGATTTTAGACCGGTTAATTCAAAATAACCAGATCCCTTCTTTTCAATACAGTAAAGATTGTTGATTTGAAAAAAAAGGTTTAAAGGATCCTTTAAACCTATAAAGATAGACTCTGAATTTTTATTCCATGGGAAATAATTGTACTGTTCAAAATATCCATTTACAATACTTTTTTTATTTTGATAATTAGACTTCCTAAAATTAGGAGAACCTTCCTCAAAGCTATAGTATTCTGGAATAGATTTCTTTAAATCATTTATTGCTATTTGATGAATTTTTTTTAATTCATCAATATCTGAACAATTGAATATATAGTGACTTTCTTTTACTTTTTGATAAATATTATAAAAATCTTTAATTGAGATATTATTTGAAGTATTATTTTTTTCTTCAAACATTTCCTTTATTAAATTCACATATAATTTTCTAATTATAAATCATATATAGATTTTTTCTAGTTGATTAAAGAATTTTCATTTCAGGTGAATTTTCTTTTTTAAAAGAGTTTAAATGTAAGGGTTATTAAAAAAGAAACATTAAAAATTCCAAAGAAATTAAGGTAAATAAAAAATAATATTTTTGATAACTAAGTTATGTATTTAAAGAACTTATGATTTATAAACTTAAAAAATACTAGAAATTCAATCCATGGCATAACTGGATAAAAATATCTATGTTCTAGACCGTTAAAGATTCCAACAAACATTATTAAATTTGTGCTTAGTACTAATAAACTGCCAATAAGAATAGAATTATTTTGGATTAAATTATAATTATTTTGAGAGAAAAGATTTATCGGGTTGAATAATCTAATAAAGATTAATATGTATTTAAAATAAAGTGAAAAAAGAAATAATCTATATACAAAAATAAGTAATTTAAAAAAAATTTTAGTTATTAATTCACCATTAAATATAGAAAATTTTGCATCTAAGCCTATTTGTAAAGGCCAGCCCCAAGAATTTAATGGATGCAATAAAAGACTTAAAGATTTAATAATGATCAAGAAAGAATTTCCTAAAATACCGTTTGTTTTAATCCTATTCTTTGCTAATTGATTAAAAATTTCTTCTTCATTTTTGGTAAATCCCCTTTTTATTAATGGATTATCTTCATTTAATATTTGCTTTATTTCTTTAAGGTCTGAATCATTTTTAGAGATGAAAGGATTCCATTTTGTATTTATCACAATTTTCTTTCTGTCACCACTCTTGCGGTTGTAAATAGGAAACATAGCTGATGCATATTCATATTCAGTTAATGAAAATGTCGAAACCCAGTTCTTATATCCTTCACTATTTACAGGCGAATTGTTTGGTCTAGATCTAAAAGGAGTATTGTTTCCATATTTCATATCTCTTAATCCCCATGGAATTATAGTAAGCATTAAAATTAAAGAAAAAGAAAGAAAAGCTTTTATAAATTTTTTAATTCCATAATTCTGTAAAGTAATTAAAAAGTGAGGAATGATAAATATTATTGATGTGGGTCTAAATAAAACTGCTAAAATTGTAAACAGAATTATCCTTAAGTAAATAAATTTAAAATATTCTAGTCCTGCTTTTAGTTTAATAAATTCAGCTAAAAGGAGAACACTAAATATGTAAAGCACAGGCTCAATTAATAAATATCTTGAATAACCAAATGATATGGGAGAGAACCCAATCATAAAAATTAAAGTATAAATTTTTTTTTCTTCTAACCCATATTTTAAAAGAGTATTTGATAAATAAATAACAGAACTTATTGCAAGTATTGAGACAAGACTTGGGATCATTTTATCAGTGAAGCCTATTGATTTTAAAAACCAAATAAAATAAGGATAAGCAGGGAAATAACCACCACTTAAAGGTTGACATTCTCCTAAATTATCGGTGAATGCGAAACCACATCCCTGATTTATATTTTCAGCTACTTCTAAATAAAAAAGAGAATCAGCAGTAGTAATTGAATTGAAATAAATATAAATAATTCTAGGTAAAACTAATAAGAAAAAAATAATAATCCATTTACTTCTAAAATTTAATTTCTCAAAAAAGATTATTGTTTTTCTCATGAAAATTAAAAATAATTAATTTTTATACTACTAGAAAAAATCACAGAATAATTTATAGTAGTAGATAAATACATTTAATAATGTAGCCTTATTTATTAGAAAAATGTTGTGATCCCTTTTAACAAACCATACCTCACTGGAAAGGAATTAGAGTATATAAAACAAGCATATAACCTAAATCAACTTTCAGGAGATGGCTTCTTTACGAGGAAATGTAAAAAGTGGTTAGAAATTAATACTAGTACTAATTCCGCTCTCCTAACCAATTCTTGTACGGCTGCCCTTGAAATGGCTGCAATACTTGCAGATATAAAAAATGGTGATGAAATAATAATGCCTTCCTATACTTTCGTTTCTACTGCTAACGCATTCGTATTAAGAGGCGGAATACCAGTTTTCGTAGATATAGATCCAAATACTTTGAATATGGATTACAAACTAATTGAAAGATTAATAAATGAAAAAACAAAGGCTATAGTACCTGTTCATTATGCAGGCTTTAGTTGCGAAATGGATGAGATAATAAAAATTTCAAAGAAATATAATCTATTGATTATTGAAGATGCAGCACAAGGAGTGATGTCAAAGTATAAAAGTAGAGCACTTGGTTCTATTGGGGATTTAGGTTGTTACTCTTTCCATGAAACTAAAAACATATTTGCGGGAGAAGGTGGGGCAATTCTTATAAATAATAAAGAATTTGAAGAAAGAGCCAACTACATAAGAGAGAAAGGGACAAATCGTTCATTATTTAATAAAGGGAAAATTGATAAATATAGTTGGGTAGATATTGGTTCATCATTTCTTCCTGGAGAATTAATAGCAGCATTTCTTTTTGCTCAAATGGAAAAAGCAGAGGAAATTACTAGGGAAAGATTAAAGATTTGGAATTTCTATAAAAATGGATTAAAAATTATGGATGAAGAAGGATTTGTATCAATTCCAAAGTTGCAAAAGGATAGAGAACATAACGGTCATATTTTCTATTTGATTCACAAAAATAACTTTGAAAGAGATTTATTTATTCAGAAAATGAGAGATAAGGAAGTAAACGTAGTTTTTCACTATATTCCACTCCATAATTCCCCTTATGCAAAGAAACATTTTAATTTAACAAGTCAAAAGTTAAAATACACTGAATCAATTTTCAATAGAATTTCTAGAATACCCTTATGGCTAGGAGTAAATAAAGAATATGTCTTAAATGCAGTAATAGAGAGTTTATATGAAATTAAAAAAGAAATTTGAATACTTTAAGTAATCATCAAAGATAGTTTTTTATTTCTTTAATAACTTAATTTATTTTTTGCAATTAAAATTTTTTTTGAAAATCGCTAGATATTATTATGAATAAAGTCTATTTTTAAAATATCATGAGAGGCTGGGAGATACTATTTATCTTGTATTTAAAAAATAATTTAATCAATAATCTCTAATTAAAATATTTATTTAGATTATTAAATTAAATATTTTGCATTGACTAATTTTTTATTCGCTCCACTCAATATTGTATGGTAGTTTACTTTTTTAGTTTTCGTCATTTCTATCTATTTGCCAAACCATCTTGCCAAAGACCTCTCTTACTCTAAATTTGACTCTTTACTTTTGATCAAATTAATAAAAAGGAATATGAAATTTGTTTTTTATTGGTTAAAAGCATAAATACCATTTGAATATTTAGAAAACCTTGAGGTTCTAAAAGGTAATGATTTGAATTCCAAAGTTTTTTGAATATCTAAATCTGAATTGTATTTTAATTCTAAAACAACAGAGTTATCTTGAATTGGTTTTAATTTTAGGATATTTGCATTTATAAATGGCTTCATATATTTAATTTGATAATCTAAAGTTATCCTTAATGTTTTTTCTCTATTAAGAAAATATCTTCTTAGATAAGAGCAATAAAGAGTCGGATTTATAAAATCTAACAAGAATGGATATTGAGAAGCAAATTTCCTATTTGAATTTATTGCTCTAATAGATTGAAATGTAAAAGGTTTTGAAATATCTATTTCTTCTAAATTAAAAATATTTTTAGAACCTACATCACCATTTTTTGACTTAATTTCTAAACTTGGTTTTATTAAATTATTTTCACCATACCATCTAATTCTTACTTTATTTCTAGTCATGATTCCGGAAACCGAGTCGTTATAAGATTCATAATCAAAATTATCTAAATAAATACTATTTACTTTTCTTTCTTTATAAATTTCATTAAATTGTGAGGGGTGAAACTTTATTAGGTCAAAAATTTCGTTTAATAATTCTTTGGAACAAGACATTTTTCTTTCATATCTGTATTTATTTTTATCTAATAGTTTCTTTTCCATAAAACCTCCCATACAAATAATCAAATACATTTTCTACATTTGGAGAATAATTTTTATTATTAATTGAAATACTGGAATCTTTTTCAAGTAAGTACAATTTTGGAATATTAAATAATTTTAAATTGTCTTTATTTTTTGTATTTATTATTATTGTTCCTGGTCCAAATTCAGGTTTCTTTTGAAAAGCTGCAAAACCTAATGCACTATTAATTATAGTAATTTCATTTGCCTCTATAATTGAATTATCTTTACTAGCAAAGCCAATTGCGGATTCTGAAATGTATATATTATTTCCTCTAAAATTACTTGCTTCTCCAACGCTTATTGCTTTATCTCCAACATTTTTTATTACTGCATTCTCAAGAAATATATCAGTTCCAGATATATCAATAGCATCATTACCAATATCATTGAATTTTAAATTAATTAAAGTCCCTTCTCCGAAATCAATATCAATTGCATCAGATTTTATATTATAAAAATAAGAATCTTTGATATCAAATTTTGATCTTATTATATTTAATGCATCTTCAGAATTATTTGAAGAGAAACGTGCATTTGATATATTTACAGGTGATTGATAAAAAGTTACTGAACTTGTAATTCCCCAAGCTTTTTCATATGGGAAAGAAAGATTTTCAAATAATACATTTTCTATTTTAGATAAACCATTAGCATTTAAGACTAAGATACCTTTGCCCCCATCTTTTGCATTAATAGTTATTAGATTATCTTTTGTACCTACAAGTTCAATAGGTCCTCTCAGTAAAATCAATCCATCTTTTGATAATGTCAATTTCACATCTTTGTTAGCCTTAAGGGTATATCCAGATGGAACTATTAATGGATAATTAATTAGCCAATTTCCTTTTTTAATGGTAATTATTTTTTTCTTATGATCATGATCCAAGAAATCAAATTCAAATGAATTAGAATTTTTTCTCATAATATCTTTGGAAGAATCTTGGAAAGACAATTTAGGATATTGCCTAACAACCGTACTTAAGACCTTTGAAGTGCCTAAAACTTTGTATTTAAGTACAAATTGATCAGAGGGATCTATATCTTTATTAATTCTTTTGCCAATAACCTTTCTTTCAAATTCTAATTTCTCATAAAATGGGATATTAAAATTTGATCTGGTAGAAAGAATATAATTAGTTTTAGGTTTATATATGATATTTCCGAAATTTAAATTTAAAATTTGAATTGGGAAGCTTTGTCTGTTTGAAACTGAAATATTTATTTGATCGTTATTATTTTGCTCAATATGCGCATTTATTGGGCTTTTAGGAAATATTAATTTCCTAATAACTTGTTGATTATGATTTATGTATTTTTTATCAAATCTATACCAATGATATGAACTTTTTAAGTATTTTAGTTCTTTTTTAATCAACGTATTATTTCTTTTTAGAAATTCATCCCAAAATTCATTTTTACTTATTCTTTCTAAAGCTTTTAAATATTCTTTTACAAAGTTTTCATCTTCAAAAAAACGAGCCAATGCACCTTTATTATTTGAAAGATTTAGAATTTTATTTCCTCCTTGAGCATCAAATCCAATTGGTATAAATTTTTTAGTAACTGGATTTAAATAAAACCTCATATTATTCCAGTAAAGTGAATGTTCTGAGCCTGTTAAATCAACTATTGCTATGAAGGAAGCTAATTTTTTAATTTCAAAAACTTCTGATGTTTTAAGATCATTATTTAGAAAACGTTCTAAAAGGTTGACTCCTAAAAAATACTGATTTTTTAATTTTGGATTGGCGAAAATTTGTTTTTCCTTAAAAACCTCAATTGACCTTGTTAATACTTCTTCATCAAAATTATTGGGTTCCTTAGACTTCAATCCAATAGAATTTGAAGCCTCCAGCCAATATGGATTCTCATCTAGAGAAAGTATAGGTCCCTCACGAAATTTATTATTTTCAATAAGGATTTTATCGAAATGCTCTTCTAATGCATATGTGCCTAAATTTTTGCCATTAATATAAAGTTCAACAAACTTGTATCTTAAAGAAGGTAGACCTTCATCTTTTAAAAGAAGATGGAAAATAAATTCAGAAAAATAATTTCTTGTTTGAGGGGACTGCAGAGAAAATTTTCTCATGCCATAAACTGATTTATTATCTCTAATTTTAATTCGATATGACCATTTTTTCCCTGCCAAATGATTTAATCGATCTCCTTTTAATCTGATTTTTGCCCTTAAGGTTTCTCCACCTTTAGAAATATTTGCTTTTGCAATATCTTCTTTAGAAGTTATTAAAATTGATTTTGTAAATGCTTTATTTCTAGCATTTATTATTTTATCAAATTCAGTTTGTTTAATATCAATAAATATGTTCTCTCTTTTTATTAAAAAACTAGAAAGATAGTTAAAGGTAATATCTGGTATTCTTTTTATATTTTTTAAATAAGTTTTTAGGTAGGGATCATTGACATTTTGTAAAATTATCTCTTTTTGGTTTGCAAGAAATGATTGTTTCCAAATAAATTTGGAACTTCCTAATAATATTTGTGAAGTTCCTAAAATCAAAGGCGGTGATAAAATAATGCATAAAATCTTTTTATTATTAGGAATTTTTTTTAACTTATTAAAAATCTTGGTTGAAAGTATTTTAAATTTTGAATTTTTAAATTTTTTTCGAGGAAAATTTTTTATTACTAACAATATTAAGCTCCGATGATATTACTCGTATCAATAAAGTCGTAAGTTATTTTATCCGAAATTGATTTTAAATTTTTCTTTAATGCCAATAAGCTGTTAACATCATTAATTACTATTGAAAAAAATAATTCATTAATTTTTTCATTCTGACTAGAGATTCTTTTCAAAGAAACATAATCACAAAATTTGTTTATTTTTTCCAAAATTTCCGATTCTGATATATCACAAGGCATTGTTAAAAATAAGCTAAAAGAGCCTTCTTTTGATTTAGATGAAGATCTCCTTGATTTTGACCTCAAGTATACATAGATAGAAACAAACAAAAAACCTAAAACAGCTAATAAATATTGATCTGCACCAACTGATAACCCAAACGCAATACATAGAAATAAATAAGTAAGTTCTTCGGGATCCTTAATTGGAGTTCTAAATCTTACAATTGAGAGGGCTCCTACAAGTCCAAGAGATAATGCTAGAGAAGATTTGACTACTGAGATAACAATCATAGTGGCTATACCAAGTAGTTGAAAAGTTGATGCAAAAGAATGCCTATTAGAAACACTCTTACCATATCTAATAAAAATGAAACCTAATCCATATGATATTGCAGTAACTAAAATTAATTTAAATATAAATTCAAATGGGGATGACGGAGAATTAAGTGAATATGCCGAGCTATCAATTAGGGGAGCAGTTAAAAACATTATCATTGTTAAGTAATAATATTATAAATTAATAATATCAGGGATATAAATCTTATTTTAAAATTTTTAATTTTAACTTTTAGAAATTTTATTGAAGATAAAAAAATATCTTGATTTAAATCCTAGATAACACTTAGATTGGTATTATAAAGTATAAAAAAATATTAAAATTGAAAATTAAGAACATTTTTTTTTTCCTGCAGATTGTAGTAGAGAAACTTTCGAAAGAGCTACTTCACTCTCCCGAATAATACTCTCACTAATATTGATTCATAGGTATCTAGACCTTCTATATTCTTCTCCTTACCCAAATGATCAAATACTAAAAATTGTTATAGCTTTTTTCTCTTCTTTATTAGTTTTTCTTGGAATATTTACTCCAGTCTTCTTGCCGGTTTTGGCATTTACTAATTCGTTTATATCTGTAAACTTAACATGTCAATTAGTGTTAATAACATGTTTAGTGATTTTCCTCGGAAATGGTTGGAGTTATTATTCTTTCGATAAAATTTTGGCTAAGAGTTCTTCAATATACCAATACTTTATTTACTATTCAAATTCAATTACATTTAATATTAATATTATACGAACCATAGGTGTATACCTTTGGGGTGGAGTATGTATATCTGCATTATCATTTCATTTTAAAGATCCAAGTTGGATAAATGGAACAGCAGTCCTTACATTGCTTCGAACACCTTATTTAAATGACTATTATGAATATTTCAACCAACTTAATACTAATTTTCTATTAGTGCTTTCAAGGCTGTCCCTATATGGAATGGCGATTTGGGAGCTCATTCTTTGGCCTATTCCTGGTATAAAATTAATTAGGCGAATTACATTTGTATGGGGGATTTTATTTTTCATATCTAGTATAGTTTTTATCAACCTATCATATTTGCCTTATGTTGAGTTGCTATTTTGGGTCCTTATATATAGACCTGATATAGTTTCCTTTACTTTTCTGGATAAAGGGAATATTTCTACTAGATTTTCTCCTATAGCTTCCAAAAGTTTCTCAAAAATTATTATCATAATAAAAAATTTTATTAGACTATCAGCAATAGGTTCTTTAATAGTATCTAACGTCCTAAATATATATATTTTAAATTTTGAAAATAGCTCTAGAACGAGCTTTTTTAGGAAGATTTATAATAATAGATACTATAAAAGATGGAATTATTTATGGGGACAGGCTGAGGTTAATGTCTTTAATGAATATGATCTTCATATGAATCGTTATTCAACAGTCATTTGTAGAATTACTAATTCAAATGACATTCAACTAGTTCCTTTTCAGGATTTAAATGGTGGAAGACTCGAATATCTAGCAAATGACTCTTTCTATTTTAACAATAGCCTTACATTTCAAAGAGGATCTATTTATTTAAATTGGGAAAATCTTAGAGATAGGGAACAACTCTTAAAAGATTGGAGACCATTAGTCTCAAGAGTTATTGAATTTGATTACGCAGTTCACAAGTATAGTAAAAATATAAAAAAATATAAGGTATTTTTACTAGAAAATAAACCATATTATTTTAAATCTAATTTTTTGGCGGGTTGGAATATAGATGGTGATCCAATAATTAGAGAAACTCAAAGTTTAAATACTATTTCAATGCAAAAACAAATAGGATTTTCAAGACTTTCTATTCCTCCAGGCCACTTTAATTCTTACAACAGAAGCTTACAAACATTGAAAAAATATTGTGTTAAGTAGCACTATAAATTTCAATAGAAATCATAATATTTTTAAAGATGATTGATCATTAACTTCTAAAATATTTTGAAATTATTAATATTTGTTATGCAACTTTTCTTCAGTAAGTCAGGGGATATTATTCTTAATTTCTTTAATAAGTCTGATAAACCTACTCTATTATTTGCTATTGAGGTATAGCAAAAATTCGCAGCTCCCATCAAAGGACCTTTTAGTAATATTACAAATATATTTAAGACTTTGTTCTTAGGGTCAACTAGTTGCAGTAGTTTTAATAGTCCGCGGACTCTAAGACTGTAGCCTTCCTTTGATAAAAAAATGATTGAATCCCTTGATTTTTCATACATTAATTGTTCTATCTTCTTGGACAAATTTATAGAACTTATGATGTTAATATCACATATTTTACTTGGAGGAATCACAACTAACTGTTCTAATTTATGACTTGCGAATCTATCTAGCCATTGTATAAATGAACTACATAGAAGGCATTCTGAATCATAAATTAATACATAGGTGAATTTATCCACAGTGTTTTTTTTCTTATTTTAGACTAATCATCATAATTTGTTTAGAAAGTTTTTATTAAGCAGGTCTAATTAACTTATATAAGTGGTGTTTAATTAATAAACTAAAATCTTTATAATTTTAGTCGAATTATAATTCAGATAAAATAAAATTGAAAAAATTAGATTTTCCCTAAGAATACAAACTTATAAAATATATGAAAAAACTACTTTCAATTTATACTAAATATTATATCTATTTTTCTACCTAATTTGTTATGTAAAGTAAATAATAAATTGCCTTAAATTTATAAATTATATTTGATTTTAAATATAAAAAATGCTTTCCTTAGATAAGGCGATTTTTTAAAAAAATGAATGGATACAAAATCTTAAAAGATGAATTTGGAGAATTAAAAATACAAATATTAGATAATGATCAAAAAAGAATTACTATAAAACCATCACATGGAGTCTTTTGTCCTGACACTGAAATAGTTACAAAATATCCAATGGACTTAATTGAGAAAATATTCGATTATAAAAGTTCTTGCTGGGTTATTGATGAGATAAAGAGAGATGAATCTCCAAATTATGTTTTTAGAGCATTGAAATATGGTCTGTTTAGTTTTATTAAAGAAATTAATTTTGAAAACAAAGTATTATTGGATTTCGGATGTGGAAGTGGTGCTTCATCAGTAATACTAGGAAGAAAAATAAAAAATCTTGAAATCATAGGCATTGAACTAAATAAAAAACTTCTTGAAATTGCAGAAATGAGAAAAAAATATTATTCGCTTAATGAAAATGTTAGTTTTATTGCATCTGAAGATCCAGAGAGTTTACCGATTAATAATCCAGTCGACTTTATATTACTTAGTGCTGTTTATGAACATTTATTACCTAATGAAAGAAAAAAAATATTAAAAATGTGTTGGCAATTGCTTAAAAAAGATGGGGTAATTTTTATTAATCAGACACCAAATAGATGGGTTGTTTATGAAAACCATACTACAAACTTATTTTTAATAAATTATTTACCCGACAAAATATGTTATTGGGTATCAAAAAATTTTTCAAAACGAAATTTAAAAAAATTTTCATGGAATCAACTTTTAAGAATGGGTATCAGAGGTGCAACTGAGAATGAAATTACAAATATAATTGCTAAGCTTAAAACTCATGGAAAATTAGAAGTTCTTAAGCCCAATAATTTAGATACAAAAAATAAACTCGACTTATGGTATCGTTCAACTTCAACTTTTTCAATGAAATCTAAATTATTAAAAACTTTTATTTGGTATCTTATGAAATGTTTCCCCTTTTTAGAAAGAATCTTATTGCCTGGAATAGTAATGGCTATTTCTAAAAGATAGTTTTTAAAAATGATCTATTTGCCTTTTAGACAAATACAAACCAAAACTTTTGAAGAGAATAAAGAAATATATTTATTAATAAACTTATATCTTTTTTTATTTTTATAATTCCTAATAAACTATCTCATCTTATTAAAATCTCTGAAATAATCTAAACGTAATTATCAAAAAATTTCACCCCTCATTTTATTCACAGACCAAGAAAATGTTGCTGAAGCTTTACTGCTTATTAAAGTTGATTTCCCCAGATCAGTTTTGGCATGCCTTTTGATAATTACAGATACCATAAAAGTAAAATCTATTTGCAAGTGTGGAGACTCCCATTGGATCTGGCAAATAACCCATAATTATCTATTATTATCCTATACATATTATTGTGGATTATTTATCAAAATAATTGGTATAAATAACTAAAATCTCAATGTTGGCAAGTAAATCGAACTTCTAAAACCCTTAATGCAATTTATATAAAGAACTAAGCTATACGAGGTTTTTCATATATTTCCTGTATTTGGATCATAGTTCTTCTCGCTTAGATAAAAACTAAGAGGAAAATAGTTATTTTTATTTTTAATATTTTTTATATTAAAAATAATTAAAATCTTCCAATATATTTTATTATTTTATTTCTCCTAATCATATTAAAACAAATTCTTTCAAACTCGTAAGGTAAATATAAAAGAATATTTAAAGAAATATTTTTTAAAAATAAAATTAGTCTTTTTGAAAATAAATTTTTGCTTTTTATCGAATTTAAATTTTCTTCATCCTTTTCATATTTTCTTTCATTATAAATTAATTGAATTGGTTTTCTCAAATTATCAGATTTATATTCTTTAGACTTTTGAGCAAAAAAAATAAGCTCAATACCTCTAGAAGAAACTATTGGTATTTCTTTACAAGTGTGTTTATATTTAAATAACCTTCCTTTCCTCTCATATAACCTTGGTGAACCCTCATGTAAGTATGCACTTAAATTTGTAAATCCATTAGCTTCAAAGAAATCAAAAAATAGAGTTGGACTAAAACTATAAAATCCATGGTCAATAGAATTTGAGCATGGATATGCTAAAAATAATGAGCCATCAGGCTTTAACATATCGCATATATTCTTAAGAGCAGTAGGGGTATCAAAAATATGTTCCAACGTCCCTGAATCAATAATTGCATCATATTGTTCAAAAAGAGATTTACTAATTGGATTATTTAGATTGTGAATGATATCAGCGCCTTCGTAATCAGAAATATCCATAGCTTCTACATTATCTGCTCCCATTATTGTCAATAATGCTTTGCAACTCAAATTATTTTCTTTAGAAGTATTTTTGAAATACTTATTATTATTTCTATAGTCGATATTTTCTTTTAAATTCCATTTTTTTAAATTGTAATTTTTAAATATTTTAGATGATTGTAAACTATTTATCCAAACACTTTGCTGTCCTAAGGTAAGAACCTTTCCTTTAATAAATCCCGTTTTTTTTTGTTCCATACATAAAGTATGAATATGATGTTTTAGAAGACCCATATGAAAACTTTTTAAATATTAATCCTTATGAAAAATATTTTAATTCTTCAATAATACCCTATATAGTTTAAATAATTTTTATTAAAAATAAATTTTTAAATTTTTTTTTCAAGGCCATAAAGTAAATACCAGTCGAATAGTTATTAATCCTTCAAGGGATCTTTATAAGTAAATTTTAAAAATTCTATAAAAATTTAAAAAATAAGGCAAATAATGCAAAGCATGCGACTCAAACTATTGAATTATTCATTCTTTTAGATATCTTCATATTATGAATTACTTTAAATCAGATTATTCAAATGAATAAAAAATTCAGGAGACCGAGTTAATAATATTTTTTACATCTTTATTTATTTTAATGTGAAGAGTTAATGGAATTATTTTTCATCAGACAACTTTGCAAAATACTATTTTTAGTCTTCTATCAATAATACTTAAATAGAGGAAAACCTTTTTTATTCTCAATTGCAGTAATCTAACCTTAACCACAAACTATAAAAGAATATTAGATATTTGAATTACATGAATCTTTATTATAGAAAAATATATTTTTCATAAATCATATAGTTCCATTAATTACAGCTTTCAACTTTCCATAACCATCCTCCATTCCAACCTCCTAAATTTAAATGCCAACTCCTAACATTTGTTTTTATGAGCTTTTTATTTTTTATACAATTTGATTCTAATTTTTCATCAGTTTTCAAAAAACATTCATTACCTTTAACTGAATTTATATTTGCTGGGATTGTACAGTAAGAAGGAGTTGATTTATTCAAACTAGTAGAAAAGTCATTTAAAGATAAATACTCTTTTGATCTATTTAAATTTGGCAGATCAGCTAAATAATCAATATCCCTAAATTCTATATATTTAAAGTGATCAATAAAATCTTTTCCTTTAAATTTGTTTAATTCTCTATCAACTATTCCATCAAGAGACCAGACTCTAAATCTATCATCTAATCTATTTCTTATTTGAACTTCTACAGTGCCTATATCGATAATATCATTATCATCTTTTGATAATTTTTTAAAAATTTCATCTGAATATTTTTTTACATTTTCAGGAGAAGTAGACTTGATAGTATTTATTAATTGATTATGTGAAACACAATTATAATAATTATTATTATTACAAAAAGAGAATTTATGATTATGAACTACTCCGGAATAAATTGAGAGTAATAAATACAAAATTCCTAAAGAAGCTATAAAAACTTTTGATAAATTCGGAAGAATACGTGCTGCAAATATAAGAAATATTAAACAATAACTGTAAAGGAAATATCTGGAAAATTGTATGTTTGGTATAAAATTAAAAAAATGTAGAAATAAAGGAAGTACTATAAAATTTATAGATATAATAATATCAATCCTAATAAGATATTTCCTAAATAAAATCAATCCAAAAATAAGTGGATATGTATAAATTAAACTTCTAAAAATATTAATACCTAATGATAAATTATATCCAAGTAAATCAACATTAAGATTATTTACTGCACTAACTTCTAAAGTTGAAATATATTTCCTAATAGAGCCAGCATTATGATAATTTCCACCACTTATTATTGAAAGAACATAGTAAGAAATTCCGCAAAATAATATAGATATTAAAGAATAAAGCAAAAGTTTTTTATTTTTTAAAAAAATTGATTTTATAAATAAAAAGAATGGATAGGTAAGTCCTTCAGGTCTAATTAAGAAAAGTAAAATCGTTTTAAAAATAATCCCTTTATTTTCAAATCTTCTTTCTGATTTTAATTCTTTTGAGAGAAAAGTTATTAAAATTGCAGCAAAAAAAATATTTTCCATACCTAACATTACTTGAGTACTGATAAGGCCGATTACTGATAATAAAGTTGATCCAATTAATTTTACAGGTATTGTTTTAGAAGGATTTATTTCGTAAATTTGATATGAAATCCATAAAAAAGAAAAAATTGATATCAATTTCATTCCAAAAACTGTATATATTCCCAAAAATTTATATAAAAATGAAACTATTAAAAAATACAGAAATGAAGATTCTCCTCCAGTCTTATAGCCTGGATTAAATTCAAGAAAATGTCCGTTTATAAAATTTTTAGCATAAATTATATGAATTTCAGGGTCTCCACTATAAATACTTGAATGAAGGGCAAATTGATATACTCCCCAAGAAATCATTAGAAATGAAATGATCTCAAGAACCTTATACTTTTCTATTATTTTTTCTAAATATAATAATATCATTGCAATTATCAAAAAAAAGTTAAGTAATTATGCGGTTAAATTAAAAAATTAACATTGGATATTATCAATTTAATTACTCTAATTTGTTTTCCAGCAATAATTTGTTTTTTATAAAATATATTGTTATATTTTTTATTACTTAATTTAATAGGGAATATTTTTAAATTATTTTGGAAGTAAAGTTTTAAACTTATTGAGATTCAATAAAAACATAAAAAATATCAGCAATTTAAAATAAAATAGAAAGAGAAATAAAAATTTTTTTAGGATAAAAATTCTAGAGAAATTTGGCTTAAAAATTTAAATATTTTGGCTGTATTACATTAATATAGACTATATGATTGAAGAATTATTTTTGAACTCAGATCCATTTAAAACTATATGAAAAACAATTTAAAAATTTTATCTGTGGACCTTGATGGCACATTGATTAAAACAGATATGTTGTTTGAGACTTTTTGGTCTTCATTTTCAAATGATTTACTGATTCCATTAAAAGCTTTTTTTGCACTTTTTAGAGGAAAGTCAAATTTAAAAAAAATGTTATACGATAAATCAAGTTTAGATATAAAGTCTCTTCCCTATAATCAAGAAGTTATTAAATATATTTATTCACATCGTTCCAAAGGTGGGAAGGTCGCACTTGTAACTGCGAGTACCCAAAAACTTGCAGAGGCTATTTCCAAGCATTTAAATTTATTTGACGAAGTATACGGATCTACATCAATAGTCAATTTAGAGGGATTTGCGAAAGCAAAACTTCAAAAAAAAGTATTTGGTGAAGGAAATTTTGATTATATTGGAAATTCCTCTGCAGATCTACAAAGCTGGGAAATATCAAACAAAGCAATTACTTTCAATGCAGGAAAATTTTTAAAAAGAAAGTGCGAATACCTTAATAATAATACCTTTCATTTAACTGATACAAGCAAAAGAGGGATATTGGGTCCTTTTTTAAAAGAAATTCGTCCATACCAATGGATCAAAAATATTTTGATATTCTTACCAATGATTGCAGCTCAGAATTTTGATAAAACTATATTCTTTCAAGCATTATTTGGTTTTATTGCTTTTAGTAGTACAGCATCAAGTGTATACATATTAAATGATTTATTAGATATTAAATCTGATAGAAATCATCCACAAAAATGTAAGAGACCATTTGCTGCAGGAGACTTATCTTTTAGCATAGGTATGACTTTAGGAATTTTAATATTATTAATAGGATTAATTTTTGGATATGCTGTTGGTTTCTCATTTCTAACTGTCTTGTTAACCTATTACGTAATAACTGTCTTTTATTCTATTTACCTGAAAAGAAAACCTTTAGTTGATTTATTTATACTTGCAGGGCTGTATACACTAAGATTGCTAGCTGGAGGTGTTGCAACTAATTTGAATATTTCATTTTGGTTATTCAGCTTTTCCTTATTTATTTTCTTATCACTTGCTGCTATTAAAAGGCAAAGCGAACTAATAGATATGATCAATAGAGGCAAAACTATCGCAAATAACAGGGGATATAAGGTTAGTGATTTAGACTTTATAAGGTCCATAGCTATATCTTCAGGATTAATGTCCGCATTAGTTCTCGCGCTATATGTAAACTCTCCAAAAGTATTAGTTTTATATTCTAATCCAACATTGCTTTGGATATCATGTGGTCTATATCTTTTCTGGATAATTAGAGTTTGTTTTAAAAGTGATAGAGGAGAAATGGAATATGATCCAATTATATTTACATTTAAAGATAGAGTTAGTAACGTTATATTTGTAATAATTATCTCATTTACAATTTTTTCTATAATTTAATGAGAAAAAGTAAAAAATTGTTTTTGTTCATTTTTTTTGCTATCGTTTCAACCCTATTTAATCTCTTAACTCAAAGAATTATATTATTTTTTAATAAAACAAATTTATTTTTCTTTATTGCAATGCTAACAGGGACTATTGTTGGTCTTGTCATAAAATTTTTCCTTGATAAAAGCTATATTTTTTTTGATACAAAAAATGATTTCCTTCATTTAAGAAAAACATTTGGTTTATATACATTAATGGGAACTTTTTCAACAATAATTTTTTGGGGAACTGAATCTATGTTTTGGATTATTTGGAGAGAAGAAAATATGCGCGAAATTGGAGCTATATTGGGTTTAATAATGGGTTATATAATTAAATATAGGCTAGATAAAAGATATGTCTTTAGGAAAGAATAAAATGAAAAATCTAGAAATAATCTCTGGATGGGGCTTATATCCTAGAATTCAAGCAAACATAATAAAACCAAAAACAATAAAAGAACTTAGAGATGCAATTTTGTCTAATTCATTCATAGCAAGAGGAAATGGCCGCTCGTATGGAGACAGTGCAATAAATCAATTTAATACGATTGAAATGACCGAATTTAATCGCTTTTTACATTTTAACGAAAAAGAAGGTTTGGTTATTGCACAAGCAGGAATTTTATTGAAGGATATTATTGAAACATTTTTACCAAAAGGATGGTTTCCTCCTGTAACTCCTGGGACTAAATATGTAACCTTAGGCGGAATGGTAGCTGCAAATGTACATGGCAAAAATCACTACAAATCTGGAACCTTTAGTAAATATATTAAGTGGATTGAAATAATTGATCATAATGGTGAAATCATAAAGTGCTCTAGAAAAAAAAATTCGGAATTATTCCTTTGGACAATAGGTGGAATGGGTTTAACTGGAATTATTCTAAATGTTGCTTTTTATCTTAAAAGAATAAAAACAGCCTGGATAAATCAAAGTAAATTAGTTTCAAAAAATATAAATCAAACTTTTGAATTTTTTGAATCTAATATTGACTCATCATACTCAGTAGCATGGATTGATTGTTACGCTAAAGGTTTAAATATTGGTCGTTCTGTTTTGATGTTAGGAGAACATGCGGAATTAGATGATATTAATAGCTATAAAAAATTAAGTCCATTCAAAACTTTTAAAAAAAGAAAATTATCTATTCCTTTTTTCTTTCCATCATTCGTTTTAAGTAACTTCAGCGTAAAAATATTTAATTCACTTAATTTTATAGTTAGCAAAATTTCAAGACGAAAGGCAATAGTTGATTGGGATACTTTTTTTTATCCACTAGATAAAATTCTTAATTGGAATAAAATATACGGATCTAAAGGATTCGCACAATTTCAATGCGTTATTCCTTTATCAGTATCTAAAAAGGCTATTACTGAAATGTTGAATCTTATTTCAAATTCCAAAAGTAGTTCTTTTTTAGCTGTATTAAAAAGATTTGGACAAGATGAAAGCCATTTCTCTTTTCCAATGGAAGGATACTCATTATCATTAGATTTTCCAATAAATAAAGAAAATTTATTATTAATTAATTCATTAGATGAAATTACTATAAAATATGATGGTCGATTTTATTTAGTTAAAGATAGTAGAATGAAAAAAAAGACATTTGAAAGTTCAGATTTAAGAATAAAAAATTTTAAAGCATTTAGAGAAGATAATTTAAGTAAAAAATTTAGATCTTGCCAAACTGATAGACTCGGCCTATGAAAGGTAAAACTTTATTAGTATTGGGAGCAAAAAGCGATATTGGAATTGCCTTAGCATATAAATTTGCAAAAGAGGGTTGCAATATTCAACTTGCAGCTAGAAATTCAGAAACATTAAAGGACGATTGCTCTGATATAAAAATTAGATATAACGTAGATGCTACTTTTCATGAATTCGATGCATTAGATATAAACTCCCATGAAAGTTTCGTTTCTTCATTACCAAAATTGCCGAGCATTGTAATATCATCTATTGGAATTCTTGGTAATCAAAAAGAAAATGAAAAAGATATTCATAAAGCTATTGAAATCATAAGAACAAATTTCGAGGGTATAGTTAGTGTTTTTAGTTACTTGGCAAATGATTTTCAAAGTAGAGGCTCAGGAACCATAATTGGGATTAGTTCAGTAGCGGGAAATAGAGGGAGAGGCTCAAATTATATTTATGGTTCTGCAAAAGCAGGATTTTCAACTTTCCTATCAGGACTGAGGAATAGACTTTATCCTTATGGGGTTGATGTAATAACGGTTAAACCAGGGTTTGTTCGAACAAAAATGACTTCGCATATTAATTTACCTAAGCTTTTAACTACTAATCCTAATAAAGTTGCTAAATCTATCTATTTAGCTTACAAATACAGAAAAAATATTATTTATGTAAAGTCTATTTGGAAATACATAATGAAATTCATACAGTTAATCCCAGAATCTATTTTCAAAAGAATGAAATTATGAAAATCTCAAGGGATCATAAAATTTAAGTTTCTTCGTAACTGAAGGGCTACCATATATCTAAGGACTTTCAGGACTATTCTATATATATCATTAAATATAATGATTATATGAAAAAGTTTAATTTGATAAAAAAGGATAGACTCAGAATCAAAATATTTTTAAAGGACTTTATTGTTATTACTACTTTATCAATTTTTACATTTTTATTTTGTGATGCACTACTTACAAAAATTTATAGAGTAAGGGGTAACTCTAAATTCTTTGAAAGTAACGAAATAGCTGGATTTATTAATAAAAGAGAATTTGTAGGGAGATTTGGAGGGCCTTTAGATGATTTTTCAAACAAAATTTCATTTGATAATTATGGGACGAGAAAAAGTAACCCGCAGAAGATGTAATTTATCAAAAAATAAAAATAAAAATTTAATTTTTATCGGTGACTCAATGCTTGCTGGTCTTGAAGTCAAAGATTCCGAACACTATGTATCAAGACTAAGTAAAAATTGTATTTCTGACGGATTGATAATAAATGGAGGAGTTAGGGCTCATGATACTCATATGGCTTCAGCAAATGCCGTACGAATTTTAAAGGAGTTTAATTTGGATCAGTTAAATTCAGTTGTTGTTTATGGCTTGACTTCAAATGATTTTTATGAAAATGATCATAAAAATGCTTATTACAATTTGAAAGCGAAATTCGGATCTATTTTTGATCAGAAAAACTATAAGCCTAAAGCCAACTTAAATTATCTGAGAGTTAAAATGTTTGTTGGAGATAATTTTTACTTTACGAAAAAATTCATAATCCAATATATGAAATTGAAAGATTCTTTAATGTTAGACAGAAATAAAGATGAAAATAAAACAGCTTTTTCGATTAGTGAATTAAGTAATCTGAATGAAAAATTTAAATCAGAAAAATGTAGAAGGGCTATTTCAATTTTAGATTCTACGTTTTCTTCAAACTCAATAGAAAGCAAAGTTTTTTTATTTTTACACCCAATGTTTCATAGCTTCGAAGAATTTAAAGTGATGGAGAATTGCCTAATATCTACAGCAAAGAATTATGATCAGATCTCCATATTACCAATAAATAGCTTTATGGATAAGAATTCGGTTGAATTTGATAATCAAGATTTAATATTCAAAAAAGATCGGCACTATTCACCCAAGGGTCATTTATTTATTTCTAAAATAATTTTGCCAAAATTGGAATCTGCATTATTTAAAAATAATTGACCATACCAAAGACTGAGCAGAATAGAGTTATATCGTCAACTATAAACCTTTATCAGTCTAATAATTAGATTTATTAGAATCGCCGCAATCTATTGCCATCACAAATAAATTTCAATGGAGCCAAGCGGATTCGAACCGCTGGCCCCCTGCATGCCATGCAGGTGCTCTACCAGCTGAGCTATGGCCCCAAATACTAAAAAACAGTTATATAAATCTTAAGATTTTTTTCTTAACTGCCATTTTTTTATAGTACTTTATACGGTTTCATTAATCAATTATCCACTTTAAAATACAACTAAAGATTATTAAAGGGCATAATTTTTACACAGGACTTTCAAGTTGTTATATTGTAAATATGACATTTTGAGTTAACAATATTTTATTTATGAACCAAATTATTGGGATAGTAATTCCGTGTTATAAAGCGAGTGGGTTAATAAATTCAGTTATCAAGAGAATAATTGATACCACAAATAAAATTAATAATATTGCAACTATAAAGATCTATTTAATAAATGATTGTTGCCCACAAAATAGTTGGCAAGAGGTTGACAAAAAATTTGATATTAAAATAATTCATCACTCAAGAAATCTTGGAGTAGGTTATGCTTCTAAATCTGGTTTTTATGAGGCATTAAAAGATAACTGTGAAGCTGTTATTAAGATAGATGCAGATGGTCAACACCCTCCAGAATATTTAGCTGAGATAATCCCATTTATAATTTCAAGGTCAGAGAATGAAATGTTCTTATTGAAAGGCTCTAGATATTGTTTTAGAAATAGATTTACAAAGATACCTATCATGAGAAGAATTGGATCATTAATTTTAGAACCAATAGCAAGAGTAGGATTGAATTGTAGAGGACTCACAGAT
The DNA here is from genome assembly GCF_000760035.1 of Prochlorococcus marinus str. MIT 9314. Classification (GTDB taxonomy): domain Bacteria; phylum Cyanobacteriota; class Cyanobacteriia; order PCC-6307; family Cyanobiaceae; genus Prochlorococcus_A; species Prochlorococcus_A marinus_B. Next base: position 236,460 of record NZ_JNAO01000013.1, read on the forward strand.
ATCGCAAATGGATTTATCGCAACAAACTCTTTGACCTTAAACTATTTACTTTCGGTAAATACAAATACACAAATTTTTTCAAGGTATCTTTTTGAGAGTAGCCTCTTGGAAAAAAGCTGTTCGCTTAAGTGTCAAATATATCAATTCCCAATGGCAGCAAATTATGGGGAAAATTGGATAACATCCATGGAAAGCAATAAAATGATTTTTCCAATTTTAAGCTTTTGGTTTAAAGTAATTTGTAGAAGAATATTTAATCAATATTTATTTAATCTAAATCTTGGAACTTTATTATTAGCTATTTTCTTAATGGCATTTTCTTATGTTATTTATACATTTTTTTTTACAATAAGCCCAAGTATATCTTTAGGAATATTTGTAAGTGCTGGAATAGCTGCATCTTTTACAAGTATGATCACAATTTCCTCAATATGCCTTTGCCTTTTCTTTTTTTATGATTATACATCAGGTACAAGAATAAAAATTGTAAATTTTAGATATTATCTCGATGATATTTTTTTAAGGAAAGTTGATGATTAGTCATTGATAAAAAACAAAAAATTTGTCTATTAAATAACAATTAAATTCAGTCTTTAAATTTATTATTTTTATAGTTATACAATAATATAAAGGTTGATTTTATGAGTGAAAAAATAATTCCTGTAATACTTAGTGGAGGAGTAGGGTCAAGATTATGGCCACTATCAAGAGCAAGTTTCCCTAAACAATATTTAAAAATTGGCCAAAAGAATTCAAAGACTCTTCTACAAAATACTTTTGAAAGAATAAATCAACTTGAAAATCTTGATGATCCAATAATTATTTGTAATGAAGAGCATAGATTTATTGTCGCTGAGCAAATGAGAGAAGTAAATATAAAACCAAAATCAATTATATTAGAACCCTTTGGTAAAGGTACTGCTCCTGCAATAGCATTAGCTGCAATAAAAGCTAAAAGCGAAGGGAACGATCCTTTTTTACTAGTGCTTTCTTCTGATCATGAGATTAAAAATAGTGTGAATTTTTTAAACTCCATCAGGTCAGGTATTAAGGAAGTTAAAAAAGGAAGATTAGTTACTTTTGGTGTTGTACCAAATTCACCTGAGACAGGTTATGGATATATTGAAGCAATGAACAGTTTAGATCCTGTTTCTCTTAAGGGAAGTGAAATAAAAAATTTTTTTGAGAAACCTGACATTGAATCGGCAAAAAGATTTATTTCTGATAGTAGTTTTACCTGGAATAGTGGGATATTTTTATTTCAAACAAGTAATATTTTGCGGCAATTAAAAAATTATTTTCCAGAGATTATTCATCATTGCGAAAATGCTCTTTTAGATAGCAAATTTGATTTGGATTTCCAGAGAATTAATAAAGATTCTTTTTCTAAATGTATGGATATTTCTATTGATATTGCGGTTATGGAAAAGACAAAACTAGGGACTGTTATACCTTTAGATGCTGGTTGGAGTGATATCGGAAGTTGGAATAAGGTTTGGGAAACTTCTAAAAAAGATTCTCAAAATAATTCAGTCGAAGGTAATGTTTTAATCAAAAACTCTTATGACTCTCTACTGAAAAGTGAAAATAGATTATTAGTTGCAATTGGCATAAAAAACCTTGTGATAATTGATACCAGTGATGCGATTTTAGTAGCTAATAAAGATTGCTCCCAGGATGTTAAACAAATTGTTAAAGATTTGAATGATCTAAATTTAAATGATGGTAAAGAACATAAAAAAATATTTCGTCCTTGGGGTAATTACATTTCTATAGCTGAAGATCATACTTGGAAAGTCAAAAAGATTTCGGTAAAACCTTATCAGTCATTATCATTGCAAATGCATGAGCATAGAGCAGAACATTGGATTATTGTAAGTGGTATTGCAAAAGTAGAAATCGACCAAAAAATAATAATTTTAGAAGCCAATCAAAGTGCCTATATCCCACCGAGATCTAGGCATAGATTATCTAATAATGGTGAATCACTTCTAGTAATAATTGAAGTACAAAGTGGAAACTATTTAGGAGAAGATGATATTTTTAGATATGAAGATATTTATGGCAGAATAAATAAAAGCTAAAATCATACGCAAATCGTCTTTACCTGTCTTATTAATTACTCTTATTGATAAATCAATATTTTTTATCTTTAGGATAATAATTATTTAAAAAATAATTTGACGATAAATTATGAAATCTAATAATGAACTCGCCTCTATATCTTTTAACTAAATTAATAATTTAATTACTTTATTGATTTGCATCACTTTACGAGATATCTACAATAGATTTAAATTTAAAAGCTTAACTTACTAGTTCTTATAAAACCGGAAAAGTTCTTCGAGATTTCATAAAGATATCAGTGAAAACTAAAAAAATAAAACTAATAATATTTTTCTTTAAAAATAATTTTAATTTTAAATTGGTGTAATTCTATCTAACCATTGCTGCCACATTCCCTCCATCTACTGTTAACAAAGCACCAGTTGTTTTTTCTAATTTTGCTAAAGATAAAAAAGCCAATGCTACATCTTTTGGTAATATTTCTGATTTCAAAAGATTACCAGTCATATAATCTTCTTCAGTTAAACCTCTTGATGCTGCTCTTTTTTTAATCATTTCTTTGTTTAGTAAGCCAGATCTTATTCTGTCAGCATTTATCCCATTTGCTCTAATTTTATTAGAACCTTCTTCAAGTGAAATTTGCCTCATCAATGCAAGAAGAGCAGTTTTAGGAATACCATAAGATCCAAAATTTGGTCCCGGATTTAGTGATTGTTTACTTATATTAAATAATATTTGTCCCCCCATTAAGTAATCTTCCTCTTTTGATGAGGAATCTTGAGCATGAAAAATTTTGATTGCTTTTTTTGAAGCGTAATAATGAGAAAAAAGATTAAGTTCCATGCTTTTCATAAAGACTGCGTCTTCAATTTTTTCTATACTGCCTTCCCATGCAGACCCTGCATTAGAAATTAATATATCTAATCCTCCAAATTTGTTAATTATTTCTTTAAATGCTTTATCAATCTGAGTCAAACTTGTTACATCACAATTTATTGACAATGTATTTTCCCCACAATTTTGGGCACTTCTTTCCGCGTTCTCTTTATTAAAATCTATAACTACTATTTCGGCTCCAGCTTTTTTAAATTCTCTTGAGATTTCTTCACCAATAACTCCCCCACCTCCAGTTATAGCTACTATATTACCGCTTAAAAATGGTTTTTTTTGTTTTCCTAGTTTTGCTTGTTCTAAGCTCCAATACTCAAGATCAAATGTATCTTTTTCTCCAACGGGTTTAAATTTACCAATTGATTCTGCTGATAAAACAGTTTCTATCCATGCTTGTCCAATATCAGCAGAAATTATCGCAGATTTTTTATTAGAACCAACTCCTATAAGTCCTATCCCTGGAATTAGTATAAGTCTGGGTAATGGGTCTAATTGTTTTTTTTCTTGCTTGGATTGCTTAATATTTCTATTGAAATAATTTTCATATTCCTTTATATATTGTTCAATTTTTTCCTCTGTGTTTTTTACCCAATTTGTAATGTAGCTATCGATTTGACTTTTGTTTTCTGGATTAAATATTTCTAGTAATAAAGGCTTTGATTTTGTACGAATAACATGATCAGGTGTTGCGACTCCACGATTTATTAATTCAAATAGATTATCAGATTCAAAAATCTCATTTATATTTTTATTATTTCTAATTTCAAAAATCCATTTTTGATTAAATTTACCTTTAGTTGCGTATTTACTAATTAATCCTCTTAAATAAGGGATAATTGTTAAGGTTGAAGGATTGTTATTCTCTAAATATGTAAAATTTAAATTAATTTTTCTTGTTAATTGTTCTTCTGCAATATTTACTAATCTAATCATACGTTCGTAACTAGTTTTTGCTGTATCTCCAAAAGTAAATAATCCATGATTAATAAGAACCATACCTTCAAGTTCTATTCTATTTTTTGAAGCTTTTATCCTTGCTTTCTCAAACTCTTCAAAAGCTTTAATGGCTAGGTTAAAGCCCGGCATGACATATGGGACGATTGCAACTTTATCACCAAAAATTTGTTTACATAATTTTGCTGAATTAGGCTGATTTGCAATAGCTAAAAGTGCAAGTGAATGTGTATGATCAATGTATTTGTAGGGAATAAATGCATGTAGTAAGGTTTCAACAGAAGGATTAGGAGAATTTATATTCATTAAATTTTGTCTTTGAGCAGAAACCATATCTTCATCTGATAATTTTCGTAAACTTTTTAGTTCTAAAAGTGGATTTAGTTTTACAGCTGGATGACCTTCTGGTTCAATGGTTGCCAAATCCCATCCAGATCCTTTCACATGAAGAACATCTATATCATTTTCAAAAAGATCTTTGCAAATACTTTTCACTGAAGTATTCCCACCGCCATGAAGTACTAGTTCAGGATCAGAACCCAATAATCTTGCAGAATAAGTTCTTAAAGCTAAATCTTTTGTTACGCCATGTGATTTATATTTCTCAATATATGTATTTGCTTCATTATCAGACCAATTGTTTTGGCAGGCCATTTATCGAAATGTAATATTTAAATTTTAAAAAATATTTTTTATTTTTTTGAAAATATTTTTATATTAAACACATTTTATTACAAAAATTCCTAATCTTCAGCTGTAAAGATTTTTTAAACCATCATAAGTTGCATTACAAATACCTTTTTCTGTTATTAGACCTGTTACTAGCTTATTAGGTGTTACATCAAAGCCAGGATTAAATGCTCTAGATCCTTCTGGAGATAATCTAATAGTTTCTATTTTTTCATTTTTTGTTAATCCAGAAATATGAGTAATCTCTTTTTCAGAACGTGTCTCAATATTTATTTCTTTCAATCCATTTTCAATTTCCCAGTCTATAGTCGAAACGGGTAAAGCGGCATAAAAGGGGACGTTATTAGCATTTGCTGCCAATGCTTTTAAATAAGTCCCAATTTTATTGCAAACATCTCCTCTTTTTGTGGTTCTGTCACTACCTACAATCACTAGATCTACTAAATTTTGCTGCATTAAGTGACCACCTGCGTTATCTACTATCACTGTATGAGGTATCCCTTCATTTTTTAGTTCAAAAGCTGTTAAATTCGCACCCTGATTTCTTGGTCTCGTTTCATCCACCCATACATGAATTTTGATGCCTGCTCTGTGTGCTTTATAAATGGGGGATAGAGCAGTACCCCAGTTTACCGTTGCTAACCATCCTGCATTACAGTGTGTTAATACGTTAATTGTTTTTTCATTTTTGCGAGAAACTAAATCTTGTATTAGTCTTAATCCGTTATCGCCAATTAAAGAACACATATTTATATCTTCTAATTTTATTTTTGTAGCTTCTTTCCTCGCTATTAACGCTCTTTCATCTTTATTCGTGCGAGAAACTTTTTCAAAAACTCTTTTCAATGACCATTGTAAATTCACAGCAGTTGGACGAGTAGATAATAATTTTTCGTATGAATTTTTTAAGTTTTCCATAGAAGGATTTTCTTGAAGAGCAAGCATTAATCCATAAGCTCCCATTACACCAATTAATGGAGCACCTCTAATGATCATATTTTGAATAGCAGAAGCAGCATCTTCATAATTATTAATTTCTTTTATTTCAAAAATATGAGGTAACTTCGTTTGATCTATAACTTCAATTATATCCTTCTTCTTATTAAGCCATATTGTTTCCCATTCCTTATTATCAATTAACATAGTTAAGTTCTAGTATTTATTTAATCTTATCAAAGTAATTTAAAGACATAAAATTGTCAGTTGATATAATCAACTAAGAATAATTTATTGTTTTGGAATCTAATAATTTAAATAACTCAAAGCTTGGTGTTCTCGGAGGTAGTGGTTTTTACTCTATAGAAGATTTAACAAATGTAAAAGAAATTAATGTAGAAACTCCTTATGGAGAAACTTCAGATTCTCTCAGATTAGGAGAACTTAATGGAATTGAAGTAGTTTTTTTGGCAAGGCATGGTAGAAACCATACATTTACGCCATCCGAAGTTCCCTATAGAGCAAATATATGGGCAATGAAATCTTTAGGCGTGAAATGGATTATATCAGCCTCAGCAGTTGGTTCACTTAAAGAAGAAATAAGACCCCTTGATATTGTTTTGCCCGATCAATTCATAGACAGAACTCATGATCGACCAGTAACGTTTTTTGGAGATGGTGCGGTAGCTCATGTTGCATTAGCAGACCCTTTTTGCTCAGAGTTAATAGAAATTTTAAAAAAGTCAACTGAACCTCTCCTTACTGAGGATAGAAAACTTCATGTTGGAGGGACTTATTTATGCATGGAGGGTCCTGCATTTTCTACAAGAGCAGAATCCAATTTTTACAGAAGTTTAGATTGCTCCATTATTGGAATGACAAATCATTCAGAGGCTAGGCTTTGTAGAGAGGCAGAAATCGCATATGCAAGTTTATGTATGTCTACTGATTATGATTGTTGGCATCCTGATCATGATGATGTCACAGTAGAGATGATTTTGAATAATCTAAATTCAAATGCAGAATTAGCAAAAAAAATTATAATTTCAGCTGCAAAATATATAGGAAAAATCAGGCCAAAAAGTATTGCACATGATGCCTTAAAATATGCTTTGATTACACCTAAAGATAAGATACCTCAAAAAACTTTGAAAAAAATAAATATTTTTACTAAAAAATATTGGCAATAGTTAGAAATAAGAGCACAATTTTAAAATATTTTGAAATTTATCGAGCAAAAATTTGTAATTAAATATCGAAATTTGCTCTTATTTATTTAGTAATATAATTGTTCAAATTTAGGAAATAATGATCAAATAGATAAATCAATTTGACCTACTCACCAGCCTAATTATGTGGTTATTGTAAACTAAAACTATTCAGGAAATATTATTAATGGGAATCAATTATATAGAACCAAAAATATATGAAGTTTTTGATGATGAAGCAGAATCTTTTTTTAGTGATGAAGGCTTTATAGTTATGAAGCTTGACATAAGCTTATCTTCTTTAAAAAAAGCTAGAGAAAAGATAATTAAAATAGCCAGTAAGGAGGAAGAAAGTGGTGATTCGTGTTTTTATGAAAATAGAAATAATGAAGATGGAAATATAAAATCTGAAATCAAAAAGTTACAAAGGATTTGGAATATTTTAAATAAAGATAAATTATTTCATGAATTCCCACTTTGTGGTACACACAAAAAAACTTTAAATAAAATTTTTGCAAGAAATACATTACATAATTTGTACACAATAAGTAGTTTTCAAGCAAATATCCTTTATCCTGGAGCAGAAAAACAAAAAATACATGTAGATACTCCGGTTCCTGAACCCCTTCCTGAATGGCCTATTAAAATTACCACAATAAACTTATTAGACGATTTTACTGCAGATAATGGCGCCACAATGGTAGTGCCAAAATCACATAAATCTAGATTAAAACCTAAGCCAGGAACTAATGATGAGCAATTATTGAAAACTATTATTGCCCCTTTTGGAAGTTCAATTTTTACTCATGGTGGGTTATGGCATGCAAGTGGAACTAATCAAAGTAATAGTAAAAGGTTAGCTTTATTAGGAAGTTATGCAGCCAGTTACGCTAAGGATATTGCTTATGAAGAGAACCATATCCAAATTAAAAATAAATTGATTTGTTTTGAAAATGATTTAGCTGAAATGCTAGGTTACAATTTGAAGCCAAATCCTGGTGCGCTTAATTTTTAAAACTTTATTTAAAATTAAATTTACTGTTTATAGTGATTTTTTGTTGGATTACCGCCGGCTCTAAATTTGATTAATTCTTTTCTAATGATTAAAAATATATTATTAAAAAATCTTGGTTTAAATGAGAATTCTTTTTTAAAAAAATAAAACTGTAAAAAAGATGAAATTAATAAAATAAATTTTATGATTTTATTAATTTCGATATTCTTAAGCCATGAGATTAATTTCAAATAGGATTTATAATTTAGATTTGAACTATCTTGCGCTCCATGAATTCTGTAATAGTAATGATTAATATCTTTTAATTCAAGAAAAACGCCCATTTTGGATAAGTAATAATTCATTTTTACATCTTCATGAGCTCCAATAGTATTTGGATTCTTTTCCCAATATTTGTTTAGAACGGATCTTTTATAAAATATAGAAGGACATATTAATGTTCTTTCAAAAGGTAAAAAATATCTAAAAAGTATGGCAATATGATCCAACTTCACCAATTTCTTTGACTTTGAGGAATTTCTCCTCGAAAGAATATAATCTTCAGAGTTTATAAAAGTTGCTTTTAGAGCTAAAGCTGTAGGTAAAAACTTTGAAATTATATTTAAAGAAATTTGAGCAATTGATGAAGAATACAAATCATCATCATGTAAGAAAATCACATAATCTTCTTTGATTTTTTGATTTAAAAACTGCAGCTTATTTCTACCAAGGTTTAAATTCCTTGGCTGAAGAATAATCTCACATTTTTTAATCTTTTCTACTTTGTCTTTAATTAAATTATATGAATCCTCTGGAATTGTTATATATTTATTAATATGCGTATTTGTCGCAATTTCTTTGAATGATTTTAATGATTTAAAACTTAGTTTATTAACTTTTGGCCTAATAAGAAGAATTAATCCGATGCTAGGGTAATTTTCTTTTGATAAGTTATTCTTTTCTATAAAATTTTTGTCCATTAAATTAAATACTTGTTATTGATTGCTTTTTTGAGATTTTTTTACAATAATATTTAAAAAATCAATATCTTTTTACATATTCTTCAATTTTTAAAGAATCTAAATTATCTGAAGTGTTATCAATAAAATAATCACATCCTTTACAACCTATATGAGAATTTAAATCACGCTTTAAATGAGATAACCTTAAGTCTTTAATTTTATTTCCAGACCAAATAGAATCTAATGATTCTTCTAAACAATTACCTAGGAAAACTTCTTTTTTCCAATCAACACAGCATGGAGATAATTTTCCATCTGAATGAATAGCTAAAGTATAAAAAGGGAAAGGGCAAACTTCTTTAAAAGCTTTTTGGTTATTTATAGTAGAATTTTGACCTATACTATCTTGGCTGTCAGTCCATGAATGAATTTGATTAATTTCAATATAATCCACATGTTTGCTAAGTAAGTTCATATATTTGGTTAACTTTTTATCTGAAATTTCCCCAACAGTTTTTGCCATTATTTTTAAATTAGAGGAAGGTGTGCTATTCCTCATTTCAAAAAGCAGTTTGATATTTTCAAGAATTTTATTAAAAGGTATTCCTGAATTTGTTGTAGATTTAAAATCATTATTATTAAAACCGTAAATTGAAATTTTTATTAAATCCAATCGAGAATTAATTATTGAAGAAGCTTTTTGGCTATTTATTAATGAAGCGTTAGAAGTTAATTCAACAGAATCTGCTATGTCAACTTTTTTTGCATAATCAATCATTGAAAAAATATCAGGATTTATCAATGGTTCTCCCATTATCCATAATCTAAGCCTCGATATTTTATTAAATGAGAGTTTAATATTATCTATGATTTTTTTAAAATCATTAATCTTCATAATTTTATATCCACCTGATAAATTGGAGTAATTTGGATCTGATTCAGGACAAAATTTACACCTAAAATTACATCTATTAGTAGTTTCAATATGTATTACTAGAGGTTTATTTAATGGAACTTTTTCTGTGAGACTAATTCTATTTTGGGAATTATTATCATTCATGTAGATATCCTTTCTAAAATCTGATCTCTTTGATGGTCAATAGTATCAAATTCGCTAAATTCATTCATGGTGCATTCTTTGCAGGGTAAAAAAGTGTCTCTTTCACCCCTAAGATGTTTTATCCGCAAATCTCTTAATATTTCACTGTTCCATATATCAACTAAAGATTTTTTATCTATATTTCCTAAATTATTTTTAGCAGACCAATCAATGCAACAAGGAACAACTACTCCATTAGCATTTACCTGAAGGCTCTTAAATATTTGAGGACAAGCTATAACTTTTTCAGCTTCTTTTTTCAAAAACCGATGTTGTTTTGTTTCATTAACACCCATATCAGATTCTAATTCTGGCCACAAATTTACAAGATTCTCAACAAAAATTTCATCTGCAAAATGAAAAGTTTTATGAAAAAAATCAAGTCTCTCTTGATTTTGTACAGCCCCACTATGAATCTTGATATTAAATTTTGCTCTTCTATCTTTTTGTGAACAAAGAAATTTTAAATTTTCTACATGTTTATTAAAATTAACTTTTCTGTTTGCAAATTTAAAATAATCTTCGTCAGATAAACCTTCTATTGAAACAACAATCTGATCTAGTAAATTGATGATTTCATGGTTAACTTTATTTTGTAGAAGGACACCATTAGTAATGAGTTGTAAACGTTCTCCAATTTTATATTTATTAGCTATTTGAAGCATTTCAACAAAATGCGTATTTGTTAGTGAATCCCCTATTCCACAAAATCTTATTAGTTTAGGTAGCTCTGGAAACTTTTTTATTTGTTTACACATATCTTCAAATCTTTCTAAATGCATCCTATTTTTAGGAACTTCATTTGGAGACAAATGTTGAGGACAAAATCCACAGGAAAGATTGCAAAAAGATGAAACCTCAACATAAACAACAAGCGGTGTACTTAAAGGAATGCTTTCAGATAGAGAAATTCTTGATTGGAAATTGTGTTGAGCCTTTAATTCCGCAGCCATTTTAATACTGTTTTTTTGATTCTATCAAATAAATTTAGAGAAACTCTTTATTCATTAAATTTTTTTGATTCAAACAAAAATTTCACAAGAGCAATGTATCTAATGGTACTAAAGGTTCTATTCAAGTAATTTATCTGAGAAGTTATTTATTTCTTTTGTTTCTTTTATGATTTTTAATAACTCCTTTGATGGCTTGTTTAAATTACTTTTTCTTATTTCTAATTTATTATCTTTTAGTTTAACTTTTGTGTTGAAAAAACCTTTTTTATCTTTTCTTGGATAATCATCTCTATTGTGTGCTCCTCTGCTTTCATTTCTAGTTAATGCGCTTAAAATAGTTGCTTCTGCTGTCATTAAGGATGCTTCTATATCAAAAGTTTTTATAAGATCACAAATATTATTTTCCCTAATGCATATATGCATTAGTTTGTTTTTTAAAATATTTATTTTATTAAGGCCTTCTTTAAGACTCTCCCTTTTTTTTACTACTCCGCAATGCTCCCACATTAAATCTCTTAACTGATTTTGCAAGGAATTAGCATCTTCAGAGCCTTTTTTTAGTTTTTTTTCAATATTTTCATGGGCTGATTTAATTATGCTTAAAGGAGCATCTTTATAAGATGAACTTTTAGAGTACTTAGATGCATAAGCCCCAGCTATTTTTCCAAAAACAAGGATTTCTGCTAATGAATTACCACCAAGTCTATTTGCTCCATGAAGTCCTCCAGCAACCTCTCCTGCAGCAAATAACCCTTCAATATCTGTAGAGTGAGAAGCGGCTTTAACTGATATGCCTCCCATAGAGTAATGAGCAGTTGGAGCAACTTCCATCGGGGTTTTAGAAATATCAATATTTTGAAATTCTAAAAATTGTTTATAAGTAGATGGAATTCTTGAAATAATAGTATCTTTTTTGATATGGCTTATATCTAAAAGTACTCCGCCCCTTACAGTCCCTCTTCCCTCTTGAATCTCCGTATAGTTAGCCTTGGCAACTAAATCTCTGGTTGAAAGCTCCAATCTCTCAATATCATAATTTTTCATAAACCTTTCACCCATGGCATTAAAAAGTCTTCCACCCTCACCTCTTACGGCCTCAGTTACAAGAGTCCCTTCAATATCTTCAGGAAATAACATTCCAGTGGGATGAAATTGAACCATTTCCATATCAATTAATTCACATCCTGATTTAAGTCCTAAAAAAAGTCCATCACCAGTGTTTTCCATTTTTCTCGATGAACTTTTTTTCCATATTCTTGTATGCCCTCCTGTACAAAGGATCACTGCATTAGCCAAATGTATTGTCCTCTCACCAGAAAAAATGTCAAAAGACATTGCTCCGAAGCACTTGTTCTCACTGATCAATAAATCAGTAACATATTCTGAATCATGTATTTGTATGTCTAGTAAAGAAGCCTTTTGAAGTAGGGCATTTAGAATAGATTTTCCTGTGTAATCTCCGCTGAAACAAGTCCTTCTGAAAGTGTGAGCACCGAAATATCTTTGATCGAATTTTCCGTTATACAATTTTTTAAAATTAGCTCCCCAAGAGTCAATCTCCTTTACGCTATCAGGAGCATTTCTGGCCATTAATTCGATTGCTGCAGGATCACCAATTTCATATCCTTCAAGGTAAGTGTCTGCGAAATGTTGTTCCCAGGAATCTTCAAAGTCTAGATTTCCAAATGATGCATTAATCCCTCCTGCTGCAAGTACTGTATGACTATCATTTTTAGATCTTTTACCCAATACTTTAACAGTTAGATTATTTTGTTTGGCTTCAATTGCAGCTCTGAGACCAGAACCGCCACAGCCAATTACCAAAATATCGGTTGAATCTGTATTATTATCCATTTAGGTAATGTGGTTGTTTTTAAAATGATTAATAGACTATTTGGGAATCTACAGGTAATTTAATTTTTTCTCTACCATTAAGAAATCCAAGTTCAACAATTGCACAAAGACCAGTCACAATTTTGTTTTCAGCTTTTAGTAATTCTGAAACGCAATGTACAGTACCGCCTGTAGCGAGTAAGTCGTCAATAATAGCAAATTTTTTATATCCTTTAAGAGCATCCTTTTGGATAGTTAGAGAATTTTTACCATACTCTAGATCATAAGAATTAGATATCAACTCTCCTGGTAATTTGCCAGGTTTTCTAGCTAATATTAATGGCTTTGAAATATTCAAAGAAATTGCACTTCCAAGTAAAAAACCTCTTGCATCAATAGCAATTAATGCTTCTGCATTATTACAAATTTCTGAAGCAGACATATCTTTTATAAGAGATTTAAAAATAATTGGATCTCTAAAAATTGGTGTTATGTCTTTGAAGTTAATGCCCTTCTTTGGGAAATCTGGATAGTTTTCTATTAAATTTTCTAAAGAGGTAGCCATGTGCATAATTTTATTTATTAAAAGAATATATTAAATAACAGTTTTATGTAAAAATTTTGTCTCGAAAAAACAAAATTAATGTTTTTCTAAAAGGCAAATTTGATTTTTTATTTCTTTAAAATTTCTCTATAAATATTGCAATGGTTAATGTAGTAAAGTTATTCAATATATATCTTTTGATTAATTGATAAGGACATGAGCAAGTTAATAATTCTCGAAATGGCTAATAATCACTCAGGATTTGTCCAACATGGAAAGAATATTATTAAAACCTATTCAAGTTTGTGCTCTGATTATTTTGATAAATATGAATTTGTTTTTAAATTTCAATATAGAGATCTAGATTCCTTTATTAGGGATGATATGAAAGGTGACTTAAACATTCCTCTTATAAAGCGTTTCTCCGAGACGAAACTAGAAGATCATGAATTTTTAGAATTAATAAATCTCTGCCGAAAATGTAATTTTGGAACAATGGTAACTCCCTTTGATGAGATTTCCGTCGAAAAAGCCAATCAACATAATGTTGACTACTTAAAAATTGCTAGCTGTTCATTTGGAGATTGGCCTTTAATGGAAAAAATAAGCGAGTTTGGTAAAAAGGTTGTTGCCTCTTGCGCTGGGGCAGACCTAGAAAAAGTTGATAACGTTATATCTTTCTTTCTCAATAGAGGTATCTCATTCAGATTACAACATTGTGTAGGTGAGTATCCAACTGCTAATAAAGATCTCAATGTAAATCAAGTTTTATTTTTGAAAAAAAAATATCCTGATTTAGAAATTGGATTTTCTTCGCATGAGAACCCTGATATGACAGTTATTGCTCCTTTAGCGTTAGCTTTAGGAGCAACTTCTTTTGAGAAACATGTTGCTTTAGAAACAGATGAAATTAAAAAGAATGCCTATTCGACATCTCCTCATCAATTCTCTAAATGGTTAAAAAGTCTTGATGAAGCAATGGAGATCCTAGGCGATTCTAATCATAGATATATTCCCTCAAACAAGGAAAGTAAATCTCTTAGGAATTTGCAAAGGGGAGTTTTTGCTAAAAAAAATTTAAAAAAGAGCCATCTATTATCTAGAGAAGATATTTATTTTGCATTCCCTCCTTCAGAGAATCAATTGACAGCAAATGATTTTTCGAAATACTCAAAGTTTTCTCTAAAATTTAATGTTGAAAAAGGCGAACCTATCTTAATTAAAAAAGTAACCGAAGAAAACCTTAGAAATGAAATTAAACAAATAGTTGAAAATGTTTGCAAATTAATAAACTTATCAAATTTAACTATTCCTTCAAATGTTGATTTGGAAATTTCACATCATTATGGCATTAAACTTTTTACAAAATTTGGGTTAACGATGATTACAGTTATAAATAGAAGTTATTGCAAAAAAATATTAATACTTTTGCCTGGGCAAGCTCATCCTGAACAATATCATAAAGTAAAAGAAGAGACTTTTCATGTACTTTGGGGAGAGGGAGTTTTAAAGATAGATGGCAAAGAAAATAATTTATTTAAAGGTGAAATGCATACTATCCTTCCAGAACAAAGACATTATTTTGAGAGTAAAAATGGATTAATTATTGAGGAAATATCATCAACACATGATAAGGATGATTCTTTTTACACAGATAAAAAAATTATGGAAAATAAAGATAGAAAGACTGTTCTCTCTCATTGGAGAATTTCTTAAATAAAAAAAGAATGCCTAGATTAGCTGACGCGGTTTTTGAGTTTATTGAAAATCAAAATATAGACAGAGTATTTTTGTTGCCAGGAGGTGGAGCAATGCATCTTGTTGATGCAGTTTCAAAAAGACCAAAGATAGATTTTGTCGCTGTACATCATGAACAGGCAGCCGGTATAGCAGCGGAATATTATGCAAGAATTAAATCAAAAGTTGGAGTTGCACTTGTTACAACTGGTCCTGGAGCAACTAATGCAATAACCCCTTTTGTAGGGGCTTGGATTGAGTCAATTCCAATATTAGTTATTTCAGGTCAAGTTAAACGATCTGATTTAATGAAAAAAGAGGATAATATCAGACAATCTGGTGTTCAAGAGGTAGATATTGTGCCAATGATTGAAAGATCCTCAAAATTTGCAATAACTTTAAAAGACCCTTTAAAAATTAGATTTGTTTTAGAAAAAGCTTTTTATCTTATGAATCAGGGTAGAAAAGGTCCCGCCTGGATTGATATTCCATTAGATGTTCAAGGCTGTAATATTCCTGATTGGGAAAATTTGGAATCTTTTAAACACCCACTCAAAATTACTTCTAATAAAACTAAAGTGCTTGATGCTTTATATAAAAGTATTTCTTCTTCGCCGAGACCTTTGTTGCTAGTAGGTCATGGCGTAAGGCTCTCTGGATCTGAAATTGAATTAAAGAAATTTATAGAAAAAATGAAAATCCCTACTGTTTTTACTTGGAATGCATGCGATATGTTGGAATTTAATAATAAGTTTTATATTGGTAAACCAGGCAATGTTGCAACAAGGGCGGCAAATTTTGCAATTCAAACATGTTCTAACTTTATTTCAATTGGCGCAAGATTAGATAATATTACTACTGCTTATAATATTAAATTTTTTGCTCGTAATGCTTCTGAAAAATGGGTCTTAGATGTAGATGAAAACCAGTTAAAAATATGTGATTTAAAGGATGCTAAAAAAGTACAAATTGACCTTAAATATGCTTTAAATTATTTGCAAAATAAAAATGATTTAGTAGAGAAATCATTATGGATTGGTCATTGTAATTGGTTAAAAGAAAAATATCCAACTTGTGATGGGGAAATACCTAAAGATAAATATAAATTCACTCATTTTGAAGCTGCAAAAATGTTGTCTGATGCACTACCTGAAAAAAGTACTATCATCACTGGGAGTTCAGGTCTTGCGATAGAGGCATTTTATGTCGCTTATGAACCAAAAAAATTTCAAAGAATTCTTTTAACCTCTGGACTAGGAGCAATGGGATATGGATTACCTGCCTTTGTAGGGGCTTTGGAGGCATTGGACGAAGATAATAAAAAATTTTTAATTGAAAGTGACGGAAGTTTGATGCTTAATCTTCAAGAATTGCAAACACTGAAGACTAGGAATAGAAAGAATCTAAAATTAATCATCTTAAATAATCAGGGTTATTGTTCAATTAGAGCTACTCAGAAAAATTATTTTAAAGGAAATTTTGTTGCCTCCAATAAAAAAAGCGGTTTAGAAATTCCAAGTTTAAGGGATATAAGCAATTCTTTTGGTTTAAAGTATTATCCTTTTGAAAAATCAGATAAAAATAATTTTAATGAAATAATGCAGAAAGAAGAGAATGCCCTGATTGATATTAAAATTGTTGAAGAAGAAGCTTTATGGCCAAAAGTATCAGTTTTATCAAAGGAAGATGGTTCTCTCGTTTCTCTTCCACTTGAGGACATGAGTCCTCTTCTTTCAGAAAAAGAATTAAGAGAGGCTTTAGGTTTTAATAATATCCCTTTAGAAGAATCCTTGATTATTAGAAACGAATAGAAAATTAATCTTTATATTTTAATTTTGATAAATGAAAAAAAATTTCTTCATATAAATTGTTTGATGATGTTCGTATTAAGAAATCCCTAAAAATTTTTAAAAAATAATGTAATATGAATATAGTTTTAAGCAAAATAAATGGAAGCATCTGTTAAGGTTTTGTCCAAAGAAGATTCTCATAAGATTCTTTCTAAAGACGCATCATTAACAAATGAGGAAGATAGGAAGAGAAAAGATCAAAGCCAAAAAAGACCAAGAGTGCATCAAAAAATTCAAAATTACTTTGAAAATATGATTGATGGAGCGATATCTCCAATCCTAAGATTAAAAATCAATAGATCAGCATGCAATATGAAGTGTGAGCATTGTTGCGAAGAGCCCTACATGACAAGGGATTTAATTAAAAAAACAGGTAAAAAAGACCCTAGAAGGCAAATGGATTTAGAAGACTACAGAAAATTATCTGAAGAAGCTGATGAGTTAGGTCTTTTTAGATTTGTAATAACTGGCGGCGAAGCCCTCTTAGATAGGAATTTGGAAGATCTTATAAAAGTTCTTGATCCTTATAAACATTTAATAATTCTTGATACCAATGGATTTTATTTTAATGAAGAAAAAGCAAAATGGTTTGCAGGATTAGGTGGTTACAAGGTTCAAATTTCGTTGGATAGCTGGTACGCAGAAGAACATGATGCTTTTAGAAATACTAAAGGTGCGCATGAAAGAGCTTTAAATGCTTTTAAAGTTGCAAAAGAAGCTGGTTCTGAGGTCCTATTATCAACTTGCTTAGTCAGAGACAGGGTTTTTACAAAGGAATTTCAATTATTATGTGATTTTTGTGAAACAGAAGCAATACCTTTGTATGTGACCTTAGCAAAACCAGTAGGAAGTGCTAGAGGGCATGAAGAGTGGGTATGCACAAAAGAAGACGTTGACCAACTTAAATTCTTGGAAGATAAAAAGAATATTTTTACTCATATGACACCAAACTATGGGCAGCCTGGAAAATGTATAACCGTCAAAGGTATTAATACAGTAAATCATGATGGAGAAATAGTACCTTGCCCATATATGGATTTATCAATAGGCAATGTTACTAAAGAACCTCTAAAAGATATCCTCGATAGAGGAATGAGAAATAAATGGTTAGGGCCTTATAGAGATGAGTGTATTATTGGAGAAAATTTTGATTTTATAAAGTTCCATAATGAGACTGTTGAAAAGCATTTAAAAGAAACTCCTTATTTACCTGTTCCATATGAAAAAGGATTTGCTTTGAATGGTTCGGTATAACTATTGATGGATAATTTAGTTGAAAAATCTCAAATTTTCGATAATAACGGCTGGCGTTTACCAAATGGAATTTATGAAACATTCAGCGACCAACCGAAATGGTTTTTTAAGTTAGGGGAAGATTTACCAGAGGATAAACTTGCAATAGATCGAATTGATAAATATAAGAATATAAATAGAAAAAATGACGCTTTAGAAGGTCTTTCGAGATTAAATAATAAAATTAACAATAATATTTTCATTAAAAATATCAATAATGGTATTAAAGTTCCTTTTGTAATTAAAAAGATAGATGTGGATGATATTGGAAAGTTTTTGGAAGAAATCTTACTAGAAAAAGTTTCAAAATCATTTACTGATTTTTTCCCAGAAAGTCATTTTAAAGCTGTAATTCAAGATAAAACAGATCTTATAAATAAGTTATCCCCATCAGTAAATAGTGGATACAAAGAGTTCTTAAATAAATTGTCTAAATCAGATATTTGTGGTTATTATTTCCCTCAGGTTCTTCAAGAATATTCAGTTGATTCTCAGATTCTCCAAATGAAGGAAATAAATAAAGTTCCTAATCTTTGCTTATCCGGCCCATTAGAAGTTGCAACATCATTAATTGGTACACCAAATCTGCTTATCAGTAAAACGCATTACTCTCCAGTTTTATGTTTAAGTGGCGTTACACACATAGATGAAAGATTAATTTGTTGTTTTAAATCATATGGAAGACATTTGGAATTTTGGTGTTTAAGTCAAATGCTTTCTAAAAATAAAAAACAAGTTTCTGAACAATGGTCTGGAGGCTTATCTGTTTTTACAGAATATTAATTCATTTTTTGGGGATAAATGCGCATAAGTTTAGGTACCATGCAAATGGGCGGAGAATTATCTAAGGAAAAAAGTTTTGAATTACTTAATTACTATTATTTAAGTGGTTATTATAAATTTGATACTGCACAAATGTACCCTGTACCTAGTTCTCAAGAGAGTTTTAACCGAACTGAAAATATTATTGGGGAATGGGTTAACACGCTTAGTAGAGTAGATAAAGACAAAATTCAGATTTCAACTAAATTTCCTAATTTTTCAAAGAAATTAAATTATCTTAGGAAGAACAATAATCCATTTATCTCTTATGAGGAATTAAAAGAATCACTAATTTGTTCCTTGAGAAGATTGAATATAGATTGTGTAGAAACTTTTTTTATTCATTGGCCCAGCAGAGAAATAAATAATTTTGGTAAATCTTTTTATCAATCAAAATATAATGAAAATGAAATATGTTCATCTTTAGAAGAAACTTATTCAAATCTTTTGGAATTAGCTAAAGAGGGATTATGTAAAAGTGTTGGAATATCTAATGAAACCTCAATAGGATTGTATTGTTTGAAAAAGATATCAGAAAATTTCAAACAAATTTCCTTATATATCCAGAATTCTTATAATCTTTTAAATCCTACTGTTGATATAAATATTTCCGAATTTTGTTTGGCGACAAATATAAATATGCAGGCTCACTCTCCATTAGCCTTTGGAGTTTTAACTGGAAAATATAGGAATAATTTATTACCCAAAGATTCTCGGAGATTTATATATCCAAATTATTTTGACAGATACCATAATGAAAGAACTTCTGCTTTAATAGAATGTTTATTAAAAATTTGTGATTCTTTTGAATTAAATCTTACAGAGTTATCTTATAGATATTTACTAAATAATGCATCTGTTTCAGAGATTATTATTGGAGGAAAAAATATTTTACAGATTAAGGAAGCTATATCATTCTTATCAAAAGGAGAATTGCCAAGAGAGATTTATAAAGAAGTTTTCGATCTTATTACAAATTATTCAATAACGGCTTGGTAATGAAAAAGATTTTAAAGTGTTCATTATGCGGAGAACCTTTAAAAGATTCTCAAATGGTTTTGCTAAAAAATATTCCTGAGTCAGCACAAGGCTTTTTAAAAGAACAAGATAAGATTTCAAAAAACTATTCCTCATACCTTGTTCAATGTAATTATTGCAAACATGTGCAATTGAATAGCAAGCCAGTTGAGTATTATAAAAAGGTTATCAGATCTGTTGGGGTTTCAGCAGAAATGGTAAATTATAGAAAAAAGCAATTTGAAGATATTCGTAAAAAATATTTTGGCAACTCCAAAAAAATTAAGGTTTTGGAAGTTGGATCTGCAACTGGCGAATATTCGGAAATTTTATTAAATACTTTTGATCAAGTTGTAGCTACTGAAAAGGGAGCACAGAATATTAAATCTAATCTTGAAAAAGGAATTGATTGTATCAATACTCATCCTGACGACTTTGATTTTATAGAAAAATTAAATAAATTAGGAAAATTTGATTTAATTTGTTGTTTTAGTTATCTAGAACATTTGCCAAATCCAAAGAATACTTTAAATTTGCTTAATAATCTTTTAAATAATAACGGTTTTTATTTAATTGAATTGCCAAATAGTGAAATGATTTTTAGAAGAGGTTTATTAAATGAAATCATTCCTGATCATTTATCTTACTTTACTGTAAATACGGCTACATCATTAATGATGAATTCAGGTATAGAAGTTATTAATGCTTCTTGTAATTGGGATAATTATATAATTTCATTAATTTGTAGAAAAACTATTGAAAATCCAATTCAAAAAATTAATCATGATTATCAATTGTTCAAAAAGAGATTAGATCTTTTATTTAATAAAGAAATTTATTTGCATCAAAATATTGTTATTTGGGGAGCTGGTCATCAATCTCTTTTTACAATCTCCACCACTATTTTTGGTAAAATCGCATCTTATATCGTTGATAGTTCCACTACAAAACAAGGTTTATATGCTCCTGGATCAGGATTAAAAATATATAGTCCAGATAGACTAAAGACTCACACGCCTGATGTTTTGATAATCGCATGTGCAGGCTATAATAAAGAGGTTCTTAATACAGTAAAAAATATGAAACTTACTATTAATTGTATTTATCTTCTTGATGGAATTGATTTAATAAAAGTTTGATATGAAAAAAGCACAAGATGGATTGCCCTCTCATCTTTTTGAATACGTTAGTAGTATTACTCCTATAATTAATGTTGATTTACTCGTTCATAATCCAAGTAAAGGTATTATTTTGTCTTGGAGATCTGATAAGTTTTATGGGCCTGGATGGCATGTGCCAGGGGGGATAATAAGATTTAAAGAAAATTTCTTAGATAGATTGAGGTACGTTGCAAGAAATGAAATTAATTCAAGTGAGGATTTGAAATTCAATTTTATCTCAATTAATCAAATAATGAATCCTAACAGAGATATTAGAGGGCATTTTATTTCTTTATTATTTTCTGCAGAAACATATCAAAGTAGTATTGAAAATAAACTTGCAAAAGAAGGAGATAATGGTTTTCTCAAATGGCACAAATATTCACCCAAAAATTTAATAAAGCAGCATAAAAGATATGAAAGCCATATGAAACAAATATTTAGCAATACTTGCAATAAGAAAATAGATATTGGAAACATTATGGATTGTTATTCTCCTGCTTATGAAAAGTAATATAGATGAACTTGCAGATAATATAAACAATAGCTCTCTCCTGATTCTTGGAGGAACTGGCCTCTTCGCTAAAGAGTTGTTGCCTAGACTAATAAATCGTATCGAAAGAAAGAATATCAAAACAGTTATTTATATTACAACTAGAAGTAAAACAAAAGCAATTTCGTTTATACCTGAAATTAAAAAATCCTATATAAGATTTATAACTGTTGACTTTTTGAAAAATAATGAGATTGGTATAGACATAAATCCTAAATATATTATTCATATGGCTACCACTTCTGCATATGAAACATTTAATAAGATATCCCAATTATCTAAATTCTTGGTTCTAAAAAATTCATCTGAAGCAGTTTCAAAATTGATAGAGAAAAATGATGTCAAGAGATTACTTTTTGTGAGTTCAGGAGTCGCTTATGGAGATGTTGAAATCTATGATGAAAATACTAAAGCATGTTTAGACTATCTTGATTCTAAAAACTCCTTAGCTGTAGGAAAATTATATTCTGAGTTTTTACTTAACTCAGTATGTGAAGCTAATAATACTGAATTTAAGATTGCAAGATGTTTTTCTTTTATAAGTAAATATTTACCTTATGACATTCATTATGCAGTTGGTAATTTTGTTAGGGATGCAGTTAATGAAAAAGATATTGTAATTAAAAGTGATGGTAAAGATATTAGATCCTATCAAGATATATCAGATGCTGTTGAATGGTTATCCTTTTTATTAAATAAAGACTTTCCTTATAAAGTAATAAATATTGGTTCTGACATAGGAATAACAATTTATGATTTAGCGAAAAAAGTTAAGCACCTACTTAATACAAATTCAAAAATAATTGTAAAAAACAACAATATAATTGATGATAATAACAAGAGGGTTAATTATGTTCCCTCTTTAAAATTAGCCTATAAAATTGGTTTAAAACAAAGGGTAAAATTAGAAGATAGTATTATTAAACTTGCAGAACATATTAAAAAAGAAAATTTAAATAATGTTTAAATACTTAATTTTTGACTTAGATGGAACTTTAATTAATTCTGAAGAAGGAATTAAAGAATCTTTAATAAATAGTTTCAAAAAGGCAAAGATTGAGATTTTGATACCTTATCAGAATATTGAAATAGGCCCACCTTTGGATGAAACAATATTATTATGCAATAGTGGTTTAAATTATGAGCAATTAGAAAAAATAAAGACTTTTTTTAGGGAGCAATATGATTTTCTTTATTACAAGAAATTAGAGGTCTTTAATAATGTAACTCTGATTTTAGATAAATTTAAAAGAAGTAAAATTGAAATGTTTATAGCGACTAATAAAAGATATGAACCAACTCTAAAAATAGTGAATTATTTGAATTGGAATAAATATTTTAAAAATATTTATTCAATAGATAGGTATTATTTAGAAACTATGAGTAAAACTAATATGTTAAAAATATTATTAGAAAAGGAAAAAATTCTTGCTAGAGAATCACTTTATATTGGAGATAAATATTCTGACTTTATTGCTTCTTCATTAAACCAAATATCATTTATTGGAGCTAACTGGGGAGGCAGCGACTTTTATAAAAAAGTTCATGATTTTAAAATAATAGATAAAATAAACGAGGAATCTGTTAATTCCTTAAGTTCCCTATTTATAAAGTGATTATTGATTGTTAAGTCTACAAATTAATCGAGATTTTCATTAAAAATATATGTATAAATTTGTCTAAATTTTTTTTTATTAATTAAATAGTGTTTATAACTTTAATAAAGTATAACTACGTTTTAAAGTCACTTTTATCTAAGTTAAATGCAGAATTTTGAACAAATTTCATATGCAAAAACTGTTTATGGACAGGAAGAAGTTGATGCTGTAGTCAAATGCCTGAACGAATCTACTCAAATGGGTAAATGTTCTAGGGAGTTTGAAAGTAAAATCGCTAAACTTTTTGAGAAAAAACATGCTCTTTATGTAAATTCAGGATCATCAGCTTTGTTTATTGGCATAGAAGCATGCAATTTCCCAAAAGGCTCTGAAGTTATTACTCCCGCATTAACATTTTCTACAACAATTGGTTCTTTACTTAAAAATGAATTAATACCTGTTTTTACAGATGTAAAACCATTAACTTACTGTATAAATGTTAATCAAGTAGAAGAATTAATTTCGAATAAAACCAAAGCAATCTTAGCTCCTAATTTAATGGGGAATATATGCGAATGGAAAAAACTTAGAGAAATCGCTGATAAATATGACCTTTTATTAATTGAAGATTCTGCGGATACATTAGGTGCGACCTTCGATGATGGCAGATCTACAGGATCGTTTACAGATATATCAATAACGAGTTTTTATGGATCGCATATTATTAATTGCGCAGGGAATGGGGGTGCATTGGCAATAAATGATAATCAAATTCTGAAATCTGCAAAACTTTTAAGATCTTGGGGTAGGAGTTCATCTCTTTTTGATGAGAAAAGTGAGGCAATAGAAAATAGATTCAATATTGATTTAGATGGAATTGATTATGATGCCAAGTTCGTTTTCGAAACTGTTGGATATAATGTGGAAGGGAACGAGGTAGGAGCTGCTTTTGGTCTGGAGCAACTAAAAAAATTAAAAAAGAATATTACAACAAGGCAGTTAAACTTCAAAAAACAAACTCAGTTTTTTAATAAACATAGCAAATTCTTTTTAAATCCTATAGAAACAGAAGGAGCAAATACCTCTTGGTTGGCTTTCCCAATCTTAATAACGCAAGATGCGCCTTTTAAAAGAAAAGATTTTCAAATTTACTTAGAAAAAAGAAATATACAAACTAGGGTTGTATTTACAGGAAATATTTTAAGGCAGCCAATGTGTGAAGGGATTGAAAAAAGAGTGACTGCTTCAGGATTGCATCATGCTGACGAAGTTATGAAGAGAGGAGTTTTATTACCTGTTCACCATGGTATGACTGATGAAATGTTTAATCGTCTTCATGAAACAATAGAAGAATTTATTAACAAGTTTTAGACTTATTAAAGCTATTTTTCGTTATAGAAATCTGCGAATTCAACAATTAAAAATGCCTTCTTTTTTTTGTATTCATAAGCATATTTATAGGCTGGAATAATATCCTCTGTTTCTTTAAGTTCAATTATTTCGACATTTGTAAGAATTTTCTTGAATCCATCACTCATATTTCCAATATGTTGATGGCCAGGGAATAATGGTTTTTGGGAGCCCACTGCAGTTCTTATGATTGGGTTCGGACAAAATTTATTTTCACTCATGATTGGATATTTGTCGAGATGATTAACTAATTGATTGGTTGCACATAAAAGAAAGTTCCATCTTGGGAATATACTTATTGGCCTGAAATTTGTTAAACATAAACCTGAACTTATTCCAAGCTGAGTTTCTTCAAATACTGGAAGTTCAATTCTTTTTTCTTCTGGAACTTTCTTTAAGGTGTTAAATAATGCAGTGCCTGGGCAATTTACAGCTTGACCTATAAAAATGGTGTCATTCTTTTCTCCAAGCCATTTCATAGATTCAGAAAGTGCGTCAAAATATTTCATAATCTAAAATTGAACTCTTTTACCTGCCCCGGCATGTGGCCAAGGTAGATCATATTCATAAAATCTTACTTTTGGTGACCCTTTAAGTGAATAGTCATTTAGTCCCCAAGTAGGTAATGTATCGGTACAAACTGATTTATGATTAATTTCTATTATGAACTCTATAGGTAAATCATGACCAATAGCATATTTAACTGCTTCATTTGCAAATCCAGTTTCAGAGGTCATTCCGCCCATAAATAAATATACAATAGAGTCTTTAATTTTCCTTTTTTTCAAACCTAAAGCAGTTCCTAAAGCAATAGGAATTATACCTCCAACAATAGCACTTGTATAAACTTTATATTCTGGATAAATAAGGGTTATACTTTTACCATTTTTGATGTCATTAAATAACTTATCTTCTGGAACACCCTTTAGAAGGCAATGATAGTGAGACCTCCATGAACTGAATACCCAGTCTTGATGATTTATGTCTTTAAAAATGTTTATAAGTTGTGTTTCATTATTCCCGTGAAGATGGATTGGTGCTTTTATCTTTGCATCATTGAAAGTATCAGCAACCTTTCTTTCGAAATCTATTAAGGATTTTTTATCTAATAAATTCATAATTTAAATCTTATCTTATAAAATTTATTTAGTTTATGATAACGACTGTTGAAAACTGAAGTTGTGATAAAATTTTACTTTGTTTAGGAATGATGTTAATTGGGATTAGTTCTTATTATGGGGAGGCGAATTTTAAAGATATGGAAAAGCAATCAGAAGATTATAGAGTTTTTAATGATGGTTTAAGAATAACAGAAGTAAGTAGGAGAGGGCTTGAGTTTTTTAAAGAATGTAAGAAGTCTGCTATATATTTAGAAAATTATAATAAAGAAAATCATTCTAGATATGATCTGATAATTTTTTGGGACATCCCAAATTTGATAAATCTATTCAAAATAAAATTTAGGAATATCATTTTTAAAACTAGAACTATTTTGATTATAGAGGATACTCCTGTAGCCAGAAGTAGAAATCTATTAATGATCCCATTTTTATTTCAAAAAATCATTCTTAATACAATTGATTCAAATTATAAATTTAGAAACTATAAAACCTCTACTTTTACTTTACCTACTCTTCCAAGTGTAAAGGAGATAAAAGATATGAAATCTTTTATAAATAATTCAAAAAGGAAGAAAAAAATTAATTTTATTGCTAGTAATAAAAATGCATTAAACAAAAATTCTTCTTTTTTATTTCGAGAAAAAATTGTAAAAGATTTAAATTTATATGAAGGTAAAATATTTGATTTATATGGTAAAGGTTGGGAAAGAAGGCAAATTCCGATGGATATGCCTTTGATTTTTATAATCTTAAGGAACAAATATATTAAAAAATTAGTATTGAAATTTATAAATATTTTTGGATATTCTACAAAATCTAATGGAACAGTTAAATTGAAATCTGAAACTTTAAATCAGTACGATTTCTCATTAGCAATTGAACCTTTTTTGGGAAGACCTAAAATTATTTTAGAAAAATTATTTGATCCTATGCTAGCCGGCTCAATACCTATATATTATGGTCCTGAAATTAATTCTATTCCTAAAGATTGTTACTTAAGAATTAATAAACGTGGGGCTTTAAAGAAAATTTCTAATTATGTAAATAAAATGTCTGAAGAAAAAAAAGAAATTTATAGAAGAAATATATATGAGTTTTTAATATCTAAAGCTGCAGATAAATATAGATATAAAACTTACGCGAAATTTTTACTTAATGAGATCATTTCTTGAAGATTTCGGTAGAATTTTTTATAGTTATAAGAATTTGCTAAAAAATTTATTAAATATTTTATAAAAGTAAAATCCAGAAAATATTATTGAGAAAGAGAATTTTTTTCTAAGTATGCTGTAGTCATATGAAGCCTTACAGATTAATTCATAAAATATAGAAATTTCTTGATTTTTAGAGGTGTGCAACATCGAACTTTCTGAAAATAAATTAAATTTTTTCTTTAAACTATTTATCGAACAATATTTTTTAATTAAATTAAAATTTTCCTCCCTCATTTTATTTATTATTGATTCATCATTTTCAAGTAAACTTTCCAAATTTTTCTCTGAGAAATCACTTAATCTAAAATAATTTACGCCCTCTTTCATTTCAAATGCATAGGAATTTGGAGCATGATCAAGAACTGGGATACAACCCGCAACCATATATTCCCAAATTTTTCCTTTGAACTGATGCTGATAAGTAATTTTTCTTTTAGATAATGGATTCGATGATGGAGCTGAGGCGTTAACTATACCAAATTTACATTTTCTGAAATTTCCATGTAATTCTCTCATCTTTAAAAACTTACAATTTTTAGAAGGTCCAATAAATAAAAATTTAATTTTAGAATTTTTTAGATTATTATAAATTTCGTTTCTTCCTCTTCTTTCATTATCAATTCTTCCACAGTGAACAAAGTCAAAAATTCTTTTACATGATTCATCCAGTTTTGAAGGCTTCTCGAATATATTTTTAGTCTTAATAATGAATAAAGGATGATGAAAAGATGCAATTCCGTAAAATGATTCATACATAAAAGATTCACCAAGTTCTCCAGTAAAACAGAAATCTAAGAATTTTGCATAATAAGAAAATATTTCACTTAAATATTGTTGACTATCAGCAAGATTCATTCCTAGATAAGAATATTTATCATTTATATATTTTTTTAGCTTTTTTAGCTCATCAAGTTTTGGATAGAAGCAGAGTAGACAAAAATCTCCATTTTTAAAATTGTAACTTTGAATTTTTTTGATATTAATGATATGACAAAAGTTTTTACCAAAAGCTAAATCATATATGGCTTTAAATTTTTTAGAAAAATAATATTTAAACTCATCATTAAGATCCTCTTCCCCTTCATTAATTAGTAATATTAAAGACATAAAGATTTATTTACCAATTAAATTATAGTTTTATTTCCTTAAAAGATTTTTTTAAATTGAATAAAATTTATAATTTTTTTGTCTCCACAATTTTTACGCTTCAACTTGTGACTTAACATCTCTCCAAAATTTAATCTTTGTTGTAATCCGAATTTTGTTTCCTCTTTCTTCAGGAAAGCATGATTACTTAAATAAGTTTCTCAAAAATAATCTCTAACTTGAATCACCTCTCTGGGAATTTTGTTCACAAACGAAATATAGAGTTACTCTTAGGTTCAGTTCTTTTACTCTTTTAACACATTTCTCATTCAAGAGATTTTCTTCACAAAAATCTAGTATTTTTACTTAATAAACTTTTATTAGCAATAACCTTTTATCAGCACTATAAGCTAGTAAGAAAAATATTTAGGAAGCTAAATTCTAGAAAATTTATTACTAAAAGTTTTGATAAGCTCTCTTGGCTGAGTTAGAGTGAACAAGTAAACAATCAATACATTCAAATAGTAAATGCTAATCTTAAAGTCAACAATTTAAGGATTTTTATAACTAAATTTTAGAAAAATATTAATTATTATGTATCATGCTTACAAAATTTTAAAAGATATTCTTCAGAATGTAAATACAAAATCACAATACCTAATTTCTCAGCATTTAATTTTTTCTCTTTTAGTTACTTTATTAGATTTAGTATTATATTTTCTCATCGCAGCAGATTATAAAGATAATTTTATTTTTTATAGTTGGGAATTATCACCACCTATTTTAATAATTTTAACAATTATTTTTATTTCTTTTTCAAGATTATTATTGCTTTATTCGACTGTAATTACCACAGCATGTGTTGGTACGAGTCTTCATACAAATCTTGTCTATTCTTATTTACAACTCCCATACATAACATTTAAAAGAAATGAAAAGGGATTTTATATAAATAAGCTTTCAAAACATGTTGAGCTTGCTATACATTCCTTATTTTCCTGCTTTCAACTAATTATTTGCGCTTTAACTCTATTAATATCTGCTATTTATGTCTTATTTAATTCAGATACTAATACTATTTTATTAATCTCTTTTACTGGGTTATTGTTTTTGGGGATTTCTGTATTTGCAAAGAAAAAATTAACAAAAATTTCAGCATATCATCAGGATAACCTTAATCAATTGATGCTAGGCAATGTAAGGTTAATTTCCTCTTTTAGAGAGATTTTCTTTGCTCAAACATTACATCAAGAAATATTCAATGAAGAAAGGTTGATACAAAAAACTTGGATGAATGGAAGTTTTATAGCTTTTTATTCCAATTTTTCTAGGTATATTTTAGAACCTATCATATTAATATCCGCTGTAATTTTTTTACTAAGGGATAATAGTTTTGGAGAAATTTTTCGTAATCCAGCAATTTTATTTTCTCTTTTAAGAGCAATTAGCGTAATTCAAACTTTATTTTCTAGTTGGGCCAATGTAATGGCATATAAAGGTTTTGCATTCTCAGTATGTCAAGATATAAAGTTCTTATTTAATAAAAATAAACTGAACAATTTAGATCATCAAAAAGTTATATTGAGTCATAATGAATCTAACGTAATTGAATTCAGGAATATAACTTTTAAGTACAATAAGAATCAAGTGATATTAAAAAGATTAAGTTTTTGTTTTAAATCAGGAGTAAATGTTTTGATGGGAAATAATGGAACTGGTAAATCAACTCTTCTTGATATTATTTGTGGTCTTGTACCTCCAGATTCTGGAGAAGTTTATATTCAAGGAATTCCTATTTGGAGTAATTCAATTCTTAATGATAAGGAATTAATAAAAAAGAAAAAAATATTGAGTTCAATAGCTTACTTATCTCAAAATCAATTTATTCCTAATGATACTATTTTGAGAAATATCACTAACCAAAATTTACTTGAGAATTGTGATATAAAACTTCTAGAGGAAGTAATTGAAATAATAGGAATGAGGGAGATTATTGGAAAAGATTTCAGATTTGCAAATAAAATGTGTGGGGAAAATGGGGAGCTCTTATCTGGTGGACAAAAACAAAAACTATCCTTGGCAAGAGCTCTATACCAAAAACCTAGTTATTTATTTTTAGATGAATCTTTATCAGCAATTGATGAGAAATCTAGAATAAGAATTTTGAAAAATTTAGGTAATCTGAAATTTATCAGATGCACAATTCTTATATCCCATAATTATGTTGAGAATAATGAAAATATAAATAAATATTTATTATCCCCCAATGGGATAAATTCTATATAATATTTTTTTTAATAAATTTTGTAAAAAATTAAATTAAGATTTACTTTGGATAGTAATAAAGTCTTTATTTTTTTTGAACCATAAACATGTTTCTTTTATTCCATCTTCAAGGGGTGTAAATTTAAAACCAGATTCTTTTATAAATTTAGAATTATCCATTGGTCTTCTGAATATCCCTTTTGGTTTGTTAGTAAGATAGTTTATTTTGCTATGATCAATTTTAAAATACTTACAAATTAGCTTTGCAATATGATCAATTGAAAGTTCTTCAGAGGTGCCCACGTTAAGAATTTCTGGAAGATTAAAATTATTTATGCACCATTTATAAATATGAACATAATCATCTACAAATGTATATTGCCTTAATGGGGTACCATCTCCCCATACCTCTAAATTTTCATTATTTAATTTTGCTAAATAAGCCTTTCTGATTAGTGAAGGTAACATCGCTGAATGTTCAGGATCAAAGTTATCTTCAGGTCCATATATCCCATTTGGTACTAGGCCAATGAAATTAACTTTGTATTGAGCTGAATAAGTTTTAATTAAAGGTTCTAATATAGCTTTCGCATATGCATAGCCAGTTCCAGATGAATGAGGACTGCCTGTTAAGTTAGACTTTTCTTTAATTGGCAGTACTGCATTTTCAGGATACATTCCAACGGATAAAGTGAAAATACATTTGTTTACTTTATTTCTTACACAATTATCGGCAATATTAATTGCCATCAATAAATTATCTCGAAATAATGTAGCCTGATATTCATTGCTTAAACCTATCCCACCACTTTTCGCAGCTAAATGGAATACAAAAGTGGGTTCTATCTTTTCAAAAAGTTTATTACATTCTTGTGGGCTTGTTAGATCACAATCTCTACCAGTTGTATAAACAATCTCATAATCATTAAAAAGTTTTTTATTTCTCCTGAAAGCATTTCCCAATACGCCATTTGAACCAGTTATTAGTATTTTAGATTTAACCATAATCTATATATTACATTAACTAAAATAACATAAATTTTTTGCTGTTATTTTATCCTCTAGGAGCTATAAATTTAAATATTTATTGACGTCCTTAAGGCAAATACCCATTGCATGCTTTGAGTTTAAATAAAAATCTTTATACCAATTTGTTGTCATTTCTACAGATAAATCAAAATTTAATTTAGGACTCCAATTTAGTAATTTTTGAGATTTATTAATACAAAGATTTAAGTTTTCTGATTCATGATGATAAATCGTGTTTTTATCGAAATGATATTTTCCTGGCCAAATAGAATATATTTTTTCTATTAGTTCTAATACCGATTTATTGTAAGTTGTGTTAGGACCAAAGTTAAATGCATGCGAAGATATTTTATTTTCATGATTAATATTATTCTCTTCAAGGTATTCAATTAGTTTTAAATATCCATTTAAGGGGTCTAAAACATGTTGCCAAGGTCTCGTTGAATATGGATTTCTTATCTTAAGAGAATCTTTTTTTAGAATTGATTTAATGGCATCAGGAATTATTCTGTTTTTTGCCCAATCTCCACCACCAATTACATTTCCAGCTCTTGCCGTGGCTAATTTTATAGATTTATTATTCAAAAAAGATAAACGCCAACTCGCCACAGCAATCTCTGTAGCTGCTTTAGAAGCACTATAAGGGTCATATCCTCCAAGAAAATCCTCTTCAGAAAATTCTTGATTTAAATTATCATTCCAATAAACCTTATCAGTTGTAATTATTAAAGAAGTGCCTGAGAAATTTGTATGAGTTATTGCTTCTAATAAATTTAAAGTGCCCATCAAATTAGTATCCCAAGTTTGGAGTGGATTTTTATAGCTCTCTATTACTAATGGTTGTGCAGCTAAATGAATAATTATTTCTGGTCTAAAATTAGATATTTCTTTTTTAAGAAGATCATAATTCCTTATATCGCCAATCACATTTTCTATTTGATTTTTTAATTCTTTAGATACTTTTTTAAATAATGATTCTTTTTCTACACATAAAGAATATCCTTTTATTTTTGCACCTAATTCTAATAATAAAATTGTTAACCAAGTACCTTTAAAACCAGTATTTCCAGTAATAAATACTTTTTTGTTTTCCCAAAATGTACTTCTGAGTGTCATTTACCAAATCTTCCAGGGAGCTGAATTTGAGCTCCACAATTCATTTAAATAAATGAGATCTCTTAATGTATCCATTGGTTGCCAGAATCCATCATGTTTATAAGCACTAATTTGTAAACTTTTAGCTAATTTTTCTAATGGTTCTCTTTCCCATACTGAGTCTTCACCAGATATATCATTTAAGGCTTGAGGTTCTAAAACAAAAAATCCACCATTAATCCATGCTTTTTCACCTATTGGCTTTTCTTTAAATTGGGCAACAAGATTATCTTCATTAATTTCAAGAGCTCCAAATCTTGAAGGAGGTTTAACCGCAGTAAGAGTAGCTTTCTTTTTATTTATTTTATGAAATTTTAAAAGTTCATTAATATTTATATTCGCTACGCCATCGCCATATGTCATGAAAAATGTTTCGTTGTTCAAAAAATCCTTAATTTTTTTTAATCTGCCCCCAGTCATTGTAAGTTTTCCTGTATCGACAAGAGTTATTTTCCATGGCTCAACATTCTTTTTGTGCACTTTTATAGTATTTGATGACATGTCAAATGTTATGTCACTTGAATGCAAAGAATAGTTAGCAAAATATTCTTTAATAACATAGCCTTTGTATCCACAGCATATGATAAATTCATTAACATCATATGCACTAAAGATTTTCATTATATGCCAAAGAATTGGCCTATCTCCAATTTCTACCATTGGCTTTGGTTTTAATTGAGTCTCTTCACTCAGCCTTGTCCCTAATCCTCCTGCTAAAATTACTGCCTTCATTTAAATTATTATTTCTTCTTTTTTATAATTTTGACCTTTAAAGTTAAAAATTACAAGTACTCTTTATTTTAAAAATTGAATTTTAATAATTATTCAAATTTTTAATTAAAACAAAATACTCAAAATTTGTTATTAATTTACGATTGAGTTAAAATTACTTAAAGAAATTTATCTAATTTTTTAAATTTAGATATGAAAAATGAAAATAATAAAAGTTTAATAATCTATGAATTAAATGAAATACCCAAAAAAGTTCTAGAAAATTTCATATATAAATATCCTGAAAGCAACTTAGCAAAACTTTGTATTAAGGATGGATATTCAGAAACCTTCACAAGTGATTCGGGTGAACTCCATCCTTGGAGTTCTTGGCCTACTTTTCATAGAGGGGTTAATTCTCAAAAACATAAAATAAAATTTCTAAACCAAGATATTTCAGCAGCAAATAAATTTCCACCGATATGGCAAAAGCTCAGAGAAGAGGGATTTTCAATAGGCATTTTCGGATCTCTTCAATCTTTCCCTCCTCTCGAGGGGGAAAATGTAAAGTTCTTTTTGCCAGATACCTTTGCGCCTTATCCAAATGCATATCCAAAATATTTAGAGGATTTTCAAGATTTTAATCTTGCTCTTACAATGAGGAACAAAGCCCACACAAGAGATATTGAATATAGGGATATAAGAAAATTTTTAAAGCTCATTTTAAGTGGAATGTTTTCAATTAAAACTTTATACAAAATTTTTAGTCATGTTTTTCTGGAAATATTAAACAAAAAATATAAAAATAGAAGATCTTTAATTCAGCCTATTCTTGGATTTGATATATATTTTAAACTTTTAAAAAAGCATAAGCCTCAATTTTCTACTTTTTTTACGAATCATGTTGCCGGAATAATGCATAGATATTGGAAAGATTCTTTCCCAGAGGATTTCAAAGAAAATAAGAATAATAATATAAGAGATTCTTTTAATGCAGCATCGCTTGATATTGCACTCCAAATAAGTGATTATCAAATAGGTTTACTATTAGATTTCCAAAAGAATAGAGGAGGCAAGATTTGGGTAGTCTCTGCATTAGGGCAAGAAGCAATTAATTGGGGCGAGTATATCCCCCAAATTACTTTAGATTCAGAGAATGATTTGCTTAATTTGATTGGTCTAGAAAAATCAAATTATAAATTTGTTCCTTCGATGCATCCTGATATAAATGTTGAATGTAAAGATAAATTAGCCTTGCAAAATCTCAGAGATTCTTTAGCTTCGCTTAGAGACATGAAAAATAGTAAATTATTTATTGAAAGATATGAACCAGTAAACAATACAATCAACTTCGCTTTAAACTCTTCTAAAGTTTTAAGTAAAACAAATAAATTTAAATATAATAATTCAACTTATGATCTCAGTAATTTTGGATTTTGTTATGTTGAAAGAGATCTTGGTACTGGGTATCATTTCCCAAAAGGTATATTTATATCTAGTGATCCCTCAGACATAAAAATATATACGGAAAACTGTCACGAATGCATAGATACAACTTGTTTTTATAGTCATATTTTGAATTATTTTAAGGGTAAAAATTTGTCAAAAATAAATAATAAATAATTTATATTATGCTAATTAATATTTCTTGAGTTTTTTTTGAAAAATAAACTTATTCGTTTTATTCATCTTTTACCCTTGGATTGTACGGGAGGAGTTGAATGTGCAGCGAAAACTGCAAAAAATATTTCAAAAGGAAATATTTTCTTTTCCTTATTTTATATTTCACAAAAATCAAGAAATTATAAATCTAAAATTTTGGATTTTCTAGATTATCTCCGAGATTCTTTTTTATCAGTATTCAAAATATTAAAATACTCTCCTGATGTATTAATAATTTCATTATGGAAGAGCTGTATTGTTGGCATTTTTATTAAAATTTTAAAGCCAAAAGTTAAAATAATATTATTTCTCCATAGTTCAAATCTAAACTTTGTAGATTATTTTTTTAATAACTTAATAGGAATTATATCATTTGAAATTTGGGCTGATTCTGAAATTACTCTTACAAATAGATTGAATTCTTTTATTTTTATAAATAAGAAAAAAACTAATAAGGTAATTAGTTTTATTTTGAATAAGGAGAAACCATTACCATTTAATTCAGTTGAAACAAATTTTATATTTTGGGGCAGATTACATAGAATAAAAAATATAAGAAAGTCAATAGATATTTTCTATTCAATATATAAAAAGATAAAGAAAAGTAAATTTATAATAATTGGTCCAGATGATGGAGATTATTTAAATTTAAGGAAATATATAATTGAATTAGATCTAGAAAAAAATGTAAAAATATATAAAGAAATGAGTTTTGATAAAATAAAAAACTTTGCAAAAGAATCTTCATTTTTCATTCAAAGTAGTTTATCTGAGGGCATGGGCATTTCAGTTTTAGAGTCTATGCAACTTGGGATAGTTCCAATAGTTACAAATGTAGGCAATATAAAGAATTATTGTAGAGATAATTTTAATTCTATAATTATTGATGAATCATCAACAAAAAAAATTCTAGAAATCTCAAAAAATCATGATAAGTATCTTTATCTAAGAAAAAATGCGATTGAAACTTGGAGGTTTAAGACTATATATAAAAAAGATATTTATGAAAATTGTTTAAGATTATCTTATAAATTAAATAATTGAAATTTTTGTTTAAGTGTAGTTTATTCTTAATATAAATATTAAATCACAATTTATGGCAAAAATATTAATAACAGGCGCTGCAGGTTATATAGGATCTAAGCTAATTCCTAAACTTTTGGAAAATGGTCATGAAGTAACTTGTGTTGATAATTTAATGTATGAAAGGACAAGCCTCATAATTCCTTCAATACATCCAAAATGTAAAATAATTATTGGAGATGCAAGAGATGAAGCTTTAATGGCTCCCTTAATAAAAGAATCTGATGTAATTATTCCATTGGCTTGTATGACTGGAGCTCCACTTTGTGATAAAGATAAAGTTGCTGCAAAAACTGTCAATTTTGATTCTGTAGTTCTATGTTCTAAATTATCTTCCCCCAATCAATTAATAATATATCCGTGCACAAATAGTGGTTATGGTATTGGGCAAGATGGTATTTTTTGTAATGAGGAATCTGAATTAAATCCTATTTCTCTTTATGGGAAAATGAAGGTTCAAGCTGAAAAAGTACTTTTAGATAAAGGTAATGCAATAACCTTTAGATTGGCTACAGTTTTTGGAGTCAGTCCTCGACCAAGATTAGATCTATTAGTAAATGACTTTACTTATAGAGCATTTTTTGATAAAGCGGTCGTTTTATTTGAGGCAGATTTTAAGAGAAACTATTTACATATTGATGACGCAGTTGATGGGTTCATCTTTGCTATTAATAATCCAAACATAAAAGGGCAAACCTTTAATTTAGGGTATAGTAATGCAAATCTATCCAAGAGAGAATTATGTCAACTAATACAGAAACAATTACCAAAATTTGTTTATCTTATTTCTGAAATAGGAGAGGATGTTGATAAAAGAAACTATATTGTAAGTAATGAAAAAATAGAAAATGCTGGTTTCAAAGCTAGTAGATCAGTTGAACAAGGAGTAAGTGAATTAATAAAAGCTATGCCGCTACTAAAGAAGAATCAATTTTCAAATGTATAATCAAAAAAACTTCACATATTAGAACTTGGTTAATATTAATAAAAAAAAGAAGATAATATTTTTCGCTAATACTTTATGGTTTTTATGGAATTTCAAATATGAATTAGCAAAACAATTCGTAAAAAATGGATATATTGTTGAATTCGTTTACTTAAATGAGACATATTTATCAGATTGTGAAAAAGAAGAAGTTGTGGAAAACCTTTACTTATCTAAAGTTAATGTTTTCAATATAAAAAAACATAAATTAAATACTAATTTCATCAACATTTTACTCTCTTACACTATTAAGTGTATTTTGTATTCTCCATTATTTTTTTATAGATGTAATATAAAAATTGCAAATTATGATGGACTTGGAAGAATTTTTTCATCAAGATCAATCTGCGAGAGAATAGCTAGAAGATTATTTGAAAAATTATATTTTATTTTACATAATTTCTTTTTTGATCATACTGTTGTTCTAAATAGTTCTGATTTTATATATTTTTTAAATAGAGGAATTAACATACCGTCAAATATATCAATACTTCCGGGTACTGGGATAAATAAAGACTTTTTTAAATTTAATCCAAAGTATGAAATTGATCTCAATAAGCAATATATAACAATGATAAGTAGATTAAATAATCTAAAGGGAATTAATGATTTCCTAGCTTTGGTTTATATTTATAATTTTATTTTCAAAAATATTATCCCTGATCAATCACTAAAATTTAGGATAGTAGTGCCTCACAAAGATATTCCAAAAATTAATCGACTTATTCAAAAAAATGAAATTATTAGGAAATGCCTTTTAATAGTGCCTTATTCATTGGATGTTAGAACTATATATGATTCTTCTTTATGTATTGTTCATCCAACAATTTATGGGGAAGGTTTACCAAGAATTTATTTGGAAGCTGCAGCCTGTGGAGTTCCTGTTATTACAACAAGAAATCCTGGTTATGTAGATTTTTATGAAAATTATAAAACCGCATTAATTGTTGAGAAGAATAATCCCAAACAAATTCTGAACAAAATAAAAGATATAGTACTCGATTCTTCCTTGAGAAGATCATTAATTGATAATTCAAAAGTAAACCTTGATAGGTATTTTTCAAATACTAACGAACAATATTTTAAGATAATAAATAAATTATTTGATATATAATAAAAAAAGACATTTTTTTTGATGTTTATATCCAGAACACCATATAGATTATCTTTTTATGGAGGATCCTTAGATTACAAAGGTTGGTATCAAAAAAATTCTATCAAAGTTATATGTGCAGGACTAGATTATTATTGTTATCAGTCAGTAAGAAGAATTCCCAAGTTTTTTGATCATAAATATAGGATTTGTTATTCAAAAATTGAAAGTGCTAGTTGTGTAGACGATATTAAGCATCCTTCCGCTAGAGAAATTATAAGAAAATACTCAAACAACTCACCTCTAGAAATATCATATACAGGTGATTTGCCAGCACGCAGTGGTATAGGTAGTTCCTCTGCTTTTACTGTAGGCTTAATTAACTCAATGAGAGCTATTAATAATAAATATATTGGCAGAACAGAGTTAGCTCTTGAAGCTATTGACTTTGAACAAAATGTATTAAAAGAGGTTGTAGGTATCCAGGATCAGTGTGCTTCAGCTTTTGGAGGTTTAATTCTAATAGAGGCTGATAAACAAAGTATTAGACCTAGAAGATTTATCATTAATCCTGATTACCTGAACTACCTTCAAGATAATTTATTAATGGGATTTGATGGAATATCAAGGAACTCGCAAGTCGCAGCAAAAAATGTAATAGCATCTATTTCAAAAGAAGAGAAAAATGATATGTTTTTAGAATTAGCTGATTTGAATTCTCAGGGAGTTGAATTCTTCTCAGAACAAGAAAGTATTGATAAACATGCCTTAATAACAAAAAAAATAAGAGATATTAAATTACAATTGAATGGAGATAGGAATATTGAAAAAATTAATCAAATAATTTTTGATACCGAATCTTCTGGCTCATTATGTACAAGATTTATGGGTGCAGGTGGTGGTGGATTTTTTATTTGCTGGGCTCCAAAATCTAGCCATGAAGCGATAAAAAATTCTGTAAAAATCAAAACTTGGGTAGATGTAAAATTTTGCTCCTCAGGAAGCCAAATAATCTTTTGTGATCAATGAAAAAATCAGAAAATCTTAATTATTTAGAGAGATTAAAAAAAATTATTAAAATAATTTCGAATTCAAATGAATTCCATCAGACAATTTCTGAATTATCTGAAAGTATTATTGCATCCAATTCTGCAAACAAAATTGTTGCAATATACGGTAATGGAGGATCTGCCGCAGATGCTCAACATTTTTCGGCTGAGCTTATGGGCACATATCTTAGAAAAGATAGAAAATCCTATAGAAGTATTGCACTTACTGCTGATACTTCTTTTATGACTGCCTGGTCTAATGATTTTGCATTTAGCTCTGTTTTTAGTCGTCAAATTGAAGCACTGTCTTCAAATATTGGCTTATCAATTGGTTTGAGTACCTCAGGTAAAAGTGAAAATGTTCTAAATGCCTTAAAACTTTCAAATAGTTTAGATATTAAAACGGTATTAATTTCTGGTGAAAATTGTCCTGAGCATGATTTTGTTAAGAAAATTTTTAGAGTCCCATCAGATGAGACTTCAATAATTCAGACCGTAACCCAGATAATGTATCATTCTATTTGTAATGAATTAGAAAAAGTATGAATTATCCATTGATGAGAAATAATATTCTGAAAGAAGACTTAATTCCAGTTATAGATCTTTTAAGTAAGGATGAACCAAAGTTAACTTCTGGTCCTGAAGTACTTACATTTGAGAAGGAGTGGAGCAAATGGCTTGGATGTGAATATAGTGTATTTGTAAATAGTGGCTCTTCAGCAAATCTTCTTTGTTTAGCATTATTAAAAGAACTTTTCCCAAATGGTGGGAAAGTTATTGTACCCCCTTTCACATGGAGTTCAGATATATCTTCATTAATTTGGATGGGTTTTGAACCTCTTTTTCTGGATATAAAATTAGAAACTCTTGGATTAGATTCAAGAAAGGTTATTGATCAGCTTAAAAAAGATAAAACAATTGTTGCTATTTTTTTAACACATGCCCAAGGTTTAAATGCTCTAGATCAAGATCTCATCAAATATATCAAAGAAAATAATATTTTTTTAATAGAAGACGTTTGTGAATCTCATGGTGTACGTTTGCCAAATGGTCAAAAAGCAGGAGCTTTAGGTGACCTTTCTTGCTTCTCTTTTTACTATGCCCACCATATGAGCACTATTGAGGGTGGAATGATTTGCACAAATAATGAATCTTTTTATCAGACGCTAAGAATGCTAAGAAGCCACGGTATGTTAAGAGAGTCTACTAATGAGGTTTTAAGAAATGAATTTGTTTTAAAACATAGTGATTTAAATCCAAAATTTATATTTACACGTCCAGCATTCAATGTAAGAAATAATGAGATTGGAGCGATTATAGGTAGAAGTCAACTTAAACGCTTGGATCAAATAATTATAAAAAGAGCTGAAAATTTCGAGAAGTTTTTAGAACTTATGCCAAATTGGGTTTTTAAAGATTTTAATTTAGAGGGACAAAGTAATTATGCTTTTAATCTTATACTTAAAGATCCTGATAATGAGCTTTTCAATAAACTTTGCAAAAAATTTGATGAAAAATTGATTGAGTATAGGATTGGTAGTGCTGGAGGTGGAAATCAAATTAGACAACCTTATGTAAAAGCTTTTAAAAATATTTCAGAAGATCAAATAAAGAATCTTTTCCCAATTACTGATCATGTACATTTTTTCGGAATGTATATAGGTAATTTTCCAGATTTAGATAATAACGAAATAAATTGGTTGGCAGATATTATCAATAATGTCTAAAAAATTAAATGTAATTATTTTATGTGGGGGCTTTGGGACAAGAATTAAATCTAGTATTGGAAATATACCAAAGATTCTTGCTCCAATAAATCAGATTCCTTTCATAGATTATTTTTTAAAATGGATAGATCCAGTACTTAATATTAATAATGCTCAGCTTATCTTTTCAATTTATTATAACTACTCAAAAATATTAAATTATATTGAAACTCATCGAATTAATTGTAAATTTACAATAGATCCTCAAGCTTATGGTACTTTTGGTGCTGTTTGCAATGCAGCGCTTGATCATCCAGCTGACAATTATTTGATTTTAAATGGAGATACAATTTTTCATGCTGATTTAAGATCAATTTATAAAGTTTTTTTAGAACAAACTGAGGACCCTTTGTTGATATTAAAAAAAACAGACCAAAATGATAGATATGGAGGATATCAACTTGAAAATGGAAAATTTATTTTTTCAAATTACTTTGCTGAAAATATATCATTAGGGGCCTTCTTTATCTCTAATTCTGAATTGATTAATAGGTGGAAATTATCTACTAAATCTGAATTTAATTTAAAATCTTTTAGTGAATTTGATAAATTTCCGCTTATGAATGATAATGATTGTCTTGGTTTAGAACCTATTAATGGGTATTGTTTAGATGAAAATACACCTTTTATAGATATAGGTATAAAGGAATCATTTATAAGAGCACAAAAAGAAATACCTTTTATTGTTGGAGGCTATAATTAATTTGTAATTTCTCGAAAATGAACTGAGATGAAAGTAATAATAGGAGCTGGGTGTGTCGGGTTAAGTATTGCTTATAAACTTCTAGAGACATATAAGACAGCAAAAGACATTGTCATAATTGATAAATTTAATGTCCCATCAAAAGGTACTTCTTTAAGGAATAGTGGGGTACTTCATGCAGGACTTTATTATCCAAAAGGTTCAGATAAATCTAAATTATGTATTCATGGAGGTGAGAGTTTATTTAGATTATGCAAAGACAATAATTTGCCAATCCTAAATTGTGGCAAGTTAATATTACCTTTTAATAAAAGAGATGAAGATAACCTAGATAATTTATATTTAAATGCTAAAAGCTGTGGGAGAACTGTAAAAGTAATAGATTATAAAGAGGCTTTAAAAATTCAACCTTATATAAGAAAGGTTAATAAATATCTTTGGTCACCAAAGACAAGTGTTTTCGATCCTGAAAAAGTATTAAATTTTTTTTATAAAAAGTTACTTGATGGAGGAGCAAAGTTTTTGTTGGATAGTGTAGATGAAATAGATTTTGAGAGTTCATCTATTAAAACAAAGAAGAATTCCCATTTAAAGTATAGTTATGTGTTTAATTGTGCAGGACCAGGTGCTCTTAAACTAGCTGAAAATAAAAATAATTTATATAGAGATCTCACTGTTTTGCCCATACTGGGGCAGTATGGCATTATACCGATTAAAAATTACTTAAAAACTAATATTTATCCCGTACCTGATCCTAATCTTCCTTTTCTGGGGATTCACGTTACCCCTCTTAATGATGGTAATATACTCATTGGACCAAATGCGATTCCCGTTTTTAATAAGGATGTTCAAGGGAAAGAATTAAGTGACTTGATTTCATTATTTCCAAATCTTTTTTATCATTCAAAATTATTTCTATCTAATTCACAAAATTATAGAAAGCATGCTTTAAATGAATTAAGTTTTTATGTCTTAGATAAATTTAAAAAAGAAACTTCCAAATTTTTAAAATTTACTGATAATAGTATAAGTAATATGTTCATGTCTAAAACTAATTATGGGATAAGACCACAACTCTATGATAAAAAGCGAAATAGATTAGTCGATGATTTTATGTATGATGTTGATGAATCATCAATAAATATTGTAAATGCTGTAAGTCCTGCCTTTACCTCATGTTTAGCGTTGGCAGAAAAAATAATTAAAACAATATCTAATTAGTTCAAAGTATGCCTACTTGTTATTTAGATAGGGATGGAGTTATAAATCATAACTTGCCATATGTAGGAACTTTAGATAGGTTTTTCTGGCATTCGGAAATAATAGAAATTTTGAAATTTTTAAAAAGATTCGATTATAGGTTTATCTTGGTAACAAATCAATCTGGGATAGGCAGGGGATATTACTCATTAGAGCAATTTTATCAAATTAATAATGTTATTAAAGAAAGATTTAGATTGAATGATTTATCAATTGAAATAAGATTTTGCCCTCATACGCCTAGCTGCAACTGTAGTTGCAGAAAACCCAAGACTGGGATGATAGATAATGATCTAAGAACAAAAGAAGATATTTTTATTGGCGATCAACCCAAAGATATGATTTGCGCATTTTCAGAAGATGTCATGCATCGGTGGCTTATTAATGAAGAAAATTACAAACTTTCAACACGATGGGCAAAAAACCATAGAGAACTTCTTTTAGAAATAAAAAATTGGTATCAAAATGATATTAAAAAAACAAAATAATTTGATTTTATTCAGGTAATACTGTAAAAATAAATGTTGTGTATATTGGGACAACTGATGACATAAATCTTATCGCACCTCCTGGATTATTTTGAGAAAAGAAACCATTTATGATAAAAAATGATATTAGGAAAAATGCTTTAAAAAAAAATAGATTTCTAATTTTTAAATTTTTAATAAAGTAAATAATACCTAATATAAGAGTAAATATGTGTGTTAAAAAATTATTGAATAGAAGTAAAAAAGCTTTATTGAAAGATTCACTAAAATGAATTGGTGCTACACCTGTGATCATTTGATAAGAATTTTGTAAAAAGTTATCAAATTCAAAATTCGGGTTTGTTTTACTAAAAGTTGCATTTTCAGAGAAAGATGCTAAATATTGATAATAAAACTCTTCATAAAGTATTCCGTATAGTTGATCCCAAAATAAAAAAATAGAAATTATTAAAATTGGAAATAATATAAATGGTAAATTTTTAAATTGATTTCTATTAAATAAAATAAAAAAGTTAAGTAATAAAATTAACAAGAAAAATGCACTTAATTTTCTTAGATAAACTAATAAAATCGAGAAAATCAAGATTTTAATTATTTTAAAAAATTTAAATTTATATGCTTTTTTTTTATAATAATAACTTGATATTTCAACACATAATTCGGATGCTAAAAAAATAGCTGTTATGTCCTTACCAGCAAAACTTGTAAAAATTAGAGTAACTGGAGCAAAAAGAGCAAGTAAGATTGAAAAATATACTATTCTTTTGTTAAGGTAATCTTTAAATTTTGTAGATAAGAATAATAAGGTGGATAACTTAAAAACATTTCTATAGTAAAGTAAGCAAAATAATATTTCCCCGAAAAATTTTAAATTTGTAAATATAAAGTTAGTAAGTCTATCTCTTATGCTGGACCCAGCCAGCCATTCCCCATATAGATACGCTTCTCTATCACCTGTAGTAAAATCAAAATTTTCTCTTACTAAAATAATAGACGCAAGTACAAAAAAAATATAGATATAACTAGACTTAAAACTCATATTAATTATTTTTATAAATATTATTATCGCATAATTTATATTTAAATTTTAATAATATTTAATTTAAACAAATCAGAAATGTTAAATTAATAACTAATGTAAAAATTTTTAGATGCATTTTATATTTATATTAGGTTTAATTTTTTCTTTTATAATTACTTACATTACAACTCCATTTGTAAGGAATTTATCTTTAAAAAAGGGATTGTTAGATATGCCTAATGATAGGAAAGATCATAAAATTCCGATAGTTAGATTAGGAGGGATATCAATTTTCTCTGGATTTATAATTTCAAATTCAGCTTTCTTTACAATTTCGGCATT
Organism: Prochlorococcus marinus str. MIT 9314; assembly: GCF_000760035.1. Classification (GTDB taxonomy): domain Bacteria; phylum Cyanobacteriota; class Cyanobacteriia; order PCC-6307; family Cyanobiaceae; genus Prochlorococcus_A; species Prochlorococcus_A marinus_B. Next base: position 281,064 of record NZ_JNAO01000013.1, read on the forward strand.
GGCTGGCGATTATATTTTTGTAAATAAGCAATTTTTAATTCTATTGTTGGGAGTAATAATTTTTTTCTTGATTGGTTTAACAGAGGATTTATTTGAAAATATTGACCCAATTTTAAGATTATTTATACAATTTGCCTCTTCATCTTTAATTTGGAGTCAGGGTTTAAGAATAAATGGAATTTCATTAAATATATTTGGCAATAGTGATAATAATCTAATATTTTCTGATTTTATAAGTCTTATTTTTACGTCTATCTTTATTGTGGGAATCGTAAATGCTATTAATTGGATTGATGGACTAGATGGCTTGGCTGGCGGTATTTCTTTGATCAGTTTAACAACTATGGCATTTATGATAACACCCTCATATATATTTGTTTCTTTTTGTTTGATAGGATCATGCGTTGCATTTCTGAGATTTAACTATCATCCCGCCTCCATAATTATGGGTGATGGTGGTTCTTATTTATTAGGCTTTTCTTTAGCCTCGCTCTCAATAATATATTCATCTGCCTCAAACTCTCAGAATTTAGAAGGTATAATTAATTTGCCTGCTATTGTTTTTTTATTATTTGTTCCCCTTGTAGATATGGTAAGAGTTATTTTTACAAGAATTTTTAACGGGTATTCACCATTTTATCCTGACAAAATTCATTTTCATCATGTTTTAAGAGATAAAGGATTTAACTATAAAATGATAATATTTATTTTTTATTTTTTCTCAATTATTTCATGTGTCATATCCTCCTTTATTATTAAACAAAATTTAAATACTTAATCAAATATCTTATAAGTTGAATAAATCCCCACAAATGGTCTAGTTAAATCGTTTACTATTTCATTAACTACTTTAAGAGAATGCTTCCCAACATATATAATGTCTCCCTCTTTGAGATAAGGATTCTTTTTTGATCCTCTTTTATTGTTTCTATTGAATCTGAATTTTTTATTTGAATAGCCTCCATCACTTGTAAACCTACTTAGTGTTACGTTCCCTTTGAAGAAACTTTGTCCACCTGAAATTAATATTGCTGTGTTTAAATCAGTATCTCTTTTTAAATTAAGTGGTCCAGGACTTCTTATATCGCCAGATATATAAACATTTATAAATGGCGAATTAATATTACTTTTTAGAGCCTCTTTTATTTTAAAGGTTATTTTTTCATTACCTTTAGCGACATAAATATTATCATTATTATTTAATTTAATATTTTGAGATTTATCTCCTGTTGTGAGAACTTCAAGAAGATTTAAATTAGTTTTTATTTGGCCACCACCATTTGATAATGAATTTTGTCTAATAACTTCTATATTTGTTAAATCCGAGTATGGAGAAATTCCCCCTGCTTTTTGTATTGCATTAAATACTGTTGGTGTAAATCCTAAAGTGCCAAAAGAAGTTTCTTCATTATTAGGTAATGGATCACCATAGAAAAAAGTATACATACCAGGATTTTTTACTTCACCACTAACAGTTACTTTTATAGGTTTTGGAGTAATTATACTAATTTTTATGTCAGGCTCTATTATTATTTTTTGGAATTTTTTATTTAATAAATTTTCTAATTCATTTATAGTAAGACCCGAGACGTAAACTCTACCTATTTCAGGAAGAACGATATTACCTTGCATATCAATAAGAACTTGAATTTTTGAGAGATTATCTATAAATTCCAAAACTTTTATTGATAAAAAATCACCTTCACCCAAAATATAGAAATTGTCATTTGTATTTTCTAAATATTCAATATCAATAGTATTTTGAATATTTTTTATCTCTGAATATACTTTGTTGATTTTTGATTGGGAAAATAAAAGAATTGCTATGAAAAAAAATAAAAAGTTTCTTTTCTTTAGATTAAATATTTTTAGCATAATTCTAATTCTTTAAATTAATTTGATCATAAGAAATCGTTTCTTCAAATAATATCCAACCTACAATACTAAATCCACCATAATTTATTCTTCTTTTAAAGTTTTCAATATCTTCTCTTGTTGTTTTTCCAGATTGTATTAAAAGTAATTGATCATTTTTGTTATTAATTTTAGAAATATTATTTAGAATTTTAATTTCTTTATCAGGATTAATTTTTTTGAGTCTTGATAAAAAGAAATCTAATAATTGATTATCTATATCTCCTAATTGTATTATCTCTGTTTTTAAATTATCTTTAAAATATAATCTAGAAATTGGCTCTAAATAATCGTTCCAATTATCCGCAATATTAGTAGGAATTTTTTCTATTAAATTATACGGGATTAAATTTTCTAATTCTTTTGAAGAATAAACATAATTTTTAATCCTCTCTTCAATATATATATACATACTTGCGAAGAATAACAAAAATAAACTATGTATTATTAATATCCTTGACCTTACAGGTGCAATCTTTTGATCAAGAAGTGTAGGAACGGTTATTAATTTATATGGCTCTTTTTTCTTTGCTTTTTCAAGATTAAGTAACCCTAATTGAGATTCTAAATCGATTAAAGTGTAACTATCTCTTAAATATTCATTGTTTAATCTATTAAATTTTACATAAACGCCATCTGCCCTTTTGTTTGATTTAATTAATATATCTGCCGCGTCGATCTTGGCTGTTATCAACTTTAAGGCAGATTCTCTTATTCTGTTTAACAATTGTTCCCGCTGCCTCTCTAATTTTCTAGTTTTAGAATAATTATTTGTAAATATTGCTTTTGCTTGATTAATTTCGTTTTCCAACTCTTCCAAATTCTTAAGAATTGATTCTTCAACTAATTGATTACTAGCAGCAAGGTATGAAATTTTTTCATTGTCAATATCTTCTCTTTGAAAATACTCCTTTAACTGGTAAAATAACCTTTTTTGAATGGCTGCTTCAGTAGTTTGATCTTGAATATTTGAACTATTACTTATTATGGGTCTACTTAGCTCGGTTCCAAATTCTAATGGTGGAGCATTTACAACTTTTAAATCATTTTCTAACGCAAACTTCTGAGATCTCTCATAAGAAATATTACTTTTTTCTCTATATAGTTCAATTTGATTAGTTAAATAATCAATTCCCGTCGAAAGGGTTTTGTCCATATTAACTGTTGAATAATCTTGGTAAACTTCTGAAATGTCATTCAAAATAGGTATTATTGATTCTTTATTTTTATTTTTATATTTTATTTTCAGTACACTTGTGCCTTTCTCAAGGTCAACTAGTAAGTTTCCTTTCCATTTCCTAAATGATATTGGTTTGTTGTTATTCGGATGACTTTTATCTCTAAGGATTGATTTTTTATATATGGGCATCAGTATTGAAGGACTTTTAAGAATCTCAACTTCAGTATCAAGTTTGGAGGATTGATCTTTATTCAATATGAAATCAAAAGTATTACTAGCGGATTGAAAAGCATTATTTATTGGGTTTGATTCACTTTCAAGAACTATCTGAAATTCCCCTTGCCATACATTTTTCAGCCTAAGGGCATAAATTAAACTTATACTTAATCCTATACTTAAGATATAAATAAACTTTTTTGAATTTCGTATCAAAAAAAGAACTAAATCTTTGTAGAAAATATCATTATTACCTATTAATATTTCCTCTTCTTTGCTTAAATTATATGTCATTTAGTCTTTATGCTTAACGTTTGCTTAATAAATCAATTAGAGTCTTAAAAATTTACCTTCTTCTATTGAAGTTTTAAAATACTCAATAGTAGACATAATACCATCTTCTAGAGTGATTGTCGGAGACCAACCTAGACTTGAAATTTTTTCAATATCAACTCTTTTAATAGGATGCCCATCAGGTTTTGATTTGTCCCATATTATCTTACCTTTATAACCGGTTTTATTAGCAATTAAAATGGCTAATTCTTTAATAGATATATCATCCCCTGATCCAACGTTGAGATATGTAATTATTTCTCCATTCAAACTTTTTGGAGCATTCTCTGCAAAAGTCGACCAATTCTCAAGAAGGAAAACAGAAGCATCTCCTAGATCATCAACATGTAAAAAATCTCTTCTAGGAGATCCACTGCCCCAGCATATGACTTCTTCAACAGAATTTTTTTTTGCTTCATAAAAACGTCTTATTAATGCTGGTAAAACGTGGCTGTTGGTTTGATGGAAATTATCCATTGGACCGTATAGATTCGCTGGCATTATACTTATCGCATTAAAACCATGTTGTTTTCTTAAAGATTCACATAATTTAATTCCAGCAATTTTTGCAATTGCATACCATTGGTTTGTTCTTTCTAGTTCACCTGTTAATAAAGATTCCTCTTTCATAGGTTGATGAGAAAACTTTGGATAGATGCAATTACTCCCTAAGAATAGTAATTTTTTGACTTTTCTTTCCCATGAGATCTCTATTAAGTTAGTTTGAATTTTCAAATTTTCTAATAAAAAGTCAGCAGGGAATGTATCATTTGCGAAAATTCCTCCAACTTTTGCTGCAGCAATAATCACAACATTTGGTTGGTTTTTCTTAAACCAATCATTTACTTCCTCTCTATAAAGGTAATTTAGTTCACTTCTACTTGGATAAAATAATTTACCACCAATTTCTTCTCTCCCATATCCAGATTTTTGTAACGCTCTCAAGATGGCACTACCAGCTAATCCTGAAGCTCCTGCAATTAGTATTTTATCATCATAAGAAATATCTTTATTCATGAAATTATCAAACTAAATTATTTTCAAAATTCTAAGATTACTAAATAAAATATATTATTTAAAAGAAATATAAATTTATAATTCTCAACTTAAAAAAAATAATTAAAATTTCTAATTAAAAATTAAATATAATTTTAAAAATAAAAAAATTTTTTAATAATTTAATAGTGAATTTGAATTTGATTATTATTATGTATTTTAAGAATAATTTTATGAAAAGAATTTTAATTTTATGAAAAGAATTTTAATAACTGGAGGAGCGGGTTTTATTGGTAGTCATACTTGCATAAAACTATTAAAAAATAATTATGAGGTTTATTTGGTAGATTCATTTATCAATAGTTCTCCAAAAGTTATTAATAGAATTTCTTCAATTTGCAATTTATATAATTCAAACTTGGTAAAAAATTTAAAAGTATTCAAAGGCGATATTAAAGATAAGGGATTTATCGAGAATATTTTTTCTAATGCAAAGAAGATTGGCAAGCCCATTGAAGGTGTAATACATTTTGCTGGATTAAAAGCGGTAAATGAATCAGTTATGAACCCTCTCCTTTATTGGCATGAAAATGTTTTTTCATCAATTACACTTTTAAGAGTAATGAAAAAATATAAATGTAATCTACTTGTTTTTAGCAGTAGTGCGACTGTTTATGGAAAAGAATCAATATCACCAATAAAAGAAAATTCTTATCTCAATCCCTCAAATCCTTATGGTAATACAAAGCTATCCATTGAGAAATTATTAAGCGATATATATAATGAAAATAGAAATCTTTGGAAAATTGCTTGTTTAAGATATTTTAATCCTATTGGAGCACACCCCTCTTCTTTGATAGGTGAAAACCCTCTTGGAACTCCTAATAACTTATTCCCACTAATTTGTAATGCAGCTTTAGACCCTAATCAGAAACTAAAAATTTTTGGTTCTGATTGGAATACTATTGATGGCACATGTATTAGAGACTTTGTACATGTTTCTGACGTTGCAGAAGGTCATCTGAGAACATTAGAGTATTTAATCAACAATAATTCAAATATTCTTAAGATGAATATAGGTACTGGTTTAGGAACAAGCGTTCTTCAATTAATTCAGACTTTCTCAAGAATCAATAAAGTTAAGATTAATTATAAATTTAGCTCTCGAAGAGATGGAGATGTAGAAGAAATAGTGGCCGATAATTTATTGTCAAAATCTTTATTAGACTGGAAACCTAAAAGATCCATAGAAGAAATGTGTGTTGATGGATGGAACTGGAAAAAAAATAATATTAATGGTTATTAAACTTTAGGTAAAAATAATTTAAAAATTATTTAATCTAATAAATTTTCTTATAAATCTTTTTGAACTTCTTTTTTATCCTCTTCTACCATTTCTTTTATCATTTGCTCCAAAGTAGTTTTTGGTTCCCATCCCATATCTTTGTAAGCTTTTGATGAGTCTCCTCTTAATTCTTCAACTTCAGTGGGTCTAAAATATTTCGGGTCAACTCTTATTATGATTTTATTATTATCTGCTCTTCTACCTATTTCATTTATTCCCTCTCCTTCCCAAATAATGGCAGGTTGACTTTTATTTTTATTCCAACCTATTTGTTTTGCAGTTAATTCAATGAACGTTCTTATTGTTTCCATTCTTCCTGTTGAAATTACATAATCTTTGGCTTCTTTTTGTTGAAGCATTAACCATTGCATAGCCACATAATCTTTTGCATGCCCCCAATCTCTTTTAGCATTTAAATTTCCCATATGTAAGCATTCATCTAATCCAGCTTCTATTCTTGAGAGCCCTCTTGTTATCTTTCTAGTTGCGAAAGTTTCTCCTCTTCTAGGACTTTCATGATTAAACAAAATACCATTACAAGCAAATATACCATAAGCCTCTCTGTAGTTTACTACTATCCAATATGCATACAGTTTGGCGACACCATAGGGACTTCTTGGATAAAAAGGAGTATTCTCATTTTGGGGACTAATTTGAACTTTTCCATATAATTCACTAGTGCTTGCTTGATAAAGTTTAGTTTTCTTTGATAATCCCAAGATTCTTATTGCTTCAAGAATTCTGAGAGTTCCTAATGCATCGCTATTTGCAGTGTATTCAGGGGTTTCAAAACTTACAGCTACATGACTTTGTGCACCTAAATTATATATTTCGTCTGGCTCGATTTCTTTTATAATTCTTATTAAATTTGTGCTATCTGTAAGGTCGCCATAGTGCAAAATGAAATTTAAATTATTTTCGTGTGGATCTTGATAAAGATGATCTATCCTTCCTGTATTAAAACTACTTGATCTTCTTTTTATGCCATGAACTTCATAACCTTTTTCTAATAAAAACTCGCTTAAATAACTCCCATCTTGACCTGTTACGCCCGTTATTAGTGCTTTTTTGTTTTTATTTTTCATAAATTATTTAGAAAATTAACTTTTATAGAAATCAAATGGATTAATTTTTATTTTTTAATTAAAAATTAGTTTCTTTGTAATTTACACAAAATAAATCAATTTCACATTGTCTTTTAAGCCGTTTTTACAATTTGGTAAAAAAATATAGATTGATATTATAGTATTTTGTAGGGATTAAAATTTAAATTAATAAATATAAAATGTTTAATGATAAATTATCTTTTTTAGTAACTGGTGTTGCTGGTTTTATAGGTTCAGCATTAGTAAAAAGACTGCTTGAAAATGGCAATAAGATTGTTGGCATAGATAATATGAATGATTACTATGATAAATCTTTAAAAGAATCTAGACTAAAAAGTATAAAAAAAATTTCATCTAAATCTCAGGGTCAATTCACTTTCTATAAATGTTCACTTGAAGATAAATTATTTCTTGAAAGTATATTCCTTAAAGAAAACCCTGATATAGTTGTGCACTTAGCTGCTCAGGCTGGAGTTAGATATTCGATTGAAAATCCTAATGCATATTTTCAAAGCAATTTAATAGGATTTGGAAATATAATTGAATCAATAAGAAAGATTAGTATCCAAAACTTTATCTTTGCATCAAGTAGTTCAGTTTATGGCGGAAGCAGTAATTTACCATTTAAAGAAGATCAATTGGTAGATAAGCCTATTAGCCTATATGCGGCTACAAAAAAATCAAATGAGTTACTTGCTTATTCATATAGTCATCTCTATAAGATTCCCACAATAGGTTTGAGATTTTTTACTGTTTATGGTCCATGGGGTAGACCAGATATGGCTCCATATATATTTCTTGAATCTATGCTTTCAAATAAAACTATAAAAATATATAATTACGGAAAAATGAGAAGAGATTTTACATATATTGATGATGTAATAGAGGGGCTATTTAGATGTTGTTTTAAGCCAGTATTAAATAATAAATCTTCCTTTTATTTAGAACAAACAGCTCCTTTTAAAATTTTCAATATAGGAAATGGTAATCCAATTCAATTAATGGATTTTATTGAGAAATTAGAGATTAAATTAGGTTTTGAGGCTATCAAAGAATTTTTGCCTATTCAAAAAGGAGATGTAATAGAAACTTTTGCTGACACCTCAGAATTGCAAAAATGGATTGGTTTTTCTCCTGAAACACCCTTAGAAATAGGATTAGATGAATTTATAAAATGGTATAAGAGCTATCATTCCTAGAAGTACTCAAACTATATTCTTATCGATCAAATCTTAATAATTTTAGATAATATCAGTAAAAATTTTAGGAGTAGAAATTTATTAACTTAATTATTAGATGTTTAAAAATATTCTTATCAAGTTACTATTTGTATAAAATGTCTAAGGAAACCTTATAGTAAATCTGTAATATTTAGAAAATTTTGAAACAAGAAACAATCTTAGTTACTGGTTCTTCAGGATTGATTGGAGGCGAGGTAGTTAATTTCTTTTGTGAAAAAGGATTTAAAGTTTTAGGTGTAGATAACAATATGAGAGAAGTCTTTTTTGGTAGACAAGGGAGTACAAAAAGTAATTTAAAAAGATTGGAAAACAAATTTAGTTCTTTTAAGAGCCATAATATAGACATAAGAAACAGAAAATTAATTGATGAACTAGTTAAAGAAAAGAAACCAAACATAATTGTACATACAGCTGCACAACCTTCTCATGATAAGGCTGCTGAGATTCCATTCTTAGATTTTGAGGTAAATGCATTTGGAACTCTTAATTTATTAGAATCTACTAGAAAATATTGTTCGAACTCTCCATTTATACATCTTTCAACGAACAAAGTTTATGGTGATACTCCAAATAAAATTCAAATAAAGGAACTCGAAACACGTTGGGAATATAAAAATAATTTCTTTAAAAAAGGTATAAATGAAAATTTAACTATTGATCAATCTACTCATTCTTTATTTGGAGTTTCGAAATTATCTTCAGATTTATTAGTTCAGGAATACGGTAGATACTTTAATATACCTACCTGTTGTCTTAGGGGAGGTTGCTTAACCGGGCCATCTCATTCGGGAGTAAAATTACACGGTTTTTTAAATTACTTAATAAGGTGTAATTTATTGAAAAAGAAGTATACAATTTTTGGTTATAAAGGCAAACAAGTAAGGGATAATATTCATTCTTTTGATGTGGCAAACTTTATTTATTTATTTTCTAGAAATCCTAAGTTGGCGGCTGTTTATAATATTGGAGGAGGTTATGCAAATAGTATTTCTATTCTTGAAGCATTTAATCTTATTGAATCTTTGACAGGAAACAAAATGGTTTATGACTATGATCCTAAAGAAAGAATAGGAGATCATATTTGTTACTACAGCGATCTTACAAAGATTAGAGGCGACTATCCAAGTTGGGAAATAACAAAATCATTAACTAATATTTTTGAAGATATTCATGATGGACTTAAAGATATTGTTACATGAAGACTATTATCTTAAAAGGAGGCCTGGGTAATCAACTTTTTCAACTTGCTAAGTATTTTGATCTTTATGCTAATTTTAGTGACCTCAAAATAGATATAAAGACAGGTTTTTTACTTGACTTCAAATATAAAAGAAAATTAGAGATAAAAGAATTAAAAAAGAGTAAATTTAGAAATCCAAATTATTTTTGTTTTTTTAATGCACTTTTTCTAATTTTAGAAAAAGTTTTTCCCTATTTAAATTATTTATTCAACATTAATGTTATCGATGATAATAAAGAAAGATATAAAAATACCGGTAGTAGATTAGTTATTTTTAATGGTTATTTTCAAGACTATAAATTAGTAAATTCCAACTTAAGTAATATTTATAATCTCGTTAAATCAAATTTTCTCGTAAACAAAGAAAGTAAATTTAAGGAACTTATAGAGTGTATCGATTCATGTACAAATTCTGTTGCTTTATGTATAAGATTTTATGAAGAGTCAAAAGATCCAAATATTCACGCTTCTAAAAATTCAAATCTTAAAAGTCCTGAAAACTTTAATAAAGTTATAAGAAATTTTGAAAAAAAAGTTGAAAATCCTACATTTTTTGTTTTTGTGCAGGAAGAAAATCAATTTACGGATAAATTACAATTTAATTGTCCTTTTCATATCATTTCGCACGATAGAGGATTCAGGGGCTCTTGGGAAAGACTTACATCTCAAGCGCATTGCAAACATCATATCTTTAACAACAGTACTTTTTATTATTGGGGAGCAATTTTTTCTCAATTTTTAAACAAAAGATTGGACATTGAGGCTCAGGTTTTTGTTACAGATAACTTTATTTATAAAGATATATACTGTCCTGAATGGAAAAGATTTTAAGTTAATGATTCTTTTGAATTTTATATTTTATTTGGCGCTTGTTTATAATATGGAAAATAAAAGATTTAATTAATGAAGAAAGTATTCATAACAGGCATAGCAGGATTTTTAGGTTCTCACGTAGCAGATGAATTCCTTTATCAGGGTTATGAAGTGGCAGGAAATGATAATTTAATTGGAGGGTATGAGGATAATGTTCCAAAAGAAGCTATTTTCTACCCTTTTGATTGTAGAAGTGAGCAAATAAAAACTATATTTAATGATTTCAAACCTGACATACTCGTGCACACTGCTGCTACGGCCTATGAGGGATTAAGTGTTTTTTCGCCAAGTTTTGTTACTTCAAATATTTATGAAGCTTCTGTCTCAGTATTTAGCGCTGCAATATCAAGTGGAGTTAAAAGAATAGTTAATTGTTCATCAATGGCAAGATATGGCGAAATTCAAATTCCATTTACTGAAGATATGACTCCTAAACCTCAAGATCCTTATGGTATTGCCAAGTATGCTGCTGAACAAACATTAGAATGTCTTGCTAAAGTTCATTCCATCGAATATGTAACTTTAGTTCCACATAATATTATTGGCCCTAGGCAAAAGTATGATGATCCATACAGAAATGTAGCCTCAATAATGATAAATAGATGTTTGCAAGGATTGCCTCCAATTATTTATGGAGATGGAATGCAGACAAGGTGCTTCTCTTTCATACAAGATGTACTTAGTTGTTTAATGACAGCGTGCTTAGATGACGGACCTCTTGGAAATGTTATCAATGTAGGCCCAGATGAAGAAGTTATAACAATAAATAAACTTGCAGAAAAAATTTGTAAATTGACTAATTTTAATGGTGCCCCAGAATTTTTACCTGCCAGACCTCAAGAAGTAAAACATGCTGTTTGCTCATCCAATAAAGCAAGAAAAATTCTTGATTATGGGACTAAAGTCAATCTAGAGGATGGATTGAAATCAATGGTAAAATATATTGAAAAAAGAGGAGTATCCAAATTTAATAGACATATACCTGTAGAGATAATTTCAGATTTAACTCCAAAAACATGGATATCTGATCGTATGAACCAAAAGTGATTTCAAAGCCATTTTTTTCAATCGCAATTCCTTTTTATTACCGAGATGAAAATTCTTTAAATCAGCTATATAGATGTGTAAATTCTATTAAAAATCAACTTTTTAAAAGTTATGAGGTCATAATCAGTACTCAAAATATTTTTGAGCGATTAAAAGAAGATCCTTTTTTTAATACCGAAATGATTAATCTTTATAATGCAGAAAATATTGGAGGATTTATTCAAGGAAATATTAATAATGCTATACAAAATTGTTCTGGTAAATGGATAAAGATCCTTTTTTCAGATGATTTTTTCTTTGATCAATATTCTCTAACCAATTTAAATTTGCAATTAAATTCAAATGATAAAATGTGGGCAGTAATGAATTCTTTACACTTTAACCACGATTCAAAAAAAATTTATAAACCATTAATACCTTATTTTCAAAAAAATATTTTGGAAGTTAATACTATTGGCTCGCCAAGTGCAATAGTTCTTAGAAATTCAAAAAAAATATTATTCGATAAAAAATCTTGGATGAGATTAGATGTTGATTATTATTTATCTCTTTTTAAAAAATTGGGTAAACCACTCTATATTAATGATGTTTTTATTGTTAATGAAATTCATAAAAATCAATTCAGTGCATTACTCTTAAATAAAGATAAATATATAAAAAATAAACTTAAGAATGAATTTGAATATTTATTTAATAAACATAAATATAAGAAAAAAAATGTGATGAGTTTGTTTTTCCTGCGTGTTTTTATTAAATTGGATAGATTATTATTATCATTATTGTATAAAATTTTATATAAAAATTTTAATAAAATAATTAAGATAATTTTTAAATTTAAATATCAAAAATACTTTAAATAAAAAATTAATTTATTTTTAATTAAAAAATATAAGATAATAATAAAGCATAAAATTTTAAAATTATTTTTTTGCATGGTGAAATGACTTATGATTTTTTGGGTTCTGCATACTTGAAAACTTCTTCGGAAGAATTAAATTATGCTTTATTTTCAATTCAAAAACAAACTTTAGAACCAAATAAAGTTGTTTTAGTTTTCGATGGACCTGTTAATGAAAGTTTGTTTGAAATAGTTGATAAATATAGAATTTATTTAAAAATTGATCTTTTAAAGCTTGATAATAATTTTGGACTCGGTATAGCTCTTAGGGAAGGACTAAAATTATGCGAGTCAAAATATGTTCTTCGATTTGATACTGATGATTATAATTTGCCATTACGAGCAGAAAAACAAATTTCTTTTATGAATAAGGGAGATTATGACATTTCAGGCTCTTATGTTATTGAATTCTTTGATACTTTAGATAATGTTATTTCCACAAAGAAGGTACCAACAAGTCAAAGAAAAATAAAAAATATGCTCCCTTTTAGGAATCCTTTTAATCACCCATCAATTTGTTTTAAACTTGAATCAATTCTTAAATTAGATTGCGGTTACAGACATTTCCCCTTTTATGAAGATTATGATTTATGGATTAGAGCCATGCATAGTGGATTAAAATGTTCTAATTTAAATGAAAATTTAGTGGCTATGAAATCAAACCAAATAATTTGTAGAAGAAGTGGATTAAATATGGTTTTTAATGAAACAAGACTATTTAAAACTTTTTGGAAATATTCTTTTAAAGATTTTATTTTATTTTTTCCTTCTTTCTTTTTAAGGACATTAATACGACTTTTACCAACTAGATTTTTGGTAGCTTTTTATAAACAATTTCTTAGATCGTAAAAGTTCTATTAGTAAAAACTTTTAAAGTACTCGATTGTTTTATCTAATCCTTCGGAGAGATTTATTTTAGGCTCCCAATTAATTATTTCTTTCGCAAGTTTTATGTCGGGTCTGCGTCTTTTAGGGTCATCTTCCGGGAGCTCTTTGAATTCTATCTCTAATGAAGGATTTGTTTTTTCTATAACTTTTTTCGCGAGATCAATAATTGTAAATTCATCTGGATTACCCAAGTTTATAGGACCTGAAAATTCACTATTCATAAATTCGTAAATGCCCTCAATTAAATCTGAGACATAACAAAAGCTTCTTGTTTGATTCCCGTCACCATAAATTGTTAGAGGATTACCTTCTAATGCTTGTACTATAAAATTACTTATAACTCTTCCATCGTCTCTTAACATTCTGGGGCCGAAAGTATTAAATATCCTTCCAACTCGTATCTCAGTCGAATGCATTCTTTGATAATCAAAGCATAATGTTTCTGCAATTCTTTTTCCTTCGTCATAACAACTTCTTGTCCCTGTTGTATTTACGTTGCCCCGATAGCTTTCGGGTTGTGGATGCACTTTAGGGTCGCCATAGATTTCACTCGTAGAAGCTAAAAAAATTCTTGCTCTTGTCCTTCTTGCTAAACCAAGCATATTATATGTTCCTAAAAAACTAGTTTTTGCTGTTTTTATTGGATTAGATTGGTATTGAATTGGAGAAGCTGGACATGCCAAGTGCCATATCCTATCAACTTCTACAAGTATAGGTTCTGTGATATCGTGTCTAATTACTTCGAATTTAGGATTGCCTACCCATTGATTAAGATTACTTTTACGCCCAGTGTAAAAATTATCAATGCAAACAACTTCTTCACCAGATTCCATTAATTTATCAATAAGATGGGATCCAAGGAAACCAGCTCCACCAGTAACAAGATTGCGAGTATGATTTTGTGACATTTTGAAGTTTGATTAATTTATCGCTGAAGAATTTAAATTGATAGATCTACTCCCAAGTCTCCAGAGTTTAATTTTTGTCTTTTTGATTTCTTCAATATCTATTATTGACCTGGTATCAAATATCCATACATTCTTTTTAAGTGAATCTTCTTTATCCAACCATTTTATTTTTGAATACTCTTCCCATTCAGTCAGAATAATAATTGCATGAGCATCATTAATTGCATTATCTATGCTTAGCGCATATTCCCATGTACCTTCCACTCTAGTAGCACAATTCATAATTGATTCGTTAAGTATAAAATTTATCTGATCAGATTTTACTTTTGGATCATGAATAAATAGGTTGGCCCCTTCTTCTAATAAATCATGACAAATTGATATAGAAGGTGATTCTCTAGTATCATTAGTGTTCGCTTTGAAAGCAAAACCTAGAATTGCAATTTTTTTATCACTCACAGTTCCAAAAAGTTTTTCAACTATAGTTTTTGTGATTCGTCTTTGCTGCCAATCATTTATTGTAAGTACACTTTCCCAATAATTAGAAATATCAGGTAAGTTATAGAAATCACAAAGATAAATTAAATTTAAAATATCTTTTTTGAAACAACTTCCGCCAAATCCAGGACCTGATTTTAGGAATTTAGAACCAATGCGAGTGTCTGAGCCTATTGATTTTGAAACTTCGTTGACATCTGCACCTGTTTGTTCGCATATGGCAGAAATTGAATTTATTGAGCTAATTCTTTGAGCAAGAAAGGCGTTTGCAGATAGTTTGGATAATTCACTACTCCAAATATTTGTTGTTATTATTTTTTCAGGGCTTATCCAATTCATATAAATTTTAGAGAGAATTTCAACAGAATTTTTGTCTTTACCACCAATTAATACTCTATCTGGATTAAGCAAATCATTAATTGCTGTCCCCTCTGCTAAAAACTCTGGATTTGATAAAACAGAAAAATTATTTCCAGAATTACTTTTACTTAAAATTTCTTCTAAAATTCCGGCTGTTTTTACTGGAACGGTACTTTTTTCTACAATTATAGTATTGTTTTTAGCGTAAGTCGAAATTTCGTTAGCACATATTTCTAACCACTTTAAATCGCTAGCTTTCCCAGAACCAATTCCTCGTTTTTTTGTAGGCGTATTAACACATAAAAAAATCATATTTGATGATTCAATTTCTTTTTGAACATCATTTGAGAAGAAAAGATTTTTACCTCTATTTTTCTTTATGATTTCTTTTAGTCCTGGTTCGAATACTGGCAAGTCTTCATAATTCTCACTATTCCAAGATTCGATTCTTTCTCTATTTACATCAACAACAGTAATTGTGATGTTAGGACACTTTTCTGCAATAACAGCCATTGATGGTCCTCCAACATAACCTGCTCCAATACAACATATTTTTTTTATATCTTTTGGCGGTATAAACTTGCCCATTAGATTATTTTTTCAAAACTTAAGTTGTTATTATAATACGATTAAAAGGTTTCATTAAAAAACAATTGATTTTTTTATTTAGTATTAATAGATAATATATTTATTTTCAATAAAAAAAAATACTAAAAACTCTTGTAAATAAAATTTTTGGGTGTATTTTTAATAATTTTTTTCCATGAAAACCAAAGGGTAAATTAAAAAAATCTCTTAAAGTTAAAGGACTCTCAATCGAAAACTTTTTTGCAATTGAAAATGGCGCCCACTTAAATCCTTTTGATTCTAAAAATTTTCTATGATAAACGGAAAAAAAACCATCTTCATGATTATTAGTTTGAGATTTTTCATCCATGAGTTTATATTTAGAAGCCGCTTTTAAAATATTTAAACTTCTAAGAGAAAATCCTCCATTACCAATACAATAAAATTCTCCAAATTTATCTCTTGAATAATTAAAATCTTTAGCTCTTGGTACAAAAGGAGCTCCAATATAGTCATAATCAAGGAATTTATCTTCCCATTTATTTCCATTAATTATAAAACCGTCCCATTGGACAAGCAGTATATGAGAAGTTGAAATGTAATTATGAAGTTTATAAACTATAAAATGGTTGTAGTCTTTTAAAGATTTTAATGGCTCTATTTTTATTACTTTTAGTCCCTTAAAAAAATATGAGTTTTTTATATTTTTTGAACTTAAAAGAACTACTTGACTATACTTAATTTTTTTTGATGATATTTTAAGGGAATTAATAGTCTGAATTATTTTAGTATCAGCAACTGCTACTATCGTTAAACTTTTTTGCAAAACATTAAGTTTTAATTTGATTAATTATAGATGATTTTCTTTTATTATTTTTAATTGGTAAGTTGTTTCAAAATATAAAAATAATTATAAGTAAGTTCCACTAGTAAATGAAAAATATATCGGGGCAAAAATTTTATTATTAATATCCTCTTTTTTTTGTGAGAATATCTTTTTATTTCAATAATACAATTATCAATCAGAAATCTGTTAAATCTAAAGTCAAAAATTTTACAAGAATGTTCAAAAAATATATTGGTTACAGACTTAATATCAGAACTTATATTTTCAACAATTATTACTCCATTTTTTTTTAATTTAGATTTGAGAAAATTAATAACATAATTGATATCTTCAATATTCTTATATTTTTTTATAATTACAATGTCAAATAAAAAGTCTTTATATGATTCCATAAATATATCAAAGCTTTTAGCAGTACTTAGAATTTCATTTTTTATTACTGGGCTTTTAAAAAAACTATTCCATAAATTATTTATTATTTTATTAGATTCGTTTATTTGAATAATAACTGGAGATTTATTTTGATTATAAATTTTGCAAAATGAATCCATGTAATATAAGTCTGAGTATGATTTCGGCCAAACAATATCAGTCCCTTTAGGATTTTTTGAAATACATATTTTATTTTTTTCGATTTCTCGTGAAAATCTTTTTTTTATTTCCTTAAATTTTTCCATAAATTATTTTACTAATCACCCAATAAAAAGTGGAAATATCTTTGCAAGAAATTTTTTTATAGGAATTTTAAGTTTTCTTGGAATTAAATCTTTGAAATTAAATCTTTTAAGAGCTTTAATATTTGTTTTGATATTATAAGATTCATAAATAATTTGTGAATTAATTAAAGATTTTATTATTTCACTCTCGGGTACTAAATTACCATCTATATTTTGCCATAACCAGTTCTTATAATAGTTACATGGAGAGGCCCATCTATTATATGTATTCCCAAATCTTGACCATTGATAAGGAGCTATGACAATTTCAGGTTTTATACCTAATTTTACTGGGAAATATCCAAAAGATGAGTTTGATAATATCACATAATTACAAGAATAAAGATTCATAAAATCTTCTTTAATGCCTCCCTCTAATATCTCATAATTTGGCAAAAGTTTGGAAGCGTATAAATTATCATCTGTAATTATTTTAAATTCAATATCTTTATTTATTTTTGATATATTTTTTATTCCATTTAACCAATAACTTTTTGGAAGTATTAGATTCTTATGTAGTTTGTACTCTCCTCCTCTGATATTAAGGATACAAGTATTTTTTTTGATTTTTTTATTTTTAGTTACACTCTTTAGTTCAATATATTTATTTAATATTTCTATGTTTGGTCTTAGATAATTTTCTGATTGTAAATTACCTTCTATTATTGTATTGTCGGATATATTTAAAATATTTTTATCAAAAAGATATATTAAACATTTTAAATCACTATCAAATATTGCACTCTCCTTATAATGTTTATAATCTTTAGTTTCATGTTCTTCTTCGCTATTTGTTAATTCAATATTTAAAAAATCTTTTGCTTTGAAATTTTCATAGTCAATAATTTTGAATTTTAAATTATTAAAATCAGCTGCTGATCTTAAGACTACATAATTCCACAATTGGTTCCCAAGCCCTTGATCTTTTTTAAATTTTAATACAAGCATTTTAAAAAATTTCTTTTTTGTAAGGTTGTTTTTTTGTCTTATTATATTTTGTTATGACATAGATTAATCCCACTGATTCTGCAATTAAATTTGAGTAAGCAGCGCCTAAAATTCCAAAATAGTAGATTGAGGGGAAGCCTGTTAAAATAATACTTGAAACAATTAATGTTCTTAGTTTATTTATTTCTTTATACATTCCATTTGGAATCATATATTGATTTACCATAATTTCTTCTATTACATTGATAACGAAAGAAAATAAAAGAATTCGTAATACACTAATTATTTTCAAAATATCTTCATTTGTGAAGTAAGAAACCACCTCTTTGATATATATATTCAAAAATAAAAAACTCACTATTGTTATTGAGAGAAAAAGGACTAAAAAATATTTAAGAAGTTTATTTCCCTTATTTTTATTTTGATGATATTCCTTTGTCATTCTTGGAAAAATTGAATGGCTTAAAGGATGTGATAATTGAACTGAAATCCCCTTAATTCTGTCGGCTATATTATACATGCCTAGATTTATAGGGCCAAGTAAACTTCCAATTAATAGAGGCAATGAAGAATTTATTAAAGAGCCTAAAATAGATGATAAAAATAATCCTGAACTCTTTTTTATAGTGCGAAAACCTTTTTTAAAGCTTATTAGCCCTATTAAATTTTTGTATTTATTTGAAAGCCTTAATTGATAAAAAATACCAGTTAAACAAAAACTAAGACCATAGAAAAGGAAATAAGTATTTATTTCAGAAAAATTATTTATAAAAGAAATTGTTAGTGAAGCGAAAAAAAATTTATGAAATAATTGTAGCAGTGCACTTTCATAGATTTTTTCTAAACCATTTATAAACCAATATGGTTGAAGGAAGTTTCCTATAAGAATTAAACAGAATGGCCAGAAAAGAGATTCTTTTCCCAAATAAAATAATAGAAAAAAACATATAGAAATACTTGAAATAGTAAGTATAAATTGAGCAGTCCAAGTCTCTCTAAAAATATTTTTTAGCTCTTTATAATTATTCGAATATATGGAAACAAATTTTGAGCTATATTGATGAAATGACCAATCAATTGTCCAAATTAAATAATTAAGAACTAATTGAAGAAAAACAACTTCTCCCCATTTTGCAATGCCATAATTCTTTATTAGATGAGGAAGAACTAGTAGACTAATTAGGAAATTAAATCCATAAATTATAAATAGAGAAATTGTATTTATAGTTATATTTTTATTAGAAGAAAGACTTTTAATGATTTCTCTATATTTCTTGAAATTAATTTTTAAATCGCTCATTTTTAAATAAATATCTTAGAAAAATTTCGAAAGGTTCTTACTAAAAATATTCTTTAATTTAAAAATTGCTCTTAAAGGGTTTTTCTTTACTAATGATATATATATTTTTAATTGAATATATCTATAAAAAATCACATCAAATAGATTTTCCTTAATAGTTGTTTTGATTTGTAGTTGGTTATAATTCGAAAGTATTTTTTTAATTTTCATATCAAAGATCTTATCCTTTTCAATATCAATTATTTTATTTCTTGAAATTCCTAATCTATAAAAAACATCTCTTCCAGTTAATAAATTATGTTTAAGATTATTTTTTATTTCATCAATATTAAATTCTTGATGCCCCCAACTTTCAATCTTGGATTTTAATAATTTTTCGCCACCTAATGAAGTAAAGTGGTAACCCGCATTTTTTATTTTCTTAAATTTACTTGATTCTTTCCTCATAAGATTTAGTGATTTCTTTTCTAAAAATGAATAAGGAGAGATCATTGAACCTAACCACTTTAAATTATTAAGACTATTTAAATAATATTTAAATTCATATTGTTCACAAACAAGCGGAATTGATAACTTCTTATTTTTTTTAATAAAATCAAATACTTTTAATGAGGGAATTTCATCTAGATCTGACAAAATAACTATATCATTAGAATGGCAAATCTTTTTTAATACTAAGTGTATACACTCTCTATGATATGACTCTAATACCCACCATAAATGCTTTCTATCGTAGTGGTAATGACTTTCAATTAATTTAGAAATAAATCTTTTTTGGGAATATTTATGATTTGAGAGATATCTATATAGTTCTTCAAAGGTATGATGGAAATCATTGATTTTATAGTAAATAATTTTCTTAGAATATTTTTTAAATCTATTTTTGTGATTCTCGAAATTGAACTTCTTTCTTTTACCCTTGAAAGTTTGACAAGCCTCAATAATTACAAATTTATCAACATATTCGTATAAATAATTTAATCTTATTTCTAGTAAATCTAATTCTTGAAAAAATAAAAAACTATCAATAATCATATGAAATTAGTAACCTTTCATTTTGAAAATTAATTTAATTGTTTGAATAAATATTAATAGATCTAACCAAATAGATTTGTTTTGTATGTAAAAGAGATCATAACTTAGTTTTTCTGAAGAATCAGATATTGAGGAACCATAAGGGAAATTTACTTGCGCCCATCCACTAAGACCAGGTTTAATAATATGCCTTAATTTATAGTTAGGGATCTTTTCATTAAGCTCTTCCTCAAGTTGAGGTCTTTCTGGTCGTGGTCCAATTAAACTCATATCACCAATTAAAACATTTATTAATTGAGGAAGTTCATCAATTCTTGCTTTTCTTATCAATCTTCCTACTTTAGTAATTCTTTTATCATTTTTATTTGCCCAAACTGCACCATTATTTTCAGAATCGATTTTCATTGACCTTAATTTCCTTATTATTATTGGCTGCTCAAATAGACCTGTCCTAACTTGATTATAAAATACAGGACCGTTATCTTCTAATTTGATTAGAATTGCAACAATGAATATTATTGGGAAAGTTAAAAATAATAATATGAGACTAAGAAAAACATCAGCCATTCTTTTTATCCTTATATGAATTTTATTACTGTTTAAATATTTATTACTGTAATTAATAAAATTCAATGTAATAAATTGTGATGGAATCTTATGGACATATTTCTCGAACCATTCAGATTTATTTAGTATTTCTACATTATTTTTAAAAGTCTCATTAATAAGAAATTCAGTATTATCAAATTTCATACCTTCTGTCGCAATAACCACAGTTTTAAAGTCTTTTTCTTTACTGGAAAAAAGATCATTAATGCAATTTAATTTTATAATTTTTGTATTTTTATTGGTTAAAAAATTTTTAGATTGTTTCTTAAATATCCTAATATCGTCTTCTTTACCAATAATAAATATTGATTTGTTTTTTTTATTTAAAGAATTAATAATTATCAATCTTAATGATTGAATAATTGCACTAGATAAGCCAATAAATAAAAATGAATTCCTGCCAATTGGGAATAAGTATGGTAAAAATATTAAAATAATTTTGTCAAAAATATATACTAAAATTAAAACAAATATTGTTTTTAGTAATAGGTAATAAATTTCAATAAAAGCATTAGGGTATTTACTCTCTTTACTATATCTACCAAAAATGTAACTAAGTAATCCCCATGATAATGATAATGTAAATACCTTTAAATTATCTATTGAATTTATTTTTGTAGAATTACTTAAATAAAAAAATATAAATATTGCAAGGTCTAAGAAGTAAAAAATTAATAAGCTTTTTCTGCTTTGTATCCAAATTGGTAAAGATAGGCCAAAATAATTAGCTATATTTTCTCTTAGAGTGTAGTTTATTTTTGATTTCATTTTATTTTAAGTATTCCCACCAAGTTCTATTATTTAAATACCAATGAATAGTTAGTTCAATACCCTTATCAAATGATATTTTGGGTTTCCAATTCAATTCTTTTGTTAACTTATTTGGATCTATTGCATAGCGCTTATCATGTCCTGCTCTATCCTTGACATTCTGAATTAATTTTATGTGTGGATATTCTTTAGGAAAAAAAGTATCAAGACTATTGCATATTTTTTCTAATACTTCTTTATTGGTTCTTTCTCCAAAACCACCAATACAATATTTTTCTCCAATCCTACCTTTTTTGAAAATGAGAAGTAATGCATCTATGTGATCATCAACAAATAACCAGTCTCTAATATTTAAACCATTACCATACAAAGGAATTGGTAAATTCTTAATCCCATTAGTTATAGCTAGTGGAATAAGTTTGTCTATAAATTGAAAAGGTCCATAATTATTGCTGCAATTGGTAATAATTGTGGGTATGCAATAAGAGTGGAACCATGCGTTAACGAAATGATCACTAGCAGCTTTTGATGCAGAATATGGACTTCTTGGATCATAATTTGAATTCTCATTAAATTTACCAGTAGATCCAAGGCTCCCAAAGACCTCATCGGTACTTATATGCAGAAACTTAAAATTTTCTTTCTTTGAACCAGTAATTTTATTCCAATGAATCCTGGTCGCTTCAAGTAAATTGAATGTACCAAAAACATTACTTTGTATAAATTGATCTGGATTACTTAGTGAGACATCTACATGACTCTCAGCAGCTAAGTGAAAAATTGCATCCGGATTAATTTGTTCAAATAAATTTATTAAAAGTTCTTTATTAGTTAAATTAACTAAATAGTGCTTATGTCTATGAGATGCATTAAATTCCTCAATTCTAGTTAATCCATTTTTATAAGATAAAATATCGATATTGTAAATAATATTATTTTCCTCTTTAAGTAATCTTTTAATTAATGCGCCCCCTATAAAACCTGCACCTCCAGTTATTAATATTTTTTTAGTCATAGCAATAATTATAAAATAAACAAAAAATTAAAACTTTTAAATATTAAGGTTTTTTTCTTTTAATTGTTCTAATAGCATTTGGTAAATTGATTTCTGCCAAGGTATTCTCTTTATATTTAATAATTTTTGGGTCGAATTGCAATCAAGAGCCGAAAAAAGGGGCCTTTGTGCATTTGTTTTATAATTTGAGCTCTTGGTGGGATTTATTATCTTATTTTTTTCTATCAATCCTAATTTTGAACCTATTGAGTATATTTCAAGAGCTAACTCATACCATGATGTAATACCTTCATCAGTCCAATGATAAATAGGGTATTTATTAAAACTATATTGTTTGATAAGTTTATCTTTTGATATAAGCCCCCATATTACATTTGCTAGTGATTTTGTTGTGGTTGGTGAACCAAATTGATCTGAAATAACGTCAATTTGATCTCTTTTAGAGAGTAGCTCAATAATTTTTGAAGAAAAATTGCCCCCTTTTTCACCCATTAGCCAGCTTGTTCTTAAGATGTAATAATTTTTTGATTTTGTCATTGCTTTTTGAATTTCATCCTCTCCTTCAGCTTTACTTTTACCATAAATATTTATGGGATTTTTTATTTGATCAGTTTGATAGGGAAAATTCTGTGCTCCATTAAAAACGTAATCAGTACTTATGTGAATTAAATTACCCCCAACAAGATTCAATGCTTTTGCAAAATATTTAGGAGCATCTCTATTGATCTTAAAACAAAGCTCATGATTTGATTCTGCTAAATCTACTGATGTATAGGCTGCACAATTTAAAATCCAATCTGGTTTTATATCTAAGGTTTTAATAAAACATTCTTGAGGATTGCTTAGGTCTAATTCTTTTCTATTAGGAGTTATTAAACATATATTTGCTGGCTTTGTTTTAATCAAGCTATAACCTAATTGACCTGATGATCCAGTAAGAAGAACTTTTATCAAAAAAATTCTCCCTTTTCAATCAAATAATCAATACTTTTTGCATCGCTATCTTTCTTTGATAACTTAGGAAGCGTTTCATTTATTTTTTTTAATGGCCATTTTATTCCAACTTTATTTTCATTCCAAATCAAAGACCTCTCGTCCTTTCTAGACCAATAATTAGTTACCTTATAAGATACTCTTACCTTTTCACTCATAGTAAGGAAACCATGAGCGAATCCAGGAGGGATCCATAATTGAAAATTATTTTCTTCATTTAGTTCTGTCCCAAACCAATCTAAAAAAGTACTGGAATTTTTTCTTAAATCCACAATAACATCGAATATTTCTCCATTTGTAGCTCTTACTAATTTCCCTTGGGCAGCTGGGTTTAATTGAAAATGTAATCCACGCAAAATACCAAAAAAAGATAAGGATTCATTATCTTGTACAAAATTAATTCTCTCACCTATCACATCATCGAATAGTCTCCTATTCCAACTTTCAAAGAAAAACCCTCTTTCATCGATGATTAAATCTGGTTTGATTAATAAGGGGCCTGAAATTAAATTGCCTTTATTACTAATGATCTTATCAATTTTCATTTATTAATTTTCTAATAGATTATTTAAGTATTTTCCATATTCCTGATTCTTTTCTTTTTTGATAAGTTCTCTAAGTTCTATATCGTTTATTAAGCCAGTTCTCCAAGCAATTTCTTCTGGACATCCAACCTTTAAACCTTGCCTTTTTTCTATAGTTCTAATAAATGCCCCTGCCTCTTGTAGAGCATCAAATGTACCAGTATCAAGCCATGCCATACCTCTTCCAAGAATTTGAATATTTAATTTGTTTTCAACAAGATATCTTTGATTAATATCGCTAATTTCTAATTCTCCTCTTGAAGAGGGTTTTAATTCTCTTGCAAAATTAATTACTTTGTTATCAAAAAAATAAATACCTGTGACAGCAAAATTACTAGATGGTTTTTTAGGCTTTTCTTCAATGCTTATAGCTTCGTTTTTTTTATTAAAATTTACTACGCCATATCTCCAGGGATCACTAACCGGATAAACAAATAGAGTAGCTCCTTGATCATTTTTATTCGCATTTTGAAGTTGAGAAATTAAATCATTCCCATAAAATAAATTATCTCCAAGAATCAATACACAGGAGGAATTTCCAAGAAATTGCTCTGCGATCAAAAAGGCTTGTGCAATACCTTCTGGTTTCTCCTGACATGCGTATTCAATTGATAAGCCCCAGCTATGCCCATTGCCAAGTAATTTTTTAAAAGAAGAAAGATGATCTTTACTGCATATAATTAATATTTCTTTTACCCCAGACATCATTAATGTTGTAAGAGGATAATAGATCATTGGTTTATCATAGATTGGTAGCAATTGTTTGCTGGTTGCTATTGTTAAGGGACTTAATCTTGAACCTATACCCCCTGCGAGTATTATTCCCTTTCTTCTTTTAATTGAATTATTCATATATATACGTCTATAAAAAAATTATTCTTTTTAAAATGGATTTATTCATTACTTTTAAAAAATCTATAAATTAAATCCTTTTTTAGATTTATAGGGCATTTATTTTCAATAATTATAGCCCTTAATCCTGCTATAAATATCCAGCTTGAAATGCTTATTCTTAAGTCATAATAGAGAACATCATACAAATGAGACAAAATAAAAATCAAAGTAGCTGCCCACCATGACCTATCATTAATAATTTCTAAATTATTTTCGGTTTTAAAAATAAAAAAATAAGAATTAAATAGAATTGAAAAAATTGCAAGAAAAATTATCAGTGAAACAATAATTCCGTAATTAATGGATAATTCCAAAAATAGATTATGAGCATGATTGTTGAAAAGATTTGTTTTTTGAAAATATAATATTGAAAAAGTTGAAGCTCCCCATCCTAAAAATGGACGATTACTTATAAATAATAATGATTTTTTCCAGATATCTAACCTTGGAAAAGCTTGAAGATTTAAGAAAATTTCACTGAATTTAGAAAATACTTTTTCAGGAATAAAGTTCATCATTACTTCCTTATATTGGAGTGGCATATTTGGTATAAAAGTAACTAGAATTGTCATCAATAAAATTAGTATTAATGGCATTAACCAAAACAAAGTAATTCTTCCTAGTACTATAGGAATAGAGACAATAAGACCAATCCAGGCACCTCTGGAGTTAGTTAGAACTATACTTGTTGTGAATGTTATACAAATAACTAAAGCTATTATGGACTTAATTTTGAATCTTTTCTTTCTATTTATGAAAAGCACAGATAAGCATAATGGAAAAAGCAAAGTAAGCCATCCGCCAGCATAATTTGGATTATTAAATAAACTTGTTAATCCTCCTCCATCTATAGGTCTTTGATACCAAACAACGAGACCGTTCATTAATTGAAATGGACCATTTATTTTAAAGAAAAATTGAGCAATTCCACTTATTAATATTGGGATTGAACTTGCAATAAATACTTTTGATAAGATAAGTCTTTTTTGTACTGAATCTAGATATGGTTGAAAACCAATAAAGCAAAGGAAAAGTGGAATCCAATTTAATAAGCCAATCCAATTAAGAATAGGGTCCCAAGAATCTAAAAAACTTATTTGATTAAAGTGACCATTTATACACTTAAAAACCATAATAAAGGAAACAACAATTAAGGCGATATTGTATTTATCTCTAAGGATTTCAGACCTTTTTTTTATGATTCCTTTTGCTAATGGATACAAAAGAACAATAGTTCCTACAAAAGGTGCTGAGGCGAGAAAGAAGACTCCCAGCAAAAATAATTTATTATCAATATCCTTTTTAATATTTCTAAATAAAAAATTATTTGAATTTATTAATTTCATGAAAATTTATTTTAGCTTTCAACACGATTTAGGTAATTAAATTTATAAATAATATTTATCATCTTCACCAACGCATTTTATGAGACTTACGCTTCCTGCAGGATTCGAACCTGCGGCCCACTGCTTAGAAGGCAGTTGCTCTATCCAGCTGAGCTAAGGAAGCACTTAATTATTATATCTGACAGTTATTGGTCGAACAATAATCCTAATGCTTTTAAATATATTATTACTAAAAAATTTTTGATAAAATACACTTACTATTATTTTTAATAGAATGAATAGAGTTGCGAACTGATAGTGGCGAAAAAGCTGTCTGAGAAACAAAAAGAAGAAATTGTTAATTTTTTTAAATCAGGAAAATCTATTGATCAACTATCTAAAGAATTTAATTATACAAAATTAACTATAGTAAGAAATTTGAAGAAAAATCTTGGTGAAACAAGATATTTAGAGTTATTTAAAAAAAATAAATTGACAACTCACAGCTTTAAATCTAAAGAGAAAGAATCTAAATTTAATAATGAAGAAGATAATTCAAGTATAAAAAACAAGATTGAAAACAACTATGATAAAGAATTACTTAATAAAAAATCTGAGGAATTATTGCTATTCCAAAATCCTTTTACTGAGATAGTACCTTTAGATTATGAGATTGAGAATTCGACGCAAAAAGATTTATCTTCAATTCCTATCTGCGAGGTTGTTTTCCCAAAAGTTGTATACATGATAGTGAATAATAAAATTGAATTGGAAACCAAATTCCTTAAAGATTATCCAGATTGGCATTTTCTAGCTGAGGAAGAGTTAAATAGAAAAACAATTGAAATTTATAATGATATGAAAATCGCAAAAAGGTTTTGCAATAAAGAACATAAGATAATTAAAGTCCCAAATACTGAAGTTTTTAAAATTGTTTCTCCTATACTAATTTCCAGAGGAATTACAAGAATAATCAATGAAGAAAAATTGATAGCCTTATAGAGGCTTTAATTAATTTCTTTATTTGGACTAAAAGATAGAAAACTACCCATTAAAGCTCCGCTTATAAAACTAACACCAACTATAAAACTAACGGGTAATTTAACAGTTTCACTCATTATTAAATTGACTTTTCTTTTTTCTGAACTATTTTGAATTCCAACCATAAGTATTAAAAATAAACAAACATTAAAAGTAAAGTTCAGAAATATTTTTTTTGGCTGTAAAAACATGAAGAATTTGATTAAAAAGCTTTAGTACATATTGTAAATTATACTTTTAGAAAGGTTATTTTTTTTTGCTAAATATTTAGAAGCTGCAGATAAGCTTAAACCTGCATTAATTAAATTATGTAATTCTTTCTTTAATTCAATATAATCAAATTCAGAATTCTTAGATTTTTTATCAATACCTTTAATTACTACCGTAATCTCACCACGAACATCTTTTCTTTCAAAAAAAACTATGGCCTCATTGATGTTGTGTCCAATATGCTCTTCAAATTTTTTTGTTAATTCCCTTGATACTTGAATTTCTCTCTCCCCTCCACAATATTCTTTTAATTCACTCAATAAATTTTTAAGGCGATTAGGGGACTCAAATAAAATTGTTGTTTTTTCATTACTACTTATGTTGAGAAGAATTTTTTTTCTTTCGGAATTTTTTTTGGGTAAAAAACCTTCAAATATAAATTTTGAAGATGGAAGACCACTTGACGCAAGAGCAGTTATTGCTGCACATGGACCAGGAATGCAAGTTATTTTTAAACCAACAGATTTTGCAGCTTTAATAAGATTCTCGCCTGGATCACAAATACTAGGCATGCCTGCATCACTAACTAGGGCAATAGATTTGCCAGATTTTAAATCATCAATCAATTTTGGGATCTTTTTGAAAGAATTATGCTCATTGAAGCTTATTAGATTGTTATTAAAGTCATATCTTTGCATTATCTTTTTTGTTTGCCTAGTGTCTTCGCAGACAATTAAAGAGACATTTTCTAGAATTTTGAGAGCTCTTATTGAGATATCGTTCAAATTCCCAATGGGTGTGCCAACAATATATAAAAAACCACTTTCAGGTTCTTGTTTTTTATGCGAGGATGAATATTTAATATTCATTTTGTGATTAAATTACCATCCGGTTTAGAAATAAATAATCTTATAGATGATTTGAAAGTCTTTAGTTGGGAAGCTTCTGAAATCTTGCTTTATTATTCTCAAATATTAAAAGATTCATGCAATAATAGCAATATTATTAAAAATAATAATATTGAAGATCCAGTTACTCTGGCTGATCTGGAAGTTAATAAATTAATTATTCAAAGAATTAATGGAAAATATAAAGATATTGGTTGGGCAATTTTGAGTGAAGAAAACGTAAAAATAAAACCTCACAGTTGTGATATAAATTCTGATTGGATTTGGGTTCTGGATCCTCTTGATGGTACAAAGGACTTTATACAGGGAACTAATAATTATGCTATGCATTTAGCTCTGAACTATAAACAAAGACCTTATTTGGGTGTCGTTCTAATCCCAGAAAAGGATGAGCTATGGATCTCTGATGGGGAAAAGACATGGTGTGAGATGAAGAACAGTACGACAAGTGGAACTAATCTTTCTAGGAGTAAAAATCTTAAAGAAATGATTATTGTCACAAGTAAAAATCATGGCAATGCAAACCTCCATAATCTAATAGAAAAAGTTGGCTTTAAGGATGTTAAGGTTATGGGAAGTATTGGTTGTAAAATCTCCTCAATTTTAAGAGGAGAAAGTGACATATACATCAGCTTAAGCTTACCAGGTAAAAGTTCCCCAAAAGATTGGGATTTTTCTGCCCCAGAAGCTGTTCTAAAAGCTGCTGGAGGGGCCATTACAAATTTAGAGAATGAACCTTTATCTTATGGGGAAAAAGATTTTGAACAGAAGGGAATCATAATCGCATCTAACAATAAACTGACACATAAAAAGGTCTGTTTTGATATTAAAGAAATTATTAAGAAATATGATTTATATCCCTTGTAGCTTTAATTAAGTGGGGCTACTGGTGTTGGAGTGGGTTCAGGATAAGACATCCCTCCATTTTGGGTAACTCCTCTTAAAGTTAAGTTTATTCGCCCTCTACTATCTATTTCCCTAACCCTTACAGTAACTTCATCTCCTTGTCTTACTACATCCTCAACTCTTTCTACTCTTGCTTCTGATAGTTGTGATATGTGCACCATTCCTTCTTTGCCAGGGAGGATTTCAACAAATGCTCCAATTGGAATAATTCGAGTTACTACTCCTGAGAAAATCTCACCTTCATGTACTTTGCGAGTTAGACCTTCAATAATTTTTTGAGCTTCTTCCGCGGCTGCTCCATCATGAGAAGCGATGGTCACAATGCCTCCGTCTTCAATATCAATTTTGGTATTAGTCCTCTCAGTAATACCCTTAATTGTTCTTCCTCCAGGGCCAATAACTGTTCCTATAAGTTCTGGATCAATTCTGAAACTTAAAAGTCTTGGGGCATGAGGTGATAGTGATTCTTGAGGTTTATCTATAGCCTCTTGCATTTTTTCTAAGATATGTAATCTTGCGGGACGAGCCTTTTTTATGGCATCTGAAATAATTGATACCGATAGCCCTGTGATTTTCATATCCATCTGTAAAGCCGTTATACCTTTCTCGGTTCCTGCGACTTTAAAATCCATATCTCCAAGAAAATCCTCAATTCCTTGAATATCTGTAAGTATTCTGATTTCTTTATCCTCTTTTATTAAACCCATGGCAGTTCCACTTACAGGAGCCTTCAGAGGAACCCCAGCATCAAGTAAAGAAAGTGTACTACCACAAACAGATCCCATAGAAGTGGAACCATTAGAACTCAAGACCTCACTGACTACACGAAGTACATATGGAAATGTCTCTTTACCAGGTAGTACGGGGATGATAGCCCTTTCTGCTAATGCACCATGACCAATTTCTCTTCTCCCTGGAGTTCTCATTGGTCTAGTTTCTCCTACAGAATAAGGTGGAAAATTATAGTGATGCAAATAGGTCTTTTCAGTGCTTGGATTCAGATCATCCATTTCTTGAGCATCACTTGGTGTCCCAAGAGTAGCTGTCGATAAAACTTGGGTTAAGCCTCTTTGAAATAATGCTGAACCATGAACTCTCTTCGGAAGGATTCCTGCTTGAGCAGATATTTTTCTTACTTCATCAAGATCTCTTCCATCAACTCTTTTCCCATCATTAATGATTTGTGACCTCATTAATTTTTTGGTTAATTTTTTAAAATCGGAGTGTATTAACTTATCATTTTCTGATGTTAAAAGTCTTAATTGATTATCCTCTTTAAGAGAATCTATTTTGCTTTGTACATCAAGTTTTATTTTTTCTAATTCGAGATCTCTTTCTTCTTTGGACTGATCAAATTTCTTAAGTATTAGATCAATTGGCTTGGTGCAGTTTTTCTCCAAATATGAGAATAATGTTTTGTCTTCTTCAGGATCAGATGGTTTGATTTGTTCTATTCCTAAATCTTTTAATAAATCCTCTTGAGATTTAATAAGTTCAGTTACAGCCTCATATCCAAAATCTATAGCTTCGATTGTATCTTGCTCTGATAGTTGATTAGCACCAGCCTCGATCATGACAATCCCATCAGGTGAGCCCGCTATAACAATATCTAGGTCACCTTTTTCAATTTCTCTATAACTTGGATTTAAGATGAAATCATCGCCTATTAGACCCACTCTAACTGCAGCCATAGGACCGTAAAATGGAATCCCTCCAAGCAAAGTTGCAATTGACGCACCTGTTACGGCTAAGACATCTGCAGGTACCCTTTCATCAAGAGAAAGGCAAGAAGCTACTATTTGTATTTCATCTCTCATCCATGATGGAAAGAGAGGTCTCATAGGTCTATCAATTAATCTTGAGATTAATGTGGCTCTTTCTGGAGGACGCCCCTCCCTTCTCATGAAGCCGCCAGGAATTCTACCGGCAGCATACAGTTTTTCCTCATAATCACAAATTAGAGGTAAAAAGTCTGAAACTTCCTTTTTCGAGGTTTTTGTAGCCGTAACTAATAAAGATGTGTCTCCACACTCAATCATTACTGATCCATTTGCTTGAGGAGCATATAGTCCTGTAGTTAGTCGTATCTCTCGTCCGTCAAACGTGATCGACTTATTTTGTCCTTCCACTTTTTAAATTATAAATCTATACATAATTTATTCTTACATTTTATAGGGACATATTGAGTAAATTATTTAGATAAGCTATAAAATTTTTTAAAAATGCCTCTAAAAACGAGATGAACCTCAATTTATTTAATAAACATTTTTTCTTTAGAAAATATATTCTTTAGTAAGAATAAACTACCAACTTGATTTAACCACGCCTGGAAGTTCACCATTATGAGCTCTTTGTCTTAACTGATTTCTGCAAAGACCAAAGTCTCTATAAACTCCTCTAGGTTTACCTGTTGCCCAACATCTATTCCTAACTCTGTTTGGAGCAGAGTTTCTTGGCAGAGCTTGAATCTTTCTATGTATTTCTAATCTTTCCATTGGATCTTTAGCTGAATTGAATTCATCCAATAATAATTTCCTTTTAGCAGCATATTTCTTCACAAGTTTTTTGCGTTTGACCTCTCTCGCAATCATGGACTTTTTCGCCATTTATCAGAATATTTAAACTAATTACTATATTAACAGCTTGTCTAACAATTTTTAAAATTTATTCATTGGTTTAAAAATCTTTGTACTATTAAAAGTTGACTAGTATCTCTAATAATAAGTAATACACTTAGTCCAACCAAAAGAAAAAAACTGGACTGAGTTACAACCATTTGTACCTTAACTGGGACAGGTTTTCCCCTAAAACCTTCAATTAAAGTGAAAACAAGCTGTCCTCCATCTAATAACGGTAAAGGCAATGAGTTGAGTACTGCTAAATTAATAGAAATTAATGCCGCAAATAATAATATCCCTGTACCGCCTTGTTGTGATAGTTGCGCTCCGATTTCAACGATTTTGACAGGCCCACTTAGTTGTTGAGCTGTTGAAGAAAAATTTGTTATTAATCCTTTATAACCTTGAATTGTTTTTACCAAAAGTGAGGAAAACTCTTTATTGGTGTATTTAAAAAGTTCGTAAACGTTTTTTGTCTTTTTAGTTTCTTTTCTTATATTAGGCTGTAATTGAGCGCCTATAGTTCCTTTCCCATCAACATTCTTTGGTATCAAAGTTATATCTTTAAAAATTCCATTTCTCTCGATTTTTATTGAAATTGGGTCATCTGAAGAATTCTGAATCTCTTTTACTAAAGTGGAAACAGCTTGATCCCCTACTCCTAGGGTACGAGTTTCAACATCTAATATTTTATCTCCTGCTTTTAATCCAGCTATTGAGGCAGCCTTGTCAGGTTGAGTTGCTAAAACTAAAATACCCGGTTCTGGATCATATGGAATGCCAATAGTAGATACATTTAAAATTAAAATGATATAGGCAAGGATTAAATTAGCGAATACTCCAGCAGAGATTACAATAACTCTTTGAATTATTGGTCTATTTTTTAAAAGGTTTGGATCTTTAGGGTCGATATTATTCAGTTCTTCATCAGGGAATGAAACA
The DNA here is from genome assembly GCF_000760035.1 of Prochlorococcus marinus str. MIT 9314. Lineage (GTDB taxonomy): Bacteria > Cyanobacteriota > Cyanobacteriia > PCC-6307 > Cyanobiaceae > Prochlorococcus_A > Prochlorococcus_A marinus_B. The sequence continues at coordinate 314,336 of NZ_JNAO01000013.1, forward strand.
AATCCTCCTAGGGGAAAGGCTCTAAATGAATAAGTAATATCTTTAAATTTTTTCTGAATTATGGAAGGTCCAAAACCAATTGAAAATCCATCAACATATATGCCTTGCAAAATTGCTGCAAGAAAATGACCCATCTCATGAAAAAAAATGAGAAATCCAAGAACTGTTATTGATGTTAAAACATTCATTTTTTTATATTAAGCAGTTTTTAAAAAATTTGATCCAAAGTAAGGAACTAGAGCATCTGGAATCTTAACGCTACCATCTTTTTGTTGACCATTTTCAAGAATCGCAGCCATTGTTCTTCCGATGGCGAGGCCACTTCCATTTAAGGTGTGTAAATATATATTTTTTTTATCAATTTTTGTTCTTATTGAAGATCTGCGTGCCTGAAAGTCTAAACAATTGCTGCAACTCGAAATTTCTCTATAACTTTTACTACTAGGTAGCCACACTTCAAGATCAAAAGTTCTACTAGAAGAAAAGCCTAAGTCTCCAGTACAAATATCTATTAATCTATAAGGAAGGTTTAGCTTTTTTAAAATACTTTCTGCATCAGAAGTTATTTTTTTATGAGCTTCAGTAGATTGGCTTGGATCACAAAACCAATACAGCTCAACCTTATTAAATTGATGAAGTCTTATTAAACCTTTAGTATCCCTTCCATAACTGCCAGCTTCTCTTCTAAAACATGGGCTATATGCAACGTACTTAAGAGGTAATTGCTTGGAATCAATTATCTCATTTTTATGAAAAGCAGTAAGTGGAACTTCAGCAGTTGGAGAGAGCCACAGATCGTCATTAGAGCACTTAAAACTTTCATTTGAGAATTTGGGTAATTGACCAGATCCCCTGAGACTTTCTGAATTTACTAAAGCTGGAGGCATTAACTCTAAATAACCATTTTTACTATGCATATCCAGCATGAAATTAATCAATGCCCTCTCTAGTCTTGCACCATTGCCAATAAGAGTAATAAAACGACTTTTTGATATTTTTGTTGATTTAACGGAGTCAAAAATATTAAGACTTTCGCCTATTTCCCAATGAGATTTAATATTCTCTTTTACTAACGGATCTCCCCAAGTTTTTATTTGTACATTGTCATTTTCATCTTTCCCAACAGGTGCATCTTTACTAGGAAAATTCGGTAAATTATAAATCTCATCATCAACTTGTTTATCTAATAGTCTTTGTTTCTCTTCAAGTTCAGAAATTTTGATTCTGTATTGGTTTCCCCTTTTCTTCAAATCAATTAGTTCTTGTGGATTAGTATTTTGTGATTTCCCAATTACTTTACCGATTAATTTGCTTAATTTTTTACTTTCAGATTGAATGCTTGAGATTTCTATGTCAATTTCTTTTTTTTTAACAGTTAATTCGTGTATGTGGGATATCTTATAGATTTTCCCCCTTAAGGATAAATTATCTTCAACGGAAGTTGGATTTTCTCTTATTAATTTTTGATCTAACACACTTTTTTTTTTATACCTTAATTAAGATAGTTAAAAACTATTCATTATTAGGGATTTTTGATGAAAAATTAACTTAATTAATGTTTCCTAACTTATGAAATATTCTTCATAAAGAATATTTCAATTAGGACGCAGAACGAGCTCTTCCTGTAGATGACCATGCTTTTAGTAAATCAATTTGCTCTTTAGCAGTTCTTGATAAAGGAACTAATTCAGAAACTGCCTTTATTAAATCTTTCTCCATAAGTTCTCTATTTTCAGAGAATGAAATATGCATGCCCTCTATAACTGCTTGTTCAAGTTCTGCACCCGAGAATCCATCTGTTCTGTCTATTATTGTGGTAAGAGGAAAACTGTAATTTGGTCTTCTTTTTTTTAAATGCAAATTCAGGATACTTAATCTTTCTTCGGAATTTGGTAAATCAAGAAAAAATATCTCATCAAATCTACCTTTTCTTAATAATTCTGCAGGAAGCTTATCTATAGCATTAGCGGTAGCTATGACAAATACGGCGGATTCTTTTTCGGCCATCCAAGTTAGCAAACTTGCCAAAACCCTTTGACTTGTTCCTCCATCACTTCTAGCATCGCCACCAAAGCCCTTGTCAATTTCATCGATCCAAAGGATACAAGGTGACATGGCCTCAGCTCTTAATATTGCTTCTCTTGTTCTTGCCTCGCTTGATCCAACAAGACTAGAAAATAGTCTTCCAACATCTAGCCTAAGCAACGGCATAGACCAACTCTTAGAAATTGATTTTGCCGTTAGCGATTTTCCTGTTCCTTGAGCTCCAACGAGTAAGACTCCCTTGGGAATAGGTAATCCATAGTCTCTAGCTTCTTTAGAAAAGGCCCTGTATCTTTGATTAAGCCAAACTTTTAAAACATTTAAACCACCAATATCATCTTGATTTGATTTAGTTTCGAAAAATTCTAAAATTTCACTTCTGGCGATTACTTGTTTTTTCTCTTCAAGAATATCTTTAATATCTTCTTTACCTATTTTTCCCCTTTGAGCAAGAGCCTTTGCAGTTACTTGCTTTACTTTTATTTCGGTAAGACCGCTTGAAGCTATAGAAAGTTCATTTAAGTCTTGTTCCTCTAGATTTGAATTGGTATTAATAGCAATTTGTTTTATTAGATTTTTCAATTCTCTTTGATCAGGTAAAGGTAAATTTACAATTGCCATTAATTCATCTAACTCTTCTGATGATGGAAATAAATGAGAACTAATAATTAAATTATGACTAGTTTTTTTTAGCGCTAAGGATAGTTCTTTAATAGTTCTATTGATAGATGGATCATCATAAAATTTATGAAAATCTTTAACTAATAAAACTGTTGAAATTTCAGAATTTAGTTCTTTAAGCCAATTAAGTACTCCTAACGGATTGTTAGAAAATTTACTTTCTTCATTTATTAATCCTTTAATACCGCTAACACAATCCCAGGAAATGAATCTTTTTATATTTAGTCTTTCACAAGATAAATTAACTAATTTTTCTAATCTTTCCTCTTCTTTAGTCCTAATCCAAATTAATGAGGTTCTTGATTTTATAAGTAGTTCTAAATTTCTACACCAAGAATTCATTATTTAAGATATAAAATTATTTTTTATTGTTAGGTTCAAAAGGTAATCTTTTATCAGAAATAGTTGTGGCAGGAGTATTTATCACTTCATTTTTAGCTAACATTTGTTGATCTAAAATTTTTTGCAGATTATCAGGAAGTGATTCTTTATTAAGTAGAAAAGTCTGAAATGCTTGGAAAATATTAGCAACGACCATATAGAGTAAGACTCCAGCTGGTAGTGGGAAAAACAAAAACATTCCAGTTATCATAACTGGTGTAATTTTATTCGCTGTTGATTGCTGTGGATTCGCAGGCATCCCCTGACTTGATAAAACTTGAGAGAGGAGTAAGGTTAATCCAAAGGCACCAACTAATGCAGCAATATCCCAATTAATTGCCCCATCTACATAAAAACCAACTTGACCAAGAGCTTTAATAAATAAAAAACCACTTTTAGCCGCTAGTCCAGGAATTTTTGCCTCGATTGTTGCATCACCAGGTTTAATTGCTGTTACTGTACCGTCTTGAGAAACTTTAAGATTTTCGGATCCTTTAGAAACCTTCCAAGTGGGTAGGAATTTAGATCCGTTTTCGTAATTAGATAAAACATCTGAATAGGTATTGCCATTTGTTGTTTGTAAATTTACCTTTATGGATTCTTCTGCTCCTAATTTTGTTCCACTAGGAATAGTAGCTACTACTGGAAAATGTGATTTTTCTGTAATAAATATAGAGTGTCGTGGGGATTTGTAAGGTTTTGGGTCAATAGCTGCTACTTGATCCTGTGGGACGACCTTGAGGTTTATGTTATAGGGTACATCAGCGAATGGAGAGCCTCTTAGGGTTGCAAATAATGCAAATAGCACTGGCATTTGGACAATCAAGGGAAGGCAACCTGCGAGGGGGCTGCCAAATTCGTTCATTAATTTTCCAAGTTCTTCTTGCTGTCTCTTTGGATCACCTGAAAACTTAGATTTTATTTCTGCTTGCCTTTTTTGCATTACTGGTTGGGCAATCTTCATCCTCCTAGCACTTCTAATGGAACCAGCGCTTAGAGGGAAAAGTGCAATTCTAATTACGACTGTCAATGCAACAATCGCTAAACCATAACTAGGGACTAAACCGTAGAAGAAATCTAGAATAGGGATAAGTAGTTTTTCAGAAATGAACCCTATCACGATATTAAAGAGAGTGTAATTTTACTAAACATTTATTTTACAGGAAAAAGAGATTTTTGTAATTAATTTATTTAGGATTTAGTAGCAAATCCTTCTACCTCGTTGAGATTTGGAATTTGTGATCTTACGTTTATATTCTCTTCAATAAATCTTTGTTTTTCTCTGAATAAAGGCAATGATTTCATTTCAACTTTTGATCCATCGTTAAGGATAAGAACCATGTCACCATATGAACCGAATCCCCTTGGTATAGATCTGATTTCTTCAATGTTATTTAATGAGACTTGAGTTTTGTTTTTACCAAACCAGCCACCATCAATTGTTATTCTTTTGTTTGTGATTTTATATCTCAACCATAATGCTCTGACTATTGCCGCAAAGGTAAATGGCAAACCAAGTATAGTTATTCCTGCAAGTAGATTTATTATTAAATCGCTTCTAGCAGGACCACCTTCATAAAAGGTTACTTCATTCATGTTAATCATTTGATTAGACGAGATTTGTACATTAAGTTTTGAAATTCCTCCAAAAGTCTACTTTTATCATTGCAGAAATCCCCAAACTTAAGGTTAACAAGTAACCAATAAGGTTTGTGGTTATTAATTTTTTGAATGTTTGTTAATAACCATTCTTGCAGAATTCTTCTTAATTTATTTCTTTCAACAGCTTTTTTTGAAACTTTTTTGCTAATTGCAATTGCAACTTTAAACTTGTTTGAGGTATTTGTGAATTTATGGGTTAAGAGTATTGCTGGATTTGATCTTGCAACTTTAAATGTCATTAATTTCCCATGATATGTTGTGGAATTTTTGTGAATATAATTAAAAGTCCTGTGACCTTTTAAACGCATATCCCGAGGTAAGGCCATTTAAATTCGAATTTATACAGCTATTCTTTCTCTTCCTTTTTGTCTTCTGCTTTTAATAACTCTTCTACCTGTATGAGAACGCATTCTTACTCTAAAACCTGATACACGTTTTCTTTTTCTTGAAGTTCCGCCAAAAGTTCTTTTAGTCATTTGTTTAATTATCCTTATCTAATTTATCATTTAATCGATCACTATAGTCCAGCTTCCTAAATAACTTGAAAATGATTTTCCTTTAGGTTGCCCAAATGAATGAAATTGATATAAACCTGATTTTTTTGGATTAAAGACTTTTAAGACAATTGCATAACTTGCTTTATTAGAGGGAATTGGGCTGTAAGGATAAATATCTAGGGACCGTAAGCCTGATTCATCAGTATTGATTTCGATATCAGCTGGAATGTCTTCTAAACATTTAGTTCTACTCTCAAAACCACCTATTTTTACTTTGCAAAAACTAATTTTTTCTTTTTTTATAGTGGATTTAAAGGTCTTGGGAATTGCTAAATTAATTTTTAAGAGATCAGTTTTTCTATCAGATGGCCTAAAGAAAAAATAAATTGTATTTCTAAATCTCCTTTTATTTTCCTTTTGAAACCACTTTAATCTTCTATAACTATCGTCTTGATCCCACTGGAATTCCAACCCCGCTTTAGCATCTTGGATATTTTTAAAAAAAGGTGTTAAAACTAAAATTGTAGGGATAATAAGAAATCTTAAAATTCTAAGATTTAAAGTATGTTTCTTTTTGATTTTTAACATTAAGGGAATGAAATTAAAAGGTTGTGTTCGTGCTATTCAAATTTAAAGCAGCAAAATAATTTCACTAAGGTTAACATCTATCTGCCCTTAATTTTGCAGCGCCATTTAAATAAGGGTGTTTTATTGCATAATTTGGTGGCAATAAAACTTGAGCCATTATTCTTATACAAAAATCAACATCATTGGGTACGTGCATTTGTTGGCAGTCTAAAAAGGCAACTGAATCAAGTCCATTACATTTCCTTGCAATTGAGGCTGGGAAACATGCACTTAAATCTTTTGTCGCTGTGAATGTAATTGATAGTATGTTCGTCTTAATTAGACTATTACGTGAGATTAATTCATCAATTAATTCCACTACGGCAAATTCTATTTCCCTAACAGAATTCCCAGATGCTGTCGTAGCTCCACGAATAAATGTAATTTTATAATCATCTTTCATTTTTTCAGGCATACTCGATTTAAGGCTTGTATAACCAAAGTATTTTATTGGATGAGTCAAACTCAAAAAAGATATTTTTGATAATGTTCTCAATCATTCTGCTTCCAGGAATAAGTCCAAGTAATTTTTTTTTCTTCTTCCCAAATGTTAAGGGCTGAATTTTAGGATCGATATTAACCATTTCTGCAGCTAGCTCCCTTGCAACAAATTCATCTCCAACCTTATCCACAAGACCAAGTTCGAGTGCTTGTGTTCCAGTGAAAATTCTTCCATCAGCAAATTTTCTTACTTCCTCAACAGGTAGATTCCTCCCTTCAGCAACAGCTTCAGTAAATTGTTTATAACTTTCATCTATAAGCCCTTGGAGTAGACCTCTACCTTCCTCACTTAATGGTTTATCTGGAGAAAGTATGTCTTTAAAAACACCGCTTTTAACAGTCTCAAATTTAATGCCGATTTTATCTAATAATTCAGATAAATTATTTCCTCTTATAATCACACCAATAGATCCTGTAATTGTTCCTGGATTAGCAACTATTTTGTCTGATGCAACACCAATGTAAACGCCTCCTGATGCGGAGATGTTCCCAAAACTAGCAATGACTTTACATCCTTTATCTTTTATTCTTTTAATAGCAGAGTATATCTCTTGGCTATCCCCAACAGTACCCCCTGGAGAATCAATTCTCACGATTAAAGCAGGAAATTCTCTATCTTCAATTTGTTTAAGAGCTTTAAGGACTGAAATTCTTGTTGAACTTGTAATAGGCTCATCAATTACTATACGAGCTATTCTTTTTTTTGACTTTCGTCTAAAAGGCCAAATCATTATTTTAAGGTAAATTCATGAAACTACTTTAAAAAGATTATCAGCAGACCTAATGAATTCAATCCTAAATTGGTTTTTAATGATACTCCCTTTTGCACTTTGGGGTACTTCAATGGCGGCAATGACTCCTTTAGTATCTAGTGCTGGGCCAGAGTTTGTGGCTTCATTAAGATTACTTCCTGCAGGGATTCTTGTTCTAATAACAACATATTTGTTTAAAAGAGATTTAAAAATTTATAAGTGCGATTTGAAATGGTTTATTGTTTTTACGATTGTTGATGCCACTTTTTTCCAGTTGTTTTTAACTTATGGTATTGAAAAAACTGGAGCAGGTTTAGGTTCTGTCTTAATTGATTCTCAACCCCTTTTGGTAGCTATTTTAGCTCGGGCAATTTTTGGGAATTTAATTAACCCAATAGGATGGTTAGGACTACTTTTTGGCTTGGGAGGAATAGTATTTTTAGGAGTTCCACAAGAAATCCTAGGAAATTGGTGGTTAATGTCTGATAAGTCTATAAATGACGTTGTTTTTAACTTTGGAGAACTTTGGATGCTTGCAGCCTCTCTCGCTATGGCACTAGGAACAATCTTAATTAGATTCACTTGTACTAAAAGTGATCCAGTGGCAGTCACAGGTTGGCATATGGTTTTTGGGAGTTTGCCCTTAATTATTAAGCACTGCTTACAATCAAATTTCGCAATAATTCCAAATTGGTCAATATTTGATTGGGGACTTATGTCATTTGCAAGTATTTTTGGAGGGGCAATAGCTTATGGATTGTTTTTCTACTTTGCTAATAATAAAGAAATAACTGGATTTAGTACTCTTGCATTTTTAACACCTGTATTTGCTCTTCTCAGTGGAGGTGTTTGGTTAGATGAAAGACTCACTATTGTGCAGTGGATAGGAGTGGTTTTTGTTCTTATCTCAGTATTTTTTGTTAGCCAGAGAAAGAGTTTATGGGAAAATAAATTTTCTGATACTACTATTTAATTAGTTTCTTTTTGTAAAAAGTCCAATAATGCGAATAGTTTTGATTAGTACTCCAATAGGATTTTTAGGGAGTGGTAAAGGTGGTGGAGTTGAATTAACTTTAAATTCATTAGTTTCAGGTTTAATTTCTTTAGGTCATTCTGTTGAGGTTGTAGTTCCAAAAAATTCCAAGTTACATGAAAGTAATGTAAAAGTAAAATTACATTTTGTGGAAGGTGAAGATCAAATTAGTTGGCAGCATCAAAATTATAATTCGCCCGTAAGTATCCCAGACAATTCTCTTTTAGCAGGAATGCTTGAAAAGGGATTAGATATCGCTAAACATGCAGATGTATTGTTGAACATGTCCTATGATTGGTTGCCAATCTGGATGACTCTAAATTTAGAGATACCCATTGCACATATTATAAGTATGGGTTCTGAAAGTTCAGTAATTAGTAATTTAATCTCTAAGGTATATGATAAATATCCAAATAATTTTGCTTTTCATTCGAAAATGCAAGCTAATGATTATCCATTCATAAAACAACCAACAATTATTGGGAATGGGTTTAATTTAGATAATTATATTTTTCAAGATTCAGTTAAGGGACCCTTAGCATGGGTTGGAAGAGTAGCTCCAGAGAAAGGTTTGGAGGATGCAGTTTATGTGGCAAATCAACTTGGCGAAAAATTAAAAGTTTGGGGATTTATAGAAGATGAGATGTATGCTTCAAAGATAGAAAGATCATTCCCTCAAGGAGCTATAGATTGGAGGGGTTTTTTATCAACTGATGAATTACAAAAAGAACTTGGTAAATGCAGAGGGTTGCTAAATACTCCGAAATGGAATGAGGCATATGGGAACGTTATTGTAGAAGCTTTAGCCTGTGGGGTTCCTGTTGTAGCTTATAAAAGGGGAGGACCTAGTGAAATTATTCAGCATGGCCAAACAGGTTATCTTGCTGATCCTGATGATAAAAAAAATATGCTTTCATATGTAGAGATTATTGAAAAAATTAATCGTCAGAAATGTAGAGAATGGGTAGAAAAAAATGCCTCCGCAGATATATTTGCTAACAAGGTTGTGAACTGGCTTAATAAGGTAATGCATGAATATAAATAATATTTAATGATTCTTCTTAACTCAAAAAAAAGGCTTACAACCCAATTAATAATTTTAGTTTGTGGGATCATTATATTTATCTTGGGTTTAGGCTCTACAGGCTTGGTGGATGAAACTCCCCCTTTATTTGCAGCTGCAGCAAGGGCTATGAGTGAATCTGGTGATTGGATAACTCCAAAAGTCAATGGAATATTCCGTTTTGATAAGCCTCCACTGATATATTGGCTAATGGGTTTTTTTTACTCATTACCGAAAAACGAGATTTGGGATAGTTTAGGGACTCTCTCAGCAAGACTCCCTTCAGCTTTGGCTTCATTATTTTTAATGTTGATCATTGGAGATACGTTGTTTTGTTGGCCACAGAAGAGTGATAGGCAATTCCTCACTCCCATAGTTGCATCATTAAGCTTTGCTCTTTCTCCACTAATAATTATTTGGAGTAGAACTGCAGTGAGTGATTCCCTTTTAACTGGAACCCTAGGGATTAGCCTGCTTTTGTTTTGGAGAAGAATGGCAAGTGAAAATAATGATCAATGCATCTCATCTTGGGTATTTTTAGGTTTTGCAATTTTAGTTAAAGGACCTGTTGCATTTGTTTTGGCATTATTTACTATTACGTCTTTCTTGTTTTGTCAGAAGAATTGGAAAAAGCTGCTAAGTAAGATAAATCCTAAGAAAGGTTTTTTAATAACAACACTAATAAGTGTTCCATGGTACATATTAGAACTTCTAAAAGAGGGAAAGCCTTTTTGGGATAATTTTTTTGGTTACCATAATTTTCAAAGATATACCTCAGTTGTAAATAATCATGCAGAACCATTCTGGTTTTTTCTTTACATAATGATATTGGCTTCGTTACCATTCACCCCTTTTTTGATTCATGGGATACTTAAAACCTTTAAGGATTTCTTTAAAAGTTCTAAAGAAAGTTGTGATGTCACTAAAACCCTTTATACATATTCTCTATGTTGGTTAACTTCAGTTTTAATCTTCTTTAGCCTTTCTGCAACGAAACTACCTAGCTATTGGTTGCCAGCAATTCCAGCTGCGGCATTAATAACAAGTAATAGCTTTATAAGTTTAAAAAATATAAATAAAAGTAATTTATATTTCTGGATTTTTAATATTTTAATTTTGTTTGGGTTCTCATTAGCATTCTTTTTCTCGAATATTTGGTTGAGTTCGATTAATGATCCCGAAATGCCCAATCTTGCATCCGAACTTATAAGCTCAGGAATTATTTTCAAAGCTAAATTGTTCTTCTCTTCATTTACCCTTCTTGCAATAATCTTATTATTTTTAAAATCTAGAAATATCCTTCTTTATCTCCAAATTTTACTTTTAATTGGGCAATCTTATTTGATGTCGCCAATTAGAAAATTAGCCGATACATCAAGACAATTACCCCTAAGGAATATCTCAAAATTAATTTTAGATATTCGCGAGGGAGGGGAAACTTTAGCAATGGTTGGGATAAGAAAACCTTCATTACATTTTTATTCCAGACAAATAGTTTTTTATGAACCAAACACTGAAGAGGGATTAATTAATCTGTCAGAAAGGCTAAATACTGATAAGAGAAAGAATTATGAGGATCAACCCGATTATGAATACAAATCTTTATTGGTCGTGATAGATGATTACTCTACCCGCCGACAACAATGGTCAAAGATTAATCATCAAAAATTGGGCAAATTTGGGATTTATAATTTATGGCGAATTCAAAAAAGTGAATTAAATAAGTATTCGAGATTTTTAGTTAAAAGTGGTTATAAATCTGACTGGAAAAATAGAAAAGTTGAAAAATTTTAACAAAGTCTTTTTTTAAGAAGAGCATTTTTTAAATCATCAATGCTGCACTTGCTTGGGATATCAATCTTATTTAAATCTTCCATTAATTCAAGATCGATGACAGAATCTTCGGCTAAAAAACTAAAAACTTCATTAATGCTTATTCCCATATCTCGAGCCATCTCTGAGATAAGCCTTAGAGTATCCCTCCTCACAGAAATCCTTAGATCTAAAGGAATATATTCATTTTCAGGGTTTGCTGACTTCATAACCTAAATCTTAAGACATTATTTAGTTATCAGGATATAATCTTTACAATATTCATTAATCATGCTCCTAATATTAGTTTTCATTCAAGTTGTTTGAATAAATAAATTCATAAACATTTTTAATAGTGGAACTGTAAATATTGAAATTAAGGTTGTAGTAAAAAGAATTTTTGAAGCTATTTTTTGTTTAACACCATAAGCCTCTGCCATTAATATTGTGGATATTGCCGTTGGGGTTGCTGCCTGAAGAATTACTGCAGATGATTGATAGAAGTTAAAATTTAAGAATTTGCATACTAAAAAAATAATAAGTGGAAGAATAAATAACTTTAATAAAATTGAAAATTTAATTTCTTCATTTAGATCCAAAATCTTCTCATTTTGATTTGTGATTATTCCAAGTCTTGTTCCCACAATTATAATTGCCAAAGCAATAACTATCTTTGCAGGTATCCAAAGATAATTGCCTAAAATTTCATCTATTTGCAAAAGATATGCAAGAAGTACACCAATAATCCCTCTTGATGCAGGGCTATTTATCAATGCATTTAATAGTCCTTTGATGTTAGGGATATTCTTGTTTTTGGATTTTTCTTGGAGAAAAAAAGGTCCAAATATCCAAGCGAAAAGTGTTGTACCTAAATCAAATCCAATAGTGAAATTTATAGTTGTTGAAGGTAGAAGAGCTAGCGCAATTGGTATCCCAAGAAATGATGTATTGCCTATTAGGCCTGCTAGCTGAAATGTGTAATTTGGAAGCCTATTCTTTAATATTGGGATTATATTTATTAATGTGATTAAAATTCCAATTGCAGAAAATGCTAAAAATGCACTTTTAATTAGGTTTATATCTATACCTTCCTTTAATAACAGGCCCATTACACTTAATGGAATTCCAAATCTTATTAGAGGTCTTGCTATGTATTTTGAAATCTTTGGATTCTTTTTACCTAAAAGAAAACCAAAGATTAAAAAAGGTATAATATTTATAAAAAGAGAGTAGATGGTATTAATTAAATATTTATTAAAGCAATATTAACTCGCCACAGTACAGTCAAAAAGTATTTTATTAAAAATTCAGAATTTAAATTATTTTCCAGATCGCTTTGTCTGGAATTAGAGGAGATTTATATAAATTTTCTGGTTCTTTAGTCAAAACTCTCCATGTAGGAACCCGACAAGTTACGTAAGCGGGACTTTCTATTAAAACTCCAGGGTTCTCATCAAAAGTACATGTAAAACCTTCTTTCCAATATCCACCATTGTTAAGGCTTCCTTTAAACCAAACCCAGCATTTTGAAGATTTCAAGATCAGTAAATTTTTTGCTCTATCTTAATCAAGATTTAAGTAATAAATCTAAAGTTTATTATTTTTAAAAAAAAATTTATTCATTTAATTTTTTGAAAAATATATTTTAGAGATTAATATCAATAAATTTAAGATCAGGGTAATTAAATTTGCTATCAAAATTGGTGTAGAAGAAATTTTATAACCGTAAATAATCCAAGACAAAACACCGATAATAAACATTATTAATGTTGTTAAAGAAACATCATCGGCCTTTTTTGTTTTTAAAGTTTTTATCAATTGAGGTAGAAATGCTGCTGTTGTTAAAATTGCGGCAAAATATCCAAATATATCTACATTCATAAAAATATTTAAAAAACTATTCTTTAATTAAATCAGTCAAAAATCCCAAGGGATCCCTCATGTTTGGTGAATATCCAAGCACATCTTTTGAAAAAAATTTATAAATAATTTGATTTTTATTATTCAATAGAAAAGAAGCACTTCTTTGAGGAAGGTATTCTTCATTTGTAATGTAATCACTCCAATTTTGAATTATTTCATTCATATTATTTAATCTAAATGTTGCTAATTCAAATGGTCTCAGATAACCATCCCCGAAAACCTTTTTAAAAGAATTACCTGAAAATTTTAAAAATTTTAAAATATCAATTTTGTCAACTTCTGAATAGATTGCCTTAGCTTTTCGGTCGCCGGTATAACCTCTAATAACTTCTTTAATTGTTTTAAAAGAATTTATCCCTGATAACATCAAAAGCATATTGATCCAACCTCCTAAACCAATATCTAATCCTCTTGAGACTTTGAGATTATTATGGATTTGATTATCAGAAACAACTATTACATTTTCCTTTTGAAATCCAGTAAATTTACAAAATCTTTCTTTTCCTTTTTGGCTCCCAATAGCAATTGCAAAAATATCTAAATTTTTATCTTGATTATTATCGATAAAACTTTTCAAATTTATTGCATATTCAAAGCTATCAAAATCTCCCAATAAACCAAATAAAACTATTAATTTGAATTTTTTATGCCCATTAAAGTTGAATTCTTCAATAAGATTTTTAATATCATTTTGAAATTTGTCAGTCACGATGGTTTAAATAATATGTAAATTATTCTCAAAAAATTTTTCTTACCTTGATTAGTATAAAATTTTACATGAAAAAGTTTTTAAAGAAATTAATTTAACGTTTTTAGATTTTATTATTTTAATGTAAACATTTTGAAGTTATGACCGTAGGAATTTATTACGCAACTACAACTGGAAAAACTGAAGACGTAGCTGATCGTCTTCACAACTTTATCTCTTCAGCAGAATCACCTAAAGATGTATCTGATGTGGATGATCTTTCAGAATTTGAAGGTCTTGATGGAATTATCTGCGGGATACCTACTTGGAATACAGGTGCCGATGAAGAAAGATCGGGAACTGCATGGGATTCAATCTTAGAGGATATTGGTGAACTAAGTTTATCAGGAAAAAAAGTTGCAATTTTTGGTTTAGGAGATTCTTCTACATATACAGAAAACTATTGTGATGCAATGGAAGAACTTCATAGTTATTTCATAAAAGCAGGTGCCGAAATGGTCGGTTATGTAGATAAATCTACTTATACTTTTGATGAATCTAAAAGTATTATTGGAGAAAGCTTTTGTGGATTACCTCTTGATGAGGATAGTGAATCTGATTTGACAGATTCGCGACTTGAAACATGGGCTTCTCAGCTTAAGGGTGAAATCCCTTCATTGGCGTAAGCTTTCTAAGATATTACTTCCCCAAGTTGTAACATTTGTTCTTTTGCAATATGTTTTTTTTACATAAGTAATTAAATCTGTAAAGAACATGTAAAAACAATAGCGATAAGCAATATGCTCAATTTGCTGTTTACTTAAATCAAGTGTTACAAACTTACGGAAAATCTGACGTCACCTATGACTGGTTCGCAGGGAATTCTGGTGTTGTTGGCCGTTCAGGTAAATTCATAGCTGCTCATGCAGCCCATGCAGGTCTAATGATGTTCTGGGCAGGAGCTTTTGGATTATTTGAATTGGCCCGTTACGACGCCAGTATCCCAATGGGTGCACAGAAAGCAATTGTTTTGCCTCACCTTGCAGGTATTGGAATTGGTGGTGTTGAAAATGGTGTTATTACAGAACCATACGGAATCGTTGTAATTTGCACATTACATCTAATTTTCTCAGCAGTATTGGGTGCTGGAGGATTATTACATTCCAACAAATTTGCAGGTGATCTTGGAGACTACCCAGAAAATAGTAAGCCACAAAAATTTGATTTCGAATGGGATGACCCAGATAAATTAACTTTTATTCTTGGCCATCATCTAATTTTTCTTGGGCTTGGAGCAATTATGTTTGTTGAATGGGCTCGTATTCATGGTATATACGACCCTGCAATAGGATCTACAAGACAAGTTATTTACAATTTAGACATTGCCGCTATCTGGAATCATCAATTTGATTTCTTAAAAATTGATAGCCTGGAAGACGTTATGGGAGGACATGCTTTCCTAGCTTTCCTAGAAATAATTGGAGGTGTTTTCCATATTTGTACTAAACAATTTGGAGAATATACAGAATTTAAAGGAAAAGGATTACTTGGAGCTGAGGCGATTTTGTCATACTCAGTTGTTGGTGTTTCTTATATGGCTTTTGTTGCTGCTTTTTGGTGTGCTTCTAATACGACTATATATCCAGTCGATCTATATGGAGAACCCTTAAAGCTTCAATTTGAATTCGCCCCTTATTTTACTGATACAGTAGATTTAGGTTCAGGAGCGTATAGCTCAAGAGCTTGGCTTGCTAATACTCATTTTTATTTGGGTTTCTTTTTCTTACAAGGTCATCTTTGGCACGCACTAAGAGCAATGGGATTTGACTTTAAGAAAATTGGTCAAGCTTTTGACAATATTGAAAATACAAAAATTACTCAAAACTAGTTTAATCTAATAAAAAACCTCTCCTAAAACAGGGAGGTTTTTTTTTTGTAGAATTATTCAATATATTCAAAAATTAATGGATAATCTAAAAGAAGTTAATTGTAAGGAGATTTTTAAAAAGGCTTATGAAAATCGTTACACCTGGAAGAATGATTTTTATGGTTACCAAGGTAGATGTATTTTCTTCACTAACAATAATATTCATAAAGGTGACTTCGTATTAGGTAAAGACTTTAAACCAAATATTCAAAAAATAGAAGATGCGAATGTTGTTAAAAGTATTTCCTCTCAGTTATTTGAAGTTTGTATACATAGGGTAAAAAGAGATTTTGAATCAGTGCACTCAGAAAACAATTTTAATTTTCTTAAAAATTCTGAAAGTGGTATTGAAATGATTGTTTCAGGTAAGAATCACGGAGATAAATATAGAGTTAAAAATAACTATATTAATATGGTCTACAGAAAAATACATGGAACTATAATAGAAATTTTTGTTCAAGAATTTTTAGATACAGGAACAGGTTTCCTTAGTAAAAAATATAGTAGTCAACAAATTGATCCAGATACACTAGAGACAAATTCTCAAAAATTGGAATACGAGGATGAATTTCTAAATATGGGTAAAGACAATTATTGGATATTAAATTCTAGGACAATAAAATACTTAAACCAAAATCAAGAAGAAGAAACCCAAAAGTTTGTCTTCGAGGATCTATGCTTATTAAATTAGGTTTTTTATTCAACCAATCTAAAACCTTTATCAAGTAGTTTTTGATATAAGAGTCTTGCTCTAAAAGCTAGAATTTGCTCTTCATTTTCATTACTAATTACATGAAAATAATTATTATCTAATTTATTTTTGCTAAAGCATACATTTGCTTCTCCTAATCTTAAAGTCCAGTTCTCTTCTTTTGCTAAATGCTGATTAGGGCCAAGATCCCAAGGACATTTTTCAGGATATTTTTCTCTTTTAGAACCCATATGATTATTTTTAACTACCCAATATTAGTCAAAATTTAAAAGTATGGCTATGAAAAATTGTTGATAACTTTTTCATAGAGTTCTTGTTTAATGCAATAAAATTAAAATTACTCTTTTGTTGCGATTAAACAATAAAATGGGTCTTTATTTAAAAAATTAAAGATATTAAGTGCTGGTTTAGTAAACTTTTTGATAATTTTTGGCTCACAAAATCCATTTGAGATTAATACTTTTCTTACATATTTAACCCTCTCTTCTTCAGTAGATGAAGTCCATATGTTGGGAGCTTTATGCCAAAATGCTCTGTTTGAAAAAGCAATAATAATCTTTCCATTTCTTTTTAATATTCTTGCGATTTCGTTCGTTAAATTCTCTGGATATTGTAAATATTGCCATGCGGCCACCATTAAGCAATAGTCAATGCTTTCTTTATCTAGAGGAAGTTGTTGACTTAAATTAAAGTTTTGTATCCAATAAGAATCAAAAATTTTGTTTCTTTCAAGTTCTTGTTTGTTTAAACCATGTCCAATTATTTTTTTATATTTTTTCCCTTTAGGTAAATAACTATCCCAACTAGACATTAAATCAAGGACTGTTGAATTATTATCTATTTCTCTTTCATATAAATCTGAAAGATTTTGTCTAAAGTTTGCGTCTAAATGATAAACAAATTTTGGATCAAAATAAAATTCTTCATCATTGCTCTCATCAAGTTTTTTTCTTTGATAATTATTTAAAACTTCCAAAACAAATAATTTAGAATCTACATAACAAATTTAGTAAAAAGAAATTCTAATTGTGTATTAGCAATTGATTTTCAATTAGTAAATTAAAAATTCTCAAAAAAACTAGACATCTATTCAAAAAAAGTTAAATTATTAATAATGATTTAATAATGATGATTGAGTTCAAGAGGAGCAAAAAAAACAGGTCCCAAAATGCTCTTTTCAATCCTTATAAAAACGGAATAAGTTCATACGATATGGCATATCTTTCATCAAAAAGAAATTTAAAAAATAAAACTGTTTATCTAGAAAATGATTCTAAGAAAAATTATCTTGCTGCATAGAGATGCCTTATATTAATGTTTCGACTTCAGCAAAAGTAAATGATAAAGGTAAATTACTTGAAGAAATCTCAATTCTTATTTCATCTTTAACTAACAAATCAAAAAGTTTTGTTATGGCGAAGATAGATGATAATTGCCAAATGTATTTTGATGATGAAACACCTTCTTGCTTTCTAGAAGTCAAATCAATAGGTTCTCTAAATCCTTCAGAAATGGCAAAGCCAATATCAGATTTTGTATATGAGAAAATGGGGATACCAATTGATAGGATTTATATTTCTTTCGAGGATGTACAAGCCTCATTGTGGGCTTGGAATGGAAGAACATTTGGTTAAGAATTTTTAGATATAAAGCTAATGGAAATAAATAAATTAGTCGATTTAAATAATCTTAGAACTGCACCTCAATTAAGTAATAGTCAAGAAAAAAAACTTTTAGAGGAACTAGAAGCAAATATTTTTAATGCTGATTGGATAACAATTGGAATAATGGCACCTTACGATAATAGTGCGATTGAAGCATTACGATCAATTGCTAAGAAATATGCCTCAATAAAATTTCAAAATTTAGATTCTCTTCATGCTGATGGATGTGTTTTTTTAAAAGCTAATCAAAAAACTGGTAATGTTTTTGTGAGAACTGAAAATGGTCTTGGAGAAGGAATTTTAATAACATGTCAGTATGATGAAGATGCTAAAAAATCTAATACTTTTGGACCTTTGCCATTAGATTTTTTTACATAATAAATTCCTCATTTATTTTTTATCAAGAATCTAATTTAATGACAGCTTTTTATCGAATGATAAATTTGAGAACTTCTATTTCAAAATATTTTTTACTTTAAAGTTTTGTTATTATATCTAATGCCATTGTTCTAAATGTTTCCGTTATTTTAATTTAATGTTTTTTCAGGATGTAATTCGAAATTTAAATAATTATTGGTCAGAAGAAGGTTGTTTGATTATGCAGCCCTATGATACCGAAAAGGGTGCTGGGACAATGAATCCTCATACTTTTTTAAGGGCTATTGGACCAGAGCCTTGGAGTGTAGCATATGCAGAACCATGTAGAAGGCCTGCAGATGGACGTTTTGGCGATAATCCAAACAGGGCGCAACATTACTTTCAATATCAAGTAATAATTAAACCTTCTCCAGAAGGAATCCAGGAAAAATATTTGACATCTCTAGAATCTCTTGGGATTAATCCTAGAAATCATGACATAAGATTTGTGGAAGATAATTGGGAGTCTCCAACACTTGGAGCCTGGGGTGTGGGTTGGGAAGTTTGGTTGGACGGAATGGAAGTTACTCAATTTACTTATTTCCAACAATGTGGTGGTGTTGATTGTAATCCAATCCCAATTGAAATCACTTATGGGTTAGAGAGAATTGCAATGTTTTTGCAGGATAAGGAAAGTATCTGGGACTTAAATTGGAACAAAAATATGAAATATAGCGACATTTGGCTTCAATTTGAAAAAAGTCAATGCTCTTATAATTTTAATGAATCTAGTCCTGATAATCTCAGAAAATTATTTGAAATTTATCAAGCTGAGGCAATTTCTTTAATAGAAAAGAAATTAACTTATCCTGCGCTTGATTTTGTTCTGAAATGTAGCCATACATTTAATCTTCTTGATGCTAGGGGAGTAATTTCGGTTACAGATCGTGCTCAGTATATTGAAAAGATTCGAAAATTAGCAAGAGAAGTTGCCTCATCTTGGATAGGGGAAAGAGAATGCTTGGATTTTCCACTAATCAAAGAATCAACATATTGAATCTATAAAAAATAAGATTGAGCTAGTAACAAATGATACGAGCTCTTGATACTTTTATTTCTTTTGTTTTTTGTTACTAGCGATACAGTATAGTTGCCCCTTAATCTGGGCTTTTTTAAGTGTGAGGTAAAATGAAACTCTTCCAACAAATGTTGGTGGCAGGAGCAACATTAGGTTTATTAGCCCCAGTTGCTGCTCAAGCTTCCGATGTAATCAATCTTGAAGAAATGAATAGCTATGCTAGGAGCAATTCAAAAAAATCTTCAAGACTAGACAGTAAAACATTCATTAATGAAGTTAGTGAAGAAGTAGCAAACCTTAATGGTCGTGTTGATGCTCTTGAGGTTAGGCAAAATGTATATGAAGCTGGCAGCTTCTCAGATTCAACAGTTTTAGATGGAAAAGCCGTAATGGCAATTGGTGCCATCGATGGTGGTGATGCACTTGGTTCTAATCATCATGAAAAAGTTTCTACTGCATATGTCTATCAGATGAACTTAAATACTAGTTTTACTGGCGATGACAATCTGTATGTAAGACTCAAATCCGGAGATGGATGGGATGGAGCATTTGATAATAAACCAGGTACCTATCACATAGAAGCTAAAGACACATCAGACGCCTTTAATGTTGATAAGTTGTGGTACACATTCCCAATTGGAGACAAAATTACTGCCACAATTGGTCCAAAAATTGAAAACTACTACATGCTTGCTGCAACACCTTCTGTATACAAGCCTGGTGCTTTAAAGGCATTCAAATTAGGAGGACATGCTTCCGCTTTTGGTGCTAGTACTTCTACAGGTGGTGGTTTAAAATATGAAGCTGATAACGGTTTTGCAAGCAGTATTACTTTTAACTCTAAGAAAGCAGCTACAACAGGTGGTTTGTTCTCTGATCAAGATCAGAATAAGGTCAATACGCAAGTAGCTTACACTGGAGATAATTATCATGTATCTGCCACCTATTCAATGCAAAACGGATGGGACTCATGGAAATACTACTCAACTAAGACTCTGGGAACCAATGCAGGTACAGTAGGTTGGGGTTCTGCTTCAACTCTTGCTACTGTTCAAGCTGATGCAGTTGCTTTAAGAGGCTGGTGGAGACCTGAAAATTCTGGTAGTGCTACTCCATCAATTTCAGTGGGTTATGACACAATCACCTTCTCTAACCGTAGCGATAATATTACTGAAGGTAATGGCTATTTTGTAGGTCTTAACTGGTCAGATATGATCCAGCCAGATGACAAAATTGGTATAGCTTTAGGTCAACCAATGAAGGCTACCAAAGTTTCTTCAGGTACATTAAGTGAAATTGATCCTTTCATGTGGGAAGCGTATTATTCCTTTAGACCTAATGACTCTATTGAAGTTACACCAGCAGTATTTGGTGGAACTGATGTATATGCAGACACAGGAGATGATCTCTTCGGTGCAGTACTAACTACAACTTTCAAATTCTAATATTGAAGTTGACAAAAAAAGGCCTCTTAATTAAGAGGCCTTTTTTATTGCATGAATATATTTACCAACAATTCTCTCCCTCTCCTATGGGAATGCATGCGCTTGACTTTTCTGCCTCTTCAGCTAATTTCTGGGCTTCATCGTCAAGAATAAAATCAGCCTCTAATGGCATATCAGTATTCCATTCTTTAAGTCCCCCTAAGTCATTCCCCCCTGATTTGACGGAATTGGTATTTGCTGTGGAAATGGCGAGTGCGCTTGTAGCTGCAATAAAAATTGAAATTGAACTTTTTTTCAGCATTAGTAAATTCTTTTTTTTTATGATAAACGACTTTAGACTGGGATTCTTTTTGTTGTATAAAATGATTCTTTTTAATCTCCCATAACTCTTAAGAGATTTGAATAAGTTTTAAAAATAAGATCAAGTTCGTCAGATCTGCCATGCTTTGCCAGTAAACTTCTTGCACCTGCGTCTAAATCAAATAAATATTCCCTTTTTTCAGTTGATTTGACATAACTTTCTATCCAACCCACGCATACCAATCTTTCACCATTATGCACTTCATTCACTGCATGCAAGTAAGAACTTGGATATAAAATTATCTCTCCAGCATTTAATTTGAATTTCTCTTCATTATTCATTGTTTCAATAATTAATTCTCCACCTTTATAAAAATTTTTATTCGTCAAAGAAAGAGTAAAAGATAAGTCTGATCTACCAGAAGACATGTATGGATTATCAATATGTCTCCCGTAATGCATATTATTTGACGATTTTGTAAACATTATTCCATGTATTCTTTTTGGTAAAGAAAAACTTTTTATTAATTGGCTAGAAAGGATCTTTTTATTAACTAATTGAGCGTTTTTTTTTGATACTTCAATATTTCTATTTAGTTGCAAATTATTTTTTACTATTGAGGCGTGACTGCCAGCAGTTTTTTTTCCATCTTCCCAATCTTGTTGACTACATTTCTCTAGTTCTTTTTTTATTAAATTTATTTCTTCAGCGTTTAGTAACTGATGGATTAAATAATTCATATGAAATATAAAAAATGATACAAGTTGATGTATAGAAGTTCGCTTTTAAAGTTTCAACACTTTTAATAAGTCTAAAGTAACCATAGATACTATTTTGAAAAAGTGCAAAAACTCAAAAAACTACTTTACACAGCACTAACATGTACATTTTTAATCAATGTAAATATTCCAGTCAATTCAACAGAAAAAGAAGTCAATGTTTATTCGGGTAGGCATTACAATACAGACAGAAGTATTTATAAAAAGTTTGCAGAAGAAACAGGAATTAAAGTCAGGCTTATAGAGGCAGCAGGAATTTCTTTAATCGAAAGATTGAAAAGAGAAGGGAAGAATTCCAAAGCAGATTTAATATTGCTAGTAGATGCAGCAAGAATTACTAATGCAGCTAAAGCTGGATTACTGAAGCCAATAGAATCTTCTAAATTAGAAAATGATGTTCCTGTTGGATTAAAAGATCCAAATAAGGAATGGTATGCATTAACTAGAAGAGTTAGAGTTATGATAGCCAATCCAAAAGCGGTAGATATCAGCAAGATTAATGATTACACTGATTTGGCTGATCCTTCTTTAAAAGGCAAAGTGTGTTTGAGAAATAGAAAAAGTCCATATAATCAATCTTTAGTTGCTAATCAAATAATTAATAAAGGTGAATCAGAAACTAGAGCTTGGTTAAGTGGAATGATTTCAAACGTTTCCCAACCATTCTTCCCGGGAGATATTTCAATAATTAGAGCAGTTTCTAAGAGAAAATGTGGAGTAGGAATCGTTAATCATTATTACGTTGCAAGAATGTTAGCGGGTGTTAATGGAAGAAGAGATGCTTTGTATGCAAAAAAAACAATGGTCCTTACTCCTAATCCTGCGCACGTAAATATTAGTGCCGGTGGTGTTGCAAAATATGCAACAAATAAGAGTGAAGCGATAAAGTTGCTTGAATTCTTAGCATCTCCAGAAGGAAGTAAAGGTTTAGCTGCTCCAACTTTTGAACATCCTTTGAAGGAAGTTAATCAGAACGAAATAGTGAAGAATTTTGGAAAGTTCATACCTGATAGTGTCACGGTGGAAGATCTTGGAGAAAAAAATTCTTTAGCTATTAAATTGATGAAAGATGCAGGGTGGAATTAAAAATTAAGATAATTATATAGATCACAATTTTCTGTTTTTATGTGCATACTTATAAACAGACGGAGAGGTGGCTGAGTGGTCGAAAGCGAACGACTCGAAATCGTTTAATAGGTAACTATTCGTGGGTTCGAATCCCACCCTCTCCGTTTAATTGTCTTACTGTAAAGTTCTATGTGGGTAATAATGATGGAATTCTTACCCATAGAGACCAATTAATTTTGATAAGTGTTAATTTTGAAAGGTGATTTTTAGAATCATTATTTTTGATAATCAATTGGAATATCAGGACTGATATGTACAAAAGAAATCAAAATTTAAAATCAGTAATTTTTAAAGTCTTTTTTACCTATTTAGTTGTATACCTTTTGGCATTAGTATTTAGATATAACAATGATGTTGAATCTTTACTAAATAATATTCAATACAGATATTTGATAGTTTTGAACATAATTTCTATATTTTTAGGTTTACCTTTATCGATTATTTTTGACTTTATATTAATAAAGTTATTTGGGTTATATTATGTTTTATTTTTTTCTCCTGCTTTAGCTATTTTGAGTTTTGTTCAAGTGCTAATTTTGAGAAAAATAAATTTAAAACTTTTAAAAAGAACATCTTTTTTAAAAAAAATAGGAAATAATAATCTTTTAAAATTATTTAAAAACCTTAATTTTAGATCTTCTTACATAATAATTATTAGGTCATTCCCAATTTTGCCTCATATTTTAGGTAGTTATATTATTGCCTCTTCAAAAACTAAAAAAAAGATTATTTTAATAAATACACTTTTGGGTTCAGTTTTTTATTATATTTTTCTATACTTAATAATTTCGAATGTTTAATGAAACTTACTCTTGAAGCTCCTTAAACTCAAAAAATTTATATGAGTTTTAATCCTCTTAATTGGCAGATAAATTTAGAATAAAATATAACTATTAAAAATATTTTTATTATTAGCAAAAAATTTTTTCGGAAACTTTAATATTGATTAATTTTGTTTCAATTGCTTATAATTAAAAAATTACTTTGAAAATATAATAATTATATATGAGGTTGGTTTTTTACTTATTTTTGATTAGTCAATTATTTAACTTTATTGGAGTATTTGCAGAAAAAGTAAGAGAAAATTCGTCGGGGAAAAATACGATTAATTGGGAAAAAACAGATGAAAATAAATCTAAACCTTATAAAAAGATTATTTGGAGATCCTACAAGAATGATGAATCCTATTTTGGAAATGAAAAACAACAAAGTTCAATAATACAAAAGACTAAATCATCAAAAGAAGAGAGAATTTCTGAATCCTCAAAAAAACTAGGTTCTTCTATTATTGAAATTGAACCTTATTTACCTCTCAATAATTTCCTTGAATATGGTGATTTTCAAACCTCAGTTAAGTGGAAATCATCTTTTGAAGGAGGCGCAGCAGGAGGGACCGGCCAACAAAACCCTTCATTTGTATTAGATTATGGGATTTCAGATTCTTCTTTAATGACCATTTATTTTTCTGAGGTTGACGATGATTTATACAATTTAATTGATGGACAAATAGTAAATTACAATTGGCAAAACTATGCTTTTTCATTTAAGAAAAAATTATTAAATAATAATGAGAATAGTTTTGCAATATCAATAGTTCCTACCCTTGAGTATTGGAGGCATGCTAGTGGGGGTAAGAATTCTAAAAGTATTTATAATCAGAAAGATAATCTAGATGGTAAAGATAGATTCGATAATTTGATTGGATCTTTATCTTTGCCTATATCAAAAAAAATAGATGAAAACTTTACGGCATTAATTGTTCCCGGCGTTACCTTCTTGCCTGAAAAATTAGGTTCAAAAGGGATTGGTAAAAATGCGTATGGCAATAATTTCTATATTGGAAGCGGTATTATCTTTGATATGGCTAAAGATGTTGATTTTCTTGCCTCATATACATCTCCCTTAGGCCCGGGTAATAATTATTTTGACAAGGATTTAAACTACTCCAGAAAGCCAATTTATAGTATTGGTCTCGGATGGGATGTTAATTCAAAGATTGGTATTGAAGGAAAAATAACAAATTCATTTGGAGCTACACCCTCAACTGGATTGCTAACTATCCCATCAGATAATCAGCCACTCTACTCTGCAAATATAACTTATAAACCTCACGGAGAGGATACATATCTTAATCATCTAAATGAAAGAGATAAATTGATTAGCACTGGTGGGATTACTGTAAATAATGCTTTAATGCCAAGAGTTGGAACTTCAATAATTAATTTTAACTATGACAATAAGGGAAATTTGTTTGGTTCTTATGGTTACTCTTTATCAAACATATTCAAATTAGAGCTTTTAAATATTGGAAGTTTTAATGAAGTAAAATTAAGCGGGGATAAAAATTCAAATTTATATTCAACTTACTTAGATGACAGTAATCTTAATTTCAGGCTGGGAGGTAAATTATTAATATTTAGTCCGCAAAAAAATGATCTTTATTGGATGTCTTTAAGATCATCAGTTGGAAGAAATAATGATACTAATCAAGGGTATTTATTTACTGAATTTATTAATACTTTTAGATTAAATAATTGGTGGGCATTTAATATGAGTCCAAAATACTTTTTTAGTGGAGTGGAAAGTTTTGGTGGGATAGGCTTCTCAAGTTATATAAATTTATCAGATAATTTGATGATTATCCCAGAAATAAATACTTTACTTAAAAAAGATTGGGATTTGAATTCTACTCTTGCCTTGAGATATTCTTTCTCACCTTCAAAGTCATTAGATTTGTATTATTCTAATGCCGCAGGAGTTCAAGATATTGGACAACTTCTAAAAGATAATGAATATAGATTTGGAATTAAGTTGAATTTTTTATATTAAAAAAACTTTTAATTTTCCCAAAAGGGATCTGTAGTTAAAGAAACCCTTAAAATACACTTTTTATTGTTTTTTATTTCACTAATACAAGCCCTTACTGTTTCACCGTTTACATCTATTTCACAGGCTCCACAACTTCCTGTGAGGCAGCCAGTAGGGATATCTAAACCTGCTTTTTCAGCAGAAGAGAACCAGTTATCACCATCTGAAACAAATGTTTCTTTATTGTTTGGCCAAATTACTTTTATATTTTTTGTTTCTTTCAACTTAAAAATGATTTGAGACTTAAATTTTTGTGGAATTCATTCGCAAGATTATCAATAATAGATTGTCTCTTCTCCTTATAAGATATTGATTTTGTATTTAATATTGGTAGATTTTTTCTCTTTCTTATTAAATTAATATAATGCGTTCTCCAACTGTCATTTTCAAAGATCCCATGAATGTATGTTCCCGCAATAGTTCCTCCTTTATTATTTTCTTTGTACCAACCAAGATCTGAATCTTCAAAAATAGGATTAATCTTTATTGAACTTTGGACGTCATCCAATACAGTTTGACCATTATGAATTTCAAATCCATTAATTTCTGATTGGCATGGCCATATAGATTTAGAGTTGATTTGACGTGTTAATTTTTTTTTAAAAAAAGTCGTTTTTAATGGTAGTAATCCAATACCTTTAATTTTTTGTTCAGAATGATTTTTGGAACCCTCTTTAAAATATGGATCTTCAAGTGAAGCCCCCAACATTTGTAAACCTCCACATATTCCAATAATATTTCCTTCGTTTTTTGAATAGTCCCTTATGTCCTGAGATAATCCAGATTTTTCAAGAAATATTTGATCTTTAATCGTTTGTTTACTGCCAGGCAGAATAATAAAGTCATACTTACTTAGGTTTCGTGACTTTCTAATCCATTCAATTAATATTGTTTCTTCATTTTCAAGTGGATCAAAATCAGAGAAGTTACTAATAGATGGTAATTTTAAAATCCCAACTTTGATTTCAGGATTTTTATCAAGTGATTTTTTTTCTAATAAATCTAAAGAATCCTCCGGAGGGAATGAATCATTTAACCATGGAATAATTCCAATAACAGGGATTTTAGTTTTATTTTCTATCCATTTTTTCCCTTCTTCAAATAATGAGAGATCTCCTCTGAATCTATTTATAATAATTCCCTTAATAAGTTTTTTTTCTTCTGGTTTCATTAATTCAAGGGTTCCAATTATTTGTGCAAATACTCCTCCCCTTTCAATATCAGTAACTAAAATGCAATTAGCATTTAAATACTTAGCAACTTTTAAATTAGTGAGATCTCTATGAATTAAATTCATCTCGACCGGACTTCCAGCCCCTTCGACAATTAAACGGCAATTCGGATTTCGTTCGTAAATAGACTTTAAACTTTTTTTAATTACTTCCCAGCCTGGAATAAACCAATCTTTATAGTAATTTTGCGCAGTTGTAGTCCCTATGCTTTTGCCAAGGTGAATGACCTCGCTTATTGAGTTTCCTTGTGGTTTTAATAAAATGGGATTCATCTCTGCAGAGGGATTAATGCCACAAGCAAAAGCTTGAAGTGCTTGTGAATAAGCCATCTCTCCACCTTCCCAATCAACCCAAGCGTTGTTACTCATATTTTGTCCTTTAAAAGGTATTGGTTCTTCTCCTAAATTTTTAAGAATCCTGCAAATAGCAGTAACCGTTAACGATTTCCCTGCTCCACTGGAAGTCCCTAGGACCATTATTGGTTTCTTTGTTTCATGTAATTCTGCTTCTAACTCCATTAGTAATTTTTATTAATTTTAAAATTTATTAATTATTAAATTGAATTATAATTTGATAAAAAATTTGTGTTAATTCTAGCCTCTGCTTCTCAATCTAGAAAGAAATTACTAGAAAATTGTCAAATCGAATTTATCCAAATATCAAGTGACTTTGATGAAACTACTATCCAAGAAAAGAATATATTAAATTTAGCTTTGGAATTATCTTTTCAAAAGGCTAATAGTTTATCTGAAAATATTCAAAATATATCATTGCCCGAAGAATTTAATTATGGTCTTTTGGAAATCCTTGGGTGCGATTCAATTTTTGAATTTAATGGAAAAGCTTATGGAAAACCATCTAATAAAGAGGAAGCATTTATTAGATGGAAAAAAATGTCTGGAGAATTTGGATTTTTACATACTGGTCATACTCTAATAATTGGAAATTTTAATTCAACATCCAAAATTTTTAAAATCACTGAAATAATAAAAAAAACAGTAAGTTCAAGAGTTTATTTTTCTAATTTGGAAGATTGGGAAATTAAGAGTTATGTAGATACAAACGAACCTTTATATTGCGCCGGTGGATTTGCCTTGGAAGGTATAGGCGGTAAATATATAGAAAAAATAGAGGGTTGCTTCAGTAATGTTATGGGTTTAAGTTTGCCATGGCTCAGAGAAAATTTATATAGATAAAAAAATTGAGCAAAAAAAAACCCTATCTTTAGATAGGGTTTTTTAGTAGAAGTAGAAATTAATCTAAATCAGGCATTTCTAGAGCTGGTTCACTCTTTCTGTCGATTCCTTTTTCGAAACCAGCAGCGGCTGCTCTAGCACGTCCAGCATGCCAAAGATGACCTATGAATGTAAACCATCCTAGGAAGAATTGAGCTGCAGCTAACCATTGTCTTAAATTAACAAAGTTAACAGCATTTGGCTCTGTAATGATTCCACCAACGGAGTTGATAGAAGCGTTAGGAGCATGAGTCATGTATTCAGCAGCTCTTCTTACCTGCCAAGGCTGAATATCATTTTGGATTTTCTCAAGGCTTAATCCGTTAGGACCCCTTAAAGGCTCTAACCATGGACCTCTGAAATCCCAAAATCTCATTGTTTCACCACCAAATATAATTTCACCAGTAGGAGATCTCATGAGATACTTACCTAAACCTGTTGGTCCCATTGTTGAACCTACATTAGCTCCAATTCTTTGATCTCTCACTAGGAAAGTAAAGCTTTGGGCCTGTGAAGCTTCAGCATTTGTTGGGCCATAAAATTCTGAAGGGTAAGCAGTGTTGTTAAACCAGATGAAAGTTGAAGCAATGAAACTTGCTACACAAATTCCACCAAGAGCGTAACTTAATAGTCCTTCACCATTCCAGATGAATGCTCTTCTTGCCCATCCAAAGGGTTTAGTAAAGATGTGGAATATTCCTCCAATTATTGCAGTAATACCCACGTAAACATGTCCACCAACAATATCTTCAATGGAGTTCACACCGATTATTGAACCAGCTCCTCCCCATGGAGATCTGAATAGATAACCAAGGATAACTCTTGGATCTAAAGTTGGATTTACGAGTCTGACTTCACCACCACCAGGTGCCCATGTGTCATATGCACCACCAATAAAACACCAGTTTACTGACCATGCTAGTGCACCTACACCTAAAACGATCAAATGATATCCAAGGATATTTGTCATTTGATTTTTATCTCTCCAGTCGGTAGAGAAAAATGGGAAATCTTCTTCGAGTTTTTCTGGACCTGCTAATGAATGGTAAATACCACCAAAACCTAGAACAGCGGAGGCTATCAAGTGAACCACGCCTGCTTGGAAGAAAGGCATGATATCAGTAACTTCACCACCGGGGCCTATTCCATAGCCAAACATTGCAACGTGTGGCATACAGATTAAACCTTGCTCCCACATTGGTTTATCAAAGGTAAAATGATTAACCTCAAAGAGCATCATTGCTCCTGCCCAAAAGACTATTAATCCAGAGTGAGCAATGTGAGCTCCTAATAGACGTCCAGATAAATTGATTAATCTAGCGTTACCTACGTACCAGGCATAACCAGTTTCCTCAATACTTTGGTTTGGAGCTCTTAATAAATTATTAAAGGGCGTTTCCACGTGGAAGAACCTCCTCAGGGAATACAAAGTTTTCGTGTGGTTGATCCACAGAAGACATCCATGCTCGCATACCTTCGTTCAAAAGTATATTTTTTGTATAGAAAGTTTCAAATTCTGGATCTTCTGCTGCACGGATTTCTTGGCTTACGAAATCATAAGCTCTTAGATTTAGTGCTAAGCCGACAATACCAATTGAAGATGTCCACATACCCATAACAGGTACAAATAACATCAAGAAATGTAAGAAACGCTTGTTTGAGAAAGCAATACCGAAGATTTGACTCCAGAATCTATTCGCTGTAATCATTGAATAAGTTTCTTCTTCTTGAGTTGGGTCAAAAGCTCTAAATGTTGAACTTTGAACCTTACCATCTGTGTAGATACTTGTATCTTCATACAAAGTATTTTGTACTGTAGCTCCGTGAATAGCGCAAAGTAGAGCACCACCAAGAATTCCAGCAACTCCCATCATGTGGAATGGATTTAGAGTTATATTGTGAAAACCTTGAATAAACAGGATGTAGCGGAAAATTGCTGCAACACCAAATGAAGGAGCGAAAAACCAACTATGCTGTCCTAAAGGATAAATAAGGAAAATACTTGTAAATACTGCGATTACTGCTGAAAAAGCTAATGCGTTGTATGGTCTAATTCCAACAAGGCCAGCAATTTCAAACTGACGAAGCATAAAACCAATTAGGCCAAATACTCCATGTAATGCAACGAAGTTCCAAAGACCACCAAGTTGTAGCCATCTTACGAAACTACCTTGGGCTTCAGGACCCCATAAAAATAGAAGACTGTGTCCCATGGCATCACCAGGGGTGCTTACAGCTGCTGTTAAAAAGTTACAACCTTCAAGGTATGAGCTTGCAACTCCGTGTGTGTACCAAGAGGTAACAAATGTTGTTCCGACAAACCAACCACCTATAGCAAGGTATGCACAAGGAAGTAGAAGTAGTCCGGACCAACCAATAAATACAAAGCGGTCGCGCTTCAACCAATCATCGAGGATATCAAACCATCCTCTTTGTGGGGCGCTACCAACTGCGATCGTCATGAGAAATCGTTTTTAGCTTCGGGATACGCAGTGACTGTAACAAAGATTGAGAGTAATGTGGGGAAATATTTGTATATCTGAAATGCCTTGTAAAGCTTTCCTGACTTTTTTATTAAAAATTAGGTAAGAATACTCCCTTAGTTTGTTAAATTATCTGAATTAGCACTAAAAAAAGATAAAAATGAATTCAGACCTCACTTCTTTCGATAAAATCGAACAAAAAATTGGTGGATCAAGAAAAATTTCAAATTATATTATTGGAGGAATGTTAACTATTGGAGGTATTGGTTTTCTTTTGGCCTCTATTTCTAGCTACACAGGAAGGGATTTATTACCTTTAGGAAATCCTTCAACTTTATTGTTTATCCCTCAAGGAATAATAATGGGAGCATATGGAGTAATAGCCAATTTATTAAATTTTTACTTGTGGTATTTGGTTTATATAGACTTCGGTTCTGGAAGTAATTATTTTGATAAATCTTCAAAATCTGTAGAAATAAAAAGAAAAGGATTATTTAAAGATGTTGAAGTTCAATTGAATTTCGATGAAATTAAATCTGTTAAGTTGGATATAAGTGAGGGTTTTAATCCTAGAAGAAGAATTACCTTAATATTAAAAGGTAGAAAAAAACCTCTCCCTTTAAGCGGAGCAGGTGAACTTAAACCACTGCTTCAGGTTGAAGAAGAAGGAGCTCGTCTGGCTAAATTTTTAGATGTAAATCTGGAGGGCCTAAAATAAAAAAAAAATATTTTTTGAAAACATTATCTTTTATACAGGTTTTGTTTTTGTTTCAAGCTTGTACTTATAAAAATAAGATTGATTCAAATTATTACTGCCAAAAACTTAAATTTAGTTGTACTAAGAGTAATAAAGTAGTCAATTTCAAAACTTCAAAAGGTGATTTCGAGGTTCAATTATATGGTAAAGATAACCCAGTAACAGTATCAAACTTTCTGGAAAATATAGACAAAAATATTTACGTAAATCAAAAATTTTATAAAAAAATTAACCTTACCCATATAAGTTTTATACATGGTGGTGTTAATCCAGAAAATAAACACTATTTTGAACGAAAACAAAACCTTAATAAGACAAGTCCATCAATACCTTTAGAAATAAAATTCAAAGAAGAAATAAAACCAAGATATAATTATCAGATAAAAAATCCTAATGAAACTGAAAATTTAGTTAATACTTTTGAGAGTGGCTCAATCGCTATGGTTAAGAGAGGTAAGAATAAGTCTTCATCTACTGAATTTTTTTTTGTAACTGGCAAGATCCCTGAACTAGATGGAAGATATTCGATTTTTGGAAAGATTATTAAAGGATTAGATGTACTCGAAGAAATCAATAAAGAAGACTACATCAAGACAATCCAGATAATTAATTAAATTTCTAGAGAATATTTGTTTATTTTCAACATTTCTGTATTAACTCCTGAAGAGCGTTTAAGAGCTACCTTACCAGTCCTCGCTATTTCAAGGATGCCGTATGGTTCGAGTAATTTCTCTAAAGCAACTAACTTACCAGGATCTCCAACTACCTCAAGAGTTAAGGCCATATCTGATACATCAACAACTTTTGCACGGAAAATCTGTACTATATCAAGGATATTACTCCTAGTATCTTCTTTCGATGAAACTTTTAGTAACATCAATTCCCTCTCAACAGCTGCGAGATTAGTAAAATCTACAACTCCTAGGACATTAAATAACTTATTAAGTTGCTTAGTCATTTGTTGAAGAGTTTCATCATCACCTTCTACTACCATTGTTAACCTTGAAATCCCTTTGGATTCTGCAGGCCCTACTGCAAGACTATCTATGTTGAATCCCCTTCTAGCAAAGAGACCTGAGATCCTACTCAATGCTCCAGATTCGTCTTCTACAAGAACTGATAATGTATGTTTCATATTTTAAAAGGTTTTTAAATCTTTAATCCATTCATAAGAAATTCTATTGAATATTGAAGGGTCTTCATCATGGATACAATGTCCTGAATTGTATACTATTTTTAATTTTACCCATCTATGGAAATTTGCAATCTTTTTACCAACAAACAAAGGTATGAAATTATCTTTTTCGCCCCAAATCAATAAAAAAGGAACTTTTTTTGAGGCGCTAAGTTTTCTCAAAAGGTGAGAAGCTTTAAATTTTTCATCTCTTGAAGACATTCCAATACACATAGCTCTTAATGATCTAGCTGAAGTTCTCCTTAAAACTGGTTTTGTTACTAAATCTATTAGTTCGCGATCAATATTATCCTTTTTAAAATAGGCAGAATTTAGTCCCAGTTTAATAACCCCTAATTTAGTTATTAAAAATAAAATAATCTCCAAAGGGAAAAGCAAAAAAAATATTGTTATTAATCTATCTTGAAATTTCTTAAATGATGATTTTTTTGTTTTGGACTTTTTAATTTCTTGAATTTGATCTGGCAAAGGCGATGCAATAACTGTTGCAATCTGATCTTCCAATGAAACAGCACATGTTAAAGCAACTAGTGATCCAAGGGAATTGCCAATAAGAATTACTTTCCCAGAATTCTTTGGTCTTATTATCTGTGCAATAAAGTCTTTCACTTGATCACACCAAATCTCATTATTTAATTTTCCAATTTGTCTAATCCCAGGTTGATCTGAATCCCCAAATCCTATTAAATCCAAAGAATAAGAGGCAAAATTCTTTTTCGCAAAATACTCTAAGTTGTTTCTCCAATGTTTTCGACTTGCTCCAAATCCATGGAGAAAGATAATTGGAATCTCATTATCTTCGCCTCTAACGCTCCAACAAATTTTAAAACCATTCCAATTCCAGTAATTAGGAATGTTTATATTTTTTTTAAAATTATTATTCATATTTTCAAAAAATTTTCAAGATATTTGAATTATCTACATTTTTAACAAATAAATGTATTTTGAATGTAAATTATAGTAATCATTAAATTTTACTATGGCTAAAGAAATTTTTAGTATTGCAGCAGTTTTTTGGATACTGATACCAATAGGATTAGTTGGTGGTGCTTTGTTATTAAAGTTTCAGGGAGATTGATTCTCACAGATACATCACAATTTGAGTTATGGTCTTAAAGTTAAGTAAATCTTAAGTATGAAGATTCTTTTAGTAGGAGCAACAGGGACACTTGGTAGACAAATAGCAAAGCAAGCTATAGAAGATGGACATGAAGTAAGATGCTTTGTAAGAAATCCAAGAAAAGCTTCCTTTCTACAAGAATGGGGTTGTGAGCTAACAAAAGGTAATTTATTAAATTCTTCTGATATCGAATATGCATTGCAAGATATTGAAGTAGTTATTGATGCAGCTACTAGTAGGCCAGATGATCCTAAAAGTATTTATGAAATTGATTGGGATGGAAAACTTAACTTATTCAATGCTTGCGAATCTTTAAAAGTAAAAAGGGTAATATTCCTTTCTATCCTCCTAACAGAAAAGTTTAGAAATGTTCCATTAATGGATATTAAATTTTGCACTGAAAAACTTCTTGAAAAATCTGATTTAGACTATACAATCTTCAAATGTGCAGCTTTTATGCAAGGAGTTATTGGTCAATTCGCAATCCCAATCTTGGATAGTCAAGCAGTGTGGATGAGTGGGACTCCAACTAAAATTGCTTATATGAATACACAAGATATGGCGAAAGTTGTTGTAGCAGCAGTAAATAATCCAAAAACTCACAGAACATCATTGCCATTAGTAGGTCCCAAAGCATGGGATTCAAATGAAGTTATATCTTTATGTGAAAAATTTAGTGAAAAAAAGGCGAAAATTTTTAGAGTTTCCCCCTTCCTTATTAGGGTCACTCAAAAAGTAGTTTCCTTTTTCCAAGATTCTCTTAATGTTGCTGAGCGATTGGCTTTTGCTGAAGTAACTAGTAGTGGTGAATCATTAGATGCTGACATGAGCAAAACTTACGAAATATTGGAAGTTAAAAAAGAGGATATGACCTCATTAGAGAGCTATATAAAGGAGTACTATCAACAAATACTTAAAAGATTAAGGGAAATGGAAGCAGATCTTAATATTGAAGAAAAAAAGAGATTACCTTTTTAATATTGCAATTTTAGAATTAGATAGTATATTTGTACTATATTAAATATTGTTGACCTATGTCTGTTTCTAAGTCTAAAAACCTTGAACGAAAACTAGATAATTTTGCAAAAGAAGCAAAAAATGAATTGAATAATGTTTGCGGATCTTCATTATGGGAAAGCCTTGGGTTTGTTTTTTTTGATCAATTAAAAGATTCTGAAAAAATTGCGAAAGCAAATTTTTATTACGGTCAACTTCAAATAATTAATGAAATTAAATTTTCTATTTGAGTTGAATTTCATATTTTTACGTATGTAATTTTTTTTAAATCAATTTTGGCCAATCTTTTTCTGATAATATGGACTTAGTAAAAGATTAATTAATGATTGAAACTTCAGGTGTAATAGAAAAAGAGCAGGGGAATGGATTTTATTTGGTTACCTTAGAACAACCTGAAGGACATCAATGTTTATGTAGAGCTGCAGGTAAATTGACTAAATTTAGAATTAAATTATTAGCTGGAGATAAAGTTTTAGTTGAGATAAGTCCTTATGATCTTTCTAGAGGGAGGATAACTTATAGAGAGAGGAATGCAGGCAATGCCAGACCTACTACTAATAAAAATAATCCCAAGAGAAATAATAAATAAAAAGTTACTTTAGATAATATTTTTTATCGCTTCTTTAAACTCACTTCTTTGCTTAACACCTTGCCATTGTTTTTTTAATAATTTTTCTTTAAAAAGTTGAACTGTTGGTGTGCCATTAATACCAGCTTGTTTTGCAATATCTTGATCTTTATCAATATCTATTTCAACGCCAAGAACTGCACCATCAAGTTCTTTAATTACCCTTTTTAACTGAGGTTTCAAAACATGACATGGACCGCAGCTAGGGGAACTAAAAATTACTAAGATAGGTTTTTTACTCTCGTGATAAAGTTTCCTTAATGCATAACTGCCTTTTTGCCATTCAGAATTTGAATCGAAAGTCTCTTCATTAACTTCTTCTTCATTAAAATCTGATGAATTAAGCTTTTTTTCTGGTTCTGGCGTTTCTCTGACTATAGTTTTTGCTAAGTTTTTCTCGGCTAGCCATCTTTCAGTAGCTAATGCTGCCATGCATCCAGTTCCTGCAGCGGTAACTCCTTGTCTCCACTCTGAATCAACAACATCACCTGCAGCGAAGATGCCTTCAATAGATGTTTCTGGCCTTCCTGATTTGCAAGCAATATAGCCTTTATTATCTAAATCAATTTTGTTGCCCAAGAATTTCGTATTAGGTGTGTGCCCTATCGCGTAAAAAAGACCTTTTATATTGATTTCCCCTTTACCTTCTTGAGAGTGAATAGTTTCTATTTTCTCAAGCCATTCAGTACCATCCGCTTTATCAACTTTTGTATTCCAATGAATTTCTATCTTTGGATTAGCTTTTACTCTGTCAACCATTGCTGCGCTAGCCCTTAATTTTTCTGATCGAACAATCAAATGCACTTTGCTTCCATACTTTGTGAGATATGCTGCTTCTTCACAAGCAGAGTCGCCCCCTCCAATAACAGCTAATTCTTCATCTCTAAATTGTGGGGTGGCTCCATCACATATTGCACAAGCGCTTATTCCTTTACTCCAGAATTTATCTTCATTAATTACGCCTAATCTATTTGCACTTGCTCCAGTTGCAATAATAATTGAGTTAGATTTTATAGTTCCTTCTAAAGTTTTTAATTCAAAGGGATGTGAATCGGTATTAATTGAGACTACATCACTTTCGTATAAATTAGTGCCCCATCTTTCTGCTTGAGCCTTCATTAGATCCATCAATTCAGGACCCAGTACTCCATCTGGGAAACCTGGATAATTTTCAACAAATGTTGTAGTCATTAATTGCCCACCAGGAATTCCACCAGAATTAAATCCTGTTACAAGTAATGGTTGAAGATTTGCTCGTGCGGCATATATTGCAGCGGTGTAACCTGCAGGTCCCGAACCTATGATTACAACATTTTCTACGTTTGAAATCTTCTCTTTATTTTCCATTTATTTGCTAATTTCAATATTAATAATAATAAACTAACCCAAATAATGTAGGGCGGATTTCACTCGATAGATTTATAACTCAATCGTTGACTTTTTGATCTAATAACTTTTTTAATTCCTTTGGGAAGTTTAAAACAGAATCGTTTAAGTTTTCGTCCTTTTCTCCAATATGTAATATCCACTCTCTAAATTCTTCTGCGATTGCATAACTGTCTTCATACCTTTCTAAAGTGTCCATTGCAGAAATTCTATTGGTTGCCCAACAGGTCGCTATGTCGATCCTTTTTCTAATGAAATTGTCCATTCAAAGATTTAAGTTGTATATAGATAAACACACCAGAGAACGTATGTATTGTCTAATAAGTTACAACTTTGTACTTCCAAACAATAATTTAAGCTTTAATTTATATTTGAGAGGATTTTTACACTAATTATAAAGAAAATATAAAGAAATAGAATTAAACAGCCTCGCTATGATTTGCAAGTAGCCTTTCAACTTCCTCAAAACCCTCTTTAGCTGAATTTATTGCAAGTTCCTCGCTAACTTTTTCTTCTGATATTAATTTTGCGGATATTTTTTTTAAAAGAGTTTCTTTTTTTTCTCTTAGTGAACTAACAATTTCTTCTTCAATGATAGATTTTATTGCTTTAGAAATTATTTTTTTATCATTTGCTTCCTCGAATGTGCCCTGAACTAATTCTTGAATAAATAATCGATGAACCTCACTACTCCTTAGAAAGCTTTCTGTGGCATTAATAATTCCTTCAACAAGAGCTTCATCAGGTTCAGAATCATTTTCTGCCAGCTTAAATTCCCAATCTAAATGTCTTCTTTGCCAACCTGCCGAGTGGAGACTTGGCATGACTGTCTGTGAATAAGTATCAACTGACATTTCATAAATTCTCTCTGCTAATTTCTCGCACCAGTCTTTACCATGTTTTTCTAGATTTTTTTGCATAGCTTGCCTTGGAACAGCATGACCACCATGATGGCTGTGGCACACTCCATCAGGACATTCGATTGCTTTTATGCTCATTGGATTATTTAGTACTTATATATTCTAGATAGCTATTTTTTATAGAAAAGAAAATATATTTTTAACAAAAATCCAAGACTTTTGACTTTCTTCAATTTATATTTAGTATGTTAAAAAAATAAATAAATTGACAAAGATACTTATTCCTTCCGAAACAAGCTCTGGTG
The DNA here is from genome assembly GCF_000760035.1 of Prochlorococcus marinus str. MIT 9314. GTDB lineage: Bacteria > Cyanobacteriota > Cyanobacteriia > PCC-6307 > Cyanobiaceae > Prochlorococcus_A > Prochlorococcus_A marinus_B. Next base: position 352,476 of record NZ_JNAO01000013.1, read on the forward strand.
AAAGGAGAGTTTCAGCTACACCAGAAGCGGTAAAGAAATTAAAAAGCCTTGGATGTGATGTTTATATTGAAAGTTCAGCAGGGAAATTATCAGGATTTAGTGACTTATCATATAAAGAATCGGGCGGAACAATAATAAACAACTTAGATCAAAAAATTTGGGGTGAAGCAGACTTAATATTTTGTGTTCAAACTCCATCAGAGGGTAATTTAACTAAGTTAAAGAAAGGTGCTGTTCTTCTCGGTCTTCTTAACCCATATGGTAATAAGGAGCTTCTAAGGATTATAAATAGTAATAAGATTTCAGCTTTATCACTAGAGTTGCTTCCGAGGATTAGTAGAGCTCAATCTTCTGATGTTCTTTCTTCACAGGCCAATATTGCTGGATATAAAGCAGTTCTTTTGGCTGCAAGTGAGTTAGATAGATATTTCCCAATGCTTATGACTGCAGCTGGGACAGTCCAGCCTGCCAAAGTAGTGGTTCTTGGTGGAGGCGTTGCAGGATTACAAGCAGTTGCGACAGCAAAAAGACTTGGAGCAATAGTATTTGTATCTGATATTAGACCTGCTGTTAAAGAACAAGTAGAGTCTCTAGGAGCACGATTTATAGAACTTCCTGAAGTTGAGGAAAAGCCAGGAGAGGCAGGAGGTTATGCAAAAGCTGTAACACCCGAATTCCTCTCAAAACAGAAGGCAACTTTAACTAAATATTTATCTGAAGCTGATGTTGCTATATGTACTGCGCAAGTTCTAGGTAAAAAGGCCCCTGTTTTAATAGACTCACCCATGATTAAAAAAATGAGGCCTGGAGCAGTAGTTATTGATTTAGCAGTTTCTCAGGGAGGGAACTGCGAAGGAACAAAATCAAATGAAACTATTATTAAAGATGGGGTAAAACTTATAGGAGCGGGGGAATTACCCTCTTCAGTTCCTTATGATGCAAGTTCACTTTATGCTAAGAACTTAACATCTTTGATTACACCATTTATAAAAGATGGTCTAATTAAATTAGATAAAGAGGATGAACTCATTTCTGGATGTTTATTAAGCGATGAAGGAGTTGTTCTTCAAAATAAAGTTTTTGAAAATTGAGGTTTTAAAATTATGTCTTTTATAAGTCTTCTTTGGGTTCTTTTACTTGGTAGTTTATTAGGCCTCGAGTTAATTGGGAAAGTTCCTCCTACTCTTCACACACCTCTAATGAGTGGAGCAAATGCAATTTCGGGAATAACAATGCTTGCAGCCTTGACTTTAATTGTAAAAGCAGAGGGTAACGTACCACTTTTAATCATTGGTTCAGTTTCTCTTGGATTTGCTCTTTTCAACGTTGTGGGCGGTTTCTTTGTAACTGATCGAATGCTCGCGATGTTTAGTCGCAAACCATCAAATAAGAAGTAATTTTTAAAATGAATCTACCTGTAATCATTAAATTCGTTATTGACCTTCTAGCAGTACTTTTACTGGCGTTGGGAATAAAAGGGTTGTCAAAAGTAAAGTCTGCGAGAGATGCCAATAGATTAGCTGCATTTGCAATGTCGCTATCAGTAGTAGGATTACTTGCTTATTATTTAGGCACTTCCGGTATTGCTATACAGTCTTGGATTTGGATAATAATTGGATCAATCATAGGTAGTTTATTCGGAGCAATTCTTGCAAAAAAAGTACCTATGACCTCCATGCCTGAAACAGTGGCATTGTTCAATGGTTGTGGAGGAATGTCATCACTTTTGGTGGCCTTAGGAGTAGCTATTTTCCCTATTTCTAATAGTGTAGAAAATCTTGATTTTTTTAAGTCACTGATTAACGAAGTTTCAATATCTGTCTCTATATTTGTTGGTGCCATAACTTTCACAGGTTCAATTGTGGCGATGGCAAAGTTACAGGGTTGGTTGTCAACTCCAGGATGGACTCAGAGCAAAGTTAGACATTTTGTAAATATTGTTTTTGCAGTTGCTTCCTTGATAGCCTTTTTTGATTTGATAAACGGGAATACAAGTTCTATTTGGCTTTTAGTTATAGTTTCTTCTTTATTAGGTATTGGAGTTACCTTGCCAATTGGTGGAGCTGATATGCCAGTCGTTATATCTTTATTAAATAGCTATTCAGGGATTGCAGCAGCAGCAGCAGGTTTCGTTGTAGATAGTCAGCTTTTGATAGTAGCAGGCGCAATGGTTGGAGCGGCAGGTCTAATACTTACTCAAGTAATGTGCAAGGGTATGAATAGATCATTAGTCTCAGTTCTTTTTGGAGGATCTTTATCGGCACAAAGTACAGCCTCTTCTGGTTCAGGAGAATATACAAATATAACTTCTTGCAGTGTTGAAGAATGTGCATTGACTTTAGAGGCAGCCAATAAGGTAATTATTGTTCCTGGTTATGGTCTAGCTGTAGCTCAAGCTCAACATACTTTAAGGGAAGTGACAAAAAAACTAGAGCAAAACGGTATTGAAGTTGTTTACGCAATTCATCCTGTAGCAGGGAGGATGCCTGGACATATGAATGTACTTTTAGCAGAAGCAGATGTTCCTTACGAACAACTTAAAGAGATGGACGTTGTAAATCCTGATTTTCCAGCAACAGATGTTGTTTTAGTTTTAGGAGCAAATGATGTAGTTAATCCTCAAGCTAAAAATGATAGCTCTTCTCCTTTATATGGCATGCCAGTTCTTGATGTGCAGGAAGCAAGAACGGTATTTGTAATTAAACGTGGTATGAGTGCAGGTTACTCTGGAATAAAAAATGATTTATTTGATCTGCCAAATACCTCAATGGTCTTTGGTGATGCAAAAAAGGTACTGAATGATTTGATTGGAGAATTAAAGGATCTTGGAGTTGGGGAGAAATAATAGTATATCTTTTAGTTTTTCAGATTACTTAAAAAATAAGCCATTTCGAGAAGTCTTACCTTGGATAGGTGGCGACTTACAAACTTTGCGAGATACTTTTGTTATTGATTTTGGTAAATCAAAAAAAAATAAAAAAATATTCTTTCCGATAAATAAAATTCTTTCTAAAAAATTTGAATGTGATTATCTTCTAGGTTTTTTAGAATTACCTGAAAACTTAAACTCTCTTAGGGGTTTTGTAATCGTTACACATGGTTTAGGGGGCTCAACTAAACGTTTTGGTTTAAGAAGAATCTCTAGGAAATTAGTAAATAATGGTTTTGGAGTTCTTAAATTAAATCTAAGAGGATCTGGATCTGCGAGATATTTAGCTAAAGGAAATTATTGTGCTAAATGCTCCAGTGATGTTATTTCAGCAATTAATTATTTTAAAAAATTGATTAATTTAGAGTTTAAAGATCTCATAAAGATGAATAATCTTCCAATTTACGGAGTTGGATTATCTTTAGGCGGAACAATTCTTTTAAATGCCTGCTTAGATTACGATGAAAAAAAAGGAGAAAAACTTTTAGATGGCCTAGCCTGTGTGAGTAGCCCTTTAGATTTATCATCATGCAGTCTCTGTATTGAAAAATCTAGAAATTATATCTACCAAAAATGGTTACTTCATCGCTTAAAAAATCAGTTATGGGACGGATTTAATGATGAAGGTAAAATTCTTAATAATGAGAAATTAAGTAAAAAAATTAGAGATTTAAAAAGTATAAGGGAATTTGATCAGAAATTTACAGCTCCAAGTTGGGGATTTGATTCTTTAGAAGATTATTATGTTAAAGCTTCTCCAATATTTAGAATCCAAAACTCAATAAAAAAATTACCTCAAATCCTTTTTATTCATGCCAAGGATGATCCTTGGGTTCCTTATAATACAACTTTTAATTTAAGAGGAAAATTTATTGATAAATTGACTGTTTTTATAACTGAAAAAGGCGGTCATAATGGTTTTCACTCTATTAATGGCTGCTGGTCAGACGAAGTAGTAAAGAACTGGTTTATTAGTATCTAGGACTATTTAAAAATGGTGTTTTTTTAAAAATCCATTTTTCTATTGGCTTACCGTTAATAATATGTGAGGTAAAAATTTCTGAAATTTTTTCTGGAGAAACTTTCTCGTACCAAATGCCATCAGGCCACACAAGAAGAATTGGGCCGTTCTTACATATCCTTAAACAGTCAGCTTTTGATCTTAATATATGAACGTTTTTTATATAGGGATCATTCTCAAATTTTTTTAAAGTCTTTTTCAGACATTCCCATGTTTTTTGACCTTCATTGCCTTTAAAGCATTTCTGTTTTGTGGGTGTTGCGCATAGTAGAAGATGTTTTTTTATATTCACTTTTATCCAATACTTACGTTTTTTTTCCCTTTTTTAATTTCTTGCTTAACAAAAAGTCTGGCCCAATTGTCTACTTCAAGAATATCCTCCAATTCGGGACTCAAATTCAAATTCTCCATATGTGATTCACAAGCTTTACTTATAAATGTTGGAATTTCTTGAAAAGAAATTTTTTCTTTAAGGAATTGTTCAACAGCCATTTCATTAGCAGCATTTAAGACTGCGGGCATAGTCCCAGAAGATTTTCCTGCGGCATAGGCAAGTCCCATACATGGATATTTAAACTCGTCTGGCTTTTTAAAAGTTAATTTTCCAATTTCACTTAGGTTTAATCTTTTCCAATTTGTTTTAAATCTTTCAGGCCAACTCATCGCATATAAAATGGGTAGTTTCATATCTGGCCAACCTAATTGAGCTAATACTGAAGAATCTTCCATCTCAATCATTGAATGAATAATACTTTGAGGATGGATAACTATTTCGATATTTTCGTAAGAGGTCCCAAATAAATAATGAGCTTCTATAACTTCTAATCCTTTATTCATAAGAGTTGCAGAATCTACAGTTATTTTTTTTCCCATATCCCAATTAGGATGTGAAGTTGCATCTTCAACTGTGACATGCTTTAAATCCTCAACGGCCCAATCTCTGAAAGCACCACCAGAAGCTGTTAAATGTATGGCTTTTAAACCTTTAGGTATCTCTCCTGTTGAAAAATCTGCATTTTCATAATTGGGTAATCCTTGTAAACATTGAAAGATGGCAGAGTGTTCTGAATCAGCAGGTAAAAGCCTACTATTATTTTTCTTTAATGCAGGAATAACAATTGGCCCTGCCGCAATTAAAGTTTCTTTGTTAGCAAGTGCAATATTTTTCCCCGCACTAATTGCTGACATTGTTGGGATTAAGCCTGCACAGCCTACTATCCCTGTAACCACAGTATCTGCCTTATCCCATGCTGCAACTGCGTTAATCCCCTCCTTTCCACTCAAAACCAAGGGAGCACTATCTAAATCTAAGTTATTAATATTATCTTTTAAATCTTCTATAAGATTTTCATCCTCAATCGCAACTACTTCTGGTTTATGTGTTTTAACTTGTTCGGTTAATAAATTAATATTTCTTCCTGCCGAAAGAGCTACCGCTTTAAACTTATCAGGCTGCTCACAAGCTATTTCGAGAGTTTGAGTCCCAATTGAACCAGTAGAACCGAGCACAGTAATGTATTTCAATTTTCTCTGATATTTCTAATATCTTCCCATTTAAAGGTGTATTTAAAAAACAAAAATTTCAAATTGGTTTTTTTCTTAAAATTTAGACCCTTATCCATGTTGTTATTTCCTTTGATTGATCAATAAGTTCAATACCTTTTTCTTTTAACAAATTCCTAATTTCATCGGCCTTCGTATAATTCTTTTCTTTTTTTGCTTTCAATCTTTCATTAATAAGCATTGATATTTCTTCTTCTTTTATCTTACTTTCTTTTACTAAAACCTCTTTTCTAAGACCAAGTACCTCAGTCAACTTTTCAAGAGTTTTGAAATTCTCAAGTAAAAAGAATTTTTCATTTAGGTCTATTTTAAAACCTTCGACCCTTTGAAATTGGTTTAAAAAGTTTTTTAATGGTTTTGCTAAATCGTAAATAATTGCAATAGCACCTGCTGTATTAAGGTCATTTCCAAGAGCCTCAGAAAATTTAAGCTTTTTTTGAGATAATTCAAAGCTTATTTTCTCTTTATATTCGTCTTCGATAGATTCATTCTTATCAATAGATTTAAAAGCATCTTTTGTAAGGTCCAAAAAAGAAAGGGCTACATTAATGTTTTTCCAAGCTTCTGAAGCACTCCTTAAAGCTTCTTCAGTAAAATCAAGTGGTTTTCTATAATTCACAGTCATAACAAAATATCGCAAAGTCATAGGGCTTATACCTGACTTAATTAGCTCTCTGATAGTTTTAAAATTTTTAAGGGATTTACTCATTTTTTGCCCATTTACATTGACCATCCCATTGTGTAACCAATAGTTCGCTAGCTTTTTGCCATTGGCTGCTTCTGATTGGGCGATTTCATTCTCATGATGTGGGAAAATCAAATCAGAACCACCTAAATGAATATCGATAGTATCTCCTAATTCATCTTTAACCATCGCCGAACATTCAATATGCCATCCTGGCCTACCTTTACCCCATGGCGAATCAAAAAATGGTTCATCATCTTTAGCTTTTTTCCATAGCGCAAAATCTTGCGGATTAAGTTTTTTACTATTTTCTTCTTTAACCATTCTTCCTTGCTGATTGATATTTTGTTCTTGTAAATTTTGATTACTTAACTTTCCATAATTTTTATTTTTGAAAACAGAATAATAAACATCTCCATCCCTCGAGTATGCATAACCTTTGTCCTCAAGGATTGTTATGAAGGAGCAGATATTGCATATATGATTCGTTGCTCTTGGCATGCTATCCGGACGCATTATCCCTAAAGAATCCATATCTTTATGAAATTCAATGATATTTTTTTCAGATACTTCCTTCATTGAACTGCTTTCTTCTTTCGCTCTTTTTAAGATCTTGTCATCAATATCTGTAAAATTTTGAACATACTTCACTTTGAAATCACTGTAAATTAAAAATCTTCTCAATACATCCCAAGCGATATAACTTCTGGCATGACCAAGATGACATAAATCATAAACAGTTACCCCACAACAATAAATTTTTACTACATCATCAATAGGCTTAAAAACCTCAACTTTTTTGCTTAAAGTATTAAAAAGTTTGATCATCTTAAAATAAGTATTTCATAAGGTTTATTTTGTCTCCATCCAATTGTCTCCAATTCCAATATCAACTAAAAGAGGCACATTTAATTTTACACAATCTTCCATAGTCTTCTTTACTAATTTCGTCGTAATTTCCAAAGAATCTGGTTCAACTTCAAACAATAATTCATCATGCACTTGTAAAAGCATTTTTGCAGGAACATTCATTTCTATGAATTTTTTATTTAGTTGAACCATTGCAATTTTAATAATATCTGCACTTGAACCCTGAATTGGGGCATTGGCTGCGGCTCTTAGTGACTGTGCTTCCATGCCAGCTCTTCTTGCGGATTGCAAGTCAATTTCGTAAGGATCTTTTCCTATTAGTCTTCCAAGTCCATTTTTATCAAACTTAAATTCTCTTTTTCGACCAAAAATTGTTTTTACATAACCTTTTGATAAGGCAAGCCTTTCTTGCAGTTCAAGAAATTTGAAAATTTTTGAATATCTTTCTTTGTATTTTATTAGGAATTCTTTTGCTTCTGGAGTACTTACTCCTGTTGAACGGGCAAACTTTTTTATCCCCATACCATAGATAACTCCGAAATTTATTGTTTTCCCAACTCTCCTTTCATCAGAAGAAATTTCTTCTTTCTCAAAAATTAATCTTGCAGTCAAAGAATGAATGTCATCATTTTTATGAAATGCATTTATTAGTATTTCTTCATCAGCTAAGTGAGCGAGTATTCTTAATTCGATCTGAGAATAATCAGCTGATAAAAGTTTCCAATTTTTTTCAGGCAAGAATGCTTTTCTGATTCTCCTACTAAATTCAGTCCTAACCGGGATATTTTGAAGATTAGGATTGCTACTACTTAGTCTCCCAGTCGCTGTAGCAGCTTGATTAAAGTTTGTATGAACTCTTCCCGTCTTTTCGTTAATAAGATTTGGAAGAGCATCAATATAGGTGCTAAGTAATTTGCTAAGAGTTCTATGTTTTATTAAATGTTGGATTATTTCATGTTCATCGACTAATCTTTCCAGAACTACTGCATCTGTACTCCATCCTGTTTTTGTTTTACGTGATTTTTTCTTATCCAAATTTAATTTTTCAAATAAGATCTCACCAAGCTGTTTTGGTGAAGATAGATTGAAACTCTCCTCTGCTAACTCATAAACTTTACTTTCAATATCTTCTAAGGTACTCTTTAATTCTTTTGAGAGTTTATCCAAATAAGGGATGTCGATGGTTATGCCATTCATTTCCATTTGTGACAATACCGGCTCTAAAGGCAGCTCGATTTCTTCGAACAATTTGATTAATTCATCTTTTTCCTTTGAAAAACTTTCTTTAAAAATTTTGACAATCTTAAAAGTTAGAAAAACATCATAACCGCAGTAAATACTTGCTTCATCAATATCAACAAATGAAAAGTCTTTATTTTTTCCAACTGTGTCCTTAAATGAAGGAGGCTTAAATCCAAATAATCTAAAACTAATTTCACTTAACCCATGTTTCTCCTGATTATTAAGAAGGTAGTCTGCTAACAAGGTGTCAAAGGTTACGCCTTTAAGATCAAGTCCATGATTAAAAAATATTTGCCTATCAAATTTTGAATTTTGGAGTGCCTTTTCTTTCTTTGGATCTTCTATCCAATTTCTTAACTTTGAGAAAACATCTTCTATTGATAATTGATTGGAGGTTTCCTTTTTTGTTTGATGACCAACAGGTATATAAAATAAATCATCATTTTCTTCTCCAAGACATAACCCTATCCCAACAAGTTCCGCATCAATTGGATTCAAACTATTGGTCTCTGTATCTAAAGAAACTATTTGATTAGTCTTGTCTAATCTTTGAATTAATTTATCAAGTAATTCGAAATCATTTACAACAGTTACGTTGATTTTAGGGATTTTATTTTCACTATTTTCTAATTCATTATTGCCTGCAACTTTTGGTGTCTTCTCCTCCTCTTTAGCTACATTATTTTTGTCAAAACCACCTTTGCTGAAAGTTGAATTAAAAATATCAATTTGTCTAAGTAGTGTTGATAGTTCTAATTTTTTCAGTGACTCTGAAAGTAGTTCTTGATTTATATTTTTTAATTCATAACCATTACTTAAAATTAAAGGCACTTCAGTATTTATTTTTGCTAAATCCCTAGAAAGAAAAGCATTATGTTTATCGTTTCTTAGCTTTTCTATAACTGAACCTTTGATGAATCCTTTATATTTCTTATCGTTGTTCTGCTGAATCTTGTCCAAAGCCTGATAGATTCCATCAAGCGTGTCGTTCTCTTTTAGTAGATTAATTGCAGTTTTTGGACCTACCCCTTTAATACCTGGAATATTGTCAGAACTATCACCAGTTAGGGCTTTAAGATCAACTACTCTTTCTGGCGCAACACCTAATTTTTCTTTTACTCCATTTTCATTCATAAGAGTTGGATTTCCACTTTTCGCATATGGACCACCACCCATATAAAGTACATAAATATCTTTTTGATCATCTACTAATTGAAATAAGTCCCTATCTCCAGAAAGAATATTCACGCACCATCCTTTAGAAGAAGCATCATTTGCAATTGTGCCTAGGAGATCATCTGCTTCGTATCCTGGAGATTTAAAAATTGGTAAATTAAGGCTTTCTTCTAAGATGATTTCTAGTTGTTCAATATCCTGAAAAAAAACATCTGGTGCCACATCTCTATTGGCCTTATAATTTGGATCTAATTCATGTCTGAAAGTTGGTTTTTCGGTATCAAACGTAATACAAACACCCTCAGGACTAATATTTTTGCAATTATCCAGAAGACTTTTTAGGAATCCATAAGTGACACTTGTTGGAAATCCCTCTTTGGTAGTTAACCCTCCATCAATCCCTTTGCTAAATGCATAGAAGCTTCTAAAAGCAAGTGAGTGGCCATCGACTAAAAGTAAAATTGGTTTTTTAGAGTTTTCAGATTTTAAACTCATTTTTTCTTCTTAGCCCAAGGTGGAATATCAATAAAGATTTGCTCTCCAGGTTCTAATCCATCAATGACTGAAGTTTTATTTCCACTACTAATACCAATTTCGATTTTTTCAAATTTGGGAGAATTGTTTTTATCAACTTTCAAAATTCCTTTTTCACCTTTTTCAGTGACAATAGAAACTGTTGGTACTAAGATTTTTTCTTCATTACCTTCGACTCTAAATTCAAGATCTGCAGTCATTCCAATTTTAATTTCTTCAGAAATATCTTTAAAATTTAAAGTTACTTCGAATGAGGTTACATTATTATCTTTTACAGCTCTTGTAGCTATTTTGTTTACTATGGCACTATATTTTTTTGAGGGATAAGCCTCAATTCTTACTGAGGCTTCTTGACCTATTTTTATTCTGCCAATGTCACTCTCAGGAACTTTAGCAACAATTTCTAGGCCCTCAGATAGTTCAAAAATAAAGTTTTTGGTTTTAGGGTCTGAACTTAAGTTTGTACTTGGTGAGACATAAGATCCTATCTCAGCATATTTTGCAGTTATCTTTCCTCCATAAGGAGCTTTAATTAGATAGAAACTTTTTTCAGCTTTTGCATCATTAAGTTTTGCGCTACTAATGTTGTAGTTATTTTTATAACTTTCATAGTCTTCTTTACTTACCGCGCCTTCTTGATATAAATATTCCCTTCTTAAAAATTCAGATTTTTGTTTTTCTACATTTAATTCAAGTTCTTCAATTTTATAGATAAAGTCTTCATCATCAAGAGAAGCTAAAACCTGATCTTTTTTTACATGATCGCCCTCATCTACTTTGATTTCTTTTATTACGCCTTGCTTCCGAGGCCCAATATTGCTTGTCCTTATTGCTTTTACTTCACCACTAGTATTAATTGAATCTGAGAGGATTCCTTTTTCAACTTGAACTACAAAATCAGAAATATCTTTTGACTTATTTTTCTTGAAGGAATTGGTTATAAAAACGAAAAATATAGCTAGAGAAAGCAATATAATTCCACTTCTTAGATTTATATTTTTTTTTATTAAATCAAGCATTTCTTTTTAAAAGCAGAAGTAGAGAATATTTAGGAACTAAATAAATAATCAAGACGATTATAATTAACTTATCCAAGATTGGTTAAGTAAATACTATATTACTAGAAGATGTTTTCTTGATAATTTTTCCATAAATTTTTTCAAATGTTAAAAGCAGGTATTATTGGATTACCAAATGTTGGAAAATCAACTCTATTTAATGCACTTGTAGAAAATGCTAAGGCCCAAGCGGCTAATTTTCCCTTTTGTACTATAGAACCTAATAAAGGCATAGTTTCAGTCCCAGATCAAAGGTTACAAGAGTTAGGTGATCTAAGTTCTAGCCAAAATATTATCCCAACAAAAATCGAATTTGTAGATATCGCAGGACTAGTAAAAGGAGCCAGTAAAGGTGAGGGTTTGGGAAATAAATTTTTATCAAATATTAGGGAGGTTGATGCAATAGTTCATGTTGTGAGGTGCTTTGAAGATAGTGATGTAATTCATGTTTCCGGTAAGGTAGATCCCTTGGATGACATTGAGATAATTAATCTGGAATTGAATTTAGCTGATTTATCTCAACTCCAAAAAAGAAGAGAAAGAATTAAAAAACAGGTTAGAACTAGTAAAGAAGCAGCAAAAGAACATAATTTACTAGAAAAAATTGAAGAAGAGCTACAGAAAGGTCTTTCAGTTAGATCAATATCTTTGAGTGAAGAAGAAAATTTAATAATTAAGCAACTAGGCTTCCTTACTGCTAAACCAATTATTTACGCAACAAATTTGAATGAAAATGATTTGGCTGAAGGTAATGATTTCTCATCAAAAGTTCAGAGTTTTGCAACCAATGAGAATACAGAATGTATAAAAATATCAGCGCAAGTCGAATCAGAATTAATAGAGTTAGAACCAGAAGATAAAAAAGATTACCTTATTGGTTTAGGAGTAGAAGAAGGGGGATTAAGTTCTTTAATTAGATCAACATATAAATTATTGGGATTAAAAACTTATTTCACCACAGGAGAAAAGGAGACAAAAGCATGGACTATAAAAGATGGTATGACTGCGCCACAGGCAGCAGGAGTAATTCATACTGATTTTGAAAAAGGATTCATAAGGGCTCAGACTATTTCGTATCAAAATTTAATTGATTCAGGTTCAATTGCTAATGCAAAAACTAAAGGTCTTTTAAGAAGTGAAGGTAAGGAATATATTGTTAATGAAGGTGATGTAATGGAGTTCTTATTTAATGTTTAGTAAATCTCTTAAGGCTTACTATTTTGCTTTTTGAGTTTAAATTCAAAAAATGAAACTATCAAAATTAAGACACATCCTAAGCAACTTCCTATTAACCCAAAAACAATGGTTGTAAAGCCATCATCGTAGCCATATTGTAATTGTGGTAAGTGAGGGGGTATTGGCATTATTTTTCAACAGAATTTTCAATATCTTCCAGTAAATGTTTAGTTGATCTACTAAAACCATTTGTTTTTAAATAGTTTTGAGCCTCTCTAAATTTTTCAGCTACTCTTTTTGCATAAGGAGTATTCATGGAATTTTGAGTCATGTTGAAAGTGCGACTAATTTTATAATCTGATTTAGGTAAACCCTTGATAAGTATTCAAAAATACAAGAATATAAAAATAGGATTTTTTACTTACTAAGAAATTTATTGTGAAAAGTTCTTGATTCTCCAAAATAAAGTTTTTTCAAATAAGAAAAATTGACAATGACAAATATATTATTAATTCTTTTTTTTGCATTTATATTATTATTTTTTTATTCAAAACAAAATAGAGGGTTAGCCCAAAAAAAAACAATTAGTCCAACTTATGTTCCTTTCTTAAAGGAACAAGAATTTAATCCTGATATAAGTACTGATAATTGGGATTTACACAAACTTAGATTAGATAAATTTAAAAGATCACAATATAAGGGATTAACTTTCTTCGTAAGTTCAGAAAATAAAATTTACTATCTTTCGGAAGAAGGGGATAAGGTTTATTGCTAACTGGTGAAATTAATTTTATAAATAAGAAAAGTAGATAGAAATTATCAATATTAATGAAGTATTTATTTTTATTATCAGAAAATTTCTATAGGTTTATCAAATGGGAGTGGAATACTTTAAAAAATCTAAGAAGAACAAAAAAAAAGAATTTTTTTCTAAGAGGATCATTTGTTTTATTTAGTTTATTCTCTATTCTTTTTTTAATATTTTCTCCTCCTATCGCTTTTGGATTGTTATTTGGAGAGGGATTGAAATTTAGTACTTTTTTTATTTGGATTTGGATTTTAAATTTAAAGTTTTTTTGAAAATTTATGATTTATTTCACGAGATTATTTAAAGTTAAGAATATAAAAAATTTACTTTATGCCAAAAATATTCAAACAAAATAAGTTTGCTTTGTTGGGAGCAAATATATTTATAATTTTACTTTGGGTAACTATATCTTCCTTTTTGATGAATTCATTTCAAAGTGAAAATGCCCCATTTTATATATATAAAATTTCTTTTTTAATCAGATTCCTTCCTCCTATTTGGGTTACATGGTTCCTTTGGATAAAAAGAGGTGGTTTAAAAAGATAAATTACAAAAGCATTTTTACGGATTTACTATAAAAATAAATCAGTTAAGATCTGAAAGCTTACTTGAAATTTTCATTTAAGAATTAGGTAATTGAGAGATTGTTTTTAGCTAAGAAACAATCTCTTTTTTTTTATAAATATTTTTTCTCATGAAAAAGTGCTTGTCAGTATCCCTATTGACAAACACTCATGACGATCAATTTTAAAAATTAAACAGGCAATCTATTATCAATTTCCACTACTCCAGAATCCATAAGACGGCCGATTTTAATAACTAAAGCCATATCTAGTCTTGAAAAGTCAGATTGATGGTTAGTTATCCAATCAAGTTCAGAAAGAGTTATAACTCCCAAAGTATTTACTTTAAGAAAAAGTAAGCCTAAGTTCATTTTAAAAAATTCCTGGGATTATCCATCCGAATAAGCCATAATTTACAACTAATGCAAATAAGCCCATCATTGCCATTCTTCCATTAGTTCTTTCGGCGTTTTGCCAGTAGGTTGTTTTTGAATTTTCCATTTTTCTGATTTGTAGATTTGTTAAAAAGTAGGTTTTTAAACGAAGCCAGGAATTATTTGACCTGTTGTTAGGTATGCTCCAACAGCAGCAATTAATCCAAGCATTGCGAATCTGCCGTTAAGAGTTTCTGCAACAACTTTTTCTTTTTCGATTGTTTTGACTTTTGTGTTTGTGTTTTTCATTTGATTAGAAGATGAATAGTTTAAATTTTCGTTTTGAAATTGCTTGGTTAAATAAGCAACGAGGAAGGCTGTAAGGAATACAATTACGGCTAAAAAACCTGAAAGTGGACTCATTAAAAAATGCCGGGAATAATTTGTCCAGTTGAAACATAAGCACCTACTAATGCAACAAGGCCAATCATTGCCCAACGACCATTAACTTTTTCTGCATTTTGTGGGTAGCTGTCGTATGAAACAGACTCATCTATGTAAGGACGTGTTTCAGTAGGAAACATATTCTGTCTTCCGCCTGATTCAGTAGTAACGTTTGAATTAGCCATTGAAATTTTGTAATTGTTAATTAATGTAACACTACTATTAACAAATGTAAAGTATTAAGCCGAATTTAAGTTATTTTCAAGATATTTACTACATAAATGCAACATAAACGTGACATATACTTTAAATAGTTGTTTTTTAGGCTTGCTTCGCTTTACAGATTGGCTCGAAAACTATTAAGAGTTCAATTCGTTGTTTAAGTATTTATTTTTAAATCTTTAGAAAGATATCAATTTGGTAGAAAAAACTACATCATTCTGAAATTTTAATAATTATTTTTTAGATATACAATATTTCACTTTATTATGGAATTCGCAAAAAAAATCATGACCGAAAAAGCTGAAAAGCTTAATGGTAAAGCTGCTATGCTTGGAATGTTTGCTCTTGTAGGAGCTTATTATTTTACTGGTCAAATTCTTCCAGGAATTTTCTAGTAGAAATCCTTTTTAATTTTTTTTCAGGGCTTTATCAAGCCCTTTTTTACTGGATGATTATATTATTCCCTTTTTAATTATCTAATAATTCAAATAATTTATTTATTAAAAGCTTTCTTTTGAAAAAAGTTTTATCAATATATTTTTTATTCTCTTCTTTTAAAATTTCCTGACCATTTGAGCCTAATCCTTTAAAAACAAATTCTTTATCTTCTTTAATCCACTTATTTATCATTACTCCCGTGGTCTCTATATGGAATTGTAATCCGTAAGCAAAATTACCAATCCTAAAAAACTGTTCCTTACAACGTGCACTACTAGCAATGAGTTCTGCTTTATTAGGTAATAAAATCCTATCTCCATGCCAATGCAGTACATGAAAAGGGTCTTCAAACAGTGTTTTAAAGTCTTTATTCGATTTGTTTATAAAAATCTGAGACCATCCAATTTCTGGCAATGCTTTTGGAGGTGATCCATATTTAAGAATTTCTACATCTCCCCCAGCAGCACTCGCAAGCAACTGAGCACCTAAGCAAACACCGATTATAGGTCTCTCATTCTCTAATTCTTTTTTTATAAAATCTCTTTCTAACTTAAGCCATGGATATCTGTCACTTCCAATATCTTTAACTCCCATTGGTCCACCCATAATTAAAATTAAGTCACCATTTTTCGTTTGTGGCAGAGCATTTTTATTATCTAAACGAATTATTTCAATTTTTAAATTTCTTTCTTTAGCAAATTGTTCAAAAAGACCTGGCCCCTCTATTTCTAAATGTTGCAAAACTAATAGGCGTCTTATTCCCTTCATTCACTTTCCATAATTTCAGCTGATTCAGAACAGACGTTAACGCTAAACCACTTTATTGCCGACCAAGTATCTTCTTGGTATATACCTGATGCAATACTTACAAAACAATCATTTTCATACCAACTTCGATAACTGGGGGTTACTCCCGTTCCTTTTAATCTATTTTCTAGGCCTTTTCCATATTTTTTAATGACAAGATTTATAGCTTCATTCTCAATTTCTCTTTGCTTTTCATCAGCAAAACCTCCTAGTGGTATAAAAAAAAGAATTGATGCAATAAGTAAACGTATCATTGAGTCTTTTTTATATGTAGCTGATTTCATTTAGGATAATTATTTTTTTAAAATCATCAA
The DNA here is from genome assembly GCF_000760035.1 of Prochlorococcus marinus str. MIT 9314. Lineage (GTDB taxonomy): Bacteria > Cyanobacteriota > Cyanobacteriia > PCC-6307 > Cyanobiaceae > Prochlorococcus_A > Prochlorococcus_A marinus_B. Next base: position 368,700 of record NZ_JNAO01000013.1, read on the forward strand.
CTCTATTTTGTCCATTTTTTAATGGTCTTGAGGAGTCAAGAACTGCTGCACAGCATAAATGCCAACAAGATTTCTCATCTAGTCCTAATTTCTTGCATATGTTTTTAGGGGCTTTGATTACTGTATTTATTTCTGCGATATGTTGTGTAGTTTCCCATAATTCTCCTTCAAGAAAGTCAAGTTCAATACTTGATAATAATTCTGTAGCAACGTAATCCCTAATTAGCTCAGTTAATTCCACAATATTTCATTGAAGCAGAAGAAGTTAAATCATCTTTTATTATTTGTATAGCAAGATAAAAAAAAAGGAGCTAGTTTTCACCTTTCATCTATAAAGGCTTTTTCTTGGCCGGATCACTTATCCGTAATTATGAGATACTTCTGTCCATCCTTTTTGGTGTAGTTCGTGCCACTTTTCCCAGGCTGAGTCTATGTTGAGTTTTTCAGAGGATTTGTATCCTCCAGGTTCGCCAAGGTGATTTGTAAAGAAAAGATGAGTATGAATTTTTGAATTAGGTTCAAGAGAATTTTTGCATTCTTCGAAAAAGATAATTTTGCTGCCTTCAGGATTTAGTAGGCATCCGTTGGGCTTGCTCGTGCTACAACCAAATGAGTACTTAGGCTCCATACTTTATCTTTAATTGGCTGGTTGATTATTAATACGTTTGTACTATAAATTATATCTTCCTTGTTTTGCTGTCAATCCTTTTAAGGTTAAGTACTTATTTACTAATAATTATTTTGTTTTTTAATAAATAAGATAATTTCTTTAAGCTTATGAATTACAGGGAAGATCTAGAAATCAAACTACAAAAAGTAACACTTGCAATGCAGGAAGTTTTAGATGATAGTCATAAAACTGATCCTGATAAGCAAAGAATAATCTCCAAACTTATTGAATTTAAAGAAGCAATTATTTCAAAGGGAATTGAACTTAAGATTGAATTAGAGGCAGCCTAGAAATATTGAATATCTCATGAGTGTTTAATAACTTTTAGAATAATGTTATTAACAAAGAAGGGTTATTTATCAAATGCAGCCTGGTACTTTTGAATTATTAATCCTAGTATTTATCTTTTTAGGTCTTCAAGCCTGGTGGATTATCCCAATAGTTATTAAAAATAATAAATTAAATAAGAGGGGTAATGATTTAAGAGAAGAAATTAAGCAATTAGAAAAGTTATATAAAAAATAAATTAGTTATTATTTTTGCAAAATACCTATTATTAGTGAAAATCAAATATCTAATGAAAATAAAAAAAATTATTACATTTTGCTTTCTTTTTATTGGGACTTTAGCTTTACCACAACCTTCTTTTGCTGAAGAAAAGATTGAAATTATACCTATTATTCAAAGTTCAAAGGGACTTAGTGGTAAAAATTTTAATTATCTCGAGGGTAAGCCTGAATTAAGACTCTTAAAAGTAAAGATTCCAGTTGGCTTAAAAACTCCAATTCATACTCATCCTTCCCCAATGTTGGTTCATGTCACTAGAGGAAGATTAAAACATGTGAGGGGTGAAGAAATTAATTTCTTTAAAGCGGGTGATGCATTTATAGAAAGTAATAATGGGGGGGGCCACTATGTGAAAAATGTTGGGAAGAAGCCGGCCATACTTCATGTGGGAGTTGTATCAGTAGTTGGAATGCCTACGGCCATAAATGAATAAAATTTTCTCTAAGTTTTTCAATCTGCATTTTTAGGATTTACCTTTTACGAGGAACAGCTGTAATGAGATACTCCTCCATAATTAAAATACTGGCTTGGCTTTAGTCGATTATATTTTTGATCTATTTCTGGGGATTGTTCTACATATGGATTACTAAAGACTTCCTGTAACTCTTTTATTTTTTTGTAATTTCCCTTTTCAGCTTCTTCATATGCGGGAACGACCATCCATTCGCGCCAAGTATAGACTGGATTAAGGGATTTCATAGATGCCGATTTTGCTTTAATATTTCCCTCTTTCTTCAAGACTGATTGCCAGCTTTCAAGCCATACTTCCCACCTATTATTGAGCTCGTCATTAATTGGTAAATAGAAACAGTCTTTTAAAGAATCTAAGTTATCAGGGATTTCAGAGAGTTTACGGAACAAAATTGTATAGTCTGCTTTTGAAATGACCATGAGATTAAAAAATTCATTTATTAGAGTTTCGTTGTAATGTTCTAAACCAAGCTTGTTTGCCCACATTTTCATCAATTCCTTATTCATTAATTCAGAAAAGTTTTTTTCGATTCGATCTAACTTTTCTTGATCTTTTTTGCTTTGTGAAAGTAACGGACTAAGAGAGGAACAGAATGTTTTAAAGTTGACTGCCGCTGCAGATGACTGGTTAAAAAATGAGAAATGTTCACCTCCACCTGTCCATGGTTGAAATCTTGGATCAAATAATTCACAGAATCCAAAGGGGCCATAATCCAAGGTATAACCTCCAGCAGCACAATTATCACTATTGAAATTACCCTGGCAATAACCAACTCTCATCCAGTTGGCTATAAGTGATATAAGTCTTGATCTGTATAAAGAAGCCAGTTTTATTACTTTACTTTCAATTGAAATCTCATATTCAATTTCATCTTTATAATTTCTATCAATTAGATGTTGAACTATCATCTTTAGTTCATTGAGGGCCTCATCATGCGCATTATTACGAACTCGTCTTGCAAAAAGTTCAATCTGGCCTACACGTAAAAAAGATGGAGCGACTCTCGTAGTAATTGCTGCTTGATTATCAATCATGATGTCAGGTTCAAAATACCTAGAGCCTTTGGAATACCAAGGTCTTCTAACTATTTCTGAACGTGAGACATAAAGTGTTAAAGATCTTGAGGTAGGGATTCCCAAGGCATTCATTAATTCTTGTGCGAGAAATTCTCGTACGCTAGACCTTAAGACAGCTCTACCATCTGCTCCACGACAATAGGGAGTTGGACCTCCTCCTTTAAGTTGCATTTCCATTCTTTTCCCATTGAATAAACCTTCAAAAACAGAAATTGCTCTGCCATCGCCATAACCATTGCCAGTTCCAAAAGGACATTGCTGGGTATATTCAGTCCCGTAAATTGATAATGCATAACCTGTTGCCCAACCAACAGGACTCATTGGATATTTAGCAACAGAAATATCACCTGAGAAAAAACGACAAAAATTTTGGTCTTTAGTAAGATCTGAGCTTAGCCTTAGTTCTTTAAAAAGTTTGTTGCTATGGGAAATATATTCTGGATCTGGAATAGCAGTTGGAACAACTGGTACGTAATGACCTGAATATACTGAACGCGGCTTATGATCATTTCCATCTTTTGTTGATTTAGGATCTGCTTTAAGAGAATTCATAAAAGAATAGTCAGATAGTAGAGAAAATTCATAAAAATTTTCTGTAAGCTTTCCTTTTAATGAATCAGATTTGGTTGACATCAAATTTGCTATCTATTCTTGTAGGAGTTCTAATTTCTTTAAATAAAACATCTAAATGTATTTTATATAGATTCTATTAGGGATGGTTTTTGCCGATACGTTCGAGATTAAATATAAGTTAAATTTTAATACTTCATTAAAAAAAGGTTCCGCAGTAAAACATTTTCTTGAGAAAAATATTTAGACTTTAGTCATAAAACAAACCACTTAGCCTTCATATCAATTTTTTAATTAATAACCACTGCAAATACTTAATTATTGACTAGTATTTTTTGAGTTTGATCAAAAATAATGCGAAAAATTAAACTATTTTATCTTTTTTTGACTTGCACCCCTCCCCCTATTTCCGCACTATATCGCAGAAAATTTATTCAATTTTATAAATAATAATTTTTATTTATTTTTAACTTACCCAGCCTTTAAGCAAATCAAACACACTAATAAATAGTCCAAAACCAATAATTGGGGGCGCAACCCATCTTGTCATGAATTTCAAATAAAGAGTTGTTTTGATTCCAACTTTTGAATCACTAAGTTCTTCATTAAACTTTCCAGGTACTACCCATCCCATAAAGAAAGTAACCAAGAATCCACCAAAGATAAGTAATACACCTCCAAAAATCGAATCAATAGTTCCAAGAATGTTTAAGTTTAATGCAGAGGGAATGCCTGCTAAAAATAAGAAAAGAGTTATCAGCCAAACAGATTTTTCTCTTTTGAAACCAAATTTATCCATTAAAGAGGAAACTGGAACTTCCAATAATGAAACAGAGGAAGTTATTGCTGCAATATAAGCTAGTGCGAAAAATGCAACAGCTACAATTCTTCCAACCGCTCCATATGAACCAAGGCCCGTAGGAATTGATATAAATAATGCACCAACCGTTGATTCAGAAATAGCATCATTTAAACCAAACGTTAAAACAATCGGAAAAGTAATAAGTCCTGCCATAAGACCCACCAAAGTATCCAATGATGCAACTCCAACACTTAGTTTTGGAAGATTACTCTTTTTATTTAGATAGGAAGCGTAAGTCACCATAACTCCAATTCCTAAACTTAAAGAAAAGAAAGCTTGAGTAAAAGCATTTCTTATGGTTTGAGGGTTCCTTAATTCATCAAAGTCAAATTTAAATAAAAATGTTTTATATCCTTCCCATGCGCCTGAAAGTGAAGTGCCCCATATTGCAAGAGATAGAAGAATTATAAAAAGTATAGGCATAAAGAATCTTGTTACCTTTTCGATTCCTTTTTTTATCCCTGATGAAACTATTATGGCAGTAAGAACGAGACTTAATAGGTGCCCCAATAAAACACTGCTACCACTACTAATTGAGCCAAAGAAAGTTTCTGCTTCACTTAAATTTTTGGGTAATCCAAAAAATAATGAATGGAACAAGGTATCTGCGGTCCACCCCATTATGACTGAATAATATGATGCTATTCCCAAGGGAGCTATAAAGAAAAGAATTCCTAATGGATACCAATTTTTTCCAGCTAATTTTACTGGTGCAAGCAATGTGCTGGCGTTAGCGTTTCTTCCTAAAGCCATTTCAGCAACAAATACCGGAAGGCATACAATTAAAACGATTAGTAAGTATAAAAGTACAAAAGCAGCACCTCCACCTTGAGAGGCTCTATAGGCGAAACCCCAAAGGTTACCAAGACCTACTGCGCTACCAGCAGCTGCAAGAATGAATCCCAACTTACTAGTCCATTGTTCTCTTGGAGAAATTTTTGAGTCCAAAATTAAAATCTGTTTTTAATAGTTGATTTATAACTCATAAGTAAAAATTAGTTAATACCTTGCTTAATAAAAACTAATCTTTATTCAATTATTTTTTTGCAAAAAGATTTAAAATCTAAAAAACATTTTATAACTACCATGACCATTGAAACGACTATTCTAGATTTTCAACTAAGTAATACGTTTGAACAATATGAATCTCATATGAATGCTGAGGAACAGCAGTCGATGTTTAAAGAAATGGGTGTAAAAACATTTTATATTGGTAAATCAATAGATGATCCTAAAAGGGCAACTGTAATTTTTCAAGGACCAGAAAATGTTCTATATGATATTTTTATGAATCCTGAAACAAAACCTATTGTTGAAGCTTCAGGACATATTTATAAGGGTACAAAAATAACTCGATGGATTTCTTGAAAAAATAAATCTTTTATGAATTATCAACTTTTAATTGAATCATATTCTTTTGGGACATCCCTTTCTGAGCAAGAAATAGAACTTTTAAGTCTGGAACTTGAAACTCAAATCATGAACATTAATATATCAACAGATTTTGGCTGTTTCAAATCGGCCCCTACCCATATTTGTGAAGGTCTAAATTTTAAAAAAGATACTTATTGGATTATGTGCCTTGCTGCAATATTAGATTTACATAAACCCCCCCAATTTGGAAAAACTAAAAGTGTGGAGGTTTTCGATTTACTTCTTGAAAAAGGACTTGTTATTGGTTAATTATTTAATTATTTGATTATTAAAAAAGTTGTTTTTTCTTTATTCTGATAGCATTAACCTAGGCTCAGATAAAGAAATGAAAGATTCTAATGAATTGATTTTGGGAAATATTATTAAGCTAACTAGATCAAGTGAGAAGAAATTTAAACAAGGAAATTTTAAAGGGGCAATAGATGACAAAATGAAGGCAAATGCAATTTTGAAATCCAAATCTTGTGATAAAAAAATTATTGAAAAATATAGAGAAGAATTATCTAGATTGTATTCCTCAAAATTTGATCTTATTTTCGATCATAAGCTGAAAATTGATGAAATAAAGAGAAATCAAATAGTAAAAATGCTGGAACAAAAAAGTAAGGAAAAATTAAAAAGTCTTGATTATAAAGGAGCAGTAAAAGCCTTTAGGAGGGCTGAAAAATATTTTTCAAATTAAAATTAATCTAAATCTCAGAGATCTTATAAGATAAATTAAATTTATAAGTTTGAGAATAAAAAATGATGGAAGGGTTGATTTTTTTTCAGAATTCGTTTCTTTAAAGATATATCATTTTTGGTACTACTCATGGTTATGCCCCAATCTACCTTGGAAAGCTTATTATTTTTTTTGATACTCTCTCTTCTTGCAACGTACATAGTTAATTTAAAGTATTCTTCAAAATTAAAAATACAGAAGTAGTTTTTTTTATCTATCTTTTTTCTTTATTAGATTTATTTCCTTGGATCACTCCAAGTCTCTTTGTATAACCAGCTCAAAAAGGTAAGAGTAAGTATATTCCCAAATGCATAAGTTATTCCTAATAATGGGTCGTAAATATTGGCAATAATCGTAGACATTATAAAGATTATTAACCCTGAAACAACCAAATCCTGAATAGGCAAATGGTTAAAATTCACCGAATTTATCATTTGATAATTTTTTAATAGATTAAATTAATTATAAAACCAACAAGTACCTTATTTTTTTATAAGGAAATATCATTTAAGGTATGAATAATTTTAGGATTGCTAAAGTAATTATAGTTTTTTCATCATTATCGTATTTGAGTGTTTCTTTTTTAAGAAATTATAATTCTCTAGAAAATATAGAAAAAAGGTGTATTCTTAAATTTGAAAAAGATTTTAAAAATAATTTGGAAACATCTCATGAAAAATGGAATCAAACTTTAGATTTAGCTGATAACAATTATTTAAAATGTATGGGAATACCTCAGTATTAATTATGGGAGAGGCAAAGAGAAGAAAAAATTTAGGTATTCCGCCTAGAGAAAAAACTGAAGATATAAAGATGCCTCAACTTGATAAAAAAGCCATACAACAAAAAGTAAGGTCTACATTGTATAAATATCCAATTATCCCTTTTCTTTTTTATGGAGCTGCAATATTGATCCTAATCGGAGGTCTATTTTATGTTTTCAAATCCTTCAAAATAGCTTAATTAAAAGGATTATTAATTTTGATATTTATGATTTTTTGGCATGATCAATTAAAAAACTTGAAGGATAATAAATGAGCAATTTTTATTTTGCAAAAATAATCAAAGAAATAATATATGAGAATTATTTACAGTTGACACCATCATATGGTGTTGTAATTTTAGATTAAATTAAAACTATTTATGAAGAAAATAAATAAAAAATATTATGAAATAATGCGTCAAGCTGATAATGCAGTTGGAAGAAAAGAAGTAGTTAGTTTATTAAAAAAAGCTGCAATAATTATGTCTAAATCTGAGGAAAACTTAGCTGCTTAAATTAAAAAACTATTTTATTAGGATAAATAAAACACCATAAAGGATGATTGATGAGGATGCAGCCATAATGATAAATGGTAGTATCATTCCTGAGTTTAACCATCTTAAAAGTCTAATTTTTTTGTTAATTACTCTTGGCATCTTTTCTGATTCCCTTAATTGCAACCTAACAAGTAAATAAATGGTGTAAATGATTAATTAATCTTTTTAAATATGATTCTTTAGATATTTTGGAATTAAATTTTTTAAAGAAAATTATTTTAATTGTATCTGGATTTTTTATCTTAAGAGAAATTTTTAGGTAATTAATACCTTGTATTCTTAAAATTTCTTATGCAAGATTTAGAAACATTAGATTTCTAAATAATGATTAAAAATTTTAAAGAGGGCCCTGAAGAATTTAAAGATTATGATTCAGAACTGTTACTTAAGATTCTAAATAAGACATCACTGGAGAATGAAAAAGGCGATGATAAAGAACTATTTGTAGATGAAAATTGGAAAATTAATTCAAAAAATATGAGTAATATAATTCATTCAGATAATTCAAATTTGAAAAGAATATTATCAGATATTTTCCCTAATAAAAAAATAGTGATTCAGGATAATAATGATGGGTCGCAAACAATTTTCTTATCCTAATTTAGGAAATGTTAAAAATTTGTTTGTGCTATCTATTAAATATTTTTTTTGAGAAAAATTTAGTAAAAATTACTCTCGCAGAATTGATTTAAAGATGTTATCGTTCTCTTACGTTCATCCAAGTTTATATCTCTGGACGCATGAAATGGGAGTAGGGAACGGGATTCTCATTAACTGCAAAAGATCATGAATAACCTCTTACAAATAAGAGAAAAAATCAAAAGAGCCAATAGGCTATATGAAGCCCAGCTTTTGGCTACTAAAAGTGGAGAAGTTACTCCATACAAAAGATCCGTCTTTGAAGAAAGAATCAGGAAAACACAAAAAGAAATGAAATTGAAAAACTCAAAAAATTAAATCTTTTTTGAAACTGATCAATTAAGAGGGGGTTTTATCCCTCTCTTTTTTTATTTTTATAAAAACAACGTAATTATTCTTTTATTTTTTCGATTATCGATTATTAAAAAGAACATAATTTTGATGCTTTTACTATTGATTTAAATTATATAAATGGCAAATTTAATTCATTAATTAAGAGGTAAATAAATATGTTTAAAAAGAAAAATAAAAAAATTAAAATCTTACCCAATAAATCAAATTTAGAACAAGTTTTATGGTTTATAGAAAATTATTTGCCCCAAAAGAAAGATCGAGATGTTCAAAAAAAATTGCATATGGATAATCTAGAAGTAGAGAATATTAAGATATTTTCTAAATTAGCCTCTACACGTTCTAAAACATTATTTCCGATTACAAAAAATACGACAATCTCTTTTACCTTTGGTAATTGGGCCTTGCCTTACCTGAAATTGCTTAAGAAAATAGGAATAGCTAAGTAAGAAAATTGTGATCGGCTAGAACTAGATTTATCCCGCAAATAAAAATAAATAAAGATTAAAAAGTCTCTGAAAGTTCTTTTCGAAATTTAAGGAGGAATACTTACTTTACATAAAAAATACAATTGCTAAGTTTAAGATAAGAGATCTATTCATTAATGTTTCTAAATTATCTGCCTAGTGAAATGGTTGAAGTTGTTGGTTTGACAATGATTTTTTCATTTCTAGTTGGAACTATCTTAATTTTGTTATTTACATCAGATCAGGCAAATACAAAGAATCTATATTTAAAGAAGGCTAAATAAATTTTAAATAATTTGTTTATCTACAAAGGACTTCTGTTTTTAATAAAGTTAACTCGCAGGTGTAGAACATAATTTTTAATATTAATACATAAACAAATTTAAGATTATGGGCGAAGCTAAAAGAAGAGAAGAATTAGGATTGCCACCTAGACAAAAAAATGAATTAAATAAATCTGATAGATACTTTTCATGGCTTCCAATTACTAAATCAAGAATTAAGAAATATCCTTATATGGGTGTAGCAACAATGGCACTTGGAGCGATAATTTTCTTAGTAAGTGGAGGCGCAAATAGTATTAATTAGTTAGATTTTGGCTTGACTTAGAATATATCTAAGATTTTTTTTGTAATAGTTTAACACCAGATATTATTGAGATTATTGAAGCTATACCAAGAAATATCGAGTAAAAAGGTTGCAAATTAATAATGCCAAAATTACCCGTATGCCATTTTATTAACCAAAAAGCATCTACTCCTAATGGTTGAAGAATACTATAAATAGTCCCAGATACAATAGTAATTAGTAAGGGGATTGCTGAAATTGCGGTTATTTTTCTGTGAATTTTTCTTTGAGTTGTTTTTAATTTTTCCATTTATTTCCTCAAATAGATATGTAATTCTTTTTCGTTTTTGCATGGCATCCATTTATCTTGATTCTTATGTATTCCTTCGCAACCAAGTTCTATAGATCTATTTTTGGCCTCCTCTTCAGAAAGAAATGTACCCCTCATATGTGCATACGAATAACTATTGAAATTTAGAGATAAGAAAAATAAAAAAATTAAAAATTTAAATTTTCTAAGAAAAATATGCATTATTTCAAATAAGTATTTGTATTAAGGAGAGATCTTATCAAATATTTTTGTTTTGCCAGTACTACTAAATGAAACTACTTTGTAGTTCTCATAATCATGCGAGTGTGAGCCGTGAGAATGCATTTCCATTCCTGGAGAGCCAAGTGGCATGCCCGGAACTGCTATTCCATTGATATTTGGTTTTTCTCTAAAAAGTTTGTTGATTGATTCAATCGGGACATGTCCTTCAATCTTATAGTTAGCTATTTGAGCTGAGTGACATGATCTCAGGTTATTGGGAATTTGATATTGGTTTTTAATTACTGAAACATCCTCAACTATATTATCAACAACCTCGAATCCATTATCTCTTAAATGATTTATCCATTTTTTGCAACAACCACATGATGCTGATCTGTAAGAAACAACTTTTGGGATATCTATATTTTCTTGAGTTAAAGCAATGCTCTTATTTGGATCAATTATATTTGTAAAAAGAATTCCAGAAAAAATTAGATAATTTAAAAATCCTCTTTTCATAAATATTTTATTAAATGCCATACTAATTACTACGATTAAATTTAATATTTAAATAAAACATAAATGAAAATTTATTAAATCGCTATTAAATTAAAATTAAGACACTCATAATTGCCATTAAAAGATTTTCGATAAAACTAATAATTCCCAAAGGAGTTTTTGCATATCCACCAATACATGCACAATTTAATTTTAATTTATCCAAATAAACAGCCTTAAATACTGAAATCATTCCAGAAATTCCCAGTATTAGAGCAATAAAAATAATTAAAGAGGGTGGAGAAGAATTAAGAAAACTTATTCCAATTAATAATTCGCAAAAAGGATAAATATATATCCAGCCATCAAATTTAGAAGATATTAAATCATATTTCTTATAACTTGTTCCAAAACCTTCAATATCCATAAGCTTGAGCATCGCTAAAAGACAAATTGATATTCCCATAAAAATTTGGAAACTTTTAAGCAATGAAATGGTTATCAGAAATGAAGTACCAAAGACCGCTATTAAGGGGGTAAATGACTTAATCTTCATTTTTAACTTTTGAGGATAGAGTCACAAATACTAGATGGGTTTGCTTGTTTAACTATTTTTAGTCTTTTGATAAGCTTTTCCCGATCTATTTGATGTTTTAAATATTTAATACATAAATTTTTTTCCTTATATACCTTCGCTATTGGAGTAATCTTTAAAGCAATTGCAAAAGTACCAATAACTAAAAGAATGTTTGTAAAAAGTCGAATGTTTGGTCGAAAATTAGATCTCATTCGTATTCTTTATTTCTGTCAATAACTTCCCTTAAATATATATCTTTTAGCTCGTCATTGTATCCATTTTCTTTTGCAAATTTCTCTAATTCCTTCAACTCTTTTTCTGTCATTAATCAGATTTGGATATGTTGTTTTTCATATCTTCAATTTGGTTGATTAATTCATCTAACCATTCTGTATTATTTTCGGATCTTTTCTGAAAATATCTAATTTTAGGTTGATTTATTTCTAGTGTCTCATAATCTCCACTCATAAAATACGGCTAAATTTATACTCTGCATAATTTAACTAGAGAGATTAGGCACATCAATAGGTTCTATTACTTATTAGACATTTACTATGAGTAAAAAGTCGTTTTTTAATAGTATAAATATGAATGAATTTATCTTTATAAAATATGGCAACTAATGAAGAACTAGAAAAAAGAATTGAGATTTTAGAAAAAGAAGTACAACATCTAAAAGCTGTTCTGCAATATCAAATGAGAAATAAGAAAAAGTGATTATTGTATAGCAATGACTCTTGGTCAGATAAGCGTTTTTCTCCTGGTTGTTATAGGTACCTAATGAAAAAGCTAAATATTAAAAATTAGTCCATAATTAAATACTTTTTAGAAAAAATAAATTTAGTCATTGATATTTAGGACATATTTGTTTTTATATATATAAAACTACTTGATATGATTAACTCAATAGCTATTTCATTGTTATTATTAGGCTCTTTAGTCGCTTACAAGAGACTCAAAAGAAAGAAACGGCAATTTCACGCGCCACCTACAAATCAGCTCCCTAGTTGAAGATTAAATTCCGTCTTCGTCTTCTCCAAAAGGATTGTATCTAATATCCCAGATGAGAACTACTGCTATAGATAAAAGCAATAGTCCAAAAATAACTTGAGGAGGTGGGAATAACATTAATGAAATATAACAATTATCAATAATTTTTGCTTATGAAAATTTTAAAGGGTAATCGATATTGCTTGGATCTAAATGTTTTGCATAACATGCTGTAGTGCAATCTACTCCCTCACTATTGATGCTACAAGAAGTTATACATTCAAAAAAACTTTCCAAAGCATCTGAATCTTTAAAATTTGAATAAATGTCATTTTTCATGTTCAATCTTCCATTCTGAAGCTTATCTAGCAATTAATTTTTAATAATGTCAAATTTTAGGTAAAGTACCTAATAACCATTTTTTTTAAAATAACTATTGAATCTATAAGTTTTTTCCCACCCTTCCTCTAATAGTTTTTTATATTCGTTTCTCGCTTCTTCGATAGATTCAACCCTAGAGCCTTTCATAACTGGCTTACTTGGTCGCTTAAAAACGCAACCATAAGAGATTAAAATTGCATTGATCATGAATGAGTTCTTAGAACTATCTTCAAAAGATTCAAATATTTTAATCCTCGATTTGGCTTTATTGATTAAAGTAAATTTTTCCATAAAAAAAGGGCGTTAGCTTCGCCCCAATCAAAAAGCGGGATAATCCCCATCACCCAGCCTTTTTAAAATCTTAGCACTACATATGGTGTTTGTAAGTATTTAAAATTACCTATTGATGGGGTTGTTTGTTCCTGTTTAATTTGTCATTATAGGAGTCCCCATCACCTAGGCTCGTAAGAGTCTTTTTTTTTGCTATTTTCCCTTTTAGGCTTAAGCCCTTTTTAATTAGTGTTTAAAGACTTTTTATTTAATTTTTAAATTCGATAATTAATAATTAAAAAAATAATTTTATTCATGCAAACTTACATCGTTCACTGGCAATTTCCAGATCAAGAAAGTCATATGCAAGGGGCCGAAGCTTTTGCGGGTTTTGTGGAAGGAGGATGCGAAGGTGATGAATTTGATGGGTTTAAAGTTCTTAATAGAGTAGTAAATCCTGAGGGGGCTAATGGTTGGGCAATAGTTGAATCTTCAAACCATCAGAACATTTGGAAATGGAGTAGTATCTGGGTCGATAATTTTGGTGTAGAAATTGAAGTTACACCAGTTTTAACAGATAAAGAATTTCTTTCTGTCCATAAAGAAATTGCAGCAGCTTCTAACTAATAGTTAATTTTTTAAGTGTTTGACTGTTTATCTAAAATAAAAGGTTATTACCTCTTTTCTATTGGAAAATTTTCTTCTGAAGAAATTGAAAGTCAATACAATTTAATAAAAATGCTTTTAGCTGAACCTGAAAAGTATAGAGATGCCATTAATGCAATAAAAAAAAGATATTGCATATATGCCTATAGAGCTTAAAAAAAACTTGAGGAAGAAAATATTATCTTATGGATGAATCTTAAATCGGCTTAATCATAACCGTTAATTTTAAAAATTAGTAAGTAGCCATTCTCGTAAACTATCCGAGAGAGTCTAAATCTCTACGATGGTGAACTGTATTTGTGTAATCTTGTGGAACTTTCTGCTCTCTCATTAAATCTGCAATTGTTGGATAATCTTTTGCATTATCAAGATCTCTTGCATTTTTATCTTGAATTGCGAATGGTGATCTTTTTAAATTCATAATTAATTTCCTCAAAATTTTTGTTGGATTCTGATTACAGATCCTGGATGGTCATGTACGTAAGTGTTGAATTCTCTCGCAAGCATTAGGCAATCGTATGCATCTCGCGCGTAGAAGCCAACTTCATGTGTCTTATTTGTTGAATCTTTGTAACTCAACACATATTTATTACAAGATTTTATTGGTGTTGAAGGCATTTAATTTATCTCCGTTATTAATAAGTTCTAACTAGGGATGCTTATCAATTGACTAATAAAAATGTACGGTTTAAGGCACAAACATATACGGATAGAGGACCAACAACCAAATTTAAAAATTAATATAATGACGAAGTAGATTTTGCAAAGAAAGAAAAATTTTTGATACTCCTATAAAACTATTTTCAGTAGTAGCCTGTTTTTGCGAGAAACTTTTTGAAAATAATGTGTCTTTATAGACAAATCAACTATCTTGCTAAATAAGTTTGTTCGAGATTATAAATATATTTTTCTCCATCATCATCATCGCCATCGTCATCATCATGGAAGGAGGAGATTAATACAAAAACTCCTCCAAGTCCTAATAACATAGATAAATAAAGAATAGGATCCGTCATAGGTCAATATTGAATCATTCAAATTAAATTTGAGGAAGCTTTTCAATATCTATATTTTCTTTTAATTATTTGGGTACAAAAATTTCTACGATCAAAAAATTGTTTTTTATTTGAGAAAACTGTAAGAAGATTTAAAATGAGGTAAATTTACTGTTTTTTTAGTAAGTTTTAAAAATATTTTAAAAATCAATGTGCGGAAGATTTGAGCTGAAAACTAAATTTGAGAAGTTGCCAAAGGTTTTGAAACAAGACTATCCAAGTGGACTTGATTCTAAATATGAAGCTCAAAGTCTAATAAGACCAAATGATCCTGTTCTTGTAATTAAAAACGAAGGAAGAATTAAAACTACTTTTATGACATGGGGCTTTATTTCTCCTTGGGCTAGAGACCCATTTGATAAAGAGAGACCAAGACCATTTAATGCAAGATCAGAAACCGTAGAAGAAAAAAAATTATTTAGTGGAAGTTGGAAACATAAAAGGTGCCTAATACCTGCCAGCGGTTTTTTTGAAAAAAAATATCGTGTTCGAAAATCGAATTATGAAACTTTTTGGTTGGGCGGAATTTGGAGTAAGTGGACTTCACCAGATGGAGTAGAACTTGAGAGTTGCTGCGTTTTAACAACTGAACCAAATGATTTAATTAAACCTTTATATCACCGCATGCCTGTAATAGTTCCCAATGGATATGAGGAACAATGGACAGAGCAAGTTAAAGATGCAGATGAATTAAGAGGATTATTTGCAATCATGATTAGTTGGTCCCCTGATGGTTGGCTAGTAGAGGATGTAAAGAAAAAAGAAACTGATCAAATGAGTTTGTTTTAAATGGAACGCTTACTAATTCCAAGGTTATATTAATGGTTAAATCTTATTGGTTGATAAATTCAGATAGGTCAGAAGTTAAAAGATTTATGAAAAATGATAAAAGTATTAATGGAGTTTTTGAGTATATGTTTATAGATACTGGAAAAATAGCAGGAGGATTAGGAAACAAACCACCACTTATGACAAATACAGTTTCTGTTGAAATAGATTTAGCTAGAGAAATTTATGAAAGATTACTTTCTAAGGGATGGAGGAAAATTGAAAAAAATTGGAATTCAAAAGAGAGTTAGGTCTGTGCGGTATAAATTACTGATGAAAATAATCTGAAATTCAATAATGAGAATATCAACTAAAATTGACAGCCGATCTAAAATATGAGGAGACTAGTAAATTATTTAATTTAGTGCAGACAAAAATGAAACATCTAAGATGGCTACCAGAATTAATAAATATTTAAGTGAAGTCGGTTATTGTTCTAGAAGAGAAGCAGATAGATTAATCTTTGAAGGAAAGGTAACCATTAATGGCAAAATTCCAGAAATTGGCGCCAAAGTAGAAGAAAGTGATCAAGTAGAAGTTAAAGGTCAAAGAATAGAAAAATCAAAGAGACAAAAAAACATATACTTAGCCTTTAATAAACCCGTAGGAATTGTTTGCACAACAGATAGAAAAGTAGAACCCAATAATGTCATAGATTTCATTAATTATCCTAAGAGAATTTTCCCTATCGGAAGATTAGATAAGCTCAGTGAGGGATTGATTTTTTTAACTAATGATGGAGATATTGTAAATAAAATACTCAGAGCAAAAAATAATCATGAAAAAGAATATATTGTAAAAGTTAATCGTCCGATTAATAGCGACTTTATTCAAAGCATGAGTAATGGAGTTGAAATATTAGACACAATAACTAAAAATTGTTTCGTTAAACAATTAGGTCCAAGAAATTTCAAAATAATACTCACACAGGGACTTAACCGACAGATAAGAAGAATGTGTGAGGCTTTAGGATATAGAGTACGATCATTAAAGCGTGTAAGAATTATGAATATTAAGCTAGACGTGCCAACAGGAGAATATAGAGAACTTAGTAAAAAAGAACTCTTAGAATTAAATAGATTACTCGAAAACTCCTCAAAAACATATGACTAATCAAAAACCAAAAAAGTAATTTGGGAGTTGAACTGATTAGCAAAAATGCAAGATTTATACTTTTCGACTTTGGTAGAAATAATTTAAATAGTATGAAATGCTTACTAATTTAATCCTCATTAGTAAGTAATTAAGTGTTATTTGACCACCTATTAAGGATTAGCAATCCTAGCTCTCTTTTCTGGTCCAATCTTCCTCGGTTCTTCTCCAACCCTGAGCAATTAATTTTTTCCATTCTTCTCTAGCTGTATCTTTCTTTAATTCTTCTCTGGTTGTCATGACAGGTGGTTCATTACCCCATAAAGAAGTAACCTTAACAGAATCAATAAACATATATTTCAAAAATTGATCTTTATTATTTGTATTTTCGATAAAGCTTTTTACACTTGATCTATTTGAATTAACCAACCAATAAAACTTTGCCATTACTTTTTTAAGGATAAAAGTCTACTTTCCAACGCATCAAGCAATAACTTAATGAATTATATCCATTACAATTCCAGAACTTGAATATTTTTACAGCGAAATGGTGGAAATTAGCATCATTGAAAAATGCCCAGCCAAAATAAATAGCAAATGCAGTTATAACAAACGCAGCAAATTGAAGCCAATGTGCCCCAAACTTGTCTATACCATTTTTGTCAAAATTAGTATTACCCATTTAAAGGATTGGATAAGCTATCCATCCAAATAAGGTGTAGTTAATAATGACAGCCATAAAACCTATCATTGCAAGCCTTCCATTTGTTCTTTCAGCAATAAACCAATAGGTATTTGGCCATTCAAAATCGCCCCCATTATTAGATTTTTGATCTTTTGAAATTGGTTCATCTTGAGGAGAATTGTCTTGGTCAAGATAATAATTACTATCTGGGTAAAAACTTTCGCTTGAAAAGTTATCTTTAAATTTACTCATTTTTTGAAAAGCTTAATTTTATTTTTATCTTAAAAACAAAAAATGCTAAATAGGTTTAAAAAGGTATTTCATCAATCAAATTTTTATCTTTTATAAGCTACTTTACAGAAACAGATCCACCAAGTACGCCAAAAAGACTCGATTTTTGAAATTGATATTTATTTTTATAACTTTAACCAGCTTCTTGTTAAGTGGCGAGAATCAGTTTGAGTCTCAATGTTGTATGAGGTATATATTTTATATATAAATACATAAGCTAAGAGCCTCTTTTATGCCCTCCTTACCGACCTAAAGCCACATGCCGAGTAGATAGATGGATAATAATAATCATATATAAAGTTATAAATAAAAATAAATAAATTTTTTAATTACTTTAATTCTTAATTATTTATACGAAAATATATTAATTAAGCAAAATTTTTTAAACTTCAATAAAAATAATGCAGAAAGGATTCGGGAGTGCACCCAAAAAGAAATTTCTAAAAGATTCTAGATATTTAAAATTTTATAATGATGAGAAACATGCTGAAGATCTTTTAAAAAACAACAAATACAAAGAGGCAAAAAACTTATATTTAAATCTTTTAAAAAGTGGATATCAAAGTTATGAGATTTTCTTAAATTTAGGATTCATTGAAAAAAATCAAAAGAATTATAAAGATGCAATTAAGTATCTCACAAAGGCAAAATCATTGACTAAAGAAAATAATCTTAACTTGCTTTTCGGACTTGTTAATTCTTATATTTCATTAAAGGATATTAAAGAAGCTAGATTAATACTAGATGAGGCTACCAATAATAATCCTAAATCAGAGTTACTAATATTCAATTATGCGAAGCTTGAAGAAGATTTATTTAATTTCAAAAAGGCTATAAAGCTCTATGAAAAAGGATTAAAATTAAATACCAAAAACTACAAAGCATTATCAAATTTGGGAGGGCTTTATCAAAAGACTGAGAAATACTCAAATGCAATTGAAGTCTATAAAAAGGCAATTAAATTACAACCTCAAATTGGCCATTTAAAAATAAGTCTTTTGACCTGTAAATCATTTGCTTGTGATTGGTCTGAACCTAAATACGTCAAGGATACTTTAAATAAAATTGATGATTTGGAGCAAGAGATTTGTCCTTTTAATCTGCTATATCTTGAGGATAATCCTAGTAATAATTTGAATAGAGCTAAATTTTATTTTCAGAGCAAATATAAAAGGGTTTCCCAAAATATTTCGTACACTCCAAAAAAGAAAATTAGAGTAGGTTATTTTTCTGCAGATTTTCGAAAACATGCAGTTATGTATCTCATAAAAGGATTATTCGAGATGCACAATAAAGATCAATTTGATGTTTATGTCTATTCACTAAACTCAGTAGAAGATGAATTAACAGGTGAATTAAAAAGGAATGTAAATGTTTTTCGGAATATATCAGATATTTCTGATGAAAAAGCAGCTTTTATTGCAAGAGAAGATTCTTTAGATATTGCTATTGATCTTATGGGATATACAAAAAAAAGAGGGCTTTCAATTTTTTCTATGAGAGTTGCTCCTATTCAAATTTCATATTTAGGTTATCCGGGTACTACAGGTTCTGACGGTATTGATTATTTACTCGCTGATAAAGTTATCATCCCTGATAAATTCAGAAAATTTTATAGTGAAAAAGTTATTTATATGCCTAATTGTTACCAATGTAATGATAGTAAAAGGAAAACTTCTAAAAAGGAATTCCTCAAAACTGAACTAGGCTTGCCAGAAAATGCTTTTGTTTTTGCCTGTTTTAATGCAAATAACAAAATTACGTCTGAGGAATTTGATATCTGGATGAGCTTATTGAAAAAAATTAAAAATAGTGTCTTATGGCTTTACAAATCTAATGATTATTCTCAAATAAACCTAAAAAAAGAATCAGAAAATAGGGGGGTAGAAAGTTCAAGAATTATTTTTGCTGATAAGTTATGCAATGAAGATCATTTATCAAGGATAAAATGCGCTGATCTTTTTCTGGATACTTTTAATTTTAATGCTCACACTACAGCATCAGATGCTCTTTGGTCAGGAGTCCCTGTAATATCTAAACAAGGAAAAAGTTTTTCGGCAAGAGTCTGTTCTAGTCTTTTGACTTCCTTGGGATTGGAAGAGTTAATAGCCCAAGATAATGAAGAATATGAAGAGAAGGCATTTAGCATCGCAACCAATAAAATATATTTAGAGGATTTAAAATATCGTCTAAATCAAAGCAGAACCACATCTACCTTATTTGATACAAAAGGATTCACAAGAAATCTTGAAGAAATATTTTTTAAATTGGTTAAGAATTTATAGAAATGTAGATATTCTGATACTTTAAAAAAAAGTAAAGTAATCAAGAGAAATATTTGATAACTTTATATAAATTTATTTTGATTTGATAGGTATATTTTAGATCAAAGTACTTCAAACGATTGCCCCTTTCTCAATTTGATAACGTAAGCAACAAAAAAGCGAGTTGGAAGATTCATTAGTATAACTTGGCTTTTAAGAGTCGGGACGACAGGATTCGAACCTGCGACCTAGTTCTCCCAAAGCACAACATAATTTATTTAAGATTATCCAATAAAAAATTGTTATCACAAGAGTTTAAGGTATAAATTGGAATGTATTCTAGATTCAATATTGTACAAATTATATACATTTTTATACTCAATATATAACCATAGCTCACTCATCCACGACATAGTACACTCTGTTAACTAGGTGGGGTATTTGATAGTTTTTTTTAGAAAGTCAGTCTATAAAAATGGGCAATTAAAACTATTTATTTTCAGAAATTATTTTTTCTGCTAGTAATAGAAAGCCTATAAAAATTAAAAAATAAAATGCTTTATGTTCAGCATTGGTCATTTAAGGCCGGATATCATCAAAAAGGTGCAGAAAAATTTCTTGGTGGTGGGGGAGATTATCCTGGAGTTGAGATGATTGGAAGATATCACGCACCAGGTTCTTTAGAGGGTTGGATAGTTTTAAAGACTGATGATCCAAAAGCAATATATCAACATGTCGCTGAATGGGGTGAATTTCTTAATTGGGAAACCACACCTGTATTTACTGATGAAGAAGCTGGTCCAATAGTTGCGAAAGTCTACTCATAGAAAGAGATTGACAGTCGATCTAAAATAAGGGGCAATTAGCTCCTTTTTTTTTATGAACACTCTCATTATTTCAACTTTTAGTTGTACATTTGAAGAATTTAAAAATGATGTAACGACATTATTTCTTGAAGAAATGTGCAAGGAGTTTGTAACAGATTATGAGTTTGTAAAAGTGAACGAACACAAATCTCATTTATTAATGAACTGTACCGACTTAGAAAAATTAGGCGCAGAGATGGAATCTCCTTTCGCGAAGGAATGGGATAAAAAAAATAATTGTAAGGATGCCGTATATTCGATCAAACTAATTGCGTAAATAAAACGCTTACTAATTTTCTATCACTCCCGCTACTTTTCGTTCCGCTAGTCGTTTTTTTAGAATTGAATAATTTTGTGAAGCCCATTTTCGAGAAATATCAAATTCAGAATCTAACTTCTCTTTAAGTAATTTGCCAATTTTAAATACCTCAACGAAGCCTAGATAAATTATTACCAGTATCTTAGTTATGTTTACTGCAACAGCTGCTATCTTTTTAATTTTTAAATCTTGCATTTGAATTTATTGAAGCTCACTAAAATTACCAGTTGTAAGAAATTATGCAAATTAATTAGATAAAAAATTTTTGGGTGTTATTCTCATTCGGTAATGGCTATGAAGTATTGAAGGAATTTTTAAAGGAGCTTTGGCAGAATCATCATGACCCAACCCATGCAGCTTATGGTGTTGGTGGATTAATAGTATTATTAATAATTTATAATCGATTACTCAATAAATTTCAGTAATATGGGTACTCACTGGGACGACAAATCTTGGCAAAAAGACTTCTTAAACATGAAGTCTTTTTGCCAATTGCTTTAACTGGGATAGTTTTTGAAATTCTACTTATAGCTCCTACTAATAACTCTTCACCTTTCAATTAAGCATCTTTTGTCACCAATTTGTCCTCATTGGACAATGACGATTAATTATTAATTTAGTTAGTTATTTTTTTTATTTTTTCTAAATTCCATTTATCAAATATTAATTTCATTTCTCTTTCGTAGTACCTTACTTTCTTTGCGAAAGGTAGTTCTTGAATAATTATCCCAAAGGGGAATTTAAAAAAAGAAGAAACATAAACAATATAAAACTCGACAAAAGATGGTTTTTTTGGAAGCGGTAAATCTTTTACATATGCCCAATCAATGCAAGATTTTAGTTGCTTATCACTAGCGATAATATTTCTTTTACAACTCCACCAAGAGAATAGATAAATGCAAATAAAAATCGGTAACGGAAGCAGTCGCAACATTTTACTTAGTTATATCTAATAAAAATATATAAATCCCCAACAATACTGCTGTAGCTAAACCTACACCAAAAACTAAATTTGGTTGATTATTCCAAAGATTAGTTAAAAATTCCATAGAAAAATTATAGGAAATTAACTTCTTTATCAGTCATATTTATTATTTGAATCTAAGAATATCTACTAACAACCAAGAAAAGACATACATATGACATCAAACTGACATCAAGAGAGTGATGTCAATAATTACCCAATATAAAAAGATAGGCTGGAAAACCTTTCTATCAATTGGATTCTAAGAGTCGATGCGGCAGGATTCGAACCTGCGACTTAGTGCTCCCAATGCACTTGTATGTAAAAATGAGAAAAACTTAAGAATTTTGACTGTGACAAGAGTTATCTATTGTGTTGGAACGTATTTGAATCTCAAAATCATGCCTTGCGATCGCAAGAAATAGCATGAGATCTTCACCTAGCGCCCCCTCTAGCCCCCTTTTGCAATTTAATAGTTATTTTAAGCAGCATCATATTCTTCATCTTCAAGCTCTCTCATAAATCTTTTATCTAATAAGTAATTGTCTATAAGCTCTGCTGCCATCACTATCTCAGCAGGATTTTTAGATAGTTCTTGTGGATCTTTGTCTAATAAGTAATTGTCTATAAGCTCAAGATTATACTCGTTTTCTTTAATTGGTTTCTCGCTTTCTAATAGCTTTCTTATTTGTGTAAATACAAGCTCTTGATCGTATCCACTTTCTCTAATTTCTTTCAACATTTCGTCTGGAATTTCCATAATCGTCAACCCCTATGTGAAAGTTTTTTAGAGCAAATTAGAGCCTATATACTCATACTTACGAAGAAATAAGAAAAAAGCAAGAAAAGAACAAGGCACTAGATAAGTAAGTGACTATCGCATGAACTGTTTACTAGCGCCCCCTCTAGCGCCGCTTTCGCAAAATGAGACAAGCTATATTATTTCTAGTCCGTTGGTATGACTGATCGGGGCGACAGGATTAGAACCTGCGACCTAGTGCTCCCAAAGCACTTAACAACCCTAGTATGGCACTATGTCTACAAGCCATGATTAAATAAATTTATCTCTTGCCCAAGTTATTTCTTTAAAATTGACAATTATTGTTGGCTATTTGTTGGCTAATTACATCTGGGTTTATTCTTCCAAACTGGTGAATCACAGTTTATAGTAACTGCTCCTTGTTGAACATATTTTTTAATTTTCTTGCTCTCAATTGTCTTAATTACTTTTGTCGCCCATTCAGGTTGATATTCATTTTTCGTATAACCCTCAACACCAGTTAAGTAGCATAAATTATCTGCCAAGGGATAACCAATGCTATCTGGTGTAATTTTATAAGTACTTGTCGCAGGGAAAAGACCTCTCCCTGTTTTTGCAGTTATTTTCATTTTGAATTTCTTGCAGTCAACTTGAACCTTTCCAGTCCAACTCATAACGTAATATCCATCTGATTGTTCATTTTCTCCTTGTCTTCTTGTTATCCCAACAGTGATTTTGGAACCAAGTGCTTTAGCATCTAGAGTATTTATCTGAACCTTCCCAGAGCCGGTATTCTCTATCTCCATCCAAGCGTCTTTGTCTTCCGGGATTCCAGCTTTAGATTTATTTGCAAAAGAAATAAATAATAAAAAAACAATCAAAAGTTGCTTCATTACAAATAATGGATTTTCAATAATATTAATTGAAACTTATAATTTGTCCTTGTTTTAAGAAGGTATTTGTTGTCTATTTGTTGGCCACTATGAGCCAACAAGTTAAAGCAATAAAAAAGCTGAATGCCAAAATTAAAAATGAAAGGTTTTCATAAAGGTATTTAATATCTACAAATCATTAACGCAGAAATTGATAAAAATCCTTCGCAATATAAAAAAAAGAGCTTTATTAAATATTTTTGGGCCGGATAAAAAATCAAGACAATATTTAAAATTATTCTTAGAAATATTCGATGAGTGGGCATTTAATAGAGAACGAAATTTCGTTAAAAGAAATATACAAAAATAAGTAAAGTTTTAAATAAAACCAATTGAAAATTAAACAAAAAAAAGCCCCCAAAAAGGGGGCTTGTAAGTTTAAGAACTTTAAACTTAACCGATAGCTGGAGCTGAAAGAGCTACTGTTGTAGACTCAGCTGCTGCTAGATCAAGTGGGAAGTTGTGAGCGTTACGCTCGTGCATTACTTCCATACCTAGGTTAGCTCTGTTAAGAACGTCACCCCATGTAGGAACAATCTTACCGTTTGCATCAACAACTGACTGGTTGAAGTTGAAACCGTTAAGGTTGAATGCCATTGTGCAGATACCCATTGAAGTTAACCATACACAAACAACTGGGAATACAGCTAGGAAGAAGTGAAGA
>NZ_JNAO01000014.1 GCF_000760035.1 Prochlorococcus marinus str. MIT 9314
AACGAACTCATGACAACTATTCAGCAGCAGCGTTCTTCGCTGTTAAAAGGTTGGCCACAGTTTTGTGAGTGGGTAACATCAACTAACAACAGAATTTATGTTGGTTGGTTCGGCGTCTTAATGATTCCATGCCTTCTTACAGCAGCGGCTTGCTTCATCGTTGCATTCATCGCAGCACCACCAGTAGACATCGACGGAATTAGAGAGCCAGTTGCTGGTTCATTCCTATATGGAAACAACATCATCTCAGGTGCAGTTGTTCCTTCATCTAACGCTATTGGTCTACACTTCTACCCAATTTGGGAAGCAGCTACTGTAGATGAGTGGTTATACAACGGTGGTCCTTACCAGCTTGTAATTTTCCACTTCCTAATTGGTATCTCAGCATACATGGGAAGACAGTGGGAGCTTTCATACCGTTTAGGTATGCGTCCTTGGATCTGTGTTGCATACTCTGCACCAGTTTCAGCAGCTTTCGCAGTATTTCTTGTATACCCATTCGGTCAAGGTTCATTCTCTGACGGAATGCCTCTAGGTATCTCTGGAACATTTAACTTCATGTTTGTTTTCCAGGCAGAGCACAACATTCTTATGCACCCATTCCACATGGCTGGTGTTGCTGGTATGTTCGGAGGATCTTTATTCTCAGCTATGCACGGTTCACTTGTTACTTCATCTCTAATCAGAGAAACAACTGAGACAGAATCTCAGAACTATGGTTACAAGTTCGGACAAGAAGAAGAAACATATAACATCGTTGCAGCTCATGGCTACTTCGGTCGTTTGATCTTCCAATATGCTTCATTCAACAACAGCAGAAGTCTTCACTTCTTCCTAGCTGTATTCCCAGTTGTTTGTGTATGGTTAACTTCAATGGGTATCTGCACAATGGCATTCAACCTTAACGGTTTCAACTTCAACCAGTCAGTTGTTGATGCAAACGGTAAGATTGTTCCTACATGGGGTGACGTTCTTAACAGAGCTAACCTAGGTATGGAAGTAATGCACGAGCGTAACGCTCACAACTTCCCACTTGATCTAGCAGCAGCTGAGTCTACAACAGTAGCTCTTTCAGCTCCAGCTATCGGTTAAGCTTAAAGTTCTTAAACTTACAAGCCCCCTTTTTGGGGGCTTTTTTTTGTTTAATTTTCAATTGGTTTTA
>NZ_JNAO01000015.1 GCF_000760035.1 Prochlorococcus marinus str. MIT 9314
CGCCATAGCCGCCACCTCCGTAGCCGCCATTATTTCCACCGCCATAGCCGACACCTCCGTAGCCACCATTATTTCCACCGCCATAACCGCCACCTCCGTAGCCGCCATTATTTCCACCGCCATAGCCGCCTCTTCCTCCTCTACGAGATCCACCGGAACCTCTTGGCTCAGCTTTATTAATTCTTAATGGTCTTCCCATAAGTTCCGTACCTTGCAAACCATCAATAGCTGTTGACTCAATCGCTTCATCTGCCATCTCAATAAATGCAAATCCTCTTTTCCTTCCAGTATCTCTCTCCAAAGGAAGAGAACAATTTAAAACCTCACCAAAAGGGGTAAACAACTGCATAACATCTTCACGCTCTGCTCGGAACGGCAAATTGCCAACAAAAATACTCACTTTAAACTCAACAAAAAATTTACCTTATAAAAAAACTACAATAAGTAGTCTCATAGTGTTGCCTATCTATACTACTTCAAAGCATACCCTTGTTGTAGAAAAATAATTGAGATTCAAAGTAACAATCTTTTTTTCCAATTATTTACCTCTTTTTCTACCTGAACAAAACCTGTACCTCCTTGGCTATTTCTTGATTTAACAACATTAAAAGGTTTAAGGTCCATAAAAACATCCTCATCAAATTCGGGATGAAATTTTTTAAATTCTTCAATTTTGAGATTTTTAAATAACATTTTTTTCTCCAGGCAATATTTAACCATTTGACCAACAACTTGATAGGCGGTCCTAAAAGGAACATCTTTACCAACTAAATAATCTGCCAAATCAGTAGCATTAGAAAAGTCGTTTTCTACAGAATCAGATAGATTTTTAATATTAAATTCAATGCCATCATTTATTAGAATAGTCATTGCTTTAACACAAGAAGATATTGTTTCAGAAGTATCAAATATTGGCTCTTTATCCTCTTGAAAATCCTTATTATAAGAAAGTGGCACTCCTTTGACCATAGTTAGCAATGCATGGAGATGCCCATACACTCTTCCTGTCTTTCCTCGTATCAATTCTGGAACGTCAGGGTTTTTTTTCTGCGGCATTAAGCTACTTCCTGTGGCACATTTATCTGTTAATTTTGCAAAAGAAAATTCATCTGTTACCCATAAAATTATTTCCTCTGAAATTTTACTTAAATGTGACATCAACAAAGCAGATGCAGAGACAAACTCAATACAAAAATCTCTATCACTTACTGCATCAATGCTGTTTTTATAAATCTTTTTAAAACCCAATTCAGTTGCTGTAAAGTGCCTATCTATTTTTATTTTTGTTCCAGCTAATGCTGCAGCTCCTAACGGAGAAATATTCACTCTTGAGCGTACTTCTTTATACCTTTCACGATCTCTTTGGAGCATTTCTATGTAAGCCAATAAATGATGAGCCAAAGATAATGGTTGAGCTCTTTGCATGTGGGTATACCCAGGAATCAAGGTATAGATATTAGATTGCGCAAGATTTAAGAAGGATTTTTGTAAATCGATTAATAAAATTTCAATATTGTCAATCTCTTTTCTAAGCCACAATCTTATATCTGTACCAACTTGGTCATTTCTGCTTCTACCTGTGTGTAATTTTTTTCCAGTTTCACCAATTAAACTTATTAGCTTTTCTTCTATGCAATAGTGAATATCTTCAGAAGGTGGGCCGGGAGAAAATTTACCCTCCAAATACTCAACTTTTATTAACTTTAAGCCATTAATAATTTGCAAAACTTCAGAAGAAGACAAAACTTTTGTTTTGCCAAGCATTTTCGCGTGGGCAATCGAGCACTCTAAATCTTCTAAAATAAGCTTTTTATCAAAACCAACTGAGGCATTAAACTTTTCAATAAAAGGGTCAAGTGCATTATCAAACCTTTTACTCCAAACTTTTGCCATATCAATTAGTAACTTTAAGTATCTCTAATAAAGCATTTTTTTTAATAAGTGACAAAAAATATCTATTTCACTTGAAAAATAACCATCGAAGCATCATCTTCAAGATGTCTGTTATGCCCTGTAAAATCATCTAACTTTTTAAATATTTTATTTAAGATTTCTTGGGATGTATAAGATTGCTTGCATAATTTTGTAAATATTTTAATTAATCTTTCCTCATCAAATCTTTGCCCTAAAGAGTTAGAAGTATCAATTACTCCATCTGTGTAATAAAGAACTAAATCATTTTGATTAAGCTTGATTTCACCACAATGATATTCAGCATCTTTTTGTAGTCCAAGTACAAATCCTTTCGTATCTAATTTAATAATTTTCTGATCTGAACTTTTCCAAAGCAGAGGAGGATTATGTGCTGCGTTAGCGAATCTCAATTTTCTAGTTCTAGGATCATAATCTGAGTAAAATAGTGTCACAAACCTATGCGATTGATCTAAATCATTTATTGCTAGTTGATTCAAATCATGTAAAATTCTATCTGGAGGCAGACCTGTAAGAACCTCTGCACGTAGCATTCCTCTTAACATAGTCATTAAAAGACCGGCTGGAATCCCTTTACCCATAACATCACCTATTACAAAAGCCCATCTTGATTTTTCTTTCCTTTTTTCAGAGATATTCGTCTTTAAGCACATAAAATCATAGTAATCCCCACCAAGCTGAAGAGCTGGTCTACAATGAGCAGCCATTTCTATACCATGGATAATTGGACAATAATCCGGGAGTAATTGAGATTGAATTTCAGCACCAGTAGAAATTTCTCTATCAACATTCTCATGCTTTTTCTTTGTTTTTATTAAGTAATGATTTTCTAATCCAACAGCTAAACAATTCTCAATAAAATTAAAATTACCATCTTCAGATATCGACTGACTAGAAGTATCTTTGCTAAAAATATAAATAAATCCTCTACATTTACCTTTAGATATTATTTTTTTTGTTTCAATTTTATATTCCTTAAATTTATTTTTTAAAGCATTTTCAAAATTTAGAATTTCTTTTATTTTAAAATTTTTTGAAAAATGAAATTGATTCAAAAAACTATTAATTTCTTCTTGAATTGTTAAATATTCATAATTAACAGAAATTTTTATATTTTCATTCCATATCTCCCCTTCGTAATTTAAAGGAATAATTAAAATTATATTCTCAGAAAAAATATGTTTAAAAATTAAGCATACATAATCCAGCAATTTATTTATGTTGGAAAACGACTTTAAATAATATGCTAAGGAAGATGCGATTTCAGCAAATTTATATTTATTTTTTTGAGTTATTTTCGGATCATTTTCTAAAAATTTTTGGATAAATTTATTCGAAAATATTTTTTCTTTTTGATTATTTGTCAAAGCAACTCTAATAGATAAATATGTTTTAACATTAAATTTAAGTTTTTTAAAAAAAAATTACATATTTATTTATCTGCAAGCATAGCCTCTACAAATTCATAACTATTAAATGGTCTCAAATCTTTTATACCTTCTCCAGCACCAATAAACCTTATAGGCAAATTTACTTCTTCTGATACAGCTAAAGAGACTCCTCCTCTAGAAGTGCCATCTAATTTAGTAATAATTGCTCCGCTTAAATCTGCTGATTTAGCAAAACTTTTTGCTTGCTTTAAGCCATTTTGTCCCTGACTTGCATCTAAAACTAATAATGATTCAACAATTGCATCTGGGACCTTTTTATCAATAATTTTTTTTATTTTTGCTAATTCATCCATCAAATTATTTTTTGTTTGCAATCTACCCGCTGTATCAACAAGTAATAAATCAACATTTCTTTTTTTTGCAGAATTAATTGCATCAAAAACTACAGCAGCTGGATCAGCATTTTTCGATTTATTAGATATTACATCAACATTACTTCTATCTCCCCACACTTTAAGTTGTTCTACTGCAGCGGCTCTAAAAGTATCAGCAGCAGCAATCAAAGTTTTATAATTACTTTTTGATGACAAGTATGCTAATTTTCCCAATGTAGTAGTTTTACCGACGCCATTAACTCCTACTAATAACCAAACATTTAACTTACCCTTTTGGGGTACTAAAAGATCAGAGCCCGAATCTTTTATGGGTTTATCGATAATTAATTTTAGCTCCTTCTTCAAGAATTTTATTCCTGCTTCTCCACCCACGACTTCCTCGTTTAATTTTGTTCTAAGAGAGCTTATAACTTTATCAGTTGAATCAATCCCTACATCAGCTCTTATCAGTAGAGTCTCTAAATCATCAAGAGATTCAGGAGTAAGAGGATCATCTCCCAATTTATCTAATAATTCAGTAACAAATCCTTTTCGGGTTTCTTCTAATCCTCTCCGTAATTTAGTTAACCAATCAATTTCATCAATCGATATTTGATTTATTTTTTTTCCTTGAGCAGCTAATACCATTGCAGACCAAGTAAAGTTGTCATCAAATTCTCCTAATTCAGTTTCAGGAATAGTTTTAGACTGT
This sequence comes from Prochlorococcus marinus str. MIT 9314, assembly GCF_000760035.1. Taxonomy (GTDB): domain Bacteria; phylum Cyanobacteriota; class Cyanobacteriia; order PCC-6307; family Cyanobiaceae; genus Prochlorococcus_A; species Prochlorococcus_A marinus_B. Next base: position 4,410 of record NZ_JNAO01000015.1, read on the forward strand.
CCAGTAACAATTTCTTTATTAGGAATATCAATTAATTCTTGCTTTTGCTCTGCCTGTTTCTCTAATTCTTGCTTTTGCTCTGCCTGTTTCTCTAATTCTTGCTTTTGCTCTGCCTGTTTCTCTAATTCTTGCTTTTGCTCTGCCTGTTTCTCTAATTCTTGCTTTTGCTCTGCCTG
>NZ_JNAO01000016.1 GCF_000760035.1 Prochlorococcus marinus str. MIT 9314
TGATATAGCAGACATAAGTGTTGGTTTTGAAACTGAAGAAACATCTGGAACAGATAAGACTGGATACTTCGTTGGTTTAACTTTCCCTGAAGTTGGTCCTGGTTCTGTAAGTCTTGGTGCTGGTACATCAGCTAACTTTACTGATGCCGAAACAGAATACATGATTTATGAAGCATCTTACTCTTATCCAGTTAATGATGGCATGACAATCACTCCAGGTGTATTTATAGAAGAAAAATCTGGTGATGATCTAACAGGAGTCATGGTTAAATCTTCATTCTCTTTCTAAGAGAATTAGAAAATCTTACACACAAAGAAAGACCTGCTTAACAGCAGGTCTTTTTTTTTCTTAATTAAGTAGTTATTTCATTCATTTTTATAAAAAGTATAATGGAGTGAACATCATAGGTAATATATTGAAAAATATTGACTTATACAAAAAAATTGAGGAGGCTAAATTAAATCTAAAAGCGGGAAATCCTTTTGAAGCAAATAAAATTTTTCAGGAATTGTTAAAAACAAATAATGATTCTTTTGAATTACTTTATGAATACGGTTTATTTTGTAAACATTTAAAAAACTACAATTTAGCAAAAAGGGTTTTTTTAACTTTAATTAAAAAGTTTCCATCATCTATAAATTCTTATATTTTGTTAGCAGAAATGTTAAGAATGGAGACTAAATTTAATGATGCTGAGAAGGTACTTCAAAAGGCTTTAAAAATTAATCCTAATCATGGCGATTTACTTTATAACTTAGCTCTTTTGTATTTTGCATTGAGAAACTTTGATAATGCTTTAATTTATATAGATGAAGCTATTAAATTATCGAGAAATAATTATATTTATCAACTTTTAAAGTCTGAGATTTATATCAATAACTTTAATATCGATGAAGCATTAAATATATTAAAGGATTTAAAAAATAATAATAAAGTTCAATTAGATGATAATAAAGAAATAAGAATTTATCTAGCTCTAGCTAATGCATATATAAAGAAAAGAGAGTATGAGGAAGGAGAAAATGTTCTTTTAAATTTAATCAAAAAACATAAAAGATTAGAATTGGCTTATTTAAATTTAAGTATTCTTTATAGGGATAAGAATCAATTAAGTAAAAGTATAGAAATATTAAAAAAAGGAATAAATCTATCGCCTAATTTCATGCCTTTTTACACTAACTTGGCATGTTTTTATAGAAATTCAGGCCAACTTAAACTTGCAATAGAGACTAATTTATTTATTCTTTCAAGAAATAAATTTGACTTTAATAGTTATTATGAATTATCTGGAATTTATGATTTTAAGAATCATAAAAATGAATTAAATTTTTTATTGAGTACAAAACTAGAGAATCTCAATTCAAGCTCAAAAATATATGCGACTTTTGCGATCTCAAATTTGTTACATAAAAAAGGAGAATATATAGAAAGTGCAAAAAATCTTAAAATCGCTAACGATGAAAGTCTAAGGTATAAAAAGTCTGACGCAAATATAAAGATAAAGCATACTGAATTTTATAGATCATTAAAAATTGAAAATTTAAAGAATAAATACTATAAGAATTCTTGTAAATATATCTTTATTGTAGGGATGCCTCGATCAGGAAGTACTTTACTCGAAAATATATTGAGTTTGAATCCTGAAGTAACTGATATGGGTGAGGTTTCATTCTTGGAAGAATCAATAAAGGGAATTAAAGATTTTGATGATGTATTTGACCTCTACGAAAAAAAAGTTATTAATCAATTTAAATCCTCTCTAATATATACCGACAAGTATTTATTTAATTATATGTTCTGCCCTATAATTTCTAATTTTTTTCCTGACGCAAAAATAATTAATTGTGTAAGAAATCCCCTTGATAATATTTTATCAATTTATAGAGCAAATTTTTTAAATCAGCCTTTCTCTTTCTCTTTGCACGATATCTCTAATCTATATTTGAACTATTTTGAAACTATGGAGGAATATAAAACTAAATATAGTGCAAATATATATGATTACAATTATGAGGAGTTAATTAACAACCCTAATAAAATAATACCCGAGTTAATAAATTGGCTTCAATGGGATTGGAATGAAAAATATCTTTCACCCCATAAAAATAAGAGAAATGTTTTCACAGCTAGTAGTGCCCAAATAAGAGAGAAATTTTATTCTTCTTCTATAGGAATTTGGAGAGAGTATAAAGATCTTTTGGAACCTGCAATAGAAATTATTAAAACAAATAAAATTCTTAGGGATAAGATTTTATATTGAAGGGAAAGTTTTTAGTAATAGCCGGCTCGAATTTTGTCTACTGGAGGTTGTTAATTCCTGGCAGATAGAGTAACTTTAGAAGACCTTAAATGTGTGAGGAATTTTTTATGAAGCTTTTCAAAAGCTTGTTAGTAGCACCAGCAACGATTGGGCTACTAATTCCATTACCTACGTTTGCTGGCGAGGCAAACTTAAATGAAATTTCAAAATACTCTAATCTAGAGCAAATTGATCTCGCTAACGCTTTTGTAAATGATCAACCAAATCATAATTCTTTACTTGCTGGTGGAGAAGGTTTAGTTGATAGTTATAGCCCTGATGGTGGTTTTTCAGAAACAACATCAGCTTCTTTCAGCGTTGATGCATCTATCGGAGCTATCGATGGTGATTCTACTTCAGAAAAAACTGTAGCCGCTTATCAATTCAACATAGGTCTTTCAACTAGTTTTACTGGAGAAGATTCTCTTGATATAGCTATTGACAGTGGTTCTGATTCAGCAGCTACAGCCGATGACCCATTGGGGTTCGATACAGGTTCTTCTTTACAAGTTGATGGAGTTGCTTACTCTTTCCCTGTAGGTGGAATTTCAATGCTAGTTGGCTTTGATACAGACATTAGTTCTGCATTCACAGGAGCTTGTACATACAGTGCTTTCAC